>JBFBCZ010000023.1:0-145305 GCA_040689555.1 Actinosynnema sp. NPDC051121 | reverse complement strand
CCCGCGGGTCGGGTGCACGTGTGGGGGGGGCCCCCCCCCCCCCCCCGGGGGGGGGGGGGGGGGGGGGGGCCCCGCGGGCCCCCCCCCCCCCCACCGCGATCAGCCCCTGAGCCGGTAGGCCCGCAGCACGGTCTGGTCGACCGTGTTGCCGTCGGTGTCGGTGGCGACGACCCGCAGGGACACGTACCCGCCCGGCTTGCCGCCCGCCGGGACGACCGCCCGCACGGGCGTCCAGGTCGCGCCGTCGTCGAACGACGCGAACGCCTTGAGCTCGCGCACGGTGGCCTTGCCCGCACCGGCCTGCCGCGCCGCGGTGAACCGCACCGGCAGCGGCACCGCGGCCCGCGCGCTGTTGCGCAGGTCGAGCGGGATCTCGTAGCCCACCTGCAACAGCGGCAACCTGCCCTCCGCCGTGCCCGCGCTGGTGAAGCCCCACGTCGTGCTCACGTTCGTGGACAGCTCCAGTTGCGGCGCGGCGCGCGCGGCGTCGAGCGAGAGCTCGTACCGGCCCGATGCGGCGGGCACCTGCCACCGGCCCCGGCGCGGGTCGCCGGTGGACCCGAGCGAGACGCCGTCCCGCTTGAGGTCCAAGCTGCCGTAGCCGGTGACCGTCCACGACTCGACGGCGTCACGGGTCGCGAACGGCGAGACCTTGACCTCGATGACGTCACCGGTCCGGGTGACACCACCACCGGCCGCCCACTGCACGACCGCCGTCCCGCCGAACCGTGGCGCGGCGACGGCCGCGTTCCAGTCGCGCCGGTACTGCCGGCCGGGTCGGAACGCGACCGGTTCGAGGTCCGACCAGATGCCGACCAGCGGGTCCCGCGCGTCCACGCCGAACATGCGGCCGATGAAGCCCTCCTGGTACCAGCCGATGTCGTCGCCCGCGCTGTAGTACTCGGTGCGGGCGACCGGTGCCACCAGCGCCTCGTCCATCACGACGCCGAGGTTCTTCACCGTCGCGCCCCGGTGCACGGGGTACAGGCGCTGGCGGACCAACCCGTCACCCCCGGAGGACCGGTAGCGCGCCTTGACCTCGGCCAGCCCGCCGCGCTCGACCCGGTAGGCCTTGCCGGACGGCAGCGCGCCCTGCTCGGGGAAGAAGAGGTTGTAGCTGACCGGCGACGAGTCGACCGCGTGGACCGAAACCTCGCTGCCGAGGTGTGCCAACAGGTCCTGCGCGCCGTGGTCGGACGCCGAGAGCACCGGCAACGCGGTCTGCGGGCTGTCCGGGAACGGCAACGGCCCGAGCAGCAGCACGGCCGCCGCGCCCGCGTCCTTCGACTCCTGAGCCAGCGCGTACAGGTCGTCCGCGCCCTCGACCACGACGAGCGCGCCCGTGACGTCACCGCCGCGCCGGGCCGTGCGGTACCTGTGCGTGCCCGGCGTGAGGTACGGGCTCGCGTCGGCGTAGCGCACCGGCAGGTCGGTCCCGTCCAGCGCCACCCGCGGCTGCGCGGCCTTGAGCGTGGTCGAGTAGGTCAGCTGCGGCAGCGGGTCGCCGAACGACAGCCCGTACACCGGCGTGGAGCCCTCGATCGGGCCCGTGACCCCGGAGCTCTTGCCCGGCTCCATCGGCACGCTCAGGTCGACCTCGCGGTGCAGCGGCCGCACCCGTCGGTCGTCCAGCTCGATCGTGATCGGCTTGCCGTCCCGGGCGTCCAGCTCCACGTCGACGTCCGCGGCCAGCGACACCTTGCCCGCGACCTCGGTGACGGAGACCGGCGTGTACCAGCTCGCGAGCGCGGAGTGCTGCTCGACGCGGCCGAGCACGGCGTAGTCGGAGACCGGCAGCTCGGCCGTGCCGCGGCCGTCGGCGTCCAGCGGGAGCGTGGTGGACTTCCCGGTTTTGAGGTCCACCAGGAGCAGGAACTCGTTCGACGGCGCCTTCCCGTCACGTCCGGTGACCTCGACGGTGAGCGCGTGGCGTTCTTCCTGCACGTACGCGCCGACCGACGTGGTGAGGGCGATGCCGTCGGCGGTCGCCTCGACGTGCCCGAAGAACGTCCCGACGCCCTTGCGCGGGTCGAGCCGGACGACCACCGGCGCGCTGCCGTGCGCGGGCACCGTGACGCTCGACGGCACGGTGAAGTCCGCGCCCAGGTCGTGCCCGATCCGCAGCGTGACGGGCTGGTCGGCGTCGTTGTGGTAGGTGACCGTCCGCTCGTGGACCGTCGTGTGCGGCCACTCCACCAGCCCGAACGAGAGGCTGCCGACGTCCGCGCGGGCCTGCTGCTCGACGGCGCGCCGCACGTCCAGCAGGCCCGTGCCCACGTGGTCGGGCGAATCGGCGACGGGCTTGGCCGACGCCATCAGTTGCGCCTTGAGCTGCGGCGCGGTCCAGGTCGGGTGGCGCTGCGCCAGGATCGCCGCGGCCCCGGCCACGTGCGGCGCGGCCATCGACGTGCCGGTCAGCCGGGCGTGCAGGTCGTCGACCGCCTCGTCCGGCAGCGTGCCGGCCGCCCGTGCCGCCACGATGTCCGTGCCGGGCGCGGCGAGGTCGGGCTTGACCGCGTAGTCGCGCAACCGCGGCCCGCGCGAGGACGACTCGTGCAGCTGCCCCTGCTTGGTCAGGTTCGCGACGGCCAGCGCCCCGTCCGCCGCGGCCGGCGCGGACACCTTGCGGTAGGTGTAGTCGTTGCCCGCCGCCACCACGAACAGCGTGCCGGTCTCGGCGGTGAGCCGGTCCACGGCCCGCGACAGCGGATCGGACCCGTCGCTCTGGTTGCCGCCGAGGCTGAGGTTGACGACCTTGGCCTTGACCTCGCGCGCGGCCCACTCCATGCCCGCGATGATCGCGCTCTCCGGGCAGCCCCACCTGCCGCAGACCCGGCCGATCGCGAGCTTCGCGCCCTTCGCGACCCCGCTGTACCGGCCGCCGCGCCCCGCCACCGTGGCGGCGACGTGCGTGCCGTGGCCGACGTCGTCCTGGATGCCCTCGCCGGTGAAGTCCTCGGCCGCCACGACGACGTCCCGCAGCTCCGGGTGCGTCTGGTCGTAGCCGGTGTCCAGGACGGCCACCGTGACGCCGCCGCCGTCGAACCCGGCCTGCCAGGCGGCGGGCGCGCCCACCATCGGCACGCTCTGGTCGAGCGTGATCCGGGCCTTGCCGTCGAGCCACAGCTTGCCGGCGGCCCGGACGCCCACCGGGCGGTCGGCCCACCGCCGTGCCGCCTCGGACTTCACGATCGCGGCCGACGCCCGCGGCCCGTCGGCGAGCAGCGGGATCCGGTCGGTCGACGCGTCGTCGTAGCCGAAGTCCAGCAACGCCGTGACGTCGAAGAACCGCTTGTCGACGCGGTCCTGCGCCAGCTCGTCGAGCGCGTCCTCGGGAACCACGAACTGGTGGTCCTCCTCGACGTACCGGACGAACCGCGCCCCCGGCCGCCCCTCGATGCGGACGAGCGCCCCCTGCCCGTCCACGACCACCCTGTCACCGGTGATCAACGTGATGGTCCGGGCCTGCGCCCCGGCCACCGGTGCCGCCTGCGCGGCCACCGGGCTCATCAGCCCGGCGGCCAGCACGGCGACCACCAACCAGCGTGCTCGACGCACGTGTGTCCTCCCCAGTCGTGAACGCGCTTTCCCGAAGGAGACTCACGATCGCGCCCGGAGGTTGCACACCGGCTGGAATCGGTCCTGCTCGAGGTGCGCGGTCAGATGGAGGAGCAGTCGGCCTTGTCGGTCCACTCCGCACCGCACAGGTAGAGCGCGAAGGGCGTGGTGTAGCCGTAGCGGACGCCCAGGGTGTTGTACTCGCCGACGTCGATCCGGCCGGCCACGTAGTGGTCGGTGGCCGTGCCGGTAATCGTGTCGGTGTAGGGCGGGCGGACGGTCGTCGTGGTCGGGTTCCCGGTCGGGGTCGTGCCGTTGTCGATGCCCCAGAAGCGGGCCAGGTGGTAGGCGGCGCAGACGTTCACGTCGAGCATGTACGCGGCCGTGGCGCCGCACTGGGTCGTCCCGGCGCCGGGGTCGACGGGCTGGCCGTGGTTCATGCCGGTGATCGAGTAGAACTCGACCGTGCCGCCGTAGACGCGGTGCGGGTAGCCGGCCACGGTGTCGCTGACGTCCGGGGTCTGGTCGGTGCCGTTGACGTCGGTCCACTGCTCGACCAGCTCGGTGCCGTTGAGCGGCCGCACGGTGGTGTCCGCGGTGCCGTGCCAGATGGACACCTTCGGCCTCGGGCCGGAGTACGGGAACGCGGCGCGGACCTTGTCGCCCCATTGGGCCGGGGTGAGGTTCGTGCCGGGGTTCATGCAGCCGAACGCCGCACTCGTCGAGGTGGCGCACTGGTAGGGCAGCCCGGCCACGATGCCGCCGCCGGAGAACACGTCCGGGTAGGTGGCGAGCATGACCGCGGTCATCGCGCCGCCCGCGGACAGCCCGCTGACGTACGCCGACGTGCCGCCGTTGTCCTGCTCGGCCCGGTCCACCATCTGCTTGATCGACAACGCCTCGCCGGAGCCGCGGCGCGTGTCGCCCGGCTCGAACCAGTTGAAGCAGGAGTTGGCGTTGTTCTGCGACTTCTGCTGCGGCACCACGACGGTGAACTTCCAGCGGTCGGCGAGCGCGAGCCAGCCGGCGGCCGGGCCGTAGCCGGCGGCGTTCTGCGTGCAGCCGTGCAGGGCGACGACGACCGGACGGCCCGCGGGCAGCCCGACGGGCACGTAGCGGAACATCTGGAGGTTGCCGGGGTTGGTGCCGAAACCCGTGACCTCCTGCAGGGTCGCGGCGGCGGCGGGTGGCGGCGACGAGACCAGTGGGACCGCGGCGGCGACCACGACGGCCAGCACCGCGAGCAGTGTCGCGACAGGACCCCGGACGGCCGGGGCAGGGTGACGATCCGACATGGGCGCATCCTCCACGTTGAGTGATGGCGGTCACGTGCGATACGCCGACGCTAGGAGCCTCCCGTGCCGTTCGTCGCTGGTGGAGCGCGCCACTCTTCACGACCGACGTCTGTGTGACGCCGCCACACCCGCTCGGAGTTCCGATACTTTCGTAAGCCGCAGAAGGTAGTGCCATCGGCCGCTCCTACGGCTCTACCTGCGCTCACGCGTCTCTATAGGTGAATTTCAATCCTTGACTACGACGATCATCGGCTTTAGCTTTCGAAAGCGCTCGCGGCTGGTATCGCAACTTTCGGTCAGGCCTGGGCGCTCGACCGACACCGCAGTCGTGCCGGTCCGGTTCGACACCTTGGAGGAAGTGATGTCCAGAACTGCTGTCACCGCTGCCGGCAGGCCGGTGGCGAGAGGTGGGTCGCGACGGGTCGCGGCACTGGCCGGTGCGGTCGGGTTGCTCGGCGCGTTGGCCGTCGTCCTGCCGAGCGTGGCCAGCGCCGGCACCACGTTGGGCGCGTCCGCCGCGGAGAGCGGGCGGTACTTCGGCACCGCGGTCGCGGCGAGCAAGCTCGGCGACTCCACGTACGTGGGCATCCTGAACCGCGAGTTCAATATGGTCACGGCCGAGAACGAGATGAAGATCGACGCGACCGAGCCGAACCAGAACCAGTTCAGCTACGCCAACGCCGACCGGATCGTCAACCACGCCCGTTCCCAGGGCATGCGGGTGCGCGGCCACACGCTGGCGTGGCACTCGCAGCAGCCGGGCTGGATGCAGAACATGAGCGGCTCGGCGCTGCGCCAGGCCATGCTCAACCACGTCACCCAGGTCGCCACCTACTACCGGGGCAAGATCTACGCCTGGGACGTGGTGAACGAGGCGTTCGCCGACGGTTCGGGCGGCGGGCGTCGTGACTCGAACCTCCAACGGACCGGTGACGACTGGATCGAGGCCGCGTTCCGCGCCGCGCGGGCGGCCGACCCGAACGCCAAGCTCTGCTACAACGACTACAACACCGACAACTGGTCGCACGCCAAGACCCAGGGCGTGTACCGGATGGTGCAGGACTTCAAGTCCCGCGGCGTGCCGATCGACTGCGTCGGCTTCCAGGCGCACTTCAACAGCGGCAACCCGGTGCCGTCGAACTACCACACCACGCTCCAGAACTTCGCCGACCTCGGCGTGGACGTGCAGATCACCGAACTCGACATCGAGGGCTCCGGCAGCAGCCAGGCCCAGCAGTACCAGGGCGTCGTCCAGGCCTGCCTGGCCGTGACCCGCTGCAACGGCATCACCGTCTGGGGCATCCGCGACAGCGACTCGTGGCGCTCCTCCGGCACCCCGCTGCTGTTCGACGGCTCGGGCAACAAGAAGGCCGCCTACACGTCGGTCCTCAACGCCCTCAACGCCGGCAGCACCTCGGGCCCGACCACGACGACCACCACCACCACGACGCCGCCGAACAACGCCAACTGCGTCAACGGCTACGTGGGCCTGACCTACGACGACGGCCCCAAGGCCGCCACCACCACGGCGTTGCTCAACGCGCTGCGGTCGTCGGGTTTGCGCGCCACGTTCTTCAACCAGGGCAACAACGTCCAGGCGAACCCTGCCCTCGCGCGCAGCCAGCGCGACGCCGGCATGTGGGTGGAGAACCACAGCTGGTCGCACCCGCACATGACGCAGCTCAGCCAGTCCCAGATGACGTCGGAGATCTCCCAGACCCAGCAGGCGATCCAGTCGGCGACGGGTGTCGCGCCGAAGCTGTTCCGCCCGCCGTACGGCGAGACCAACAGCACGCTCAAGTCGGTCGAGGCGCAGTTCGGCCTGACCGAGGTGCTGTGGAGCGTCGACTCGCAGGACTGGAACGGCGCGAGCACGGCCCAGATCGTGCAGGCCGCGTCCACGCTGCAGAACGGCGGCGTCATCCTGATGCACGACGGCTACCAGACCACGATCAACGCCATCCCGCAGATCGCCTCCAACCTGGCGAGCCGCGGGCTGTGCGCGGGCATGATCTCGCCGTCCACCGGTCGGGCCGTCGCGCCGACGGACACCCCGCCGGGCACCGACCCGACCACGACCACCACGACGACACCGCCCGCCACCGGCTCCTGCACCGCGACCTACCGCACGAGCCAGCAGTGGGGTGACCGCTTCAACGGCGAGGTGACGATCCGGGCCGGTGCCTCGGCGATCACCAGTTGGACCGCCACCGTCACCGTCACGTCCCCGCAGAAGATCTCGGCCACCTGGAACGGCACGCCGAGCTGGGACTCCAGCGGCAACGTGATGACGATGAAGCCCAGCGGCAACGGCAACCTCGCCGCGGGTGCCAGCACGACGTTCGGCTTCACCGTGATGACGAACGGCCAGTGGGCCGCACCGACCGTCACCTGCCGGACCCCGTGACGCCCGCCGGTGTGCCCCTCACATCGAGGTGGGGGGCACACCGGCGCGCCCGTCTTCGCCTCCAGGCCCGCTGCCGCGTCCCACCATTCGTGGCCACCGACCGCGCGCCACGACTTCGAGGCCAGGTGGCCCGGTCGCAGCCACGTTCCCGATGGACCGCAGCCGCGCCTGCCCCGGTCGCAGCCGCGGTCTCGCCGGTCGCGGCCAGGTCGAGCCAGGCGGGTGTACCGGCCCGGTCACTGTGCGTTTTCCCTGGTCACGCGGGTTCCGATCATCGCCTGGCGTGCCGTGCGACGACATGGATCAGCGCCCGAAGTAGGCTGCCCGCGCTCTCTCGGAAAAAACTTCGGCGGGTGTGTCGATCCACGGCACGGCCCGTTCGACCTAGGGGCGAGAGGGTCCGAGAGAGGGCCCGGACGACGGCCAGGGAGACGGAACCATGAAGTACATGCTGATCATGCGCGCCACCGACGAGGCGTTCGCGTCGATGGGGAACATCGACTTCAACGAGATGCTGGAGACCATCGGCAAGTACAACGACGAGCTGATCCGGGCCGGTGTGCTGGTCGCCGCCGAAGGGCTCGCCGAGGCCGAGGAGGGCGTCGTCGTCGACTACTCGTCCGAGCCCCCGGTGGTCACCGACGGCCCGTACGGCGAGACGAAGGAGCTGTTCAACGGCTTCTACATCCTCAACGTGGCCTCGAAGGAAGAAGCCGTCGAGTGGGCGAAGCGGTCGCCGATCAGCGGGGCGGGCTTCAAGACCGAGATCCGCCGCGTCACCACGATCGACGAGTTCCCGCAGGACAACGAGTGGATCCGCAAGGAGCGGGCGTGGCGGGAAGCCACGGGTCAGCTCTGAGCGGGACGACGTCGAGCGACCCCACCGGCCGCGGTGCGGTCGCGGCGGTCTGGCGGATCGAGTCGGCGCGGATCGTCGGCGCGCTCGCGCGCTACACCGGTGACTTCGCGCTGGCCGAGGACCTGGCGCAGGAGGCGCTGGCCGAGGCGCTGGTGACGTGGCCGCGCGACGGCGTGCCCCGCAACCCGGCGGCGTGGTTGCTGACCGTCGGCAAGCGGCGGGCGATCGACGCGTTCCGCAGGCGTTCCGCGCTGGACGAGAAGTACGCCGTCCTCGCCCACGAGCTGGGCGAGGGCGGCGTGGTCTCGGGCAGCGGGCTCGCCGACCCGGGCCGCGACGCCGACGACGTGCTGTGGGACCCGGACCAGATCGACGACGACGTGCTGGCGCTGATGTTCATCTCGTGCCACCCCGTGCTGTCGCGGGAGGCGCGGGTGGCGTTGACGCTGCGCGTGGTCGGCGGTCTGACCAGCGACGAGATCGCCAAGGCGTGCCTGGTGCCGACCGCGACCGCGCAGGCCAGGATCACCCGGGCGAAGAAGACGCTCGGCGCGGCACGGGTGCCGTTCGCGGTGCCGACGGCCGAGGAGCGGACCGCGCGGCTCGCCTCCGTGCTCAACGTGATCTACCTGATCTTCACCGAGGGGTCGACGGCGAGCTCCGGTGACGCCCTGATCCGGTTCGACCTCGCGGGCGAGGCGCAGCGCCTGGCCCGGGTGCTGGCGCGGCTGGTGCCGGACCAGCCCGAGGTGCACGGCCTGCTGGCCCTGCTGGAGCTGACCGCGGCGCGCTTCCCCGCCCGCACCGGGCCGGACGGCGAGCCGGTGCTGCTGGAGCACCAGGACCGCCGTCGCTGGGACCGCGCCGCGATCCGCCGGGGACGTGCCGCGCTGGCCCGCGCCGAGCAGGCGGGCCGGGGCCTGGGCGCTTACGGCCTGCAAGCCGCCATCGCCGAGTGCCACGCCGTCGCGCCGTCGGTCGAGGAGACGAACTGGGACCGGATCGTGCTGCTGTACGAGGCGCTGGGCCGGCTCGTGCCCTCACCGGTGATCGACCTGAACCGGGCCGTGGCGGTGTCCATGGCGCGGGGACCGGCTGCCGCGCTGCCGATCGTGGACGGGCTCGCGGACGCCGAGGCGCTGGCGAACTCCCACCTGCTGCCCAGCGTGCGCGGCGAGCTGCTCAGCCGCCTGGGGCGGGCGGACGAGGCGCGGGTCGAGCTGGAGCAGGCCGTGCGGTGGTGCGGCAACGAGCGTGAACGGGCGGTGTTGGAGCGCAAGATCGCCGAGCTCAGGACATCGCGGTGAGGATCATCGTGTTCCACCAGTAGCCGAGCTGGTCGAGCGCGTCCGGGTCGAGCGCCGACGACGACCGCAGCACGCCCGTGACCGAGGTCCGGGTGTCGACCCACCACACCTGGCCGACGCCGTCGGCCACGAAGCACGTCGTGTACTCGCCGGGGATCGGGTCGCTGTCGGCCCGGTAGTACAGGGCGTAGTGCGCCGGGCGGGTCAGCGGGCGGCAGCCGCCGTACTCGTCGTCACGCGGGATGCCGTTGGCCTCGACCAGGGCTCGGAAGTGGGCGTCCTGCGCGGCCCGGTCGGCGAACAGGTGGAACACCGCCTGGTCCGGTGGCGGGAAGCGGAAGTGCGCCGAGTTCGCCTTGGTGCACGTCACGGTCGCGGCGACGCCCCGACCCGACAGCGTGAGCACGCAGCTCGGGTTGCCCCGGTAGACCCCGGGCAGCCGTTCCAGCAGTGCGGTGGCCTGCTGGTCCACGACGGTGGACGTGGTCGGCCCGGTGGTTGTCGCCGTGGACGTGGTCGTCGTGGTGGGCGAGATCGTGGTGGTGGACGCGGTCGTGGTGGTGCCGGACGTCGGGTTCGCGAGGCCGCCACCGCCCGTCCAGTCCACGGACCGGGCCAGCACCACCGCCACGACCGCGAGCGCCACGACCCCGCCGACGATCGACGCGGCCTTGCGCCCCTCCGCCGACCAGACGGGCGGTGCCGAGGGCGTCACCGGACCGGGTGCCGGAGGCGTGATCCGGGCCTGAGGCGTGATCCGGACCGGAGGCGGTGGTGCGGCCAGTGCCCGGGCGGCGGCGGTCGCCAACGCGCCCGCGGTCGGGAAGCGG
Source organism: Actinosynnema sp. NPDC051121 (assembly GCA_040689555.1). GTDB lineage: Bacteria > Actinomycetota > Actinomycetes > Mycobacteriales > Pseudonocardiaceae > Actinosynnema. The sequence continues at coordinate 135,049 of JBFBCZ010000023.1, read as the reverse complement.
TGCGCCGGGTCCTTGGCCATGCCGTGCCGGATCACGTCGTCCAACGCGCGCGGCACGGCGGGGTTCAGGGCGGAGGCGGCGGGCGGCGACTGCTGGAGGTGGGCCCAGAGCAGGGCCGCGGCGCTGTCCGCCTCGAACGGTCGCCTGCCCGTGACGCACGCGTGCAGCACGCAGGCCAGGGCGTAGACGTCCGCGCGGCCGTCCACGAGCCCGTCGCCGAACCGTTCCGGGGCGAGGTAGTCCAGGGTCCCGATCACCGCGCCGGACGCGGTCAGGTGGGTGCCGGCGGGCAGCACGCTGCGGGCGATGCCGAAGTCGACCAGGTACACGAAGTCGTCCGGCGTGACCAGGATGTTCGACGGCTTGACGTCCCGGTGCACCAGGCCGTCCGCGTGCGCGGCGTCGAGCGCCCCGGCGACCTGGGTGATCAGCCGCACGGCCCGTGCCGGGTCCAGCGGCCCGCCCTCGACGACCGCCGCCAGGTCGCGGCCCTCGACCAGCCGCATGTCCAGGTAGAGCCGGCCGTCGATCTCGCCGTAGGCGTGGATCGGGATGACGTGCGGTTCGCGCAGCCGGGCCGCGATGCGGGATTCGCGGCGGAACCGGGCGCGGAAGTCCTCGTCGTCGTTGTGCGTGGCGGAGAGCCGCTTCAACGCCACCACTCGATCGTGGGCGGTGTCGTAGGCGCGGTGCACCTCGCCCATGCCGCCGCGCCCCACCAGCTCACCGACGCGATAAGGCCCGAACGCCTCCGCCATGACTCCCCCGGTCCGCCACGCCTCCACGGCAGGACCGACGCGGACCGACGCCCGGGGGTTCCACGGGGTGCGCCCCGGCTCAGGGCTTACCCTTCCCCGACTTGCCCGGCGCCTTCGCCTTCTCGCCCTTGACCTCGCCGGGCGGCACGGGTCTCTCCTTGGGGCCGGCGGGCTGCGGGTCCACCGCGACCGGCGTCGGCGTGGCGGTCGCGACGCCGGTCACCTGGCCGGTCGGCGTCGTGCTCAGGACGACGGTGCTCGGCGAGGGCTCCACGGGCGCGGACGTGGCCGGCGCCGGACCGGGCGTCAGCACCCAGACGACCCCGACCGCTCCCAGCAGCCCGACGGCCGACGCGGCGAACGCGTGCGCGCGGCGGCGGGGGCGGGACGGGCGCGCGGTGACGAGCGTCGGCGCGTCACCGGTGCGGAGCACGTGGGCGCAGTCGCGCGCGGTGGGCCGGCGACGTGCGGACAGGGAGGTCATCAACGACAGCAGGCGCACCAGGTCGGGGGGCAGGTCGTCGGGCACGGCCGGTGGCCGGTGCAGGCGGGCGACGGCGGCCTCCACGTCACCGCCCTGGTACTCGCGCCGGCCGGTCAGGCACTCCAGCAGCACCAGGCCGAACGAGTAGACGTCGGCGGCCGGGCCGATCTCGCCGCCGCGCACCTGTTCCGGGGACAGGTAGGCGGCCGTGCCGACGAGCTGGTCGGTGCGGGTGAAGCGGGTGCTGTCGGCCAGGTGCGCCAGCCCGAAGTCGGCCAGGTGGGGCGAGCCGTCGACGTCGAGCAGGATGTTGGAGGGCTTGACGTCCCGGTGCACCACGTCCTGCTCGTGCACGTAGGCCAGCGCGTCGGCCAGCCGTGCGCCCAGGTCGCGCACCTCGGCGACGGACAGCGGCCCGTCGGCGATCCGGTCGCGCAGCGTGCGCCCCTCGATCAGCTCCAGCACCACGAAGGCCGTGCCGTCGCTCGCGCCCGCGTCGTGCACGCCCACCAGCCCGGGGTGCGACAGCCGGGCGAGCGTCCGGGCCTCGTTGTCGAACCGGCGGCCCGCGTCGACGTCCGCCGCGGGGCGGAACACCTTGACCGCGACGGGCCGCCGCAGCACGGTGTCCCACCCCCGGCGCACCTCGGCCATCCCACCGACGCCGAGCGTCCCGGCCAACTCGTACCGCCCGGCCAAGAGCTCGCCACTGCCAGGAACCGACACCGCAGCAACCTTCCGGCCGGGGACAGACGACATCCTCAGGTGCCCGCTACCCGCCGGGGGCAAACTCGCCGACTACGGTCGCCAGTTCGCCAAGCCGAACTTCACCAGGTCGACCATTCCCCCGCCGCCGCCGAAGACGTGCCGCCTGGGGTCCAGCTCGTCCTTCTCCGTGCCGCTGTAGATGCCGGCGACGGCGGGCCCTTCGGCGGGCAGCCAGAGCGGGCCGCCGGACCAGCCGTGGCCGACGTCGGCGCGCAGCGCGAATTCCAGTTCGATGCCGGGGCTGTCGTTGTCGATGTCCCGGATGCCCATGTCGAACTCGACCGCCGGTCTGCTGCCGAACGAGCCGGGATAGCCCGAGGAGGTGTAGCGGCGTCGGTAGTACTCGTCCTCGTTGCCGAACGACTTCGTGCCCATCCAGCCCACCGCGTTGCCGAGCGGGTTGTAGAGCTTGCAGATGACGTAGTCCTTGCCGCTGACCTCGCCCGCGGTGTTGAAACCGCGATAGGCCTCCACGAACGAGCTGCCGAAAGGCCGGTCGCCCTCGCGGTAGGCGGGGATGAACTCCATGCTCCACGGGCTCTTGCCCCACGGCGCGACGTGCCCGGCGGTGAGCATCAGGTTCGGGCCGACGAGCACGCCGCTGCCGCGGAACCCGTCGCTGCTGAACACGATGCCGACGGTCCGCTGCGGGTAGGCCAGCCGGTTGGTCTCCTCGACGGCCCTGGGCTCGAAGAACAGCCCGCCGTCCGCCCGGAACGGCGCGAGCCGCGGCAGGTGCTCCAGCGGGACCCACGGCGGCCGGTAGCCGTCCGTGCCGGACGTGCCCTCGGCCTCGGCCACGTCGGCGGCGGTGAGCTCGGTCTGCTCGCGTCCGGGGATGGCGGTGTGCAGCTTCTCGTGGTCGTTGTCGATGATCCGCCACATGCCGGGCGCGCCCGGGACTTCGGCGGTGGTGAAGTCCAGTTCCGGCGGTGACGCGGAGCGCACGAACGGTCCGGAATTGGAGTGGAGCATTTCCCGCAGTTCTTCGGGCATGTCCTCGGTGGCCGGGACCGGCGCGCTTTCGGCCAGTTCGTCCAGCGTCATGAAGCCATGCGACTCCCTTGGTGTGATTACCATGTCGATCACTTCCCCGTTGGGCGGAATCGTTCGCGAACCCGGCCGGTGGAACGCGTGGACCGGGCGTCGCAGCCAACGTACGACCCGCCGCGTTCGGCGTACAGCGAGCTCGACCGAATAGCCGCCCGATTGCCCGAAAGGGCAGAACCGATCACCGCGCGGTCACGCGCGCCAGGCGTCGACGGTGGCCGCCGCCCACGAGTGGACGCGTTCCGGGAAGCCGGCGGCGGGGAACGTGCCGTCCTCGGCGACGTCGGCGATGGTCACGGCGAAGGCCGTCGGCGGCGGACCGAGGGGTGCGACGGGCAGGCCGGCCACGACGTCCGCGCTCAGCGGGCCGCCGGCCCGGTGGGAGTTGGCCCGGCGCAGGCCGTCGGCTAGGCGGGTCGCCGCGGCGAGGCCGCCGTCGAGGTAGGCGTGCAGCGCCGCCCACGGGCGGGCGCGGTCGTGGGCGGTCAGGCGGCCGGGGTGCTGGAGCAGGAAGCAGGAGACGGTGACGCCGTGCAGCGGTCCCCACGGCGGGCGGCGGGAATGGTCGAGCGCCAGCACGGCGTGGAACAGCTCCTCGCACGACCGCGGCCGGGCGGGCGTCCCGCATTCGGGGCAGCGCGTCATCGGCCCACCCTACGAACTCCACCCGCTGGAACCTCAAGCTCGACCCTGGCCCGAAGCTGACGTGAAAACTTCTCACCCATTCGCCGGAAACGGACAGGCGTTGCGCTGAGTAACTTCCAGTGCACGGTCCCTGCCATTGATCGACCCACGAGAGGTGGAAGATCATGAACCGTGCTGTGAAACGACTGATCACCCTGGCCGGCGCGCTGGCCCTCTCCCTGATCACCGTGCCGGCCGCGCAGTCCGCCACCGAGCCCGGCGCCTACTGGACACCGGAACGGATGCGCGCCGCCGTCCCGCTCGACATCCGCAGCGCCCCGCTGTCCGCGCTGCGCTCCACCGTCCCCACCGGCGAGCCGACCACCGTGGCGCCGCTGGCCTTCCCCAGCGGCGGCGGCGCGTGGACCGGCGGCGGCGCCGTCGTGCGGACCGCCGGCCGGGTGTTCTTCACCTACCAGGGCCGCAACGCCTCGTGCAGCGGCAACGCCGTCACCAGCGGCAACAAGAGCGTGGTCATGACGGCCGGGCACTGCGTGAAGCTCGACGGCGCCTACCACACCAACGTGGTGTTCGTGCCGGCCTACGACAACGGCAACGCCCCGTACGGCACGTGGGCCGCCCGCGCCACGTTCGCCACGCCGCAGTGGCACGCGAGCGAGGACATCAACTACGACGTCGGCGCCATCGTCGTGGGGCAGCTGAACGGCCAGTCCCTCACCGACGTCGTCGGCGCGCAGGGCATCGCGTTCAACCTGCCGAAGGCGGACAACACCTACGCCTTCGGCTACCCCGCCGCCGCGCCGTACGACGGCACGAAGCTCGTCTACTGCAGCGGTCGGACGTTCAACGCGTTCCTCAGCGACGGCATCGGCATGACGTGCGACATGACCGGCGGCGCGAGCGGCGGCCCGTGGTTCCGCGCCTTCTCGGAGGCGACGGGCACCGGCACGCTCAACTCCGTGAACAGCTACAAGATCAACCTGTTCCCGAACTGGATGTTCGGCCCGTACTTCGGCACCGACGCCCAGAACCTCTACAACCAGGCGCAGGCGGCGTGATCGGCGGTGGGCCGGGCGACGCGTCCGGCCCACCACCCGTCCCAGTGGTGATCTTCACACGATCGGGTGAGAAACTTCGGGCCCACCGCAGTCCAGGGGGGACGACCATGCTCACACCGACCATGAACGTGCTGCACATGCACCAGAAGGTCACCTTGATGGTGAACCGCTACGAGGTCTTCGCCGACCACGACGGCGAGCCGGGCCCGCTGGTGGCGTTCGTCGAGCAGAAGCGGATGGCCTTCAAGGAGCAGGTCACGATCTACACCGACGCGAGCAGGAACCAGGTGCTCGCGGGCTTCCGCGCGCGCAAGGTGATCGACCTCGGCAGCGGCTACGACGTGACCGACGGCGCCGGGCAGCCCATCGGCCTGTTCCGCAAGGACTTCGGCAGGTCCCTGACGAACTCCACCTGGCACCTCGACCAGCCGGGCGCGCCGACCGCGACGGGCACCGAGCGCAACCAGGGCATCGCCATCCTGCGCCGGCTGTGGAGCTTCCTCCCGTTCGTCAACGACCTGCCGTTCCCGTTCCGCTACCACTTCGACTTCACCCGCAACGGTCAGCCGGTGTTCAGCATGGACAAGAAGACGTGGGTGCGCGACCACTACCTGATCCGGATCGACGACCCGTACGTCGACCGCCGCGTGGTGATCGCCCAGGCCGTCGCCCTGGACGCCCTGCAGGCCCGCTAGGCCCCGCCCGACCGGGTCTGACCAGGTCCGACCAGGGTCAACGCGCGTCGCGCTCGGCCGCCTCGGCGATGCGCTTGATGGTGGCCAGCCGCCGGTCCCAGTCGGCCGCCAGCGAGGCCATCCACCGCGCCGTCACGTTCAGCGCCGCGGGCCGCACCGAGTAGCGGACCTCGCGCCCGACCCGGCCGCCGGAGACGAGCCCGGCGGCGTCCAGCACGGCGAGGTGCTTGACGACCGCCTGCCGGGAGACGGGCAGCTGCTCGGCGAGCTTGGTCGCGGTGGTCTCCCCCTGCGCCGCCAGCAGGTCGAGCAGCTGGCGGCGCGTCGGGTCGACCAGCGCGGCGAGCACGCTGTCGACTTCCTCCGCGACATCACGACGTTGGTCCGTCACGCTTCCCGTGCCCGCATTCCTATTCCTCTTCGACGCGCTTCTTGACCACGTCGAACACGTACGCCCACCCGCCCGCGTTGTGCTGCACCGCGTCGTCGCGCACCCGCTGGGGCGCGCCCAGCCCGGAGAACCCGCTCTCCACGACCCGCAGGCGCGTCTTGCCGCCCTCCGTGGTCAGCGTGAACTCGACCAGGGTGCTGTTGTCGTCGCGCAGCTCCTCCCCCGGGAACGCGCTCGCCCAGCGGTACGCCACGTAGGTCTGCGGCTCGACCTTCTCCACGCGCACCCAGATGTCACCGAGGTTGGGGCTCTTGGCGAGCACCGACTCGCCCTCCGCGGCCACGACGCCGTCCGCGCCGGCGTCGTCGGCCACCCAGAAGCCGGGCACGACGACCAACGACCACACCCGCTCCAGGGCGGCGTCGATCAACGTGTCGCGTTCGATCCGGTCTGCACTCACCAGGCCCCCTACGGTCGTTGCGGGCAAGCCTATGGCCGCGCGCGGACCTCCTCCAAACGCGGTTCTACAGCTCGTAGACCTGGCCGGTCTGCGCGCCTTCGACCGACCGGACGTACGCCTGGGCCGCCTTGGCCACGTCGACCGGCTCCATGCCGGCGAACAGGTCGCCGTAGGCGTCGATGCTCTCGGTGAAGACGGTCGGGCTGACCGCGTTGACCCGCTGCGGCGCGATCTCGATCGCCGCGGCGCGCACGAACGCCTCCACCGCGCCGTTGACCAGGGACGCGGCGGTGCCGGTCCGCACGGGTTCACGCGCCAGCACGCCCGTGATCAGCGTGAACGAGCCCCGTTCCGCGATCCGGCCGACGCCCTGGCGGACGAGCTCGACCTGACTGGCGACCTTCTCGCGGAACGCGTCCGCGTAGTCCTGGGCGGTCATCTCGGTGATCGGCTTCCAGGGCACGCCGCCCGCCGCGCACGCCACCGCGTCGACCCGGCCGACCCGCTCGTACAGCTCCGCGACCCGCGCCGGGTCGCCGATGTCCAGGCGCAGGTCGCCGCCGGACCGTCCGACCGTGATGACGTCGTGGCCGCGGGCGGTGAGCGCGGTGTGGACCGCCGTGCCGAGCTTGCCGCCGGCACCGATGAGAACGATGTTCATGGCGATCACGCTAAGGCCGATCCGCACCGTCCGCGAAATGCCGATTGCGCAGCACTTATGCTCCACGGTTATGAACGTGGAGTTGCGCCACCTGCGGGCGTTCGCCGCGATCGGCGACGAGGGCACCATCACCGGCGCCGCCGCCGCGCTGCGCATCAGCCAGCCCGCGCTCTCCCGCACCCTGGACCAGTTGGAGCGCAGGCTGGGCGCCCGGCTGGTCGAGCGCACGACCCGCAGCCTGGCGCTGACGGAGGCCGGCGCGCGGCTGCTCGCCCACGCCCACCGCATCCTCACCCAGGTGGACGACGCGTTGGCCGAGGTCGCGGCCGGTCCGCGGGAGCTGCGGGTCGGGTTCGCCTGGGCCGCGCTCGGCAGGCACACGGTGCCGTTGTTGCGCCGCTGGCGCGACGTCCGGCCCGACACGGAGGCGCGGATGTTCCGGCTGGACGACCCGGAAGCGGCGATGCGGCGCGGCGAGATCGACGTCGCGTTCGTGCGCTCGCCGCGCACACCCGACCCCGACCTGGCGTCCGCGGACCTCTACCGCGAACGACGCGTCGCCGCCGTGCCCGAAGATCACCCGTTCGCGTCAGCCGCCGCGGTCCGGCTGGACGACCTGGCGGACCGACCGGTCGTGTTCTGCGCGACCGCGTGCAGCTCCAGCGCCGCGCTGTGGCCGGTGGGACGCCGCCCCGCGACCATCGACGTGGCCAACACCGACGAGTGGCTCACCGCCATCGCCACCGGTGACGCCGTCGGTGTCACGGCCGAGGCGACCGCGCACAGCCACCCGCACCCCGCCGTCCGGTACGTGCCGATCACCGACGCGGGGCCCGTGGCGGTGCGGATCGTCTGGCCGCGTGCGGCGACGCACCCGGCCACGGACGCGTTCCGCGAGCACGCCCAGGAACTGCTCCGGGCCGCGGGCTGACGCCACCGCGCCACCGACTTCGGGATTCCGACCGCAGAAAGCGTTGGCACGCAAGGGAAACGCGTGGCCCAGACGGTCGTGGCCGGCGTTATTCGATCGCCGCCACCCCGCCCGGTGCGGCACCATCGGCGATGCCAAGGTGCCCCCGGAAGGAGTCGGATGGCCGCGCCAAGGTCCGAAAAACCCGTCGACAACCGCAAGAAGGCGGTGCTGCTCGCCCTGCGCCTGTACGGCCGGGAGCTGCGGCGCCACCGCTGGCTCGCCGTCGGCGCGCTCGTGCTGCCCGCGCTCGGCAACACCTGCCTGTTGTACCTCGCGCCGCTGGCGGTCGGTGCGCTCGCGGGCCGCCTCGCGGGCGGTGGCAGTGCCGACCTCGCGACCGTGCTGCCGTACCTGCTGGCCTTCGCCGGCGTGTCGCTGCTCGCGGAGGTGCTGTGGCGCATCGGCGTGCACTGCCTCAACCGCACCGACGGGCGCGGGATCGAGCACCTGTCCACCCTCGGCATGGACGCGTTACTGGGCAAGGACGCGGCGTTCTTCCACGACAACTTCGCCGGCTCCCTGACCAAGCGGGTGCTGGGCTTCGCGTCGCGCTTCGAGGAGTTCGTGGACACGGTGGCGTTCCGGATCGTCGCCAACCTCATCCCGCTCGGGTTCGCCTGCGTCGTGCTGTGGGGCTACCACCCGATGCTGGTGCTGGTGCTGCTCGGGCTGATCCTGCTCACGGGGTTCGTGCTCGCGCCGCTCATCCGGCGGCGCCAGCGCCTGGTGGACGAGCGGGAGGCCGCCTACGCGCGGGTGTCCGGCCACGTCGCGGACACGCTGATGAACATGGAGACCGTGCGGGCGTTCGCCGCCGAGCAGCGCGAGAGCGCGGAGCACCGCAGCCGCACCGCCGAGAGCCGGGTGCTGGCGCTGCGGTCGTGGGACTACGGCAACCTGCGCATCGACACCGTGGTGTCGCCGCTGTCCGTGCTGACCACCGTGCTGGGCCTGGCGATCGCGGTCGGGGTCAGCGGCGGGCTCGGCGTCGAGGCGACCGTGGTCACGTTCGCGTACTTCACCAACGCGACGCGGATCATGTTCGAGTTCAACCAGATCTACCGGCGGTTCGAGAACGCGCTCACCGAGGCGGCGCAGTTCACCGAGTTGCTGCTCCACGAGCCGACGGTGCTCGACCCGGTGGACCCGGAACCGTTGCGCGTCAAGGATTCGGGCGTCCGGTTCGACCGCGTGGTGTTCGCGCACGGCGGTGGCAGGCCGCTGTTCACCGGGCTGGACCTGGACATCCCGGCGGGCACCCGGATCGGGCTGGTCGGCCGCTCCGGCGGCGGCAAGACCACGCTCACCCGGTTGCTGCTGCGGCTGATGGACGTGGACGAGGGCCGCATCCTCGTCGGCGGCCAGGACATCTCGCGCCTGCGCCAAGCCGACCTGCGCGGCCTGATCGCCTACGTGCCGCAGGACCCGGCGATGTTCCACCGGACGCTGCGGGAGAACATCGCGTTCGCCCGGCCGGACGCGACCGAGGCCGACATCCTCGCCGCCGCCGGTGCCGCGCACGTCACGGAGTTCGCGGAGGCGTTGCCCGACGGGTTCGACACGATGGTCGGCGAACGCGGCATCAAGCTGTCCGGCGGCCAGCGGCAGCGGGTCGCGCTGGCCAGGGCGATCCTGCGCGACGCGCCGGTGCTGCTGCTGGACGAGGCGACCAGCGCGTTGGACTCGGAGAGCGAGGTCCTGGTCCAGGAGGCGCTGTGGCGGCTCATGGAGGGCCGCACCGCGCTCGTGGTGGCGCACCGGCTGAGCACGGTCGTGCGGATGGACCGGCTGGTCGTGCTCGACCAGGGCCGGATCGTCGAGCAGGGCACGCACGCCGAGCTGCTCGACGCCGACGGTGCGTACGCGAGGCTGTGGCGCCACCAGTCCGGCGGCTTCCTGGACGAGGCGGCGCCCGCCGAGGTGCTCGCCGCCGACCGGACCTCGGCGAGCTCGATCTGATGCCGGCGGTCGTGCCCGGTCGCCTCGTGCGACCGGGCACGACCCGCGGGATTCGGTCCTGCGGGACCTCTTGCACGCCGTCGAAGCAGACCGATCCGGCAGGGAACCCACCGCACGTCACCGCCGGGACGGCGCCGATCGCTGCCCCGCCGCAACACCGCCCCGCGGACGCCACAACGGGTACGGCACGCCGGTCAGCCGGTTGATCGCGACCGCCACCGCGACGAGCAGCACGACGCCGACCAGGATGTCGACCAGGTGCACCGGCCTGCGCAGCACGCCGAGGGCCACGATGAGCGTGGTGGCGCCGGCCGGCGGGTGCGGGACGCCGGACCAGGCCATGCCGCCGCACGTGCACGTCAAGGCGAGCGCGACGGCTCCCGTGCGGGCCCACGTCAGGTGGTCCAGGTCGGGCGCGGCGTGCCACAGGCCGAACACGGTCAGGCCCGCCGCGCCGGACAGCAGCCCGATCACGTGACCGATGACGGTGTTGCGCGGGCTGGCCGCCGGGTGGGTCGGCGTGGCGAACATCAGGTACGCGGTCGGGCCCAGCGAGGGGAACATCAGCGGCTGGCGGGTGACCACGGCCAGGGCCGCGAGCACCACGCCCGCCAGCAGGGCGCCGGCCGCCGGCCGCAGCACGGCCTCGACGCGGGTCACCGGTCGTCCCAGCCTCGGGGTGCGCGGCGCGCGGCGAGGCGGTCGTCACGGCTGCGGTAGACGATGTAGGGCCGGACCAGGTAGCGCAGCGGTGCGCTGAAGGCGTGCACGAGGCGGCTGAACGGCCACAGGGCGAACAGCGCCATCGCCGCCAGCACGTGCAACCGGTAGGGCAGCGGCACGTCGTGCATCAGCGCCGGGTCGGGTTGCAGCAGCAGGACGCCGCGCACCCACGGCGAGACGGTCGCGCGGTAGTCGTAGCCGCCGCCCACGCCGTTGACCAGCACGGTGACGACCATGCCCAGCAGCACCACGACGGTCAGCAGCGGATAGGTCAACCGGTCGCCGCGGCTGGTGGCGGCCCGGACCGCGGGCGTGCGCACCCTCCGGAGCAGCAGGATGCCCAGCCCGATCACCACCGCGGCGCCGGCCAGGCCGCCCGCGACGAGCGAGACCAGGTGGTACAGCTCGTCGTGCACGCCAAGCCACCGGGTCACGGAGGCGGGCACCAGCAGGCCGCCGACGTGGCCTGCCAGCACGAACAGCAACCCGAGGTGGAACAGCGGGCTGCCGACGCGCAGCAGCCGGGACTCGTGCAGCTGGGAGCTGCGGGTGGTCCAGCCGAACCGGTCGTGCCGGTAGCGCCAGGCGGTGCCGCCGACGAGCACGGTGATCGTGACGTAGGGCAGCACCGCCCACAGCAGCAGGTCGAGGGTCATCGGGTGGGCTCCGGTGGTCGGGTCGGGTAGCCGAGCAGGACCGGTTCGAGGCCGACCCGCTCGACCGGGGCGTCGGCGGCCACGGGGCGGGCGCCGTCGCGGACGGGCACCGTGGCGAGCACGGCGGCCACGGCGGACGCGTACGGGGTCCCCAGCGGCAGCAGGTTGCGGTGCAGCAGCTCCAGCGCCGGGCGGTAGGACGACAGCAGCCGCAGCCCGGGTTCGCCGGTGAGCGCGGCGAACTCCAGCAGCACGGGCAGGTAGTCGGGCAGCTCGTCGTCGGACGCCAGGAAGCCGTGCCGCCGGTAGCGCTGCTTGAGCGCGGCCAGCGAGGCGCCGCGGCGGCGGGTGTCGCCGTCGGTGTACCAGGTCAGGTACAGGCACCGGTCGGCCTTGGTGTCGAACACCTCGACGTAGTGCCGGGCGGCCTCCACCGGCGGCGTGCGGCGCAGGTGCTCGACCACCGCGGCCAGTCCGGCGTCCGGTGCCTCCTCCAGGCAACGGCTCAGCAGGTCGAGCCGCTCGGCCGGGGCGTCCGGGTAGTGCAGGCAGTGCGCCGCCACCTGCTGGCGCACCCTGGTCGCGCGCGCGGCGGTCACGGCGCGTCCCGGCGCGTGGTGGGGAACAGGCCGGCGGGGCGTTCCCCGTCGCGCCAGACGAACAGGTCGGTTTTGCCCGGTGCGGCGGGCGTGCCGCGTCCGGCGGGCGTCATGCCGGGGCCGCCGTCGCCGTCCAGGCTGCACGCGGTGGCGATGCCCTCCAGGTCGTGCGCCTGGCCGACGCCCGCGGTCGGGATCACGTACCGGTCCTCGTACTTGGCCACGGCCAGCAGCCGGTACATCGACTCCACCGTCGCGGTGTCCATCCCGACCCGGGTCGGGCCGGCCGGGTCGGGCGGCTCGCCGAGGTTGACCGAGCGCATGTGGGAGCGCATGGCGGCGAGCCTGCGCAACGCCATCCGCACCGGCTCCGGGTCGCCTGCGGTGAACAGGCCGGCGAGGTAGTCCAGCGGGATGCGCAGGGTGTCGATCGCGCCGAACAGGTTGTCCGCGTCCTCGCCGTCGAACCCGGTCGTCGCCAGCGCGTCCACCACCGGCGACAGCGGCGGGACGTACCAGACCATGGGCATGGTCCGGTACTCCGGGTGCAGCGGCAGGGCGACGCGGTAGCGGCAGATCAGGTCGTACACCGGCGAGCGCCGGGCCGCGGTGATCCAGTCGTGCGGGATGCCCGCCCGTTCGGCGGCACGCACCACCTCGGGGTCGTGCGGGTCCAGGAACACGCCCAGCTGGGCCTGGTAGAGGCGCTGCTCGTCGGGGGTGCTCGCGGCGGCGCCCACCTTGTCGGCGTCGTAGAGCAGCACGCCGATGTAGCGCAGCCTGCCGACGCACGTCTCCGCGCACACGGTCGGCTGCCCGACCTCCAGCCGCGGGTAGCAGAACGTGCACTTCTCGGCCTTGCCGGTCTTGTGGTTGAAGTACACCTTCTTGTACGGGCAGCCCGACACGCACATCCGCCAGCCCCGGCAGGCGTCCTGGTCGACCAGCACGATGCCGTCCTCGCTGCGCTTGTACATCGCGCCGGACGGGCAGGACGCCACGCACGTCGGGTTGAGGCAGTGCTCGCAGATGCGCGGCAGGTAGAACATGAACGACTGCTCGTAGTCAAAGCGGATCTCCTGCCCGAGCCGCTGCACCATCGGGTCGGCCGGCGCGTGCTCGGGCGCGCCGCCCAGGCTGTCCTCCCAGTTCGGACCCCAGGTGACGTCGGCCGGTGCGCCGGTCACCGCCGACACCGGACGTGCCACCGGCGTGTCGTCGCCCAGCGGCGCGTCGGTGAGCGTGCGGTAGTCGTAGGTCCAGGGCTGGTAGTAGTCGTCCAGCCGCGGCAGGTCCGGGTTGGCGAACAGGGACAGCAGGCGGCGCACCCGGCCGCCCGCGGCGGGCACCAGCTTGCCGCGCCGCAGCTTCCACCCACCGCGCCACTTGTCCTGGTCCTCGTAGCGGCGAGGGTAGCCCTGGCCGGGCTTGGTCTCGACGTTGTTGAACCAGGCGTACTCCACGCCGTCGCGGTTGGTCCAGGTCTGCTTGCAGGTGACCGAGCAGGTGTGGCACCCGATGCACTTGTCCAGGTTCATCACCATCGCCAGCTGCGCCATCACACGCATCAGTACCGCACCTCCTGGCCGCGCCGGCGCAGCACGGTGACCTCGTCGCGCTGGTTGCCGGTCGGCCCGTAGTAGTTGAGGGCGAAGGACAGTTGCCCGTACCCGCCGATCAGGTGGGTGGGCTTGATCTGGAGGCGGGTCAGGGAGTTGTGGATCCCGCCGCGCTTGCCGGTCGTCTCGCTCTTCGGCACGTTCACGGTGCGTTCCTGGGCGTGGTACAGGAACACGGTGCCGGTGGGCATCCGGTGCGACACGATGGCCCGCCCGACCACCACGCCGTTGCGGTTGACCGCCTCCACCCAGTCGTTGTCGCGCACGCCGATCGCGGCGGCGTCGGCGGGGCTGACCCAGAACGCCGGGCCGCCGCGCGAGAGGGTCTGCATGATCGGGTTGTCCTGGTACTCGGAGTGGATGGACCACTTCGAGTGCGGGGTGAGGTACCGGACGGTGACCTCCGGGCCGTTGGGGCCGAGGCGGGGTTCGCCGAACAGCCGGTGCATGTCCAGCGGCGGCCGGTAGACCGGCAGCTGCTCGCCGATCTCGGCCACCCAGTCGTGGTCGAGGTAGAAGTGCTGGCGGCCGGTGAGGGTGTGCCACGGCTTGAGGCGCTCGACGTTGATGGTGAACGGCGCGTAGCGGCGGCCGTCGGACTCGTCGCCGGACCACTCCGGGCTGGTGACGACGGTCGCCGGTCGGGACCGGGTGTCGGCGAAGGTCACCCGGTGCGCGCGGTGGTGCTCCACCAGGGGGCGCAACGGCGTGCCGACCCGTTCCTCCAGCGCCGCGAAGCCCGCGTCGGAGAGGCGGCCGTTGGTGGTGCCGGACAGGGCGAGCACCGCGTCCGCCGCCTTGCGGTCGGTGTCCAGGGCGGGCCTGCCCGCCGCCGGGCCCTCGGCGACGGTGCCGTTGGCCTCGGCGAGCCAGGCCAGTTCCGGGCCGACCTCGGCGGTCCACCCCTTCGTGGTGACGCCGAGCTTGTCGACCACCGGCCCCAGCGCGCCCAGCTTGGCCGCCACGGCGGTGTAGTCGCGCTCCACGACCGTGAGCACGGGGAACGTCTTGCCGGGCACCGGTTCGCCCTCGCCGTCGCGCCAGTCGCGCACCACGCCGCCGGGCTGCGCCGTCTCGCCGGGCGTGTCGTGCAGCATCGCGGTCGCGACCAGGTCTCGGCGGGTGCCCAGGTGCGTGGCGGCCAGCTCGCTGAACCGGCGGGCGATGGCGTGGAAGGCGTCGAAGTCGGTGCGCGCCTGCCACGGCGGGTCGACCGCCGCGTTGAACGAGTGCACGAACGGGTGCATGTCCGTGCTCGACAGGTCGTGCTTCTCGTACCAGGTGGCGGCGGGCAGGGTGACGTCGGCGAACAGCGTGGTGCTGGTCATCCTGAAGTCCAGCGCCAGCAGCAGGTCGAGCTTGCCCTCCGGCGCCTCGTCCCGCCACCGCACCGAGCTCGGCCGCTGCTCCGGCGGCGTCTGCTCGGCGCGGGGGTTGCCGTCCGCGCCCAGCAGGTGCCGCAGGAAGTACTCGTTGCCCTTGGCCGACGAGCCCAGCAGGTTGGCGCGCCACACGGTCAGCACGCGCGGCCAGTTGGCGGGGGCGTCCGGGTCCTCGATGGCGAAACCGACCTCGCCGGACCGCACCCGTGCCGTCACGTGCGCCACCGGGTCCTCCCCCGCGGCGTCGGCCTCGTCGACCAGGTCGAGCGGGTTGCGGTCGAACGTCGGGTAGGACGGCATCCAGCCCAGCCGCGCCGACTGCGCCAGGCAGTCGGCGACCGTCTTGCCCGCGAGCGCGCCCTTCGCGCCCGGCCAGGTCAGGCCGTCGGCGGTGAGCCGGTCGTAGCGCCACTGGTCGGTGTGGGTGTACCAGTAGCCGGTGCCGATCATCTGGCGCGGCGGGCGGTGCCAGTCCAGCGCGCCGGCGAGGGTGGCCCACCCGGTCAGCGGGCGCACCTTCTCCTGGCCGACGTAGTGCGCCCAGCCGCCGCCGTTGCGGCCCTGGCAGCCGGTGAGCAGCAGCAGCGTCAGGAACGACCGGTAGACCAGGTCGGAGTGGAACCAGTGGTTGGTGCCCGCGCCCATGACGATCATGCAGCGGCCCTTGGAGCGCACGGCGGTGTCGGCGAACTCGCGGGCGATGCGCGCGGTCCGGGTGGCGGCCACGCCGGTCAGCTGCTCCGCCCAGGCGGGGGTGCCGGGCGCGTCGGCGTCCTCGTAGCCGGCGGGCCACCGGCCGGGCAGGTCCGGGCGCGCCACGCCGTACTGGGCCAGCAGCAGGTCGAACACCGTGGTGACCAGGCGGCCGGCGACCCGCCGCACCGGCACACCGCGCGTGACGGCGCCGGCGTTGCCGTCGGGCGCGTCGAACCTCGGCAGCAGCACCTCGACCGCGCCGTCCGGTCCACCGTGGACGGTCAGCGCCGGCGTGGCGCCGCGCAGGTCCAGGTTCCAGCGGCCGGGTTCGTCGGCCCACCGGAAGCCCAGCGACCCGTTGGGCACCACCGGCTCGCCGCGTTCGGCGTCGAGGACCACGGTCTTCCACTCCGCGCCGGGCGTCGCCTCGCCCAGGTCGGCGGCGGTGAGGAACTTGCCCGGCACCAGGCCGCCGTCGCGTTCCTCCAGGGCCACCAGGAACGGCAGGTCGGTGAACTGCCGGGCGTAGTCGGTGAAGAACGGCACCTGCCGCTCCACGAAGAACTCGCGCAGCACCACGTGCCCCATCGCGATGGCCAGCGCCGCGTCGGTGCCGGGGTGCGGCGCCAGCCACTCGTCGGCGAACTTCGTCGCGTCGGAGTAGTCCGGGGAGCACACCACGACCTTCTGGCCCCGGTAGCGGGCCTCGGCCATGAAGTGCGCGTCGGGCGTGCGGGTCACCGGCACGTTGGAGCCCCACAGCATCAGGTAGGCCGCGTCCCACCAGTCGGCCGACTCCGGCACGTCGGTCTGGTCGCCGAACACCTGCGGCGAGGCCGGCGGCAGGTCGGCGTACCAGTCGTAGAACGACAGCATCGGCGCGCCGATCAGCGCCATGAACCGCGAGCCCACCGCGTGCGAGACCATCGACATCGCGGGGATGGGCGAGAACCCGGCCACGCGGTCCGGCCCGTGGCGGGCGATGGTGTGCACGTGCGCGGCGGCGACGATCTCCACCGCCTCGTCCCACGAGACCCGGATCAGGCCGCCCTTGCCGCGGGCGCGCTGGTAGGCGCGGCGCTTCACCGGGTCGTCGACGATCGACGCCCACGCCGCCACCGGGTCGTCGTGCACGCGGCGCGCCTCGCGGTACATCTCCACCAGCACGCCCCGCGCGTACGGGTAGCGCACCCGCAGCGGCGAGTAGGTGTACCAGGAGAACGAGGCGCCGCGCGGGCACCCCCGCGGTTCGTACTCGGGGCGGTCCGGGCCGGTGGACGGGTAGTCGGTGTCCTGGGACTCCCAGGTGATGATGCCGTCCTTGACGTAGACGTTCCACCGGCACGAACCGGTGCAGTTCACCCCGTGCGTGGACGGCACGACCTTGTCGTGGCTCCAGCGGTCCCGGTAGAAGGCGTCCCCCTCCCGGCCACCGCGGTGGAAGGCGGCCCGCAGGTCGTCCGCCACCTCGGCCCGGGTGAAGAACCTGCCCGCGGAGAGGAGCAGGTCGCCGGGCGACTCCCGCCCGGGTCGACCGTCCCCGGTGCGGTGGAATACCGCGCGCATGCGTGGGTTCCTTTCGGACGAAACTATGTACGGGAAGTGGCGCGAATAAACGGCATGTAACTCTTCGTGACGGCCCCATTACAAGTTGATGTGAGGTGCATCACTGTCCAATACATGACTTTACCGTCTCATTCATCGACATTTGCCCGAGCTGTACCGCACCTTTGCCCGATTCACAGGAAACGTCACCCGTTGCGGGGATGGAATAGTTCGGGGTACCCCCTAGAATCAACGCACGGCGCGAATCCGACAGAAAGGTTCACGATGAGCGCCGACGCACGCCTGCACGTTCGTGCCACCGTCTGGGGTCGCGGGGACAACCGCATCGCCGTCCTCCTGCTGGATGTCCGGACCCGCCTCCCGGTGTCACTGCCCTCCGCGCTGACGGCCAGGGGCCTCACCCTCGTCTCCGACGTCGACCACGTCGTCCTCCCCACCGCGCGCGGCTGGGCGATCGACGCACCCGCCGACGGCGGCCTCACGCTGCGCTGGCCCCATCGCACCCCGCTGCTGGACCAGGCCGCCGTCGCACGCCCCGGCGTGTGGAGGTGGGCGGCACGCCTGCGCCGCACCGTCCTGCTCCTGGTCGGCGACCGACTGGGCCTGGACTCCGACTTCGCCGACGAAGACCCGGCGGGCCACCGCGACCGGCTCGCGCGGGCTGCCGCCGGTGGAGGGCTGGTCGGCGGCGCGGTGCCGTACGCGGAATCGGACCCACATCGACCCGCGCCGCTGTCGCCACGCCGGCGAGCCACCGGATCCGCGCTCTTTCCACTATGACGAATAGGAGGAGAACGACCGCACGGCACGGCGGATATGGCGAACGCGCGAGCCGCTCGCGAATTGCCGGAAGCGGATCGCGACCGCGGCCATTACCACCGGGCACTTCTTCGGCGCGGCGTCCACATCGGCTTGATCTTCCAGTCGCTGGAAAGCCTAGGTTCCCGCCCATGACGTTCACAGTCCTCGACACCTACCCCGCCATGCGCGGGATCCTGCGGGCGCCGCGCGCCGACCGGCCCGCGCTGCTGAAGGCCATGGTGGAGCCGGCCGCCGGCATGTACCGGTACTTCCCCGGCGAGGTCGACCCGGTCGCGATGCACCTGATGGGCTCCGGGTTCCCGCTCGACCGCGACGAGGAGCGGTGCCTGGAGGCGTTGGAGGCGCTGCACGACGCCGACGCGTGGCACCGCATCGAGCGCGCGCTGGACGACGCCCTCGCCGTGCAGCTCGCCGCGACACCCGGCCTCACCGTCCCGGACATCACCGTGCTCGTCGTCCTCGGCGACCCGGGCGACGCGCACTTCATGGGCCCGAGCCTGGGCATGACCGCGAACGGCAGCGTGACCGGGTACCTGTACCTGAACTTCTGGCCGTACCCGGAGAACCTGGCGCGGCTGGAGGCGACGGCGGTCCACGAGCTCAACCACAACCTCCGCTACGGCCCGGGCGCGGTCGTGTGGGACCCGGCGACGGTCACCGTGGGCGAGCAGGTGGTGTCCGAGGGGTTGGCCGACGCGTTCGCCCGGCAGCTGTACGGCGACGACCTCGGCTACGCCCGGATCGGCGTGCCGCACCTGCACGACGACGCCGTCTTCGCCAAGGTCGTCTCCGGCCTCGACGTGACCGGGATGCGGAACTTCACCGCGTGGGTGCACGGCGACGAGAGCGCCGCCCGCTACGGCGCGACCCCGGTCGGGCTGCCCGCCGGCGCCGGGTACGCCGTCGGCAACCGGCTCGTCGACGCGTACCTGGCCGCGACGGGCCGCACCGCGGCGGAGGCGTTGCCGGTGGGCAGCCGCGAGGTCATCGACACCGCGCTCGGTCGCTAGCGGGTGGCCTGGAACTCCTCGAACAGCTCCGGGATGTAGGCCAGCAGCAGGTCCAGGGTGCCGAACGTGCCGTCGACCGGGTCGAGCTGCGCGTAGGCGTAGGCCATCTCGGCGCCCTTGCGGGACGGCGCGGACTCCCGCACGTCGGTCAGCCAGTCCAGGAACGGCACCCGCCGCAGCACGAGCACGGGGTTGAGCACGGCGGCGTAGACCAGCAGCAGGTCCAGCACCACGGGCCGGTTGCGCAGGGTCCACCGGTAGAACTCCGAGAACAGGAAGAACCGGCGTTCCACCGCGGTCGGCCGCAGCCCGTGCAGCTGCTCGGCCACCGCGACGCCGTGCTCGGTCGAGGCCTGCTCGGCCTCGCTCCAGGCCCGGTCGTGGACGTTGCGGACGGTGAGCTCGCCCCGGTGCAGCCGGGTCAGGTAGGCGGCCCAGCGCGCCGACCCCGGGTTGCCGAAACCGTCGGTCGAACGGCCCAGCGCGAGCGCGACACCGCGTTCGATCCCCTCCAGGATCGCCGAGTCGACGTGCGAGACCCAGGTGCCCGGCGTGCCCAGCCCGTGGTCGAGGAAGAACGCGAGCACACCTTCGATGTTGCGCCACCGGTCCGCCGCGCCCAGCGCCGCGGCGGGCCCGATCTGCACCGCCCGGAGGAACTCCAGCCGCTCGCCCACGGCCATCCGGTCGATCTCGGCGGCGGTGCAGTCCAACGACGCCGCGCACTCCCCCGGCGACCGCACCACCGCCATCGCGGGGACGGGCACGGATAACGCGGCCACCAGTGCGAGCACGAGAACCCACGGGGATCGCTTCACACCGGGCAACTTAACGCCCGCACCCCGCCGTGATGACCGAAAACCACCCGTTCAGGGCCCCGAAGTCTCCACCGGTTCGGGGTCGGGCTCGAGGAAACCGGTCGCCCAGGCGGCCACCGCGCCCGCCGCGCAGACGACCAGCGAGACCAGCATCGCGCCGTCCGAACCGCGGCCGACCGCCAGTCCTCCGACGAGCGAGCCGATCGCGATGCCCAGGGTGACCGCGGACGCGGGCAGGGTGGCCGCCAGGTCACGGCCCGGGCCCGCGAGGCTGACCACCCGGTACTGGATCGACGGGACCATGCCGAAGCCGACGATCCCCCACGCGAACAGCGCGACCGCGGCGACCACCGGGTTCGAGCCGAAGAAGGTCAACGCGGCCAGCGCCAGCACCAGCACGATCCCGCCGACGACGATCGTGGCACCCGCGTCGCGGTCCGCCGCCGCGCCGCCCGCGAACGTGCCGACCGCGTTCGCGATCCCGTACACCAGCAGGAAGACGGCGATCGTGCCGCCGGAGACGCCGGTGACGTCGGCCAGGAACGGTTGCAGGTAGGTCAGGCCGGCGAACTGGCCGCCCATGATCAGGAACCCGAGGCCGAGCAGGGCCAGCACCTTCGGCGCGAACGCGTGCTTCGCCTGCGCGCCGAAGCCGCCGACGCCCGAGTTCGGCACCGCCGGGCCGACCGTCACGGCCAGCGCCAGCGCCAGCACGCCGGCGATGACGATCGCGACGAACGACGCCCGCCAGCCCAGGCTCTGGCCGATCAGGGTGCCGACCGGGACGCCGAGCGCGGTGGCGACGGCGGTGCCGCCGAACACGAACGAGATCGCCTTGCCCATCTTCTCCGGCGGCATCATGCCCGCGCCGACGGCGAAGGCCACACCGAGAAACAGGCCGTGCAGCGAGCCGGTCAGCACGCGGGCGAGCAGCAGCAGGCCGAAGCTCGCGGCCACCACCGCCAGTGCGTTGACCAGGACGTAGGCGGCGAGCGAGACCTGGAGCAGTCGCCTGCGTGCGACCCTGATCGTGAGGGCGGTCAGCACCGGGCCGCCGAGCGAGATGCCCAGCGCGTAGCTGGTGACGAGGCTGCCCGCGGCGCCGATCGAGACGCCCAGGTCGTCGGCGACGAGGTTCAGGATGCCGACCACGATGAGCTCGGCGCTGCCCACCACGAACGTGCCGAAGAACAGCGCGGTCAGCGCCAGGGTGGTCCGCGACCGGCTCAGGCCGGGTCGCACGGTGGTGGTCATGGGTTTCCTCGGTTCGATCCAGGGGTCGAGGTGCGGAGGCGAACGTTAGGGAACGATCCCTAACACGGCAACCGAAACGGCGCGGACTGCTCGCCCGCGAGCCGTCGCAGCCGCCGGTCATACTCTCTGAGCTGGGCGAACACCTCGACTCGCGACGTCGCACGGCATGCGCCGGTCCTCCCGCCGCGCGGGACATCCACCGGTGACTGCGGCAGGATCATCGGCATGGTGAGCCCTGCTGCCGACGGTGCCGCGGACGTGAAGCGCGACGCGGTGGTGGCGTGCGCGGTCTACGTGGACGGCGTGCGACTGCCCGGCGACCCGTCACCCGCCGAAGCGGTGGCCGAGGTCCGCTCCCGCGGCGAGGGTTTCGTGTGGGTGGGGCTGTTCGAGCCGGACGAGGACCGCATCCGTGACGTCGCCGACGCGTTCGGGCTGCACGAGCTGGCCGTCGAGGACGCCGTGCACGCACACCAGCGCCCCAAGCTCGACCGCTACGACGGCAACCTGTTCCTGGTGCTCAAGACGTTGCGGTTCGTGGCGCACGACTCCCCCACGACGGCGCACGAGATCGTGGAGTCCGGCGAGATCATGGTGTTCCTGGGCCGGGACTACGTCGTCACGGTCCGCCACGGCCACCACTCGGAACTGGGTGACGTGCGCCGCCAGCTGGAGGCCGCGCCGCAGTTGCTGGCCGCCGGGCCCGCGATGGTGCTGCACGAGATCGCCGACCGCGTGGTCGACGGCTACGGCGAGGTGATCGAGGCGTTCCAGGGCGACATCGACCTGGTCGAGACCGCGGTGTTCGCGCCGCGCAGCGAGATCGGCGTGGAGCAGATGTACCTGGTGAAGCGGGAGATCATGGAGCTGCGCCGGGCGGTGATGCCGCTCGCGGGCCCGCTGCGCAAGCTCAGCGACGGCTCGTGCGGCCCGCTGGTGCCCGATGTGGTGCGGTCGTACTTCCGCAACGTCGACGACCACCTCACCGCCGCCGCGGAACGGGTGGTCGCGTTCGACGAGATGCTGACCACCCTGGTCGACGCGACCCTGGCCAAGGTGGCGTTGCAGCAGAACAACGACATGCGCAAGATGTCCGCGTGGGTGGCGATCATCGCCGTGCCGACCATGGTGGTCGGCGTCTACGGCATGAACTTCGACCAGCTGCCCGAGTTGCGCTGGCAGTACGGCTACCCGTTGGTGCTGTCGGCGACGTTGGCGGTGTGCCTGATCCTCTACGGGCTGTTCAAGGGCAACCGGTGGTGGTGACCGCGCGCCTGCCGGGACGTCCCGGGGCACGGCACCATGGACGGCATGATCCGGTATCTCCCCGCGAAGGACCGACCGGGCAAGGACGCGTGGCTCGGCCCGATCTCGCTGTGCCTCGCCCTGCTCAGCTGGCCGATCCCGGCCGGCGGCCCGGTGCTGGCGGTGGGCGCGGTGGCCTGCGGGGTGTGGTCGATGGCCACCAAGACGGAGTACCGCCTGGACTGGACCGCCGTCACGGGCACGTGCGTCGCCGTGCTCCAGCTCCTGCTGTCGTTGATGCTGCTGGTCATGGCCGCCGGAGGCCATTAGGACCGCGCCACCGCGCAGGGCTCGGTGCGGCTGCCGGCGCGACCGGTCGGGCTGGACCGGTTCCCGTCGCCTTCCTCTTCGGCACCACCGGGCGTCGACTTGAGCGGTCCAGATCGGGTTCACCTGATCGGACTATCAGCACGGCCTTCGGCGCACCCCCTCGGGAACGGGTTGGCACGTCCGATCGGGGGTATTCCACTGCTCCTTGCCGAACAGCCATCGGAGGCCGCGATGGGCAGCCTGGTGGGCGCGCCGGCTCCGACGCTCGGGGTCGAGGAGGAGTTCCTGCTGGTGGACGCGGGGACCGGGGAGCCGGTGCCGCGCGGTCACGAGGTGGTCGAGACCGCCAGGTCGCGGTTCGGAGTGGACCTCGACGTCGAACTGGTCCGGGCCCAGGTGGAGACCCGCACGCCGGTGTGCCACGACCTCGCCGACGTGCGCCGGCAGCTCCTCGGCCTGCGCCTGGTGGCCGCCGAAGCCGCGCACGCCACCGGCTGCCGTCTGCTCGCCGTCGGCGCGCCGCCCGTGGGCGCATCGGACCTGCCGACCACCGACCGGGACCGCTACCACCAGCTCGCCGTGGACTACCGGCTGCTCGCCGCCGAGCAGTCCATCTGCGGCTGTCACGTGCACGTCGCCGTGCCGGACCCGGAGACCGCCGTGCAGGTGTGCAACCACCTGCGGCCGTGGCTGCCGGTGCTCGGGACGCTGACCGCGAACTCGCCGTTCGCCCGCGGCCTCGACACGGGCTACGCGAGCTGGCGCTCGACGGTGTGGTCGCGGTGGCCGGGCGCCGGTCCCCCGCCCTACTTCGAGTCGTCGGCCCACTTCGAGTCCACCTGCGACGTGCTGCTCGCCGCCGGCGCGGCCCGGGACCGGCGGATGGTCTACTGGGACGTCCGGCCGTCCGCGCACCTGCCGACGGTGGAGGTGCGGATCGCCGACGTCGCGGGCACCGTGGACGAAGCGGTGCTGCTGGCCGCCTTGGTGCGCGCGCTCGTCGCCACCGCGCTGGCCGACCTCGGACGTGGCCTGCGCGCCTCGCCCGTGCCCACGGAGGTGCTGCGCGCCGCCACCTGGCGGGCGGCGCGGGACGGCATCACCGGCCTGTCCCTGGACGTGCTGTCGGGACGCCTCGTGCCCGCGCGCCTGCTGGTGGACCGGCTGCTGCACCGCGTCCACGACCAGCTCGACGACGTCGACCTCGTGCACCGGCTGCTGTCCGGACTGGACGCCGACGGCGGCGGCGCGCAACGGCAGCGGCGCGCCTTCGCCCGCGAGGGCCGGATGTCGGACGTGCTCGACCAGCTCGCGCGCGACACGCTGTCCGGGTCGGAGACGTGGACCGGTGGGCCGTTCCGGCGCACCGCCTGATCACGCGCCGTCCGGGCCGGCCCTGGCGAGGCGGAACAACGCGGCACGACCCGCGAGCAGGAAGACGCGGGCGGCCTGCACGTCACCGGCGGCAGCCTGGTCGTCGGCGTCGCGCACGAAACCCAGCGCGGCCGACACGGGACCGTTCGGCGTCCGGTCGGCCAGCTCGCGCAAGCGGTCCCGCACCGGGGCCACGGCAGCCGTGAAGGCGGCGAGCACCCGGTTGATCTCCGGCCGGGCGTCGGCGTGGCGAGGATCCAGGCGCAGCACCGCTTGCACCGCGCAGTCGACGGCCACGCGGAGCACGGCGACCGGGTCGCCCTCCGGCGGAACGCTTTGCTCACTCACGAAAAGCAACGATAGATCACGATCCGTGACGCGGCATGCGCTCAACGCGGTCGGGGGACACGATGTGTGCCCGCACGGCAGCCGGGGTACCCCATCACGCCAAGGCCGTTTTGAACAGACAGAGCGGGCTCAGCGCGCTGGGGGACGATCATGACGCAGTCGGACAACGCACTCGCTGCCAGAATCAGCGTCGAGCTGACCATGCCGGTGCCGCCGCTGGCCCAGATCCGGCAGTGGCTGGCCACCGTGCTGGCCGACCTCGCCGAAGACCTCTTGCAGGACCTGATGCTGGTGTGCACCGAGCTGGTGTCCAACGCCTACGACCACGCCTGCTCGCCACGGCGGCTGCGCGTGCACCGGTCACGTGATCGCGACGCCCTGCGCGTCGAGGTGGACGACGGCAGTCCGGACCGACTGCCGGTGGCCGGGACGTCACGCCTGGGCGCGTTCCGCGGCCGCGGCCTGATCATGGTGGACAACCTGTCGGGCCGCCGGTGGGGCACCCACCTCGGCGTCGAGGGCAAGACGGTCTGGGCGGAACTGCCGCTGTCCTGAGCGGCGCAGCGCCGAACCTTCCCGCCGGCCCGAGCGGCTCAGGTGGTCTGGAGGCTGCGCTGGGCGGACCGGGCGGCCAGGATCGGCAGGAAGTTGGGGAACTTCGCCCGGGCGGCGAGCCGCTGGTAGGCGTCGGCCACCGCGGCGCGCACGACCTGGTGGTCGAACCTGCCGCCGAGGCGCCGGCCGACCTCCTCCGCCGCCTGGTCCAACTGCGCTTCGACGTCGGTCCGCAGTGTGCGCGGATCGCGGACCCGGTGACCTTCGAGCCGTTCAGCCGTCATGACGTTCCTCCGTCGCGGCACGGTGGTTCCCACCCTACAACAGCAGTGGGCGACCGGCCCGTCGGCGATCACCGCCCGGAGGCGTGGCGGCTCAGAAGCTGTCGGCCTCGGTCAGCTCGTGCTCGAACGCGTCCGCGGCGGCGACCAGCAGCATCAGCGGGCGTTCGAACTCCTCCCGGACGCTCAGGTCCTCCAGCGGCACGGTGTGCTTGAGCAGCGCGACGTCGTCCACCACGGCCGCGCCGCCGACGGCGGCCGTGCCCGCGAGCCGCAGCAGCCGTTCCAGGTCGATCGCGTCCACCCGGCCGACCGGCGAGGAGATCTCCACCCACGCCACGCCGTCGGACTCCGGCACGTGGTGCACCGAGACCTGCTGGGTCCGGTTGTCGTCCAGGTCGAGCCGGAAGCGCAGCCAGCTGTCGTTCTCCTCCAACACCTCGTACCGCGTCCGGACATAGTTGATCACGTCGATCCAGCTGGTCACCGTAGTCGCCCCTCGCCCTGCTCACACCACGCCGCCCGGTCGCCCCACACCGTATCCGAACTCACCCGCGGCACCGCGCGAGCGGCGGCGACGAGGCCGCGACCGGTGGCCGCGGCCTCGTCCGTGCTGCGCGTGCCTAGCGCTGGGTGATGTCGGAGGGCGAGTAGAAGCAGTTCACGCCGTCCGCGCCGGAGCCGATCTTGGTCGGCTCACTGCCCTTGGGCACGCCCTTGTACTTGTCGCAGATGGAGGTCGTGCCGTAGACCGTGATGCGCGTGAAGCGCGCGGTGTCGCCCCAGTTGGTGTTGATGCCCGCGAGCGTGCTGGTCGACCGCGCCGTGACGCCGTCCATGACCACGTGCCGCTGGTAGGACGTCGCGCAGTTGCCGCACGCCCGGTAGAGCTTGCCCGCGTTGTGGACCTGGAAGTTGCGGATGGTCACGGTGCCCGCGCCGTTGTGCTGGAACACCTTGTCCGACGCCGACTTCGCGCCGCCGCCGTCCACCAGGTAGGTCGCCGAGGAGCTGGAGCCCTTGAACGTGGCCGCGTCCTCGCCCACGTCGTTCCACCACACGTTGCGGATGGTGCAGGAGCCCTCGCAGTGGATGCCGTCGCCTGCCGGGGCGTCGATGATCACGTTCTCGATCGTGCCGCCGTTGGCCACCACGAACATCGGGTCCTGGTTCTCGCCCTGGCCGCCGTCGCCGATGCCGTAGTACCGCTTCATCCCGCCGTTGAAGTACGTGCCCGCGTTCCGCGTCGTGGTCTGGTGCACGCTGCCGGTGTCGGAAGGCCACGGACCGCTGCCGTCACCGCCCCCACCGGGGTTGGTCGTGGTCGTGGTCGTCGTCGTCCGGGTCGTGGTCGACGTCGAGGTCGGGCCGCCGCTGGTCGGCGTGAACGTCCACTGTTTGGTGGCCGCGCTGTCGCAGGAGTTCTGCTGCACGAGCGCGCCCGCGGCGGTGGAGTTGTCCAGGGTGTTCATGCACTTGCCGCCGTTGGCGTTGACCACGCGGTAGTCGCTGCCGCTCGCGGTGAACGACCAGGTCTGGGTGGCGGCGCCGGAGCACGACTGCTGCTCGATCGCCTTGCCCGCCGACGTCGACGCGTCCCGGACGCCGAGGCACAGGCCGGCGGCGGAGGTGATCTTGAACCCGCCGCTGACCGCCGTCACCGCCCACTGCTGGCTGCCGCTGCCGCCGCACGACGCCTGCTGGAGCTGCACGCCGCTCGCCGCGCTCGCGCCGGGCACGTCCAGGCACAGGCCGCTGCCCGCGTTCTTGATCGTGTACGTGCCCGCGCCGACCGCCGCGTCCGCGGGCGTCGCGCCCGGCCAGGCGAGGAGGCCGGCGGCCAGCGCCGTGGCACCGGCCGCCGCGGCCAGGCTCCAACGCCATCTCACGCCACGCGGTGGTGCGGGCCGCGTGGATCGACGGTGATCCGCTGTGCTCATCAACAACTCCACTTCTCATTTCCGGGCACGCCGAGGTCGGCGTTCACCGAGTGCGGAAGCACGTTTCCAGAACCCGAATCACAAATGTGAAAAGTACCGGAAACCGCTTTCCAGCGGGATGTTAGAGGCTGCGGAAGCAACAGGTCAACGGCGGTTTTCCAGCCCGCCGGCCGGGTCGACGTCGAATACAATCGAACGCCGAGGTGATCGCCGGTGCGAACGATCATCGCCGAACCAGCCGCAAATGCGGGTGGTCATATTCGTGAACAGAATCGCCCGATCCCGGTCACACTCGTGAACAATCGGATGGGCGCCGAACCATTACCGGCTCACTCGTCGTCGGGCCGGGGCAGCTCCGCGCCGCACCGGGAGCACACCGGCCGCGCCGGTCCGTCGTCCAGCGACCCGCATTCCGGGCAGACCCGCGACAACCAGCAGACCGGGTCACCGGACGGCGTCGGGACGTTGTCCTCGTTCGACTCCACCCTCGCCCCCCAGCCTGGTTCCGACCCGAAACAGGACTGGAGAATACCGCTTTTGCTACCGTCCCCACCATGCACCTGATCCGGTCCACGGACATCGCGCTGCGCGTCGTGATGCTCCTGGCCGGCAACGGCGGCCGGCTCACCGTCGACCAGCTCGCCGACGCGCTCGACGTGCCGCGACACCACCTGGCCAAGGTGGTGCAACGGCTTCAGCGGCACGGTTTCGTCGCCACCGCGCGCGGCCGGACCGGAGGGGTCGGCGTGCCGGTCACGACGCTGGACGCCTCCGTCGGGGCGGTCGTGCGCGCGTTGGAGGGCGACGGCGAGGTGGTGGACTGCGACGGTCCGCCGTGCCCGTTGCGCGGCGGCTGCCACCTGCGCAGCGCGCTGCGGACGGCCCAGTCGGCGTTCCTCGCCGTGCTGGACGACGTGACGGTGCGGGCGCTGGTCGCCGAGCCGGCCGGGCCCGTGCTGCTCGACCTGGTACCGCGCCGACCGGGTGGCACACCGTGACGGCGACCCGCGACCTGGCCGGCCGGGACGACGCGCTGGCGGTGGTGACCGAGTTCTACCGGCGGGCGTTCGACGACGCGCTGCTGGGCCCGGTCTTCCGGGACGTGGCCCGCCTCGACCTCGCCACGCACCTCCCGGTGATCGCGGACTTCTGGGCCACGGTGCTGTTCCGCGCCGGCACGTACCGCCGCAACCTGCTGCGCGTGCACCTCGACCTGCACGAGCAGTTCCCGCTGACGTCGGCGCACTTCACGCGGTGGCTGGCGTTGTGGGCCGATACCGTGGACGGGTTGTTCGCGGGCGACAAGGCGGACCTGGCGAAGTCGCAGGCGGAGCGGATCGCGTGGTCCATGATCCGGCGGCTGCGGCGCGAGGACGCCAGCGAGCTGGTCACCATCCGCCGGCGTGACGAGGCCGAGGAGCAGCCGTGATCAGGTTGGACCGCCTGGTGAACGTGCTGGGTGGCTACGGCGTGAGGTTGGCGTGCTGCCCAGTGCCGCGGTCGACGGAGCTGCGCAGCGTGGTGATGCGCGAGAACGACGACGCGCGGGCGGTGGGCGGTGACGTGTTCCTCGCCGTCGGGGCCGAGTCGGTGGCGCAAGCCGTGGGGTGGGCGGCGACGGCGAGGGCGGCGGTCGTCCTGCTGCACGGCGAGGCCGAGCGGGAGGCGTCCGCGATCGGCGAGGCGGAGGGCGTCGCCGTGATGCTGGTCGACCCGGCCGTGTCGTGGAGCCAACTGGCCGGCGTGGTCTACGGGCTGGTGCTGGAGGGCCGGGAGACCGAGTCGGGTCGCGGTCCGACGGACCTGTTCGCGCTGGCCGACAGCCTCGCGGGCGCGGTCGGCGGTTCGGTCACCATCGAGGACCGGCTGTCGCACGTGCTGGCGTACTCCAGTTCGCAGCAGGGCGCCGACCCGGCCCGGCTGGAGACGATCCTGGGCCGCCAGGCGCCGCGACGGCTGCGGGAGCTGTTCGAGGAACGCGGCGTGTTCGCCCACCTCGCGTCCCACGACGAGCCGCTGTTCGTGGCCGAGGACCCCGGGCACGGGCTGACCGGGCGGATGGTCGTGGCCGTGCGGGCGGGCCGGGAGCTGCTGGGTTCGGTGTGGGTGACGTGCGGCGTGCCGTTGACCGGGGTGAGGTGCACGGCCCTGGCGGACGGCGCCCGCACGGTCGCGCTGCACCTGCTGCGCTCGCGGGCCAGCGCGGACCTGGAGCGGCAGGTGGAGTCGGACCTGGTGATCAGGCTGCTGGAGGGCACGGCGGACGCCGCCACGGTGGTCAGCCGGCTCGGGCTGCCGCAGGGACCGCTGCGCGTGATCGCCGTCCGCGCGCACATCGCCGCCGAACGGCACGCCGCGCTGCTGCTCGCGTTCGAACGCGCCACCACCGGTTTCGGCTGGTCACGGCCTGGCCGCAGCACGCTGTCGGGCACCACGCTCTACACCGTCCTGCCCGGCGAGCAGGTGACCGCGGCCCGGGAGTGGGTGGCGCTGCTGCGCGCCGCGCTGCCGACCCGGGTGACGGTGACCGCCGGGATCGGCGGCACCGCCGCGGCGGCCGACCTGCCCGCGAGCAGGCAGGAGGCCGACGAGTGCCTGGCGCTGCACGAGGCGCGCCCGCCCGGCGACGTGCCGCCCGCCTACGACGAGTCGTGGGACGACATCCTGCTGCAACGCCTGCGTGCCGCCGCGCGGGCGGGCCGCACCCCGGCCAGGGGGCCGGTGGCCGAGCTGCGCCGGCACGACCGCGACCACGCCACGCACTACGCGCCGACGCTGCGCGCCTGGTTGGAGGCCCAGGGCGACCTCGCCCAAGCGGGCGAACGGCTGGGCGTGCACCCCAACACCATCCGCTACCGGCTGCGCAAGATGGCCGAGGTGACCGCGCTCGACCTGGAGGACCCGCGCAAGCGGCTCGCCATGATCATCGACTTGGCCGCCACCGAGTAGCTGTCGATTCCCGACAAGAACACCGGGCCGGTTTGTCGGTGACGGACAACAGCCCGGCGGGATACCCGGGCGATGCTGGCTTCGACAGGCAGTTCCGCTCTGGTGTGGAGGTGGTCATGGTCGACGTCGGGCGCAGCGCCGGCGGGCCGCGGTCGGCGGTCGTGGTCGGCGCGGGCATCGTGGGCCTGTCGACCGCGTGGTTCCTGCAGGAACGCGGCGTCGAGGTGACCGTGCTCGACCGCACGGGCGTGGCCGCCGGCGCGTCGTGGGGCAACGCCGGGTGGCTCGCGCCCGGCCTCACGATCCCGCTCAACGAGCCGTCCGTGCTGCGCTACGGCCTGCGGTCGTTGCTGAACCCGAACGCGCCGCTGCACGTCCCGCTGTCCGTCGACCCCGGCCTGTGGTCGTTCCTGGCGCGCTTCACGACCAACTGCCGGTGGTCGTCGTGGACACGGGCCGTGCGCGCCAACCGGTCGCTCAACGCCGAGTGCGTCGAGGCGTTCGACGTGCTGACCGCCAACGGCGTCGAAGCGCGCACGGTCGACGGGCCGATCACCGCCGGGTTCGAGAACGCCCGGCAGGCGCAAGGGCTGCTGCACGAGCTGCGCCGGATGGCCGACGCGGGCCAGGCCGTCGAGCACGCCGCCGTCGACCACGACGAGCTGCGCGAACTCGTGCCGCTCGCGTCACCCGCCCTGACCACCGGCGTGCGGATCGACGGCCAGCGGCACCTCGACCCCGGCGCGTTCGTGCGCGCGCTGGGCCGGTCCGTCGAGGCCCGCGGCGCGACGATCCGCGTGCTGGAGGCGGTCGACGTGCACTCCCACGGCAAGGGCGTCACGGTGCACACGCGCCAGGGCGGGATCGTGTCCGCCGACGTCGCGGTCGTCGCCACCGGCGCGTGGCTGTCCCGGCTCGCGGGCCGGTGGGGCGTGCGCGTCCCGGTGCGCGCGGGCCGCGGCTACTCGTTCACGGTGCCGGTGGACCGCCCGGTGCCCGGCCCGGTCTACCTGCCCGCCGCACGGGTGGCGTGCACGCCGTACCGGGGCGCGCTCCGGGTCGCGGGCACGATGGAGTTCCGCGACCCCGACGCGCCCGGCGTGGTGGCGCGGCTGGAGGCGATCATCGCCTCGGCCCGGCCGCTGCTGGACGGCGTGCGCTGGGACGAACGCCGTGACGTGTGGGTCGGCCCGCGCCCGGTCACGCCCGACGGCCGCCCGCTGATCGGCGAGGTCCTCGCCCGAGGGGTGTACGTCGCGGGCGGGCACGGCATGTGGGGGCTGGCCCACGGCCCGGTCACCGGCAGGCTGCTGGCCGAGCAGGTGACCACCGGCAAGCAACCCGACGCGCTGCGCGCGTTCGACCCGCTGCGCTGAGCGGCCCGCATGGACGGCACCCGCGAACCGCTCACCGGCGACGAACGCGCCGAGCTGCACTGGCTGCGCGCGGAGAACGCGTTCCTGCGCGTGCAGCTCGACATCGTGACCCGCATCGCCACCGGCTACGCGCGCGACGTCGACGCGATCCTCCGCCGACGCGCGCACGGCTGAGACCACGAGCCAACCATCCCGTCCGAGGGGCCGGCGCCGCCGGACGACCCGGCACCGCGGACACCACAGCCGTCAGGGCGGCCCGCTCCTCCCCCGGCCGCCCTGACGGCACCCACCCACGACCACCCGAAGGCCGACCATGACCGACATCCGCGCCCGACGCACCTGGCTGACGCCGCACGCCCACCAGCGCCTGCGCGCCGAACTGGCCGACCTGAGCCGCGCCGGCGAGTCCGACTCCGCCGACCAGGACGACCGCGCCACGCTCCGCCGACGGCGGCAGGACCGCATCCGCGAGATCCAGCACCTGCTGGCCACCGCGGTCGTCGGCGAGGACCCGCCCGACGACGGCATCGCCGAACCCGGCATGGTGCTCACCGTCCGCTACGACGACACCGGCGACACGGAGACGTTCCTGTTGGGCACGCGCGCCGCCGAGCACGGAGACATCGAGGTCTACTCCCCCGACTCGCCCCTGGGCACGGCCCTCACCGGCGCCTGCCGAGGCGAACAGCGCTCCTACCGCGTCCCCGCCGGCAGCACCGTCCGCGTCACCCTGCTCGACGCCGTCCCCTATGGACGCCACCCGGCCGCAAGCCTTGGCAGCACGGCGGAAACCGCCTAGCCGCACGTCCGTCGCACCCGGACCGCCCGCCCTCCCGCACCACGACCCCCGCCCACGGCCTCGGACACACCGACGTGGGCGGGCCGCGTGCCCCGTGCCGGAGGCACCGCTAAAGTTGGTCGGTATGCGCAGGTCCGGGATTGTGCCGCACACGCGTGACCTGGGACGTCACGACCACGTCTGCTGGTCGTACGACGACCGGGCCGACGTCGGGCTGCGCGTGGCCGAGTTCCTCCTCGACGGGCTCGAGCGGGGACAGCGGGTGCTCTACGTGGGCACCGGGGACGCCGAGGCGCTGGCCGACGCGATCCGCGCGGTCGACGGGATCGGGGCGGCGCTGGCCGACGGCGCGGCCGAGGTGATCTCGCTCGACGCGCACCCCGGCGGCCCGGTCATCGACCCCGAGCACCAGGTCCGCACCTACGCCAAGGCCACCGAGCGGGCGCTGGCGGCCGGGTACCGCGGGTTCCGGGTCGCCGCGGAGGCCACGTCGCTGGTGCGCAGCCAGGCCCAGCTGACCGCCTTCCTGCACTACGAGCACCTGGTCGACCAGTACATGGCCGGGCACCCGTTCTCCGCGCTGTGCGCCTACGACCGGACGCGGCTCAGCGAGCAGGCGCTGGAGCAGCTCGCCAGCGTCCACCCCAGCACCAACCTGCCGGGCGTCGGCTTCCGACTGCACGCGTCGGCCAGACCGGGCCACAGCGCCGAGCTCAGCGGGGAGATCGACATGTTCAACCGGGACGTGCTGGTGCAGGTGCTCGACCGGGTCCGACCGCCGGCGCGCGACAACCGGCTCGTGCTCGACGCCGCCGGGCTGACGTTCATCGACCACCGCGGCCTGATCGGCCTCGACGAGTACGCCCGCGGCCGGGACACCACGCTGGTGCTGCGCACCGGGTTCCCGGGCGCGGCGCGGATCGCGGCCCTGCTCGACCTGACCGGCGTCCGGGTGGAGCCGGTCGCGTGAACACCATCGGCGCCGCACCTGATCCCCTGTTCGTCCACCCGGCACTGTTCTACCGCTCCGACGCGGAGTACCTGGCGGGCCTGGTGCCGTTCGTCACCGACGGGCTCGACCTCGACCAGCCGGTGGCCGTGGCCGTGCCCGGTGCGCGGCTGGCCCTGCTCCGCGACGCCCTGGGCGACGCCGCGCGGCACGTGACGATGCTCGACATGGCCGAGGAGGGCCGCAACCCCGGCCGGATCATCCCGCGGGTGCTGCGCCGGTTCGCCGACGCGCGCACCGGCCGCCACGTGCGCATCATCGGCGAGCCGATCTGGGCGAGCCGGTCCGGCGTCGAGTACCCGGCCTGCGCGCAGCACGAGGCGCTGATCAACGCCGCGTTCGCCGGCCGTGACGTGACGATCCTGTGCCCTTACGACACCTCCGCGCTCGACGACACCGCGATCGAGGACGCCAGGCAGACCCACCCGGTGGTCTGGGAGGGCGACCGGCGGTACGCCAGCGAGCACTACGCCCCGGACCGCGTGGTGGCCCGCTACAACGCGCCGCTGCCCGACGTCGAAGGACACGCGTTCGCCGTCGACAGACCCGCCGACGTCGCACCGGCACGCCGGTTCGCCACCGAACGCGCCCGCCTGCTCGGGCTGCCCGAGCCGCGGTGGACGGACCTCGAGCTGATCGCGGGCGAGCTCGTCACCAACAGCCTCCTGCACACCTCCGGCCCGTGCTGGCTCGCGGTCTGGGCCGAGGACGGGCACCTGGTGTGCGAGGTCCGGGACGGCGGCCGGCTCACCGACCCGCTGGCCGGGCGCCGACCGCCGGAGGCCGGTCGGGCGTCCGGGGTGGGCCTGCTGCTCGTCAACGACCTCGCCGATCTCGTGCGCTTCCACACGACGGCCGACGGCACGACCGTGCGCGCGCTGCTCCGCCTGCACTAGTGCCCCCGAATCCGGGGTAATACGCTCTTGACCGTGCGGCGCGAGCCCCGCGGCCGGCTACGACCAGAGAAGACGTGCGGCGGCCTATGGACTGGTTCCTCGACAGAAACGACCGGAGGGTCCCGACCGCGCTGCGCCGCGACATCAGGGCCTACCTCGCCCGCCACGCCGACACCGATCCCGACCTCCTCGCGGACGCCGAGCTGATCGCCCAGGAGATGCTGGCCAACGCCATCGACCACAGCGACGGCCCCATCTGGGTGTCGCTGGAGTGGTCCCAGGCCCACCCCGTGCTCACCGTCCGCGACATGGGCGCCACCTTCGCCTTCCCCGACCAGGTCCCCGACGCGGCCCAGCCCCGCGGTCGCGGGCTCTGGCTGATCTCCCAGCTCGCGCCCGAGTTCACCGTGGCCGCCCGCCGGGTCGGCAAGGTCGTCGAATCCGTGCTGCCCGTCACCCGCCCGGTCGAGCCGATCGACCCGCCGCGGCACACCGTCAACCCGCTGCCGCACCTCTCGGAGGCCGCTCCGCACGGTGGCTTCGGCCGGGAGAGCTTCCTGCGCGCGTTGGTCGTGCAGCTCGCCAACGCCATCGAGGCGCAGCAGGGGCCGGACGCGGCGCAGCGCGCGATCGCCCAGGTCGCCGTCGACATCGGCGGGCAGGTGGAACTGGAGTTCCGGCAGGCGACCGGGGTCACCGGCGCGTCGCTGACGGCGGAGCAGATCGCCGACTGCCTGGTCCGGCTCAAGGCCGCCATCGGCGGCAGCTTCCGCGTGGTCGAGGTGACCGACGAGCGGATCGTGCTGGTCAACGGCCAGTGCCCGTTCGGCCCGGAGGTGCAGCAGTCGCCGTCGCTGTGCCGCATGACCACGGCCGTGTTCGGCGGGATCGCCGCGCGCAACACCGGCCGCGCCGCCGTCACGCTCGAGGAGCGCATCGCGATCGGCGACCCCGGCTGCCGGGTCGTGGTCCACCTCGGCGACGCGGCCGCCACCGCGACGAGGGCACACCACTACACGGCCGCGCGCCCGTCCGCCGTCACTCCGTGACGCAGGAGATCCAGTACTTGCCACCCTCGTGGTGCACGCCGTGCGTCTCGGCGGTGAAGCCCGGGAACTGCTGGTCGAACCCCTCCAGCACGCGCAGGTACCGCAGCAGCGGGCCGTCGGGCGAGCCGACGCGCTCGCCGGGCACCAGCACCGGGATGCCGGGCGGCGTGGTGGTGACCTGGGTGGCCACCACGCGGTCGGCGAGGTCGTCCAGGCCGACGAGCTCGGTCCGGCCGCGGATGAAGCGCTGGTAGGCCTCGGCAGGCGTCATCACGGCGGTGGGCGGCGTCGGGCTGGTGAACGCCTCGTTGAGCAGCTGCACGACCTTGCTGTCGGCCAGGCTGTGGTGCATCTGCTCGCACAGCTGCGGCAACGTCAGCCGCCCGTACCGCTCGGGGTGCGCCTTCACCAGGTCCGGCAGCACCTCGCCCAGGGCCGCGTTCTCGTCGTAGAACTGCTTGAAGTCGGTGAGCGCGTCGAGCAGCGTGCCCCACTTGCCCTTCGTGATCCCCATGGAGAACAGCACGAGGAACGTGTAGACGTCGGTCTTCTCCACCACGATCCGGCGGGTCTCCAGGTACGCGGTGACCACGCGGGCCGGGATGCCGAACGCCGACACGTCGCCCTGCGCGTCCACGCCGGGGCAGGTGATCGTCACCTTGACCGGGTCGAGCAGGCAGAAGCCCGGTTCGAGGTCCGGGAAGCCGTGCCAGCCGGCGCCGGGCTCCAACGTCCAGCAGGACGGTTCGCCGCGCAGCAGGTCCAGCGGCGCCTCGTGGAACGGCACCCGCGCGCCGGTGGCCGGGTCGGTGGCCTCGGTCGGCTGCCAGACGCCGAAGAACCACGGCGGCCGGTCCCCCGCGTCGGCCAGCCGCCTGCCGAGCCGGATCATGGCCTGGCGGAACCGGATCGCCTCGGTGATCGCCTCGGTGGTCAGCCAGTTGCCCGCCGGGCCGTCCATCATGCCCGCCGCGACGTCGCAGGAGGCGATCATCGGGTACAGCGGCGAGGTGGTGCCGTGCATCATGTACGTCTCGTTGAACCGCGACCGGTCGAACGGTGCCTTGCCGCCGGACTTCACGTGGATCATCGCCGACTGCGACAACGCGGCCAGCAGCTTGTGCGAGGAGTGGGTGGCGAACACGGTGGGGCGCTGCGACTCCGGCACTCCGTCGCCGTCCACCGCCATCCCGTACCGGCGCGCGTAGAGCGGGTTGAACCGGCCGTAGGCGAACCACGCCTCGTCGAAGTGCAGCAGCCGGGTCGACGCGCCCAGCAGCTCGTTCACCCGGACGGTGTCGTAGCAGAGGCCGTCGTAGGTGGAGTTGGTGATGACCGCGTAGGCCGCGTCCCGGCTCACCGCGTCCGCCGCGATGGGCGTGCGGTCGATCTGGGCGCGCACCGCCTCGGGGGTCAGCCGGTCGGGCGGGATGGGGCCGGTGATGCCATAGCCGTTGCGGGTGGGCACCAGGTAGACCGGGCGCGCGCCGGCGAGCGTGACGCCGTGGTTGATCGCCTTGTGGCAGTTGCGGTCCAGCAGGGTGATCTCGTCGCGGGCCACCGCGCTGTGGACGATCATCCGGTTCGACGTCGAGGTGCCGTGCAGCACGAAGTAGGTCTCGTCGGCGCCGAAGATCCGGGCGGCGTTGCGCTCGGCCTCGCCGACCGGGCCGGTGTGCTCGAACAGCGAGCCGAGCTCGGCCACCGACACCGAGATGTCGGTGCGGAACAGGCGTTCGCCGAAGTAGTCGAAGAACGCCCGCCCGACCGGCGACTTGAGGAACGCGATGCCGCCCGCGTGCGCCGGCGTGTGCCACGAGTAGGGGTGCGTGTCGTCGAAGCGGCACAGCTCGCGGAAGAACGGCGGCAGGATGTGGTCGAGGTACTGGCGGGCGGCGAAGTCGACCCGGCCCGCGATGAAGTCCGGGGTGTCCTCCAGCAGCCAGATCCAGCCGTTGATGACCTCGGAGACCCACAACGGCGTCTCGTCGCTGTAGTCGCCGGTGGTCAGCAGGAACACCGGCAGCCGCGACGAGAACCGGTCCAGCAGCATCCGCAGCACCCCGCCCTCGATGGCCGGGCCCGTGTCGGAAGGCCGGACCGCGCCGCCGACCAGCTCCCAGCTCACGACGGCGGCGGCCAGGTCGGCCTGCGCGGTGATCGCCGAGGCCGCGTCGGTGGTGGAGTGCACGACCATCACGTCGTGCCCGCACTCCCTCAGGTGGGCGCAGACCTGCTCGACCTTGGCCGCCGGCACGGTGTTGTCCGCCGCCGTCTTCTCCGTGGCGATGAGGATGGTGGACCGGGTCATCAGGATCACTGCTCCCTACGCGCCGGGTGACAGACCGAGCGTAGGAGCAGCCGAGACGGACGGCGGCCCCATCACCGGAACGTGGCAGAGCCTCACTCGACGGTGGTGGAACCGCTTCGCTCAGTCGAGGGAGTAGGCCATCTCAACCCCCGCCAACGTCACCCCATCGGGAAGCGGCACACGAGCGCGATTCACTTCCCGGAACCCGAACGACCGGTACAGCGGCACCCCGGGCAACGTGGCCATCAACACCAACGACCGGAACCCCGCAGCCTTCGCATCCCCGACACACGCATCGAGCACGGCCCGCCCCAACCCCCGACGCGTCCAATCCCCCCGAACGAACATCGCCCGAACCCGAGCAGGCTCGACAGCGGGATCGAGCAACCGCCCGTCACCGGGCCGGTCCCCCGACCCGGTGTAGAGCTTGTCCCGCTTGCTCCACCCACCACACGCCACGACCTCCCCCTCCACCTCGTGGACGAAGTACGTGCCGTCATCGACCAACACCGCATCCGGCTCCGCGAGGTACCGCGCCGCACTGGCCGTCTCCCGCTCATCGTGGAAGCGCGGGAACAACTCCAACACCGACCGCCTCATGAGCACGGCGATCCCCGCCAAATCCGACCGAACCGCCCTCCGCAGCACCGGCGAAACCTCCACCCCCACCTCCCCAGTCGCCCATCATCCCACCAAACCTCGATCACCAAACCTCGATCACCCTTCCCCCACCGAGGCCCGATTTGACATGGGTTCGGGTGCCATAGGCTGGACGAAGCCGGGCAGGCTTGGCGGAACGCTTTACCCCGCCATGCCTGCCCGGCTTTGGCCTGCCTGGGGTGCCCGTAAGGGCCCCATGTCAAATCGAGCCGGACCTGAGCTTCACCCACTGACTCGAGGCGCGGCCCACCGTCACGCACCGCGCGGCAGCGGAACAAGCGCAACAGCCGTGTACGGCGCGAGCCGGTGCACCAACTCATCCTGCGACACCTCGGACCGCACCTCGGACCGCACCTCGGACCGCAGCTCCGACCGCACTTCGGACCGCACCTCGGACCGCACCTCGGACCGCACCTCCGGCCGAACCTCCGCCCCCCGCACACCACGAACCAACTCCCTGCGGGCCAACTCTCCCCGCAACAACCCCCGCGCCCACCGCGCCACCGCCGCCGGCGACGGCACGACGTCCGGACCGAACCGCGCCTGCACGATGACGTCCTCACCGCTGTGCGTCTCCACCGCGGCCGACCAGCCGCTCTCCTCGTCCCACAGCAGCGCCACGTCCCGATCGGGGAACCCGGGCAACCGCCCGTCCAGCGCGAGGTACGCCCCGGCGGGCCGCTCGGCCTGCACGTACGAGCACTCCCCGCTGAGCCCCAGTTCCGCGGTGACCCGCCGGACGTAACCGCGCAAACCCCAGGTCACCGCGTCGTCGAAATCCAGTTCCATCGCGCATCGCCGCCTTCTCCCGATCACCCGGGGTGTCGATGCGCCGACTGTTTGACGCCCTCGTCGAATACCCCGACCGGGTGAGCGGTGAACCCCGGTACCACCACTTTTTCGATCCAGGTGACCTGGCAGACAACGCTTACCCACCCCACCGCCGGCCCGGTTGACCATGGAGTTCACGGTCGAGCACAGTGGTGCCGTGCAGAGGGCGTTGGGCATCCTGACGGTGGTCGCGTACGTGACGCTGCCGCTCGGGTCGGAGAGCTTCGAGCAGCTGCTCGTGCCGACCCTGGTCGCCGGGCTGGCCTACGGCGCGCTCGCCATCTTCGCGTTCCCGTTCGTACAACGGCGCGGTCGAGCCTTCGCCGCGGCGTACGTCCTGGTCCAGTTGCCGTTGGGCTTCGCGGTGTTCGCCCTGTCCGGCGCGGCGGTGGGCGCGGTGCTCCTGCTCGTCGTCCTGGTCGCGCAGAGCGTGCTGCTGCTGCCGCTGCCGGCCGCCGCCGCGGTGGCCGCCGTGATCCCCCTGATCCACGTCAACATGGCGTGGCCGGACGGGCTGCGCGAAGGGCTGGGCACGTTGGCCGTCACGGCTTTCACGGTCGTCATCACCGAGCTGCTGGTGCGGGAGCAACGCGCCCGCGCGGCGCTCGCGGTGGCCAACGAGCAGCTGCGCGGGTACGCCGCCCAGGCCGAGCAGCTCGCGACCACCCAGGAGCGCAACCGGGTCGCCCGCGACATCCACGACGGGCTGGGCCACCACCTGACCGTCGTGCAGATGCTCCTGCAGGCCGCCCGCGCGGTGATCGACACGGCCGAGCGCGACCGGCTCGACGGGATGCTGGCCAAGGCGCAGGACCAGTCCAGGCAGGCGCTGGCCGAGGTGCGCCGGTCGGTCGCCGCGCTGCGCGAGGCCCGGCCCGAGCCGTTGGTGGACGCGTTGCGCGCGTTGGCGTCCGAGGTCACCGAGGCGGGTGTGCCGACCGGGTTCGAGGTGCACGGCGCGGCCCGCGCCGCCCGCGCGGAGGTCGAGGAGTCGTTGTTCCGGGCGGCGCAGGAGGCCTTGACCAACGTCCGCAAGCACGCCGAGGCGACCGGCGCGACCGTCGTGCTCGACTACGGGCGCTCCGACACGGTCCGGTTGGAGGTGCGCGACGACGGCCGCGGGATGCGGGCCGCGCCCGGCACCGGGTTCGGCCTGGTCGGGCTGGAAGAGCGGGTGGCAGGCCTCGGCGGCAGGCTGTCGGTCGACTCGCCGGCCGGTCGTGGCGTGACGCTGACCGTGGAGGTGCCGGCGTGACCGACTCACCCGACGCCGCGGACTCCCCCGTGCGCGTCCTGATCGCGGACGACCAGGCACTGTTCCGGGAAGCCCTGGCGACCCTGCTGGAGGTCCAGCCGGAGATCGAGGTCGTCGGCGAGGCGGGCGACGGCGAGCAGGCCGTGCGGCGGTGCGCCGAGCTGCGGCCGGATGTCGTGCTGATGGACCTGCGGATGCCGGTGCTGGACGGCATCACGGCCACCGCCCGCCTGCGGGTCGAGCAACCGGGGGTGCGGGTGCTGGCGCTGACCACGTTCGACGACGACGCGGACGTGTTCGCGGCGTTGCGCGCCGGCGCGCTGGGTTACCTGCTCAAGGACGTCTCCTCGGCCCGGCTGGTCGAGGCGCTGGTCGCCGCCCGCCGCGGCGAATCGGTGCTGCAGCCGTCCGTGGCGGCCAAGCTCGTGGCGAGGGTGGCGCGACTACCGCACGAGGACCCGCGACCGCGACCGCTGCCCGTGCCGCTGTCGGAACGGGAGCTCGACGTCGTGCGGCTGCTCGCCGAGGGCCGCAGCAACCGCGAGATCGCCGGCGCGCTGTTCCTCGCCGAGGGCACGGTGAAGAACCTCGTCACCGCAGTGCTGTCCAAGCTCCAGGTCCGCGACCGCACGCAGGCCGCTCTGCGCGCCCGCGAACTCGGACTCTGCTGAGGGTCGCACCAGCCCGCGCACCCGCGGGTCACGCCCCGGGACATGACCACCGGCATGACCTTCGGCACCTGACCGCGTGACCCCACCGCCCGCAGGATCTCCGTTGCACGCAACCGGATCGCAACGGAGGAGCCGTCATGAGTTCGGAGCAGACGATCGCCAAGGCCGGCCGGAGGCAACGGCTGCGCTTCGCCCGGCACGCGCTGGAGATGGTCGTCGCCATGGTGGTCGGCATGGTGGCGCTGGAGCCGGTCTGGTCGTTCGCGTGGCCGGGCCTGTCCGACAACGTGACCGCGCACGTGCTCGTGATGGCGACGAACATGTCGCTGGGCATGGCGGTGTGGATGCGGATCCGGCGGCACGGTTGGCCGGGCATCCTCGAGATGTCGGCGGCGATGTACGCGCCGTTCGTCGTGCTGCTGCCGTTCCACTGGGCCGGTGCGCTGTCCGGGATGGCGCTCATGACCGCCGGTCACGTGCTGATGGTCCCGGCGATGCTGGTCGCGATGTGGCGTCGCCGCCACGAGTACGGGTGCTGACCGGCCATGCGCACCGCCTCGCGGATCCTCGCTTTCCTGATCGCCGCCCTCGCCCTGCCGACCGCGTTCGCCGTGCCGACCGTCCGGGCCGCGTTCGGCCACCTCAACGCGGCCCGCGTGGACGGCGTCACTCCCCCGCCCGCGCGGGTGGCGCACGACCCGGCCAAGCCGACCGCCGCGGTGGTGGTGGGCGACCGCGGCGCGGTCGTGTCCGACACCCTCGCGCCCTACGAGATCCTGGCCACGACCGGCGCGTTCAACGTGTACGCGGTCGCGCCGACGGGCCGGCCCGCGCCGCTGACCGGAGGCCTCGACCTGGTGCCGGACGTGACGTTCGCCGGGCTGGACGGCCTGCTCGGCGGCAAGGCGCCGGACGTCGTCGTGGTGCCCGCCA
Organism: Actinosynnema sp. NPDC051121; assembly: GCA_040689555.1. GTDB lineage: Bacteria > Actinomycetota > Actinomycetes > Mycobacteriales > Pseudonocardiaceae > Actinosynnema. The sequence goes on along the minus strand of JBFBCZ010000023.1, from coordinate 93,190 downwards.
TGCCCGACGTCGGCCGGAGCACGTCGAAGCCGGTCACGGACTGGCTGAGCCGGCAGGCGGCGGGCGGGTCGCTGCTGCTCGCCGTGTGCAACGGGTCGGGGGTGCTCGCCTCGGCCGGGCTGCTCGACGGGCGGCAGGCCACCGCCCACTGGTTGCGCCTCGACGCGTTCGAGGACGACTACCCGGCCGTCGACTGGGTCCGCGGCACGCGGTACGTGGACGACGGTGACGTGATCAGCACGGCCGGCATCCTGTCCGGGGTCGACGGCACGCTGCGCGTGGTCGAACGGCTGGTCGGGCCGCAAGCGGCCGCTCGGGCGGCGGAGGCGACCGGTTGGCGGCACTACCACCCCGGTGCGGCGGCCTCGATGCCCCGGGCGCGGCTGCGGCCGGCCGACGCCGTCGTCGCGTTCAACACCGCCTTCGGCTGGGACCGCGACACGGCCGGGGTGCTGCTCACCGACGGTGTCGGGGAGATCGAGCTGGCGTCGGTCTTCGACACCTACGGGCAGTCGCTGGCGGTCCGCACGGTGGCCGTCGCGCCCGGCGCCGAGCCGGTGCGGTCGCGGCACGGGCTGACGTTCGTGCCGAGGGCCGACCCGTCCTCGGACCTGGACCGCTTGGTCGTGCCGGGCGAGCAGGCCGCGCGGCACCGCGTCGCGGACGGGTACGCCGACCCGGTCTACCCGCACCGGACCCGCGGTTTCCCGTTCGACGGCGTGCTGCTCGACCTGGCGCGGACCACGGACGCGGCCACCGCGACGTGGACGGCGAGGGTGCTGGAGTACCCGACCGACCACCTCGTGCTCGAAGGGCCGGCCTGGCCGTGGACCCGCACGCTGCGGCCGTTCGGGCTCGCCCTCCTCGGCGTGCTCCTGACTCTCGGCCTGGTGCGGCTGGTCCGGCTGGTCCGGCCAGCGCGCTCACGCGGAGCGATCAGGTCGACACCAGCCGCAACGCCGCCACCGCCTCGTCCACGGACGCGTGCAGCGGCAGCGCCGCGTCCACCTGGCTGATCTGCAACGGCCGCAGCACGGCGCGGGTGTTGGCGACGACGGCGAACGGGACGCGCAGCCTCGCCGCCCGGTGGTGGCAGTTGACCAGCATCGCGATGCCGACCGAGCCCATGAAGTCGACCCCGCCCAGGTCGAGCACGACCCCCGGCGGGCCCGCCTCGAACACCGCGTCCAACTCGGACACCACCGGCTGGTGGGTGGCCGCGTCGAGGGCGCCGGACACGGTCACCAGCAGGAAGCCGTGGTCGAGTTCAGCGGTGGTCAGGCGGTGGGCGGGCTCGGTCATGGCGGCGCTCCTCGCGATCGGAGACCCCGAGACTGCTACCCGGGGGCGGAAGCCGCAAAAGCTGGCCGGGGCCCGCTCACCCCGCCAGGGCGAGCAGGGCCCGGTTGCGCTCGGGGTCGCGCAGCATCCGGAGGGACTCCTTCTCCAACTGCCGGATGCGCTCGCGGGTCAGGCCGAGCTCCTCGGCCAGCTCCTGGAGGCTGCGGGCACGCCCGTCGGTCAGCCCGTAACGCTGGGTGACGATCCGCGCCTGCCGCTCGGGCAGCGTGCCGACCAGGGCCCGCAGCTGCTCGGCCAGCTCCTGCTGCTCGACCGCCTCCTGGGCGTCCACGGCCTCGGCGTCCTCGATCAGGTCGGCCACGGACGCGCCGCCGTCGTCGCCGATCGGCGTTTCCAGGCTGAGCGCCGTGCGGCTGGCGGCCAGCAGTTCGACCACGCGGGCCACCGGGGCCTTCGCCGCCTCCGCGATCTCCGCCGCGGTCGGCTCGCGGTCGGTCTCCAGCCGCAGCCGCTGCTCGACCTTGCGCAGCTTGCCGACCTCCTCGTGCACGTGCATGGGTAGCCGGATGGAGCGGGTCTGCTCGGCCAGGCCGCGTTCGATGGCCTGGCGGATCCACCACACGCCGTAGGTGGAGAACTTGAAGCCCTTGGCGTAGTCCCACTTCTCCACCGCGCGGATCAGGCCCAGGTTGCCCTCCTGCACGACGTCGAGCAGCGGCAGGCCGCGGAACGCGTGCTTCTTGGCCACCGACACGACCAGGCGCAGGTTCGCCCGGATCATGTGGTCCTTCGCACGTTCGCCTTCGTCGGCCACGGTCCGCAGCGCACGGTGGCGCTGCGCGTCCAACCGCGGGCCCTCGCCCTCGTCGGAGCGGCGCAGCAGCTCGGCCGCGAACACGCCCGCTTCGATGCGCTTGGCCAGCACGACTTCCTCGTCGGCGGTGAGCAGGGGCGTCGCGGTGAGCTCGCGCAGGTAGCGGCCGACCGGGTCGGCCTCACGTCCGGTGGTCGGCCGGACCTCGCGGGTCTCACCGGTCGAGCGGGTCTGGCGGGGCATGTCCACCGTCAACGACATGGCGTCTCCTTGCCGGATCGCGCGCACGGGTGACCGTGCGGGTCCTCCTGGGATCACTGGGGCCGTCCGCCGACGCAGCGGCTTCGAACGACTTGCGCCCCGCGCACCTCGGGCAGGGCCGACACCGGGTTCAACGGAACGCTTCCGGCTCGTATTCCACCCCGCCCGGTGGTGTGCGCACGGGCGTGACGGGGCACACGGGGAGATGCTTGTGGTGGCGTTGACCGAGGACGTTCGGCGGAAGGTGGACCAGTGGCCGAGGAGACGACCAGCGACGACCTGGCCGTGAGGCTCAACGAGGTCGCCCGCGCCCTGCACGCGCAGCCCAACGCGCAGGACACGCTGGACGAGATCGTGCGCGCGGCGGTGGACACGATCCCGGGCGCGTGGCACGCCGGGATCATGACGATCGTGGGCAAGCGGGACATCCGGACCGTCGCGGCGACCGACGACGTGCCGCGCGACGTGGACCAGGCCCAGTACGACACCGGCCAGGGACCGTGCCTGACCGCGCTCTACCAGCAGAAGATCGTCAGCGCGCCCGACCTGTCCGAGGAGCAGCGGTGGCCTGAGTTCGCCCGGCGGGCGCTCGCGCTGGACGTGTCCAGCATGCTGTCGTTCCGGCTGTTCGTGGAGGGCGACGACCTCGGGGCGCTCAACCTGTACTCGCCGGACACGCAGGCCTTCGACGACGAGTCCGAGCACGTGGGCCTGCTGTTCGCCGGGCACGCCGCCGTGGCGCTGGCCACCGCGCAGGAGCGCGAGCACCTGGCCGAGGCCGTGCTGACGCGGGACCTGATCGGGCAGGCCAAGGGCATCCTGATGGAGCGCCACAAGCTCACCGCCGACCAGGCGTTCGCCGTGCTCGTGCGGGCCAGCCAGCAGGCCAACCTGAAGTTGCGCGCCCTGGCCGAGCAGCTCACGGAGACGGGGCGGCTGCCGAGCCGGTGAGCGCCCACCGGCGTGCGCGATCATGGTGGCTCCCGCTACCGATCGGAGCCCCGTGGCCGAGCTTCCCGTGCACCCGTCGGCGGACGCCCTGCTCACGGGCTCGACCAGGCCCGAGGACGGCATCGCGGCGGAACTGGTCGCGAGGGTCGGCCTCACGGACTTCGGGCCGCTGGAGCGGTCGGTGCTGACGGCCGCGTCGTCGTTGGAGGCCGAACGGCTCGGTGACGTGGTCGTACGGCCGGAGCACGTGGTGCTGGGACGGGTGAGGGTGGCCGAGGACCGCGGCGAGCGGCCGTCGGGCGTGCCCGCGCTGGACGTGGTGCGTGCCGAGTTGCAGGCGTTGATGGCGGACCGGGCGTACGCCGAGTACGAGGCGCTGCGGCCGGTCCCGCGCCCGGACGCCGTGCGGCGGCCCCGCGTGGTCCTACTGGCGGGCGTGCCGGGCACGGGCAAGAGCACGGTGGCCGAAGCCCTGGCCTGGCGGCTCACCGCGCCGGTGTTCTCCGTGGACTGGCAGCTCGGCGCGCTGCTCCCGTTCGGCGCGCTGCGCGCGGACAACACCGAACACCTGGCCGAGCTGACCCTGACCGCGTCGGTGGCGCGGCAGCTGCAACTGGGTCTCGACGTGATCGTGGACGCCACCGGGCACCGGCGGGAGACGCGACGGCGGTGGCGGTCCGTGACCGAGCGGTTGGGCGGCGTGTTCGTGGGCGTGGAGTGCGTGTGCTCGGACGAGGACGAGCAGCGCCGCCGGGTGGAGGGCCGGGTGCGCGGCATCCCCGGCTGGCCGGCGACCGTGACGTGGGAGCACGTGCTGCGGATGAAGGCGCGCTGGGAGAGCTGGGACGAGCCGCACCTCGTGGTGGACTCCGCGACCGAACCGCCCGAGGTCGGGGTGCGCCGTGTGCACGACCACTGCCTCTTGGGGCAGTAGAGCACGAACGCGGTAGTTCGGCGATCAGCCCGCTCACTACGTTCGGTGGATCGACGTCGGACGGCGCGGGAGGCGACTCGTGGAGCTCGACATCACCGACCGGCGGTGGCAGGACGCCCGGGACGCCCTGGCCGGCGCCGCGCAGCGGTTCAGCCGGATGCTCCTGGACTGCCGCGCGCCGGACCGCCGCACGATCGGCGACTGGACCGTGGCCGACACCGCCGCGCACGTCGCCATCGTGGCCCGCCTCAACGCGGGCCTGATCGGCGGCGACCTGTCCCCGCTCGACGCGCCCGACCTCGACCGCGGCTGGCAGGAGTCGAGCCTGGGCGGGTTCGCGCGGCTCAACGCGCTGACGCTGGACCACTTCCCCGAGCGTGCGCTCGACGTGGTGGCCGACACCCTGCTCGAAGAGGTCGACCTGGTGCTGAACCGGGCCGCGGACGTCGACCCGCGCGAGCTGCGGCCGTGGCTGGGCAGCGCGCAGCTGCCCGCCGCGGCGCACGTCGCCCACCAGCTCAACGAGATCCTGATCCACGGCCTGGACATCGCCCGCGCGCTCGACGTGCCGTGGCACATCTCCCCCCACGAGGCCGCGCTCACGTTCGACCTGTTCCTCATGCCCATGCTCGGCGGCCGGTCGGGCCGGCTGCTCGCGGGCGGCGGCACGCCGGGTCGCGTGACCCTGGAGTTCCGCTCGAAGCACACCACTCCGGTCGTCCTGACCAGCGACAACGGCCGATTACAGGTCGAGCCCGCCGACGGGCGCAAGACCGACGCGCAGGTCAGGTTCGACCCGGCCACGATGATGCTCACGATCTTCCGCCGCACCCGCCTCGCCCGCGCCGTCGTGACCGGGAAGGTCCTCGCGTTCGGTCGCCGCCCCTGGGCCGCCGTCGCCTACCTGCGGGGCATGCGCTCACCGTGACTCACCGCTCGTCGGGGTACTCCGCGTGGAGGTCGCCGCCGAACAGCCGCCAGTAAAAGGCGTTCATGCGTGCGGCGGCCGGCGCGTGGCGGGTCAGGATGGCGGCCACGTCGGACGGCACGCCGTCCGCGACGTCGCCTGCGGCCCACCGGCGGACGTAGGCGTTGCGGGCGGTGGGGACGCCGTCAGGGGGCACGGTGACGCCGCACACCGTCGTCACCAGCCAGTTCACCAGTCGCATGGCGGCGTAGCCGGCGTCGTGCCCGGCGTGGCGCCGGACGAACTCCCGTTCGGCGGCCGACAGGTCGAAGCGCGGTGACGTGACCAGCCCGAAGTCGGTCAGGTAGAGGCGCTCGCCGTCGGTGCGCACGTTGCCGAGGTGCCCGTCCATGTGCAGCAGTTCGTGATCGCGCAGGAACGCCACCACCTCCGCCAGCTGCCGCTCGACCGCGTCCGCCTTGGCCGCGGGGTCCACGGCCAACCAGCCGTCCACCGGGTGCGGGACGTACTCGCAGAACAGCACCAGGCTGCGGGTCGCGCCGGCGAGCGCTTCGAGCCGGGTCCGCACGGCCGGGCTGTCACCCATCAGGGCGACGGTGGCGTCCACGTCGGCGTGCTCGGCGGCGACCGGCGCGCGGCCCGGCAGCACCCGCCAGTGGTGCAGCATCGGGAACGCGGCCTCCTCCCCCGCCATCACCGCGTCGGTGACGATCCGGTTCGCGGCCAGCTCCCGCCAGGCGTTGAACGACGGCCCGCCGATGCCGTACTGGCAGAACACCGGCAGGTCGAACAGGTTCGCCGTGTCGTGCGGCCGGGAGAACTCGAGATCGGTCAACGGGATGCGCTTGACGAACACCGGCGTGCCGTCGACGTCGGCCACCGCCGAACCGCCGCCCACACCGACTTCGGCCCGCGTGCCGACGAGCGCCGCGAGGTCGTCGTCGGCACGGGACGCGAGCAGGGCCGACAGTCGCTCGTGGCGGGCACGCCGGGAGGTGATCACCCCGCGATCATGCCCCGCCCACCCGGCCGGGCACGATGTTCCGGCCCGACGTGCGGCCCTCCACGCACTCGACGTAGGCCCGCGCGACCTCCGCCGCCGGGGTGCTGTCGTGGGCGTCCAGGGTCTCGCGCACCCAGCCGGGGCTGACGACGTTCACCCTGATCCCGCGCGGCAGCTCGGGCGCGACGGCCCGCACGAAACCCTTCAGGCCCTCGTTGACCAGCGCGCCGACGCCGCTGCCCGCCAGGGGTTCGCCGAACGTGCCCGCCGTCAGCGTCACCGAGCCGCCGTCCCTCAGGTGCGGGAGGGACCGCGTCACGAGCGTGGCCTGACCGATCAGCTTGTCCCGCAGGGCCGCCGCGAACCGCTCGTCGGTCAGCTCGGCCGACGGCACGAGCGGGGCGTGCGCCGCCGCGCACATCACCGCGTCGACCTCGCCGACGGTCCGCAGCGCCCTCTCGACGGACGCCGGGTCGCCGATGTCGACCGCGACCGGCCCGCGGCGTGACGCGCGCACCACCTCGTGCCGGTCCGCCAACGCCGCCACGATGGCGCTGCCGATGGTCCCGGACGCCCCGATCACGACCACTCGCACGTTCTCACCTCGCTTCGGTCCTCACGTCCACTGTCCGGGAGGGCCGGTGGCGGACCCAGCCCCTGTCGCGGGTACCACTGGCAGGTGCAGGCACGGGTCGGGCCGGGCGGGCATCCTGGACTCGTGGACCAGCGAGCGGAACTCGGCGACTTCCTGCGCTCGCGCCGGGCGCGGGTCCGCCCGGCCGACGTGGGTGTGCGGCACCACGGCCGCCGTCGCGTGCCGGGGCTGCGCCGGGAGGAGCTGGCGCCGTCGGCCGGGATCAGTGTCGGCTACTACACCCGGTTGGAGCAGGGCAAGCAGGTCAACGTGTCGGGCTCGGTCGTGGACGCCCTCGCCCGCGCGTTGCGGCTGGACCGGGACGAGTGGTCGCACCTGCGCCGGTTGGCCGGGATCGAACCGGCCGGGACGTCGCCGGGAGGTCCCGAACGGCTGCGGGACGGCGTGCGGCTGCTGGTGGAGTCGATGGGCCACCTGCCCGCGCTGGTGCTCGGCCGGGTCGGGGACGTGCTGGTGTGGAACCGCCTCGGGCACGCGCTGCTCGCCGGTCACCTGCCGTTCGAGGACCGCCCGAACTGGGTCCGGCTGATGTTCCTGGACCCCCGGTTGCGGGAGCTGTTCGCGGACTGGCCGGAGAAGGCCCGTGACACCGTCGCCGACCTGCGCGTGATCGCCGGCCGGTACCCGGACGACCGGCGGGTGGCCGCGCTCGTCGCCGAGTTGCGGGCCGACCCCGGGTTCCGGGCGCTGTGGGATTCCCACCCGGTGCGCCGGTGCGCCCACCACGCCCGCCGCTACCGCCACCCCGTGGTGGGCGAGCTGACGTTGACCGACGAACTGCTCACGCTGCCCGACGACGACGGCCAGCGGCTGGTCGTGTTCAACGCGGAGCCCGGCTCGTCCTCGGCTGCCGCGCTGACCCTGCTCGCGGAACTGGCCGCCGGCGACGACCGGAAATCCCGGTGGACTCCCGCCGCCGACTGACTACTGTGCACGGGGTTGCGCCGTCAGCTGTTCGGACACCGCGGGGGTGGGCGTGGGCCAGCCGAGTGTGGTGCCGGACCGGTGGCCGCAGGACGCCGTGCTGCGGACGGCGCGGTTGCGCGTCGAGCCCGTGCGGGTCGGGCACGCCGAGGAGATGGCGGCGGTGTTGGGCGATCCCGCGCTCTACGCGATCATCGGCGGCTCGCCGCCCGGTGCGGCCGAACTCGCGTCGCGGTACCGGCGGTGGGAACGGCCCTCGTCCGACGACGGCCGTGAGGGCTGGCTCAACTGGGTCGTGCTGCGGGACGCGGACGACACGGCGGGTGGCACGGCGGTCGGCACCGTGCAGGCGACCGTCACCACCGGTGCGCACGGCCTGGTCGCCGACGTGGCGTGGGTGGTCGGCGTGCCCTTCCAGGGTCGCGGCTACGCCACCGAGGCCGCTGCCGCGGTGGTGGGGTGGTTGGTCGAGCACGGTGTGGTGGAGGTGCACGCCCACATCGCGCCGGAGCACCTGTCCAGTGAGGCGGTCGCGCGGCGGATCGGCATGAGGGCCACCGGCGAGTTCCGCGACGACGGCGAGCAGCGGTGGCGGTACCGGCAGTCGAACGCGGGCCGCACCTCGGCCTAGCACCGGCCCCGGTCGGTCTCGATCTGCCCCACGATGGCGGTGTCGAGTTGACCTCGTCGCCACCTCGGGTTATCCACGGTTGTGAGCGATGAGCAGAACGGGCCCGCACCCCAAGACGACCGCACGCCCACCCCGCCACCGCCCGCACCGGCACCCACATCCGGACCGACTCCCACACCCACGCCCGCCGCCGAGCCGGTACCCGAACCCTCGCCGGAACCAGCGCCCACACCGGCAGCCGGATCGGCACCCACACCCGAATCCGCACCCGGTTCCGCACCGACACCGGCAGCCGCACCGGGGTCGGTACCGCCACCCGCGCGCGAACCAGCGCCCGGCCCGTCCACCGGACCCGCGCCACGCGCCACGCTCGCGCCCCCGTCAGGCCCCACCACCCCGCCCGCGGTTCTCAAGGACCGGCGAGCCGGGTGGGCGCTGGTGGCGGTGTTCCTGGTCGGGCAGCTCACGTTGTTCGTCGTGTCGGCGGTCGTGCTCCTCGCCCACGGCTCGGGGGACGCGGCGCTGGTGGACGACGGCCTGCTGCTCGCGCTGCTCGTCCTGCCGACGTCGTTGGGCGCGGTGGTGGCGGCGGTCGGGGTGGGACGGCTCGGTGGCGGGCCGAAGGCCGGGCGGGTGTGGCGCGAGCTGGCGGTCCGCTGGAACCTCAAGGACATCGCCATCGGCCTGGGTTTGGGGCTCGGCGGGCTGGCGTTGACGCTCCCGGCGGCGGCGCTGTGGGCCGCCTGGGTGGGCGAGGACCAGGCGTCCTCGGCGGTCGGTGACGCGTTCGCCGGGCGTGAGCTGGGACCGGCGGCGGCCGTGGTCGTGTTCCTGGCCGTGTGGCTGGTCGCGCCGATGGCCGAGGAGGTGCTGTTCCGGGGCGTGCTGTGGCGGGCGTTGGAGCACCTGGGCTGGAACCGCTGGGTGGTGTTCGTGGCGACCAGCCTCGTGTTCTCCTTCGCGCACCTGGAACTGCTGCGCACACCGCTGCTGCTGGTGCTGTCCATCCCGATCGGCCTGGCCCGGCTGCTCACCGGCAACCTGCTCGCGAGCGTGGTCGCGCACCAGGTCAACAACCTCCTGCCCGCCATCGCGCTGCTCCTGGCGACCACCGGCAACCTGCCCTGACCGTTCGCCCGTCCGGGGGACACGACGACACGACCGCATGATCCTTCGCGATACCCGGAGTACACGCCACAACTCCGCGCGGAGGTCCAGGTGCACACGTCGGCAGGCACCGCCGGGAAGCAGAGCGGGCTGCGCAGCCGTTGGCTCGCGCCGGTCTACGCGCTGGTGATCTCGTTCCTGGCCGTCCTGCTGCTCGGGTTGGTCGTGCGCGAGCCGACCGCAACCGGACCACCGACCCGGCCGAAGGTCGACATCCGGTTCGTGACGACCGGACCGGACCGCACCCAGCTCGACAACGCCCAGGTCAAGGTGCTCGCCGGCAGCTCGACGGACCTGAGGGTGAACGCCGGGGGCGGCGTGGACGACGTCACGTCCGGCCAGTCGCTGACGATCTGCGCACGGCTGCCGAAGGGCTGGACCGCACCCGCGCCCGCCGAACGGCTCGGCGACTTCACCTGCTGGCCGAAGGTCGACCCCGACGTGCTCGACGACGACCACCGGATCGAGTTGACCGTGGCCCGGTCGGAGGTCCCCCGATGAGCACGCGGAACGCGATCGTCCTGGTCCTGACCGCGGTGTGCGCCGCGCTGGGCGGGCTGCTCGGCCTCCAACTCGTGGAGCTGGGCGCGTGGCGGTCGATGGGCGTGGTGACGGTCGGCGTGCTCTTCGGCGTGGTCGTCGCGCTCGGGGCGCTGACCGCCGACCCTCGCCCGGCTCGGCGGATCGTGCTGCCCACGGCCGAGCCGGTGTTCGCCGAAGCGGTGGCGACGCCCGAACCCGCGACCGGGAACCGGACGTGGTGGACCGAGACGCCCGCGCCTCCCACCACCGACCGCGCCGACCCGCGACCGGCACCCGCACCGGCACCGGCACCGGCACCGGCATCGGCATCGGCATCGGCATCGGGGCAGGGCTACGACGTGGGCCGCGCGGTGGTCGCGCAGTGCCCGCGCTGCGGTGACTTCCGGCTCGACCTCGCCCAGGACGCCGACGCCTACGCCTTCCACTGCCGCAACCCGAGGTGCGGCCACCGGTGGGAGTGGCGGGCGGGCGCGCCGTGGCCGACGACGGTGGTCCGCCGCAACCTGACCGGATGACGTGACGACCGACGAAGAGGGGGTGCGCCGTGGAGAAGTACCGGCAGTCCGTGTCCCGGTCCGAGCCGGGGTGCGTGGTCATCCTGCTGGACCGCTCGGACTCGATGAAGCTCGCCTGGGGCCGCACCGGCGCGTCGCTCGCGGAGGGCGCGGCGCTGGCGGTCAACAACATCCTGCTGGACATGTGCATCAAGGCCACCACCGAGGTCAACGCCCCGGTGCGGCACTACTTCGACGTGGGGATCTTCAGCTACGGCGCGTGCGTGACGCAGCCCGGCGAGGGCGTCGAGTCGGCGTTCGGCGGCGTGCTGGCCGGTCGCGGCCTCGTACCGCTGCCGGAGTTGGCCGAGCACCCGGTTGCGGTGCGGGAGGAGCCGTCGGTCGACCTGATGCCGGTGAGCGCGCGGATGCCGGTCTGGGTCGACCCGGTGCACGGCTACCGCACGCCGATGTGCCAGGCCATCGCGGTCGCCGGCGCGCACGTGTACGACTGGGCCGCCGCGCACCCGGACTCGTTCCCGCCGATCGTCGTCAACATCACCGACGGCATGGTGACCGACAGCCCGTACGACGGCGCGTCCCTCCAGGACTGGGTGGCGCGGCTGACGTCGATCGAGACCAACGACGGCGCGACGTTGTTCTTCAACGTCTTCCTCTCCCCCTTCGAGGTCACCGAGATCGTGTTCCCGTCCGACCCGACCGGCCTGCCCGCGCCGGGCCCGGAGCTGTTCGCGCTGAGCAGCCCGCTGCCGCGGCCGATGGCCGACAACGCCAGGGTCGACGGCTACGACGTCCGGCCGGGCGCGCGCGGCCTGGCGTTCAACGTCGGCCGCTCCACCCTGCTGCGGGTGTTGCAGATCGGCACCAGAGTCCCGGATCGCGCGAGGTGAGGGGGCGGGTGCCGTGATCAACGCCCGGCAGGTCGTCTTCTACGCGGCCAAGCACGGCAACGCCGAGGCCGAGTGGGAGGACGGCGCGGCGGCGGCGCCCGCGGACGGCAGCGGTCGCGGTCCGCGGTTCGCCGTCGCCGACGGCGCGACGCAGGGCTTCGGCTCGGCCCGGTGGGCGCAGCAGTTGGTCGCGGGCTTCGTCGGCGACCAGGGTGCGGCCCCGGACCTGACGGCGGATGCGTTGCACCGGTGGGCCTCGGACATGCAGGCCCGGTGGCGCGACGACCCGCGGCTGGCCGGCGCGACGGACCTGCAACGGCTCAAGCAGGCCACGGTGGGCTCGTTCGCCACGTTCCTGGGCTGCGAACTCCGTGACGTGGCCGGGCCGCGACCGCGCTGGGCCGCCGTCGCGCTGGGCGACGCGGTGCTGTTCCACGTGCGCGGGCAGAGGGTGGTGGCGCAGTTCCCGGCCATCCCGCCGGAGGAGTTCGGGTCCAACCCGGACGGTCTGCCGACCGACGCCGCGGGGCTCGCCGACATGGTGGGCCGGGTGTCGTTCGCCGAGGGCGACCTCGCCGACGGCGATCTGCTCTTCCTGGCCACGGACGCGTTCGCCCAGTGGGTCGCGGCGGCCGACCTGCGTGACCGGCGTGCGTTGTGGGCGACGTTGGCGGGGCTCGACCACCCTGAGGCGTTCCGCGCTTTGGTACGGGACCGGCGGGCGGCCCGCGAGATGGTCAACGACGACGTCACCCTGATGCGGGTGCGGCTCGACCGGGCACCCGCCACGCACCTGGTGGTGTGCCTGTGATCCGGTACCCGACGCCCGAGGAGTACATGAAGGCGGTGCAGCGCGCGGACTGCTTCGCCGCCGAGGAGCTGCGCGCGCTGCGACTCGTGGTGCACCCGGTGTACGGGGTGCCGATGCCGGCGGCGGGCACGAGCGCCGTGGTGTTCAAGGCCGTCGACGAGGGCGAGGCGCAGGCGTTGCGGTTCTTCACCAGGGACGACGTGTCGAGCAGCGAGCGTTACGGCGCGTTGCACGAGCACTTCACGTCGACCGGGTTGGAGCGCGTGGTCGCCCTGCCCCGGTGGGTGGACGACGCGATCCGCGTCAACGGGCGGGTCTGGCCGGCGGTGCGGATGCAGTGGGTGGAGGGGCACACGCTCAACCGGCACGTGGACGAGTTGGTGGAACGCGCGGACACCGCGTCGCTGTCCGGGTTGGCGGGCGCGTGGCGCGAGCTGGTGACGCGGATCCAGCGGGCCGAGTTCGCGCACGGCGACCTCCAGCACGGCAACGTCCTCGTCGGCAGGGGCGGCGACCTGCGGCTGGTCGACTTCGACTGCTCGTGGATCGCCCGGTTCTCCGGTGCGCTCGCGCCGAGCGAGACCGGGCACCGCAACTACCAGCCCGAGCACCGGCCCTGGGGACGGTGGATGGACACGTTCTCCGGGCTGGTCATCTACCTGTCGCTGCTGGCGCTGGCGAAGGACCCGACCGGCTGGCGCACCTGCTACACCGGCGAGAACCTGCTGTTGCGGCGGGAGGACTTCCGGCCGCCGTTCGACACGCCCGCGTGGGCGCACCTGGCCGCGATCGGCGATCCGCAGGTCGACGAGGTGGCGGCCCGGCTCAAGCAGTGCTGCACGCCCGGGTGGGCGGCGCGATCGGGCCTGGACGACCTGCTCGTGCCCCAACCCAAGCCCTGGTGGGAGCGGACGTCCGCGGTGGTCGTGCCGCAGCAGGCGGCGGTGCCGCAGGTGCCCGTGCCCGCTCCTCGTCCACCGGTCGCCACGCCCGTCGGCCGGCCCGTCCTGCCGCCCCAGCCGCGTGGCGGGAACTGGTGGACCGCGGTGGAGCCGGCCGCCCGCACCGCGCCGGTGCCGGCGGAGCAGCCGGTGGCGAAGCGGCCGTCACTCGTGCGCGTGGTCACGGTCGCCGCTCTCATCGACGTGCTGATCATCGCGATCGGCGGGTTCTCGGCGGCAGCGGCGGTCGTAGGCGCGGTGGCGGCGCTGATCGCGTTCACGATCGGCCTGGTGCTGCGGAACCGGTCGGGTTAGGACACCGCGCCGACGAGGACGCACACGAGCACGCCGAGCAGGCCGAGGACGCAGACCACCACGGCACGACGGGCTCTCGGCTCGTGCCGCCTCAGGGCCACCACGCCGAGCGCCAAGCCGATGAGCACGACCGGCGTGGCCGGGATCGCGGCCGGGGTTCCGCCGCTCAACGCCGCGAAGAGGAACGGGATGCCCAGCGCGCCGAGGATCGTGCTCACGAGGGACAGCCGGCTGGAGTCCGACCGGTGCTCCGGGGAGTGCGGCTCGGGGGCTTCGGGCTGGGCGGGCTCCGACGGGGTGGATCCCGGCTGGGCGGCCTGCGACGCGGTGTGCGGCTGACCGGTGTGCGGCTGGGCCGATTGCGGGCGGGCGGCTTCGGGTCGGGAGTCCTGCGCGGGAGGTTCCGGCCAGGGCTGCCGAGGTGCTGGCCGGGGTGCCTGCTGTGGCGGTGCCGCGATCCCGCCGCCCTCCCACCACTGCGGAGTGGACGCCGGGGTGGGCGGCGGAGTCGGTGACGGTGCCGCGGGCGGGGTGGTCTTCGGCCCTTCGGCGGCCAACACGTCCCGCAACCACATCGGTGTCGTGCCACGGTCCGCGGTCGTGGTGCCTTCGGGCGGTGGGGCGCTCGGAGGCTCGGCCGCGACTTCCTCCGGTGGGGGCGGTGGGCCGATCACCACCGGGTTCTGCTGCCAGTAGTCGGCGGCCGAGAGCCAGGTCACGCCCTCGGGCAGCCCTTCGCCCTCCGCCGGCTCGACGTTCGCCAGGATCTCGTCGATCTCCCGCGAGTTCATGTTGGTGATCTCGCCGCGCTCCCGGAACTCGCGCAGCAGCTTGACGATGTCGGCACGCGCGATCTCGTCACGCTCGGTGCGCAGGTGCCGCCGCAACTGGCCGATGATGATCTCCTGGCGCTCCGGCGAGATCGGCTGGGGCCCCAGGAGCTCGGCGATGCGGTACAGGTACTCGAACGGCACCTTCGGCGGCGGAGGCATGGGGTTCGGCAGCACGCGCGGTCGCGCGGTCAGCTCGGTGAGCGCGCCCGCCAGCGCCACGATCGCGTCGGCGTCACGCTCCCGGTAGTCGACGAGCTGCCGTTCCATGATCGGGATGCGGAGGTTGTCCAGCGGTCCGACCTGCACCGGGAGCACCGGCACGCCGAGCTGCTGCGCGTAGTCGAACTCCGCGTGGCAGGGCACCGACTTCCAGGACGCCTGCGACAGCGCGAACACGAAGACCCGCGCGGCCTGGATCGTGCGGATGATCTCGCGCCACCACAGCTCGCCGCCGTGGATCTCGTGGTCGAGCCAGACCTGGTGCCCCATCCGGTCCAGGTCCTGCCGGAGGGCACGCACCAGGCCCTCGTCGGCACGGGTGTAGCTGACGAAGATGGTCATGGGTCACGCCCTCCGGTCCGGGCACCTCGCTCTCATCTGTTTGGTCGTGCCGACACGCCCTTTCGTTGCGCTCGGTCGCCGGCCATCCCCCTATCGGACCCGTTGGAGTGACTTCTCCCGGCGCTGCGCCACGCTCGACCCGGACTCCCGGCGGGCCATCCGGCGCAGCACGACCGGTGCCACGACCAGGCCCACGACCGCCCACGCGGTGAGCACGCCGACCGTTTCGAGGTGCCGCCAGGACTCGCCGACCTCCACGGCGACGGCGGCGCCGGGCAGCAGCGCCGAGCGCATCCCGAGGCCGAGCCAGTAGACCGGGAAGACCTGCGCGATCCACTGCACCCAGCCGGGCAGCGCCGTGACCGGGTAGAAGATGCCGGAGATCCCGATGAGGACGAGGATCGGGAGGATCAGCAGGCCCTGACCTCGTGCGCTGGAGAACACCGACCCCAGCACCGCGCCGATGGGCAGGGTGGCGACCAGGCCGAGGGCCAGCACCCACGCCAGGGTCAGCCACGCGTCGAGGGTGCCGGTGACCAGACCGGAGACCAGGAACACGCCGGGGACGAGGAAGATCGCCAGGTCCACGACGAGCCCGCCCGTCACGGACACGATCTTGCCGACCAGGTAGGCGCGCATCCCGTTCGGCGTGGCCTTGGCGCGCAGGAGCGTGCCGTCCTCGCGTTCGGCCGTGAGCAGTTGGCTCATGGTCACCATGGCCATCGCGGCGTTCATGCCGAGGATGCCGGGCAGCGCGAGCGCCCCGACGGAGAACCCGGTCGCCCCGAACGACCTGTCCCGCAGGAAGAACGTGACGACGAGCATCAGCACGGGCCAGAACGCGTGGTTCCACAGGTCCGCGCCGTTGGTCAGCGACTGCCGCAGCTCGATCAGGCCGCGCCTCCAGCCCGCGCGCAACGCCGTGGTGGTCGGGTTCACCGTGCCGCCCCTCCCGCTTCGACCCGTCGCACCAGCGACAGGTAGGTGTCCTCGAGCGAGGCCCGGCGGACCTCCAGGTCGGTGATCCCGTCGCCGTGGCGGCGGAACAGGTCGTGCACGAACCTCGTGGACTCGCGGACGCGCCGCACGTGCTGCCGCCCGGCGTGGGTCCAGCGAACCTCGTCCTCGCCCGCGATCCGTCGCGCCAGCTCCTCGGCCGTGCCGTCGGCGACGATCCGGCCGCCGTCGAGGACGACGATCCGGTCGGCGAGCTTCTCGGCTTCGGCCAGGTCGTGCGTGGTGAGCAGGATGGTGGTCGCGTGCCGGGCGGCGAGCCGGCGCACCAGCTCGTGGAACTCGCGCCGGGCGACCGGGTCGAAGCCGGTGGTCGGCTCGTCCAGGAACAGCACCTCGGGGCGGCCGACGATGCCCACGGCGACGTCCAGCCTGCGCCGCTGGCCGCCGGACAGCGTCCGGATCTTGTTGCCCGCCTGCGCCGTGAGGCCGACAGCGGCGACGAGGTCGTCGGGCTCCCATGGTCGCGGGACCTGGTCGGTGGCGTAGCAGGCGTAGTGGTCGCCGAGGTGTTCCAGCAGCTCGCGGACCCGCCACTTGCCGTGGTCGCGCCAGGACTGCAGCACGACGCCGACCCTGGCCCGCCACCGCTCGTCGGCGTGGGCCGGGTCGACGCCGAGCACCGACACGCGGCCCGCCGACCGCAGCCGGAAGCTCTCCAGGATCTCGATGGTCGTGGTCTTGCCCGCACCGTTCGGGCCGAGCAGGGCCAGCACCTCGCCGTGGCGGGCGTGGAACGTGACGTCGTGCAGGACGTCGGTCGTGCCGTAACGCATGCGCAGGCCTTCGACGTCGAGCACGACTTGCTCGCTCGTCATCCTTCCCCCTTGCCTTGAGATTCACGTGGGGGCGAAAGCTACGTTGCGTTTTGCGGTCCAGCAACGACACCATCACATCTCGAATGCGTTTGAGCTGGCAGAAGTCTTTACATCATTGCAATGACGTTGACGGCGAACGCAATGATCTCACCCACCTCGTTGCAATGCTCTGATCGTGAACGCACACTTGAGCCACCGATCAGGAGGGACGACCGATGCCGGGAGGCAGGCTGACCGACGAGGACCGCCGTGACATCGCGTCGGGCCTCGCCCGCGGTCTGGGCTACGCCGAGATCGCGCGGCGGCTGGGCAGGCCCACGTCCACGGTCACCCGGGAGGTCGGCCGCAACGGCGGCCCCCGCGACTACCGGGCCGACCGCGCCCACCAGGCCACCCGGCGACGTGCCCGCAGGCGCGGTTCCGCCACGCACCCCGAGCCACCGGCCGCCGTCGGTGCGGAGGGCCGCGACCCGGCGGCCGTGCTGGCGTTCGCGGAGGAGTTCGCCGGCCTGATGGTCCGGATGGGACTGCCCCGCATGGCCGCCCGCGTGCTGGCGAGCCTGGTCACGACCGACGCCGGCGCCCTGACCGCCGCCGACCTGGTCGGCAGGCTGCGGGTCAGCCCGGCGTCGGTGTCCAAGGCCGTCGGCTACCTCGAAGGGCTGGAGGTGCTGCGCCGCGAACGCGACACCGGCCGGCGGGAGAGGTACTCCGTCGACGACGGCGCGTGGCTGCGGACGTGGCTGACGAGCGCCCGGACCAACGCGCTGCTCGCCGAGACGGCCCAGCGCGGGGTCGAGGTCCTCGACCCCGCCACCCCCGCCGGCGCCCGCCTGGACCACCTGCGCCGGTTCTTCGCGCAGCTCAGCGAGGACATGTCCGGCGGTTCCAACGCCGTCACCGGCGACGTGGTGGCCGTGCTGGGCGCACTCGTCCGCGCCGTCACCCCGGACACCGCGGCCGGGCTCGCCGCCGAGCTGGACTGGCCTCCGGACCGCGTCGCCCAAGCGCTGCGCGACGCCGCGCAACTCACCCGCTGACACCGCGGTTGCGTTCGCGTGGGCGGACCACGCGGGATCCCGGAGCCGGTGGCGGGACCTCTGCGGGCGCGGGCTCGGGGCGCGCCGATCCCGCGTCCCGATCTTCGTCGATAGGATGGCCGCATGGCCCTGATCCACAAAGCCACGCTCAGCCCCACCAAGCTCGAACTGCTGGCCGGCTGGTTGCCCGGTCGCGACTGGCACACCGGGCCGACCGGCGAGATGCGGCGGGTGGCGGGTTATCGCTTCGACGACCCGGCCGGTGCGGTCGGGATCGAGACGATGCTGGTGCGAGTCGGGGACGGGCCGGTGCACCAGGTGCCCCTCACCTACCGCGACGCGCCGCTGGACGGTGCCGACGAGTGGCTGATCGGCACCTCCGAGCACTCGGTGCTGGGCAAGCGCTGGGTCTACGACGCGTTCGGCGACCCGGTGTACGCGGCGGCGCTCGCGCACGCGATCCTCACCGGCGCGGGCCAGGCCGAGGAGTTCGTGCAGGTCGAGGACCGGCTCGAACCCCGTGCGCCCAGCATGGGCATCGCGGTGAGCGGGAACGTGCCCGTGGACGCGCCGGGTCGGGTCGAGCGCGTGGTCGAGGGTGACCCGACGCTGATCGTGGCGGAGGCCGTCGAGTTGGCCGTCCCCCGCCGGCTCGGTGTCGGCGGAGGGCTCACCGGCGCGGTCCTGACCGGTACCTGGCCCGGTCAGGAGACGCCGGTGCCGTTGGCGTCCGCGTCGCCCCGCTGAGGGACGACGGCCTCAGTCCTTCCAGGGCATCTCGTCGCGCAGTCCCTCGTGGATCGCGTAGGCGTTCTTCACCGCGGCCTTGAGCGCACCCTCCACCCACCGCCGGTGCCGCCGGTCGCACGCGTCGTTGGCGAACCACACCCGGTTCACGGGGCGGATCACGTCCTCGTAGAACGCCTCGCTCATCTCGAACGCCCGGAACAGCGGGCCGATGCCGCACGCGAACCAGTCGAGCGCCCAGTCCTTGTAGACGCCGAACTCGAACGTGTCGCGCGCCTCCGGGTGGATCTTGACCAGGTCCTCCAACGCCTGCATCACGCTCTCCTCGCCGGCCAGCGGCGTGTACGGCATGCTGTCCTGCTCCCAGCAGTACGACGCGATCATCACGCCCTTGCGGAACCGGGTGTCCTGGCCGGCGGGCGGGTAGACGACGTTGCGGATCGCCAGGTCGGTCACGGTGAGTCCGTGGGTGATGCCGTACTTCGTCTCCCACCACCGTTCGCTGAACTGCATGAACAGCTTGTGCGCCCGGCCGTAGTAGGTGTTGCGGATGGCGTACCACTTGTCCGGGTCGAGGCCCTCGATCTCCATGTGCCGCAGGCTCGCGAACGGCACCGTCACGATGCACTCGTCCGCCGTGATGGTCTGCGTCCGCCGCCCGGCGCGGTAGTGCACGCGCACCTCGCTGTCGGTCTGGTCGACCCCGTGCACCAGCGCGCCCAACCGGATGTCGTCCATGAGCAGCGGCTCGAACGCGCGCGGCAGCGAGTCCGCGCCGTCCACGATGTACACGAGCCGGCCGAACACGTCCTCGTAGAAGTGGGAGAACCACTCGACCAGCGAGAAGTGGTAGCGGCCCTCCAGGTTGAACAGCGGCCCGAGCATCGCGAGCGCGCCGTCGCTGAGGCCGCGTTCCTTGAGGTAGCCGAGCAGCGTGTACCGGTCGTAGTCGGTCAGCAGGCGGTGCCACGCCGTGGACTCGTCCTCGTGCTCCATGATGTCGATCAGCGGCTGCACGGTCTGCCGCAGCAGCTCGTGCGGCGCCTTGTCCGCTTCGGCGGGCTTCAGGTCGAACGAGAACTGGTCGGCGGTGAAGTCACGCCGCCGGACGCCCTTTCCCTGGAGGTACACGAACGTGTCCTCGTCGTACATGGGAAACGGTCTGGTGGCGAGCTTGAACTTCTCCTCGATCAGCCACGAGACCAGCGGGTGCTGCTGCGGGAACCGCATCGCGCCGAATTCGCCGTACATGTCGCCCGCGAAACCGCGGTGGGTGAGGATCCGGCCGCCCAACCGGTTCTGACCTTCGAGGATCGTCACCTCGTGGCCGGCTTCCTTCAACAGCATGGCCGCGGTGAGCCCGGCCATTCCGGCGCCGACGACGACGATCCGCCGCCGCGGCGCGGAGCTGTCCGGCAAACCTTCTTTGAGCAGGTCGAGAACGTCCAAGGTCATCGGGACCACCTCACACCGGGTCGAATGCCGCAGCCGTGCCGCGGACTGTTTGACAGCAGAGGTGGCCATCCTCGATAAGCCGACCGTACTCGGCCGGAAACCGGCGGCCAACGCCCTGATGGAGTGAGTCCGGAGTGGCCGGATGTGGTGGATCCGGGCCGGAAGAACACGGCGCGACAGGTGCCCGAGGGCCGAACGGGGCGCGCCCGTCCACCCGACGGGTGGCTACTCCGATGAATTGCGGACCCGCTGGGCCGGCACCTGTCCCGGCCACGACCCTCGCCGGATCTCCACCGGTGCGCGGTGACCCGGACCGGTCGCGGGCCGGCGGGGGTCACCGCAGCGAGCTCAGCACCAACGCCCTGACCTGCGGCTCGATCTTCGCCGTGGTGTGCGCCATCACGACCACGCCCAGCCCTTCGGCCGGGTCCGCCCACCAGGTCGTGCCGCCGGCGCCGGGCCAGGTCACCTCGCCCACCGAGCCCGGCGTAGGCGGGCCGCCGATCCGCCGACGCACCGCCAGCCCGATGCCGAAACCGTGCCCCGGGTTCCAGCCCCGCTTCTCCAGCCGGCTGGTGTCCGTGCCGGGGTCGAGTTGGTCGGACAGCACGTACTCCACGGTCTTGCGCCCGAGCAGCGGCGTGCCGCGGTCCAGCAGCATCCGGACGAACCGCAGGTAGTCGCCGGCGGTGCTGACCAGGCCGGCACCGCCCGAGTGGAACCGGGCCCGCGCCAGGTCCGGCAGCACGTGCCCGGGCAGCGGCTGGGCGAACCGGGTCTCGCCGCCCGCCGGCACGCCGAAGGTGGTGTCCGCCATGCCCAGCGGCGCGAAGACCTCGTCGCGCAGGAAGTCACCCAGCGACGTGCCGACCACCGCTTCGATGATCAGCCCGACCAGGTCCACTCCCCAGCCGTAGTGCCACATCCGGCCCGGTTCGTGCAGCAGCGGCAGCGCGCTCAGCCTGCCGATGAACTCGTCGCCGGTCAGGTCCGTCATGCCGTCGCCCACCGCGTCCGCGTAGAGCCGGTGCACCGCCGTGTCGCCGAGCAGCCCTTCCGGCATGCCCGCGGTGTGCCGAAGCAGGTCGAGGACGGTCGGCTGCACGGGTTTGCCGGCGAACGCGGGGAGGTACGCGCCGACCGGTTCGTCCAGCACCAGGCGGCCCCGTTCGACCAGCAGCATCGCGCCGACCGCCGTGATCGGCTTGCTCATCGACGCGATCCAGAACAGGGCGTCGGTCGTCATCGGGACGCCGCGGGCCGCGTCCCGGTGGCCGAACGCCTCCGACAGGACCACCTGCCCGCCGTGCACCACCGCGACCACCGCACCGGGCAACCGACCGGCCGCGACCTCGGCCTCGAAGAACTCCCGCAGTCTGCGCACGGTCGACATCATCACACCGACCGGATCACGACCGGGCCGCTTCCAGGCCCCGGTCGAGCCGGGCGGTGAGCAAAGGCGCTTGCCAGACCGGGAAGCGAGTTCTAGTGTTCTAGAAGTGTCAAGCGATGGAGTTACCGGCGTGATGCGCGCACCCGACGCGACCGGTCGATTCGGGAGGTTCGGTGGGCGCTACCTGCCGGAGGCGCTGATACCCGCGGCGCAAGCGGTGGAAGCGGAGTTCCGCGAGGCGTGGGCCGATGCCGCGTTCACGGCGGAGTACCGGCGGCTGCTCGCGACCTACGTGGGCCGCCCGACACCGTTGACGGAGTGCGCGCGGCTGTCGGAGGCGTTGGGCGTGCGGGTGCTGCTGAAGCGGGAAGACCTCGCGCACACCGGGTCGCACAAGATCAACAACGTGCTCGGCCAGGCGTTGCTGGCCAAGCGGATGGGCAAGCGGAAGCTGATCGCGGAGACCGGGGCCGGGCAGCACGGCGTCGCCACCGCGACCGCCGCCGCGCTGCTCGGCCTCGCGTGCACCGTCTACATGGGACACACGGACGTGCGGCGGCAGGCGGTGAACGTCTTCCGGATGGAACTGCTCGGCGCCGAGGTCGTGCCCGTGACGTCGGCCAACGGTGTCGGCACGTTGAAGGAGGCGACCAACGGCGCGCTGCGCGCCTGGGTCAACGAGACCGGGCACGCGCACTACTGCGTCGGCTCCACCATGGGGCCGCACCCCTACCCGTGGATGGTGCGGGAGTTCCAGCGGGTCATCGGCGACGAGGCACGCGCCCAGTGCGAGGCCTTGCCGGACGTGGTGGTGGCCTGCGTGGGCGGCGGGTCGAACGCGGCGGGGACGTTCGCCGGGTTCGTGGACACGCCCGCCCGGTTGGTCGGCGTGGAGGCGGCCGGCGGCAGCGCGGTCGACAAGGGCAAGCTCGGCGTGCTGCACGGGTTCATGTCGCACTTCCTCCAGGACGACGACAGCCAGGTGCTCGAAGCGCACTCGATCTCGGCCGGGCTGGACTACCCGGGCGTCGGGCCCGAGCACGTGCACCTCGCCGAGATCGGCCGCGTGCACTACACGAGCGTCACCGACGAGCAGGCGCTGCGGGCGTTGAAGCTGGTGACCAGGACCGAGGGCATCCTCCCGGCGCTCGAATCGGCGCACGCCCTGGCGTGGGTGGTCGACGCCGCCGCGACCGGCGAGTTGGCGGCCGGGTCGACGGTGCTGGTCACGTTGTCCGGCCGCGGCGACAAGGACATCCAGCAGATCAGGGAGCACCTGCGATGAGCGTGGCGTTGGGCTTGCGAGCCGGCGGACCCCGGCTGTTGATCCCGTACGTGATGGCGGGCGTCGTGCCGGACTGGCTCGACCTGGTGCGGGGTGCGGCGGAGGCCGGGGCGGACGCGGTCGAGATCGGCCTGCCGTTCTCCGACCCGATGCTGGACGGGCCGACGGTGCAGCGGGCCGCCGCGCTGTCCGCCGGTCGCGGCGGGCGGCCGAGGCCCCTGCTGGACGAGTTGGCCGGACTGGACGTCGACGTGCCGCTGATCGTCATGACCTACGCGAACGTGGCCCTGACGTTGGCGCCCGAGCGCGGTGTCGGCGGGTTCGTCGAGCACCTGGCGTCGCTGGGCGTGCGGGGTGTGATCGTGCCGGACCTGCCGTTGGAGGAGTCGGCGGAGTACCGGGCCCGGGCGACGGAGGCCGGGGTCGCCGCGGTGCTGCTGGCCGCGCCCGCGTGCGGTGACGACCGGTGCCGCAAGATCGCGCAGGCGTCGTCGGGGTTCGTGTACTGCATGAGTTCGATGCGGATCACCGGTGAGCGCGCCGACCTCGCCGCGACGGCCCGGGAGACCGCGCGTCGGCTGAAGGGGATGACCGACCTCCCCGTGGTGACCGGGTTCGGCATCTCCACGGTGGAGCACGCGGTGCGGGCCTGCGCGGACGCGGACGGTGTCGTGATCGGCTCGGTGCTCATGCGGATGCTGGTCGACGGCGCTCCGGTGGCCGCAGTCGTGGAGGAGGTGGCCGCGTTCCGCCGGGCGCTATCCTCCGGGCACGATTCCCCGGCGGGGGGTTGAGAGTCGGGGGTGCCCACCGGTGGACGACGTGCGGCGCACGGGCCGCGAGTACGAGGCGCGCGTGCCCAAGTACCTGGCGATCTACCGGGTGCTGGCCGACCGGATCGCCGACGGGCGCTACCCGGCGGACGCGCCGCTGCCCGCGCAGCGCGAACTGGGCGAGGAGTTCGACGTCTCGCTGATGACGGTGCGGCAGGCGATCCAGGCGCTGGAGGCCGACGGGCTGCTGGAGACGCGGCACGGCGTGGGCACGTTCGTGCGGCGGCCCGCGTTCGCCTACGGCCTCACCGGGTTGCGGAGCCTGTCGCAGGACCTGGTCGAGCAGGGCATCGAGCTGGAGACCGAGGTGCTGGACGCGCGGCTCGCCGTGCCGCCGGGTGAGGTGGGCGTCCGGCTGGGTGTCGCGGAGGGCGGCCGGGTGCTGGCGGTCGAGAGGCTGCGCAGCACCCGGCCGTCCTCCGTCCCGCTGCTGTTGCAGACGTCGTACCTGCCCGAGGCGATCGGGGCGCGGATCGACGTCGACGAGCTGCGCGGCCGCTCCCTCTACCGGCTGCTGGAGGAGATGGGCCGACCGGTGCGCGAGGCGAGCGAGACGATCCGGGCGGTGGCGCTGACCGCCGAGCAGGCGCGCGTGCTGCGGCGGGAGCCGGGAACGCCGGCGTTGCTGAGCTGTCGGCTGAGCCGGGGCGAGGGCGGCACGCCCCTGGTGGACGACCGCGCGGTGCTGGTCGGCGACACCGTGATCACCGCGGAACGTGCCGCGACCGGGACGAACCTGGCCTACGAACACCGCTGACGGGCGGGGTTCAGCGGCCGAGGGCGGTCTCGTGCCGGATGTGCGACAGCTTCTCCGGGTTGCGCACCGCGTAGAGGCCGGTGACCAGGCCGTTGTCCACGCGCATCGCCACGACCGTGTCGATCTCGCCGTCGAACCGGAGGATCAGCGCGGGGTGGCCGTTGACCTGCACCGGTCGCAGCGACCCCTTGGCGATCGTGCCGAGCGAGGCGGCCAGCACGCGCGCCACCTTGTCGGCTCCCACGACGGGTCGCAGCACGGCTTGGACGACCCCGCCGCCGTCGCCCAGGAAGACGACGTCCGGCGCGAGGACGTCCAGCAGGCCCTGGAGGTCGCCCGTCTCGACCGCCCGCTGGAACGCCTGGATCGCGTCGCGGGTCGCGGCCGGGGAGGCGGAGCCGCGCGGCCGTCGGGCGGCGACGTGGGCGCGGGCCCGGTGGGCGATCTGGCGGACGGCCGCGGGGGTCTTGTCGACGGCCTCGGCGATCTCGTCGTAGCCGAGGTCGAACACGTCCCGCAGCACGAACACCGCCCGCTCGGTCGGCGCCAACGTCTCCAGCACCAGCAGCATCGCCATCGAGACGCTGTCGGCCAGCTCGACGTCCTCCGCCACGTCGGGCGAGGTCAGCAGCGGCTCGGGCAGCCACGGGCCGACGTAGGACTCCTTGCGCCGGCCCAGCGCCCGCAGCCGGTTCAACGCCTGGCGGGTGGCGATCCGGACCAGGTACGCGCGCCGGTCCCGCACGGTGTCGAGGTCGACGGCCACCCACCGCAGCCAGGTCTCCTGGAGGACGTCCTCGGCGTCGGCGGCTGAGCCGAGCATCTCGTAGGCGACGGTGAACAGCAGGTTGCGGTGGGCGACGAACGTCTCGGTCGCCGACTCCGAGCGGCCGGCCGCGACCACGCCGTCCGTGCTCGTGCCGTCCGTGCTCGTGCCGTCCGTGCTCGTGCCGTCCGTGCTCGTGCCGTCCGTGCTCGTGCCGTCCGTGCTCGTGCCAGGCGCACTCGTGCCGTCCGTGCTCGTGCCGTCCGTGCTCGTGCCAGGCGCACTCGTGCCGGACGTGCTCGTGCCGGGCGCGGTCCGCATGCCGGTCATGGTTGCCCCCTCGTCGTCCTGCGGCTGTCACCACCAGACGCCGGGCTCCGGTGTCCTGTGACAGCGGGACGCGGCCGGATCGCCGTGACGCCCGTCACCGAGCGCCCCCGACCGCGGCGAGCCACGCGTGACGGGCGGCGGCACGGGTGAACTCGCGGACGTGCAGGCCGGCGCGCAGCCACGCGAGCGGGAACTCGTCACCAGCGTCGCGGACCACCCGGCCGAACGCGTCACGCCCGCGGTCGCGCGAGGCCTCGGCCAGGTCGGCCAGCAGGTCCGCGGTGGCGGTGAGGCCGTCGCGGGTGAGGGCGTTCACCTGCCGCTCGGCCGAGGCGACGGCGGCCACCGCACGTCCGCCGAGCGCGATGCGGTGCACCACGTTCTCCAGCGGTCGCACGGGGCGCGGGACGCGGTCGACCGGTTCGGGCCGCGGCGGCAGTTCGCGGGTGCCGCCCCCGACGACGTGGGAGCGTTGGAGCTGGTCCAGGCCCAGGTCGACGTGGTGGCGGAGGTCGTCGGGCAGGTCGAGGTCGCCGGACACGGCCAGCGCGACCGCCGTGCCGGGGCGGTCGGGCAGCAGGCGTGCCACGGCGCGGAGCCGGAGGCCGGGCGCGTGCGCGAGCACCCGCAGGTTCTCCCGCGCCCGGTCGCTCCCGCCGACGAGGTCCAGGTGGGTCTCGCCGGTGGCCAGCCGCACCGCGTTGCCCGCCGCGCCGAGCACGACCCCGGTCACGAACAGCAGGTCCGCGCCGGCCGGCCGGTGTGACTCCGGCCTGGTGTCGGCGTGGAAGGCGCGCGTGACCTGGTCGGGCAGCGGTCGCTCCCACAGGGCGGCGAACGGCGGCTCGTCCCACGGCGCGGCGGACGCGGCCACCGCGCGCACGGCCTTGCCCGCGCCGAGCCGGTGGTCCGGCGACGCCGTGCCGCCGGACAGCAGCAGGCCACCGCGGCCCAGTTCCCGCTGGCTCAGGCCGGATTCGCCGATCGCCACCGGTCCGCCCGCGGCGGCGGCGACCCGTTCCACCCCGCCCGGCATGATCGCCGGCACGGTCCACAGCACGCCGCCGTCGTCCACCAGGTGCGTGACGACGCCCGCGTAGCCCGAGGCGGCGACCACCGCCTCGGTGCACAGGCCGTACAGGCGCAGCGAGCCGATCGGGCGGTACTCGCGCCGGGCGGTGCCGCGCAGTTCGGCCACCGGGCCGGTGCTCGTGCGCAGGTCGTGGCACAACAGCATCAGCTCGACCAGTTCGGCGGTCAGCGCTTCCCGGTCGAACGACGAGTCGCCCGACCGCGCGGCGGCCAGCGCGGCGGCGATGCGCAGGCCGTTCGCGGCGGCCCGGTGCAGGCCCGCGACCCGCGCGGTGTGGACGGCGCGCAGCAGTTCGGCCCGGACCACCGCGCCGCTGCCCGTGGCACCGGCGCGCAGCACGGTCGCGCACGCCTGCCAGAGCGCGCTCGCCGCCGCACGTTCGACCTCGGACGTCGTCTCGACGTCCTCGGCAACCGCCTCGGCACCCGGGATCGGCTCTGCATCGGGGACCGCGGCCGTGTCCTGGACGCCGTCCGCGACGTCCGCCGCCGCCACCGCGATGCCCCGGTGCAGGCACTTCGGCGCGAGCAGGCAGCTGCACGCCAGGTCGTCGGCCGCCGTGAGCGCGCCGTGGCGCAACGTCCAGGTGAGTGCGGTCTCGGCATCGAGCTCGGCCCGGGCCGTGTCACCCTCCACGGTCACGGTCCACTCGGCCACGCGCGCCACCGACGCGTCGACCCGCTTGCGCAGCCGGGGCGGCAGGGCGTCGAGCACGTCGCCCACCACCGCCGGGAACACCGGTGGCACGCTCATCCGCGCACCTTCTCCCCCACCCAGCGGGCCAGCTCCGTCGGGCTGAGGGCGGCGACCGGCATGCCCGCTGCGACCAGCGCGCCCGCTACCGACGTGGAGTAGCGGGCGACACCGCGGTCGTCGAGGCTCGCGCAGCCGAGCACCGTCACGCCGGACGTGACGAGTTCCCGCACCTGCGCGACGAGCGGCCCGACCGGACCGCCCTCCTCGAAATCGCTGACCAGTACCACCATCGTCCTCTCCGGGACGGTCACGAGGGAACGGGCGTGGCGCAACGCTCCCGCGATGTGGGTGCCGCCGCCCACCCGGACCTCCAGCAGCAACGACAACGGGTCGGCCACCCGGTCGCTCAGGTCGACGACCTCGGTGGAGAACGCCAGGAAGTGCGTCGACAGCGCGGACACCCCGGCGAACACCGACGCGGTCAGCGCCGACCACACCGTGGACGCCTCCATCGAGCCCGACACGTCCACCACCAGCACCAGCCGCCAGTCGTTCGCCTTGCGCCCGCGAGTGCGGAACACCGGGCGTTCGGGCACGACCACCACCCGGCCCCCGGTGTCACGGCGCGCGGTGGCGAGGTTGGCCCGCAGGGTGCGCGGGAGGTCCAACCGGCCACCGGGCCGCCGGGTCGGCCTCGGCAGCTGGATCCCGGTCAACGCGGGCCGCACCCGGTTGGCGAGCTGGTCGGTCAGCTCGCGCACCAGCCGGGCCACCAGTGGCCTCAGCCGCGCCAAGGACGACTCCGACAACCCGCCCGCCAGCGACAGGACGTTGCGCAGCAGCTCGACCGACGGCCGCACCGAGCCGGGGTCGATCTCCAGCGCCGCCTCCAACCGGCCGCCTTCCGCCGCCGCGGCCAGGACTTCCTCGCGGACCCGCTCGCCGAACAGGTCCCGCAGCTCCTCCGACCACTCGCGCACGTCGGGGAAGGGCGAGGACCGGTCGGCGCCGAGATCGCCCCGCGCCGCCCCTTCACCGCCGTCACGGCCGTACAACTCGTCCAGCGCCGCCGCGAACCGCCCCGCGCCGGCCGGACGTTCGCCGTTCGCCCCGAGCACGAGCCGCCACCTCACGCCGGCAGGCAGCCCAGCGGCCTCCGCCGGCCCCTCGGCACCACTCGCGACCTGAGCCGACACCCCCACCTCGCCGCCGTCCGACCAGGCCTCCGCACCGGTGTCCCGTCGACCGCCCGAGGGCCGCAAACCGTGCGCCCGCAGCACATCCACGGCCGCGTGCTCGGCGGCCAGCCACCCCGCCAGCAGTTCGGGATCCGGCGCGCCGAGGGCGTCCACCCGTTCGCCGGTGCGCTCCTGCACCACCTCCAGCACCCGGGCCCGAGCCGCCGGCCCCACCGACGTGAACGCGCCGCGCAGCGCCGGCAGCCGGTCGAGGAAGTCGCGGTCGCCCAACCCCTCAACCCGGTCCAGCAACGGCGACAGCGCTTCCGGCGTCTCCAGCAACGGCCCTGCCGCCGCCAGCACCCCGGTGAGCCCCTGCCGCAGCACGCCCCTGCGCTCCGGCGAAGTCGCGCCGTCCACCCACGACGCCACCCGCTCCCCCAGCGCCGCGGCCGAGGTCAACCCGAGCAGCACCCGAGCAGCACCGGCCGCGCCGGCGATCAGCGGCGCGCCCGAGTCGGCCAACGTCCGCAGGGACGCCGCGAGGCGCAGCCCGTGCACACTGGGCCGTTGCCCCAGCTCCACCAGCGCCCGCGTGTCCGCGACGTCCTCCGACCCGGCCAGCCCGTCGAGCTGCGCCACCGCCGCCGTCTCCAACTCCCGAGCCAGCAACGGGTGCGCGTCGAGCACGTCACCGGGTGTCCCGGGCACGTGACCGGCGCGCAACCGGTCGAGCAGGTCCAGCGCCGCCAACAGCTCCCGCAACGTCGCCGACGACGGCAGCACGGTCGCCGCGTCGGTCAACAACGTGCCCACCAGGTCGGGCAACCCGCACGACGCCGCGTCCA
The DNA here is from genome assembly GCA_040689555.1 of Actinosynnema sp. NPDC051121. Lineage (GTDB taxonomy): Bacteria > Actinomycetota > Actinomycetes > Mycobacteriales > Pseudonocardiaceae > Actinosynnema. The sequence goes on along the minus strand of JBFBCZ010000023.1, from coordinate 63,958 downwards.
CCAGGTCGCCCAGCACGGTGCCGGGTGTCTGCTCCCGCTCGGCACGGCGGGCGCGCAGCCGCCCGGACGCGGCCAGCTCCACCGTCGCGCCCCACAGCCCCGCCACCGGCAACGTGGCCGCCGTCGCCGGGGTCCAGGCCACCGTCCACCGGGTGGTGAGGGCGTCACCCCCGCCGACGCCCGTGGTCGCGGTCTCCTCGGCGTAGGTCACGCCGAGCACGGTCAGCCGCCGCAGGGCCACCTCGCGCCGCGCGTCCAGCTCGGACCGCAGCGGGTCCAGCCGCAACGACACCGGCTCGCGCGAGTCCGGGCCGGGCAGCCGCAGCGAGGCGACCAGCTCCTCCACCGCCGGCGCCAGGCCGGACCGGGGCGTGCCGGGCGCGAGCACCCCGGTCCGACGCCCCACCAGCACGTCGCCGGCGGCCCGCGCCACCACCCGGCCGCGGCCCAGCGGCTCGGCGTGGGTCAGCACGGTCTGCACCGCCTCCACCAGCTCACCGCGCCCCGGCGCGGGCAGGCCGCGCAACCGGGCCAGGTCGACGGCCAGCCGCAACGCCTCGCGCGCCTCACCGGGACCGGCCGGGTGGCCCAGTTCCCGCACCCTGGCGCAGATCCGCACGATCAGCGCCGCGGCGGCGGCCTCCACCGCGGCCGGGTCGCCCGCCGCCTCCAGCACGGCCTGCTGCCACTCCGGGTCGCGGATGCCCGCCGGGTAGCCGGAACGCTCGTCCAGCAACGCGAACCCGTACGGCACCAACGACGTGACGACGTCGGCGGCGGGCGGGTCGGAGGAGTCCACCGGGCCGTCCAGCAGCGCCGCCGCGTGGAACGACCCGATCACCGCCGCGCACCGCCGTCCGTCCACCTCCCGCACGGCCCGCCGCATCCACGCCTCCCGGCGCAGGTCGTACGGGTCGACGTCGGCGTCCTGGCGGAACGCCCAGCCGACCAGCAGCGCCGCCCGCCGGACCGCTTCCGGGGTCTGGCCGGGCGCGGCGGCCTCGACCAGCCGGTCCCACAGGTCGTCGCCGTCACGGCCGGTCGTCGCGCCGCGCAACGCGTCCGTCAACGGCGACGCGCCCCGCTCCCCACCCCGGTACCCGTCACCGCGCGCGGCGATCGGCAGGTCGCAGGGCCGGACCTCGACGCCGTTGCGGCGCGCCCACCGGATCGCGGCCAGCTCCGGCGAGAAGTCCGCGAACGGGTAGAACGCCAGGTCTCCGGTGCGGGAAGCGCCGGACAGCGCGACCGGCGCGACCAGGTCGGGATCGGCCAGGAACGGCAGCCACTCCCCCAGCTCCTCCGGCAGCTCGACCAGCAGCACCTCGGGCGCGAACGCGTCCAGCAGGGCGGGCACCACCGCGGCCAGCGCGGGCGAGTGGTGCCGCACCCCGATCAGGTACGGGTGCCGGTGGTCGGCCAGCTCAGGCATCGAGGACGTCACGGAGTTCCCACAGCCGTCGCCAGGTGCGCGCGCCGGACTCGGCCCGCCGCCGCACCGCGCCGTCCCAGTAGCCGAGCAGCCGGGCCGCGTCGCCCGGGTCGTCCTTGCGGACCACGCCGAGCAGGTGGCCTGGCAGCAGCGACAGCGGGTCGCGGTCGCCGGGGAAGTACGCGTCGGCCAGCCCGAGGGAGGTGGCGACCGACACCGCCTCCGCCGTGCTCATCACCGTGGACGGCCGCTCGACCGCCCACCCCTCCTCCGACACGCCGTTGCGCAGGTCGCGGAACGCGGTGACCAGCACTTCCAGCACCACGTCGTCCACCGCGAACGGCGCGCTGACCCGTTCCAGCGCGGTGCGGGCCTGCCGCCGCACCAACGCCGTCTCGGCGGCCAGGTCGCCGATCGGTCCGACGTTCTCGAAGTTGAACCGCCGCTTGAGCGCCGCCGACATCTCCGACACGCCCCGGTCGCGCAGGTTCGCCGTGGCGATCACGGTGAAGCCGGGCGCGGCGTGCACGGTCGCGCCGTCCGTGCCGGACAGCTCGGGCACCGCGATGCGCCGGTCCGACAGGATCGACACCAGCGCGTCCTGCACCTCGGGCAGGCACCGGGTGACCTCCTCGACCCGCACCACGCCGCCGCCGCGCATCGCGGTGAGCACCGGTGACGGCACCAGGGCACGCGGGCTCGGGCCTTCGGCCAGCAGCAGCGCGTAGTTCCAGCCGTAGCGCAACTGGTCCTCGGTCGTGCCCGCGGTGCCCTGCACGACGAGCTGGCTGCTGCCGGACACGGCGGCGGCCAGCAGTTCCGACAGCATCGACTTGGCCGTGCCGGGCTCGCCGACCAGCAGCAGCCCGCGCTCACCGGCCAGCGTCACCACGGCCCGCTCGACCAGCGCCCGCTCGCCGACGAACTTGGGGCTGATCAGCAGCCGGGACGGCACGCCGTCCGCCGACACGCCCTTGGGCAGTGCCAACACCTCGCCGCTGCCCATCACGAACGTGACCACGGCGCGCGGGGTGAGCCGCCACCCCGGCGGACGGGGGCCGCCGTCGTAGGCGGCCAGGAACGCCAACTCCTCGCGGTAGGCGTCCTCGGCCGGTTCGACCTGCCTGGGTGCGGTCACCTGCGTCCTCCGGTCTTGAGCTCTTCATAGGCGGGCGCGTCGCCGTCGAGCACCCGCTGCCAGGCGCGGGCGAACAGGTCGGCGACGGGTTCCTGCGGCACGATGGCGCCGGACTGGCCGGCGGCGTACCCGAACATCGGCGCCTTCCACGACTCCAGCGGCACGTGCGGCGCGGACAGCGCCAACCACCCGCCGGGCAGGAACAGCGACCGGCCGGCCCGCGCGCGCTTCGCGGTGAGCACCAGGTCGGTCGCGGCGAGCGCGGTCCGGGCCTGGCGCAGCCGGGCGGGCTTCCACCCGGTCCAGCGGGCCACGTTCGCGTCCGTGGGATCGGGCAGGGCCAGCAGTTGCAGGTACAGCGCTGCCGCGTCCTCGGTCAGGTCGAACCGGGTCGCGACCTCCGCCACCAGCGCGGGCACGGACACCATCGGGTCCTGGTGGTAGGCGTCCGGGTCGACGCCCTCGGGGACCGGCACCGCGCACAGGGCGGTGAGGCGGTCGTCGGCCAGCCGGTCCAGCATCCGCAGCACGTCCTGCGCGTCGGTCAGCGCCACCACGGCGCCCAGCAGGTCGTGCTCGGCCTGCCCGACGAGACCGGGCCGCACCACCAGGCGGCAGTACTCGTCGCCCGCGCGGGCCAGTTCCAGCCAGTCGCCGTACCGGTGGACGCCGCCGTCGGTCGGGATGTCGGCGCCGAGCAGCGCGCCGAGCCGGTCCGCCTCGACCCACCGGCCGAGGTCGACGGCGAAGCCGGGGTGCGCGACCCGTTGCCGGGCCAGGGCCAACGCCTCGGGCAGCCGGGCGCGCAGCGGCGAGCCGGCCGGCAGCCGGTGCGCCAGCCACACCAGGACCTGCGGCACGGCCCACAGCGCCATCCGGTCGAACCCCTCCGGGTGGCGGGCCTGCAACCCGGAGCCGGTGAACGTCATCTCGGCGTCGGTGACGAGCCACGGGGTGAGGTCGGGGTTGACGACGCCGGCCACGTACTCGCCGGCGTCGCGCAGGTTCAGCAGCTTCGCCGCGTCCACCAGTACGTCGTCCGGCACCGGCTCCCGGTACCCGTGCTGCTCGGTCCACACCTCGGCGACCGCGGCCACGTCCGGGCCGCTCGTCCACAGCTCGGCCGGGTCGGCGGGCACCGCGGCGGCGAGCAACCGCAGCCGGAACCAGCCGGCCAGCCCGCGGAACCGCTCCTTGGCCGCCTTGGCGGCGGCCGCGGACAGGCCGAGCAGGCGTCGGTCGGCGGTGGCGAGGAAGTTCGCGTCCCACCGGTCCACGCCCGGCAGCCCGGCCAGCAGCAACGTCGCCTCGGCCGTGCCCAGGCCGGTGCGCTCCACCAGCGCGGGCACCGCCTCGGGGAACCACGGCGCGGGGCCGCGCTCGGCGAGCACGTCCAGGAACCGGGCCACCCGCTCGGGCCCGAACGACGTGCGCACCTCCTCGGCCGACTCGACGTGCCAGTCCTTCGGCAGGTCGAACGCGCCGGGCGTGCGGCTGAACTGCACGCCGTCGAACCGGCTGCCCGGATCGTTGCGCCACTGCGTCTCGAACAGGGCGATGAACCCGTCGCGCACCGGCGTCACCCGGCCCCTCGGGTTCGGCTGTCCCTCTTGGACGACCACGCCGACGGTCCGCCAGTTCCCGGCGCCGCCGGCCAGGCCGCCGGCCGCGACGGACCGCAGCACGAGCGCCAGCGCGGCGCGCTGGCCCTCCGGCGTGAGCGGTGACGCGGCGCGGTGGGCCACCGCGGCGAGGTGCGGCAGCACGTCGAACCAGCGGGGCGTGTTGGACTCGGGCAGGGCGCGCCCCTCGGGCCGGGCGGCCGTCTCGCCGAGCGCGGCGATCAACGCGGGCAGCCCGGTCGGCACCGGCCCGCGCGAGTTGTAGGAGCGGTAGCCGCCGAACCAGTTGAGCGCGGCGTTGACCTCGTCCTCGGTGACGACCGGGCCGGTGGGCGCGACGACCGGTTCGACCTCCCGCGCCGCCGCGGCGACCTCGGCGTAGCCCCGGTAGGAGCGCTCCAGTTCGGCGGCACGGCGGACCAGGTCGACCACGCCGGAGATCAGCGCCGGGTGGGTGAGGCCGGGCAGGGCGGCGGTGACGACGCCCGCGAGCCCGCCGCGCTCGCCCTTGATCAACGCCACCAGCCGGTCGCGGACCGTGCGCGTCTCCCGCTCTTCCGCGCGTGCGGCGGCGAGCATCCGGTCCACCGCCTCCCGCGTCACGGCGCGCAGCGCGGCGGAACCGGCCTCGTCGCGCGGGCGCAGCAGGTGCCACCAGTCCAACGGCGGCACGAACGGCGTGCCCGTCGCGTACGACGAGTGCTGCGCCGAGGCCGACACGGTGGCCAGCCGGGTGCCGTGCGGGTCGGACAGCACCATCGACCCGCGCCCGCCGGACAGCGCGACCTCCGCGCCGCCGGGCAGCCGCAGCACACCGGTCGGGCAGGCGGCGAGCCGGACGCGGCGACCGTCGACGCCCTCGCCGACGTGCGAGCCGTCCGCCTCCCGGCGCGCCCGCCAGCCGTGCAGGCCGTCCGCCGCGCCGAGCGGGCTGTGCGCGGTCTCGGGCACGACGGGCCTCAGGTCGCAGGACGCGAGCACGAGGGTCGTGCCGTCGGCGGCGAAGTCCTCCACGAACCGGGGCAGGCTCGCCCGGCCGCGCTGTCCCGTGGCCGGGTCGACCTCGAACCAGCGCCACCCGTGGTCGTGCCACCTCCCCGTCCACACCGTGGCGCCGTCACCGTGGGCCTCCACCGGGTTCGGCACGACCGTGTCGCCGCGGTGCACGACCCGGCTGCCGGCGAACCGGCCGCCGCCGGGCATCGCGATCGAGGCCGTCGGCGTGTCCTGCCGGTAGTAGCTGCCGCCCTCGCCCATCGCGAAGACGTGGTCGGGCGCGTCGCTCCAGTACGCCAACTCGCCCTCCGGGCCCTGCCAGCGCACCAGCAGCACGCCGTCGAACCAGGACGCGGACGGGGCGAAACCCCAGCGGTGCCGGGCGTCGACCGGGATGCGGGAGACGTGCTCGGCGAGCACTCCGTCCGGGCCGACCACCACGAACGTCTCACCGCGCCGCAGCACCAGCGCGGGCCACCCCTCGCCGCACGCCGTGATGCCGTCGTCCTTGGGCGTGCCGACCGACCGCAGCCGCGCGACGGCCTCCTCCAGGGCGGGCCAGCCCAGCTCGTCGAGCAGGCCCGCGCGCAACGTCGTGTGCAGCGCGGCGGCGACGTCGGTGCGGGCCAGCGCCTCGGCCGCCTCCGGCACGTCCACGTACGCCTCGGGCCGCCGCACGACGGCCAGCCGGTCGAGGTGGTCGGACAGGTCCGGCAGGCCGGTGGCGGCGACGCGTCCGGCGTGCGAGGTGATCCACGAGCCCAGCGCGGTGCGCAGGCCGGGCGCCTCCATCGCGGACGTCAGCACGTCCAGCGCGACCGCCGTGGGCCGGGTGTGGGAGCGGGCGTGCCCGACGAACCCCTCGCCGAGGGCGGCGCCGAACCGCTCGGACGCGGCCAGGGCGGCGAGGTCGCGACGGCCGGGCGCGTCGTCGGCCAGCCACGCGGCGACGTCGAGCTGCGGCTCCCCGTCGGCCGGCGCGATCGGCACGTCCCGCGCCACCAGCAGGTCCAGCACGTCCAGGTCCTGCTGGCGCCACCGGCGCAGCGCCCGGACCGGCACGGCGTCGGCCGCGAGCCGGCCCGCCATCGCCTCGACCAGCTCCAGCAGCGCCACCGAACGCGACGTGCCGCGCCACCCCGACGCGCGGACCGACAGGACCGACGACAGCCACCCGGCCGCGTCGACCTGCACCTCGTCCGGCCCGATCAGGGCGCGCGTGGCGCCGCACGCGGTCAGGATCTCCAGCCACGCGTCGAGCACGGCCTCCGAGTCGGGCACGAACGACAGCAGCCGACCGCGCACCTCCACGTCCTCGGTCGCCAGCGCCACCAGCGACCCCCGGTAGGCCTTCCAGAACGCGCCGCCCGCGCGGCTGATCGCGGCGCTGTCCAGGATCGCCCGCAGCAGCCGCCGGTCCTCGGTCGCGAGGTCGCGCTTGGCGGCCTTGGCCAACCGCCGCAGGTCCTCCGGCATCCCCGTGTACGGCGGCAGGCCGCCCCGCGTGCGCTCGACGCACAGCGTGAAGAACAGCTCGTAGGCCGCGTCCGGCTCGTGCTTGCGGGCCAGGCCCTTGGCGTGCGCGGACAGCGCCTTGGCGGTCAGCGCGCCGGCGAACGCGAACTCCAGGAACACCTCGCGGGTGCGTTCCGGGTCTACCGCCAGGTCGTGCACCTCCTCCGCCTCGCGGGCCTTGCCGAACATGGTCGCCGCGTAGCCGGTGTTGCCGTGCTGGAGGAAGATCCGCCCGGCCTGCTCGTAGAACGTGGGCAGGAAGTGCGGTGCGGACCGGCCGAGCATGGCGCCGAGCGCGGTGAACCCGTCCTTCGCCGCGCCCGCCCGCGACCTGGCCGTGCGGGCCAGCCGTTCGACGTCCTTGACCAGGTTGAGCGCGTGGTGGGCGTTGGCCGGGTCGTGCACCAGCGCCCACGCGGGGAAGCCGAGCGCGCTGCGCTTGCCGGTGCCGACGTCGGCGACCCGGGCGGGCGCGGCGAAACCGAGGTACTCGCAGGTCAGGTCTTCGGCGCGGCCGAGCACGGCGGGCACCAGCCGCACCACGACCCGGCCGTCGAGGCCCTCGTGGGTGTAGTGGCGGGCGGTGATCGTGTCGCGGTCCTCGCCGACGTCGGCGGTGCCGGGCAGCACTGCGCCCGCCGCGATCAGGGCCTTCGGGGTCAGGGCGTTCACCGGGCCACCACAGCTTCCTCGACGACGCGACCGGCGTGGATCGCCGCCGCCATGCGCATCCCCTCGGACCACGCGACCGGTCCGACGTCCGCGAGCGGCACGGCGGTTCCGTCCTCCAGCGACCACCGCAGCTCGCCCGTCCACGTCTCGCCCTCGGGGTAGTCCGAGCCGAGCCAGTAGCGGGCCTCCACCACCCGGCCGTCCTCGAACGCGGAGTAGACCGCGTCGCCGCCGCGCACCGGGTAGCCGAGCGTGCGGCAGCGGCCCAGCGCGTGGTTGAGCTGCTCGAACCGGCCGCCGGAGTAGTCGTCCACGGAGGTGCCCGTGACGGCCGCCGGGCGCGGGAAGGTCTGCCGGAACAACTGCTGCACCTTCTGCTCGACGCCGAGTTCCGCGCCGAACTCGCGCAGCTCCTCCAGGTCGTCCAGCAGCACCGGGTGCGGGATGCGCACCACCTCGGGCCGCAGCCGCAGCGTGTCGCCGTCGAGCGTGACGACGCCCAGCCCGCGCTCCGGGTCGGCGTCGCGCAGGAAGCCGGTCTCCGCGCCCGTGCCGTCGTCGGCCGTCACGACGAGGTCGCGCAGCGCGGCGGCCCACGCGGCGTCCGCCCAGACCTCGGCGATCAGCGCCGCGGGCACGGGCAGCGAGCGCACCATCCAGCCGTCCACGGCGGCCAGGCACTCGGCCTGGTGCCGGGAGAGCCACTCGGCGAGCTGGCGCAGCTGCACGACCCCCGGGTCGTCCTTCAGCGACGCGGGCACGGAGGAGAGGAGCTTGCCCTTGCCGTTGCGGCACTGGACGCGCCCGTTCTCCCCGAGCCGCACCTGGTAGCCCGAAGCGTGCCCGGGTACATCGAGCCAGCCCACGGTTCCTCCTGCGAGTCGTTCACGACGGTGTGGCGCGGAGGTTAGCGAGGGGGTCCGACAAAACGATCTCCAACGGCCGGTTCGTCGCCTGGCCGTGACCGGCGGGCGCGACCTCCGACGGGTGGCCTTACCTCAAGTCTTGCCCAAATCAGGTGCGAGTGTGACCGGCGTCTCCCTAACCTCTCCCCATGAGACTGCTGCTGTGGATCGCGCTCACGTGCGCGCTGGCGGTCGAGGGGGACGTGGTCCTGCCGCTCCTGGCGGGCCTGGTGATCGTCGGCTGCGCCGAGGCGCGCCGCCGATCGGCCCGGCCGCGCCCGCGGGCCGCCCACGACCTCCTCGCCGGCTGACCGGAAAAGATCGCGATCAATAGGGACGACGGATTTCACATCGTGCTCGGCGTGGCGCACGGAATGTGATCGCACGGTCACCGCGATCTTCTCGGCGGTTGACCGGAGAAGTAGTGGCCCAATAGAGACGGCCGATTTCGTGCGTACTGTGGCGCACGTTACTTGACCTGCCCGGCGAGCAACGGTTTAACTGCGGTCGCGCATTCCCGTACCGACCGGTAGGGATCAAGCGCCACCGACAAGAGGGCGGGCGCGCCCCTTTCTCCCCGTTGTGCGCGACAGCTGTCGTGTTCCCCAGTGGGTGCCGCCTGCCGCGAAACCGGGAGTCCGGCATGCCCCTGCCCCATCGGGATGAACGCGGCCGTCATCGGCCCGCACGACGCGGCCGAGTCCGCGCACTGCTGTCCATCGTGGCCGCCACCGCCGCCGCCGCGACGCTGATCGCCCCGCCCGGCACCGCGAGCACCGGCGCGGACGCGGGAGGTGGCGGTCGGGTGCAGTCCTTCTGGCTGCACATCAGCGACACCCCCGTGTCCGACGAGGTGCTGGCCACCGAGGCGCGCCGACGCGCCTACATCGTGATCAACGCCTGGCAGGGCGACCTGCTGGCCAAGCTCAAGGCGGCGAACCCGGCCGTCCGGGTCTTCGTGTACAAGGACCTGTCGTCCACCCGCTCCTACGCCTGCCGCGACGGCGTCGACGACGCGGACCTGCCCACCGGCGTGGGCTTCTGCGAAGCGGAGCGGGACCACCCCGAGTGGTTCCTGCTCGGCCCGGACGGCCACCGGCTCGAGTACGACGGCTACCCCGGCCACTGGCAGATGGACGTCGGCAACACCGCCTACCAGGACGCATGGGCGGCGAACGTGATCAAGAGCAGCACCGCCACCGGGTTCGACGGCGTGTGGATGGACAACGCGCTGTTCCCGTGCGACGCCTACCACGAGGGCGTCTGCCCGGCGAAATACCCGACCGACGCGGCGTTGCAGGACGCCTACAAGTCGATGCTGGCCAACACCCGGGACGAGTTCGTGGCGTCCGGGTTGAAGACGGTCGCGAACCTGTCCAACGCCAGGGTGCACGGCGACGGGTGGGCCACCTACACCGAGTACCTCGACGGCGGCTTCGACGAGTGGTGGCTGACCTTCGACGACCGGAACATGCTCTCCGAGTACCCCGAGGGGTGGAGCAAGCAGGTCGCCGAGATCGCCGCCGACGAGGCCCGGGGCAAGATCACCCTGGTGCAGCCGCACCACACCCGGGGCGAGGACCGGCCGTACCGGTACGCGCTGGCCAGCTACCTGATGGCCGCCGGCGACCTGGCCGCGATCTCCAGCATCACCGAGACCGACGGCTACGGCGACCCCTCGCCGTGGCGCGCCGAGTACGACTGGGACCTGGGCACGCCGTCCGGGCCGTACCGGTCGGTGGGCACGAACGTGTTCCGCCGCGACTTCGCGTGCGGCACGGTCGTGGTCAACGCCAACCACACCGACAGCCGGTCGGTCACCGTGCCGCTGGACGGCACGTACCGCGACCACCTCGGCACGTCGACGTCCTCGGTCTCGCTGGGCGGCACCACCGGGATCATCCTGCACAAGTCCTGCTGACGGCGCCGTCAGCGGCAGGTGGGCCCGCGAGCAGCGCTACCGGCAGGCCCGGCCCGCACCGGGCCGACGTCACGGTCGGTCCACTGCGGACGGTCGACGTCACTGCAATGGCGGGACGCGTTCCGCTTGCGGCGCAATACGATCGAGCCATGGACAAGGGTGAGCTGGTTCCCGATTTCACGTTGCCCGACCACAAGGGGCAGGAGCGGTCGCTGGCGGAGTTCACCGCCGCCGGTCCCGTGGTGGTCTTCTTCTACCCCGCCGCCATGACGCCGGGCTGCACGATGGAGAGCTGCCACTTCCGCGACCTCGCGGCCGAGTTCGCCGAGGTGGGCGCGCAACGGGTCGGGATCAGCGCCGACCCGGTCGACCGGCAGCGCGAGTTCGCCGAGGCCAACGGGTTCGACTACCCGCTGCTGTCCGATCCGGACGGTGCGGTGGCCGCGATGTTCGGCGTGCGGCGGAAGGTGCCGCTGCCGGGCGCGCTGTCGGCCCTGCGGACCCGGCGCTGGACGTTCGTCATCGGCGCGGACCGCCGGGTGCTGGAGGTCGTCAAGAGCGAGACCCGGATGGAGGTGCACGCCGACCTGGCCCTGCGGGCGCTGCGCCCCGCCTGAGCCGAGGCGCCCGGTGGCGTCGGCCACCGGGCGCCTCGCCCGACCTCGCGTCCGCTACAGCTCGACCAGCACCTTGCCCCGCTTCGCCGCGCGGTCGACGAACAGGCTGCGGTAGGCGTCCGGGATCGCGTCGAACCCGTGGTGGACGGTGTGGTCGTAGACCACCTCGCCCGACGCCACCAGCGGGCCGAACCGGTCCTCCAGGTCCTTCACGCAGGCCGGGTCCTCCAACCACTCCAGCGAGAAGATGCCGCGCACGGTGGCCCTGGGCCGCATGAGCAGCGGCAGCAGCCGCGGCCCCTCCTGCGGGCCGCCCGCCTGGCTCTCGAACTGGGCGCACACGGCGATCTCGCAGCCCACCGCCAGCACGCCGAACACCTCGTCGGTCAGGACGCCGCCCAGGGTGTCGAGGTAGCGGTCCACGCCGTGCGGGAACACCTCGGCCAGCCGGGCGCGCACCTGCTCGGCCGGATCACCGGGCCGGTACTCGATCACCTCGTGGAACCCGAGTTCGCGCAGGTGGTCGGCCTTCTCCGGGTAACCGGTGGTGCCGACCACCCGGCCACCGGCGCGTCGGGCCAACTGCCCGGCCACCGAGCCGATCGCCCCGCTCGCGCCGCTGATCAGCACGTTGTCGCCGGGCCGGACGTGCAACACCTTGGTCATCGCGCCCCACGCGGTCATGCCCGGGCCGCCGAGCGCGCTGATCGCGGTGTAGAGCGGCAGGGCGTTGCCGTACAGCTGCGGGTCCAGCCCGCGGAACCCCGGGAACACCAGCGGCGCCGCGCTGCCGACGTGCCAGGTCGACGCCCACGGTTGCGGGGCGCCCGTGCTGACGACGTGGCTGCGCCACCCGCCGAACCCCTGCACGAGGTCGCCGGGCCGGTGCGCGGCGTCCGGGCCGGCCTCCAGCACCCGCATCACCGAGTCGGCGCCCATGTGCTCGCCGAGGGGTGTGTCCAGCGCCAGCCCCTGCTGGTACGGGTCGACCGACACGTACAGGGTCTCCAGCAGCATCTCGTCCGGTGCGAGCCGGACGTCGACGTCCTCGACGACCTTCTCGTAGACGCGGTCCACGTCGGGCAGGCCCGGCAGGTGCTCCCGGACCACCCACTTCTCGATCTTCACCCGCGGCTCCCCGCGTGCGACGCCAGCGGCCGAACCGCGGCCTCGCCGGCCTGGGGACCCACCGGGATGACGACGTGGGTCGGCGGCGGCGCGGTGTCGTCGACGTGCGCGCTGAACGCGACGCCGTCGTCCCGGCAGACGAACTGCATGACCTGGCGGCCCGCCGCGGCGGCCCGGATCAGGCCGCCGGTGGTCGCCCACACGCCCGCCTGGTAGAAGTCGCGCAGCCCCGGCAGGCCGGGCCCGTGCTTCTTCACCAGCTCCTCCAGCGTCTCGCCGCTGTCGACGAACGGCTGCCAGCCCAGCACCGTGCCGTCGTAGTTGCCGGTGTACCTGACCTGCGTGAGGGGTGTCGACAGGTCCCGCGCCACCACCGAGTCCGTGATGCCGGGGTAGCGCTTCTCCAGGTAGCGCATCAGGGCCAGCCTGGTCCGGCGCTTGTTCTCGTAGTAGCCGCGGCCGTGCCGGACCGGCAGCGTGTGCAGCACCTCACCGCCCCGGCGGCGCGTCACCTGCTCGGGGAAGTCGTCCACCTCCCGCCACGGCGCGATGTCGGCGAAGTAGGTCATGTAGACCACGGTGGTGCCCTCGGGCGACAGCTCGGGGTAGTGCCGGCTGCGGAACTGGACGTTGATGCTGGCGTCGCGGATGCCGACGAGGTCGGCCTTCTCCTCGTCGGTCAGCAGGTGCGTCGTGCACGGGTCGCCGTCGGGCACCGGCCGGTTCAGCCCGAGGAACAGGCACACGTAGCCGGGGAACACCATGCCCGGCTTCTCGATGGTCTCGGTGTAGAGCTCCCGGTACTCGTCGGTGAGGTACTCGCCCTTGAGGAACTTCATCATCGTGGTGTGGCCGTCGGCCGCCGACAGCACGATGTCGGCGCGGAACTCCCGGCCGTCGTCCAGCCGCACGCCCGCCGCCCGGCCGTCCTCGACGATGATCTCCTCCACCTTGGCGTTGTAGGTGACCTCGCCGCCCAACCTCAGGTAGCGCTGCTCGATGGACTTGGCCAGCCCGAACGACCCTCCCTCGGGGACGCCGGCGGACAGGTTGGCGTGCGAGGCGAGCTGGAAGTAGAACGGCAGCACCGGGAACGCGGGGTGCTTCTCGTACAGCACGTAGTTGAACGCCTCGCGCAGCAGCGGGTCGCGGAACCGCGCCGAGTAGTCCGTCATCAGCGTGCTGATCGACTTGCGGACCACGTTGAAGTACGGGACGAAGGAGGCGAGCATCTTCATCCGCTCCACGGTGCCCATCAGGCCCACCGGCTTGAGGAACGGGTACACCGCGAGGGCGCGGCGGAACTTGCGCAGGCCGCCGCAGAACTCGCGGATCAGCTTGGCGTCGGCCGGTGAGAGGTCGAGCAGGTGCGCCTCGAGCCGGTCGGGGTCGGAGTAGAAGTACACCGAGCGCCCGTCCCGGCCGCGCACGATGTTGAACACGTCGAAGTGGCGCATCTGCTTGCCCTGCAACGCACCCAGCTCGAGCCAGATCTGGTGCATCTCGTTGCCGGGCCCGTTGCCGAGCAGCCAGCTGATGCAGCAGTCGAAGGTGAACTGGCCGCGGTCCCACGCGGTGCAGCACCCGCCGGGGATCTCGTGCATCTCGAAGATCCGGCTCTCGTACCCGTTCATCTGGGCGTAGCACCCGGCGGAGAGCCCGCCGAGGCCGGCGCCGATGACGATCATCGTCTTGCGTCGCTCGCCGGTCATGTCCGTGACGTCCTCGCTGTCGGTCGGGCGGCCCGCGGGCGCTCGGTCCAGTTGTCCAGTTGCGGCAGTTCGCCGAGCTTCCCGGCGTGCCACGGCTCGGTGCCGCCGCTCTCGTGCGCGCGGAACGGCACGCCGAGCTCCCGGCACAGGTACTGCACGGCGAACCGGCCCGACGACGCGGCCTTGATCAGGCTGCCGCCGCCGACCCAGTGCCCGGCCAGGTGGAAGCCCGCCAGGCCGGGCAGCGCCAACTTGTCCTTGGCGATCAGGTCGTCGAGCAGGTCGTCCGCCTTGGGCGACTTCCAGGCCAGGATCGCGCCCCGGTGGTTGCCGGTGTAGCGCTCGGTGGTCGCGGGCGTGGCGATCTGGACCAGCTCGATGCGCTCGCCGATGCCGGGGAAGCGGCGCTCCAGGAACTCCCTGATGAACGCGGCCAACTCGCGCTTGAGGTCCCAGTAGGCCCTCCGGTCGGTCTTGCGCAGCGCTTTCCAGGTCTCGAAGTCGCTGAAGTAGTTGCAGTGGATCAGCGACCGGCCCTCGGGCGCGAGCCCCGCGAGCACCCTCGACCTCAGGTGCACCACCAGGCTCTTCTGGAGCGCGCCGGGCAGCCGGGCGGCGTCCTCGTCGGGCAGCAGGTAGGTGGTGCTGACCGGTTCGTCCGCGCCCACGTCGCCGCGGAAGCCGACGAACACCGACACCAGCGCCGGGTACAGCTGCTCCGGGTCCGGCAGCACCTCGTCGAGCAGGGTGTCCAGCCGCGGGTTGCTGTGCTCGCCGCCCAGCAGCTTCGACACCGTGGTCAACCCGTCGCACGCCGCCACCACGTGGTCGGCGTAGTGCCGTTCGCCGTTGCGCAGCTCCACGCCGACCGCGCGCCCGTCCTCGACGAGCACGCGGACGACCTTGGCCCGGAAGTCGATGCGTCCGCCCAGGCCCGCGTAGCGCTCCTCGATCGAGCGGGCCAGCCCGAGCGACCCGCCCTGTGGCACGCCCACGTTGCCCTTGTGCGCCTGGGACATCGTGTAGTGGTACGGCAGCAGGGCGAAGTTCTTCGGGTCCTGGAAGAACATGTTGCGGAACGCCGTGGCCAGGAACGGGTCGCGCAGGCCGTCGGCGAAGTCGGCCATCCGGGTGCCGCCGGTGCGCCAGAACAACCGGAACGCGGGCAGCACCTTGCCGAGCATCCTCAGCTTCTCCCGCCACGACATCAGCGGCGGAGGGGTGAGGAACGGGTGGATGTCCACCCGGCCGAAGCGGCGCAGGTCCGCGCAGAACGCCCGGATCTTCGCCGAGTCGGCGGGCGAGCACGACTCCAGCTCCGCCTGCAACAGGTCGGGGTCGGTGTGGAAGGTGACCGAGCGGCCGTCCTGCGCGACGACCCGGTTGAACTCGCTGAACGTGGTGACCGTCTTGCCGTCCAGCGCGCCGAGCTCCCGCCAGACCTGGTTGGCCTCGTTGTCGGGCGCGGTGCCGTTGAGCCAGTCGATGCAGTAGTCGAGCAGGTAGCCGTCGCGGGCCCACGCCGTGCAGCAACCGCCGGGCAGCACGTGCGACTCGAAGATCCGCGTCTCCAGGCCGCTCATCTGGCCGTAGCAGCCGACCGCCATGCCGGCCACGCCGGCGCCGATCACGATGACCCTGGGTGTGAAGTCGGGGGTGCGGGTCCGCCGCTCCCAGACGACCCTGGCGCTACGCGACATCGCGGACACCTCCCGACCGGAGGACGGCGCGCAGCAGGTCGGCGTTGCGGGTCAGGTGCTCCCCGTCCAGCATCTCCGCGTGCACGCCGGACCCGGCCAGCACGGTGGTGCCCGAACCGGACGCGCCGTGCCACGTGCCGTGCGCGGACGCGGCGTAGAACTCGACCTTCTGCTCGTCGGAGATCACCGTGACCGGCCCGGACACCGTGCCCAGGTTCGGCGTGGCGCTGGAGTGGTGCAGGTACTCGCGCGCCTGCCGCATGGTCTCCTCGGCCACGGTGGCCGAGCCGGTGTGCCGGGCCAGGTGCTCGGACAGCTCGTGCTCGAACTCCGCCACGTGCTCCTCGGCCAGGGTGAACCGCTCCGGGATCCGGTAGGAGTCCATGATCACCACGTGCGCCGCCACGTGCCCGCGCCGTTCCAGCTCCTTGGCCACCTCGAAGGCGAGGTTGCCGCCGAGCGAGTAGCCGAACAGGTGGTACGGGCCCTGCGGCTGCAACGACTCCACGAGGTCGGCGTACTCGGCCACCTTGCCGTCACCGGGGACGTAGTTGAACGCGGCCAGCCGGTGCTCGGTCAGGTGCGCGGCCAGCAGCCGGTAGACCAGGCCGTGCCCGCCCGCCGGCGGGAAGCAGAACAGCGTCGGCTCCCGGTCGGGGTTGAACACCAGGTAGGGCTTCGCGCCGGCGATCTGCCCGGTGACGATGTGCTCGACCGTCTTGGCCATGCCGCGCAGGGTGGTCACCCGGAACAGCAGGCTCACCGGGATGGTGATGGCGAACTCGGTCTGGAGGTGGTGGATCAGCTCGATCAGCGTGATCGAGCTGCCGCCGGTCTCGAAGAAGTCCTGTTCCAGGCCGACGCGGTCGACCGCCAGCAGGGACTGCCAGTGCTTCGCGGTGCGCACCTCGTAGAGCGTGACCGGGGGCTCGTAGGCGATGTCGTCCACCGCGGCGGGCAACGGCAGCGCGTCCACGTCCACCTTGCCGTTGGAGGTCAGCGGCAGTTCCGGCACCGCGACGAGGTGGGCCGGGATCATGAACGTGGGCAGGTACTCGCCCAGGTGGGCGCGCAACGCCCGGCTGTCGAGCTCGGTGCCCTCGGTCGGGACGCAGTAGGCGAACAGGGTGTCCTCGCCGCGCGCGTCGGGGCGCACCAGCACCACCGCCTGGGCCACGCCGGGCCGCCGGGTCAGCTGCGCCTCCACCTCGCCGACCTCGACGCGATGGCCGCGCACCTTCACCTGGCCGTCCGCCCGGCCCAGCAGCTCGACCACGCCGTTCGCGGTCCAGCGGGCGAGGTCGCCGGTCCGGTACAGCCGGACCCGCCGCCCGTCCAGGTCGCGGGTGGCGAAGCGCTGCGCCGTCTGCTCGGGGTCGCCCACGTAGCCGTCGGCGACACCGCCGCCGCCGATCCACAGCTCGCCGACGACGCCCTGCGGCACCGGTTCGCCCCGCTCGTCGAGCAGGTACAGCGCCGAGTTGGGCAACGGCCGCCCGATCGGCACCACCCGGCCGGGTTCCAGGTCGTCGACCGGCCCCTCGAAGTAGGCGCTGTCGATGGTGGCCTCGGTGAGGCCGTAGGAGTTGACCACCCTGGTGCCCGGCCCGCACAGGCCCTTGAGCCGCCGGTACTCCTCGACCTTCCACACGTCGGAGCCGACCACCAGCAGCCGCATGAAGTCGAGCCTCGCGCCGGTGCGCTCGCAGTGGCTCATCAGGCCGCGCACGATCGCGGGGACGAACTCGGCGCTGTCCACGCCCTCGGCCACCATCGTGTCGTACAGGCGCGCGGTGTCGAACAGCAGGTCGCGCGTGACCAGCACCAGCGTGCCGCCCGAGCACAGCGCCCGGACCAGGTCGCCGGTGAACACGTCGAACGCGAAGCCGGCCATCTGGAGGTGCACCCGCGCGTCGGTGTCGAGCCGGTACTCCTGCCGCCAGGCGGCGAAGGCGGACGCGAGGTTGCGGTGGGTGACGCGGACGGCCTTCGGCGTGCCGGTGGAACCGGAGGTGTAGATGACGTACGCCGTGCTGTCCGGGTCGATCGGCCCCAGGTCGTCGTCGCCGGCGGTCGCGTCGGCGGCCAGGTCGGCAAGGTCGGCCACGTCGACGACCGGCGCGGAGAGCCCGTCCAGCCGGTGGCGGGTGCGCGCGTCGGACACCAGGAAGGCGGTGCCCGCCGTGCGGACCATGTGCTCCAGCCGCTCGGTCGGGTAGTCGGGGTCCAGGGGCAGGTAGGCGCCGCCCGCCTTGAGCACGGCGAGCAGGCTGACCACCAGGTCGGCCGACTTCTCCAGGCACAGGGCCACCACCGCGCCGTCCCGCACGCCACGCGCGCGCAGCACGCGGGCCATGCTCGTGGCGCGCCGTTCCAGGTCGGCGTAGGTGAGCCGGTCGGCGCCCGAGCCCGCGGGCGTCACGACGGCGACGGCGTCCGGGGTGGCCGCCGCGGCCTCGGCGATCAGCGTCGTCACCGGCACGTCCGCGGGCGCGGTGCGGGCCGCCCCGCTCCACTCGTCCAGGATCGCGGCGCGCTCGGCCGGCCGGAGCAGGGCGAGCTCACCCGTGGACGTGTCGGGGGACGCGCCGGTGAGGCTGTCGAGCAGGGTCACGTAGTGGCTCGCCATCCGGCTGACCGTCTCGGCGAAGAACAGGTCGGTGTTGTACTTGAACGCGCAGTGGAAGCGCTGGTCCGCCTCGTCCTCGTAGACCGACAGCGTCAGGTCGAACTGCCCTTCCTCCTCGGGCAGCTCGATGTACTCCAGGCGGTAGCCGTACTTCTCGGTGGACACCTTGTGCGACAGCAGGATGAACATCGCCTGGAACACCGCCGACCGGCTCGGGTCGTGGCGCAGGCCCAGCTCCTCCACCAGCAGCACGAACGGGTACTCCTGGTTGTCCAGTCCGTTGAGGACCGTCGAGCGGACCTGGGCGAGCAGGCTGCCGACGTCGGGCGCGCCGGACAGGTCCGCCCGCAGCGGCAGGGGGTTGACGAAGTAGCCGTAGACCGAGCCGAAGTCCTCCTCGGTGCGGCCGGTCACCGGGCTGCCGACGATGATGTCGTCCTGTCCGGAGTAGCGGCTCAGCAGCAGGTAGTACGCGGCCAGCAGCACCACGAACACGGTGACGTCGTGCTCGCGCGCCAACTGGTGCACCCGGGCGCTGAGGTCGGTGTCCAGGACGAAGAACTCCGACGCGCCGTTGTCGGTCTGCACGACCGGCCGCGGCTTGTCGGTCGGCAGGTTCAGCACCGGTGTGCGCTCGGGCAGGTGCCCGCGCCAGTACTCCAGCATCCGGTCGGCGTCCGGGCTGGCCAGGAACCTGTTCTGCCAGTTGAGGAAGTCCAGGTACTGCGCGGTCGGCTCGGGCAGCCGCACCGCCTCACCGCGGCGCAGTCCCTCGTAGACCGACAGCAGCTCCTCGATGAAGGTGAACGTGGAGATGGCGTCGGAGATGATGTGGTGCACCGCCTTCATGATCACCCAGCGGTCGGGGCCGCGGCGGAAGAGCCGGAAGCGCACCAGCGGGTCGTGCTCCAGGTCGTACGGCTCGCGGTACTCGGCGATGATCATCCGGTAGATCTCGTCCCAGTCGCGGTCCGCCACGTCGAACAGGGCGACGTCGGCCTCCGCGGACGCCGAGATCTGCTGGATCGCCTGCCCCTTCTCCAGGGAGAAGTTCGCGCGCAGCAACGGGTGTCGGGCGATGAGCGTGCGCACCGCGTCGAACATCAGCTCCGGGTCCAGCTCGACGGCCACCTCGACCGCGCCGCCGATGTTGTAGGCGAACCCGTCGGGGTTGAGCTGCTTGAGGAACCACAGGGCCTTCTGGTTCTGCGTCAACGGGAACCGGTGCGCGTCGGTGAACACCTCCACCGCGGTCTCGTCCTGGTCGCCGGTGGCGGCGTGCGCGATCAGACCCGCGTGCACCTGGTCGACCAGCTCGGCCACCGGCGTGCCGCTGAGCAGGGCGACCACCGGCAGGCTGACCTTCAGCTCGGTGGTGATCCTGGCCCGCAGCTCCATCGCCAGCAGGGAGTCCAGGCCCGCCGCGGTCAGCCCGGAGTTCGCCTCGACCTGCTCGGCGGGCACCCTCAGCACGCCCGCCACGATGTCGGTGAACCGCTCGGCCACCAGTTCCCGCCGGGTGGCGGCGTCGGCGGCGCGGAACGTGTCCAGGAAGCTCCCCGACTCGACCGGGGCGGCGTCCGCCGCGGCGGCGGCGAGCGCGCTGACCAGCGGCGGCGTCGTGCCGTACCAGGAGAGGAACACCGACCAGTCGGCGACCGTCGCCACCAGCAGCTGGGCCTCGTCCTGGCCGATCACCCGCTCCAGCGCGGCCATGCCGGCTTCCGGTGACAGCGAGGTCATCCCCCGGCTGACCCGGTAGTGCTCCACCAGGCCCAGCTCCTCGATCATGCCGGTGGCCCACGGCCCCCAGTCGATGCTGAGCGCGGGCAGGCCGCGTGCCCGGCGGTGGTGCGCCAGCGCGTCCAGGAAGGCGTTGCCGGCGGCGTAGTTGGTCTGCCCGGCGGTGGTCAGCAGCGACGCGATCGAGGCGAACAGCACGAAGTGGTCGAGCGGTTCGTCGCGCAGGTGGTGGTGCAGCAGGTAGGCGCCGACGACCTTGGGGTCGTGCACGGCGTCGAAGCCCG
The DNA here is from genome assembly GCA_040689555.1 of Actinosynnema sp. NPDC051121. Lineage (GTDB taxonomy): Bacteria > Actinomycetota > Actinomycetes > Mycobacteriales > Pseudonocardiaceae > Actinosynnema. The sequence goes on along the minus strand of JBFBCZ010000023.1, from coordinate 43,944 downwards.
TGCGGTCCATCGCCGGCACGAGGGTGTCCCGGACGTGGCCCGCCAGGTGGAACACGCCGCGGATCGGCTGGGCGTGGTCGCGGCGGTAGTCCGCCAACCACGTGACCAGCGACCGTTCGTCGGTGATGTCCACCGGCGCGAGGATCACCTGCGCGCCCAGCGCCTCCAGGTCGCGGACGAACCGCACCGACCGGCCGACCGGGGTGTCCCGGTCGATCATGCTCCACCAGGCCCGCTCGGGCAGCCTGGTGCGGCCGACCAGGATCAGCCGGCGCGCACCGCGGGCGGCCAGCGTCCGGCAGAGCAGTTGGCCGAGCGCGCCGAACGCGCCGGTGACCAGGTAGCTGCCGTCCGGGCGCAGGCTCAGCGGGAGGGGTTGGGTCAGCTCGGGCGCGGCCGGGAGCAGCCTGCTGGTGTGCCGGTCCGCGCCGCGCAGGGCGATCTCGTCGACCACGCCGACGCCCTCGACCTCCGCGTCGAACGGCGCCAGCACCTCGCGCAGCAGCGCGTCGGCCTCGGCGCGGCGGGCGTCGGGCCCGACCGGGTCCGCGGGGTCCAGGTCGATCAGCTTGCCCCGGTGGGCGGTCAGCTCCTGGTGCCACAGCACCCGGCCGATCCCCCACGCCCGCGCGCCCAGCGGTCGCACCAGGTCGTGCTCCACCACGGCCTGCGCACCCCGGGTGACGACGTGCACCCGGCCGGTCAGCTCACCGGCCAGCAGCGCCTGCGCGAGGACGACCAGCGAGTACGCGCCCTGGTCGGTGGCGCGGTCGAGGTCGGCGCGGGACAGGCCGTCCAGGTCCGGCAGGTCCAGGTTCCACAGGTGCACCACGCCCTCGAACCGGGTGCCGTGCTCCTCGGCGAGGTCCGCGGCCAGCCGGGAGAGGTCGCCGATCTCCCCGGCGGTCACCGTCGACTCCCACCGGCCGCGCCGGTAGCCGAGCCCGGGCCGCACCAGGTGGCAGTGCCTGCCGGTGGCGCGCAACGCCGCCGCGAGCTCGTCCGCCACGCCGCCCGAGTCGGCCAGCAGCAGCCAACGGCCCTCGGCGTGCTCCGGTTCGGGCGCGGGCGGGCACACCGGCCAGCCGACCTTGGCCAGCCAGCTGTCGACGGTGGCCCGGCCGACCGCCGTGGCGGCCTTCTCCACGTCGGCGGCGCGGAACCCGCGCACGTCACCGAGCGGGGTTCCGTCGGACGCGTAGACCCTGATGTCGCCGACCAGGTCACCGCCGTCGCGGTCGGTGATCACGGCGTGCGCCCACAGCTCCCGGTCGCCCACCGGGTCCAGCCGGACCTCCTCGATCGACAGCGGCAGCCGGATGCCCGTGCCCGGCGCGGGCGGCGCGGCCAGCAACGGCGTGAGCAGGGTCTGGAAGCACGAGTCGAGCAGCACCGGGTGCACGTGGTGCCCGGAGGCGTCGATGCCCGCCGTGGGTCGGATGCGGGCCAGCGCCTCGCCCTCGGACACCCACACCTCGGCGATGCCCTGGAACGCCGGGCCGTAGTGGTAGCCCAGCCCGGCCAGCTCGGCGTAGCAGTCGGGTCCCGTGACCAGCCGTTCGGCCCGGCCTCGGACGGCATCGAGGTCCAGCGGGGCCACCGGTCCCCCGCGCTGCCCGGCGCGCACCACGCCCGCCGCGTGCACCACGCGCTCCTGCGCGGCGTCGGTGACCGACGCGATGGTGAACCCGGCGTTCTCGCCGGAGAACGACAGCCGCACCGTCCTGGACTCGGTGTCGGACACGAACAACGCCTTGCGCAGTTCGAGGTCGGCGATCGCGGCCGACGCGCCGCCGGTCAGCGCGCGCACGGCCTGCGCGGCCATCTCCACGTACCCGGCGGCGGGGAACAGGGCGTTGCCCTCGATGCGGTGGTCGTCGAGGTAAGGCAGGTCCTCGACGTCGAGCCGGGCCTCCCAGGTGGGCTCGACGCCCGCGACGCGCCGACCGAGCAGCGGGTGGTCGCGGTGGCCGAGGCGGATCTGCTCGACCGACGCGGGCTCCACCCAGTACCGGTCGCGCCGCCACGGGTAGCGCGGCAGCGGCACCGGCGACCCGGCGGGCTGGAGCACCGCCCAGTCCAGCGGGACGCCGAGGGTGTGCAGCTCCGCCGTGGAGCGGTTCAGCCGGGCGGGTTCGTCCTCCATCCGGCGGATCGACGGCACGGCACGGCCCTCGATGCCGTGCGCGGCCAGGCACTCGGCGATGGAGTGCGCGAGCACCGGGTGCGGGCCGATCTCCAGGAACAGCCGGTGGCCGTCGGCGGCGATGGCGTCCACGGCGGCGCGGAAGCGCACGCGGTCGCGCACGTTGTCCCACCAGTACCCGCCGTCCAGCTCCGGCCCGCGGGCGCGGCCCTCGCGCCCGGTGAGGTACAGCGGCACGGTGGCCGGCTGGGGGCGCAGCCCGGACAGCGCGGTGACCAGCTCGTCCTTGATCGCCTCCATGCGGGCGCTGTGGTAGGGCACCCGGACGGCGAGGAACTTGGCGAACACGCCGGCCGCGGTCAGCGCGTCGCGCACCTCGCCGAGGGCGTCCTCGTCGCCGGCCAGCGTCACCGAGGTCGGCGAGTTGACGGCGGCGACGGACACGCGGTCGCCGTAGGGCCGCACGCGGGCGCTCGCCTCGTCCTCGGTCAGGCCGACGGCGAGCATCGTGCCGGTGCCGACCAGCTTCTGCTGGAGCCGGGAGCGTTGCAGGACCACGTCGACCGCGTCGGCCAGCGAGTACACGCCCGCCTCGTAGAACGCGGCGATCTCGCCGGTGCTGTGCCCGACGATGGCGGCCGGGCGCACGCCCCGCGCGCGCCACACCGCCGCCAGGGCGATCTGCACCGCGAAGTTGGCGGGCTGGGCGAGCCAGGTCTCCGCCATCGCCGAATCGGCCTCGTCGGCGGCCATCAGCTCGATCAGCGACCAGCCGGCCTGCTCGCGGATCTCCGCGTCGACCCGTTCGACCACCTCGCGGTACACCGGGTCGGCGGCCATCATGCCGCGCCCCATGCCCCACCACTGCGGGCCCATGCCGGTGAACACCCACACCGGGTCGCGCGGTTCGGCGGACGCCTGGTTCTCGACCACGTCGGGGTGCGCTTCGCCCCGCTCGCGGGCCGCCAGCGCCGCGTCTAGGTCCTCGGCGGTGGAGTACGCGATCGCCAACCGGTGCTCGTGGTGCTGGCGACGGTGCGCCAGGGTGTGCGCGACGTCGGTGACCGACGCGCCCGAGGCCAGTTCACGGCGGATGCCCGCGGCCACCTCGCCCAGCACGCCGGGGTCGCGGGCGGACAGCGGCAGCACGGTCCGCGCCGGGGTCGCGGCGGGGTCGACCTCGGATCGCGACGCGCGCGGCGGCGCCTCTTCGAGCAGGACGTGGGCGTTGGTGCCGCCGAAGCCGAAGGAGTTCACGCCCGCGAGGGCCGGTCCCTCGTGCTCGGGCCACGGCACGACCTCGGTGGGAATCTCGTAGGGCAGCGCGTCCAGGTCGATCTCGGGGTTGACCCGGTCGAGGTTGATGTGCGGCGGGATGAGCCGGTGCTCGAGCGCCAGCGTCGTCTTGATCAGGCCCGCGATGCCCGCGGCGGACTCGGTGTGGCCGATGTTGGTCTTGACCGAGCCCACGTAGCAGCGGGCTCCGGGGGCGCGGCCCTCGGCCAGGGCCCGGCCGAGCGCGTTGGCCTCGATCGGGTCGCCGACCGGGGTGGACGTGCCGTGCGCCTCCACGTACTGCAGGTCGCCCGGGGTGATGCCCGCCTCCGCGCAGACCCGCTTGATCAGCTGGACCTGGGCGTCGGCGCTGGGCACGGTGATGCCGTTGGTGCGGCCGTCCTGGTTGACGCCGGTGCCGATGATCACCGCGTGGATCGGGTCGCCGTCGCGCTCGGCGTCGGCGAGGCGCTTGAGGGCGACCATGCCCACGCCCTCGGCGCGGACGTACCCGTTGGCGGCGGCGTCGAAGGTCCGTGAACGCCCCTCCGGGGACAGGAACCCGCCCTTGGTCTCGGCGATCGTGTACTGCGGGGTCAGGTGCAGCAGGGTGCCGCCCGCCAGCGCCAGGTCGGTCTCGCCGCGCAGCAGGCTCTGACCCGCCAGGTGCACCGCCACCAGCGACGAGCTGCACGCGGTGTCGATGGAGACGCTGGGGCCGCGCAGGTCGAGGCAGTAGGAGATCCGGTTCGACACCATCGTCATCATGGTGCCGGTGGCGGTGTGCGCGGCCAGGGTCTGGAAGCTCAGGTCGGCGAACTGGAGGATCTTGTAGTCGAGCGTGAACGCGCCGACGTACACGCCGACGGCCGAGCCCGCCAGCTCACCCGGCCGTTGCCCGCCGTCCTCCAGCGCCTCCCACGCGACCTCCAGGAGCTTGCGCTGCTGCGGGTCCATGTGCTCGGCCTCGCGCGGGCTGATGCCGAAGAACGCGGGGTCGAACTCGTCGAAGCCGTCGATGTAACCCCCGCGACCGCCGACCAGCCTGCCCGGCTTCGCCTTGTCGCGGCTGCCGAGCGTGCCCACGTCGTAGCGGTCCGCCGGCGTTTCGGTGATGCAGTCCTTGCCGTCGAGGAGGTTCTGCCAGAACGTGCGGTAGTCGGACGCGCCGCCGGGCAGCCGGCAGCCGATGCCGATGATCGCCAGCCGGTTGTCCCGAGGTGACTTGCTGGTGGACGTGCTTTTGGGCATGGATTCGGAATCCTTCGCGGAAGCAGCGCGAACCGCCGCCGCGGATGGCGGCGGGCCGCTGGAGAGATCCGGCGTGCAGCCGGCGCAGGGAGGTGGTGGTGCGGGATCGGGTCGAGGTCAGGGGCGGGTCCCGCCGCCGGGGTCCTCGACGCGCCGCCTGGGGCGGATCGGGTGCAGGAGGCTCGCGACGAGGGACTCGGTGCGGGGGAACGACATCGGGTCGAACAGGCCGATCGCCCGGGGAGTCCGCCCGGGCACCCAGGTGTAGCTGCGGAAGAGGTGGTCCCAGATGGCCAGGTCCGAGCCGTAGTGACCGGCGTCCTCGGGGTTGTTGCTGTGGTGCAGCCGGTGCTGTTCGGGACTGGCGAGGACGTGGTTGAACCGGCCCAGCCGCACGTCCACGTTCGCGTGGGTGAAGTAACCCTGGGCGGTCACGAACATGCCCACGACGAGGACCGACTCGGCGGAGAATCCCGCCAGGGCGAGCGAGAGCTGGACCACGCCTTGGGCCAGGACGATGTCGAACACGTGGTTGACGCCGTTGTTGCCGACGTTCACCTTGGCCGGCACGTGGTGCACGCCGTGGAAGCGCCACAGGAAGCGGTTGGTGTGCCCCAACCGATGCATGATATAGCTGCCGAGGGAGCCGAGCAGCAGCGCGGCGGGGATTTCTGCCCATACGGGCAACGTCGGGTCGAGGGGCGCCACGACGCCCACCACGAGGGTCACCACGAATTGGGCGACGCCCGCGCCCACCGCGGTCAGGATGAAGTAGGCGCCGTACCAGCCCCATTCACGTGCGGTCGGGTGCCAATCGGGGTTGAACGGGATGACGCGCTCCAGCACCGTGAAGTAGCCGACCACGCCGAGCAGGAACAGCGGGCTGACCACCGAGGGCGGCCAGCCCAGCAGCACCACCGCCGTGCCGGTACCCATCACCAGCAACAACAGGACCGGGTAGGCCACCCGGCGCAGCACCCCGCGGGACACCACCGGCCCGTACGCGTCCGACGGCGATTCGACACCCTGCTCGCGCAACAATTTCGCCCGCCTTTCCGGGAGCATCGTGAATCGACCCGGCGATTCCGTGTCGAATGATTGCCGCCCAGTCGACGTTGACCGTGCGCAAGGGACCGTGGACGGCTCGTGGACAACCGCGCGGATGACGATGCGGAGCCATCCCGCCGCGAATTACGAGTCCACCATACGAGTGTGATCACGACCCGCTCAATCAGCCGACCGGCTGAGCAGCCCAGTCAACGCTGTATGGAATTTCCGGGTGATCTGTCGTGCACCGACCCAAAATAAGCAGGATCGGCCGATCGGCGGAAACAGTCCTCATGGGATCGACCCGAACTGCCACGATCCGCGGGCGGCCGGTGTGTATTCCAAGTCGGTTTCCCCGGAACACCTCCCCGTCTCCGCACATCTACGGCCAGGCCGTATTGATACAAAAGACCATTGGGGTGTGATGGACACCACGGGTGTTCACCCTTACGCGCCACAACGGGCACCCGTGGACACGATGCCGGTTGTCGAACTCCGCAACCCCCACCTTCGGCATTCCGCGCGGCGGGCGGACCACCCGCCCACCGGTAGGGCCACAGTGGACGGTCCGCCGCCGGGCGCGGACCTGTTCGATCGCCTCGGCGGGGTGCCGGTGACGTCGTGCCGTACCGACCGGATGGAAGTCCTGAGTGGACGGACGGCGAGGCGGCGGCCGGTGTGCGCGAACACCGACCTCCCTCCCCGGTGGGCACGTTCGTGGTCGGCCTGCCGCCGGACGGCTGGGGCGGCGGAACAACCCCGGTGCAGCGCTGCTGTGCGAGGCGGTCGGCGGCGCGCTGGTGGTCTACGTCAGGCCGCGCCGTCCCGCGGGAGTTCGGCCGACGGCGGCGTCAGCGGCAGGTGGACCCGGAAGCGGGTGTCACCGGGCTCGGATTCCACCCGGATGTCGCCGTGGTGGCGGTCGACCACGATCCGCCACGAGATGTCCAGGCCGAGCCCGGTGCCCTCGCCGACCGCCTTCGTGGTGAAGAACGGCTCGAAGATGCGCCCCTTCACCTCGGGCGGGATGCCCGTTCCGGTGTCGCCGACCTCCACCACCAGGTCGTCCCCGGCCCGGGACGTGCGCACGGTCAGCGTGCCGCGGCCGTCCATGGCGGCCACCGCGTTGTCGACCAGGTTCGTCCACACCTGGTTGAGCTCGGCCGGGTAGGCGGGCACCGGCGGCAGCGACCGGTCGTAGTCCTTGACCACGCGCACGCCGTCGCGGAGCTTGCCGCCCAGCATCACGAGCGTGGAGTCGAGCAGCTCGTGCACGTCGACCACCTGGAACGGCGCCCGGTCGACCTGCGAGTACTGCTTGGCCGCGCCGACCAGCGTGGACACCCTGGTGGTGGCGTCCTCGATCTCGTTCATCAACGTCTCGGTCTCGACGGTGTAGGCCAGCCAGCGCACGGCCGCCTCGGTGGCGGTCTCCGGGCACAGCGCCGCCGCCCGGTCCAGCCACTCGACGTCCAGCCCGCCCGCGACCAGCACCGGAGCCAGGTCCCAGCCGCCCGCCACACCGTGCGCGTCCAGCCAGTCGGCGACCTCGTCCTCCAGGTCGGCGGTCTCCATCGGGCCGAGCTTCGGCGCCTTCGCGACCTGCTCGACCGCGCTCTCCTGGAGCTTCACCAGCACCGGCAGCGTGGCCGGGTCGATCGACCCGCTCGCCAGCAGCGCGAGCTTGTGCCGCATCCCGGCGACCCGCTCCCGCAACGCGCCGGTGGCCCGGACCGCCGCGGCGGCCGGGTTGTTCAGCTCGTGGGTCAGGCCGGCCGACAGCGAGCCGAGCGCGAGCAGCCGTTCCCGCTGGCTGACGATCCGCTCGGTGTTGCGCATGCCGAAGAACAGACCTTCCAGCAGGTGGATGGCCATCGGGAACCACGAGCGGAACATCGCGCCGAAGTCGTGCGCGGGCAGTTGGTAGAGCCGCACGTCGGTGACCGCGTCGGCGGTCATCTGGTAGACCGTGGTGCCCTCCGCGTCCGCGCCCAGGTAGGCCTGGGTGGCGCCGAAGTACGAGCCGCGGTGGTCGGTGCGGTTGGTCTCCACGCGCCGGCCGCCGATGACGCGGCTGACCGCCACCGTGCCGTCCAGCAGCACGAAGAAGCAGGTCGCGGGCTGCCCCTCGCGCAACACCCGGCTGCCCGCCGCGTGCGTCTCGACCTGGCCGTGCGCGACGAGCCACGCCAACTGCTCCTCGGACAGGTGCTCGAACAGGAACAGCCCGCGCAGGTCGTCGACCGTCAGCTTCTCCATCACGACTTCTCCAGGTAGCGGTGGACCAGCGACACGGCCATCGCGCCGTCGCCGACGGCCGAGGCGACCCGCTTCACCGAGTCCGCCCGCACGTCACCGGCCGCGAACACGCCCGGCAGGCTCGTTTCCAGGTGGTAGGGCGGCCGGTCGAGGTCCCAGCCGTCGGGCAGGCGGCCGTCGGTGACCAGGTCCGGTCCGGCGAGCACGAAGCCGCGCTCGTCACGGGCCAGTGTGCCCGCCAGCCAGTCGGTGTGCGGCGCGGCGCCGATGAACGCGAACAGCCACGACGTCGGCACTGTCGTGGTCTCACCGGTCTTGCTGTGCCGCAGCGTCAGCGTCTCCAGGTGCTGCTCGCCCGTGCCGCCGACGACCTCGGTGCACGTGAGGACCTCGATGTTGTCGACCCGGGCGAGCTGTTCGACCAGGTAGTGCGACATCGACCGGGCCAGCGAGTCGCCGCGCACGACGAGCACGACGCGGCGGGCGTGCGCGGCGAAGTAGAGCGCCGCCTGGCCCGCCGAGTTCGCCCCGCCGACCAGGTAGACGTCCTGGCCGGTGCAGCTGGGCCCCTCGGTGGTGGCCGCGCCGTAGAACACGCCGCGGCCGGTCAGCTCGCCCAGGCCGGGCGCGTCCAGCATCCGGTAGGACACGCCGGTGGCGAGGATGACGGTGTGCGCGGCCAGCTCGGTGCCGTCGTCCAGCCGCACCACCCGCGCCGCGCCGCGTGCCTCCAGGCCGACCACGTCGCACGCGGTCAGCACCTCGACGTCGAACTTCAGCGCCTGCCTGCGGGCCCGGTCGGTGAGCTGCTCGCCGGACACGCCGTCGGGGAAGCCCAGGTAGTTCTCGATCCGGCTGCTGGTGCCCGCCTGGCCGCCGGTGGCGCGCCGTTCGACCAGCACCGTGCGCAGCCCTTCCGAGCCGCCGTAGACCGCCGCGCCCAACCCGGCCGGACCGCCGCCGACCACGATCAGGTCGTAGAAGTCGGTGGACGGCCGGGTGGTGAGGCCGACGCGGGCGGCCAGCTCGGCGTCGGACGGCTCGACCAGCGTCTCGCCCTCGGCGGTGATGACCACGGGCAGCCGCACGCCGTCCTCGCCGCACGCGGTGAGCAGCCGTCCGGCCTCGGCGTCGCCGTCGTCCAGCGCGTGCCAGCGGAACGGGACGGAGTTGCGGGCCAGGAAGTCGCGCACCTCGTAGGACCGCGACGACCAGCGGTGGCCGATCACCCGGACCTGCCTGGCCGGGCCGCGGTCCGCCGCCTTCCACGCGCTGAGCAGGTCGTCCAGCACCGGGTACAGCTTCTCCTCCGGCGGGTCCCACGGTTTGAGCAGGTAGTGGTCGAGGTCCACGACGTTGATCGCGCGGATCGCCGCGTCGGTGTCGGCGTACGCGGTGAGCAGCACCCGCCGTGCCGCGGGGAACAGGTCCATCGCGGCCTCCAGGAACTCGATGCCGCTCATGCCGGGCATCCGGTAGTCGGCCAGCAGGACCGCCACCTCCTCGCCGCGCAGCTTGATCTCGCGCACGGCGTCGAGCGCCTGCGGCCCGGACTCGGCCCGCACGATCCGGTAGCTCTCGCCGTACTTGCGGCGCAGGTCGCGCGCCACGGACCGGGACACACCCGGGTCGTCGTCCACGGTCAGGATCGAGGGCCTCGCGACCTGAGGAGTCGTCATGCTCCCATTGTCGTCGCCGCGCGGACGGCCTCCCCACCCCGGTTACCCTCTGCTGGTGTCGGGCGCGGTGCGGTTCGGGGTCCTGGGGCCGTTGCGGGTGGAACGCGACGGCGAGCCGGTGGCACTGGGCGGGCCGCGGCACCGTGACCTGCTGGCGCTGCTGCTGTTGCGCGCCAACCGGTTCGTGAGCACCGACTGGCTGGTCGACGCGCTGTGGGACGGGCGAGCGCCGGCAGGCGCCCCGGTCACCCTGCGGTCCTACGTGGCCGGTCTGCGGCGTGCCCTCGAACCGGGGCGGGGACGGCGTGCGCCCGCCGAGCTGCTGCGCGGCCACACCGGCGGCTACGAGTTGAGCGTGCCGCCGGACGCCGTGGACGCCGTGCGCTTCACCAGGCTGGCCGGGCAGGGTGCTCGGGCGCTCGCCGGTGGCGAGTGGGAGGCGGCCGAACGGCACTACGCCGAGGCGCTGGCCCTCTGGCGCGGCGAGGTGGCCGCCGCCGGCCTCACCGCCGTCCGGCCGGAGGCGGCACGTCTCGGGGAGGCGCGGACCGAGGCCGCCGAGGGACGCTTCACGGCCGCCGTCGCCGCCGGTCGGCACCAGGCCGTGCTGCCGGACCTGCGCCAGTTCGTCACCGCCCACCCCGAGCGCGAGAACGCCCGGGCCCAGCTGATGATCGCGCTGTACCGGGCGGGACGGCAGACCGACGCGCTGGCGGTGTACGACGAGGGCCGCAGGCTGCTGGCCGAGGACCACGGCGTGGCACCGGGCGAGGCCCTGCGCCGCCTGCACCGCCAGGTCCTCGCGCAATCGGTGCCACCGCCCACCGACCCGCCCGACCGCAACGACACCCCACCCCGCGGCCGCACCACGCCACCACCCGCCGCCCCGCGTCACCCCGACCGCGCCGCGTCGCCCACCGGCTCCTCACCCGAGCGGCCGTTCCCGGAACCGCGAGCGGACCTCGTCGGCCGCACGGCCGAGATCGCCCTCCTCACCGAGCTCCTCGCGGCGGCGGGCCGTGCGGGCGGGCGGTTCGTGGCGATCGTCGGCGAAGCGGGCATCGGCAAGACCACCCTCGCCGACGTCGTCGCCCGCCGGGCCACCGCCGCCGGCATCCCGGTCGCTTGGGGACGCTGCCCCGACCTCGGCCAAGCGCCGCCGTTCTGGCTGTGGACCCAGGTCGTGCGCGCCCTCGACGCGGGGGCCGACCCGGACCTGGCCGGTTTCCGCACCGGCCGATCCACCGACACCGAGATCGACCCGGCCGCCCGCTTCCGCACCTACGACGCCGTCTCGGCCCTCGTGCACGCCACCGCCCGCCCGGCCGGCCTCGTCCTGGTGCTGGACGACCTGCACGCCGCCGACGCCGACTCACTGCTCCTGCTGCGCTACCTGGCCACCACCCTGCACACCTCCCGCGCGCTGGTCGTCGCGACCTCGCGCCCCTACGAGCACGACCCCGCCCTCGTCGCCACGCTCGCCGACCTCGCCCGCAGCCCCGGTCACCGGCAGCTCCGGCCTGCCGGCCTCGACGCCGACGCGGTCGCCGACCTGGTCCGCGCGCACACCGGCGCGCCCGCACCGGCCGACCTCGTGCTCGACCTCGTCACCCGCACCGGCGGCAACCCGTTCTTCATCACCGAGCTGCTGACCTCCGCCGAGGGGACGGGCACGCCGCCGCCGAGCGTGCGCGACACCGTCCGCCGCCGCCTGCACGCCCTGGACGACCGCACCCGCGACTGGCTCGACGTGCTCAGCGTCGCGGGTCGGGACCTGGACGTGGACCTGCTCGAAGCCGCGACGTCCGCCGAGGTCCGGCTCACCCCGCACGTCACCCACCTGGTGACCGAGCCCGCCGCCGGCGTGGTGCGCTTCCGGCACCCGCTGTTCGCCGAGGCCGCCTACACCGACCTCGCCCCGACCCGCCGCGCCGACCTGCACGCCCGGCTCGCGGACGCGGGCAGGCACGTCCTCGCCCCGGCCGAACTGGCACACCACTACGGCCGCGCCCGAGGCCGGGAGGACGACCACCTGCGCTGGACCCTCGAAGCCGCCGACGACGCCACCCGCCGCCTCGCCTACGAGGACGCCCTGGCGCACCTCGACCGGGCCGCCGCCCTGCTCACCGCGCCGGACCGCGAACTGGCCGTGCAGCTGCGCCGCACGTCGTTGCTCCAGATCACCGTCGGCGTCGGCAGTGACGCCGTCGACCTGGCCGCCTCCCGCGCCCGCGACCTGCTCGGCCGAGTCGGCGCCGGCACGGACGTGCGCCCCGCGCTGTGGACGCTGGGCGAGCTGGCCTGCAACCGCGCCGAGTTCGCCATCGCCGAGGACCTCGCGGGTCGCCTCGCGTCCGACGACGGCGTGATCGGCGCCGCGGGCCACTACCTGCTGGGCGCGGTCGGCTACTTCACCGGTCGCCTGGCCGAGGCCGAAGCCCACCTGAGCGCCGCCGTCGACCGGTTGCGGGAGCTGGACCCGCGGGACCTGGCCGGTCAGGCCGGTCGCACGCCCACGCTGGCGGTCCACGAGTTCCGCGCGCTGGTGCGGTCCCTGCGCGGTGACGCGGCAGGCTCACGTTCGGACATCGCCGCCGCGCACGCCCTCGCCGAACGCGCCGACGACCCGCACGGCCGGGCCAACGCGGCGCTGTTCGCGGCGTGGGCCGCCATGCAGGAGCACGACGTCACGGCCGCGCTCGCCGCCGCCCGCCGGTGCCGCGAGATCGGCGCGCGCCGGCACCTGCCGCACTTCGTCACCACCGGTGACTTCGTCGCCGAGTGGGCCGCCGCGCTCGGCGGGGACACCGGCCGCCTCACCGCCATGCGGGTGGCCCGGGACGGCATCCACCGGCTCGGCCTGCGCTCCACCCGCACGATCAGCCTCGCCGCGATGGCGGACGCGCACCTGGTCGCCGGGGACCGGGCCACCGCGGCGGCGTTGGCCGACGAAGGCCTCGCGATCGCCGAGGAGGTCGGCGAACGGGTGCTGGCCGCCGAGCTGCACCGCGTCCGCGGCCTCGCCAACGACGACCCGGCCGACCTGGACGCCGGCGCACGGCTGGCCGAGGCGCAGGGCGCGGGCCTGGTGAGGGCCCGCTTCCCACACTGATCCCACAGAACCCCAACAGCCCTCCGCTGGCATGTGGTCCGACACCAGGAGGAGGACGCATGGAGTTCGACGTCGTAGTGGTCGGTTGCGGTCCGGTCGGCGCGCTGACCGCCAACCTGCTCGGCGCCAGGGGCGTGCGCACCCTGGTCGTCGAACGCGACACCGCGCCGCACCGGCAGCCGCGGGCGTTCTCCTGCGACGACGAGGCGTTGCGGATCTACCAGCAGGCCGGTCTGCTGGACCAGGTCGCCAAGGACATGTACCCGCCGCAGCGGGCCGAGTACGTCAACGCCAAGGGCCGCGTGTTCGCCACCGTCGCCCTGGACGAGGTCGACTTCGGCCTGGGCAGCGGCCCGCTGCACTTCTTCGACCAGCCACGCCTCGAAGCGGCCCTGCGCGCCGGCCTCGACCGGTTCCCGCACGTCACCCTGCGCACCGGTGTCGAGCTGATGCGGCTCACCCAGGACGACCAGGCCGCCACCGTGGTGCTGCGCGACCTCGGCACCGACGAGGAGACGGCGGTGCGCGCGCGGTACGTGCTGGGGTGCGACGGTGCCCGCAGCACCACCCGGGTCGCGGCCGGCATCACGCTCACCGGCACGTCCTACGCCGAACCGTGGCTGGCGGTCTCGGGTGACGTCGCCCCCGGTGCGGTGCGGGTGCCGCACACCACGTTCGTCTGCGACTGGCGGCGGCCCGCGTTCGTGTCGCCGGGCGCGTTCGACACCTACCGGCTGGAGTTCATGCTGCGCCCGGACGAGGCGGCCGAGGACATGACGAGCCCCGATGCGGTCTCGCGGCTCGTCGCGCCCTACGTCGACCCGGACCGCTTCACCGTCACGCGCGCCGTCGTCTACACGTTCCACCACCTGGTCGCCGAGCGCTGGCGGGACCGGCGGGTGTTCCTGCTCGGCGACGCGGCCCACCAGATGCCGCCGTTCCTGGGCCAGGGGCTGTGCAGCGGGCTGCGCGACGCGGCCAACCTCACCTGGAAGCTCGCCCTGGCGCTGGGATCGGAGGCCCCGGACGCCCTGCTGGACACCTACGAGGCCGAACGCCGCCCGCACACCGAGGAGATGGCCCGCACCAGCGTGCGGCTCGGCCGGGTGTTCCTGGTGCGCAACAGGTTCGCCGCCTTCGCGCGGGACGTGGTGCTGCGCGTCGTGCAGACCGTGCCGCGCGTGCGCCGCATGGTGCGCCACTTCGAGTTCAAGCCGCTGCCCGCGCTGCCGGACGGGCGCGTGATGTTCCCCCAGCCCGACGTCGTCGTCGGCGGGGTGAGACGTCCGCTGGACGACGTGCTCGGCCCGGACTTCGCCGTCATCGGGCCGGGTGTGGACGCCGAAACCGCGCGGGACTGGTCGGGTCCGCGCGCGCGGTTCCTCCGGGTGGTGGCCGACGGCGAGCGCTGTGCCGACGACGACCTGATCGACGTCACCGGCACGCTCACCGCCTGGTTCTCCCGCCACCGCACCGATGCCGTCGTGCTGCGCCCGGACCGCTTCGTGCACGCCGACCGGGTGGGGTGAGCGCACCGCTGCGGCCGGAGCGCCGCGACGCTGCGGCAACGCCGGTGCCCGCGACGACGACCTCCCCCGGTCGAACGGTCAGTGGTCCGACTCGTCCGACTCGTCGGCGAGGTCGACGTCGGTGAGGTCGTCCACCCCGACCACGTCCACACCGTCGAACACCACCACCAGGCCCAGCTCGGTGAAGCCGGGCACGCGGCACTCGGCGAACCGGACCAACCAGTCCCGGCCGGGGTGGAAGGTGAACTCGGGCTCGTCCACCGCGTCCGGCTCGTAGCCCGGGTGGTCGCGCAGGTGGTCGGCCACCGCGTCGCGGGCGGTGGCCAGCAGCCGGTCGCGGTCCCGCAGGACCGAGGCGATGAACGGCAGGTCGAGGTCGTCGGCCGTGGCCGGTTCCTCCGCCAGCACGCTCACCGACGTCCCGTCGACGGACGTGTTCCAGCACGCCACGCCTTCGGGGGCGTGGTCGAGCAGCTCCAGCTCGCCGAAACCGGGAATCGTGATCGTCACCCGGCGATCCTATGCGCCGCTCCCGGACGCGACCGGAACCGGGCCACCGGGTGGCGGAGAACCGGTCCGCCGGTCCCTTGACGTGGCACGGCGGGTGAAGTTCGCTGTGGGAGAGCGCTCTCCGAGAGTTTGTCGACGACCCGCGGCCGGCGGCACACCGTCCGCGGGTCACCCCTGCCTGGAGTCGCCATGCCCGAAGCGCCAACCCGGCACCGCCGCCGGGTCCTGCCCCTGCTCGCCGTCCTCGCCGCCCTGATCGCCGGGCAACTCGCCGCGTCGGTGGAGGCCCGAGCGGCCGGAGTCCTGCTCTCCCAAGGCAAACCGACCACCGCGTCGTCCACCGAGAACGCGGGCACCCCCGCGTCCGCCGCCACCGACGGCAACGCGGGCACCCGGTGGTCCAGCGCGTTCGCCGACCCGCAGTGGGTGAGCGTCGACCTGGGCGCCACCGCCACGCTCGACCGGGTCGTGCTGACCTGGGAGGCCGCGTACGCGACCGCGTTCCAGCTCCAGACCTCGGCCGACGGCGTCACGTGGACCACCCTCCACACCGCGGCCGGCGCCACCGGCGGGACGCAGTCCATCCCCGTCACCGGCTCCGGCCGGCACGTGCGGGTGTTCGGCACCGCCCGTGCCACCGGCTACGGGTACTCGCTGTGGGAGTTCCAGGTCTACGGCACCACCGGCGGTTCCGCCCCGGGCCGGCCGATCTCCGAGTACAAGCAGGTCGCGGCCTCGACCTGGGAGGGCGGCAACGCGCCCGCCGCGGCGCTCGACGGCCGCACGACCACCCGCTGGTCCAGCCAGTTCGCCGACGACCAGTGGCTGCGCGTCGACTTCGGCGGCCCGGCCACCGTCAACCAGGTCGTGCTGAACTGGGAGGGCGCGTACGCGCGCGGGTACCGGCTCGAACTGTCGAACGACGCGGTGAACTGGACGCCGATCTACTCCACCACCACCGGCGCGGGCGGAACGGAACGGCTCAGCGTCAGCGGCACGGGCCGTTACCTGCGGTTGTTCGCCACCGCGCGGGCCACCGGCTACGGCGTCTCGCTGTGGGAGTTCCAGGCCTTCGGCACGGTCGACACCTCCGCGGCCACGCCGCCGTTGCTGTCGCCGCCGACCAAGGCCCCGGCGGTGACGGGCCGGTTCGCCCTGTCCGCGCCCGCGGACCGCGCGATGATCACGTCCACCCGGCGGCCGGCGTTCTCGTGGGCCGCCGTGCCGGGCGCGGTGCGCTACCAGGTCTGGCTCAACGTCAGCCGCACGGACTACGACTTCACCGCGTCGGGCAACCTGATCGACCTCTACACCAAGGTCGCCGAGCCCACCGGCACCGGCTACACCCCGTCGTGGGACATCACGGACCGGTGGACGTACAAGTGGTTCGTGGTGGCGGTGGACGGTTCGGGCGGCACCAGCGCGTCGAACATCCGCACGTTCTCCCTGTACCTGCCGACGTTGACGACCGTGGACGACGGCGTGCGGGTGGTGAACGGCAGCCGTGACCTGAACAAGAACGGCTCGATCGAGCCGTACGAGGACTGGCGGCAGCCCGTGGAGACGCGGGTGAGCGACCTGCTCGGTCGGATGACGATCGAGGAGAAGGCCTACCAGATGTTCTACAACGCCCAGGTGTTCCCGCGCTCGGGGTGGCACTTCGGGCCGGCGGAGGCGCAGGACCTGCACGCCGCGCTGCTCGGGTCGAGCGGGACGCGGCTCGGCATCCCGTTCGTGTCGGCCGGTGACACGATCGCGGGGTACAAGACGACGTACCCGTTGCAGAGCGCGTTGGCGGCGGCGCGGAACTACCCGTTGGACTACAAGCTGGGTGACATGCAGCGGCGGGAGCAGTTGGAGGTCGGCGCGCGCGGTGTGCTGGGGCCGTTGGCCGAGGTGGGCACGAAGGTGCTGTACCCGCGCATCCAGGAGGGCAACGGCGAGAGTTCCGAGGTCGCGTCGGCGCAGGTGCGGGCGCTGGTGGCGGGGTTGCAGGGCGGGCCGGAGCTGAACCCGGCGTCCGTGCTGGCGACCGTGAAGCACTGGCCCGGCGAGGGTGCGGGCGGTGAGGCGTTGATCGTGTACGACGACGTGACCGTGAAGTACCACGTGGCGCCGTTCCGGGCCGCGATGGAGGCGGGCGCGGTGAACATCATGCCGGGGTACGCGGGCAGTTCGCTGCTCGATCCCGGCGGGCCGGGCGCGGGTGACAGCGCGAAGATCCTCGCGTACCTGCGGCAGAACCTCGGGTACACCGGGTTGATCACGACCGACTGGTTGCCGTCGGGCTCGTGGGTGGGCGCGGCGAACGCCGGGTCGGACGTGATGGGCGGCGCGGACCCGGGTGCGGCGGGGTTCACCATCGCCGGGTTCACCTCGGCGGTGCCCGCGGCGCGGATCGACGACGCGGTGCGGCGGGTGCTGCGGTTGAAGTTCGCGTTGGGGATCTTCGAGAACCCGTACGGCGACCCGGTGAACGGGCCGTACCGGTTCCACAAGCCGGAGTACGCGGCGCTGGCCAACCAGGCGTCGCGTGAGGCGATGACGTTGTTGAAGAACACGGGTGGCGTGCTGCCGGTGCGGCTCAACCGCGGTGACAACATCGTGGTGGCCGGTCCTCGTGCCGACGACACGGCCGCGTGCTGCATCTGGACGAGTTACTTCCACCAGGAGTACGGCTCGCAGACCATGCTGTCGGCGATCCGCACGCGTGCCGCCCAGGCGGGGGTGAACGTCTACCAGGACACCGGCCCGTCGCCGAAGCTGGCGATCGTCGCGGTGGGCGAGACCTCGTACACGCACGCGACGAGTTGGCCGAAGGAGCAGCCCTACCTGCCCCCGGACCAACTGGCGCTGATCCGGGACTTCCAGCGCCAGGGCATCCCGGTCGTCGTCGCCCTGGTGCTGCCACGCCCGTACGTAATCACCGAGTGGCACGACCTGGCGAGCGCGATCGTGGTGACCTATCGCGGCGGTGAGGAGATGGGGCCCGCGCTGGCCTCCCTGCTGTTCGGCGACTACACCCCGACGGGCAAGCTGCCGTGGCAACTGCCCCGCGCCCTGTCCGACGTCCTGCGTCCCGGCGGCACCGACACCCCGGCCGACGCCGCGGAGTCCTGGGACCTCCCCTACGACCTGGGCGCGACCGCCGCCGAACGTGCCGCCATCCGCGCCAGGATCGACTCGGGCACCCCCGTCCCCTCCACCTACGGCAACCCCCTCTACCCCTTCGCCACCGGCCAAACCACCTGGTAACCCGCGAGTCGAACCTTCACGTCCCGCGTGTCGAACCCTCGGGTCGCGCGTGTCGAACCTCCACGACCCGCGTGTCGAACCTCCAGGACCCCCGAATTCAACGCTCAGGATCTCCGGCCGGGTGGCGCGTCGTCCTGAATGTTCGACACGCGGGACCTGAGCGTTCGACACGCGGGACCTGGAGGTTCGACACGCGGTCAGGTGGTGAGGCGGGTGTGGAGGGTGCGTTCCAGGTCGCGCAGTTCGCGGGCTGGGGGGCCCAGGCCCGTCATGGCGAGGCGGCGGGATTCCAGGCGGTCGGTGCGGTAGCGCGGGAAGGCCAGTTTCAGGGCGCAGTCCAGCATGCCCACGTGGTAGCGCAGGAGGTCGACGACGCGTTGCGGCGGCGGTGGGCCGTCGGTCGGCCACACCAGGTCCGCCGCCCAGCCGGACAGCCTCCCGTACTGCGCCGCCACGGCACGGCCGGTGCGCGCGACCTCCCACGGCGTCTCACCGGGCTGCGCGCAACCGACGATGACCGCCTCCGCCCGGTCCTGCAGCGCCACGGCCTGGGCCACGACCTCCAGCAACGCCCCCAGCCGCACGAGTTCCGCCGTGGCCGGGTCGAGCACCACGCTCACCGGTCCGGCACGGCGACGTGCCCTGCGCGGAAGAATGCGCACCACTCGACGGTACCGCGCACCCGGGCCGCGACGCCGACCGCGCGAGCACCGTAACGGTCAAGAACCGCCGCGGTCAGGACCGGCGCCCGGCCGGCGGTGGCGGGCTGCTGCCCGGCGCGACCAGACCGCTGTGGTACGCGGCGGCGATCGCCTGGGCGCGGTCACGCAGCCCCAGCTTCATCAGGATCCGCCCCAGGTGCGTCTTCACCGTCGCCTCACCGACCACGAGGTGCGCGGCGATCTCCGGGTTCGACAACCCGTGCGCCACGAGCACCAGCACCTCCCGCTCGCGCACGGTCAGCTCACCCATCTCCGCCGACGTCGGCATCCGGTGCGGGGGCCGGGCCGCGAACTCCCGGATCAGTCCTTTCGCGACGGTCGGGTGCAACCACGCCTCGCCGGACGCCACCGCGCGCACCGCGTCGACCAGTTCGCGCGGCACCGCGTCCTTGAGCAGGAACCCGGACGCGCCCGCCCGCAACGCCGCGTACACGGCCTCGTCCACGTGGTACGTCGTCAGGATGATGATCTTGGTGGCGTGGTCCTCGCCCTGCGGGTCCGCGTCGATGATCCGCCGCGTCGCCTCCACCCCGTCCACCCCGGGCATCCGCACGTCCATCAGCACCACGTCCGGGTGCAGCTCGCCGGCCCGCGCCACGGCGCCCGCGCCCTCGTCGGCCTCCGCCACCACCTCGATGTCCGGCTCGGCGTCGAGCAGCATCGCCAACCCCGCCCGCACCAACGGCTGGTCGTCCACCAGCATCACCCGGATCACCGGCGTTCCCGCACCGGCTCGGTCGCCACCGTACCGGCGACCGGCAGCACCGCCGTGACCCGGAACCCGCCCACCGGCACCGGCTCCGCCTCCAACCGCCCGCCCACGATCGCGAGCCGTTCCCGCAGCCCCGCCAGACCGTGGTTCGTGGACAGCGCCCGCTCCGGCCGCCGGCCCCGGCCGTCGTCGGCCACCTCGACGGTCAGCTCGTCGGCCTCCCAGCGCAGCCGCACGTCCACCTGCGCGCCGGGACCGACGTGCTTGGTCACGTTCGTCAACGCCTCCTGCACGACCCGGTACGCGGCGAGGTCCACGCTGGCCGCCAGCCGTCGCGGCTCGCCCTCCACCCGCGTGTGGACCCGCACCCCGGCCGCCGTGACCGTGCCGACGAGGTGGTCGACGTCCGCCAGGCCGGGCTGCGGCCGGCCGGTCACCCCGTCACCGGGTTCCTCGCCGTCGCTGAGCCGCAGCACCGTCAGCATCCGCCGCAGCTCGCCCATCGCCTGCTCGCCCGCCTCCTCGATGTGGCCGAGCGCGTGCCCGACCCGCACCGGGTCGCTGTCGAGCAGCCGCCGCGCGCCCGCCGCCTGCAGCACCATCACGGTGACCGAGTGGGCCACGATGTCGTGCAGCTCGCGCGCGATCCGGGTCCGCTCCCCCATCACGGCCTCGTGGGCCTCGACGCGGCGGCGGAACTCCAGGTCGTCGGCGTGCTGCCGGGCCAGCCGCGCCCACCGCCCGCCGGCCCACACGCAGCCGTACACGAGCAGGTAGAACACCAGGGTGGCGTAGGTGGCGACCATCCGCGCCTCGGGCGGGCGGGACGCGGCCTCCCGCAGCCCGGCCAGCACGGCGAGCACCCCGCACGCGAGCAGCGCCCCGGACGACACCTTGACCCGGCAGCGCAGCGCGACGGTGAACAGCGCCACGCTCGGGATCGCGGTCGGCTGGAACTCCAGGTCGCTGGTCGGCGTCACGAGCACCGCCCACACCCAGACGACGCCGAACACCAGCACCGGGTACCTGCGGCGCAGCAGCAGCGCGCCGAAGCCGATCCCCACCAGGGCGAGGAACAGCCACAGGCCCGCCCCCTCGGGCTCGCGGCTGCTGATCGCGGAGAACAGGAAGACGTCCACCACGGCGGCCGACGTCACCAGGGCGAGGTCGGCCGCCGTGGCGCGGGACAACCACGGTGGCCGTCCCCCGCCGTCCATCAGGCCGTCCCCTTCCGGCACGTCGGCAGCAGGTCGCACGGGTCGCCCGGCAGGATGCCGTCCTCGGGCTCCTCGAACTCCGGCCTGCGCTGCTCCGCCTCCACCTCGGGCACCTGGCGCAGCAGCTCCGGGGTGATCGCGTCACGCGCGCCGGGCTCGATCACGCCCAGGGAGTTCAACGCCGCCCAGAGGTCGCCCTCGTGCCGCCGGAGCGCCTCCTCGAGCTGGTCCTCGGTGAACTCGCCGACGTTCGGCCGGTTCCGGGAGTCGTTCGCCATCCGGATCAGCGCGAACCGCCTGCCCTTCCCGCCGGGCAGCACGCAGAACGTGACCCGCTCGGCGACGAGCCGCTCGACCCGGCCGGCACCGCCCAGCGGCAGCGGCAGCACCACGAGGTCGATCCCGTCGGTGGCCTCGGCGATCCCCTCCGCGGCGGCCGGCACGAGCACCACGCCCGGCTTGGTGAGCAGCCCGGTGGCCAGGTGGCCCTCCCGGGGCTTCTCTTCGAATCCGCGTGCCTGGACCGACACCACTAGACGCACGGTGGCACCTGACGTCATATTCCCTCCCCTTGTCACGCGTTCGCCGCGCGCCCATTTCCCGCGCGCCACGAACAAGGGGACCATCCCTTCCCGGAACTATCGTCCCCCCTGCGTCTGAGCTTGACGATCCCCCTCCCGGTTTACCTCGATCGGGCGACGCAGCACGGGAAAGCGCAGGCGGCGAATCCACCCGGGGACAGACGAAAAGGCACCCGCGATTCCGGAGTATTGCCGGGGAAACCACACCGGATCAACGGAGGCGCGAGTGTCCACGGAGCCCGTTACGCGCGGTCACGCCAGGGCGTTGACCGAATGGGAGGCGGCGCACTGGAAATCACTGCCGGCCGCCCAGCAGCCGTCGTGGCCGGACCGCCGGGCGAGGGCGTTCCGGGCCAGGCTCGCCCGGTCGGAGGGCCTGGTGACGGCGGCCGAGGTGGCGGGGCTGCGGGAGGAGTTGGCCGAGGTCGCGGCCGGTCGGCGGCTCGTGCTGCAGGCCGGCGACTGCGCCGAGCCGTTCGCCGAGTGCGGCCCGCGGCACGTGACGCCCAAGGCGTCGCTGGTCGACCGGCTGGCCTCGGCCCTGGGGGACGGCCTGCCGGTGGTGCGGGTGGGCCGGATGGCCGGGCAGTTCGCCAAGCCGCGCTCGCGGCCGACCGAGACCGTCGACGGGGTCGAGCTGCCGGTGTACCGGGGTGACCTGGTCAACGCGCCGCACGCGGACGCGCTGGCCCGGCGGCCGGACCCGGGGCGGCTCATCGCGGGCTACCACGCGGCGCGGTCGGCGACCGAGCTGCTGCGCCACCACCACCCGCGGCTGTGGACCAGCCACGAGGCGCTGGTGCTGGACTACGAGCTGCCGCTGGTGCGCCGGGACGACAGGGGCGTCCCGCTGCTCACCTCGACGCACTGGCCGTGGATCGGCGACCGCACCCGCCGGGTCGACGGCGCGCACGTGCGGCTGCTGGCGTCGGTGGCGAACCCGGTGGCCTGCAAGGTCGGCCCCGGGATGCGCCCGGACGAGCTGCGGGCGCTGTGCGGGCGGCTCGACCCGGAGCGGGAGCCGGGCCGGCTGACGCTGATCGCCCGCCTCGGCGCGGACCGGGTGGACGAGTCGCTGCCACCGCTGGTGGCGGCGGTCCGCGCGGCGGGGCACCCGGCGATCTGGCTGTGCGACCCGTTGCACGGCAACACCGTCGCCGACGCCGACGGGCGCAAGACCCGGCTCGTCGGCACGGTCGTCCGCGAGGTCGCGGGCTTCCGACAGGCCGTGCGGGACGCCGGCGGGGTGGCCGGCGGCCTGCACCTGGAGACCACTCCGGACGACGTCGAGGAGTGCGGTTGGGACGACTTCCCGACCGGCTCGTACACGAGCCTCTGCGATCCGAGGCTCAACGCGGGACAGGCGCTCGCCGTGGTCGCGGCGTGGCGTCCGGCCCGAACCTAAAAGGGGGAAAACCATTGCGTGGCAACGTTATCGTGACGCCGCCGTGCACGTTCCGGTCGGCGGAGGATTTCGCCGGCCTGGCCGGCGACACCGTGCTGGGCGCGGTCCGCTTCTCGACCGAGGGCGGCCCGCCGCGGTGGGAGCACGGCCTTCCGGTCCTCCCGCTGCACATGGTGCGGCCGGGTGAGCCCGAGGTGGTCGAGGTCTGGCACACCGAGGGCGGCCTGGTGCGGACCGGCGAGCACAAGGGGCTGCTCTACGCCCACGACGGCGAGGTGTTGTTCTGCGCCGGGTGGATCGGGCCGTCGGCGGACTGCGGCGAGCCGGCGCGCCGGGCGTACCTGGCCGCGTTCGAGCTGGTCGAGGAGCTGGGCTACCGCAACGTGTTCCGGATGTGGAACATGCTCGACGGCATCACCGACCGCAGCGCGCGGGGCACCGAGGTGTACCGGGACTTCTGCGTCGGCCGGGGCAAGGCGTTCGACGAGCGCGGGCACGCCATGCCCGCGTCCACCGGCATCGGCTCGCTGGGCGGCGGTGTCGCGTTCTACTTCCTGGCGCACCGGTCGCACGAGGCCGTGCACCTGGAGAACCCGTTGCAGGTGCCCGCGCACGAGTACCCGCGGCAGTACGGGCCGAGGCCGCCGAGCTTCGCCCGGGCGACGTACCTGGGGCCGGAGCAGGGCCGGGGCTCGCTGTACGTGTCGGGCACCGCGAGCATCCTCGACCACGCCACCGTCGCGCCCGGTGACGTGGGCCGCCAGGTCCAGGTGACGCTGGCCAACATCGCCGCGCTGATCGGGGCGGACAACCTCGCCCGGCACGGGATCGACGGCGGCTACCGCCTCCAGGACCTGCGCGCGATCAAGGTCTACGTCAAGCGCCCCGAGGACGTGCCGATCGTGACGCGGCTGTGCCGCGACGAGTTCTCCCGGCGCGCGGACCTCGCGGTGTTCACCGTCGACGTCTGCCGCCCGGACCTGCTGGTCGAGATCGAAGGGATGACACCGTGAACCGAGAGGGACAGCCCATGCCGAGCACGTCGGTCCTCGCCGAGCCGGACCCGGTCCGGATCCTCATGGTCACCGACGGGACGGCGAGCTTCGACCGGGCCGACTTCGGCCTGGCCACGCTCGTGGACGTGCTGGAGTCCACGCCCGGCCCGTGGGTCCGCTTCGAGGTGACGAAGGCACACCGGGAGGCCAACCTGCCGGCGTTGTCCGCCGACATCCCGGTGTTCCGGTTCGACGGGCACGACCTGGGCCAGTACGACCAGATCTGGTTGTTCGGGGTGGCCCGCGCACCCAGGCCGCCGCTGGACCAGACCGAGTTGCGGGCGCTGGCGGAGTTCATGGACGGCGGTGGCGGCGTGTTCGCCACCGGCGACCACGAGGACCTGGGCGTGTCGATGTGCGGCGACCTGCCGCGGGTGCGCAGCATGCGCAGGTGGCACTGGCCCGACCCCGGCCCGAACGGCGAGCCGGTCGCGCCGTCGATCGACGGGCCGGACCGCAACGACACGCTGTCGGAGGGCCACGACCCGCTGTTCCAGCTCAACGACCAGTCCGACGACGTCCCGCAGGTCATCACGCCCCGGATGTACGCGACGTCGGACTCGCCGAAGTGGGCGCACCAGGCTTACCCGCACCCGCTGCTGTGCGGCCCGCGCGGCACGATCCGCGTGCTGCCGGACCACCCGCACGAGGGCGAGTGCTACGTGCCGGAGGACCTGACCCGGTCGTTCGCGTTCGACGGTTACGAGACGACCGAGTACCCGGCCGGGCTCGCGCCGGAGGTCGTGGCGTGGTCGACGCTGAACGCGCGGGCCGCCGAGCGCGACCCGCGCAAGGGCAGGCTGGACGCGGCGACGTTCGGCGCGATCGGCGCGTACGACGGGCACCAGGTGGGCGTGGGCCGCGTGTCGGTGGACGCCACGTGGCACCACTTCTTCAACGTCAACCTGGTCGGCGACCCGACCGTGCCGAACGACCCGGTCAAGAGCGTCGGGTTCGCCGCGTCGGAGTCGGGCCGGGCCGCGTACGAGGACATCAAGGCCTACTTCCGCAACATCGCGGTGTGGCTGGCCCGGCCGGCCACCCAGGAGGCGATGTGGTGGCGCGCGGTGTGGGCGACGCGCTGGCACCACCAGGTCGCGATGGAC
This sequence comes from Actinosynnema sp. NPDC051121, assembly GCA_040689555.1. Classification (GTDB taxonomy): domain Bacteria; phylum Actinomycetota; class Actinomycetes; order Mycobacteriales; family Pseudonocardiaceae; genus Actinosynnema. The sequence continues at coordinate 19,083 of JBFBCZ010000023.1, read as the reverse complement.
CTGCGGCCGGCGCTGCTGGGCGCGCCGGAGCGGCTGGACCTGGCGGAGCTGCTGCGGATCGGCGCGGACGCCCGCCAGGTGTTGACCGCCACCGTGACCAGGGCCGACGCGTTGCAGTGGGCCGGCCGGTACGGCGTGGGCGCGGTCGACGCGGGCCTGTGGGAGACGGTCCGGCCGCACCTGGACCCGTGGCACCCGCGGGCCGGTGACGAGGAGGCCGGGCACCTGCCGAACCTGGTCCTGTCGTTGCTGCCGGAGCTCGTGCTCGACGCGGTGCTGGGCGCGGTCGTGTACGCGGTGGCCACGGCGTTCCCGGAGCCCACCGAGGACGCCCGCGACCGGGCGGGCGGGGTCGACTGGTCGGCCACCGTCCGCCCGCACCTGGACCGGGCGCTCGACGTGGTCGCCGAGCAGGTGCGGCGGACGGACGCGCGGCTGCGGTCGTTGGGGGACACGCTCACGACCGCCCGCCGGTCCGAGGGCTGAGGGCCCGGACGGGTGAGCTACGAGGGGGACGAGGGATGAGCAGCGAATTGACCAGGCCACCGGAGACCGACCACGCACCGCCCGCCGACCCGCCGCGCACGGCGTCGTTCGGCACGGCGTTCCTCGCTTCCGCGTCACGCGCGGTGGACGGCCTGCTGGACCGGGGCGCGGCGCTGCTGCGGATCGCCTTGGGCGTGGTGTTCCTGTGGTTCGGCCTGCTGAAGGTCGCGGGCACGTCACCGGTGCGCGACCTGGTCGCGGCCACCGTGCCGTTCCTGCCCGCGTCCTGGTTCGTGCCCGCGGTGGGCGTGTTCGAGGTGCTGGCGGGGATGGCGCTGGTGGTGGCCGTCCAGGTGCGGCTGGTCGCGGCGCTGACGGCGCTGCACCTGCTCGGCACGTTCCTCGTGCTGGTGGTGCAGCCGGCGGTGGCGTTCGGGCACGGCAACCCGCTGCTGCTCACCGCCACCGGTGAGTTCGTGGTGAAGAACCTGGTGCTGCTGGCCGCCGCGCTCGTCGTGGCGCGGCACCACGACCGACGGCGCTGACGCCGTCCCGCTCCGCCGGTCGGTCAGCTCTGAGGGGTGCTGACCGGCCGGCGGCGCTCGTGCGGTGCCACTCGGGCGCCTTCAGGACACGGTCGGGCTCGCCGCGTCCGTCGCCCTGGTGTAGGTGAGGCAGTTGGCCGCGTGGTCGCCCTGGCCGGGCCCGACGCGCACACCGGACGCGGTGCACTCCAGTTCGGAGTTGTGGATGCAGTCGGTGCGCGAGCACGCGCCCACCTGCGCGACGACCTTCGGCAGGCCGCCCTTGCGGGCGAGCGGGATGAAGGTCCCGCAGTCGGCGGCGCCGTTCGCGCCGTTCACGGTGATCGCGAAAGCGTGGCAGCCGTCGTGGTTGTACGAACAACCCGTGACCGTGCACGAGCTGACGGCCGGCATTTCCGTGGTGGTCATGACCGCTCCTCTGGGCAGCAGTGTCCTCGCCGGGGACGCTGCCACCGCTTACCGGGAGCCGCAACACGAAATCATTGAGGCGAGCCTAACCTAAAGCCGGAAATAATTCGGATCAACGCCCGGAAATGCGATTCGCGGTTTACCGGCGGAGCCCCGCCCGCGCAATCACTCCACGCGCGCGCCCTCGGCGGCGGCCTTCAGCCTGGCCAGGGTGCGCTCGATGTTGCGCTGGTTCCGGGCGTCCCGGTCGCGCACGCCGGTCGCCAGCACCGTGAACGGCCGGAACCACGCCGGTCGGCGGTCCCAGGTGCTCTCGGTGACGCGGCAGCCGGCGGAGGTCGGCTCGATGTCGTACTGCCAGCGCGACACCGGCACCCCGAGCGAGCGGACCTCGAAGGCGAACCGGGACGGTCCCGCGTCGGTCACGGTCGAGACCGTGCGCCACACGCGGAAACCACGCCGGTTCGCCCCGACGAACCGGGCGCCCACCGCGGGACCGACCGCCGGGGCGAGCCACCGCCCGCCGGAGTACTCCTCGGCCACGCCCGCCAGGCCGCGCAGATCGCTCACCAGGGCGTACACCACGTCGACGCGGGCCTCGACGTCGACGTGCGCCCGCGCGTTCGGTTCGGTCACGCCCGGAACCTAGCCGATCGCCCTACCGGCCGGTAGCCCCGTGGTTCACGGCGTCACGGCGATGTTGGTCAACCCGCCCACCGCCCGCGTCACGGTGTTCGACGCGTGCACCACGTTCGGCAGGCCCGCGCACTTCGACGTGGACGTGATCCGGACGGCGTACTGGCCGACACCGCCGAGGTCGGAGCGGTTGTCCCGCCACACGGTGCCGCAGCCGTTCGCGAACGAGGGCGTGGTGGCCGGGTTGTGCGTCTCGTAGCCGTTGGCGAACGTGCCGGGCGGGGCGAACGTGCCCGTGTTGCCCTCGATCAGGTACCCGGTGCCCTTCACGTCGACCCACGAGTCCGCCGAGTTCTGCCCCGACATCCCGGTGCCGTCGAACGCGTTGCCCCGGATCACGCCGCCGGACGTGCCCTCCTTGACGTCGACGTGCTCGGCCGCCACGTCCGGCCCGATGCGGTTGCCCAGCACCAGCACCCGGTCGCTGCGGTCCACGCCGCCGGAGTTGCCGTGGCAGTCCCAGTTCGAGCTCGCCGACCCGAGGTAGACCGCCTCGCCGTACCCCAGCTGCGCCAGGCCGGTGTGGCTGATCGCGGAGTCGCGCAGCACGCCGTCGGCCGACGAACGCCGGAAGTGCACGGCCTCCTCGTCCACGTGGTGCACGGTCACGCGGTCGATCACGGTGTGGTGGGAGTTGTCCACCACGATGCCCTTCTTCGACTCCCGCACGGTGAACCCGGTCAGGTTCCAGTGCGGCGCGTCGTACAGCCACAGCCCGTACCCGGAGTCCCAACCGGGCGTCGGCACGGGGCAGCCCGGCCCGGACCCGGACGGACCGTCGTTGACCAGCACGGCGTCCGCCGGCCCGGCGAGCGTGACGGGAGCGTCGGCGGCGCCCGGCCGGGTGATCACGAACGAGCCCCGGTAGACGCCCGCGGCCATCCGGATGGTCTGGCCCGGAACCGCCGCCGCCAGTGCAGCTTGGAGCTGGGACGCCGTGGACACGTCCACGACGGAGCCCGCGGTGGTCGTGGCGACGACCTCGGCGCTCGCCGCCGAGACGTTGCCGGCCACGTCACGCGCCCGCACGGTGAACGCGTACGCGGTTCCCGGCAGCAGACCGTCGACGGTCACGGTGGTGGAGGAAGCCGACGCGACCACCGTCGTGCCGCGCAGCACCTGGTACTCGGTGACACCGACGTCGTCGGTCGACGCGCTCCACGCCAGCGACACCGAACCCGACGTCACGCCCGTCACCCGCACCCCCGCGGGAACGGTCGGCGCGGACGTGTCGGGCACGGGACCGCCGCCCTCGCACGGCACGCCGTCGACCGTGCAGCCCGTCGGCAGGCCGAGACCGGAGACGGTGAACCCGAAGCTCGCCGTGCCGCCGGGCCGGATGCGGCCGTTGAAGCCCGCGTCGGCGAACCGGTGGTGCTGCCCGTCGCGGGTCGGCACCGAGTTCCACGCGTCGACCACCGACGTCCCCGGCGGCAGGTCGAACTCCACCACCCAGCCGGTGCTCTCCGCGTCACCGGTGTTGGTCAGCACGACCTGACCGCCGTACCCCGTGCTCCACGTCAACGACCGGCTGAACGCGGCCGACAGCTCCGGTCCGGCCGCCCGCGCCGAGCCGGCGAGCGGTGCCAGGGCGACGAGGCAGACGAGCGTGACACCCGCCGCCGTGAGGCGCTTGCCCATGCGATCGATCTCCTCGGGTCTCCGGCGGCGGCCGTGACCCCACACTGGCTACCACGTCGGCGGCGGGCAGTCGAGGCGATCGCCCGTCACCTTTCGGCCTCCCGTCCCGTCCACCCGGTGGGCGACGTGGAAGGGGACCGATGCGCGACGAGCTGGCGGACCGATTCGAGGCGCACCGCGGGCACCTGCGCGCGGTCGCCCACCGGATGCTGGGCTCGCTGCCCGAAGCCGAGGACGCCGTGCAGGAGACGTGGCTGCGGCTGCGCCGGGTCGACGCCGACGAGGTGGACAACCTGGCCGCCTGGCTGCGCACCGTCGTCTCCCGCGTGTGCCTGGACGTGCTGCGGCGCCGCCGTGAGGTCCCCGTCGACCAGGTGCCCGACGCGCCGTCCGCCGACGACGGCCCCGAGACCGAGGCGGTGCTGGCCGAGTCGGTCGGGCTCGCGCTGCTGGTCGTCCTCGACACCCTCGCGCCCGCCGAACGGGTCGCGTTCGTGCTGCACGACGCGTTCGCCGTGCCGTTCGACCGGATCGCGCCGATCGTCGGCCGCAGCACCGCCACCACCAAGAAGCTCGCCAGCCGCGCCCGGCAGAAGGTCCGCGGCGCCACCGCGCTCCCCGACGCCGAGCTCACCCGTCACCGGCGCGTGGTGGACGCGTTCCTCACCGCCGCACGCGCGGGCGACTTCGACGCGCTGCTCGCCGTGCTCGACCCGGACGTGGTCCGCCGCGCCGATCCCGCCGCCCTGCCGCCCGGCGCGCCCGCCGAGGTCCGCGGCGCGCAGGCCGTCGCCGCCGAGACCGTCGTCCTCACCGCGAACGCCCGCCACGCCGAACCGGCCCTCGTGGACGGGAGCGTCGGCATCGTCGTCGCACCGCGCGGACGGCTCCGGTTCGCGATCACCGTCACGGTCCGGGGTGACCGGATCGCCGCCTACGAGGTCGTCGCCGACCCGTCCCGCCTGCGGCGACTCACCCTGGCGGCACTTTTATCGTGACTTGAATCAAGTACGCCAGTAAGGTCGGCCGCGGCTGCCACTCCCCTGCCGGCGACCGCGCGGAGCCGCCGCCCTCCGCGCGTGACGCCACGGGCACCCCTGCGAAAGGACCACGTCCATGCCCACACCACCACGGCGCGCATCCACCCGGTGGGCCGCCGCCGGCCTCGCCCTCGCCACCGCCGCGGCCGGCCTCGCGGTGGCCGTCGCCACCGCACCGGCGGCACACGCCACCACCCTGCCCAACGGCTTCAAGAGCGTCGGCTACCTCCCCTCGTGGGCGGGCAGCGTGAACGCCGTGCAGTACACCAAGCTCACCCACGTCAACTACGCGTTCGCCCTGCCCAATGCCAACGGCACCCTCCAGGCCATCCCCGACCCCGGCAAGCTCTCGTCCCTGGTCACCCTGGCCCACGACAACGGCGTCCGCGTCTCGCTCGCCATCGGCGGCTGGAACGACGGCAACGACTCGGCGTTCGAAGCCCTCGCCGCCAACGCCACGAGCCGCACCACGTTCGTCAACGCCGTCGTCAACGCGGTCGGCCAGTACAACCTCGACGGCATCGACATCGACTGGGAGTACCCCGACCCCGGCGCGTCCGCGACCAACTTCACCGCCCTCATGGGACAGCTGAGCACCGCCCTGCACAGCCGCGGCAAGCTCCTCACCGCCGCGGTCGTGTCCGGCGGCGGCACCGCGGAAGGCGTCCAGACCGCCGTGTTCGGACAGGTCGACTGGCTCAACATCATGGCCTACGACGGCGGCAGCCCGCACGCCAACTACGACTGGTCCACCGGCTCGGTGAACTACTGGAAGTCCCGCGGCCTGCCCGCGGCCAAGGCCGTGCTCGGCGTGCCGTTCTACAGCCGGCCGACCTACTACACCTACGCGCAACTGGTCGCCATGGACCCGGCCAACGCCAACCGCGACTGCACCACCGTGAGCGGCGTGCAGCAGTGCTACAACGGCGTGCCCACGATCAAGCGCAAGACCCAGTGGGCCGTGGCCAACGCGGGCGGCGTGATGAACTGGGAGCTGTCGCAGGACACGACCGGCAGCACCTCCCTCGTCAGCGCCATCTACGACACCGTCACCGGCGGCACCACCCCGCCCGGCCGCACCGGCCCCGTCACCGGCATCGCGGGCAAGTGCGTCGACGTGGCCGGCGCGTCGTCCGCCAACGGCACCGCGATCCAGCTCTGGACGTGCAACGGCACGGCCGCGCAGAGCTGGACCGTCTCCGGTGACGGCTCGCTGCGCGCGCTCGGCAAGTGCATGGACGTGACGAGCGCGGGCACCGCCAACGGCACCGTCGTGCAGCTGTGGGACTGCAACGGTTCCGGCGCGCAGAAGTGGCAGGCCGGGTCCGACGGCACGCTGCGCAACCCCGCCTCGGGCCGCTGCCTCGACGCCACCGGCCCCAGCTCGGCCGACGGCACCCGGCTGCAGATCTGGGACTGCTTCGCGGGCTCCAACCAGGTGTGGCGGCTCCCGGCCTGACCGGTCGTGACGCGGCCCGCTCCACCGGGGAGCGGGCCGCGCCCGGCTTGCCCGCGGCACGCCGCTCGGCAAGGGTGGTGCGATGGGTGAAGAGCGGGACGGCGTGGCGCTGTCCAACCTGGACCAGCCGCTGTTCGACGGCGCGGACGCGACCAAGGGCGACCTCGTCGACTACCTCGACGCGGTGGCGGACCGGATCATCCCCGGCCTGGCCGGGCGACCGCTGTCGGTGGTGCGGGTGCGGCCGGGGCAGGAGCCGTTCACGCAGAAGAACCTGCCGAAGTACACGCCGCCGTGGGTGCCGTCGGTGACGCTGTGGGCGGAGACGTCCAAGCGCGAGATCAAGTACGCGCTGTGCGAGGACCGGCGCACCCTGCTGTGGTTCGCCAACCAGCGCGCCGTCGAGTACCACGTCACGCTCGCGCCCGCCGGCGCGTTCGACCGGCCCACCTACCTGGTGCTCGACCTCGACCCGCCGGAGGGCGCGGGGTTCGACGTGGTCGTGGCGGCGGCGAAGCTGGTGCGGCGGGCGTTGGCCGACGACGGGTTGTCCGGCGTGGTGAAGACCAGCGGCTCCAAGGGCGTGCACGTGTTCGTGCCGGTGAACGGGGTGGACCACGACGTGGCCGCGGCGACCCGGGCGCTGGCGGCACGGACCGAGCGGCTCGACCCCGCGTCGGCCACGACGGCGTTCATCAAGGACGACCGGGGCGGGCGGGTGTTCCTGGACTCGACGCGGGCGTACGGGGCGACCGTGGCCGCCGCGTACAGCCCCCGGATCCGGCCGGGCGCGACCGTGTCGTTCCCGATCGGCTGGGACGACCTCGACTCCGTCACACCCGCCGACTTCACCGTGAAGACCGCGCCGGCGCTGCTCGGCGACGACGACCCGTGGCACTCGCGGATGCCCGCGCCGCAGGAGCTGCCCGCAGATCTGGTCGCCGAGGGGCACACGATCCCGGTGGCCCGCGTCCAGGCCATGCACGAGGGCAAGCGCCGGGCTCGCGCGCAACGCGCCCGCCAGTAGGTCTCTTTCGGTCTGCACTGAAGTTATCGAGCGCGCAGAATTGTCCGGTCTGCGTCCGAATGTGCCACGACGAAAGTCGCTACCGCGGTGGTGTCGAAGCCCGCAGGCTCGAGCGTGGCTTTCCCTACACCCTGCGGAGGCAGCCATGTCCTTGAGGAGGACGACCCCTGTGGCGAGCGCCCTGGTGCTCGCCGCGGCCCTGCTGAGCCCACCGGTCGCGACCGCGACCCCGGTGGGCGCGGTGGCCGTGCCGGACATCCCGGTGGCCAACGTGCAGGCGCACCTGAACGACCTGCAGACCATCGCCACGAACAACGGCGGCAACCGGGCGCACGGCCGGCCCGGCTACCTGGCGTCGGTCAACCACGTGAAGGCGAAGCTGGACGCGGCCGGGTACCAGACGTCCGTGCAGCAGTTCACCAGCAGCGGCGCGACCGGGTACAACCTGATCGCGGACTGGCCGGGCGGCGACCCGAACGACGTGCTGATGCTGGGCGGCCACCTCGACAGCGTCAGCGCCGGTCCCGGCATCAACGACAACGGCACCGGCTCGGCCGGCCTGCTGGAGGTCGCGCTGACCGTGGCCCGGCAGGGTTTCGCGCCGCGCAAGCACATCCGGTTCGGCTGGTGGGGCGCGGAGGAGCTGGGCCTGGTCGGCTCCACCTACTACGTCAACAACCTGCCGACGACCGAGCGGTCCAGGATCAAGGCGTACCTGAACTTCGACATGATCGGCTCGCCGAACCCCGGCTACTTCGTCTACAGCGCCTCCGGTCAGCCGACCGGGTCGTTGGAGCTCCAGCAGACGCTCCAGGCGGCGTTCAGCGTGCCGACCGAGCTGACCTCGGTGGGCGGGCGGTCCGACCACGCGGCGTTCGCCCGGGCGGGCATCCCGGTCGGTGGCACGTTCACCGGCGCGGAGACCACGAAGACCTCGGCGCAGGCGCAGAAGTGGGGCGGCACGGCCGGTGTCGCCTTCGACCGCTGCTACCACCGCTCGTGCGACACGATCGCCAACGTCGACCTGACCGCGTTGGACCGCAACAGCGACGCCATCGCCTACACCCTGTGGACGCTGGCGGGCTCGGGCGACAACCCGCCCGGACCGCGCTTCGAGAACCCGGCCGACATCACCATCCCGGACCTGGGCACGGCCGAGAGCCCCATCACGGTGACCGGCGTGGCGGGCAACGCGCCGTCCGCGCTGGCGGTGGGCGTGGACATCACCCACACCTACCGGGGCGACCTGGTGATCGACCTGATCGCGCCGGACGGCTCGGCGTACCGGGTCAAGACCTCCAGCAACGACAGCGCGGACGACGTCGTCACCACGTACACCGTGAACGCGTCGTCCGAGGTCGCCAACGGCACGTGGAAGCTGCGCGTGCAGGACGTCGCGTCCGCGGACACCGGCCGGATCAACGGCTGGTCCTTGCAGTTCTGACGCGGTTCCGACGCACGCCGGGCGGCGGCCGGGGCACCCTGCACCCCGCCGCCGCCCCCTGCGACCCCGCGAGCGGACCGTCCGCCGAGCGGGTCAGCGGTGCCGGTAGCACTGCCCCGCCGTCCCGGTGCGGTAGTCGGGTCGGGCCTGCGTCGCGGCGGTGGACACCAGGCGGCCCGCGTCGGCGGTCGGCCGTTGCGGTGGCGCGGTCGTGCGCAGTTCGGCGGCCAGGGCGCTCAACGGCAACCGGGGACGGGTGCAGGCGTGGCCCGCCGTGATGCCCAGCGCCAACGGGAAGCCGCCGCACAGCCCCACCAGCTCCTCGACGGCCGCGGGCTCTTCCCGCACCCGGACGGCACCGAGGCGCTCCGCCAGCAACGCGTGCGCCTCACCACTGGACAGCACGTCCAGCGGCACGTGCGCGGCACCGTGGCCGACGATCAGCCCCGGCAGGCTGTTGCGGCTGGTCACGACCACCGCGCAGGACCCGCCGCCGGGCAGCAGCGGGGTGACCTGGGCGGTGTCGACGGCGTTGTCCAGCACCAGCAGCATCCGCCTGCCCGCGACCAGGCTGCGGAACAGGGCGGCGCGGGCGTGCGGGTCGGTCGGCTGCCGGTCGACGCCGAGCGCGTCGAGGAAGCCCCGCACCGCCACCGCCGGGTCCATCGGCGGGCCGTCGACGCCGAAACCGCCGAGGTCCACGAACAGCTGGCCGTCGGGGAACCGGTCGAGGCGGCGGTGCGCCCAGTGCAGCGCCAGCCACGTCTTGCCGATGCCGGCCGAGCCTACGATGGCGGACAGCCCCACCGCGGCGGCCACGCACGTGGCGTCGAGCCGGTCGAGCTCGGCGCGACGACCGACGAACGGCCGTGGCGCGGCCGGCAGCTGACGGGGCACCACCGCCGCCGCACGGGCGGCTGTCGTGACGAGGGCCGGGTCGGTGGCGAGGATCCGCCGGTGCAGCTCGCGCAACGCCACGCCGGGCTCGGTGCCCAGTTCCTCGACCAGCCGGGTGCGGACCCGCCGGAAGTGCGCCAGGGCGTCGGGTGTCCGCCCGGCCCGGTGCAGCGCGAGCAGGTACTGGCCCGCCACCCGCTCGTCCAACGGGTGCCGGGCGGCCCGCGCGGACAGCTCGGCCACCAGCTCCGCGCCCTCCCCGGCGCGCAGGCGGGCGTCGACCAGGTCGGCCTCGGCCGCCGCGCGCTCCAGCCGCAGCCTGTCGCGCACGGCCTGCACCCACTCGCCGGCCAGACCGGTCAGGGCCTCACCCCGCCACAACGCGAGCGCTTCGGTCAGCGACCGCACCGCGCCGTCGTCCCGGGCCCGCCCGCACAGGTGGCGGAACCGGTGCAGGTCCACCACCGACTCGGTCGCGTCGGCCACCAGGGCGTAGCCGCCCGACCGGCGCACGATCGCCACCCCGTCCGCGTCGGCCAGCGCCCGGCGCAGCCGGGAGATGTAGCTGTGCAGCGTGGCCCGCGCCCGCCGCGCGACCTCCGCGCCCCAGACCCGCTCGACCAACCGGTCCACGGGCACCGCCCGGCCGACGTCGACCGCCAGCGCGGCCAGCACGCACCGCTGCCTGGGCGCGCCCAGGTCCACCGGCCGCCCGTCGACCTCGGCGGCCACCTCCCCCAGCAGGCGCAGCAGCACCGCCACGTCCCTCACCCCCTGTGCCGAGACCTCTCCCCGACACCAGGCATAGCGCCCCGACCTGCGGCGTGCAGGAACTCTGCAAGAGGTTCACACCATGGGTGCGCCATCGTGGGCACCGACGCGGCGACCGCCACGTTCGGCAACACCCGCCGCCGTGGTCGGCCCCCGCTCCGGTCCCCGCCGGGCCTACAGGCCATCGAACAAGGCGGTAATGATGAACAAGGCAAAGTCCGTGATCGCCGTCGGCGCGACCCTGCTCGGCCTCGTGACGTCCGGGGGCGTCGCCGGGGCGGCCCCGGTGTCCGACCGGCAGGCCCCGCTGCCCGCCGCCACCTGCTCGGACTACGGCTCCGTGGTGGTCACCGCCGACAAGCTGAGGATCCGAGCCGGCAAGGGCACCAACTACGAGACCCTCAAGACCGTCAGCAAGAACGACAAGCTGTCCTGCTACCCGGTGGAGAGCGGCGGGAAGTACACCGCGTGCGGCGCCACCAACGCCACCGGCTGGATCCCGATCGACTTCCGCGGCGACATCTCGATCGACGGCTACGTCGCGGCCGCCTGCGTCAAGGACGTGTAACCCCCGGAGGGCTCCGGGCAGTGGTCGTCGCCGCTGCCCGGAGCCGTATATGCAACTAGTTGCACTGCACCCCGTTGCACGGCTACCGTCACCGCCATGGCGTTGGAGCACGCGATCCTCGTGTCGCTGGACGAGCGCTCGGGCTCGGGCTACGAGCTGGCCCAGCGGTTCGAGAAGTCCATCGGCTTCTTCTGGGCCGCCACCCACCAGCAGATCTACCGCACGCTCAAGCGCATGGTGGAGCTGGGCTGGGTGTCGTGCCAGGAGGTCGCCCAGGACGGCCGCCCGGACAAGAAGGTGTACGAGGTCGCCGAGGCGGGCCGCGAGGAGCTCGCCCGCTGGCTGGCCTCCCCCGGCGAGCCGGAGACCATCCGGCACGAACTGTCCGTGAAGGTCCGCGGCGCGTCCGCGGGCGACGCGCGGGCGCTGGCCGGCGAGATCGCCCGGCACCGCGACCTGCACGCCGAACGCCTCGACGTCTACCTCGCCATCGAGAAGAAGGACTTCCCGGACCCGTCGGCCCTGTCCGGTCGGCCGCTGCACCAGTACCTGGTCCTGCGCGGCGGCATCCGGGCCGAGCGGGCGCTGGTCGAGTGGTGCGACGAGGTGCTGGCCGCGCTGCGGGAGGACGACCGGCGATGACCGCGTACCCGACCCTGCTCCGGCCCCTGGACCTGGGCTTCACGACCCTGCGCAACCGGGTGGTCATGGGCTCCATGCACACCGGCATGGAGGACCGGGCCAAGGACTTCGACGCGCTGGCCGCGTACTTCGCCGAACGGGCGCGCGGCGGGGTCGGCCTCATCGTCACCGGCGGCTTCGCGCCCAACCGGGTGGGCTCGCTCTACCCGTTCGCCTCCAAGCTCACCACGCACCGCGAAGCACGCGACCACCGCGTGATCACGCAGGCCGTGCACGAGCACGACGGCAAGATCGCGCTGCAACTCCTGCACGCCGGCCGTTACGCCTACCACCCGTTCAGCGTGTCCGCGTCCCCGCTCAAGGCCCCGATCGGCAAGTTCCGGCCGCGCGCGCTGTCGGACCGGGGCGTGCGGGCCCAGATCGACGCGTTCGCCCGCGCCACCGCACTGGCCCGGGAGGCGGGGTACGACGGCGTCGAGATCATGGGCTCCGAGGGCTACTTCATCAACCAGTTCCTCGCGCCGCGCACGAACAAGCGCACCGACCGCTGGGGCGGTGGCGCGGCGAACCGGCGGCGGATCGCGGTCGAGGTCGTGCGCCGGTGCCGCGAGGCGGCGGGCCCGGACTTCATCCTCGTCTACCGGCTGTCCATGATCGACCTGGTCGAGGACGGCCAGACGTGGGACGAGGTGGTCGCGCTCGGCCAGGAGGTCGAGGCGGCCGGCGCGACGATCATCAACACCGGCATCGGCTGGCACGAGGCCCGGGTGCCCACGATCGTCACGTCCGTGCCTCGCGCGGCCTTCACGGGCATCACCGCCAAGCTGCGCCCGCACGTCGGCGTCCCGGTGGTGACCTCGAACCGGATCAACATGCCGGAGGTCGCCGAGGAGGTGCTGGCGCGCGGTGACGCGGACCTGGTGTCGATGGCGCGCCCGTTCCTGGCCGACCCGGACTGGGTGCGCAAGGCCGAGGCCGGCCGCGCCGACGAGATCAACACCTGCATCGCGTGCAACCAGGCGTGCCTGGACCACACGTTCGCGCTGAAGAAGGCGTCCTGCATGGTCAACCCGCGGGCGGGCAACGAGACCACGCTGCGGCTGCTGCCGACCCGGCGCGCCAAGCGGGTGGCCGTGGTCGGCGCGGGTCCCGCGGGGCTCGCGGCGGCGACCGCGCTGGCCGAACGCGGGCACGCGGTGGAGCTGTTCGAGGCCGACGACGACATCGGCGGCCAGTTCTCCATCGCCCGCCGCATCCCGGGCAAGGAGGAGTTCGCCGAGACGATCCGCTACTACCGGCGGCGGATCGGGCTGACGGGCGTGCGGCTGCACCTCGGCACCCGGGTCACCGCCGCCGACGTGGCCGGCTTCGACGAGGTCGTGATCGCGACCGGCGTCACGCCACGCGTGCCCGCCATCCCGGGGGTGGAGCGCGCGCTGTCCTACGTGGACGTGGTCCGGCACGGCGCGCCCGTCGGCGACCGCGTCGCGGTGATCGGCGCGGGCGGGATCGGCGTGGACGTCACCGAGTTCCTGACCCACGCCTCCTCCCCCGCCCTCGACGTGGACGAGTGGCGGGCCGAGTGGGGCGTCACCGACCCCGAGCTGGTGCGCGGCGGTGTCACCGCGCCTCGGCCCGCCGAGGCCGCGCGGCAGGTGTACCTGTTGCAGCGCAAGGCGACCCGGATCGGCAAGGGCCTGGGCAAGACCACCGGCTGGGTGCACCGGGCCGCGCTGGCGGCCAAGGGCGTCGAGCAGCTGACCGGCGTGAACTACGAGCGGATCGACGACGAGGGCCTGCACATCACGTTCGGGCCCGAGCGCGCACGGCCGCGGGTGCTCGAGGTGGACACCGTCGTCGTGTGCGCGGGCCAGGAGTCCGTGCGCGACCTGGTGGACGACCTCACCGGACGCGGCGTCGTGACGCACGTGATCGGCGGCGCCGACGTCGCCGCCGAGCTCGACGCCAAGCGCGCCATCGACCAGGGCACGCGACTCGCGGCCACGATCTGACCCGGAGGCAAGGATGAACGCGGCACTGCGGTTCAAGGCGGCCGTCGAAGCGGGCGACGTCGTCGGCGCGACGGAGTTCTTCACCGACGACATCACGTTCCACAGCCCGGTGAAGTTCCGGCCGTTCCAGGGCATCGACACGGTGCGCGCGCTGTTCGGCGTGCTCCAGCGGACGTTCGAGGACTTCCGGTACGTCGGCCAGTACGACGGGCCGAACGGCCACGTGCTGCACTTCCGCACGGTCGTGGCCGGCAAGGAGGTCGAGGGCATCGACCTGATCGAGTTGGACGCCGACGGGCGGATCGGCACGTTCACCGTGATGATCCGACCCCAGTCGGCGCTCACCGCGGTTGGCGAGGCCATCTGGGCGGGTCTGGTGGCCGACGGCGTCGTGTCGTAGCGGGCCGTCCTCCCGGGCCGCACGTGGTCAGGGCGCGATGCCCACCCGGCCGAGCCGTTCCCACAGCCACTCCTGCCGGGCCGTCATCGCGGGCCACCGCGTGCCGCCCGGACGCGGGTACACGCGCGCTTCGTAGGGCGCGGGCAGGTAACCGGGGTCGAAGAAGCAACCCTTGGCGTACACCGCGTCCGCGGCCGGGCAGGTCTCGGCGATCGAGGCGGGCGTGGGCTTGCGGCCGGTGCGCACCCACGTCGCGAGGGCCCGCAGCGCGCTCGCGTACTCGGAATCACTGAGCGCGCTGTGCTCGCTCTCCGTGGTGAACGCCTGCACCAGGTTCCCGGCCGCGCCCGCACCGGCCAGGCTCGCCCGGTACGCCGACTCGTGCTCCACGAACGCCGTGGGGTCGCCGATCGCGTGCAGGGTGATCACCGGGATCGACACCTCGCCGGTCGGGTCGCTGTCGTAGGACAGGTCCCGCGCGGCCGACGGCGTGGCTCCGAACCGCTCGACACCCGCGTTCAACGCCTCGTCGTCGTGCGAGCCCGTGTACCGCACTCCCCTGTTGCCGAACGGGTTCCGACCGCCCAGCCGGTGGTGCACGATGTCGCGGAACGTGAAGGTGGCGAAGGTGAGGTGCGACGGGAGCGCGCCCTCCGGGATCTTCGTGACGGCGAGGATGTCGTCCAGGTTGCGCTGTTGCAGCGCGCTGCGCTCGGCGGGCGGCGAGTCGTAGCCGGTGCACTCCTGGAGCCGGGCGCGCAGGCCGGCGCCGGTCATGGTCGAGTCGGCGCGCAACCCCATCCACAACGGGTACCGCGGCTCGTCCGGCCGCGGGTGGTTGCGGCAGTAGTACTGGTAGACCACGCGCAGGTCGACGCGGTGGTCGTAGCCGCGCGAGCCGCCCGCGAGCACGCCGCTGGTGAGCAGGGCGGCGTCGAACGAGTCGTAGGCCTCGACGGCCTTCGCGGCCACGGTGCCGCCCCACGACTGGCCGTGCAGGAACGTCCTGTCCGGCTCGCCGAACCGCCGCACGAACAGCTCGCGCGCGTTCTCCGTGTCCCGCGCCGCCATCCGGACGCCGTAGCCGCCGCGCCGGTAGGACGTGCCGACCCACGCGTAACCCTCGCGCACCACCACCGACCAGCGGACCAGGTCCTCGACGGGACGCTCCGCGGTCGGCGCGGCCAGGTCCGGGCCGCCGTGGGAGTGCACGACCAGGGAGCCGTTCCACCCGGCCGGGATCGCGATCGCGTAGAACGCGCCGTCGGCGTCCTGCCCGCCGTAGCAGGCGGTGCCCGCGGGCACCGACCCGGGACACGGGACCCGCCCGGTGTCGGCGGTCACGGGAGCGGCGAGCGACGCGGCCAGGACCACGGCGAGCGCCGCGCTCGAGCCGAAGCGGTTCACGGGCGACCTCCTCTGGGGAGCCGCGAGCGCCTCGTCACGCCCGCGGCACACATGGTGTGCACCTCCCCGGCGGTGATCCACCTCCGGCGCGAAAACTTGGGGCTGCCCTGACACGCGACCGGGTCAGTCGGGTTCCGGTTCGGACTCCTCCTCGATCGACTCGATGCACGTGACCGGGATGTCCCACAGGCCGAGCAGGCTCGACACCGCGTCCCGCACCCCGGTGCAGCGATCACCCGGCAGGCCGGGAGGAAGGGTGATCCGGAGTTCCCGGCGCGTCATGCGGTCCATGATTGCCACACCCCGCCGGCCCGGCAATCACTCGATCGAGCCCACTTCGGACCTGCCCGCGGACACCCGGGGGAACGGTCGCAGCACCTCGTGCAGGTGGTCCAGCGCCGACCGGTCGTCGGCGGCAGCACCGCGTCGACCTGCGGCTCGTCCAGGTAGCGCAGGAGGCGGTGCTCGGCGAAGAACGCGTGGCCGTCGTCGTGCCAGGCGTTGCGCTGCGGCAGCGCGCCCAACCACCCGTCGTGGTCCCGGTCGAACCGCGGGCCGCGCACGTCGTGCAACGCGGCGATCGAGCGCCCGGCGCTCTCCCAGAACGCGTCCGTCTCACGCGGCCGCGGGGTGAGCGCCCCCAGCAGCAGCCAGTCCTCGCCGACGTCCAGCACCTCGGGCGTGCGCAGGCCGTGTTCCCGCAACACCGCCGGCCCCTCGGCCTCCACCTGGAACAGCGATCGCGGCACGTCCTCGCCCGTCTTGAACACGACCTCGCGCTCCGGGCCGCGGACGAGCCACACGGTGTTCACCACTCCGCCGGTCAGCGGACGAGTTCGGCGTTCCCCCCGACCGGGACAGGACTTCGCGCGCGCTCGACGCCCTCGATTCCGCTGTCCGGCCGACGCCGGAGATCCCGCGCGGGACTAGCGTTCGAATCGATTCAGCGGACATCTCGCAATGGAGCGACCATGCCCAAGTTACGCACGCCGGCGGCCGTCCTCGCGCTGGCCGTGGCCCTGCCGCTGGTGACCGCGCCCGGCGCACGGGCCGCCGCCCTGATCACCGAGCTCCCCGGCCTGCCCGGTTACCCCACCCACCGCACGATCGCGGTCAACGACCTCGGCCAGGTCGTCGGCGCCACCTCCGGCAACGGCGCGCCGCACACCGTGCACTGGTCACCCGGCGGCGCGGCCACCGACCTCGGCGCCGGCATCCCGTCCGGGCTCAACCAGGCCGGCCAGGTGCTGATCCAGGAGGCCGTCAGCGGCGCGGGCCCGTACATCCAGCGGCCCCGGATCTGGCAGGCGGGCAAGGTCACCGACATCTCGCCGGGCGGCGGCTGGGTCATCGCGTCGGCGATCAACGCCAACGGCTCGGTGCCGATGACGTACTCCACGTCGTCGTCGGGCTACCACCAGGAGCGCGCGGTGGTGTGGCAGGACGGCAGGCACGTGTCGTTGCCCCTGACCGGGCCGCACCTGTGGTTGAGCGCGATCAACGACGCCGGCGTGGTCGCGGGCAACAAGTTGCCGATGTTCAGCGGCGACGCGTACGCGTTCCGCTGCGTGGACGCGACGAGGTGCGAGCCGCTGGCCACCGTGCCCGGCTCCGGCATGTACTCCGTCGAGGCGATCAACGAGGCCGGCGTGGTCGTCGGGAACGAGGGCACCCGGGCGTTGCGCTGGGAGGGCTCCGGTGTGACCGTGCTGAGCGCGGCGGGCGGCGTGGCGAACGGGCCGCAGGCGATCAACGACCGCGGCGACGTCGTCGGCTGGACCACCGAGTTCAGCGGGATCCGCAAGGCCGTGCTCTGGCCCGGCGGCGGCAAGCCGGTCGACCTGGGGGTGCCCGGGCCGTCCGAGGCGGTCGCGGTCAACGAGCGCGGCGACGTGATCGGCTGGACCTCGGCGGACAACCCGGATGCGCCGCGCGCGTTCCTGTGGCGCGACGGGCGGGTGACCTACCTCGGCTCGCTGGGCGGCGCACACAGCCTGCCGACCGCGTTGAACGACCGGGGCGCGATCGTCGGCGAGAGCACCACCGCCGACGGCACGCTCAAGGCCGTGAAGTGGACCCTGATCAGCACGACGCCCCGGCGCTGATCACGGCTGGAAGCGGTAGCCCCGGCCCGGCTCGGTGAGCAGGTGCCGGGGGTGGGAGGGGTCCGGTTCCAGCTTGCGCCGCAGCTGGACCAGGTAGACGCGCAGGTAGTGGGTGGCCGACGTGTAGGTCGGCCCCCACACCTCCGTGAGCAGCCGGTGCGGGCTGAGCACCTCGCCACCCGCCCGCACCAGGGCTTCCAGCAGGCCCCACTCGGTCGGGGTCAGGTGCACCTCGGCCCCGTCGCGGTGGATCTTCTTCGCGGTCAGGTCGACGGTGAACGAGGCGGCGCGCACGACCGGCTCTGCCGCGGTGGCCCGCCGCCTGGCCGACCGCCGCACGGCCGCCCGCAGCCGGGCCAGGAACTCGTCCGTGCCGAACGGCTTGGTGACGTAGTCGTCGGCGCCCGCGTCCAGCGCCCGGACCTTGTCGGCCGAGTCCAGCCGGGCCGACAGCACGAGGATCGGCGCGGTCGTGACCCGGCGCAGGCCGGTGATCACGTCGACGCCGTCCTGGTCGGGCAGGCCGAGGTCCAGCACGATCACGTCCGGCTCCCCGGTCGCCGCGCGCAGCGCCGAGGCGCCGTCGGACGCGGTCAGCACCCGGTAGCCGTGGGCGTCGAGGCTGATCCTCAGCGCGCGCAGGATCTGCGGGTCGTCGTCCACGACCAGCACCGTGGTCATGCCGTCCTCGCCGCGGCGATCGGCAGCGAGATGACGATCGTCAGGCCGCCGCCGGGCGTGTCCTCCGCGGTGATGGCGCCGCCCATGGCGTCCACGAAGCCCTTCGCCACGCTCAGCCCGAGGCCGATGCCGGGGGTGGCGTCCCGGTCACCGAGGCGTTGGAACGGCGCGAACACCGCGTCCGCCGTGTTCTTCGGCAGGCCCTGCCCGTGGTCGACCACCCGCAGCTCCACCCGGTCGCCGTAGGCGCTGGCCCGCACCGCGACCTCCGGCTCGTCGGGCTTGATCCGGCCGTCGCCGTCCACGTCGACCTGCCGGCGCGGGGTGAGCCTGCCGTGGCGCAGGGCGTTGTCGATCACGTTCGCGACCACGCGTTCCAGCAGGCCGAGGTCGGCCAGCACGGGCGGGAGGGCTTCGGACACGTCCGCGGACACCGCGCGGCGCTCGTCGATACCGGCCAGGGCGCGCGCCACGACCTCGTCGTACGTCACCGCGCGCAGTTGCGGCACGACCGCCCCGGTGGCCAGCCGGGACGAGTCGAGCAGGTTGTCGATCAGGCCGGTCAGCCGGTCCGCGGACACCTCGACGGTCTCCAGCAGCTCGGAGGTGTCCTGGGCGGACAGCCGCAGGTCGGTGTCGCGCAGGCTGCCGACCGCGGCCTTGATCGAGGTCAGCGGCGTGCGCAGGTCGTGGCCCACGGCAGACAGCAGCGCGGTGCGCAGCTCGGTCGTCTCCGCGCGCCGCTGCGCCTCGGCGGTCTCGGCGGCCATCCGCTGCTGCCGCAACGCCATCAGCGCCTGACCGGCCGCCGCCTCCAACGCGCGCTGGTCGGCCGCGGGCAGCGCCCGGCCGCG
>JBFBCZ010000022.1:0-156533 GCA_040689555.1 Actinosynnema sp. NPDC051121 | reverse complement strand
TGGTCGATCGGCCCGGTGCCCGAACCGGAAATGCTGCCGGTGAACAACGCCTGCGGCGCGGACCACCCGTTCGGGTTCGTCGGGTCGCTCGACGTGCGGTAGCTGAACGGACTCGAGCCCCACTGGTAGGTCAGCACCCAGATGTTCTTCGGCGCGAAGTAGAACAACGTCGGCGCGACCGTGCCGGAATTCATCCCGGTCTGGCTCGCCGTCGCCATGTCCGACCAGTTCGTGAACAGGCCGAAGTTCATCGAACCCCAGCTCGACCCGAAGTCGTGCGTGGTGGCGTAGACCAGGTGCTTGCCGTTGTACATCACGTGCGTGAAGTCCTTCAGCGAAACCCAGCCGGACTTCGGGTTCGCCAACGACCCCGTCGACGTCCACCGGTACGACGACGGGAGGGAACACCCACCGCCGGTCGTCGTGGTGGTCGTCGTGGTGGTGGTCGTCGTCGTGGACGTGGTGGTGGAAGTGCTGGTGGAAGTGCCGGTCGTCGTCGTGGTCGTGCCACCGGTGCACACCACGCCGTTCAGCGCGAAGCTCGTCGGAGCCGGGTTGCTGCCCGTCCACGAGCCGTTGAAGCCGAACGACACCGAGCCGCCGGTGGCCACGGAGCCGTTGTAGCTCACGTTCTTCGCGGTCACCGCCGAACCGCTCTGCGTCAGCGCCGTGTTCCACGACTGCGTCACCGACTGCCCGGCGGGGAACGACCACGTCAGCGTCCAGCCGTCCACCGGATCACCGAGGTTGGTGACCGACACGGAGGCGCTGAACCCGCCCTGCCACTGCGACCCCACGGCGTAGTTCACCGAGCAGCCCGCGGTCGCGGCGCCGGCCGGCAGTGCCACCAGGACCGCCGCCGAGGCCAGCAGCGCGGCGCTCGCCACCGCGGCGCCGACGTTGACTCCCCTGAATCTGGTCATGAAACTGCGTCGTTGCATGGACATGACGTCTCCTCTGTGGAGTTGCGCAAAAAATCAGGCGCGATCGCCGGAGAACGCGGTCGGGTCGCGGCGCTCAATTGCTAAACATTTGAGCAGGCTGCTAAACATTTGAGCGCGTTCTCCTGGCACTTCCGGGCACGATGACGCTACCGACATCAATCGGTTGATCCGTCATCAGAGTGGAGTGCGCACGGCCTTGAGGTCAACAGTCCGGGCCCGACCGTCTCAATGGGCGGGCCGGGATCAGTCGTATTCCTCCAACTTGCCGCGGGAAGCCAGGAGGCGGCGCAAAGAGGCCAATCGGCCGGGGGAGGCCTCGCCCGTGCGGACCAATTCGTCCAACATGCAGTCCGGGTCCTCCGGCTCACCCAGATGGCCACAACCGGACGGGCACTCCTCGGCCATCGCCTTCATGTCCGGGAACGCGCCGACGATGTCGTCCGGCGTGATGTGCGCCAGGCCGAACGAGCGGATGCCCGGCGTGTCCACCGCCCAGCCGCCCTGGGGCAGCGGCAGCGCCACCGTCTGCGTCGACGTGTGGCGGCCCTTGCCGACGCCGCTCACCACGCCCACCGCCCGGTGCGCGTCCGGCACGAGCCGGTTCACCAGCGTCGACTTGCCCACGCCCGAGTGCCCGATCAGCGCGGACAGCCGGTTCACCAGCCGGGCCCGCAGCTCGGCGGGGTCCTGGTCGGACCGCGTCACGACCACCGGCAGGTCCAGCTCCGCGTAGGCGGCGACCAGCTCGTCCGGCGACGCGAGGTCGGACTTCGTCAGGCACAGCAGTGGCTCCAGCCCGCCCGCGTACGCCGCCACCAGGCACCGGTCGATGAAACCCCGGCGCGGCTGCGGGTCCGCCAGCGCCGACACGATCACGAGCTGCCCGGCGTTGGCCACCACGACCCGCTCGAACGGGTCGGTGTCGTCCGCCGTGCGCCGCAGCACGCTGCGCCGCTCCTCCACCCGCACGATCCGCGCCAGCGTGTCCGGCTGGCCGGACGTGTCGCCCACGAGCCCCACCTGGTCGCCCACGACGACCGGGGTGCGGCCGAGCTCGCGCGCCCGCATCGCGACGACCAGCCGCGCCGGGTCGTCGTCCATCGCGCACGTCCACCGCCCCCGGTCCACCCCGACGACCATGGCGGGCACCGCGTCCGCGTGCTCCGGCCTGCGCTTGCTGCGCGGCCGGGTCCCCTTGCCCGGCCGCACCCGCACGTCGGACTCGTCCAACCGCCGCCAGTCGCCGCGTGCCACGTCAGCGCGCCCCCGGCAGCGACAGCACGGCCGCCCACATGCCCGGGAAGTCCGGGATCGTCTTGGTGGTCGACCCGATGTCGTCCACCGACACGCCCTCGACCACCAGGCCGATGATCGCGCCCGCGGTGGCCATCCGGTGGTCGGCGTAGGCCCGCCAGACGTCGCCGTGCAGCGGCCGGGGCTTGATGACCAGGCCGTCCTCGGTCTCGGTCGCGTCGCCGCCCAGCCGGTTGATCTCGGTGACGAGCGCGGCGAGCCGGTCCGTCTCGTGGCCGCGGATGTGCGCCACGCCCCGGATGTGGGTCGGGCCGTCGGCCAGCGCCGCCAGGGCCGCCACGGTCGGCGTCAGCTCGCTCTCGTCACGCAGGTCCACGTCGATCCCGGTCAGCCGGTCCGGGCCGCGCAGCACCAGGCCCGCGTCGGTCAGCTCGACCTCGCAGCCCATCCGCTCGAACAGGTCCCGCGCCGCGCCGCCCGGCTGGGTCGTCTCCGCGGGCCACCCCGGGATCGTCACCCGGCCGCCCGTCACGGCCGCCGCCGCCAGGAACGGGGTGGCGTTGGACAGGTCGGGCTCCACGTGCCAGTCCCGGCCCCGGATCGGACCGGGCTCGACCCGCCACTGGTTCGGCGCGGAGTCGTCCACCACGACGCCCGCCTCGCGCAGCATCGCCACGGTCATCTCGATGTGGGGCAGCGAGGGCACCGGCTTGCCGTCGTGCCGCACGGTCACGCCGCTCTCGTACCGCGCGCCCGACAGCAGCAGCCCCGACACGAACTGCGACGACGCCGACGCGTCGATCGTGACCTCGCCGCCGGGCACGCCGCCCTTGCCGTGCAGCGTGAACGGCAGCGCGGCGCCCGCCACGTCCGCGCCCAGCGCCCGCATCGCGTCCAGGATCGTGGTCATCGGCCGGTTGCGCGCGTGCGGGTCGCCGTCGAACGTGATGTCGCCGACCGCGAGCGCGGCGGCGGGCGGCAGGAACCGCATCACGGTGCCCGCCAGGCCGCAGTCGACCTGCGCCGGGCCGCGCATCTCGTGGGGCGTGACCAGCCAGGACCCGTCCGGGCCGTCGGCGACCTCGACGCCGAGCGACCGCAGCGCGGCGACCATCAGGTTGGTGTCGCGGCTGCGCAGCGGAGCGTGCAGGGTGGACGCGCGGTCGGCCAGGGCGGCGAGCACGAGCGCGCGGTTGGTGATCGACTTGGAACCGGGCACGGGTACCGTCGCGTCGACCGGGCCGTCGGCGGTGGGAGCGGACCACTGCTGAGTCATGGCTTGATGATTCCGCATCGGGTGGTCGACAGCTCGCACCGGGCTTTCCGACGTGCGACGATGGCCGTCCGAGGCTGATCTGTGGAGAGGTGATCGGTGTGTGCGGCAGGTACGCGTCCACCAAGAACCCCGCGCTGCTCGCCGCGGAGTTCGACGCGGTCGACGGCACCGAGGGCGCGGCGCCCGGACCGGACTTCAACGTCGCGCCGACCAAGCAGGTGCTGGCCGTGGTCGAGCGGCACCCGCGTGACGACGAGGGCAACCCCGACCCGGACACCACCGAGCGCAGCGTCCGCGTGATGCGCTGGGGCCTGGTGCCGCACTGGGCCAAGGATCTGTCCGGCGCCGCGAAGATGATCAACGCGCGGGCGGAGAGCGTGCTGGACAAGCCCGCCTACCGCGACTCGGCGGCCAAGCGCCGGTGCATCGTCCCGGCCGCGGGCTGGTACGAGTGGCAGCCCGGCGAGGGCCGCAAGCAGCCGTACTTCATCAACCCCGGCGACGACTCCAGCCTCGCCCTGGCCGGCATCTGGTCGGTGTGGTGGCAGCAGGAGGGCGACGAGCGCAAGCCGGTCATCACCTGCGCCGTGCTCACCACGGACGCGATCGGCGAGATGACCTCGGTGCACCACCGGATGCCGCTGGTGCTGCCGAAGGACCGCTGGGCGGCGTGGCTCGACCCGGACAACACCGACCCGAAGGACCTGCTCCGGCCCGACCTCGACCTGGTCGACGCGCTGGAGCTGCGGCCCGTGTCGATGAAGGTCAACAGCATCAAGAACAACGACCCGTCGTTGATGGACGCGGTGTCGCTGGGGGAGTCCGAGAAGCCGGAGCCCACCTTGTTCGAGCTGACATGACCTCACGGGTGGTGGACACCCCCTACGGCCCCGCGCGGGCCGAGCTGCACTGCGCGTCCGACAGCCGGGCCGCGCTGCTGCTCGGGCACGGCGCGGGAGGCGGTATCGCCGCACCCGACCTGGTCGCGGCGGCCCGCGCGGCGGTGGACGTGGGCGTGCACGTGGCGCTGGTGGAGCAGCCGTACCGGGTGGCCGGCCGCCGTGCACCCGCGCCCGCCAAGCAGCTCGACGCGGCGTGGCTCGCGGTGGCGGACGAGCTGGGCACGAGCTGGTTCGACGACCTGCCGCTGCTGTTCGGCGGCCGGTCGTCCGGCGCGCGGGTGGCCTGCCGGACGTCGGCGGAGGGCCAGGCGGTGGCGGTGCTGTGCCTGGCGTTCCCGGTGCACCCGCCGGGCAAGCCGGAGAAGTCCCGGCTGCCCGAGCTGGACGCCGTCGAGGTCTCGACCCTGGTGGTGCAGGGCGAGAACGACCCGTTCGGCCGGCCGGAGGCGGCGCACCACCGCGACGTCGTGCTGCTGCCCGGCGACCACAACCTCAAGGCCGACGTGGCCGCGGTGGGCCGTGCCGTCGGCGAGTGGCTGGACCGCGTCCTGCGCCCGCTGGAGGTCTGAGCGGGCCGAGGGGTGGTCAGGCCGAGATCGGCGCGACGACCGCCTGCGTCAGCCTGACCAGGTCCGCCGGTGCGATCTCGACCTCGAGCCCGCGGCGTCCGGCCGAGCAGTAGATCGTCTCGAACGCCTCCGCCGACGCGTCCAGCGCGACCGGCAGCCGCTTCTTCTGCCCCAGCGGCGAGATGCCGCCGGCCACGTACCCGGTGGCGCGCTCGGCGGCGGTGACGTCGGCCATCTTCGCCTTCTTCCCGCCCACGGCGGCGGCCAGCGCCTTCAGGTCCAACTGGCCGGTGACCGGGACCACACCGACGGCCAACCTGCCGTCCACGTCCGCGACCAGCGTCTTGAACACCCGTTCGGGTGCGATCCCCAACGCCTCCGCCGCCTCCAGCCCGTACGACTCGTGCCGGGGGTCGTGCTCGTAGGCGTGCAGCGCGTAGGCCACCTTCTGCTTGTCCAGCAACGCGGTGGCGGGCGTCCCACGTCCGGCCATGATCGCGCACGATAGCTCAGGGAATGCCCGGCACGGCCGCCGCGTTGGTGCGAGCGTGGCTACCGAGGTGATGGACCAGCAGGTCGGCCGGCAGGTCAAGGCGCGCCCCCCGCGTGGCTCGGCTCACTGCCGTCCGGGTGACCGCCGCGTATCCTCGACTGCGTCCCAGACAGTTCCATCCACCGCGCTGACCAGCCGGTGGGAAGGGAGCGCGGTGCCAGCCACGCGAACGCAGGACACGCCGACTGACGAGACAACGGCCGAGCGCGCCGCCAGGTTCGAGCGCGACGCTATGCCGATGCTCGACCAGTTGTACTCGGCGGCCCTGCGGATGACCCGCAACCCGGCCGACGCCGAGGACCTGGTCCAGGAGACCTACCTCAAGGCCTACGCCGCCTTCGCGTCCTTCTCGCAGGGCACGAACCTCAAGGCCTGGCTGTACCGCATCCTCACCAACACCTACATCAACGGCTACCGCAAGAAGCAGCGCCAGCCGATCCAGCAGCCGACGGACGAGATCACCGACTGGCAGCTGGCGCAGGCGGAGAGCCACACGTCGACCGGGCTGCGGTCGGCCGAGGTCGAGGCGATGGACCGGCTGCCGGATTCAGACGTCAAGGAAGCCTTGCAGCGACTGCCGGAGGAGTTCCGGATCGCGGTGTACCTCGCGGACGTGGAGGGCTTCGCCTACAAGGAGATCGCAGACATCATGGGCACCCCCATCGGCACCGTGATGTCCCGGTTGCACCGGGGCCGCAGGCAGCTTCGCGACCAGTTGGCGGACACCGCGCGCGAGCGCGGCATCATCCGTGACGGTCACCAGGAGGTGGCGGGCTGATGAGCTGCGGCGAACCGCACGAGACGGACTGCTCCGAGGTCCTGTCCGAGGTCTACCTGTTCCTCGACCACGAGTGCGACGAGAAGCGCAAGGAACTGCTCCAGACCCACCTGGAGGAGTGCCACCCGTGCCTGGAGCAGTACGGCATCGAGGAGCACCTGAAGGCGCTGCTGGCCCGCAAGTGCGGCGGCGAGCACGCGCCCGAGGAGCTGCGGCGGCGGCTGCGCGCCCGGCTCTACCAGACGGCGGAGCAGTCGACGCTGGAGGTCGAGGTCACCACCACGGTGACGACGCGGACCGAGACGTCGACCAGCTGAGCGGTCGAGCAGGGCCCGGAACGAGTCGAAGGCCCCGGAGCTGGTGCTCCGGGGCCTTCGCACGCCGTGACGTCGGATCAGGCGTTGGGGCGCTTCCCGTGGTTGGCGCCACCCTTCTTGCGGTCGCGGCGCTTGCGGGCACGCTTCGACATGGGGTTCTCCTAG
The DNA here is from genome assembly GCA_040689555.1 of Actinosynnema sp. NPDC051121. Lineage (GTDB taxonomy): Bacteria > Actinomycetota > Actinomycetes > Mycobacteriales > Pseudonocardiaceae > Actinosynnema. Next base: position 149,775 of record JBFBCZ010000022.1, on the reverse strand, counting down.
TGCTCGAACTACCTCGCCCCAGTGTGTCACGCGGTCACCTGGGCACGGCACCGGGCCTGAATCGTGGTTGGATGGACCCGACGTGAGGAGGGCGATGGCAGAGGAAATCCGGGCCGAGATCGTGGCGAACGTGGCCCAGATCGCCGTCCGGGAGGGCGACGAGGTCACCCACGAGACCACCGTCGTGGTGCTCGAGAGCATGAAGATGGAGATCCCCGTCCTCCCCGAGGGTTCCGGTCGGATCACCCGCATCGCCGTGTCCCGCGGCGACGTGGTGCAGGAGGGCGACCTCATCGCGGTGGTGGAGTAGCTGTCCACGCTCACCGACCTCCTCGCCGAGCACACCAAGCTCTCCGGCAACGCCGTCGACCACCTGCAACTGGTGGTGGCGGAGTGGCAGCTGCTGTCCGACCTCAGCTTCGCCGACTTCCTGATGTGGGTGCCGCTGGACGACACCACGTTCCTGTGCGTCGCCCAGGCCCGGCCGACGACCGCGCCCACCGCGCACCCCGAGGACGTCGTCGGCAGCATGGTGGACGTCGAGGAGCACCCCCAGCTGCGCCGCGCGATGACCGAGGCCCGCATCTGCCGCGAGGAGGACCCGCGCTGGCACCTGGGCGTGCCGGTGCGCCGCGAGGCCATCCCGGTCAAGCGCAACGGCGAGGTCATCGGGGTGCTCAGCCGCAACACGAACCTGGCCGTGCCGCGCGTGCCGAGCCCGCTGGAGATCTCCTACCTGGGCAGCGCCGCCGACCTGTGCCAGATGATCTCGGACGGCACGTTCCCGACCACCGAGCCGTCCCCGGACGTGCACACCAGCCCCCGCGTCGGTGACGGCCTGATCCGGCTGGACGCCTCGGGCGCGGTCGTGTTCGCCAGCCCCAACGCGCTGAGCGCCTACCACCGCATGGGCCACGCGTCCGACCTGGTCGGCGTGCACCTCGCGCCGCTGACCCGGTCGCTGATCGGCGACCCGTTCGACGCCACCGAGGTCGCGCAGCGCATCCGGGCCGCCCTGGACGGCCAGCCGTCGATGCGCATCGAGGCCGAGTCGCGCCGGGGCGCGGCGGTGCTGTTCCGCGCCCTGCCGCTGCGACCGCGTGGCAGCGCGGCCGGTGCGCTGGTGCTGTGCCGCGACGTCACGGAGGTCCGCCGCCGCGACCGCGCCCTGATGTCGAAGGACGCGACGATCCGCGAGATCCACCACCGGGTGAAGAACAACCTCCAGACGGTGGCCGCGCTGCTGCGCCTGCAGAGCAGGCGGACCAGCAGCGAGGAGGCGCGCGAGGCGCTGGCCGAGTCGGTGCGCCGCGTCACGTCGATCGCCCTGGTGCACGAGACGCTGTCCATGTCGGTGGACGAGCGGGTCGACCTCGACGACGTGGTGGACAAGGTCATCCCGATGATGTCGGACGTGGCCGCGACCGAGTCGCAGGTCGTGGTGCGCCGCGAGGGGCCGTTCGGCATCGTCCCGGCCGAGCTCGCGACCCCGCTGGTGATGGTGCTGACCGAACTCGTGCAGAACGCGTTCGAGCACGCGTACGCGGCGGGCCAGCGCGGTGAGGTGGTCGTGCACGCCGAGCGCTCGGCCAAGTGGCTGGACGTGGTGATCTCGGACGATGGCCGCGGCCTGCCGCAGGGCTTCTCGCTGGAGCGCACCGACCGGCTCGGGTTGCAGATCGTCCGGACGCTGGTGGAGTCCGAACTCAGGGGCTCGTTGAGCTTGCGGAGGCGGCCCCGAGGCGGTACAGAGGCGGTCCTGCGCGTACCGCTCAGAGCGCGGCGTTAGACTGCTCCCGTGCACACGTGACGACCTGCCTCAGCGGAGTCACGTGGGTCACGCGGGAGGGTGTGCAACACAAGCGAAAGGCCCGACACCTGGCACGGTGTCGGGCCTTTCGTGTGCTCGCGGTATCGGCACTCAGGCGTTGCTGCGGGCCCGGGTGCGGGCGTTGCGGCGCTTGAGGGCGCGACGCTCGTCTTCGCTCATCCCGCCCCACACGCCGGCGTCCTGGCCGCTCTCCAACGCCCACGAGAGGCAGTCGGCGACGACGGGACAACGGCGGCAGACGGTCTTCGCCTCGGCGATCTGCAGGAGCGCAGGACCGCTGTTCCCCACGGGGAAGAACAGCTCGGGGTCCTCGTCGCGGCAGATCGCGCGGTGGCGCCAGTCCATTGGAACTACTCCTCAGCTAGGCGCGCGCGAAGGCGCGCCACTCGTCAGCGGTCGGTTTTGGGGTGCTTGTGAATGCTTTCACGAACGGCGGGGATGTCAAGGGTTTAGCCCCAACCCGGTGAGTGAACTCACCCGAAAGATCGACTCAGTTCACCTGGGGTTTCACACAGCGGTGTCACCACCAGGTCACAACATCGCGGATGGGTACCGAGCCGGTCACACCACGGTTACACAGCCACCGTGAGCGCGCCCGCCACGTCCGTGAACTCCACCTCGGTGCACGCGCCGAGCAGGTCCCCGTCGACCTGCAGGTTGACGGGTTCCGGACTCGTCACCCGGACGAACTCGACGTCGTCGCGCCGGAGCAGGTTTCCGCCTTTCGGGTTCCCATCCGTGGCCAGGACATGCGCGACATAGCGAAGAACTGTCGGCAATCCCATCCCGTGGAGCGCGAACAGGCCGAGGCCGCCGTCGAACGACGTGCTCGGGTTGAGCCGGATCGCCTTGTCGCCGAGGTAGGTCCACGGGTCGGTGTTGGAGATGAACGCCAACCGCACGTCCTCGAACGGCGGTTCGTCCGGGATGCGCACGGTGAGCGTCGGCGGCTGTCTGCGCTGGGTGAAGTAGCTGGTCAGCGCGGTGCGCGCGTAGAGCGTCGGTGACGCCTGGCGGCCCTTGGCGCGTTGCTGCTCCACGGCCGCGACCACGTCGGCGTCCCAGCCCACGCCCGCGTTGAAGGTGAACCAGCGGTCGTGGTCGGGGCCCGCGCCGGTGGCGGCGACGTGCCCGACGCTGACCTTGCGGCTCGTGCCGTGCTCGATGGCCTGCAACAGGCGGTAGGTCGCCTCGACGGGGTCGCGCGGCAGGCCGAGGGCGCCCGCGAACACGTTCGCCGACCCGCCGGGCACCACGCCGAGCATGGGCAGTCCCGGCCGCGCGCCCTCGCGCAGCACGCCGTTGACCACCTCGTTCACCGTGCCGTCGCCACCGTGGGCGACGACCAGGTCGTACCCGTCCACGACGGCTTGCGCGGCGGCGTCGGCCGCGTGACCGCGGTAGTCCGTCTCGACGATGTCGAGCTTCACATCGCTGGCCAGTGCGTGCGCGAGCACGTCCCGACCGGCAGGCGTGGTTGCCGTTGCCTGCGGGTTGACCACCAGAAGTGCGCGCACTCCTGCAGAGTAGGACAGCGCGTGACCTCAGACAGGTTACGTGTCACCCGGTAGGAGGGGTGATCGCGCACGAAAGTGGCCGACATCTCCTTTCCGTGTCGCGTTCTCACGCGTCCGCGTCGTGCTGCGCCTCGCGACAAGTGCACCCCGGCCCGACCGCCGGCTCGCCGAAGAGACTGGTGTGATCATCGCCCCTGGGGCGGTCGAACGGGACACGCCAACCGGGTGGCCTACGATGCGTGACGAGTACGCACGGTGAGGAAAGGCCCAGTTGACGGGGCCCGGCCGAAAGGGTCCAGGTTGTCGACCCAGAGCAAGGTCCCCCCGGCGGTCCGGGTCGCGGGCGCGCTGACCGCGTTGCAGGGCTTGGCGGGGCTCGCCTTCGCGGTCGCGCTGGTGGTGCGGTCGTTCAGCGCGGCGGAGACCGGCGGGGTGCTCGGCGAGGCCGCCTACTTCGCGGTGCTGTCGGGCGGCGTGCTCGCGGCGGGCGGCGGCCTGGTGCTCGGCAAGCACTGGGGGCGCACGCCCGCGATCGTCGTGCAGCTCCTCCTGCTGGGCGTCGCCTGGTACATGTACGGACCGTCCGACCGGCAGCTGTGGGGCTCCCTGCTCGGCGTGTACGCCGTGCTGACGCTCGTGCTGCTGTTCACCAACCCGGTGCGCCGGTGGGCGCTCGGCGTGGACGACGACGCGGACGCAGGCGAACCGGACGTTTAGGGCATTCGGCCCCCGACCATCGTCTGGCTGCTCGCCGACTAACGGCGGGTGGTCGGCGTCACTCCAACAGGTGACGCTGTGAGTGGTGAATTCACCACTCCCTGCGTTCGTTGAGGTGACAACTCCATGCGATTCACTCGCGCCCTGTCCGCGGTGGTCGGAGCCACTACCGCACTGCTGTCCGCGTTCGCCCTGACCGCGCTCGCGCCGGCCGCCTCGGCCGCACCGGCCCGGGACGCCGGCGGTGTCGAGCCGTACATCATCGGCGGTGGCACGGCGAGCGACGCCCCGTGGGCGGCCCGCCTGTTCCGCGACGGCCAGCAGAACTGCTCGGCCACGATCATCGCCCCGACCTGGGTCCTGACCGCGCAGCACTGCGTGGCGAGCTCGGGCACCTACACGTTCCGCATCGGCAGCCTGGACCAGACCAGCGGCGGCACGATGGCCACCGCCACCCAGATCATCCAGCACCCGTCGGTGGACCTCGCGCTGGCGCGGCTGGACCGCTCGGTCGCGGGCACGTACGCGCCGCTGGGCACCACCACCGCCGTGCAGGTCGGCCAGACCGTGCAGCTCTACGGCTGGGGCGCCACCTGCACGAACCAGCCGGAGATCAACTGCCAGTCCCGCTACCTGAAGTACGCCAACACCCGCGTGACCTCGGTCAACGGGCGTGACTACCGAGGCGGCACCGCGATCTCGGTGTCCCGGATCGACGGCATCGCCGCCGGTGGCGACTCGGGCGGCCCGATGTTCGCCACCAGCCCGGTCGACGGCCGCCGCTACCAGGTCGGCGTGGCCTCCACCAGCGACCGCTCGTCGCGCTCGAACTACACCGCCGTGACCCGCTACCGCGACTGGATCCGCTCCTACGCCGGAGTGTGACCGAGCTCCCCGGCCGAGGGGGCAGGCATCTCTCCCCCCTGCGCCGCCCCCTCGGCCGGGCACCACGGTTTGAGTTCGGCTCACCCACCAGTCACAATCACCCTGCGTGTTCACATTTGGCGGATGGACACGAACGGAGTAGCCAGATACGGTCTGGCAGGCGTTCACGCCGCTCCGGGTGCAGGCAGGGTGAGGTGCGCAGTGCAGAACCCCCCGAGGTGGGTGTCGACCAACGGTGACGTCGAGCGCCCGAACGTGGCCCGGCTGTACGACTACTACCTCGGCGGCGCGCACAACTTCGCCGTCGACCGCGAGTTCGCCGACCGGTCCATGAGCGAGATCCCCACCGCCGCGATGGTCCAGCACACCCGCTCGTTCCTGCGCCGGGCCGTCCGCCTGTGCGTGGCGCAGGGCATCCGCCAGTTCCTCGACCTCGGCTCCGGCATCCCCACCGCGGGCAACGTGCACGAGGTCGCCCAGCGGGCCGACCCGACGTGCCGCGTGGTGTACGTGGACAACGAGCCCGCCACCGTCGCGCACAGCCGCACCATGCTGCGCGACAACGAGAGCGCGGCCATCGCCGAGGCCGACATCCGGGACGTGGCCGGGGTGCTGGCCGCGCCCGAGGTCCGGGCCCTGCTCGACCTGACCCGGCCGGTCGCCGTGCTGATGGTGGCGATCCTGCCGTACCTGGCCGACGAAGACCGCCCGGTCGAGCTGGTCCACCGCTACCGCGACGCGGTGCCGGACGGCAGCTACCTGGTGATCAGCCACCTGACCGCGGACGAGCAGCCCGAGCTGGTGCGCAAGGTGGTCGGCGTGGCCGCCGAGACGGACTCGCCGATCGTGGCCCGGTCCAAGTCCGAGGTCGAGGCGATGCTCGACGGGTTCGACCTGCTCGACCCCGGGTTGGTGCTGGCGACGAAGTGGCGGGGCGAGGGCGAGCCGGAGAGCGGCGCGGAGGCGGTCACCTACGGCGCGGTGGGCGTGAAGCGGCCGAACGGCTGATCCCGCAGGCGCGTCGCGCGCCGGCTCACGGTCGACCGGGAGCGGTCTTCCCGGCTTCGGTGAGCAGCCGCGTCTGCTCTTGCAGCACGGCGATCGTGCGGACGACCCAGTCCCCGATGACCCGCTGCTCTTCCGGGCTGTAGCGCGCGCTGAGCTCGTCCATGGCCGCGCTCAGCCCGGCGAAGGCCTGCCCGAACGCGCCGGGGACCGCGCTGATCACCACCCGCCTGCGGTCGCCGGGATCGGGTTCGCGGCGGACCAGGCCCGCGCGTTCGAGCCGGTCGGCGACGCCGGTGACCGCGCCGGGGGACAGGTTGATCTCCCTGGCCAGCTCACCCGCCGTGAGTGGCCCCTTGCCGGCGACGAGGGCGAGCGCGCGCTGGTCCACCGCCGTCACGCCCAGCCGCGCGCCGACGGCCTCGTGGAACGCGACCACCGCCGTGCTGAGCTGACGTCCGAAGTCCCGCCCGTCCATGCGATCACTTTACCGCGTCCAATATTTTGATACGCTGAACTAAAATATTCGATGTGGTGAAGGAGTTGGCGTGGGGGAATGGCGACTGGCGCTGGACGTGGTGCGGTGGGCGGGGCGGTTCTACCGCGGGCACTGGGCGGTGATCGTCGGGTTGTCGCTGGTCGCGTCCGTGCAGCGGCTCGTGGTGGTGAACTGGGGCGACCTGGTGCCGGGCGCGGTGGCATTCGCCTCGGAGGTCGTCGTGATGGCCGCGCGGGTGCTGCTGATCGTGGTGATCTGGCGGTGGGCGACCAGGGGCGAGCGGTTGACGTGGGCGAACGCGCGGTCGTTCGGGAGGCGGCACTGGCCGAGCCTGGTGTGGCAGGGCGTGCTGCTGGCGGTTGCGTTCCTGGTGTTCGACGTCGGCGCCGAGCAGGTGGTCGGCGGGCTGCTGCCCGAGTCGGCGCGGCAGGGCTACCTGGCCGTGCTGCTGTTCGTGAAGAACCCGACCGTGATCGCGTTCACGTTCGTCTGGTGGGTGGGGCTGGTCCGGCAGGTCGCCGTCAGCCGTCCTGCGCCAGTGCGGTGAGCGGGTCGTCGGTGAGGCGGAAGACGGTCCACTCGTCCATCGGGACCGCGCCGAGCGACTTGTAGAAGCCGATCGCGGGGGCGTTCCAGTCGAGCACCGACCACTCCAGGCGCGCGTAGCCGCGGGCGACGCACTCCTGCGCGAGGGCCCGCAGCAGCGCCCGGCCGAGACCGCTCTTGCGCCGGCCGGGCTGGACGTAGAGGTCTTCGAGGTAGATGCCGTGCACGCCGCGCCAGGTGGAGAAGTTGAGGAACCACAAGGCCATGCCGACGACCCGACCGTCCACTTCGGCCACGTGGCCGAACAGCGCGGGCGCGGGGCGGAACAGCGCGTCGTGCAGCTGCTCGGCGGTCAGGTGGCACTCGTCGCGGAGGCGTTCGTACTCGGCCAGCTCCTCGACCAGGCCCACGACCGCCGGGACGTCGTCCTCGCGGATGCGGCGGACGCGGGGGTCGTCCGCGATCTCGGTCAACGCGATCTCAGTCAACGTCGACCTCCCACGCCGGGACGTTCAGCCGACGCACCTGCGGGTCGCCGCGCTCGTCGCCGAGCACGGTCGTGCCGGCCGGGTCCAGTCCGAAGTGGACACCCTCGGTGGGCGGCAGGTTCAGCCAGGTCGCGATGAGCACGCGGCTGAAGTGCCCGTGCCCGACCAGCACCACGTCACCGCTCGGCAACGCCTGCCGCACCCGGTCCAGCACCTTGGCCGCGCGCGCGTGCACCTCGTCGTGCGTCTCCCCGTTGGGGACGGCGTGGGTCCAGACCGTCCAGCCGGGGTCGGTCTCCCGGATCTGCGGCGTGGTGAGGCCCTCGTAGTCGCCGTAGTTCCACTCCGCGAGCTCCTCGGTGCGCTCGACCTCGTGCAGCCCGGCCAACTCGGCCGTCCGCCACGCCCGCTCCCGGGGGCTCGTCAGCACCAGCGCGGGCGGCAGGTCGGTGGCGCGCAACCGGGCCAGCACGGCCCCGGCCCGCCTCGCCTGCTGCACGCCGGTCCCGGTCAGGGGCACGTCCGTGAGTCCGGTGTGCCGCCCGCTCTCGGACCACTCGGTTTGACCGTGCCGGAGCAGGTAGACGTGTGAGGTCACGGTTCGCAGCTTACGGACGGGCGACGTCGTTCGGGGTGCGGGGCACCGATGGCGGTTCGACGTCACATCACGGCCGGCGGAGTCCGTGTCGTCGACCACCCGGCGGCTCGGATCGGGACAGGGCGGTGGGCGTCGACGGGGGACGAAGAACGGCGCTGACCAGGCGGAGGGGATCCGCTGGTCAGCGCCGTGGTGGAGCAGGTGATCAGGCCGCGGCCTTCGTCTCCCAGAAGATCTTGTCGATCTGGGCGATCAGGTCGAGCAGCTCCTGGCCCTTGGCGGGGTCCATGGAGCCCTTCGCGCCGGACGCGCCGGCGGCCTTGGTGGCCCGGTTGAACAAGTCGTGCAGCTCCGGGTACTTCTCGAAGTGCGGCGGCTTGAAGTAGTCGGTCCACAGCACCCACAGGTGGTGCTTGACGAGCTCGCTGCGCTGCTCCTTGATCAGGATGGCGCGGGCGCGGAACTCGGGGTCCTCGTTCGCCTGGTACTTCTCCTGAATCGCCTTGACCGACTCGGCCTCGATCCGGGCCTGGGCCGGGTCGTAAACACCGCACGGGAGGTCGCAGTGCGCGGTGGCCTCCAGGAGCGGGCGGCGGAGTGAACGGATGCGCGACAGAAGTCGCATCTTTCCTCCCTGACAGTGGATGCTCCGACGGGACGAACCCTACTCCGGGGCCTCGGCGCGAGCAGGTGGAGGTGATCGTTGGCACGGCCGGAAGCGAACCCGTTGCCGCTGGTTCGGGTGGTCGGGCCCTCGATGGCGCCGACCCTGCGGACGGGCGACGTGGTGTGCGTCGGGTACGGGAAGCCGCCGTCCGCGGGCGATCTTGTGCTGGTCAGGTGGGCGGCGCGGCCCGGGCAGCTCTCGGTGAAGCGGGCGGTGCGGCCCGACGGGACCGGGTGGCACGTCGAGGGCGACAACCCGTTCGCCTCCACCGACTCGCGGACGCTCGGCCCGGCCGAGGTGGTCGGGGTCGTCCGGGTCCGGCTCTGGCCGAGGCCGCGGCTGTTGCGCCGGCGGCCCGCCCCGGAGGGCTGAACCGCCGGTCGCCTAGCCCCGCAGCTTGCCGTACCAGGCCACGCACTCGTCGTAGGACGGCAGCAGCCCGGCGTCGCGCGCCTGGTCGAACGACGGCGCGGCGGCGTCCTTCGGCGACAGCAGCGGCGTCACGTCGGACGGCCACGGCAGGTCCATCGACAACGGGTGCACGCCGTGCTCGGCGGTCGGGTTGAAGCCCTCCGAGCACAGGTACGACGCGACCGTGCCGTCCTCCAGCGCCATCAGCGCGTGCCCGAGCCCCTCGGGCAGGTACACCGAGTTGAACGCGCCCGCCGTCAGCTCCACCGCGTCCCACTCGCCGAACGTGGGCGAGCCGACGCGCAGGTCGACCACCACGTCCAGCAGCCGCCCGCGCGGGCAGTGCACGTACTTGGCCTGCCCCGGCGGCGTGTCGGCGTAGTGGATGCCGCGCACCACCCCGCGCTTGGACTCGCTGTGGTTGGTCTGGGCGACCCTCAACGGGTGCCCGACGGCTTCGGTGAACACCGCTTCCTGGTATGGCGCGACGAACAAACCGCGGTCGTCGGGGAACACCGAAGGGGTGAACTCGAAAGCGCCGGAGATTTTCAACTCACGTACCTGCATGGCGTCCACCCTAGAGCGCGCGGTTCTTGACCGATCCTGCCTGCGGAAACTGACCGGTCGGTCCAGAAAACCGGACGTACGTTCTGTGGCACTACCTCTGACCTGCGGAAAAACTGTGATCCCCGCCGCAGACAGCGGCCGGCGACACTGCCATGCTTGCCCGCACACCGCCCCCGAGAGCCGTCCGACAGACCGTGTGGACGACTCCCAGACAAGGCCCCGTCGACCCGCGTGACAACGCCGGTCCCGGTGCGCCGCAGGTATCGCGCACCGCAGGAGGACTTCTGTGACCGCATTGAACGACCAACCGATGACCACCGAATTGAGCGACGAGGAAATCTTCCGCGCGCACGAAGGCGGAAAGCTGGCCGTGGGCGCGACCGCGTCGTTGGCCGACCCGCGCGCGCTCTCCATCGCGTACACGCCGGGCGTGGCCAGGGTCAGCCGGGCCATCGCGGACGACCCGGCGCTCGCCGCCAAGTACACCTGGGCGCACCGACTGGTCGCCGTGGTCAGCGACGGCACCGCCGTGCTCGGCCTGGGCGACATCGGCCCGAGCGCGTCGCTGCCGGTCATGGAGGGCAAGGCGGCGCTGTTCAAGACCTTCGGCGGCCTGGACTCCATCCCGCTGGTGCTGGACACCACCGACGTGGACGAGATCGTGGAGACGCTGGTCCGGCTGCGCCCGTCCTTCGGCGCGGTGAACCTGGAGGACGTCGCCGCGCCGCGCTGCTTCGAGCTGGAGGCCCGGCTCATCGAGGCCCTGGACGTGCCGGTCATGCACGACGACCAGCACGGCACGGCGGTCGTGCTGCTGGCCGCCCTGCGCGGCGCGAACACCGTGCTGGGCAAGGACGTGGCGAACCAGCGCGTGGTCATCTCCGGCGCGGGCGCGGCCGGGGTGGCGTGCGCGAAGATCCTGCTGGCCGCGGGCGTCGGCGAGGTCACCGTGGTCGACTCGCGCGGCATCGTGCACGTCGGCCGGGACGGGTTGAACCCGGTGAAGGCCGAGCTGGCCGAGGTCACCAACGCCAGTGGCCTGCGCGGCGGCATCGCCGAGGCGCTGCGCGGCGCGGACGTGTTCGTCGGCGTCTCCTCGTCGCAGGTGCCCGAGGAGCTGATCGCGAGCATGGCGGGCGACTCGATCGTGTTCGCCCTGTCCAACCCCGACCCCGAGGTGCACCCGGACGTGGCGCGCAGGCACGCCGCCGTGGTCGCCACCGGGCGCAGCGACTTCCCGAACCAGATCAACAACGTCCTCGCGTTCCCCGGCATCTTCCGCGGCGCGCTGGACGCGGGCGCGAAGCGGATCACCGAGGGCATGAAGCTCGCCGCCGCGGACGCCATCGCCGCGGTCGCCGCCGACGACCTCGCGGTGGACCGGATCGTGCCCAGCGCCCTGGACCCGCGCGTCGGGCCGGAAGTGGCCGCCGCCGTGGCCTTGGCAGCCCGCGAAGACGGAGTAGCCTGACCCCAAGTCGGAGTTGGGAGAGCTCCGGCCGCATCCGTCCGTACCTGTCAACAGGCAACGAATCCGCTAACGAGTTGTTTCGTTAGCCCGTTGAGGGGTGGGCGATGACGCTCCGAAGCGCTACCGTCCCTCTCCTCGGGTGAATATTGCCCGTGGAGAGGGACGCCGTCTTTGGGTGCGGTCGGGCCGGTCATCCCTGCCGTAGACACGGGAAGGTGGGACCGTGCCCAAGCGGGTTGGACGCGCTCCGGTGGTGCTCGACCCAGCGCGTCCGCAGAACGGCGACGTGACGCTGGACGGCATCGCCCTGCCCGAGGCGCCGACGCTGCTGTGCGACCCCAAGGGCGTCGTCATGCGGGCCGGACCCGCCGCGGTGGCGCTGACCAAGGCCCGCTCCGCCGACGACCTCGTCGGCCGCTCCCTGGGCGAGCTGTTGCTCGGCAGCCCCGACGACCTGCGCCTGCACCAGGCCGACGGCGCGCTCGTGCCGGTCCGCGTGGTGCGCACCCAGGTGCCCGGCACCGGCCTGCACGCCGTGCTGCTGGTCGACGTCTCCGACCTGGCGCAGGCCGCCGAGGACCTCCGCGACGAGCAGCGCAGGCTGCGCACCGTGCAGCGGGTCGCGCAGATCGGCTCGTGGGAGTACGACCCGGACACCGGCGTCACCGTGTGGTCGGAGTCGCACTACGAGATGATGGGCGTGCGGCCCGGCGAGGTGGTGCCCGGTGCGCAGGCCGTGCTGGACGTGGTGCACCCCGACGACTACGAGATGGTCGCCCGCTACTGGGCCAACCGGGAGCTCGACGGCAACCCGATCGACATCGTCTACCGGATCATCCTGCCGACCGGCGAGCTGCGCTGGATCCGCGGCGTCGCCGAGGCGAAGGTGAGATCCGACGGCCGGACCCAGTTCATCACCGGCTACATCCGCGACATCACCGACCAGTGGCGGTCCGACCGCGCCCTGGAGACCGAGCGGGCCCGGCTGCTGGAGGCGCAGCGGATCGCGCGCATGGGCAGTTGGAGCTACGACGTCGCGTCCGGCGACGTGCAGTGCAGCGACGTGCTGCTGGAGATGTACGCCGAGCTGGGCGTCGAGCCGAGCGACCGGCTGCTGGCCGTGCACCCCGACGACCGGGGCGCGCTGGAGGACCTGGTGCAGCGGGCCCAGGACGGCAGCACCGTCGAGGTCGAGGTGCGCAGCGAGGACGGCAACCGCGTCTTCGTGTGCCGGGCGCGGGCCGAGTTCGAGGGCGAGCGGGTCAGCAGGCTGCACGGCACCGTCCAGGACGTCACCGACGCCCGCGCGCTGGAGCGCCAGCTGCGTGACGACCGCCGCCGGCTGGCCGACGCCCAGAAGGCCGCGCAGCTCGGCGTCTGGGAGTGGAACCTCCAGACCGGCGACGTGGTGTGGTCGGACATGCTGCACGAGCTGTTCGGCGTGCCGCGCGAGGAGCGCACCCGGTACCAGACCTACCTCGACCTCGTGCACCCCGACGACCGCGGCTGGGTGGACGACCTGTGGCAGCAGCTGGCCACCGAGGAGGTGCCGATCCAGCTCGAGCACCGGCTCGTGCGCCGGGACGGCAAGCAGCGCGTGTTCCGCTGCTACGGCGTGGTCGTCAAAGGCCCGGACGGCCTGCCGCTCGCGGTCGGCACGGCGCAGGACATCACCGAGCAGCGCGCCGCCGAGACCCGGATGAAACGGTCCAGCCAGCGCTTCGCGGACCTGGTGTCGCTCACGCCGGTCGGCATCGGCCTCTTCGACGAGGGCGAACGGCTGGTCGACGCCAACGACGCGCTGTGCGACCTGCTGGGCATGGACCTGGAGCAGCTGCGGGGCATGACCGCGAGCGCTCTCACCCACCCGGACGACACGAGCGGCGGGCTGCCGTCCATCGACGAGATGTCCGCGCCGGACGCCGAGCGCACGCACAAGATCCCGCAGCGCATCCTGGTCCGCCGCGACGGCGTGCAGGTGTACTGCGAGCTGCACATCGCCCTGTCCGTGCAGGACGACGGCCGCCGGTTCTGGCTGATCGTGTTCCAGGACATCACCGAGCGCCGCCGCACGGCCGAGGCGCTGCGGCACCAGGCCACGCACGACGAGCTGACCGGCCTGCCGAACCGGGCGCTGGTCAAGGAGATGCTGGGCGAGCTGCTGGACTCGCCGGACCGGTCCAAGGTCGCGGTGCTGTTCTGCGACATCGACAACTTCAAGCGGGTCAACGACTCCCTGGGCCACGACGCGGGCGACGAGCTGCTGGTGGCGTTGGCGCGGCGGCTCGAGGGCGGCCTGCCCGAGGGCTGCACGGCGGCCCGCCTGTCCGGCGACGAGTACGTGATCATCTGCCGGAACCTGGACCAGGTCGGCGGCGTGGACGCGCTGGCCACGAAGGTCGCCGGGCTGCTGCGCACGGCGGTGCCGGTGCACGGCCAGCTCGTGCGGGTGTCGGCGTCGATCGGCGCGGCCGTGCCGAACGGCTCCCGCGCCACCGGCAACGACCTGCTGCGCTTCGCCGACGCGGCGATGTTCGAGGCCAAGCGGTCCGGTGCGGGCCGGGTGTCGCTGGCCAGCGCGGCGCTGATCGCCTCGGCCGACCGCCAGGTGCACCTGGAGGGGCAGCTGCGGGAGGCGTTGCAGAACGACGGCCTGGCGCTGCACTTCCAGCCCGTGGTCGGCGTGGACGGCGTGGTGCAGACTGCCGAGGCGCTGGTGCGGTGGCCGCACCCGGACCGCGGCCTGCTGCCGCCCGACATCTTCCTGCCCGTGGCCGAGCAGGGCGACCTGCTGCGCGAGCTGGACCGGTGGGTGCTGCGGACCGCGTTGAAGGAGGCCTCGACCTGGCCCGAGCCCGGCGGCAAGCCCGTGTCGGTGGCGGTGAACCTGGCCGGCCTCGTGCCGGGCGACCCGGAGTTCGTGGACATCGTGGCCGACGCCATCGCCGAGGCGGGCATCCCGTGGGACCGGGTGGTGCTGGAGCTCGTGGAGACCGCGCTGGTCGACCTGCCGTCCCGGGTGCGGCAGGCGATGGGCGAGCTGGTGGAGCGGGGCATCCGGTTCGCCGTGGACGACTTCGGCACCGGCTACTCGTCGTTGGCGCGGCTCAAGGACCTCCCGGCGCAGATCATCAAGGTGGACCGGCGGTTCGTCTCCGGCGTGGGCAGCGACTCGTCGGACTTCGCGGTGGCCAAGGCCGTGGTCGACATGGCCCGCGCGATGGACCGCAAGTGCGTGGCCGAGGGCGTGGAGACCGCGACCCAGTTCCACGTGCTGCGCGGCATCGGGGTGGACACCTACCAGGGCTGGCTGTTCTCGCGTCCCGTGCCGCCCAAGGAGTTCCGCGCGGTGCTGGCACTTGGCCCGTTGCACATCCCCCGCGCCGGGTGATCGGCGATACTCGCGTTCCGATGGACCCCACGACGTCAGGTGCTGCCCGGTGAACCCGGAACGGATGATCGCCGACCTCGAGGCCAGGGCCCGTGACCTGGCCGAGCGGTCCCGCGAGGTGCGGGACCGGATCAGGCGCGCGCAGGCCACGCAGCGGTCGCCGGGCGGCGCGGTGACGGCGACCGTCGCGCCGAACGGCGCGTTGCGGCACATCGAGTTCTCGCCGGAGGCCGGCCGGTTCTCGTCCGCCCGGCTCGGTGAGGTCGTGCTGGAGACGGTGCGGCGCGCGCAGGAGCAGGCGGCGCGGCAGGTGGTGGCGGCGGTCGAGCCGGAGCTCGGCGGGACGGCGGCGATGGGGTTCCTGACCGGGTCCGTGCCGGTCGCGGCTGCCCCGGTCGCGGCTGCCCCGGTGGAGGCGGACGACCTGCCGTTACCCCGGAGCCTGCGTGCGCCCGACGACGAGCCGGGGTCGGCGTCTTCGTGACCGGTTCTCCTGCGCCGGCGTTGGCGGGGTCGGACACGCTCGAGGCCGATCTGGGCGTGCCGGGTGCCGACGTCGACCCGTTGGGCCTGCTCGAGGTGGCCGGGTTGGGGTGGTTGGTCGGGCACGTCGGCGTGCTGCGCGAGCCGCTGGACTGGCTGGCGGGCCAGGGCGAGCGGTTCGAGGACGCGGTCGCCACCTGGCGGCAGGTCGCGACGACGTTGGACGGGATCGTGCGGCGGCGGGCCGGTGGCGGGTGGCTGACCGGGGAGATCGCGGCGATGAGCCGGGTGTGCTCGGGGGTGGCGTCGCACGTGGCCGAGGTGGGCGCGATCACCGCCGCGGCCCACTGCGTGTTCCGGGACGTGGTCGCGCTGTTCGTCCGGGAGGTGCTCGGCAACGCGACCGTCGCGCTGGCGGCGGTGGACGTCACGGCGGGCAGTTCGGTGGCGGAGTTCGCGGCGTGGGCGGTCGGGCGTGGCGCGGTCGTGCTGGACCGGGTCGCCCGGCGGTTGGTGGATCTGGTGCGCGTCATCGTGCTGATCCTGGCCGCGCTGAAGGCGTTGTTCGGCCGGGCGCGCGCCGTGCTGAAAGCGATCACGCGCCTCGGCGAGTGAGCGCGGCGGTCAGCCCCACTGGCCCGGGGTGGGCGGGGGCGGGCCGGTGAGCGGGGGTGGGCCGGGTGGCAGGTGTGCGCCCGGAGGGTGGTGCGGAGGGGCTTTCGGCGTGGCGCCGCGGGTCGCGCGGCCCACCGGCGGCAGAGCCGCGACCACGCCCGCGACCAGCCACAACACCAGGGCGATCACCGGGACGATCCCGTACGTGAGCGGGAAGACCGAGGAGACGTTGGCGACCACGAGCGCGAAGTGCACGACGGCGATCAGCGAGATCGCGACCAGGCCCCATCGCACGCCCGGCACGCGGGCCATGAGCAGCACGGCGAGGACCAGCGCGAGGACCGGGAGCACGAACAGGACCGCGAAGCTGCCGGGGTCGGGGATCAACGGCGGCACGAGGATCGCGCCCCACAGCTCGAACGCGAAGCCTGAGCGGCTCGCCAACCCGATCGCACCCACGAGGGCGAGGAGCACGCCCGGCAGGTACAGCAGCCCGGCGACCACGGGCATCGCCTTGCTCGGCGCGCGCGGCGGGAGTGGCGGTTGCGGGTAGGCCGGGTACGGCGGGCCGGCGTACGGCCGGCCCGGGTGGGGCTGGTCGGCGTAGGGCTGGCCCGGGTGGGGCTGGTCGGCGTAGGGCTGGCCCGGGTAAGGCTGGCCGGCGTAGGGCTGGTTCGGGTAGGGCTGAGCCGGGTAGGGCTGGTGCGGGTGCTGCGGCGGACCGGGGTTGGGGTGTGTCATGCGCGCCTCCTGGTTCGAGCGCGAAGTTACCGGCGGAGGCGGCCCGGAGCTGCTGGTTCGCGCAATCTCATCGGGACGCCGACGCGCGGATCAGCGGCAGCAGCTCGGCGATCCGGTGCCGGGGCAGGTCGATCAGCCGCAGCTCCAGGTCCTCGTGCTCGCCGATCCGCTCCCGCGCCTCCCGCTTGGTCAACGCGCCGTGCGTGACCGTGACCAACGCCTCGCGCCACACGTTGCCCAGCTTGCCGTGCGCCCGCACCAGCACCTCCCGCACGGCCAACCCGCCGACGTCCAGCGTGCCGGCCAAGACCTGGTCGGCCACCACCACGCAGTGCTTGCCGTCCGGAGTGGACCGCAGGAAGCGCAGCGCGAACCTGGTGTCCACCAACGACCTCAGCTCCTGCTGGCCCGCCGCCGATGCCACGTTCGGGTGGTTGTTCGGCACGAGCGCCGCCATCCGGCCGGGCGAGCACGCCAGCAACGTCCGCAGCAGCCACGGCCCGGGGTCGCCGGACAGGTCCACCGCCAACGACGCCGCGCCCTTGCCGATCGGGTCGGCCCACCCCGGCGCGCGCGGCTTCGGCGGCGGCGAGGACTCCGGCCTCGGCGCGAGCTCGACCAGCGCGGCCAACGCCGCCGAACCCGGTCCGGTGGCCTCCACCGACTGCGGGCCGTGCGTGTAGATGGCGGTCTTCGCCGAACCGGGTGACACCGAACGGCGGGACGTGGGACGGCACACGTACAGGTCGGCCGCGCTGCCGATGGCCTGCGCGCCGTCGAACCGGTGGAACGCGGGCAGGATCGCCTCGAACACCAACCCGAGCCGCTGCAACTCCTGCTGCGCCTTCAACCCGAGCGCGGGAGTGCGGTCGCTGAACCCGTACGCGAGCAGCACCCGGCCGCGGCCGAGGTCGGCCAGGCACTCGACGGCCCGGCCGGCGAACAGCGCCATGCCCTCCGGCGTGTACGGCGGGTCGCTGAACACCAGGTCCGCCGACTCCAGCACGGCGGGCGGCAGGCCGAAGCGGAAGTCCGCGTGGACGGTGCGCACCGACCACCCGCGTTCGCCGGCGCGCTTCGAGACGTACTCCAGCAGCCGGTCGTCCACGTCGACCACGACCACCTCGACGGACGGGTTCACCGCGCACACCGCGAGCGAGGTCAGGTCGTGGTCGCCCAGGCACAGCAGCGTGCGGCCGGCCAGGTCGTAGGTGGCGTCCAGCCACAGCGCGCGCTTCAGCGCCGTCTCGGCCGTCGCCTGGACGTGGTCCAGGGCGGCCAGCGGCGGCGGCACGTCCGCGATGTCGGCCAGGATCGACCGCAGGTGCGCGCTGTGCCGCGACACCAGCGCGTCCACCGGGTCGACCAGGTCGTCACCCGCGCGGAACCCCGCGTAGTCGGCGGCCTTCGCGGGCGCGAGCCGGAACCGGTCGCCCTTGGTCTCCAGGTCGTCGCCGACCGCGGTCAGCACCTCCTGCACGGTGCGCCTGGGCACAGCGGGAAGCCGAACCAATTCGGCCAGCGTGTGCCAGTCGGCCGCCAGCAGGTCGAGCACGCGCCGCAGCTTGCGGGCGTGCGGGCCGCGTTCGGTGAGGAGTGCTCGCACCAGTTCGGTTGCCACAACCGGTGCACCCTACTGACCGGATGCTGAAACGCGTGCCACGGTCGGACTAACGGGCTAGGGTCGTTCGACGCTTGATGCCCATCGGCAGGAGGACCACGGGTGATCGAGTTCCGCGACGTGACCAAGCGGTTCGACGACGGGACCACCGCGGTGAACGGCCTGGACCTGGTGGTCGAGGCGGGCACGATCACGGTCTTCGTCGGACCGTCGGGGTGCGGCAAGACCACGTCCCTGCGCATGGTGAACCGGATGATCGACCCCACTTCGGGCACCATCCTGGTGGACGGCAAGGACGTGCTCGGTGTGGATCCGCCCACACTGCGGCGCGGGATCGGGTACGTGATCCAGCAGGCCGGCCTGTTCCCGCACCGGACCGTGCTGGACAACGTGGCCACTGTGCCGTTGCTCACCGGCTGGACGCGGCGCAAGGCCCGTCAGCGCGCGGCCGAGCTGCTGGAGCTGGTCGGCCTGCCCGCCGAGCTGGGCCACCGCTACCCGGTGCAGCTGTCCGGCGGCCAGCAGCAGCGCGTCGGGGTGGCGCGGGCGCTGGCCGCGGACCCGCCGGTGCTGCTGATGGACGAGCCGTTCAGCGCGGTCGACCCGGTGGTGCGGGAGGGGTTGCAGGACGAGCTGCTGCGGTTGCAGGCCGAGCTGGACAAGACCATCGTGTTCGTCACGCACGACATCGACGAGGCCATCAGGATCGGCGAGAAGGTGGCGGTGATGCGCACGGGTGGCTTCCTCGCCCAGTACGCGCCGCCCGCCGAGCTGCTGACCCGGCCGGCGGACGACTTCGTGGCCGGTTTCGTCGGCAAGGACCGCGGTTACCGCAGCCTGTCCTTTGTGGATGCTTCGGGGGTGGAGGTGGCCGAGGTGGCCACGGTGGCCGCTGATGGCGGTGCGCAGTCCTCTTCGGACTGGCGGCTCGTGGTGGACGCGGAGAAGAGGCCGCAGGGCTGGGTCGCGCCGGACGGCACGGTCGTGCCCGGCGGGTCGCTGTACGAGGTCGGCGCGTCGATCCGGGGCGCGCTGGACGCCGCGCTGTCGTCACCGTCCGGGTTGGGCGTGGCGGTGGACGCCTCCGGGCGGCTGGCCGGCGTGGTGACCGCGCGGCAGGTGCTCGACGTGATCGAGAGCCGCCGTGGGTGACCTCCCGAAGTACCTCGGTGACGCCGGGACGAGGGCGGCGCTGCTGGAGAAGCTGCTCGACCACGTGTACCTGTCGCTGGTGCCGCTGCTCGTGTCGGTCGTGCTGGCGATCGTGCTCGGGTTGCTGTGCCACCGCTTCCGGCCGGTCAACGCGGTGCTGATCTCGTTGTCGAACGTGGTCTACACGATCCCGTCGCTGGCGTTGTTCGCGCTCATCCCGGCGATGATCGGCACCAGGGTGCTCGACCCGGTCAACGTGATCATCGCGTTGACCCTGTACACCACCGCGCTGCTGGTCCGGCCGGTCGCCGAGGCGCTGGCCGCGGTGCCGTCGCACATCACCGCCTCGGCCACCGCGATGGGCTTCCGGCCGTGGCGCAGGTTCCTGACCGTGGAGCTGCCGCTGGCCGTGCCGGTGCTCGCGGCGGGCGTCCGGGTCGGTTCGGTGAGCAACATCAGCCTGGTCAGCGTGGGCGCGTTGATCGGCACCGGCGGCCTGGGCACGTTGTTCACCGACGGGTTCCAGCAGCGGTACCTGGCGCCGATCATCGTCGGCATCGTGCTGACGCTGGTGCTGGCGCTGGTGGTCGACCTGGTGCTGGTGCTGCTGCGCAACCGGTTGACGCCGTGGGTGAGGGCGGGTGGTGCGCCGTGATCTTCGCGGACGCGTTCGGGTGGCTGCTGGACCCGGTCAACTGGTCCGGTGGCAAGTCGATCCCGGTGCGGATCGGCGTCCACCTGCTGTTCTGCGTCGGCGCGGTGCTGGGCGCCGCGCTGATCGCCGTGCCGCTCGGCCTGTTCGTCGGGCACACCGGGCGCGGTGGGCTGGTGCTGGTCGGCGGCAGCAACGCGTTGCGGGCGCTGCCGACGCTGGGCCTGGTGACGTTCCTGTACCTGGTCGGGGGCGGCAGCACGGTGAGCGTGGTCATCGCGCTGGTCGTGCTGGCCGTGCCGCCGATCCTGGCGGGCACGTACGCGGGCGTGCAGGACGTGGACCGCGGTGTGGTCGACGCGGCGCGGGGCATGGGCATGACCGGGGCGCAGCGGCTGTGGCAGGTCGAGGTCCCGAACGCGATGCCGTTGCTGGTCGGCGGCCTGCGCAACGCCATGTTGCAGGTGGTCGCCACCGCGTCGGTGGCGGCGTTCGTGGGCGTCGAGACGTTGGGACGCCCCCTGCTGGACGGCATCCGCGTGCTGGACTACCCGCAGTTCGTCGGTGGCGCGATCCTGATCGCGCTGCTGGCGGTCGTGCTGGACGCCGTGCTGGCGGTCGTCGGACGGTTGGTCGTCCCCGCCGGCGTGCGGCTGTCGGGCCGAACGCGGTCGAAGAAGGCTCAGTCGAGGCGTCGGGAAGATCCGGCGCCGGTCGAATCTGGAGGAAGCACGGCATGAAGCGCACGTTGGCCGTTGTCGTCGCGGCGGCCGCCCTGGTCGTCTCCGCGTGCGGGTCCAAAGAGGACCTGGGCGGGAGCGGCCAGCAGGCCGCGTCGGGTGAGGTCGTGGTCGGTTCGGCCGACTTCACCGAGAACAAGATCCTGGCCGAGATCTACGCCGGGGCGTTGAAGACGACCGGCGCGAAGGTGACGGTGAAGTCCGGCATCGGCGCGCGCGAGCTCGTCGTGAAGGCGTTGCAGGACAAGTCGCTCGGCGTGGTGCCGGAGTACTCGGGCAACCTGCTCAACTACTTCGACAAGGCCAACGCCACCACCGAGTCCGAGGAGGTCTACACGGCGCTGAAGTCCAAGACGCCGTCGGGCCTGGAGGTGCTGGAGAAGTCGGCGGCGGAGGACAAGGACGTCCTGGTGGTCACCAAGGCCACCGCGGACGGTGGCGTGAAGTCGATCGCCGACCTCGGTGCCGGCAAGTACGCGCTCGGCGCGGCCGGTGAGTGGGCGCAGCGCTGGCAGACCAAGATCAAGGACCTGTACGGGGTGACGTTCACCGAGATCAAGACCACCGACGCGGGTGGCCCGATCACCGTGGACGCGCTCAAGGCCGGCACCGTCGCGGTGGCCAACCTCTACACGACCTCGGCCGACATCAAGGCGAACGACTTCGTGGAGCTCGAGGACCCGAAGGTCATGTACCCGGCCCAGAACGTGGTGCCGTTGCTGCGGTCGGACGCCGTCGACGCCAAGGGCAAGGAGGCGTTGAACAAGGTGTCCGCGGCGCTGACCACGGAGAAGTTGGCCGAGCTGGTCAAGCGGGTGGACGTGGACAAGGACACGATCGCGAACGTGGCGGCCGACTTCCTGAAGTCCGTTTCGCTGTAGTCCGTCACGCGGCGAGTCGTCGCAGCCGCGGCCCGGTCCCTCGCGAAGGGGCCGGGCCGCGGCCGTCGGCGGGCCTCACCGACCGCGCCGGGACGACACGGCGGTGAAGGCGAGGAGGACGACGAGCGCGCCGGTGCCGACCGCCCACGCCAGGCGCAGGGGGTTGTCGTCGAAGACGAAGTCCAGGAGTTGGTAGACCACCTGGAGCAGGCCGATGAAGGCCAGCGCGCCGAGCGCGTTGTTCCGCCGGTCGTCGGACTGGCGCTGCTGCTCGTTGCGGAGGTCGTCGACGGTGGTCTGCAGGTCGGAGACCACCTTGCCCCAGTAGTCGACCCGCTGCTGGATGCCGCGCACCCGCTCGATCTCCTCGTAGAACGCCCGCTCGGTGTCGTACCGCAGCACGTTGAAGTAGCGGTGGCGCTCCACCTCCTCGAAGACCCTCAGCCGGAACGTCCGGAAGCGCTGGAACGTGGTGACGCCGGACGACCGGCCCGGCCGCCGGAGCGGGCCCGGGTCACCCAGCAGGCGCTCGCCCTCCAGGTGTTCGATGAGGCCGCGCACCTCGCGCTCGTAGCGCTCGACCAGGTCCTCGTTGTGCAGCGTCATGAGGTGCACGAGGAAGAGGTAGGGGCAGGTGCCGATCCAGCCGCGGCCGGTGTTGAGGCTGCGGGACTGGGCGACGACCTCGTAGAGCGACCCGGGCGTCGCGAACACGACGAAGTAGTCGGCGCCCTGCTTGGGGTAGATCGGGTCCGTCCCGTCCTTGACCTCCGAGATGTCCTGGCGCAGGAAGTCGATGACGTTCTGGAAGAACCCGGACATGAAGTAGTGGGCGAGGTCTTCGGGGTGGCACCGGTCCAGGGCATCGACGCCGTAGGTCAGCACGTCGTTGTCGTCGGTCTTGGGCTCGACCGCGTCCAGGTCGGGCAGCGACGACCTGACGTCCTGGTCGAGCAGGCCGAACAGGTACGGGTCTTCGAGGACCGACAGGCACTTGCGGTTCCAGCGCCGCAGCGAGGTCTGCCGCTCGCGGCCCTCCGGCTCCAGCAGGATCCGGGTCAGCGCCGCGCCGTCCAGCGCCTGTGCGGAATCCGCGTGAGCCGTGTTCAGCACCGTCCCGAACAGGCCGACGACGTCGATCTCGAAGCGGTGCTTGACGTACTCGGGCAGCGGCGCGTCCCGGTACGTGCGGGTGATGCGGGAACTGGCCGTCGGCGCGAACGTGCCCTCCTCGTACTTCACCTCCGCCCCCTCGCTGGGGAAGAAGGCCTTCTGGAGCAGGCTGAGGGCGAAGTAGTGCGGCGCGGTGTGCTGGTAGGGGATCTCGAACGACAGGTGGTAGGACAGCGACAGGTTCGAGTGGGCCACCCAGAACGCCCGGCAGAACACCGACTCGAACCGCACCCGCTGGTCGAGCTCCAGGCGCAGGTCGCGTCCTTCGGTGGACCACGAGATCCGCTCGGGCATCTCGACGTCGACGATGTCGCAGACGTTCGGGCCGTAGCCCTGGCTGGGGTCGATGCTGTCGGTGTCGATCAGGAAGTCCTCGACGAAGAGCCCGCGCTTGCGGTCGGCGATGTCGTTGAACAGCGGTTCGATGGCGCGGGACAGGGCACGGCTCTCCTCGTGCGTCCGCAGCGTGTCGACCAGCTTCTTGTCCCACCTCAGCCCCGGCGCCTGGCGCGACAACGCGCGGCGCAGGTCCTCGTGCTGGATCAGCAGGGACACCGTGAGGTGCAGGCGGCCCTCGCGTTGCCGGTCCTCGGCGAAGTCCGCGTAGAAGGCGGCTTTGTCGAGGTCTTGCCGCAGTGGTGCGGATAACTCGGTCAAGTGCTCCCCCTGGCGCGCGCCGGCCCTGTTTTCGGCTGTGTCGCTGGAGATCGCGTGGGGGAGCACGCTTGTTTCACATTATCGGCGGGCGTGCCGTAACGGTCGAGTCACGCCGGGTGGCGGGCGGCGTCGCCGAGGCGTTCGCGCAGGCCGGGTCCGGCGGCGCCCACCTCGTGGCGCAGCGCGTCCAGTTCCGGCAGCGGGTCGAGGAGGGCGACGACGTGCCGGCCGCGGCACTCGCGGACCTGGTCGGCGGCGAGGCGGTTGGAGGCCAGGTCGCCGTTCTTCAGCACCGAGATGGCGAAGAAGCGCTCCAGGTGGTCGGCGAGCAGCTCGCCCGACAGCTCGAAGCCGGGGTCGGCGAGCACGCCGAGCATGAGGGTGCCGTCCGCCTGCTGCGCCGGCGACAGCGGCGGCTGCACGTAGGGGAAGTCCAGGATGCGCACGCCGATGCGCGCCCAGATGACGACCCGGTCGAACTGGTCGACGCCCGACGTCGCCGAGTCCAGGTCGTACTGCTGCGCGGTCAGCAGCAACGGGTCGTTCAGCTCCAGGAACGTCACCACCGGGCCCACGCCGGGGAACAGCCACGCCGCCAGCTCCGCGCACGCCGCGACGAGGCGGCGCAGCAGGCCCTTGCCGCGGTGGCCCGGCAGCACGTAGGCGTAGTTCAGGTTGACCGTGACGACGTGGTGCTCCCGCAGCGGGGTGACGAGCAGGTTCGCGCCGCCGACGACCTCGCCGCGCAGCTCGGCGACCACCACCAGTTCCCGGAACGCGCCGAGCCGCGCGCTGATCCGCTCGAAGCCCTCGCCGCCGTTGAGCGCCAGGCACTCCACGAACCCGGCCCGCTCCTCCTTCTCGTCGGGCAGCGTGAACGCCTGGTCGTAGCCCTCGTAGAAGACGTCGAACAGCTCGCTGCCGCCGTCGTCGGAGGCCTTCACGTCGAGCCCGAGCGCCGAGCGGAACATGATCTCCATCAGGGCCCCTGAAGTCGAGTCCGGATCGCATCCCGACGTGACGCGGGACGGGCCATCGTAACCGCCGCGCCGCGGGTCGGCCCTTGGCTCAGGCCCGCCCGCCGATGCGGGTGGTCAGCTCGTCGGCCGCGCGCCGGGCCTCCGCCGCCAGGTCGGGCCACGTCTCGCCGCACTCCTGCTCGCACACGTGCCGGAACGTCACCGTGACCGCGGCGATCGGGCGCTCGCCGTGGTCGAAGACGGGAGCGGCGACGGAGGCGAAGCCGGCCGTCACGTAACCGTCCTCCACCGCCCACCCACGCCGCCGCTCGACACCCAACAACCGCCGCAACGCGGGCAGGTTGCGAGGCCCCCGACCTGTCCGGTCCACGAAAGGACCGGGGAACAGGGCCCTGACCTGCGCCGGGGGCAACCGGGCCAGCATGGCCCGACCCGAAGCGGTCAGGTGGGCGGGCAGGCGCACGCCGACGTCTGACACGATCGTGGTCGGCTGACGAGGCTGTTCCCGCACCAGGTACAGGGCCTCCGAGCCGTGCAGCACGCCCAGGTGCGCGGTTCGCCCGACGGTGTCCACCAACCGCCGCAGGACGGGCCGCGCCAACCGCTCCAACGGGTCGTGCCGCAGATAAGCGGACCCGAGTTCGAACGCCGCCACGCCGAGGCCGTAGCGCCGCTCCTCGGGGAAGTGGGTGGCGAAGCCGGCGGCGGTCAGCTCCGCCAGCAGGTGGTAGGTCGTGGACCGGGGCAGGCCGAGTTCCCGCGCCACCGCCGCCGCCGACAGCGGACCGGGCCGGCCGGCCAGCAGGCGCAGCACGGCGAGCCCGCGGCGCAACGCCGGCACGTCGCTGCTGCCTCCCACGGAACCCATTCTCAACAAAACCGCGTGAGGGCGCATTGGAGGGGTATGACGGACAGCTTCGAGGACTTCGCCACCGGGCAGGTCACCCCGCTGCTGCGCTACGCCACCGTGCTGACCGGTGACCCGCACCTCGCCCAGGACGTCGTCCAGGAATGCCTGCTGCGCGCCCAACAGCGCTGGGCGCGCATCTCGCGGGTCGACGCACCCGGCGCCTACCTGAAGAGGATGGTCACCAACGAGTTCCTGAGCTGGCGCCGCCGCCGCAAGGCACACACGCCGCTGCACGCCGTCGACCCGCCGGCCCCGGACCCGTCGGCCCACTACGACGAGCGCGAGGCGATGCTCCAGCGCATCGACAAGCTGCCGCGCAAGCAGAAGGCCGCTGTCGTCCTCCGCTACTACGAGGGCTACGACGACGCCGAGATCGCCGAGACCCTGAACTGCTCGAAGGGCACGGTCCGCAGCCACATCTCCCGCGCGCTGGCGACGCTGCGCGCGAACGAACGCGTGAAGGAGGCACTGTGATGGACACCGAGGACCTGGTCCGGGACGCGCTGCGGGTGCGGGCCGAGCAGGCACCGCCGCCGGGCCACGTCCTGGCCGCGCTGCGCCGTCCCCGCCGGAGCCGCAAGCCGCTGTTGCTGGCCGTCGCGGCGGGCACCGCGGTCGTGGCCGTGGCGGTGGTCGCCACGACGGTCGGCAGGCCTGCCGCCGAAGCGCCGCCGGCGGGCGGGGGCAGCACGCTCCCGACCACCACGACGACCACCGCGCCGACCGCGACGCGGACGCTCGGGTACAGCCCGACGTGGGTGCCCGACGGCATGGTGGAGCGGACGCGGTGGTTCGACCCGGCGCAGCACACCGAGCGGGGTTGGCGGGCACGTGTCGACTCGGGGCAGTCCGGGACGCCGATGCTGGACCTGCGCATCCCCTACGACGGCAACGCCGTGCAGGTGCTGCGGGAGGAGATCGCGAACGCCACGGGCGAGGCGCGGGTGATGATCGGCGGCAGGCCCGCGTCGATCACGGATCCGGCCGAGGACACGACCCTGCCGGACGCGCGGGTGGTCCTCAACCCGGAGCCGGGCACGTACGTCGAGCTGACCCTCCTCAACGCGCCGGACGTGCGCGCGACGGCACTGCGGGTGGCCGAGTCGCTGCGGCCGGACACGGCGCCCGTCCGACCGCCGTTGTCCCTCGGCGGTTCGGCCGCGTTCGAGGCCAGCGCGGACGGCACGGGCAACTGGGGCGTGTCCGTGACCGGCCAGATCGGCGGTGCCGGCTACTCGGCGACCCTCACCACGTCGTTGCCGGTCGACCTCAAGGGCGGTCCCACCGTGACGCCGGTCCCGGCCACCGCGCGCGGCGTGACCGGTGAGTACATCGGCGAGCGGAACGGCTACCTGCGCCTGACCCTCGGGCCGCGGCAGTACCTGCTGGTCGCGGGCAACGGCCCGGCCACGGCCACGGCGGAGGCGCTGATCGCCGCGGCCGAGGCGCTGGTGATCGACCCGGACCCGGACGTGGCCTGGGCGAACGGCTGACGCGGGTGGGCGCTCTCGAGGGGGGAGCGCCCACCTCCGCGTCACCCGCCGAACGGGCGAGGGGCGATTTCGGCCGGTTCGCACCGTCTGGCATACCAGACACGATCGGCGGATGTCGGGTCGTGCGGACGCCGCCGCCGGGTTGAGATGGGCACATGCAGCAACCCGTGCAGCTGGGTCCGAAGCCCCTGACCCGCGACGACGTGCACGCCGTGGCCCGAGGTGACGCGCGCGTGGAGATCACGGAGGCGGCCCGCGAGGCGGTCACCACCGCCCGGGCGCACATCGAACGCCTGGCCACGGCCGAGCAGCCGACCTACGGCGTGTCCACCGGCTTCGGCGCGCTGGCCGTCCGGCACATCCCGCCGGACCGCCGTGCCGCCCTCCAGCAGTCCCTGGTCCGCTCGCACGCGGCGGGCTCCGGTCCCGAGGTCGAGCGCGAGGTCGTGCGCGCCCTCGTGCTGCTCCGCCTCAAGACGCTGGCCGGCGGCCACACCGGCGTCCGGCTGGAGACGGCCGAGGCGATGGCCGCGATGCTCAACGCCGGCATCACCCCGGTCGTGCACGAGTTCGGCTCGCTGGGCTGCTCCGGCGACCTCGCGCCGCTGTCCGCCGCCGCCCTCGCCCTCACCGGCGAAGGCGACGTGCGCGACGCCGACGGCACCCTGCTCCCCGCGGCGGAAGCCCTCGCCGAGGCCGGCATCGAGCCCGTGCGGCTGGCCGAGAAGGAGGGCTTGGCGCTGATCAACGGCACCGACGGCATGCTCGGCATGCTGGTGCTGGCGATCGAGGACCTGGGCTACCTGCTCGACGTCGCCGACCTCACCGCGGCGATGAGCGTGGAAGCCCTCCTCGGCACCGACCGGGTGTTCGCCGCCGACCTCCAAGCCCTGCGCCCGCACCCCGGCCAGGGGCGTTCCGCGCGGCGCATGGCGGAGGTCCTGCGCGGCTCCGAGATCATGGACAGCCACCGCGGCCCGGACTGCACCCGCGTCCAGGACGCCTACTCGCTGCGCTGCTCGCCGCAGGTGCACGGCGCGGCCCGGGACACCGTCGCCTACGCCGCGACGGTCGCCGACCGCGAGCTGGCCTCGTCCATCGACAACCCGGTGGTGCTGGCCGACGGCCGGGTCGAGTCCAACGGCAACTTCCACGGCGCGCCGATCGCCTACGTGCTGGACTTCCTCGCCATCCCGACCGCGGACGTGGCGAGCATCGCCGAGCGCCGCACCGACCGGATGCTGGACGTGAACCGGTCGCACGGCCTGCCGCCGTTCCTGGCCCACGACCCGGGCGTCGACTCCGGCCACATGATCGCCCAGTACACGCAGGCCGCGATCGTCAGCGAGCTCAAGCGGCTGGCCGTGCCCGCGTCGGTCGACTCGATCCCGAGCAGCGCGATGCAGGAGGACCACGTCTCCATGGGCTGGTCCGCCGCGCGCAAGCTGCGCCAGGCCGTGGACGGCCTGCGGAGGGTCCTCGCGATCGAGTTCCTGACCGCCGCGCGGGCCCTGGACCTGCGCAAACCCCTCAACCCCGCCCCTGCGACCGCGGCGGCCGTGGCGAAGCTGCGCGAGCACGTGCCCGGTCCCGGCCCGGACCGCCACCTCGCGCCCGAGATCGCCGCCGCCGAAGACCTGATCCGGAAGGGAGCACTGTGATGGTGCGCGCCGCCCGAGGAACCGAACTGACCGCGCGCAGCTGGCCGACCGAGGCCGCGCTGCGGATGTTCCACAACAACCTCGACCCCGACGTGGCCGAGCGCCCCGAGGACCTGGTGGTCTACGGCGGCACCGGCAAGGCGGCCCGCGACTGGCCGAGCTTCCACGCCATCAGCCGCGAGCTGGCGCGGTTGGCCGACGACGAGACGCTGCTCGTGCAGTCCGGCCGCCCGGTCGGCGTCATGCGCACGCACGAGTGGGCCCCGCGCGTGCTCATCGCCAACTCGAACCTGGTGCCGGACTGGGCGAACTGGCCCGAGTTCCGCCGCCTCGAAGCCGAGGGCCTGACCATGTACGGCCAGATGACGGCCGGGTCGTGGATCTACATCGGCACCCAGGGCATCCTCCAGGGCACCTACGAGACGTTCGCGGCCGTCGCCAACAAGCGCTTCAACGGCACCCTGCGCGGCACGCTCACCGTCACGGCCGGTCTCGGTGGCATGGGCGGCGCGCAACCGCTCGCGGTCACCATGAACGAGGGCGTCGCGCTCTGCGTCGAGGTCGACCCGCAGCGCGCCCGCCGACGCGTGGAGACCCGCTACCTGGACGAGATCGCCGACGACATCGACGACGCGATCGCGCGCGTGCTGGCCGCGAAGTCCGAGGGCCGGGCGCTGTCGGTCGGCCTGATCGGCAACGCCGCCGAGGTGCTGCCGGAGCTGCTGCGCCGCGAGGTGCCGGTGGACGTCGTCACCGACCAGACCTCCGCGCACGACCCGCTGGCGTACTGCCCGAAGGGCGTCGCGGTCGAGGACTGGCCCGACTTCGCCGCCGCGAAGCCGGACGAGTTCACCGACCGGGCCCGCGAGTCGATGGCCGACCACGTCGAGGCCATGGTGGGCTTCCTGGACCGCGGCGCGGAGGTGTTCGACTACGGCAACTCGATCCGGGGCGAGGCCAAGGCGGGCGGCTGCGAGCGGGCGTTCGACTTCCCCGGGTTCGTGCCCGCCTACATCCGGCCGCTGTTCTGCGAGGGCAAGGGCCCGTTCCGCTGGGCCGCCCTGTCCGGCGACCCGGCCGACATCGCCAAGACCGACCGGGCGATCCTGGAGCTGTTCCCGGAGAACGAGCAGCTCGCCCGCTGGATCAAGATGGCCGGTGAGCGCGTGGAGTTCCAGGGCCTGCCGGCCCGCATCTGCTGGCTCGGGTACGGCGAGCGCCACCTCGCGGGGCTGAGGTTCAACGAGATGGTCGCGTCGGGCGAGCTGTCCGCACCGATCGTCATCGGGCGCGACCACCTCGACTGCGGCTCGGTCGCGTCGCCGTACCGGGAGACCGAGGCCATGGCCGACGGCTCGGACGCCATCGCCGACTGGCCGTTGCTGAACGCCCTGGTCAACACCGCTTCCGGGGCCACCTGGGTGTCGCTGCACCACGGCGGCGGCGTCGGTATCGGCCGGTCCATCCACGCCGGCCAGGTGACGGTCGCGGACGGCACGCCGCTGGCCGCGCAGAAGATCGAACGGGTGCTGACCAACGACCCGGCCATGGGCGTGATCCGGCACGTGGACGCCGGGTACCAGCGGGCGGTCGACGTGGCGGCGGCGAAGAACGTCCCGATCCCGATGAGCGCGTCCGATGACTGATCTCGCGGACATCGCCGACGTCGGCCGCGACGCGCGGCGCGGCGGCTACTCGCGGCACGGCTTCGACCGGGTCGAGCGGGAGCTGCGGGCGTGGTTCGTGGAGCAGGCCGAGCGGCGCGGGCTGGACGTCCGGCCCGACCGCAACGGCAACATCTGGGCGTGGTGGGGCAGGCCGGGACCCGACGCGGTGATCACCGGCAGCCACCTCGACTCGGTGCCCGGCGGCGGGGCGTTCGACGGGCCGCTCGGCGTCGTGTCGGCGTTGCAGGCCTTCGACCTGTTGCGCTCCAAGGGTTTCACGCCGTCGAAGCCGCTGGCGATCGTCGTGTTCGTGGAGGAGGAGGGCGGGCGGTTCGGCGTCGCGTGCCTCGGGTCGCGCCTGATGTCGGGCGCGATCACGGCGGAGGCGGCGTGCCGGCTGACCGACGCCGACGGCGTCACGTTCGGCGAGGCCGCCCACGCGGCCGGGTTCGACCCGTTGCGGATGGGGCGGGACGACCGGGCGCTGGCGTCCATCGGCGCGTTCGTGGAGCTGCACGTCGAACAGGGGCGCGGGCTGGACGTGCCGGTGGGGCTGGCGAGCTCGATCCTGGCGCACGGGCGGTGGCGCTACACGTTCACGGGCGAGGGCAACCACGCCGGTGCGACGCTGGTCGAGGACCGGCGCGACCCGATGCTGCCCGCCGCCGCGCTGGTGCTGGCCGCGCGCCGGGCGGCGACCTCGGGCGCGCGGGCCACGGTCGGCAGGCTCGTGCCGAACCCCGGTGGCACCAACGTGATCGCGTCGTCGGTGGACGTGTGGTTGGACGCGCGGGCGGACGACGAGCCGCGCACCCGCGAGGTGGTCGCGGAGATCACGGCGGCGGCCCGCGAGGCGGCGGTCTCGGAAGGCTGCGAGGTGCGCGTGACCGAGGAGAGCTGGGGTGGGACCGTGCACTTCGACCCGGTGCTGATGTCCCGCATCCGGGACGCCCTCGGCGACGGCACGCCCGCGCTGCCGACCGGGGCCGGTCACGACGCGGGGATCCTGGCGGCGCACGTCCCGACCGCCATGCTGTTCGTGCGCAACCCGACCGGGATCAGCCACGCGCCGGAGGAGTTCGCCGAGGCGGACGACTGCGCGGCGGGCGTGGTGGCGCTGGCGACGACGTTGGAGCACCTGACCCGATGAAGAGCTTCTGGTGCGAGCGGGCGTGGTTGCCGGACGGGATCGCGTCACGCGTGCTGGTGCGCGTCGACCGGGGCCGCATCACCTCCGTGTCTACTGTGGACACGATTCCGCTCGGCGTGGAACGGCTCCACGGCTTGGTGTTCCCCGGTTTCGCGAACGCCCACTCGCACGCGTTCCACCGGGCGTTGCGCGGGCGCACGCACGCCGACGGCGGCACGTTCTGGACGTGGCGCGACCGGATGTACGCGGTGGCGGAGGGGTTGACGCCCGACTCGTACCTGAAGCTCGCCACGGCGGTGTACGCGGAGATGGCCGTGGCCGGGGTGACGGCGGTGGGCGAGTTCCACTACCTGCACCACGGCGGGAACGAGATGGCGGAGGCCCTGCGGCAGGCCGCCCGCGACGCCGGGATCAGGCTCACCCTGTTGGACGCTTGCTATCTCGCGGGTGGGATCGGGCAGCCGGTGCGCGGGGTGCAGGAGCGGTTCTCCGACGGCACCGGCGACCGGTGGCTGGACAGGGTCGCTGAGCTGCGCGGTGACGAGAACACGAAGATCGGTGCGGCGATCCACTCGGTCCGCGCTGTGCCACGTGAAACATTGTCGCTGGTAGCGGGCGCGTTCCCCGATCGGCCGCTGCACGTACACCTGTCGGAGCAACCGGCCGAGAACGAAGCGTGCCTGCAGGCGTACGGCCTCACGCCGACCGAGTTGCTGGCCGAGGCGGGAGCCCTCACGCCGCGAACCACGGCCGTGCACGGCACTCACCTGTCCACAAAGGATGTCGGTCTGCTGGGGTCGACGCGCACCGGCGTGTGCTTCTGCCCGACGACGGAGGCGGACCTGGCGGACGGCATCGGCCCGGCGCGGGAGCTGGCCGACGCGGGTTCGCCGTTGTCGCTGGGCAGCGACCAGCACGCCGTGATCGACCTGTTGGCGGAGGCGCGGGCGTTGGAGCACGACGAACGCCTGCGCACCGGTGAGCGGGGCCGTTTCGCACCGGCGGACCTCGTTGCGGCACTGACGAACCACGCCTCCATCGGCTGGCCGGAGGCCGGTCGGATCGAGGTCGGCGCACCGGCGGACCTGGTAGCCGTTCGGGTGAACTCGGTCCGCACCGCCGGCGTCGACCCCGAGCAGTTGGTCATGGCCGCGACCGCTTCCGACGTCGCTGTCGTAGTAGTAGGGGGGAGGGTCATCGCCCGCGATGGGGTGCACGAGCAGTTGGGTGACGTGTCAAGGCTCCTGGTCGAGGCGCTCGCCTGATCGAGTGACGGGAATCCCAGTGTTGTCAGTCCCTTTCAGCATCATGGCCGCATGTCAGCACGCCCACCCTTTCGCCGAAGGAAGTTGGCCCGCCGCATCCGCCGGATGCGGGAAGCAGCGGGTATGACGATCGAGGACGCCGCCGCCGCCCTCGACAAGCACCGCAACAGCCTCTACCGCCTGGAGGCGGGCGAAACGCGGCTCGACGTCCACCTCGCCCGCTCGATGATGGACGTCTACGACCAGTACGACCCCGACCTCATCGACCTGGTGCGGGAGGCGTTGAAACCGGGGTGGTGGACGGCCTTCGGTCTGCGGGACATGGGGTACGTCGACCTTGAGACCGAGGCTTCTGCGGTCTCGGAACTGGCCCTGGTCCGCATCCCCGGCCTCCTTCAGACCGAGCCGTACGCCCGGGCCGTTCTGGAGGCGAGCTCGCTCAAGCGCACCAAGCCTGAGTTGGCAACCCAGGTGAAGGTCCGCATGATCCGCCAGCACCGCCTGACCTCCGAAGAGGACTCCCTTCGGCTAGCCGCACTCGTCGATGAGGTCGCTTTGCGCCAGCGGATAGGAGGGGAGGAGGTCATGCGCGACCAGCTGAACCACCTGGTGATGGTCGCCGAATTGGACACCGTTGTGCTCCGCGTCCTGCCGACCGATCTCGGCGCGCACGTCGGTCAGCGCGGGGCGTTCACCCTGCTCGACTTCGCCGACCCCGAAGATCCGCCGCTGCTCTACATCTCCCATGCGGTCGGGGCACTTCACATCGAGGATCGAGAACAGGTGGGTCGGGCTAAACTGCTGTTCGACCACCTGCTCGGGCAGGCGCTCGGTCCGGAGGATTCGATCGCCATGATCGAGCGGATCCTTGCCGAGCGCGAATGAGAGGCGGTCTTGTGTCCACTGTGGACCCCGTTGGTCTGGTGTGGCGGAAGAGCAGTTACAGCGGTGACGGCAACAACGACAACTGCGTCGAGGTGGCCTTCTCTGGCCCGGCGGTAGGGGTGCGGGACTCGAAGGCACCCGATGCGGGCGTACTTGCCTTCCCCGCGTCCGCCTGGCAGCGGTTCGTGCGGTCGTGACCAGCACGCTCGTCACCGGTATCGGTGAGCTGACCACGAACGACCCCGAACTGGGTCGTCTCACCGATGCCGCCCTCGTCTTCACCGACCACGTCGAGTGGGTCGGCCCGGCGTCCTCCGCACCGGCCGCCGACACGCGGGTCGACGTCGAGGGGCGAGCCGTCCTGCCGGGGTGGGTCGACAGCCACACCCACCTGGTCTTCGCGGGCGACCGGACGGCCGAGTTCGAGGCCCGCATGGCAGGTCAGGCGTACGCGGCCGGCGGTATCGCGGTGACCGTGGAGGCGACTCGGGCGGCGTCGGACGCCGAGCTGGCGGCGAACCTGCGGCGGCTGGTCGGTGAGGCCGCGGCGCAGGGGACGACCACGATCGAGACCAAGACCGGTTACGGCCTGAACGTCGTGGACGAAGTCCGATCGGCGCGGATCGCTGCCCGGGCGGCGGACGAGGTCACCTTTCTGGGTGCACACCTGGTGCCGCCGGGCGCTGACGCGGACGAGTACGTGGCGTTGGTGGTCGGCGAGATGCTGGACGCCGTCGCGCCGCACGTCCGGTGGGCCGACGTGTTCTGCGAGCAGGGCGCGTTCGACGCGGACCAGTCGCGGGCCGTGCTGGAGGCCGCCCGTGCCAAGGGCCTGGGGCTGCGGGTGCACGGGAACCAGCTCGGCGAAGGCCCGGGCGTCCGGCTGGCGGTGGAGCTGGGCGCGGCCAGCGTCGACCACTGCACGTACCTGTCCGCGGCCGACGTCGACGCGTTGGCGGACTCGGAGACCGTCGCCACCCTGCTCCCGGCGTGCGACCTGTCGACCCGCCAATCGCTGCCACCGGCCCGACGACTCCTCGACGCGGGCGCGACGGTCGCCCTGGCCAGCAACTGCAACCCCGGCAGCTCCTACACCACCTCGATGGCGTACGGCATCACGACAGCGGTCCTCCAGATGCGCCTGACCATCGAGGAGGCCGTCACCGCCGCCACCCTGAACGGCGCGAGGGCCCTCAGGCGCACCGACGTCGGCCACCTGTCACCGGGCGCGCGGGCCGACGTCCACGTGCTCGACGCGCCCTCCACCACTCACCTGGCGTACCGGCCGGGCGTCCCGCTCACGCACGCTGTGTGGCGAGCAGGCGTTCGGCAGCGCTGAGGGCTGCCGACGTGCTGTCCGGGTGGGCGGGCAGGAGCGGGAGGCGGACGTCCGGGGTCGGGATGCGGCCCTGCGCGTGCAGCACGGCCTTGATCACGGTCGGGTTCGGCTCGGCGAACAGCGCGGCGGACAGGGTGGCCAGCCTGCCGCCGAGAGTTCGGCCCGCCGTCACGTCACCGGCGTGCCAGGCGTCGATCAACCGGACGAACTCGCTGGTGGCGACGTGCGCCGAAGCCAGGATGCCGCCGTGCGCGCCCAGCGCCAGCAGCGGTGAGATGAACGCGTCGTCCCCGCCGAGGATCGCCAGGTCCGGCAGGTCGGCGAACAGGTCGACCGTGTCGGCGTTGATGCCGCCCGCCGCGTACTTCAGGCCGACGATCCCCGGCACGTCCGCCAGCCGCCGCAACGCCGCCGCCGACAGGTACTGGCCCGTGCGGTAGGGGATGTCGTAGACGATCAACGGCACCGGGCTCTCCGCCGCCAGCCGGGTCAGGTGGGCCACCGCACCGTCCTGGCCCGGGCGCACGAACGGCGGTACCACGGTCAGTGCTGCCGTCACCTCCGCATGACCGCCCAACACCTGCAAGCTTGCGGGAGTGTTCGCACCGACGACCAGTGGCGCGAGACGCTCACGGCAGAC
Source organism: Actinosynnema sp. NPDC051121 (assembly GCA_040689555.1). Classification (GTDB taxonomy): domain Bacteria; phylum Actinomycetota; class Actinomycetes; order Mycobacteriales; family Pseudonocardiaceae; genus Actinosynnema. Next base: position 114,477 of record JBFBCZ010000022.1, on the reverse strand, counting down.
CCGGCGCACGACCTCCAGCACGGCCTGCTGCTCGTCCGCGCTGAGCGAGGACGGCTCACCGGTCGTGCCCAACGCCACCAGGCCGCGTGCGCCATCGTCCAACGCCTGCTGGGCGAGGGCCTCCAGCGCGTCGAGGGCCACGGCCCCGGACCGGTCGAACGGCGTGATCAACGGGACGTACAAGCCGGTGAGCGTCATGGCCACCACCGTGCCCGCCCGAACCGTGAAGCACCAGTTCGCGTTCCTCAACCCAACCGTAAGCTGACCTGATGCTCGACGTCCGCCGCCTCCGGCTCCTGCGCGACCTCGCCCACCTGGGCACGATCGCGGCCGTCGCCCAGGCCCACGCCTACACGCCGTCGGCGGTGTCCCAGCAGCTCGCCGCCCTGCAACGGGAAGCGGGCGTCCCGCTGCTGGAGCACACCGGCCGCAGCGTCACCCTCACGCCCGCCGCCACCGCGCTCGTCCACCACACCGAGACGATCCTGGCCGCCCTCGAAGCCGCCTCCGCCACGCTCGCCGCCGCCCGCACCGGCCTGTCCGGCACCGTGCGGATCGGCGCGTTCCCCAGCGCCGTCCCCACCCTGCTGCCGGCCGCGCTGGTCGCGCTGGGCCGCGACCACCCGGCCCTCGACCTCATGGTCACCGAGCTGGACCCGGTCGACATGCCGGACGCGCTGCGCGACGGCCGCCTCGACGTGGCGCTCTGGCACGACTACGACATCGCCCCGGTCGAACCCGACCCCGGCGTCGACTCGGTGCCGCTGCTGGACGAGAGGGTGTTCCTGGCCGTGCCCGCCGAAGGGCCGGAGGGGACGATCGCGAGCACGCGTGACGCGGCCTGGATCGTCGGCACCCCCGGCACGCTCTGCCACACCGTGGCGGTGCGGGTCTGCCAGGCGGCCGGCTTCACGGCGCGCGTGCGTCACCACGCGGATGACTTCACCGCCGTGCTCGCCCTCGTCGCCGCAGGTCAGGGCGTCGCGCTCGTGCCGGAACTCGGTGCGACCCACCCGCCTGCCGACGTCCGACTGGTCCCGCTCGACGTGCACCGCCGCACCCGCATCGCCTACCGACGCGGCGCTGCCGACCACCCCGTGATCGCCGCGTGCGTCACCGCGCTGGAGTCCTCGACCCGCGTGCACCTCGCGTCTCCCTCTTGAGAGTGAGGAGGAAGACCGCCCGTGCGAGCGATCAGTTCCGGCGGCGCGATCCGCAGGATTGCCCGCATGACAACGATCAAGCGCCCCGAGTTCCTCGCCGCACCGCTGCTCGTCCTGGCCTACGGCGTCGTCCGCATCATCGACGGGTTCGACGGGGAGCGGGGGCCCGGTCCGGCGTGGACGATCGGCCACCTGGCGTTCCTGGCCGCGCTGGCCCTGTTCATCGGGATCTTCCGGCAGTTGCGCCGGATCATCGGGCCGAGCGCCCGGGTCACCGCCGTGGTCGCGGCGCTGGGCGCGTTGGCGCTGTTCGGTCAGTTCTCGGTGGACGTGGTGGCCGGGTTCCTGGCCGACGACCACGCGGGGATGGCCGCGATCACCCGAGAGGTCCGCACCACGCCCGGCGTCTCCGCCCTGATCTACGACCTCGGCCCGTACCTGTTCTACGTGGGGCAACTGGTCCTGGTCGTGCAGCTCGCCCTGCACCGGCACGTGAAGGCGTGGACGCCGCTGCTGGTGCTCGCCGACCTCGCGATGCCGTTCGTCGACAAGGACCTCATCCCGCTCGGCGCGGTGCTGATGGTCGTCTCGTTCCTGCCGCTGGCGCGTCGGGCGCGGGAAGTCCGCCCGGCCCGCCAGACCGCGCCCGCCCTCGTGTGAGGATGGTTCACGTGCTCCTCCGGTTCGGCCTCCCGGCGCTGGTCGCGGTGGCGCAGCTGTGGCCGTTCCTGGCGCGTGACGACTCCTACCACTGGTGGGGTTACGCGGTCGTGATCGCCTCGGCCGCGCCGCTGCTGTGGCGTCGCGAGGCACCGGTGGCGGCCCTGGCGGCGTGCCTGGTCGCGACCGGCCTCTACGACTTCGGCGGCGACGTGCCCGCCCAGCCCGTCTGGTACGGCGCGATCGTGGCGATGCACGCCGTCGCCGCGCACTCCGGGCGGTGGGCGCGGGTGGCGTCGCTGGTGGTGGCGGTCGGCGGCACGGTGGCGCTGGTCGGGTCGTCGGAGACGGCGTTGCGGACGGTCGTGCTGTTCGCCGCCGCCTACGGCCTGGGCCGGGCCACCGCCGCCTCCGAGGAACGCGCGGCCCGCCTCGAGCGGGAGCGCCTGGTCGAGGCCGAACGGGCCGCCGAACGCGAGCGCGCCCGGATCGCCCGCGACATGCACGACATCCTGTCCCACGCGGTGAGCGTCATGGTGGTGCAGGCCGAGGCCGGGCCGGTGGTGCTCAAGGCCGACCCGGCGCGCGCCGAAGCCGCGTTCGACGCCATCGCGGCGGCGGGCCGTGACGCGATGGCCCAGCTCAGGGGCATCCTCGCGGTGCTGAAGGGCGACGAAGAGCCGCACGCGCCGCAGCCGACGATCGCCGACCTGCCCGCGTTGGCCGACCAGGTGCGGCACGCGGGGCTGGACGTCGGCTTCACCGCCACCGGCGAACCGCTGGCGCTGCGACCGGACGTGGCCGTCGCCGCCTACCGCATCACCCAGGAAGCGCTGACCAACGTCGTCAAGCACGCGGGCGCGGCCCGGGCCGACGTCCGACTCGACTGGCGGGACGATTCGCTCATGATCAGCATCACCGACGACGGCCGCGGCGGCACGCCCCGCGGCGGCGGGCACGGCCTGATCGGCGTCCACGAGCGCGCCGCCGCCTGCGGTGGCACGGCGAGCGCCGGCCCGCGTCCCGACCGGCCCGGGTTCCAGGTGCTGGTCAGGTTGCCGGCATGAGCATCCGGGTGGTGGTCGCCGACGACCAGGAGCTGGTGCGCGCCGGGTTCGCCATGATCCTCGACGCCCAGCCGGACATCGAGGTGGTGGCGGAGGTCGGCGACGGCGCGGCGGCCGTGGCGGCGGTGCGGGAGCTGCGGCCGGACGTGGTGCTGCTGGACATCCGGATGCCGGGCGTCTCCGGCATCGAGGCCGCGCGGCAGGTCAGCGCGGAGACCAAGGTGCTGATGCTGACCACGTTCGACGTGGACGAGTACGTGTACGACGCGTTGAGGGCGGGCGCCAGCGGGTTCCTGCTCAAGGACGTGCGGCGGGACGACCTGGCGCACGCGGTCCGCGTCGTGGCGGCGGGGGAGTCGCTGCTCGCGCCGTCGGTGACGCGGAAGCTGATCGCCCGGTTCACGTCCGCCGACCGCACCCCCGTGCGGGTGCCCGCGTTGACGGCGCGGGAGCAGGAGACGTTGACCCTGATCGCCCGCGGGATGTCGAACGCGGAGATCGCGCGGGCCATGGTGGTCACCGAGCACACGGTGAAGACGCACGTCAGCAACGTGCTGAGCAAGCTCGGCCTGCGGGACCGGGTGCAGGCCGTGATCGCGGCCTACGAGTTCGGCCTCGCCGTGCCGGGGGACGGGACCCACCCGATCGGGTGGGTCCCGTCCCGTCGGGTCACGGGTTGACGATCTGGATCTCGCGGTCGTCGGTGATCTGGCCGCTGGTGTTGCTCATGGAGGCGGAGGCGAAGGCGACGCCCGCCCGGAACGCCGACGCCTGGGCGTGCACGTTGATCGTGAGGGTCTGGGCGGTGCCGGTGCAGGTGAACTGCACGTACCCGCTCCCGTTCGCGATGCCCTGGCCGACGCGCTGGGTGAGCCGCAGGTTGACGTAGTTCGACCAGCCGGTCGGGCAGGTGACCGAGACGTCGACGTCGACCGCCGCGCCACGCGCGAGTCTGTCCGCCGGCGACAGCACCTGGAGGGCGGGCGCGGACGGGGACTGGGCGCTGACGTCGGCCGCCGAGGGCAGCACGGACGCGAGCACGCCGCCCGCGACGACGGCGAGCACCGCCACGACCTTGGCCGGACCGATCGCCCGGAACGAGGGCAGCTTCATGGGTTCTCCTTCGTGGTGGTTGTTCCTGCCTCGCCCGTGGTCGGGTCGGCAGCGGGTTCGGGGGCGGCCAGGCCGGTGAGCAACCCGGCGGTCAGCACGATCACGGGCAGGTGCCACAGGAAGTCGAACCCGCTGTGCACCAGCAGCACGACCAGCGCGGCGGTCGCGCCCGCCCACGGCGTCCCGGAACGGCCGCGCCACACCGTGACGGCCAGTGCCAGGAGGACCAGCAGCACCAGGCCGAGGCCGATCGCGCCCAGGTCCACCAGGACCTGGAGGTACTCGTTGTGCACGTACCGCATCACGCGGGACTCGCCGGTGGGCGCGGTGAAGGTGAACCAGGCGTTGCCCGGTCCGACACCCGCCCAGGGCTGCGCGGCGACGTGCTCCAGCGCCGCGCCCGTCGCGCCGCCGCGGTCCGGTGAGCTGGTCGAGATCCGGCCTTCGAGCAGCGTGCCGAGGTCGTGGGCGGACAACGCCGCGAGCACGGCGGCGGCGAACCCGAGCGTGACGCCGACCAGGCGGACCACCGGCTTGACCCGGTCGAGGACGAGGGTGACGGCCAGGCCGACGACCAGCCCGAGCACCGCGAGGCCGGCCCGAGCCGGTTCGGCGACCGGGAACGACGGCGCGAGCGCGCCGAGGGCGATCAGCGCGCCGAGCAGCGGCGGACCGGCGTGCCGCAGGGTGGGGCGGACGCCGATGCAGGCGGCCAGTGCCACCAGACCCGCCAGGAGCGCGAGCAGACCGGCTCGGCTCAGCGTCGCGCCCACGCCGACGACCAGCGCGTACACCGCGCCTGCCGGTGCCGACGAGTGCGGGTGGGCGGTGTGCAGGGCCAGCGCCAGCACGGCGAGCGCGGCGAGCAGCGCGGCGGCGGCGTTGGGGTAGGTGAGGGTGGAGGCGGCGCGGGCCAGCCCGTCGGCGACCACCGACCACGACGGGATGCGCCAGACGACCGCCGCCCAACCGGTCAGCGCCACCACCACACCCGCGCCCACCAGCACCGACGCGCCCAGCCGCCGTTGGTCGGCGTTCGTGCGCCCGGCCACGAACGCCGACGCGGCCAGGCAGCCGACGGTGGCGACCGTGGGCAGGGAGTGGGTGAACGTGCCGTTGAGGAGCGCGCGCAGGACGGCCCACGCGGCGAGTGCGGCGCACGGGAGCGGCAGCAGGCCGAGGCCCGCCGGTCGGTGCCGCAGGGCCAGGGCGAGGGCTGCCGCGACGAGGACGCCGCTGAACAGCCGTCCGGGCAGGTAGTAGCCGCCCTGTGCGACGACCGCGGCGGCGATGGCGGCGAGCAGCAGCAGCACCGCGTGCGGGAGGGCCGCGGGCCGAGCGTGCGGTTGGACGACCCCGTCCCGTGGCGTGACGCGGTCGGGCTCCGATCCCCCCATGCAGGCCCCCCAGCCCTCGACCTGCCCGAGCAGGTTCCGGCGGAGCCTAACCACGCAAGTCGTTGCGGCGGAGCGGTTTGCGGGGGAATGGGCCTTTTGCCGGCGGAAGGCCTCCGCCGGGTGGTCGTGGGGATCGACTTCGGGCAGGCTGGCCGCATGGAGTACACCCAGCTCGGCCGTTCCGGCCTGTCCGTGTCCCGCCTGTGCTTGGGCACGATGAACTTCGGGCCGGAGACCTCCGAGCCCGACAGTCACGCGATCATGGACCGGGCCCACGAGCACGGCATCAACTTCTTCGACACCGCCGACGTCTACGGGTGGCAGCGGGGCGAGGGCATCACCGAGAACATCATCGGCCGGTGGTTCGCGCAGGGCGGCGGGCGCCGGGAGAAGACCGTGCTCGCCACCAAGCTCTACGGCGACATGGGCGACTGGCCGAACGAGAAGCGGCTGTCCGCCCTGCACATCCGGCGGGCCGCGGACGCGTCGCTGCGGCGGTTGCAGACCGACTACATCGACCTGCTCCAGATGCACCACGTGGACCGCGACACCCCGTGGGACGAGATCTGGGAGGCCTTCTCCGTGCTGCGGCAGCAGGGGAAGGTGATCTACTTCGGGTCGTCCAACTTCGCCGGGTGGCACATCGCGCAGGCGCAGGAGGCGGCGCGGGCGCGGCACTTCCTCGGGCTGGTCAGCGAGCAGTCGATCTACAACCTGGTCAACCGGTTCGTGGAGCTGGAGGTCCTGCCGTCGGCGCTGCACTACGGCCTCGGCGTGATCCCGTGGTCGCCGCTGGGCGGTGGCCTGCTCGGCGGCGCGCTGCGCAAGCAGCGGGAGGGCGGCGGCTCACGCGGCACGTCCGGCCGCAGCCTGGAGGCGCTGGAGAAGCACCGGGAGGCGATCGAGGCGTACGAGAAGCTGTGCGCGGAGCTCGGCGAGGACCCGGCGCACGTGGGCGTCGCGTGGCTGCTGCACCAGGAGGGCGTGACGTCACCGATCATCGGGCCGCGCACGCTGGACCAGTTGGACGGGTCGCTGCGCTCGACCGAGATCGTGCTGGACGCCGACATCCTGTCGAAGCTGGACGAGCTCTTCCCGGCCCCGGGCCCGAACGGCGCCAAGCCCGCCCCGGAGGCCTACGCCTGGTGACGTCACCCGGTCGCCGGACATCGGCTCCCGGACCCGGAGGATCGGGACGGTGACCACCGCCCCGGACGGCAGCCCCGTCGAGGTCTACGCGCTCATCCCGCCCCTCGGCGAGGCCGAGATCGTGCACGGCGCGCTGCCGGCCGGGGCGGAGGTGCTCGAACTCGGGTGTGGGACCGGGCGGGTGGCGCACCGGCTCGTGGAGCTCGGGCACCCGGTCGTCGGGGTGGACGAGTCGGCGGAGATGCTGGCCCACCTGCACGGCGTCGAGGCGGTTCACGCGCGGATCGGGGAGCTGAGGTTGGGGCGGCGGTTCGGTGGCGTGCTGCTGGCCGCCCACCTGGTCAACACGCCGTCCGACGGCGAGCGGCACGCGTTGCTCGACTCGGCGGCCCGGCACCTCGCACGCGACGGGCGCCTCGTCGTCCAGTGGCACCCGCCGTCGTGGTTCGAGGCCGTGGCGGAGGGGCAGGGCGGGGCGGTCGGGCCGGTGCACGCCTCGTTGCGGGACGTGCACCGCGTCGGCGACCTGCTCGGCGCCACCGTCGACTACCGCGCCGCCGACCGCACGTGGTCACACCCGTTCACGGCCCGTCGCCTGTCCGAAGACGACCTGGACGCCGCGCTGGACGCCGCCGGGCTCGTGCGGGACGCCTGGCTCACCACCGACCGGACCTGGTTCTCGGCCCGACCGGGTCAGTCCTCGATCTCGTCCTCGTCCCGCGCCAGGTAGGTGGCGAGGCGCTCGACGGCCGTCTCGAAGTCGGGGTTCAGGTCCACGAACGCCCGCAGCTTGTCGGCCAGCCACGCGAACGTCACCTCTTCCTCACCCCGGCGGGACTCCAGTTCCTCGATGCCGCGGTCGGTGAAGTACACGATCTCCTCCAGCGAGAACGGCCGAGCCGTCGAGACCCGGGAGTCTCGACGGCTCGGCGCGAACGATCCGATGTCCTACTCGAACGCCTTCGCGATCAGCTCGCGCTGCTCGACCTCGTGCACCTTGGACGACCCCGCCGAAGGCGCGGCCATCGGGCGGCGCGAGACGCGCTTCACGGCGAACCGCTCCGGCAGCAGCTCGGGCAGCGCCAGGCCGAAGAACGGCCACGCGCCCTGGTTCGCCGGCTCCTCCTGGACCCAGCGGACCTCGGTGGCGTTCGGGTAGCGGTCCAGGGCGGCGGTCAGCTTGCGCGCCGGCACCGGGTACAGCTGCTCGACGCGCACCACGGCCACGTCCTTGACGCCCCGCTTCTCCTGCTCGGCCAGCAGCTCGTAGTAGATCTTGCCGCTGCACAGCAGGACCTTGCGCACCGCGCTCGGGTCGACGCCGGTCGGGTCGTCGATCACCGACTGGAACTTGTCCTCCACGAACGCCTCGACCGGGCTGGTCGCGGCCTTCAGGCGCAGCATCGACTTGGGGGTGAACACCACCAGCGGCCGGTTCACGCCGTCCAGCGCGTGCCGCCGCAGCAGGTGGAAGTAGTTCGCCGGCGTCGACGGCACCGCGATCGTCATCGAGCCCTCCGCGCACAGCTGGAGGAACCGCTCGATCCGGCCGGACGTGTGGTCCGGGCCCTGGCCCTCGTGACCGTGCGGCAGCAGCAGCACGACGTCGGACACCTGGCCCCACTTCGCCTCACCGGACGAGATGAACTCGTCGATGATCGGCTGCGCGCCGTTGACGAAGTCGCCGAACTGCGCCTCCCACAGCACCAGCGCGTCCGGGTTGGCCACCGAGTAGCCGTACTCGAAGCCCAGCGCCGCGAACTCCGACAGCACCGAGTCGTACACCATGAACTTGCCCTGGTTCTCGGCCAGGTTCTGCAGCGGGGTGTACTCCTCGGACTTCTTGCGGTCCACCAGCGTGGCGTGCCGCTGCACGAACGTGCCGCGCCGCGAGTCCTGGCCGGCCAGGCGGACCGTGCGGCCCTCCAGCACCAGCGACCCGAACGCCAGCAGCTCGGCGAACGCCCAGTCGATGCCGCCCTCGCGGGCCATCTTGGCGCGCCGCTCCAGCACCGGCTTGACCCGCGGGTGCGGGGTGAAGCCCTCGGGCAGGTCCACGTGCGCGTCGGCGATCTTCTCGATCACCGACCGGTCGACCCCGGTGGGCAGCTTGGTCGGGACCTGCTGCTCCTCCTCGATCGACGGCGAGGTCTTGATCGGGTGCTTCTCCAGCTCCCTGACCTCGTTGAACACGTGCTCGAGCTGCGAGGAGAAGTCCTGCAGCGCCTTCTCGGCCTCTTCGACGGAGATGTCGCCGCGGCCGATCAGGGACTCGGTGTAGGTCTTGCGCACCGAGCGCTTGGTGTCGATCACGTCGTACATCGCCGGCTGCGTCATCGAGGGGTCGTCGCCCTCGTTGTGGCCGCGGCGGCGGTAGCAGACCATGTCGATCACGACGTCCTTGTTGAACGCCTGCCGGTAGTCCACCGCGAGCTTGGCGACCCAGTAGCACGCCTCCGGGTCGTCGCCGTTGACGTGGAACACCGGCGCGCCGATCATCTTCGCCACGTCGGTCGAGTACTTCGACGAGCGCGAGTGCTCGGGCGCGGTGGTGAAGCCGACCTGGTTGTTCACGACCACGTGCACCGTGCCGCCGGTGCGGTAGCCGCGCACCAGCGCCAGGTTCAGCGTCTCGGCGACCACGCCCTGGCCCGCGAACGCGGCGTCGCCGTGCAGCGCGACCGGCAGCACGGTGAAGCCCTCGCCGCCCTTGTCCAGCATGTCCTGCTTGGCCCGGACGATGCCTTCGAGCACCGGGTCGACGGCTTCGAGGTGCGACGGGTTCGCGGTCAGCGACACCTTGGTCTCGCCGTCGCCGAACATGCGGAAGTACTTGCCCTCCGCGCCCAGGTGGTACTTCACGTCACCGGAGCCGTGCGCCTGACCGGGGTCGAGGTTGCCCTCGAACTCGCGGAAGATCTGCGAGATCGGCTTGCCGACGATGTTCGCCAGGACGTTCAGCCGGCCGCGGTGCGGCATGCCGATGACGACCTCGTCGATCTCGTGCTCGGCGGCCTTGTCCAGCACCGCGTCCAGCAGCGGGATGACCGTCTCGCCGCCCTCGAGCGAGAACCGCTTCTGGCCGACGTACTTGGTCTGCAGGAAGGTCTCGAACGCCTCGGCGGCGTTGAGCTTCGACAGGATGTACTTCTGCACGGTGGCCGGCGGCTTCTCGTGCGGCACCTCGACGCGCTCCTGGATCCACAGGCGCTCCTGCGGGTCGAGGATGTGCATGTACTCGACGCCGACCGTGCGGCAGTACGAGTTGCGCAGCACGCCCAGGATGTCGCGCAGCCGCATCCGCTCCTGGCCCGCGAACCCGCCGACCGGGAACTCCCGGTCCAGGTCCCACAGGGTCAGGCCGTGCGACAGGACGTCGAGGTCCTGGTGGCTGCGCTGGCGGTAGTTCAGCGGGTCCGTGTCGGCCATCAGGTGGCCGCGGGTGCGGAACGCGTCGATCAGCTCGATCACCCGGGCGGTCTTGTCGACCGCGCCCTCGGGGATGTCGGCGACCCAGCGGATCGGCTCGTAGGGCAGCCGCAGCGACGTGAAGACGTCGTCGTAGAAGCCGTCCTCGCCCAGCAGCAGCTGGTGGATGCGGCGCAGGAACTCGCCCGACTCCGCGCCCTGGATCACGCGGTGGTCGTAGGTGGAGGTCAGCGTGATGACCTTGCTGACGCCCATGTCGGTCAGGGCCTGCTCGCTGGTGCCCTGGAAGTGCGCCGGGTACTCCATCGCGCCGACGCCGATGATCGTGCCCTGGCCCGCCTGCAGGCGCGGCACCGAGTGGTTGGTGCCGATGGTGCCGGGGTTGGTCAGCGAGATGGTCGTGCCGGAGAAGTCCTCGGTGGTCAGCGAGCCCGTCCGCGCCTTGCGGATCAGGTCCTCGTAGGCCTGCCAGAACTGCGTGAACGTCATGTTCTCGCAGCCCTTGATCGAGGCGACGACCAGCGTGCGCGCGCCGTCCTTGCCGGGCAGGTCGATCGCCAGGCCGAAGTTCACGTGCTCGGGCGTGACCACGAACGGCTTGCCGTCGACCTCGGCGAAGTGCCGGTTCATGTTCGGGTACGCCTTGAGCGCCCGCACCACCGCGTACCCGATGAGGTGGGTGAAGGAGACCTTCCCACCGCGGGTGCGCTTGAGGTGGTTGTTGATCACGATCCGGTTGTCGGCCAGCAGCTTCGCGGGCACGGCGCGCACGCTCGTCGCGGTCGGAACGGTGAGCGAGAGCTCCATGTTCTTCGCGATGGCGGCGGCGGCGCCGCGCAGCTGCTTCTGCTCCTCGCCCTGGGCCGGCTGCACCGGCGCGGCCTTGGCGGCCTGGGCGGGTGCGGGCTTGGCCGCGGGCTTCGGGGCCGACTGGGCTGTCTGGCCGGTCGGTGCTGCCTGGCTCTTCGGCCCGGTCGTCGGCTGCTGCGTCGGCTGCGCCTGCGGTGCCTGCTGCGCCTGCGCGGACTGCTTGGACGCGGGTGCGGCGGTCGGCGCGGACGGGGCCGGAGCGGTCTTGGTGGCGGTCGTGGTGCCGTTCTCCGCGGCCGTCGTCGCCCCGTTGCCCGACCGCTGCGTCGACTTGTAGTCGGCGAAGAAGTCGTGCCAGGCCGGGTCCACGGACGACGGATCGGCGAGGAACTGCTCGTACATCTCCTCGACCAGCCACTCATTGGGGCCGAACTGAGAAGCAGGACTGCTGCTGGACACGGCTGGCGCTCGCCTCTATCCATCTCGCTCTTGGTAATGACTCACTCATGGTCAGGCTAGTCCCCCGTCTGGTGCAGTTCACACACAGGAGGGGCAGCGCACCGAGTGTTCTCTCACAGAATCGGTCAGGTCATCGGTCCGTGTTATGGGTGCTTGAGCATCACTTGAGGTTAAGCCCGTCACACGTCCGGTGGTGCTTCAACTCGGAGTAGTTGTGTGCACGGGTGCGAGGGGCGGGCTGTGAGGTGTTCAGCGGGCTGAAGCTCGGGGGTGCGGGGGTGTGGGTTAGCGCTCTGACCTGTGTGTTCAACGTTTTGGTTGACAAGGGTGTGCGGGGTTCGTACTGTGTGTTCAACCGAGAGGTTGAGTAAGGAGATGGCGGTGGACGACCAGTTGTCGCGGGTCTTCTCGGCCCTGGCCGACCCGATCCGGCGCGACATGGTGGCGCGGCTGGCGGTGGGCGACGCGACCGTCAACGAGTTGGCCGAGCCGTACGCCGTGACCGTGCAGGCCGTGTCGAAGCACCTCAAGGTGCTGGAGGACGCCGGGCTCGTCAGCCGCAGCAAGCAGGCGCAACGGCGGCCCGTCCACCTCGAGGCGGAGGTGTTCGACCTGATGACGAAGTGGATCGAGCGCTACCGGCGGGAAGCGGAGCAGCGCTACCGGCGACTGGACGCCGTGCTCGCCGAGATGACCGGGACGGCCGGTTCGGCCGGCCCGGTCGAGGCCCCTGAACAGAGCAGAGTCGAAGGAGAAGCATCATGACCACGACCACGCACCCCGAGACCACGATCAGCGCCGACCCGGCCCTGCCGACCATCCACATCACGCGCGAGTTCGACGCGCCGGTCGACGCGGTGTTCCGGGCGCACGTCGACCCCGAGCTGGTGGTCAAGTGGCTGGGACCGCGTTCGGTGACCATGCGGGTGGACCGGTGGGACGCCACGACCGGTGGGGCGTACCGGTACGTGCACGCCCGCGGTGACGAGGAGTACCGCTTCTACGGCTCGTTCCACGAGGTGCGGCCGGGTGAGCGGATCGTGCAGACGTTCACGTTCGAGGGATACCCGGACGGGGTTGCCCTGGAGACGGTGACGTTCGAAGACCTCGGGGGTGGGCGGACGCGGTTGCACGTGGTCAGCGTGTTCGAGACGACCGAGGGTCGGGACGCGGCGCTGGCCAGCGGCATGGAGACCGGGGTGGTCGAGGGGTACGAGCGGTTGGACGAGTTGGTGGTCGAGGGCTGAGTCGGTCCCGTGTGGTGGGCCCCGTGGTCGTCAGCGGCTGCGGGGCTGCCGCGTGTGGGGGAACCAGTGTTCGGCGGTGGCGCGGAGGGCGTCCTGGTCGGGGTGGGGGTCGGTGGAGGCCCAGGCGACGTAGGAGTCGGGGCGGAGGAGGAGCGCGGTGAGGTCGGTGTCGGCCTTGGCGTGGATGGTCTCGATGTCGTCCGCGTGGAGGTTGTCGTCTTCGGTGAGGTTGATCAGCAGGGGGCGGGCGTCCCTGACCAGTTCGGCGAGGCGGACGGTGCCGTTCGCGGTGTGCAGGTCGAGGTCGGGGGCGGGGTGGCCGGCCAGCGGGTGGGCGTCGGCGGGGACGGGGTAGCGGACGTCCGAGCCGGCGACCAGGTCGGCGAGGACCTGCACGACGCCCGGTTGGGTGAGCAGGTCGCCGAAGAGGTGGCGCAGGCCGGTGACGTCGTCGCCGGGTGAGAGCAGCGCGGCCTGGGCCTGGGAGTAGGTGATGGTGCGGTCGGCGACCGGGCGGCGTTCGGATTCGTAGGTGTCGAGCAGGTCGGTGGGGTTCTTGGTGGAGTTCTCGGTGGGGTTCTCGGTGGGGTCGAGGGGGTCGGTGGCGGGTCGGCGCACGGCGGCGGCCAGTTTCCAGCCCAGGTTGATCGCGTCCTGCATGCCGAGGTTGAGGCCGGTGCCGCCGGCGGCGAAGACGTGGGCGGCGTCGCCGACCAGGAACACCCGACCGTCCCGGTAGCGCTCGGCGACCCGGGTGTTGCCGCCGTTCAGCCGGCGCAGGACGTGCGGGCCGGGGCCCGGTGGGGGACCGAGCGGGATGTCGGTGCCGAGTACGCGGGTGACGCTGGCGCGCAGTTCGTCGAGGGTCATGGGGGCGGTGTGGTCGGTCGTCGGCTCGTCCCACTCGGTGGTGGCGACCAGCGCCGGACGGCCGGGCAGGGGCGCGTAGCTGAACCCGCCGTGGGCGGTGCGGACCGGCAGGAACGGCAGGACGGGGCCGTGACCGGGGACGTTCAGCGCGCCGGACGTGGGGTCGATCCAGTCGGTGAGCACGGTGACGTGCGCGGAACGGGTGGTGCTGCGGTCGTAGGTGACGCCGGGGAAGCCGATGCCGGCCGCCTTGCGGACGGGGCTGTGGGCGCTGTCGGCGCCGACGAGGTAGCTGGTGCGCAGTTCGTAGGGCCCGTCGGGGCCGTTGACGGTGACGGTGACGGCGTCGGCGGTCTGGGTGAGGCCGGCGAACTCGTGACCGCGGCGGATGTCGACGCCCAGTTCGTTCGCGCGCTCCTCGAGGATCCGGACGGTCTCGACCTCGGGGACGGGGAGCGCGTAGATCGGGCTGTCCGGGAGGAGGCCGAGGTTCAGCGGCATCGCGGCGAACATGAAGTAGGCGTTGTTCGGGCGTGGTGGGCCGGGTTGGCCGCTGAGCCGTTCGAACAGGCCGCGCCGGTCGACCATGCGGACGACCTGGCCGACCAGGCCGTTCGACCTGGGTTCGGTGCTGGGTTCGAGCAGGCGTTCCAGGACGACCGGGCGGACTCCGCCGAGGGCGAGTTCGCAGGCGAGCATCAGGCCGTTCGGGCCGCCGCCGACGATGACTACGTCCATGGGTGCTCCTGTGTTCAGGGCATGCCGGTGTTCAGGGCATGCCGGATCAGCCCGGCAGGTGGGTGCGGGCGGGTGTTGGGGGTTTGGGGTCAGCGCGGGGAGGGGAGGCCGGTGCGGATCAGGTCGAAGACCTCGCGGAGCAGCGCGGGGATGGAGCCGGACGGGTTTCGGGACCAGCGGGTCATCGCGGTGCCGAGGCCTGCGGCGACCACCGCGGCGACGGTCTGCGGGTAGAGGTCGCCGGGGTCGGTGCCGGTGCGGTCGGCGACCGCGGCGGTCAGCTCGTCCTGCGCGGTGGCGTGGGCGCGGAAGACCTCGTACTGGACCGCCGGTTCGGCGAGCAGCTTCTGGAGTGCGGTGGCGTAGCCCGCGGGGACTGCGTCGTTGGAGCCGGGTGGTGGCTCGAACTGCGCGGCGATGGCGTTGACGAGCGCGTCCCAGAGCGGTTCGTCGGCCGGGCGGTCGCGCAGCGCTTCGGCGGTGCGCCGGCCGCGTTCGACGTGCGTGGCGACGATGGCTTCGGCCTTGTTGGCGAAGTAGTTGCGGAAGGTGCGCTCGGAGACGTTGGCGGCGGCGGCGATGTCTTCCGCGGAGACGTTGTCCCAGCCGCGTTCGAGGGTGAGGCGGATGGCGGCTTGGCTCAGCGCGAACCGGGTTTCGCGTTTTTTGCGCTCACGCAGGCCGTCTGAGGGTGGTGCCATGTGGATAGGGTAGCGGAACTTGCCGAGTCGGCAAAGTTGCTGAGTTGGAAAGTTTGGCCCGGAGGGCAAGATCAAGGCACAAGAGGTGAGGGACCTAGGTCAAGCTTCGGTCCGGCTCGATTTGACATGGGGCCCTTACGGGCACCCCAGGCAGGCCAAAGCCGGGCAGGCCTGGCGGATAAAGCGCCCGCCAAGCCTGCCCGGCTTCGTCCAGCCTAAGGCACCCGAACCCATGTCAAATCGGGCCTCGGTGGGTCGGCCGGTGGGGTGGTGGTTGGCGGGTTGGTGGGGGTGTGGTCTTGGCCGTGGGACCAGAGGTGGGCGTAGTGGTTGTTGGCTTTGAGCAGGTCGGAGTGGGTGCCTTGTTCGACGATGCGGCCCTCGGACAGGACGATGATGCGGTCGGCGCGGGCGGCGGTGGCGAGGCGGTGGGCGACGACGAAGGTCGTTCTCGAGCCGGCGAGGTGGTCGCTGGCGGCGAGGACGGCTGATTCGGTGGCCGGGTCGAGGGCGGCGGTGGCTTCGTCCAGGAGCAGGATCGTCGGTTGGACCAGTTCGGCTCGGGCGAGGGCCACCAGTTGGCGTTGGCCGGCGGAGAGGGCTTGGCCGCGTTCGCCCACCTGTTGGTGGAAGGCGTCGGGCAGGGAGGCGACCACGGGGAGGGCGCCGACGGCGCGGACGGCCTGTTCGACCTCGGCGCGGGTGGCGTCCGGGTTGCCGTAGGCGACGTTCTCGGCGATGTCGCCGCCGAAGAGGTGGGCTTCCTGCGGGACGATGCCGAGGCGTTGGCGGAGGGCGGAGAGGTCGTAGTCGCGGATGTCGACGCCGTCGATCAGGACCTGGCCCTCGGTGGCGTCGTAGAACCTCGCGACCAGTTTGACGAGGGTGGACTTGCCCGCGCCGGTGGCGCCGACGAAGGCGACGGTCTCGCCGGGGGCGACGTGGAGCGAGACGTGCTCGACGGCGGGGGTGGTGGTGCCCTGGTAGGTGAAGGTGACGTCGCGCAGTTCCACCTCGCCGCGCAGGTGGGTGACGGGCACGGGGTCGGCGGCAGGGGGGACGGTGGTCGGGGTGCGCAGCAGGTCGCCGATGCGGCTCAGGCCCACCCTGGCCTGCTGGTAGCCGTCGAAGACGCCGGACAGCTGGTAGAGCGGGGAGAAGAAGAGGCCCAGGTAGAGGACGAACGCCAGCAGCACGCCGGGGGACAGGGTGCCGTCGGCCACCCGGTACGCGCCGACGACCAGGATCCCGGCCTGCGCCACGCCCGAGAGCAGCGACAGGAACGGGAAGTAGGTGGCGATGTAGCGCTGGGCCCGGATCCGGGAACGGCGGTAGGCGTCACTGCGCTCGGCGAAGGCCTCGGCGGACCGGGCCTCGCGCGTGTAGGCCTGGGAGACGCGCAGGCCCGAGACGTTCTCCTGGAGGTCGGCGTTGACCGCGCTGACGCGTTCCCGCGCTTCCGCGTAAGCGGCGGAGGAGAGGCGTTGGAAGATCACGGTGGCGACGAGCAGGATCGGCAGGACGGCCAGGGCGACCAGGGCCAGGCCCGGGTCGGTGGCGACGAGGGCCACGGCGATGCCGACGACGGTCAGGACGCTGATCGCGAACGTGGTCAGGCCCGTCTGGAGGAAGCTCGACAGGGCGTCCACGTCGGTGGTCATCCGGGTCATGATCCGGCCGGCCATCTCGCGCTCGTAGTAGTCCAGCCCCAGTCGTTGCAGGTGGGCGTAGCTGCGCACGCGCAGCAGGTAGAGCAGGCGCTCGCCCAGCCGCGAGGTGACGACGGTGCCGACGGCGGCGGACGCCCAGCCGAGGACGACCAGGGTGAAGCTGATCGCGACGGCGGCCCAGAGCCAGCCCACCTTGCCGCCGACGACGCCCTGGTCGATGCCCAGGCGCACCAGGTTCGGCGACGCGACCGCCAGCGCGGTGTCGACGAGGAGCAGGCCGGCGACGCCCAGCATCGCCCAGCGGACGGGGCGCAGCAGGGTGCGCAGGCGGAAGCCGGGATCGGGGGCGCGCGGGTCCTCGCCGTTCAGGGACGGCACGTCCTCGGCGGGCGGCAGGGCGTGCACGCGGGCCAGCAGTTCGGGGGTCGGCGGGGTGCCGCCCAGCAGGGCCGACGTGCTGCCGCCACCGCTGCCCCGGGAGACCTTGGCGGTGCCCACGGCGCGGTTGGCGGCGCGGACGGCCAGTTCGTCCTCGTCCGACTCCGGCCAGAGGTCCGGTGTCGTGCCGTCCGGGCCCGGTTCGAGGCGGGCGTCGGCACGGGGGTCGACGTGCTCGATCGCCTCGCCGGGGCCCGCGAGGAGCTCGCGGTAGAGGCGGCAGCGGTGTTGCAGCTCGGCGTGGGTGCCGACGTCGACCACCCGGCCCGCGTCGAGCACGGCGATCCGGTCGGCCAGCGTCAGGGACGAACGCCGGTGCGCGATCAGGAGCGTGGTGCGCTCGGCGGTCACGGCGGCCAGCGTGCGGTGGATGGCGGCTTCGGTGGCGTTGTCCACGGCCGACGTGGCGTCGTCCAGGACCAGGACGCGGGGGTCGGAGAGCAGGGCGCGGGCCAGGGCCACGCGCTGGCGCTGGCCGCCGGACAGCGTCAGGCCGCGCTCGCCCACGACGGTGTCGTAGCCGTTCGGCAGGGCCTGGATGAACTCGTGCGCCTCGGCGGCCCGCGCCGCCGCCTCCACCTGCTCGTCGGAGGCGTCCGGCAGGCCGTAGGCGATGTTCGCGCGGACCGTGTCGGAGAACAGGAACGCCTCTTCGAACACCGTGCCGACGGTCTGGCGCAGGGACGACAGCCGCAGGTCGCGGACGTCCACGCCGCCCACGGAGACCGCGCCCTCGTGCACGTCGTAGAACCGCGGGAGCAGGAGCGAGACGGTGGACTTGCCGGAGCCGGCGGTGCCGACGACCGCCAGGGTTTCACCGGGGGCGACGTGCAGCGACACACCGGAGAGCACCGGTTCGCTGCGGGTGTAGCCGAACGTCACGTCACGCAGTTCGACGGCCACCGGACCGGGCGGGACGTCCCGGTCGCCGTCCACGACCGACGGCTGCGAGTCGACCAGCTCGTACACCCGCTCCACGCCGGCGCGGGCCAGCTGGGCGGTCACCATCAGGCTCGCCAGCAGCCGGGTCGGGCCGACGAGGGTGGCCACGTAGGTCGCGAACGCCAGGAACGTGCCGAGCGTGACCTCGCCGCGCAGCGCCAGCCAGCCGCCGAGCGCCAGCACGGCCACCTGGCCCAGGTAGGGCAGCGCGTTCAACGTCGCCGACGGGCGCGCGGTCAGGCGGGCCGCGCGCATCCGCTCGGCGAACAGCAGCTTCGCGCGGGTCTCCAGCCGGGCGATCTCCCGCGCCTCCTGGCCGAAGCCCTTGACCACGCGGACGCCGGTGACGGTCTCCTCGACGTGCTGCGCCACGTCGGCGGCGCGTTGCTGGGCCGACCAGGTGGCCGGGAAGAGGGTCAACCTGCTGCGGGCCGCGACCACCCCGACGGCGGGCACGATCACCAGCGCGATCACGGTCAGCAACGGCGACAGCCAGAACATCGCCACGATCGCCGCCACCGCGAACACGACCGTGCCGAAGGCCAGCGGCGTCATCGACAGCAGGCTGTTGACCAGTTGCAGGTCGGTGATCGAGCGGGACACCACCTGGCCGGTGCGCAGCGCGTCCTGCTTCGGCCCGTCCAGCCGCTGCACCGCGCCGAACACGGCCTGCCGCAGGTCGTGCTGCACGTCCACGGCCAGCCGCCCGCCCAGGAACCGGCGCACGAACGCGGTGCCGAACGTCAGCAGCTCCAGGCCGACCAGGACGATCGCGAGCCACGTCAGCCGGTCCGTGCGGCCGGCCATGGCGTCGTCCACCGCGACCTTGATCAGCAACGGGCCGACGGCCTGCAACCCCACGCCCACGACGGCGGCGAGCACCGACAGCACCACGAGCGCGCGGTGCTGCCAGCACGCCCTGGCGAGCCTGCGGATCCAGCCGTCGGAAGTAGTCACGACGTCCAACATAGGTCGGGACACCGACAGTTTCGTGCCCCCGGATGTGACGAAGGCCGCCCCGAACCTTCGGGACGGCCTCCGGGATCACTCCGATCAGGTGATGTCCTTGCGCTGCGTCGCCGCCCAGCCGCCGAGGAAGAACAACGCCGTCCAGGCCAGGAAGATGAGCCCGCTCAACCACCAGTCGAACGCGCCCAGCGCGCCGGCGATGGCCCTCAGGCCCTCGATCATGTCGTCCGGCACCACGCCCGCGTTCGCCAGGAACAGCGACGACGCCACCGAGCCGGTCAGGCCGTTGACCGCGCCGTTGGGCAGGAAGCCGATGATCTCCGGCAGGCCCTGGGACGCCAGCACGAGCTGGATGCCGTTCTCCACGATCAGCATGTACAGCAGCAGCACCACGGTGGTGCCGACGACGCTGGTCATGAGCGCGCCGACGCCGACGCCGAACATCGTCATCAGGATCGAGGACAGGACGCCGACACCGGCCAGCGCGAGCCAGCCGCCCGCGTCGGGCAGCGTGCCGGAGTCCGAGGTCAGCGCGATGCCGATGCTCACCGACGCCACGATCGCGATGCCGAAGATCGTGCCCCACAGGATGTAGACGATCATCTTCGCGGCCAGCGCGGAGACCCGGTTCGGCGCGGTCAGGAATGTGGTGGTGATCGTCTTGCGGTTGATCTCGTTGGCGATCGCCAGGCCGCCGAAGATCATCGGGAAGATCGTGGCCACGTTGATGCTGCGCGCGATGCCGAACACCGACATCTGCCACTGCGACGGGTCCACGTTGAGCAGCGCGGCCAGCTCCTCGGCGTCCGAGCTGCCCATGAAGTCCGAGACGGTCTTGAAGATCGCCCCGGTGCCCAGCGCCCAGCCGAACGCGAGCAGCACGGTCGGGATCATCAGGCCCCACCACAGGCCCGTGGTGGTGGTCTTGCGGAACTCCGACTTGATCAGGTTGCCCATCACGCACCGCCCCCGAGGCCGCCCTGGCCGTGCTGCGGACCGTACGGGTTGTCCTGCGGCGGCGGCTGGTAACCCTGTGGTGGCGTCTGGTAGCCCTGCGGTGGTTGCTGGTAACCCGGCGGGGGCTGTTGGTAGCCCTGTGGTGGCGTCTGGTAGCCCGGTGGTGGTTGCTGGTAGCCCTGCGGTGGGGTCTGGTAGCCCTGCGGTGGCTGGTGGTACGGCACGGGCTGGGCGTACTGGCCCGGTGCGGCGTACTGGCCGTTCGTGAGCTGGAAGAACAGCCGTTCCAGGTCGACCTTCTCCTCCTGGATGCCGTAGATCGACACGCCCGCCTTCAACGCGGTGTCGGCGACCTGCCTGGCCTCCACGCCGGTGACCGCGAGGCGGCCGTCCGGCAGCTGCTCGACCCCGGTGATCCCGTCCTCGCTCAGCGCCGCGACCAGCGCGCCGGTGTTCGACGGCTGCACGAGCACGCGGCCCTGCTGTTGGCCGCGCAGCTGGTCCAGCGACCCGTAGTACATGGTCTGGCCGCGGCTGATGATCACGACCTGGTCGACGGTCTGCTCGACCTCCGCCAGCAGGTGGCTGGAGATCAGCACGGTCCGCCCGCTGCGCGCGTAGGACTGCAGGAACGTCCGCAGCCACGCGATGCCCTCGGGGTCCAGCCCGTTGGCCGGTTCGTCGAGCACCAGGATCTGCGGGTCGCCCAGCAGCGCGGTGGCCAGGGCCAGCCGCTGCTTCATGCCCAGCGAGTAGCCGCCCGCCTTGCGGTCGCCCGCGCCGCCGAGGCCGACGAGCTGGAGCACCTGGTCGGCCCGCGAGTCCGGCACGCCGATCGCGGCGGCGTAGACCCGCAGGTGGTTGCGCGCCGTGCGCTTCGGGTGGAAGCCCTGCGCCTCCAGCACCGCGCCGACCACCCGGGCGGGGTTGCCCAGTTGGGCGAACGGCCTGCCGTTGATCAGCCCGATGCCCGCGGTCGGGGTCACCAGGCCGAGCAGCATGCGCAGCGTCGTCGTCTTGCCGGCCCCGTTGGGACCGAGGAAGCCGGTCACCGAACCGGGTTCCACTGTGAAGCTGAGGTTCTGCACCGCTGCGACCGGACCGAACTGCTTGGTCAAGTTCTGCACCACGATGCGGCCTGTGCCGTCGTGCACGCGTCCCTCCCGAGTACTCCTACCGGGCGTCATCCTGCCCTAGGAGGGTCACTCGGGGAGGGCGTGGCGCGGTTTCGACACCACCCTCGGTATCTCCGCCGTCGTCTCGACCTCCGCCGTCCGGCGCAGCGTGCGCAGCGGGCGGCGGCGTTCGCGGTGCGGCAGGCCGTCGCCGATGAGGTGCTGGTGCGCCATCGTCCACACCTGGCACGGCCACTTCTTGTGCCGCAGGATGCCGGGGCACGCGCCGCAGCGGCCGTCCGGATCCGGTTGGTGCACGGTCAACAGCAGCCGCCACCCGTCGGCGAGGCGGTGGATCTCGGACCGGGCGAGCGGCACGAGCGCGTCGGCCTCGCCGCTCTCGGCGGCCTCGTCCAGCAGCGCCAGCCGGCGCAGCACGGCGGCCCGCAGTACCTCGTCCACGGCGGTCACATCCTGTCGGCGACTCGGTCGAGCAAGTGGTGCAGCCGACGTGTCTGCGTGACTGACATCACAGCGGACTCGCCCGGTGGCGCGACCAGCAGAACTCGGTCGTCCTCGACGAGCACGGTCATCGACCGGTCCCGCCCGAACGGGTCGTGGCAGTCGATCCAGCCCTCGGGTTCAGCCATCTGCGCTCCGATCGGGGAGGGCGCGGCAGAGCGCCGCGCCGGCGGACGACCCCGCCGGGTAGCTGCGGGGTTCCTGCCCTGTGCATCGGTCGCGGGGCCGTCGTGACTTACCCGTTATCCGTCAAGTTCACTCGATTGCTTGAGCGCGCACACAGCGTGTCGCCACCGCCGGGCGAAATGTGGGACGGATCGGTGGGGTCGCTGGGCACGGAGCCCTGTTCCCGGCTAAGATTGGTCACGCGGCCCGCTCCCAGTGACCCCCAGGCTGGTTGAGCGGGCCGTCTTTCTTGCCGAAGGGCCCTGCTCACGAGCTGTGAGCAGGGCCCTTCGAGGTTCCCGGGGCTAGAGGTCGACCGGCGTGTGGGTCATCCCGTGCGCCTGCGCGACCGGCAGGTTGGTCAGCAGGCCCTGGTGCGCGTTCAGGCCGAGCGCCAGCGACGCGTCGTCGCGCAGCGCCGCCTCCCAGCCGTGGTCGGCCAGCGCCACGGCGTACGGCAGCGTCACGTTGGTCAGCGCGTAGGTCGACGTGCGCGGCACGGCGCCGGGCATGTTCGCCACGCAGTAGAAGACGGTGTCGTGCACCTGGTAGGTCGGGTCGGCGTGCGTGGTCGGCCGCGAGTCGGCGAAGCAGCCGCCCTGGTCGATCGCGATGTCCACCAGCACCGCGCCGGGCTTCATCTCGGCCACGAGCTGGTTGCCGACCAGCTTCGGCGCCTTCGCGCCCGGCACCAGCACCGCGCCGATGACCAGGTCGGCCTCCCGCACGGCCTGCTCCACGGCGAACCGGTTGGACGTCACGGTGCGCAGGCGGCCCTGGTAGAGGGCGTCGATGTGGCGCAGCCGGTCCACGCTGGTGTCCAGGACCTGCACGTCCGCGCCCATGCCGACGGCGATCGCCGCCGCGTTCAGGCCCGCCACGCCGCCGCCGATGACGACCACCCGCGCCGGGTGCACGCCGGGCACGCCGCCGGGCAGCACGCCGCGCCCGCCGGACGGCTTCATCAGCGCGAACGCGCCCACCTGCGGCGCGAGGCGGCCGGCGACCTCGGACATCGGCGCCAGCAGCGGCAGCGCGCCGTTCGCGGTCTGCACGGTCTCGTAGGCGATGGCGGTGGTGCGGGAGTCCAGCAGCGCCTGCGTCAGCGGCCGGTCGGCGGCCAGGTGCAGGTAGGTGAACAGGACCTGGCCCTCGCGCAGCCGCGGGTACTCCTCGGCGATCGGCTCCTTGACCTTGAGCACCAGGTCGCCCTCGGCCCACACGTCGTCCGCCGTCGCCAGCACCTTCGCGCCGGCGGCCAGGTACTCCTCGTCGGTGATCGCCGAACCGAGGCCCGCGCCGGTCTCGACCACCACGTCGTGACCGCGCTGCGTCAGCTCGTGCGCGCCCGCCGGGGTCAGCGCGACGCGGTACTCGTGGTTCTTGATCTCGCGGGGAACTGCGATCCGCACGGTGGGCTCCTTCGGCCGTTGTTACACCAAAGGTCCGGTAGCGGGTTTTCGGTGTCATCGTGCTGCTCGCACCAACGCGCGCGTGCGCCGTTGTGCGGATCGAACAAGTCGTCGGACGCGTTGACACCCGTCGCCGCGGGCACCTAGCGTGCGGGCCAACCAACTGAACATCGGCCGCGGCGCGTCATGAGCGCCGGAACCCGCGCGGGAGAGACCTCGGTGATCGTGCCGGGGCGCCGAAGGAGCAAGCACCCCGCACACTCTCAGGCAGCGAGAACCGCTCGGGTGAGGCGACTCTGGAAAGCGTGCTGACGCGCGCACCCACGGTGCAAGCCGCCGCTCCGGCGCGGTGAAGCTCTCAGGTCCCAGGACAGAGTGGGGTCGGAGACCTTGCCGTCGAGGGAGCGCTGTCGTGACAATTCCGGACAACCTGCTGTACACGCCCGAGCACGAGTGGGTGGACTGGGCGCCGGGTACCCAGGAGCCCGTGGCGGTCGGCATCACGTCGTACGCGGCGGAGTCGTTGGGTGACATCGTGTTCGTGGAGCTGCCCGAGGTCGGCGCCGTGGTGACCTCCGGCCAGGTCTGCGGCGAGCTGGAGTCGACCAAGTCGGTCAGCGACCTGTACGCGCCGGTCAGCGGCGAGGTGGTCGAGGTCAACCCGGCGGCCGCGGCCGACCCGTCGTTGATCAACAACGACCCGTACGGCGGTGGCTGGCTGTTCAAGGTGGCGGTGACCGACGCGACGGGGCTGCTGACCGCGGCGAAGTACGCGGAACTGACCGGGGACTGACGTCATGGCGATCAGCGTGTTCGACCTGTTCTCCGTGGGGATCGGACCGTCGAGCTCGCACACCGTCGGCCCGATGCGCGCGGCGATGCTGTTCGCGGACCGGCTGCGGCCGTCCTCGGCCTCGGTCGACCGGGTGCACGTGGAGCTGTTCGGGTCGCTCGGCGCGACCGGGCACGGTCACGGCAGCCCCAAGGCGGTCCTGCTGGGGCTGGAGGGGCACCGGCCGGAGGAGGTCGACCCGGCGGAGGCCGAGCGGCGGGTGGCGGAGATCCGCGCCACGGGACGGCTGCGGCTGGCCGGTGTGCGGGAGATCGCGTTCACCGAGGACACCGACCTGGTGATGCACCGGCGCAAGTCGTTGCCGCTGCACCCCAACGGCATGAGCTTCACCGCCTGTTCGGGTGACACCGTGGTCGACTCGGCGGTGTACTACTCGGTCGGCGGCGGGTTCGTGGTGGACGAGACGGCCACCGGCACCGACCGGATCAAGCCCGACGAGACGCCGGTCGCGCACCCGTTCCGCAGCGGTGACGAGCTGCTGGCGCGGTGCCGGGAGACCGGGTTGTCGATCAGCGAGGTGATGCTGGCCAACGAGCGGTCGTGGCGGGACGAGGCGTCGGTGCGGTCGGGGTTGCTGCACATCTGGGACGTGATGCAGCAGTGCGTCGAGCGCGGCTGCACGCAGGACGGCGTGCTGCCCGGCGGCTTGAAGGTGCGCCGCCGCGCGGCCGAGATGCGCAGGCGGATGGCGGCCGAGCACTACGCCACCGACCCGTTGCGGGTGATGGACTGGGTGACGCTGTTCGCGCTGGCGGTGAACGAGGAGAACGCCGCGGGCGGGCGCGTGGTGACCGCCCCGACCAACGGCGCGGCCGGCATCGTGCCCGCGGTGCTGCACTACTACACCCGGTTCGTACCGGGGGCGTCCGACGACGGCGTGGTGCGGTTCCTGCTCACGGCGGGGGCGGTCGGCGTGCTGTTCAAGGAGAACGCGTCGATCTCCGGCGCCGAGGTCGGGTGCCAGGGCGAGGTCGGCTCGGCGTGCTCGATGGCGGCGGGCGGGCTGGCCGAGGTGCTGGGCGGCACGCCCGAGCAGGTCGAGAACGCGGCCGAGATCGCCATGGAGCACAACCTGGGGCTGACGTGCGACCCGATCGGCGGGCTGGTGCAGATCCCGTGCATCGAGCGCAACGCGCTGGCGTCGATCAAGGCGATCACGGCGGCGCGGATGGCGTTGCGCGGCGACGGCTCGCACTTCGTGTCGCTGGACAAGGTCATCAAGACCATGCGCGAGACGGGCAAGGACATGAAGGTCAAGTACAAGGAGACGGCCCGCGGCGGCCTGGCCGTGAACGTCATCGAGTGCTGATCCCGGGTGTGGGAGGCGGTCGGTCGGCCGCCTCCCACACCGCGGACTAGGGGAGCACGGACTCGATCGCCTTCACGACGGCCTCGTCCTCCGGCTCGGTCCGCGGCCGGAACCGGGCGACGACCTCGCCGGACGGGGCGAGCAGGAACTTCTCGAAGTTCCACTGCACGTCGCCCGCCGCGCCGTCGGCGTCGGCGAACGCGGTCAGCTCGGCGTACAGCGGGTGCCTGGACGGGCCGTTCACGTCGATCTTCTCGAACAGCGGGAACGTCACGCCGTACGTCGTGGAGCAGAACGTGGCGATCTCCTCCGCCGTGCCCGGCTCCTGCCCGGCGAACTGGTTGCAGGGGAACCCGACCACGGAGAACCCCTGCCCCGCGTACCGCTCCTGGAGCCGCTCCAGGCCCTGGTACTGCGGGGTCAGGCCGCACTTCGAGGCGACGTTCACCACCAGCAACGCCTTGCCGGCCAGCGTGCCCAGGCTCGACGGCTCACCGGACAGCGTGCGCAGCGGGATGTCGTGGATGCTCATGCCAGCGAGGCTACGTGGCGCTCCACCAGCGCCCGCAGCGCCGCCATCTCGGCCGCCAGCGCGTCCCGCCCCGTCGCCGTGACCGCGACCCACGTCCGGGGCCGCCTGCCGTCGTACCCCTTCTCCACCGCGACCAGCCCGGCCCGCTCCAGCACCGCGATGTGCCGCGACAGGTTGCCCGCCGTCAACTCCAGAGTGGACCGCAGGTAGCCGAACTCGACCCGCTTCGCCTCGGCGGCCACGGTCAGGACGCCCAGCCGGTGCTTCTGGTGCACCACGTCGTCCAGCGACGCGGTCGGGTGCTCAGCCACGCCGCAAGCCCACCAGACCGCCGATCAGCAGCACCGACCCGGGCAGCACGACCACGCTGCCCATCGACCACGTGGTGGCGGGCGTCACGGCCGGCGGCGTGAAGGCGGCGGACACGCACAGCGCGACCAGGTAGAACGCCGTGACGGTGGTGAACCTGGTGCTGCCCTCCAACGCGGCCAGCACCACCAGGCCGAGGCCGATCGCGATGAACGGCGCGATCGCCTGCTGGTCGTGCTGGAGCACCGCCGTCCCGAGCACCGCCGCCGTCAGCGTCACCGCGCGTGGCGCGCGCCGGTGCCACAGCACGGTCGCCGTCGCCAGCACGATCACGCCGACACCCGTGCCCGACGAGAACCTGAACGGCAGCTGTTCCAGCACCAGGCCGACCACCGGGCCGCCCAGGCCAATCGCCAGCGCGCCGAGGTAGCCCTCCGTGGACGTCTCGATGCCCACCCGCGCGCCACGCCGGCGGTACCACCACACCGTCGCCAGACCGCCCACCACGAGGACGGCCGACCAGTACAGGCCCAGCGCCACCGGGTGCCGCACGTCGAACGCCCGCAGTGCCTGCCCCGGCGCGTGCAGCGGGAGCGCCAGGAACGACGCCACACCGAAGAACAGCAGCGGGAACGGGTAGGCGTGGCGGTCCTCGCGAGCGCGTCGGCGCAGGTCGGCCAGGTCACCCAGGAGGTCTGCCACGCAATCAGGTTTGCACCGCAAACCTGACGCGTCAACCGCGCGGCCGGAAGATGGCCACCACCACCCGCAACCCCAGCAGCACGCTGATGACCAGCAGGTTGTAGCCGAACACCTGGAACAGCGAGATGCCCGGACCGACCTCCGGCCCGCCGTCCGCGCCCAGCAGCAGCACCGCCATCAGGCCCGCCGTCGCGCCCAGCACGGTCAGCATCACCTGGTGCAGCAGCGAGACGACGAACTGCCGGTCGCGCTCGTCGGCGAACAGCCGCATGCTCAGCCCCAGCCGCCCCTGCTCCAGCGCGCTGGAGATCCGGTCCGCCCGCCGGGGCAGGCGGCGCAGCATGGGCAGCATCGCGTGCAGCTCCTCGGTGACGGTGCGCTTCAGCGACTCCGGCGTGAGGCGCGCGCTGAACTGGCTGTCCGCGAACGACCGCGACTCGACCACGATGTCGAACCCCGGCGACAGCGCGCCCAGCGTGCCCTCCACCGTGGCGAGCGCCCGGAACACCGCCGCGATCTCCGGCGGGATGCTCAGCCCGTGCCGGTAGACCAGCTTGAACAGGTCGCCGAACATCTCCGCGTCCGGCCGCATCCCGCTGCCCAGGTGCCGTGCCATGAACTGCCCGAGCGCGCGCTCCAACTGCTGCTCGTCGATCTCGTCCGGCCTGGCCACCAGCTCCAGCAACGCGTCGCGCAGGCCCGCCGGGTCGCCGTGGTCGACGGCCAGCAGCAGCTTGCCCAGCGCGGACCGAAGCTGCGCGTCGATCCGGCCCACCGAGCCGAAGTCCAGCATGCCGAGCCTGCCGTCACGCAGCAGCATGATGTTGCCGGGGTGCGGGTCGGCGTGGAAGACGCCGTTGACCAGCACCTGGCGCAGCAACGCGTCCAGCAGCGCGCGGGCCAGCGCGTCCCGGTCCACCGACTCCAGTGACGCCGCCCGCACCGGCACGCCGTCCAGCCGCTGCATGACCAGCACGCGGGCCGTGCAGAGGTCCTCGTGCACGACCGGCAGCACCACGTCGGTCCCGGCGGAAGCCGCCCGCACGGCCGCGAGGTTGCGCGCCTCGACCCGGAAGTCCAGCTCCTCGCGCAGCGCGGCGGAGAACCCGGCGGCCAGGTCGCGCACCCCGATCGCCTTGCCCCAGCGGGTCTTGTCGTGCAGCGTCGAGGCGAGCCGGTTCACGATGTCCAGGTCGCCCTCGGCGACCCGCCGCACGCCCGGCCGCTGCACCTTCACCACCACGTCCTCGCCGGACTTCAGCCGCGCGCGGTGCACCTGCGCGACGGACGCGGCGGCGATCGGCCGCTCGTCGAACTCGGCGAACACGTCCTCCGGCGGCTGCCCCAGCTCGGCCACCAGCACCTCGCGCACGGCGGGCCACGGCGCGGCGGGCACCTTGTCCTGCAACAGCGTCAGCTCGTCCACCACGTCCGGCGGCAGCAGGTCCGGCCGGGTGGACAGCACCTGGCCGAGCTTGACGAACGTGACGCCGCCCTCCTCCAGCGCCTGCCGCAGCGACCGGGCCAGCCGCGTGTCGGTGCGCTCCCGTCCGCGCAGGTAGGGGCCGAGGCCGTGGCGGAACGCGATCGCGGTGATGCGGGAGTAGCGGCGGGCGCGCGAGACGCGTCCGCGCAGCGCGCGCCACCACTCGGTGGGCGGCGGGATCGAGCCGGTCGGCACCACGATCTCGGCGAACGCCAGCAGCGCGATCATCATCAGCAGCGCGATGCCGATCTGCACGGTCGCCAGCGCCGGCGTGGTCTCCGGTCCCGGCATGGCGCTCAGCGCGGCTTCGCTCATCGACAGGCCGAGCAGGCACGTGAGCGTGGTGCGGATGAGCCCGACGTGCAGCCCGAGGATGCGCCGCGCGGCCAGCGCCATGCCGAGCACCAGCGCCAGGAACGTCACCGGAACGCCGACCGTGTACAGCAGGAAATCACCCATACGTCTTCCCCCAAGCGGTTCGCGCGGAGGATAGAACGGTCTACCTGAGACGGTGCGTGACGTGCGCAGAGCTCCGATCACTCGGATGGCTCAGGTTCGGGTGGTGGTCGCTGCAGAACGGTGTTGCCGACCGGTTTCACGGATGTGAAGGATGTTGACGTTTCCGCCGTGAAGTCCCTACGGTCGCCTCAGAGGTCCGAGGACCTCTGGTGGAAGGGCCCCGACTTCGGCGGCGGTGTCGCGGGCCCTTCCACGGGTCTCGCCACGCGTGGGTCGACCCGCGGCGGCATCAGAGGTCGAACACCGGGCCCGTCTCGGCCCGCATCACGCACGGGTTCGCGTACTCGGCCTCGAACGCCCTGGTCTCGCCGCGCCACGTGCCGGACGCCTTGACCCGCACCGGGTCGTACTCGAGCGTGCACAGCGCCTGCCCGGTCGACAGCCCTTCGATCTTTCCCTCCACACCGGACAGCGCGAGGCAGGCCTCGTCGGCTCTGGGGTGCAGGCCGCCGGCCGGTTCGCAGGTCAGGTTGGAGAGCTGGACCGCGTCCCCGCGCTGCACGCTGAGCACGAAGCTCGACTCGGGCGTGACGAACGCGGGGATCAGCGCGGCGATCGCCGCGAACATGGGGAGTGGTGCCATGCTCACAGACTGACCGCCGCACCGCGCCGTCTCCAGGGAACTCACCGGATCGTGTGGTTTCCTCCGTGGCCGCCTCCGTGCCGGGTGCGCTGCCGGATCGCTGCGGCACTTCGCTGTGACGTGGATCACTGTCGAGGTGGGTCGCGAGGCCGTGCGGGCCAGGGTGGGTGGATGGCTTCCGAGGTGCGCAGGGTGGCGCTCGCGAGTTCGGCCGGGAACGCGGTGGAGCTGTACGACTTCCTGCTCTACGGCACCGCGTCGGCGCTGGTGTTCGACAAGCTGTTCTTCCCCTCCTTCGACCCGCGCATCGGCACGCTGCTGGCGTTCGCCACGTTCGGCGCGGGGTTCCTGGCCCGGCCGCTGGGCGGGGTGGTGATCGGCCACTTCGGCGACCGCATCGGGCGGCGGTCGATGCTGGTGCTGACGCTGACGGCGACCGGGTTGTGCACGGCGGCGATCGGGGTGCTGCCGACGTACTCCTCGATCGGGCTGGCCGCGCCGTTGCTGCTGGTGCTGCTGCGGGTGGTGCAGGGGTTCTTCCTCGGCGGCGAGCAGGGTGGCGCGACGTTGATGGCGGTCGAGCACGCGCCCGCGGGGCGGAGCGGGTGGTACGGCAGTTGGACGTTCCTCGGGTCGCCGATCGGGCTGCTGCTGGCCAACGGCGCGATGGCGGCGTCCACGGCGGTGTCGGGTGAGGCGTTCCTGAACTGGGGCTGGCGGCTGCCGTTCCTGTTCAGCCTGGTGCTGGTGGGCGTCGGGCTGTACGTGCGGCTCTCGGTGGAGGAGAGCCCGTTGTTCCGCGAGGCGCGTGCGGCGGCGGGGGCGGTGCGGCTGCCGGTGGCCGTGGTGCTGCGGGAGTCGTGGCGGAAGGTGCTGCTGGGCGCGGGGGTGAACGTCGGGTTCAACATGTTCATCTTCGTGGTGGCGACGTTCGCGGTGTCGTACGGGACGCGGCAGCTCGGGATGGCGCGGGGGACGTTGTTGAGCGCCGGGCTGATCGGGGCGTTCGCGCAGGCGGTGGCGATCCTGGTGTTCGCGCGGCTGTCGGACCGGGTGGGGCGGCTGCCCGTGATGCTGGGTGGGGCGGCGTTCCTGGGGGTGTTCGCGTTCCCGCTGTTCTGGTTGCTCCAGACGCGGTCGCCGGGGTTGGTGGTGCTGGCGATGGTGCTGGCGTTCGCCGGGTCGGCGGCGGTGTTCGGGCCGATGCCCGCGTACTACGCCGAGCTGTTCGGCACGCGGGTGCGGTACAGCGGCGTCTCCCTGAGCTACCAACTGGGCGCGGTGCTGGGCGGCGGCCTGTCCCCGGTGGTCGCCACGTGGCTGCTCGGCGTGACACCGTCCCACGCCTCGTGGCCGATCTCCCTCTACCTGATCGTCGGCGCGCTGATCAGCGCCCTCTCCCTCCTCGCCCTGGGCGAAACCCTCCGCCAAACCCCCTGACCCCGCGCGTGTCGAACGCTCAGGTCCCGCGTGTCGAACGCTCAGGTCCCGCGTGTCCTACGTTCAGGTCGCGCGTGTCGAACGTTCAGGTACCCCGTGTTCAACGTTCAGGTTCGGCCGGGCTGTTCTGAGTGTTGAACTCGGGGGTCCTGAACGTTCGACACGGTGGTCCTGAGCGTTCGACACGCGGGACCTGGAGGTTCGACACGCGCGGGGTCAGAGGGATTTCAGGGTGTGGAGGTGGGTGGGGAGGGCGGAGGGGGTGGGGGTGGTGGTGCGCCAGGCGATGACGCCGTCGGGGCGGATCAGGGCGGCGCCGTGGGGGCCGATGCCGTAGACGGTGGCGAGGGTGTCGGTGGGGTCGGTGATGGTGGGGACGTGCAGGGGCGGGACGGTGGCGGTGCGCCAGGTCGGGTCCAGGGTGAGCAGGGTCCAGGTCGTGCAGAGGTCCAGAGTGGACACTTGGCGGCCGTTGTGGTTCACCAGGACGTGTGGTGCGCGGAAGCCGGGGCGGCCGGAGGGCTTGGCGGGGTCCTCCATCGGGGCCGGGTCGGTGTCGTCGATCAGCACGGCGTTCGAGCGGCAGCGGTAGCCGAGGGTCAGGTGCAGCGGGTCCACCTCGGCCGGCACGTCGGGGCCCGCCAGGTGCGGCGCGAACCGCTGCACGTAGTTCGCGTACGACCCGTCCACCACGAGCTTCGCGTACGGCCGCCGCTCGGCCTCGTAGCTGTCCAGCAGACCCTCGCCCGCCTCGCCCTTCAACACCTCCGCCAGCTTCCACGCGATGTCGAACCCGTCGCCGATCGCCGTGTTCCCACCCAGCCCACCGGTCGGCGGCGTCACCTTCGCCGCGTCACCGACCAGGAACACCCGACCCGCCCGGAACCGGTCGCTCAGCCACGCCGCCATCTCCCACCGCGTGATCTCCAGGACGTCCGGCTCCAGGTCCGGCACGTCGGTCGCGATCCGCAGCAGCTCCACGCACCGCTGCGGCGGGTAGTCCGCCGCCGACTCGCGCGCCGGGTCGTACTCGATCGTGAACACGTTGCGCCGAGCCGTGTTCGTCGCCACGAAAGCGCCGGTGAACGCGGGGTTCTGCAAGTAGAACAGGGTCAGCTTGTCCGGCACGATGTGCGCCGTCAGGTCCGCGTCGAACACCACCCCGACGTGGCTCGTCAGCTCGCCCGGCCCCCGCCGCTCGATCCCCGCGAACTCCCGCACCACACCCCGGTGCCCGTCCGCGCCGATCACGTAGTCCGCCCGGACGGTGTACTCGCCGTCAGCCGAACGAACCCGCGCCGTCACACCATCGGGGTCCTGCGCCAACGACACCAGCTCGGTCTCGAACACCACCTCCGCGCCCAGCTCCCGCGCCCGCCGCAACAGCACCGGCTCGACCCGGTCCTGGCTCGCCAGCGCGGGGCGCTCCGGGCTGAGCGCGGTGTCCCACTCGTCGTCCTCGTGCACGATCGAGTGGAACACCCGCCCGCGCAGGCTCTCCGCGACCTTGATCACCAGCCCGCCGTCCAGGCCCGCGCTCGCCGCCAGCACCTCCTCGGCGACACCGCCCCGGCGCAGCAACTCCATCGTCCGGTGCGTCTGCCCGGTCGCCTTCGGGTGCGGCGACGTCCCCCGGTGCTTCGAGATCCCCAGCACCGAGATGCCCTGCTGCGCCAGGAACAATGCGGCGGACAACCCGCTCAGCCCCGCACCGACCACCAACACCTGCACTCGCCTGTCTCCCATGACTAAGAATCTTAGCCACTGAGAGATTTGGCAGGCAAGAGAACTAGGGGAGCGGCACCACGCTCCCGGTCCGCGCTGACGTGAACGCCGCCTCGACCACCTCCAGCCCGGTGATCGCGTCCGCCACCGGAACGGGTGCCCGACCAGCCGCGACCGCCGCGTAGAAGTCCTGGTACGCCCCCGGCACGGTGCGCACCGGCTCCTCGCCGAGCACGCCCCACTGCTCCTCCGCGTCCTCGCCCCACCCCGCGCCACCGGGCACCGCGCCCGCCTTCAGCGCCTCCTCCTGCGGGTCCATCCCGTGCTTCACGAACGCCGACCGGTCGCCCAGCACCCGGAACCGGGGCCCCAACGACGCCGCCAACGCCGACGCCCACAGGTGCGACACCGTGCCGGACGGGTGGCTCAACGCGAGGAACGCGTCGTCGTGCGCCCGGGCACCCGCCCGCAGCGTCCGCACCTCCGCGTACACGCTCGTCGGCCGCCCGAACAACGCCACCGCCTGGTCGACCAGGTGCGTGCCCAGGTCGAACACGATGCTGCCCAGGTCGGCCGGGTCGCCGGACTCCTTCCAGCCCTCCTTCACCTCCG
This sequence comes from Actinosynnema sp. NPDC051121, assembly GCA_040689555.1. Lineage (GTDB taxonomy): Bacteria > Actinomycetota > Actinomycetes > Mycobacteriales > Pseudonocardiaceae > Actinosynnema. The sequence continues at coordinate 81,414 of JBFBCZ010000022.1, read as the reverse complement.
GCCGCCACCGCTCGAACCGCGACTCGAACCGGTGCACCCGCCCCAACGGCCCCTCGCCGACGAGCCGCGCCACGGTCCGGAAGTCGCCGTCCCACCGCCGGTTGTGGAACGGCGCCAGCAGCAGCCCGCGCGCCGCCGCCAGGTCGGCCAGCTCGCGCGCCTGCGCGGCCGACGACGCGAACGGCTTGTCCACCACGGCGTTGAGCCCGTGCTCCAGCGCCGCCCTGGCGTGCTCCCCGTGGTGCCGGTTCGGCGTGGTCACCACGACCAGGTCGAACTCGTCGGCCCGCCGCCACACCTCGTCCACCGACGCGATCACCTCGGCGTCGGGGTAGCGGGACGCCACCTCGGCCTGCCGCTCGGGGTTGCCGGTGACGACGGCGGCCAGCGCCAAGCCGGGCGTGGTGGCCAGGAACGGTGCGTGGAAGGCGGCTCCTCCGAGCCCGTAACCGATCAGTGCGGTGCGCATGCGCGAAACCCTAGGCGTCCCAGGACGTGGACGCGCTGTCGCGGACCGTCACCCGGCGCTACGTTCAGCGCATGATCCCGCTCGTGGCACGTCGGCACGTGGACTACGTGCGCGTCACCGGCATGGCCTGTCGCGTCGGCTGATTCACCTCACCACCCCCCGGCACGCCCGGCTTCTTCGGCGTGCCCGAAAAACCCGAGCCAGACAGGAGTCACCCAGCATGACCTGGTCCTTCGACACCAAGCAGGTCCACTCCGGAGCCGCACCCGACCCGGCGACCGGCGCGCGTGCCACCCCGATCTACCAGACCACGTCGTTCGTGTTCCGCGACTCCGCGCACGGCGAGGCGCTGTTCAGCCTGGCCGAGCCGGGCAACATCTACACCCGCATCAACAACCCGACCCAGGACGTGCTGGAGCAGCGGGTCGCCGCGCTGGAGGGCGGCGTGGCGGCGGTGGCGTTCGCGTCCGGCCAGGCCGCCGTGACCGGTGCCGTGCTCAACCTCGCCCGCGCGGGCGACCACGTGGTCTCCAGCGCCTCCCTCTACGGCGGCACGTACAACCTGTTCCACTACACGCTGCCCAAGCTCGGCATCGAAGTGTCCTTCGTGGACGACCCGGACGACCTGGACGCGTGGCGCGCGGCCGTGCGGCCCGGGACCAAGCTGTTCTTCGCCGAGTCGCTGGCCAACCCGCGCAGCAACGTGCTGGACGTCGCGGCGGTGGCCGAGGTGGCGCACGCGGTGGGCGTGCCGCTGGTCGTGGACAACACCGTGCCCACGCCGTACCTGGTGCGGCCGATCGAGCACGGCGCGGACATCGTGGTGCACTCGGCCACGAAGTACCTCGGCGGGCACGGCACCGCGGTCGCGGGCGTGGTCGTGGACGGCGGCACGTTCGAGTACTCCGACGCGGCGCGGTTCCCCGACTTCAACGAGCCCGACCCCAGCTACCACGGGTTGCGGTACTGGCCCGCGCTCGGGCACGGCGCGTTCGCCGCGAAGCTGCGCGTGCAGGGGCTGCGCGACACCGGCGCCGCCATCGCGCCGCTGACCAGCTTCCTGATCCTCCAGGGCATCGAGACGCTGTCGCTGCGCATCGACAAGCACTCGGCGAACGCGCTGGAGCTGGCCCGGTGGCTGGAGGCGCGCGACGAGGTGGAGAAGGTGCACTACGCGGGCCTGCCGTCGAGCCCCTGGCACGCGCTGGCGCAGAAGTACCTGCCGGCGGGCGCGGGCGGCGTGGTGTCGTTCGAGCTGCGCGGTGGCGTGGCCGCGGGCCGGGCGTTCGTGGACGGCGTGGAGCTGTTCAGCCAGCTCGTGAACATCGGCGACGTGCGCAGCCTCATCGTGCACCCGGCCAGCACCACGCACAGCCAGCTCACGCCCGAGCAGCAGGTGGTCTCCGGCGTCACGCCGGGCCTGGTCCGGCTGTCGGTGGGCATCGAGGGCGTGGAGGACCTCAAAGCCGACCTGGAAGCGGGCTTCCGCGCCGCCAAGTCGGTGCTGTGAGCCCCGAGTCCACCTCCGGGAAGACCCCTCCCACCGCCGGCGGGTGGCGGGAGGGGGACCCGAACGGGCGACGGCAGTGGGTGCGCGGCGCGCTGCCGGACCTGCCGGGGCTCTCGATCGCGTACGAGACGTGGGGCGAGCTGAACGCGGACCGGTCGAACGCGGTGCTGGTGCTGCACGCGTTGACCGGCGACAGCCACGTGGCGGGGCCGGCCGGCCCGGGTCACCCCACGCCGGGCTGGTGGGACGGCCTGGTCGGGCCGGGACGCGCGCTGGACACCGGGCGCTGGTTCGTGGTCGCGCCGAACGTGCTGGGCGGCTGCCAGGGCACCACGGGGCCGTGGGCGACCGCGCCGGACGGCAGGCCGTGGGGCGAGCGGTTCCCCCGCATCACGGTGCGCGACCAGGTGGCGGCCGAGGTGCTGCTCGCGGACGCGCTGGGCGTCGACGCGTGGGCCGCCGTGGTGGGCGGCTCGATGGGCGGTATGCGGGCCATGGAGTGGGCGGTGTCCGAGCCGGACCGGGTGCGGGCGCTGCTCGTGCTGGCCGCGCCGGCGGCGTCGTCGGCCGAGCAGATCGCGCTGGCCTCCACGCAGGTGCACGCCGTCCGGCTGGACCCGGTCGGCGGCCTCGGCGTGGCGCGCCGGATCGCGCAGATCAGCTACCGCACCGAGCCGGAGCTGGCCGCCCGGTTCGGCCGCGAGGTGCGCGCGGACGGCCGCTACCAGGTCGAGTCCTACCTCGACCACCACGCGGCCAAGCTGGCCCGCCGGTTCGACCCCGCCAGCTACGTCACCCTGAGCGAGGCCATGAACAGCCACGACGTCGGACGTGGCCGCGGCGGGGTGCGGGCGGCGCTGCGCCGCGTCACGGCGCGCACCATCGTCGCCGGGATCGACTCCGACCGCCTGTACCCGCTGCGGCAGCAGGCCGAGGTCGCCGACGCCGTTCCCGGCGCCGGCGACCTGCGCGTGGTGACCTCGCCCTACGGCCACGACGCGTTCCTCATCGAGGTCGACCAGGTGTCGAAGATGGTCTCCGAGCTGCTGGGCTAGAAGCCGGCCGTGATCCGGGTGAACTCCCAGTCGGCCTGCGGGACGCCGCTGCAGTTGGACGACACCTGGCCGTCGCACCCGCCGCGGTCGCGGTTGACCGCCCAGAACGTGAACCGGCCCAGCCCGTTGGACTTCGCCCAGTCGCGCAGCTGCGTCCACGTCTGCGGGGTCGTCACCTCGCGCTGGTCGGACAGGCCGTTCATGCCCGAGATGCCCGCGTGCCGGAACGCCTCCGCGTCCGACCACCCGAACGTGGCCTTCAGCTTGTTCTTCAGCCCGGTGGCGGCGTTGATCGTGTCCGTGCCGATGTTCGAGCTGCCGAAGTCGAACGGCATGATCGTGAACACGTCGACGTTCGCGCCGATCGCCGCCGCCCGCTCGATCAGCCGGTTGCCCCAGGAGTTCGGGCCGCTGGTCGTGGTGCCGAACGTGACGATCGTCTGGAGGCCCGGGTTGTTCGCCTTGACGATCTTCAGCGCCTCCAGGATCCGGTCCTGCACGGTGGCGTTCTCGAACTCGTCGGTGTTCTCGATGTCGATGTCGATGGCCTTGAGCCCGTAGGCGTTGATGACCTGCTGGTACGCGCCGGCCAGCGCCTGCGGGGTCGAGCAGTTCGGGCCGAGCTTGTTGCCGCTCCACCCGCCGAACGACGGCACGACGTCACCGCCCGCCGCGCGGATCTGCTGGATGGCCTGCGCGTCGATGCCGCCGGCCAGCGGCCGGGTGCCGTCCCACGCGGGGTTGCAGCCGCCGGACGACAGCACGAACGCCATGGTGAACCACTTGACGCCGGTCGTGCTCATGATCGTGGCGGGTGCGGGCGGGTTGCCCCAGCCCAGGAACAGGTAGGGCGCGCCGCGGCCGCCGGTCGGGTTGGTGCCCGGCTGGGTGGTCGCGGAGACCTGGTTCGACGCGCCGGAGGTGTTCGACGCGGCATCCCGAGCGCGGACCGTGAAGGTGTACGTGGTGGAGGCGTTCAGGCCGGTCACGGTGGCCGTGGTGCCGCTGACCGTGGTGGCGACCGAGGTGCCCCGGTACACGTCGTACGCGGTCACGCCGACGTTGTCGGTCGACGCGGTCCACGCCAGCGAGACGGAGTTGCTGGTGGTGCCGGTGACGCGCAGGGAGCCCGGCGCGCTCGGCGCGACCGTGTCACCGCCGCCGCCACCGGTGCAGGGAGCGCCGTTGACGGTGCAGTTGAGCGGCGCGCCCGAGCCGGTGCCGACGAAGCCGAAGCTCGTCGACGCGCCGACGGCGAGGCTGCCGTTGTACTCGCGGTTGCTCGCCACGTAGTGATCACCCGTTCGGGTGACAAGCGCATCCCAGTACGACCCGAGCGAGGTGCCCGCGGGGAGGTCGAACTCGATGCGCCACGAGGTGATGGCGGACGGGCCGCCGTTGGCGACGGTGAACTTGGCCTCGAAGCCGGTGCCCCAGTCCTGGGTCTTGGCGAAGGTGGCGGTGACGCCCGACGCCGCTTGCGCGGCCGGGCCGACCAGCAGTGAACCGATGGCGAGTGCGCCTGCTGCGAGCAGCGCGCTCGTTCGTCGTGACATGAGAGGAGTCCTCCTCGGCGGGATCGGCAGGGTGAATCGCGCCCACCTCGGAGAGTGGTCTAGACCAAATAAAATGGCAAGGGTCTTGCCGGATTTGCCGGCACGCCGGCGCGGGGGAACCGGACAGGGGGACTATTCGTCCAGGGCGGTGGCGATCCAGGGCGAGACGGGCAGGTCTCGCATGCCGCACTCGACGGCCAGCTTCACGGTCCACCGCAGCGCCTGGAGCACCACCGTGGCCAGCTCCTGCGGCTGCCCGTTGGCCAGCGCGATCTCGATCTGCTCGGCCGCGGCCTCCTGGTCGCCGTGCACCTCGGCCAGCAGCGTGCGGATCGCGGTGCGCACGGGCGGGTCGGCGTCGTCGATCGGCACCTCCTGCCCGTCCTCGTCGAAGACCTGCATCTTGACCGGTGTCGCCCCGCCCGAGCCCAGCGCGGCGACCATGTCGCTGCACTCGGAGAACAGCAGGAGGACCAGCTCCCGGATCTCCTCGTTGCCCTCGGGCGAGCCGCTGAGGTACCCGGTGACCAGGTCGACCGCGACAGCGTCCTCCCCGACCTTGGCGGCGGTCAGGGCCTCGCCGGCCACGGCCTGGAGCCGCGACCAGCGATCCGGATCTTGCGGGTGCATTCAGCCATCTTCCAACACGGAGTAGGGGCGCACAGCTCTGCATATTGCCTACCCGGTGGTGTTCGCCCGCCGCAACGGCTTGTCCGGGGCGTGGCCCGTCCGGTATGGGGCCCGTCCGGTACGGGGCCCATACCGGTATGAGCACGGCCGCGCGCGTGCTACCGGGGTATGACAGCCCGTGGTGGCATGTGCGGGCGCAGCCCGCCGCATAGCATCGGGGCCGTGATCCGCACTCTCCTCCAGGTCGTGCTGCTCCGCGACCGCACGCGGGTCTTCGACGGCCTCCGCTTCCGCCGACCGCTCATGTCGTTGCTGCTGCTCCACGGCCTGGTCATCGCGATCGGGGTGAGCTCCGGGTACGTCACGCGGGAGGAGCCGGACGGCTGGTGGCCGCTGCTGTTCGCCATCGTCGCCGGCAGCACCGCCCTGACGCTGCGCTCCACGCTCCTGGCGTGGCGGCTGGCCACGGCGGGCCTGGTGGTGATGCGGTTGCTGGTGAAGTCCGAACCCGCGGTCCTGGGCAGCTGGCAGTGGTGGTGGTACGTGCCGGTGCTGCTGGCGGTCGCGACCGCGCACCGGGGCCGGGTCGTGCTGCTCGTGGGCGTGATCACGTCCGCCGTGGTGCTCGCGCTGGGCCAGCCGGGCGGCGTCCTGCCGACCGTCTCCGTGCTGCTCCTGGTGCTCCTGCTCGGGTACGCGGTGGGCGCGCGGGGCCGGGCCGAGCAGCGGTTCCACTCCGAGCGGGACGAGAAGGCGGCGCTGGTCGAGCGCGCCCGGATCGCACGCGAGATGCACGACGTGGTCGCGCACCACATGTCGATGGTCGTGGTCCGGTGCGAGACCGCGCCCTACCGGATCGCCGACCTGCCCGAGGCGGGCAAGCGGGAGTTCGCCGAGCTCGGGGCCGCGGCACGGGCCGCGATCACGGACATGCAGCAGCTCCTGGGCGTGCTGCGGGCGTCCGGCCAGCAGGCCGACCGGGCGCCGCAGCCGGGCCTGGCCGACATCAGGTCGCTGCACGCGGACGCGTCGGTCACCGACGCCGAGGTGCCGGAGGCGGTCGGGCTGACCGCGTACCGGATCGTGCAGGAGGCCCTGACGAACGCGGGCAGGCACGCGCCGGGCGGGCGGACGTCGGTCACCGTCGACCTGGTCGGCGACGAGCTGCGGGTCGTGGTGCGCAACGCGGCCGGTGGGCCGTCGCTGGGCGGTGGCGGCGGGCACGGGCTCACGGGCATGGGTGAACGGGTGGCGGTGCACGGCGGTTCGCTGACCGCCGAACCGACCGCGGACGGGGGGTTCGAGGTGGCCGCGACGATCCCGGTGGGCCGGTCGTGATCCGGGTGCTGGTGGCGGACGACCAGGAGATGGTCCGCGAGGGGTTCTCCGCGCTGCTGGACGCCCAGCCGGACATCAGCGTGGTCGGGTCGGCCGGTGACGGTGTCGCCGCCGTCGCCGAGGTCCGCAGGCTGCGGCCGGACGTGGTGCTGATGGACGTCCGGATGCCGGAGATGGACGGGCTGACCGCCACCCGGCTGCTGGCCGACGACCCGGTCAAGGTGCTCGTGCTGACCACGTTCGACCTGGACGACTACGTCTACGAGGCGCTGCGGGCCGGTGCGAGCGGGTTCCTGCTCAAGCACGCGCCCGCGAGCGAGCTGTTGGCGGCGGTGCGGGTGGTGGCGCGGGGTGAGGCGCTGCTGGCGCCGTCGGTGACCAAGCGGCTCATCGAGGACTTCGTGAAAGCGCAGCCGGTGCGGGTGGTGAAGCCCGCCGCGCTGAGCGCGTTGACCGAGCGCGAGACCGAGGTCCTGCGGCTGATCGCCCAGGGCCTGTCGAACGGCGAGATCGCCGCGCACCTGGTGCTGGCCGAGCAGACGGTGAAGACGCACGTGAGCCGGGTGCTGATGAAGCTCGGCCTGCGGGACCGCGCGCAGGCCGTGATCGCGGCCTACGAGTCCGGTCTCGTGGTACCCGGGTAGGGCCTCGGAGTCGGCACCGCGGGGTGACGATCAAGGTGGCGTGGTCTTCCTAGCGTCGAAGGCATGACGAAGAAGATCGCGCTGGTCGCCGCGCTGCTGGTGCTGGCCACGCCCGGTGGCGACCCGCCGCCGTTCACGCCCCGGGTCGAGGTCGTCGGCGACCTGGCCCGGGCCGCGCACGTCGCCGTCGTGGTGCCGGGGTCCGATGTGGACGGTGAGCGGTTCGGCGCCACGGTGGGTCGGATGGCGCGCGACCTCCACGCGTCCGTCGGGCGGGACGACGTCGCCGTGGTCGCGTGGCTGGGGTACCGGACGCCGTCCGGGCTCGGCGTGGACGCGGCCGGCGGTCGGCTGGCCAGGGCCGGTGCGGTCGCGCTGGACGAGTACGTGCGGACCTTGCCCGGTCACGTGCACCTGCTGTGCCACAGCTACGGGTCGGTGGTGTGCGGGCTGGCCCAGCCGCCCGTGGACGACGTGGTGTTCCTCGGGTCACCGGGGGTGCGGGTGGACTCGGTGACCTCCGGGGCGCGGGTGTGGGCGGCGCGGGGCGGCCGGGACTGGACGCGCTGGGTGCCGTCGGTGCGGCTGGGCGACCTCGGGCACGGCGCCGACCCGGTGGACCCGGCGTTCGGCGCGCGGGTGCTCGACGTCGGCGACCTCGCGCACGACGAGTACTTCCGGGAGGGCACGGCGTCGTTGCGCGCGCTGGCCCGGATCGCGGTGGGGGAGACGCCGTGACGCGGCGGGACCCGGTGGTCGACGCGACGCGGGCGATCGCCATGGTCGGGGTGGTGCTGGGCCACTGGCTGGTGACGGCCGTGGTCCTCACGGGTGACGGGCTGGTGGTGGACAGCCCGTTGCGGTGGCTGCCGGGGTTGGCCCCGGTGAGCTGGGTGTTGCAGACGCTCGGGCTGTTCTTCTTCACCGGCGGGTTCGGCGCGGCGCGGTCGGTCGTGCCCTGGTGGCGGCGGGCGGGCAAGCTCGTGCTGCCGGTGGTCGTGCTGCTCGGTGCGTGGGCCGCCGTCCTGTTCGGACTGTCGTTGCGCGGGCTGCCGCAGCAGACGGTGATGACGGTCGGGTACCTCGTCGTCACGCCGCTGTGGTTCCTCGTCGTGTACGTCGTGCTGCTGGCCCTCACGCCGTTGCTGCTGCGGTTGGGGTGGTGGGGCGTGGTGCTCCCGGTGGTGCTGGTGGCGTTGGACGTGGGCTGGGTGAACGTGGTCGCGGTGTGGTGGGCGCCGTGGCAGGTCGGCGTGCTCGTCGCCCGACGCGGGCTGCACCGCTCGTGGGGTGCGGTGCTGCTGGTGGCCGGTGGGGTGGCGTTCGCGCTCCTGCTGAACGCCGGCTACCCGGCCAGTGCGGTGGGCGTGCCGGGTGCGGCGGAGTCGAATCTCTCGCCGCCGTCGGCCGCCGCGCTGGCGCTGGCGTTGGCGCAGGTGGGGCTGGTGCTGCTGGTGCGGCCGTCGTTCCGGGCGCGGTCGCTGAACGCGCGGGCGTTGCCGATCTTCCTGGTGCACCAGAGCGCGTTGCTGGTGGTGACGCTGGTGGGCGCGGTGTTCGGGCCGTTGCGCGGCCTGCACACGCCGCCGTCGGACGTCCTATGGGTGCTGGAGCGCGCGACGTGGCTGCCGGTGTTCATCTGCGCGTTGCTCGTTCTGCTTCGGTACCGCCGCGAGCAGCGCGACGGCGATCGTCGCGCCGTGGAGGGCGACCATCGCGCCGGTCGGCTCCAGCACCAGCAGCGGCGGCACGCAGGCCAGGGCGGTGAGCAGCCAGGGGCGGCGGCCGTGGCACGTGCCGGCGTGCGCGGTGTGCAGCAGGTACCAGGCGAGCAGCAGGTGGATCAGGTTCTGGAGCGGGTCGACCTTGAACACGACGAGCGTGCCCGCCTCGCCCGCGAAGCCGGTGACCACGAACCCGAGGACGCCCAGCACGCCGTAGCCCGCGCCGAGCGTGACGGCGAGCCGGGTGCGGTGGGTCTCGCGGGTGCGGCAGGGGCTGAGGGCGGCGTTGCGCTCGAAGCGGTGGAACACGGCCAGGACGGGCAGGAGCAGCAGCACCAGCACGGCCAGCCAGCGCGGCTTGGTGGCGACCCAGTCGAACGCGGCCGGTGAGTCCAGCAGGCCGAGCACGCCGATCACGGCGGCCAGCACGGTCAGGTAGCCGAGGTAGACCGTCATGGGCGTGGTGCGGGCGAACTCGACCACCCGCCACGGGTGCCCGCCCGCGAGCCAGGCCGTGACGCGGGGCCTGAGCAGCAGCACGAGGCTGATCTGGGCGAGGCCCAGCACGAGCAGGCACACGGTGGGCGGGCTGAGGTTCGAGCTGCCCTCGCCGGGCAGCGGCATCATCGTGCGCGGGTACCCGCCGAACGTGATCAGCGCCAGCAACGCGGGCACGGCGGCGAGCGCGAGGCCGGCGAGAACCCGGCGCGAGACGCGTTGCAGGCTGCCGTCGGCGTAGTAGAAGCCGAGCTGCTGCAGCAGCAGCGCGCCGAGCACCAGGTTGAGGTAGCCGCCGGTGCGCCAGTCGAAGCCGATGCGGGCCAGGTCGACCACGATCATGGCGGCGACCAGGGCGACCGGCGTGACCAGCCGGGCGTGGCGGTGCAGCCAGGCCATGACCGGCGTGGCGGCGACCGCGACCAGGTACAGGCCGAGGAACCACAGCGGGTGCGCGATCAGCCGGCCGAACATCTCCACCCGCGACTTGTCCACGTCGAGCAGTTCCAGCGGCAGCGGCAGGACCAGCCAGGCCAGCACGAACGCCAGCACGGGGCGCAGCAGCCAGGAGATGCGGGCGGCCAGGTAGCGGCCGTAGCCGCCGTGCTCGGCCTGCACGGCGTGCCAGCTCGTGAGGTTGGCGTGGCCGCCCGCGAAGTAGAAGACCGGGACGGCCTGGAGCGCCCAGGTGAGCAGCCACAGCCAGTTCGCGCTCACGCCCGCCCAGTGCAGGACGGTGATCAGCGACTGGCCGATGACGACCAGGGCCAGCGCGCTCAGCCGCAGGAACGTGGCGTAGCGGTCGTTGGTGGCACGTGGCCGGGGCGCGTCCACGGGTTCTTCGGGTTCTGCGTCGTGCCTCCGGCGGCGGGGCAGTCCGGGCAGGCGGGCGAGCAGCAGGAACACCACGACCGCGCTGCCGAACCCCCAGGCGAGCACGGGCTCGTGGCCGGGCGGACCCCACCGCTGCCGCCACGAGTTGAACTCCAGGCCCGCCGCGTACAGCTGGGCGGTGGCGTGGCACCGGGCGGCGTGGCCGCGCGGGTTGGCGTCGCACTGGGCGTGCATGTCCTGGGCGAGCCGGGCGTCGAGGGACTTGCGGGCCTCCTCGCCGAGCGGGCGGCCCTTCTGCTCGGCGTAGCGCAGCAGGTCGTAGCCCAGGTCGTGGGCCTTGCAGCCGGTGCCGAAGTCCCACTCCGTGTCGCCGGCGGGCCCGGAGCACCCGCCGTTGGGGTCGATGGCCCGCGTGGCGCCGTCGACGCCCCTGACCACCACCGGCCTGCGGTTGGTCACCTGGTTGAAGTCGAGCGGGAACCGGACCAGCGGGTTGGCGCCGGTGGGGTGGGCCATCACCTCGACGGCCTCGGCGGCGACCGCGACGTCACCGCTCAGCGGCGTGGTGTCGGTCGCGCCGGCCGGCCGTGACGCGATCACGCCGCAGACGAACACGGCCAGCGCCACCAGCACGAACCGGAACCAGGCGGGCAGGCGGGCGAGCAACCGGAGCCCCGGCCACCCCCCGGTGGTCTTCACCGCCACGTCACCCATTGGCAGCCCAGCGTACGCGAGAGTCCAACCTCCAGCCCGCGCGTGTCGAACGTCCAGGTCGCGCGTGTCGAACGCTCAGAACGCGCGTGTCCTACGTTCGGAACGCGCGTGTCCTACGTTCAGGACCCCTGAATTCAACGCTCAGGACGCCCCGGCCGACACCGGCAGCGCGCCCGACAACGACGCCAGCGCCATCTGCGAGAGCAGCGCGGCCATCTGGTCGCGGTCCAGGTGGGCGCTGTGCGGCGTGGAGTTGATCAACCCGAAGACGGCGTGCGCCGCCGCACGCGCGGTCGGCTCGTCCACTTCCGGCGTCGTCTTGCGGATCGTCTCCACCCACACCTCGACGTAACGCCGCTGGAGCGCGCGCACCCGCCGCCGGTCCGGGTCCGTCAGGTTCGCCAGGTTGCGGATCTGCACGGTGATCAACGCCGGGTCGTCCAACGCGAAGTCGACGTGCCAGCGGATCAATTCCCGAAGTGTGTGCGCCGGGTCGCCCGACGCGGCCACCCGGTTCAGCCCGCCGTCCAGCAGTCGCTCGCTGATCGACGTGAGCATCTCGCCGAGCATCGCGTCCTTGCTGCGGAAGTGCCGGTACAGCGCCGGCCCGGAAATCCCCACGGCCGCGCCGATGTCGTCGATGCCGACGCCGTGGAAGCCGTGCCGGGCGAACAGTTCGGCGGCGGCGGCCAGGATCTGGTCCCGGCGGGTTTGCTTCGCTGGCTCGGCTGGCACGCCGCCCATCTTAAACGCCCAGCCCAGTTCACGTAAACGGGCGTTAACCAGGCCGTCGCGCAACGATCACCGAGCGGCGGCCGAAACACGTAGTTAACTCTTGACCCACTCTTTTTATATAGGACTACTTGCTGGTAACTCTTGTTGTGCTCCGCATCACACCCTGCGTTGTTTCCCTCCGGGAGGCTCCGATGCGCCTTGTCCGAACCCTGTCCAGCGCGGCGCTGGCACTCGTCGCTTCACTGGCACTCGTCGTGCCTGCCGAAGCCGCCGCCGCCAACTACGTCGCGCTCGGCGACTCCTACTCGTCCGGAACGGGCACCGGCTCGTACTACAGCGACTCCGGCAGCTGCAAGCGCAGCCAGTACAGCTACCCGGCCCTCTGGGCGGCCTCGCACGCGCCCGCGTCGTTCAAGTTCGTCGCCTGCTCCGGCGCCAAGACCGGTGACGTGCTCGCCAACCAGGTCAGCGCCCTGTCCTCGACCACCTCGCTGGTCAGCATCTCGATCGGTGGGAACGACGCCGGCTTCACCGACGTGATCACCACCTGCACGTTCGGCTCCGACTCGACCTGCGTGAACCGGGTCAACCAGGCCAAGGCCTACGCCACCGGCACCCTGCCCGCCCTGCTGGACAACGTCTACACGCAGATCCGCACGCGCGCGCCGTCGGCCACGGTCGTCGTCCTCGGCTACCCGCGCCTGTACCAGGTGCCGGGGAGCTGCTCGGTCGGCCTGAGCGACACCAAGCGCGCGGCGATCAACTCCGCCTCCGACACCCTGCACCAGGTCATCTCCGGCCAGGCGGGCGCGAAGTCGTTCGCCTACCGCGACCTGCGCACGGCGTTCACCGGGCACGAGATCTGCTCGTCGGACTGGTGGCTGAACAGCCTGTCGTGGCCGGTGGAGGAGTCCTACCACCCCAACCGCAACGGCCAGCGCCTCGGCTACCTGCCGCAGCTCACCGCCGTCACCGGCTGACGTCGACCAGGCCCGACCGGGAGGGGACCGCAGCCGCGGTCCCCTCCCGCTTGTGAGTCGGCGTTAACAAGCGCTAACATCTCCTCAGGTTAACGACGGCTAACCGCGAGGAGCCCGATGGACGCCCCGGTGCTGCGCAGCACGGCCGACAAGTCGGCCGAGGCCTTCCGGCGCTACCACGACGAGCACGCACGACTCGTGCACGACCTGCGCGCCAAGCTCCGCCGAGCCGCCCTCGGCGGTCCGGAGAAGGCGCGCACCCGGCACGTCGAGCGCGGCAAGCTGCTGCCCCGCGACCGCGTCGACGCGCTGCTCGACCCCGGCTCGCCGTTCCTGGAGCTCTCACCGCTCGCCGCGAACGGCATGTACGGCGACGAGGCCCCCGCCGCGGGCGTCATCACGGGCGTCGGCCGCGTGTCCGGCCGCGAGGTCGTGGTCGTCGCCAACGACGCCACCGTCAAGGGCGGCACCTACTACCCCATGACGGTGAAGAAGCACCTGCGCGCCCAAGAGGTGGCGTTGCAGAACAACCTGCCGTGCGTCTACCTGGTGGACTCCGGCGGCGCGTTCCTGCCCCGGCAGGACGAGGTGTTCCCGGACCGCGAGCACTTCGGCCGGATCTTCTTCAACCAGGCCACCATGTCCGCCCGCGGCATCCCGCAGGTCGCCGCCGTGCTCGGCTCCTGCACGGCGGGTGGCGCGTACGTGCCCGCGATGTCGGACGAGGCGGTGATCGTGCGCGGCCAGGGCACGATCTTCCTCGGCGGCCCGCCGCTGGTGAAGGCCGCGACGGGCGAGGTCGTCACGGCCGAGGAGCTGGGCGGCGGCGAGCTGCACTCGCGCACGTCCGGCGTCACCGACCACCTGGCGGAGGACGACGCGCACGCGTTGCGGATCGTCCGCTCGATCGTGAGCACGCTGGGTCCGCGCGCGCCGCGGCCGTGGCAGGTCGAGCCGGCCGTGGAGCCCGCGGTCGACCCCGCCGAGCTGTACGGCGTCGTGCCGACGGACAGCCGCACGCCCTACGACGTGCGCGAGGTGATCGCCCGGGTCGTGGACGGCAGCCGGTTCCAGGAGTTCAAGAAGGAGTACGGCGCCACGCTGGTGACGGGGTTCGCCCGGATCCACGGCCACCCGGTCGGCATCGTGGCCAACAACGGCGTGCTGTTCGGCGAGTCGGCGTTGAAGGGCGCGCACTTCATCCAGCTGTGCGACCAGCGGTCCGTGCCGCTGGTGTTCCTGCAGAACATCAGCGGGTTCATGGTGGGCCGCGAGTACGAGGCGGCGGGCATCGCCAAGCACGGCGCGAAGATGGTGACGGCGGTGGCGTGCGCGCGGGTACCGAAGTTCACCGTGGTCATCGGCGGGTCGTTCGGCGCGGGCAACTACTCGATGTGCGGCCGGGCGTACTCGCCGCGGTTCCTGTGGATGTGGCCCAACGCCCGGATCTCGGTGATGGGCGGCGAGCAGGCGGCCTCGGTGCTCGCGACCGTGCGGCGCGACCAGCTCGGCGACGCGTGGTCGGCCGAGGAGGAAGAGGCGTTCAAGGCGCCGATCCGGCAGCAGTACGAGGACCAGGGCAACCCGTACTACTCCACGGCACGGCTGTGGGACGACGGCGTGATCGACCCCCTGGACACGCGGATGGTGCTGGGCCTGGCGTTGTCCACGGCGGCGAACGCCCCGATCGAGCCGGTTTCCTACGGCGTCTTCCGGATGTGAGGGCGATGTTCGACAGCGTTCTGGTGGCCAACCGCGGCGAGATCGCGGTGCGGGTGATCCGCGCGTTGCGGCGGTTCGGGATCCGGTCGGTGGCCGTCTACAGCGACGCCGACGCGGACGCGCTGCACGTGCGGATGGCCGACGTGGCGGTGCGGATCGGGCCCGCGGCGGCGCGCGAGAGCTACCTGTCGGCGGAGCGGATCATCGAGGCCGCGCTGTCCACAGGCGCGCAGGCCGTGCACCCGGGGTACGGGTTCCTCGCCGAGAACGCCGAGTTCGCGCGGGCGTGCGAGAAGGCGGGCCTGGTGTTCATCGGGCCGCCGGCCGACGCGATCGAGGCGATGGGCGACAAGATCCGGGCCAAGCTGACCGTGGCGGCGGCGGGCGTGCCGGTGGTGCCGGGGCGGACCGAGGTCGGGATGACCGACGACGAACTGGTGGGTGCGGCGGGCGAGATCGGGTTCCCGGTGCTGCTCAAGCCGTCCGCCGGTGGTGGCGGCAAGGGCATGCGGCTCGTGGAGTCGGCCGACGGGCTGCGCGACGCGATCGAGTCGGCGCGGCGGGAGGCGCGCGGGTCGTTCGGCGACGACGCGTTGCTGATCGAGCGGTTCATCGGCAACCCGCGGCACATCGAGATCCAGGTGCTGGCCGACGCGCACGGCGGGGTCGTGCACCTCGGCGAGCGCGAGTGCAGCCTGCAGCGGCGGCACCAGAAGATCATCGAGGAGGCGCCGTCGCCGCTGGTCACCGAGGAGATGCGGGCGGCCATGGGCGCGGCGGCGGTGGAGGCGGCCCGGTCCGTCGGGTACGTCGGCGCGGGCACGGTCGAGTTCATCGTGGACGGCGCGTCCGGCGACTACTTCTTCATGGAGATGAACACCCGGCTCCAGGTGGAGCACCCGGTGACCGAGCTGGCAACCGGGGTTGACCTGGTCGAGTGGCAGTTGCGGGTCGCTTCGGGTGAACCGCTCGCGCTCGGTGACGTGACGTTGTCGCGGCACGCCGTGGAGGCCCGGGTGTACGCCGAGGACCCGTCCCGCGGGTTCCTGCCCACCGGTGGCACGGTGCTGGCGCTCGAGGAGCCGTCGGACGTGCGGGTGGACTCGGCCTTGCGGGTGGGTCTCGCGGTGGGCAGCGACTACGACCCGATGCTGGCCAAGGTGATCGCGCACGGCGCCACGCGGGCCGAGGCGTTGCGCAGGCTGCACGCGGCGCTGGGTCGGTTCACGGTGCTGGGCGTGACGACGAACATCCCGTTCCTGCGGGCGTTGTTGAGCGATCCGGACGTGCGGTCGGGTGAGCTGGACACCGGTCTGGTGGAGCGCAAGCTCGACTCGCTCGCGGTCGTCGACCGGCCGGACGAGGTGCTGGCCGCGGCTGCGCTGGAGCGTCAGCTGTCGTTGGGCGGTGGTGACGACCCGTGGGCGCGGTCCGACGGCTGGCGGGTCGGTGAGCACGCGTGGACGCGGTGGCTGATCGACGGCGTCGAGGTGCGCGTGCGCGGCGACGAGGTGTCGATCGCGGACGGCGAACCGTTCCGGCTGACGGTCGGGCGTGACGGCGACCGGCTGACCGTGGACGGCCGGTCGTACGCCCTGTGCCGGGACGGGGACGTGCTCTGGCTCGGACGGGACGGCCACGCGTGGGCGCTCACCGAGACCCGGCCGTCCGAGGTCGCCGCGTCGGGGGCGGTCGCGGGCGGTGGCCCGGTCACCAGCCCCATGCCCGGCACGGTGCTCTTGGCGCGCGTCGCGCAAGGCGAGCACGTGACGGCCGGCCAGGCGTTGTTCGTGGTCGAAGCGATGAAGATGGAGCACACCGTCACGTCACCCGTGGCGGGCGTGCTCACCGAAGTGCACGTCCAGGCGGGCCAACAGGTCGCGCTGGACCAACCCCTGGCCGTCGTCGTGCCCCACGAGGAGTGAGCGATGCTGGACTTCCGCCTTGACGAGGAATACGAGGCGCTGCGCAAGACCGTCGAGGAGTTCGCCCGCGAGGAGGTCGCGCCGGTCATCGGCGGGTTCTACGAGCGCGAGGAGTTCCCGTACGAGATCGTCGCCAAGATGGGGCGGATGGGCCTGTTCGGGCTGCCGTTCCCGGAGGAGTTCGGCGGGATGGGCGGCGACTACTTCGCGTTGTGCCTGGCGCTGGAGGAGTTGGCGCGGGTCGACTCGTCGGTGGCGATCACGGTGGAGGCGGGCGTCTCGCTGGGCGCGATGCCGTTGTTCCGGTTCGGTTCGGCCGAGCAGAAGGCCGAGTGGCTGCCGCGGTTGTGCTCCGGTTCGGTGCTGGGGGCGTTCGGGTTGACCGAGCCGGGCGGCGGGTCGGACGCGGGCGCGTTGCGGACCACGGCCCGGCTCGACGGTGACGAGTGGGTCATCAACGGCACCAAGGCGTTCATCACCAATTCGGGTACGGACATCACCGGATTGGTGACGGTCGCGGCGGTCACCGGGCGGCGGGAGGACGGCAGGCCGGAGATCTCCGCGATCCTGGTGCCGTCGGGCACGCCGGGGTTCACCGTGTCGCGCAAGTACTCCAAGGTCGGCTGGAACGCCTCCGACACGCGTGAGCTGTCGTTCCAGGACTGCCGGGTGCCCGCCGCGAACCTGGTCGGCGAGCGCGGGCGGGGGTACGCGCAGTTCCTGCAGACGTTGGACGAGGGCCGGGTGGCGATCGCGGCGATCGGGGTCGGCCTGGCGCAGGGGTGCGTGGACGAGTGCCTGCGGTACGTGGGCGAGCGCGAGGCGTTCGGGCACAAGATCGGCGAGTACCAGGCCATCCAGTTCAAGATCGCCGAGATGGAGGCCCGCACGCACACCGCGCGGCTGGCGTACTACCAGGCGGCGGCGAAGATGCTGCGCGGCGAGCCGTTCAAGCGTGAGGCGGCGATCGCCAAGCTGGTGTCGTCGGAGGCGGCGATGGACAACGCGCGTGAGGCGACGCAGATCTTCGGCGGCTACGGCTTCATGAACGAGTACCCGGTGGGCCGCTTCTACCGTGACGCGAAGATCCTGGAGATCGGCGAGGGCACCAGCGAGGTCCAGAAAATGCTGATCGCCCGCGACCTGGGCCTCCACTAACCCGCGTGTCGAACGCTCGGGTCCCGCGTGTCGAACGCTCAAGTACCGCGTGTCGAACGCTCGGGACCCCCGAATTCAACGTTCAGGTACCGGGACGCCGCGATGCGGTGATCTCCAGTTGGACGCGGGTGTTGAACTCAGGGGTCCTGGAGGTTCGACACGCGAGACCTGAGCGTTCGACACGCGCGGCCTGAGCGTTCGACACGCGCGGCCTGAGCGTTCGACACGCCGGGTCTGGAGGTTCGACACGCGCGGGGGTTAGAAGGAGCCGTGGCGGCCTTGGCCCGAGTGGAAGCGGCGCAGGCCCTTGTCGACTTCGGGCAGGGAGGCGAGGCCGTGGGAGAGTTCGTTGGCCAGGGCCTCGGGTTCGGGGAGGGACTCCTGTTCCAGCAGGGAGAGGCGGTCGTGGCGCAGGCACGTCTGGGGGAACGACGACAGCTCCAGCGCCAGCGCCTCGGCGGCCGGACGGGACGTCCCGGGCGGCACCACGCGGTTCACCAGGCCGATGGCGAGGGCTTCGTCGGCGAGCACCGGGCGGCCGGTCAGGACCAGGTCCATGGCGCGGGAGGCGCCGATCAGGCGCGGCAGGCGCACCGTCCCACCGTCGATCAGCGGCACGCCCCACCGCCGGCAGAACACGCCGAACACCGCGTCCGAGTCCGCCACCCGCAGGTCGCACCACAGCGCCAGCTCCAACCCGCCCGCCACCGCGTGACCGGACACGGCGGCGATCACCGGCTTGGACAGGCGCAACCGGGTCGGACCCATCGGGCCGGACGGTGACGCGGGGTCGTTGCCCCGAGCCGTGCCCAACGCCTTCAGGTCCGCACCCGAGCAGAACGTCCCGCCCTCACCGTGCAGCACGGCCACCGCCGCGGTCGGGTCCTCGTCGAACTCGCGGAACACCTCGGTCAACGTGTGCGCGGTCGGCCCGTCCACCGCGTTGCGCACCGCGGGCCGGTTCAGCAGCACGGTGAACACCGGACCCGACCGCTCCACCCGGACGGCGCTCACGGCTTCGGCAACCCCCGTTCCACGATCGCACCGAAGTCCACCCCGCGCGGCAGCGTGCCGAACGCCACGCCCCAGTCACCGGACAGCCGCGACGCGCAGAACGCGTCCGCCACCGCCGGGTGCCCGTACCGCACCAGCAGCGCCCCCTGCAACGCCAGCGCCATCCGCTCCACCAACCGCCGCGCCCGCACCTCCAGGTCGGCCACGTCGGTCAGCTCGGCCTTGATCCCGTGGACCGCCGCGTCCAGCCGCCGGTCCGAGCCCCGCGCCGCCTCCAGCTCGCCGAAGAACTCCTCCACCGACTCCGGCGAACGTCCCAGGGCGCGCAACGCGTCCAGCGCCGCCACGTTCCCCGAACCCTCCCAGATCGACATCAACGGCGACTCGCGGAACAATCGCGGCATCCCCGAGTCCTCGATGTACCCGTTGCCGCCCAAGCACTCCAACGCCTCGGCGGCGTGCGAGGGCGCCCGCTTGCACACCCAGTACTTGCTCACCGCCAGCCCCAGCCTGCTCCGGTTGCCCGCCAGCCACAACGCCACCGTCGTCGCCGCCTCGGACTCCACCGCCAGGTCGGCCAGCACGTTGCGCATCGCGGGCTGGTCGATCAGGTACGCGCCGAACGCCTTGCGGTGCGCCGCGTGGTGCGTGGCCTGCGTCAGCCCGAGCCGCATCCCGGACGCCGAGCCGAGCACGCAGTCCAGCCGGGTCCTGTTGACCATCTCGATGATGGTCCGCACGCCCTGGCCCTCCTCGCCGACCAGCCACCCGACCGCGCCGTCGTACTCCAGCTCCGCGGACGCGTTCGACTTGTTCCCGAGCTTGTCCTTGAGCCGCTGGAGGAACATCGCGTTGCGCGTCCCGTCGGGCAGCACGCGCGGCAGCACGAAGCACGACAGGCCGCCCGGCGCCTGCGCGAGGGTCAGGAACAGGTCCGACATCGGCGCGGACGTGAACCACTTGTGCCCCGTCAGCACGTAGTGGTCGCCGGCGGGCACGGCGCGCGTGGTGTTCGACCGCACGTCCGAGCCGCCCTGCTTCTCGGTCATCGACATGCCCGCGATCAACCCGCGCTTGGACGACGGCTCCCGCAGCCCGAAGTCGTACTCCCGCGACGCCAGCAGCGGTTCGAACTTCTCCGCCAAAGCGGGTGTTCGACGCAAAGCGGGTACAGCGGAGTAAGTCATCGAAATCGGGCAACCGTGGCCCGCCTCCGCCTGGCTCCACACGTAGAACTTCGCCGCGCGGGCGACGTGCGCGCCCGGCCGGTCGTCCCGCCACGGCGCGGCGTGCAGTCCACTGGCGACGGCGGTGGTCATCAGCTCGTGCCAGGCGGGGTGGAACTCGACCTCGTCGACCCGGTGCCCGTACCGGTCGTGGGTGTGCAGCACGGGCGGGTGCGCGTTGGCCAGCCGTCCCAGGTCCTGGACGTGCGGCGTGCCCGCGAGCACACCGAGCGCGCGCACCTCGGGTTCGGCCCACTCCGCGCCGCCCCGGCGCAGGCCGTCCAGCAGCGCCGGGTCCGCGGCGACGTCGTGGCCTGCCAGCGGTGGGACCTGGTTGGTCACCTCATGAGTGGCGTGGGTCATAACCACGTAGCGTACTACCCGTCGGTAACTTGAATTGGCATGAAATTTGGGGGTGCTGATCAAGCTCCGGCGGCATAACGTCGTCGCCGTGAGGGATCACCGGCAGGGCCAGGACTCGGACCACGAACGTGCGGTCGCCGCGTTGCGCGGTCAGTACGCGGCAATCCCGGCCGGTGCGCCGGTGCGGCTGGCCAAGTCGACGTCGAACCTCTTCCGGTTCCGCGCCGACCAGACCGGCGGGCTGGACGTGGCCCGGTTCGACCGGGTCCTGTCGGTCGACGCCGCCGCGCGGACCGCGCAGGTCCAGGGCATGACGACCTACGAGCACCTGGTCGACGCCACCCTGCCCCACGGTCTCATGCCGCTGGTCGTCCCGCAGCTCAAGACGATCACGCTGGGCGGCGCGGTGGCCGGGCTGGGCATCGAGTCCAGCTCCTTCCGCAACGGCCTGCCCCACGAGTCCGTGCGCGAGCTGGAAGTGATGACCGGTGACGGCGAGGTCGTCGTCGTGGGTCCCGAGGACGACCTGTTCCGCGGTTTCCCGAACTCCTACGGCACGCTCGGCTACACGCTGCGGCTGGAGATCGAGCTGGAACCGGTGACCCCGTACGTGCGGCTGCGGCACGTGCCGTTCGCCGACGCGGCGGAGCTCGCCCGGGTGACTGCCGAGGTCTGCGCGCAGGGCTCCTACCAGGGCGAACCGGTCGACTTCGTGGACGGCACGGTGTTCAGCGGCCGTGAGCAGTACCTGACGCTGGCGAACTGGGCCGAGACCGCGCCGTTCACCTCGGACTACACCGGCAACGGCATCTACTACCGGTCGATCCAGCAGCGCAGCGTCGACTACCTGACCGTGCGCGACTACCTGTGGCGGTGGGACACCGACTGGTTCTGGTGCTCACGCGCGTTCGGCGTGCAGAACCCGGTCGTGCGGCGGCTCGTGCCCAAGCGGTACCTGCGGTCCGACGTGTACCGCAAGGTCGTGGCCTGGGACCGGCGGCACAAGCTGTCCGACCGGTTGAGCAAGGCGGTGCAGGAGCCGGTGATCCAGGACGTGGAGATCCCGGTGGACCGGCTCGCCGAGTTCCTGGACTTCTTCCACCGCGAGATCGGCATCAGCCCGGTGTGGCTGTGCCCGGTGAAGCTGAGGGACCGGACCGGCTGGCCGCTGTACCCGATGGACCCGGACGAGCTGTACGTCAACGTCGGCTTCTGGTCGACGGTGTCGCTGCGGCCCGACGAGGAACTGGGCAGCCGGAACCGGCTGATCGAGGACAAGGTCACCGAACTGGGAGGGCACAAATCCCTCTACTCCGACTCCTACTACGGTGAGGAGGAGTTCTGGGACAACTACAACGGCCCGACGTACCAGGACCTCAAGAAGAGGTACGACCCGGCGGGCCGGCTGCCCGATTTGTACGCCAAGTGTGTCCTCCGTAGGTGAAGGGAGCCGGGGCCAATGCGGTTGGCGGAGGTGTTCCAGCGGGCGGTCGGAGGTGGCGCGTCCGTGCGGTTCAGCGCGTACGACGGCAGTCACGCGGGGCCGGCCGACGCGGGTGTGAGCATCGAGGTGCGCACACCGGAGGCGTTGTCGTACCTGGCGTCGGCGCCGGGTGAGCTGGGGTTGGCCCGCGCGTACGTGACCGGGCACCTCGAGATCATCGGTGACGTGTACGGGGCGTTGAAGCAGCTCTCCGAGATCTCGTTGCGGGAGGTGCCCTGGGGCGAGCGGCTGGAGCTGCTGGCCACGCTCGGGCGCACCCGGTTGGGCACGAAGGTGGAGGTGCCGCCGCAGGAGCGCCGGTTGCGGGGCCTGCGGCACTCCAAGGCGCGCGACCGCGAGGCGATCGCGCACCACTACGACGTGTCGAACACGTTCTACGAGTGGGTCCTCGGTCCGTCCATGGCGTACACGTGCGCCGTGTACCCGACCGCGGAGTCCACCCTGGAGGAGGCGCAGTTCGCCAAGCACGACCTGGTGGCGCGCAAGCTCGGGCTCAAGCCGGGGATGCGGCTGCTGGACGTCGGTTGCGGCTGGGGCGGGATGGTCATGCACGCCGCGCGCGAGTACGGCGTGAAGGCGCTCGGCGTGACGCTGTCGCGCAACCAGGCGGAGTGGGCGCAGAAGGCGATCGTGGAGGCCGGCCTGTCCGACCTGGCCGAGGTGCGCTACCTCGACTACCGGGACGTGCGGGAGACCGGGTTCGACGCGGTCAGCTCGATCGGCCTGACCGAGCACATCGGCAAGGCCAAGCTGCCCGCGTACTTCCGGTCGCTGTACGGCAAGCTCAAGCCCGGCGGGCGGCTGCTCAACCACTGCATCACCCGGCCGGACAACAAGCAGCCGGCGCGGACGGGCGGGTTCATCAACCGGTACGTGTTCCCGGACGGCGAGCTGGTCGGGCCGGGGCACCTGGTGTCGCTGATGCACGACACCGGCTTCGAGGTGCGGCACGAGGAGAACCTGCGCGAGCACTACGCCATGACGCTGGCGGGGTGGTGCGAGAACCTGGAGAAGCACTGGGACGACGCGGTGACCGAGGTCGGCCTGGGTCGGGCGCGGGTGTGGCGGCTGTACCTGGCCGCGTCCCGGTTGGGCTTCGAGCGCAACAACATCCAGCTGCACCAGGTGCTGGGCGTGAAGCTCGACGGCACCACGTCGCACATGCCGCTGCGCCCGGAGTGGCTGGGCTGACGCACCCGGCGGCGTGCGGTCCCCCCGACCGCGCGCCGCCGCACGTCCCGTGCTCACAGCTGCCCGATGATCTGCCGCACCTGGTTGGACGGGATGGCGAAGCCGATGCCCACGCTGCCCGCCTCGCCGTTGTCCGACGCGGGCGAGTAGATCGCCGAGTTGATGCCGATCACCCGACCGGCCGAGTCGACCAGCGGCCCGCCCGAGTTGCCCGGGTTGATCGAGGCGTCGGTCTGGATCGCCTGGTAGCTGACCGACGACGCGCGGCGGCCGGTCGACGTGCCCGGCACGGTCACGGTGCGGTCGAGGGCGCTGACGATCCCGGACGTGACGGTGCCCTGGAGCCCTTCCGGCGAGCCGATCGCCACGACCTGGTCGCCGATCTTCACCTGGTCGGAGTCGCCGAACGTCGCCGGCGTCAGCCCGCTCACCCCCGACGCCTGCACGACCGCCAGGTCGCTGGACGCGTCCGCGCCCACGACGGTGGCGTCCACGGTCCGCCCGTCGCTCAACGTCACGCTCACCTTCTGCGCGCCCGCCACGACGTGGTTGTTGGTCAGGATCCGCCCGTCCGCCGTGAGCACGACCCCGGAACCGAGGCCCTGGCCCTGCGCCGACGCCACGTTCACCTGCACCACGCTGGGCAGCACCCGTGCCGCGATGTCCGATACGTCCACTGTGGACGACGCGTTCAACGCCACCGGGCTGCTCACCTGCGCCACCGCGGCGGACGGGGCGTTCATCGCGCCCACGACCCCGCCGGTGACCCCGCCGAACACCGCGGCGACCAGCGCCGCCGACGTCACGACCGCGCCCGTGCGACGCCGCCAGAACGGCGCCGGCTCCGCCAACGACCCGCTCACCGCGGGGAACTCCTGTGTGGTCATGGGTCCAGCCTCGACCCGGACCCTATGAGCAGGCTGAGCGTCTGATCAGGACTTGCCAAGAATCGCGCGGACCTCGTCGGCGGTCAGCAGCGCCGACCCGAACAGCGGGCCCTGCGCGCCCGTGACGCCCAGCTCCGCCAGCCGCCGCGCCTCGGACTCCGTGCGCACGCCCGCCGCGAACAGCGGCACGCCCAGCGCCCGCGACCACGTGAGCAGCGCCACGGCCGCGCTCTCCTCGATCGCGCTCGCGCCCTCGGCCAACCCGTACACCGGCGAACCCTGGAACTTCACCGCGGTCAGCGGTAGCCGCCGCAGCCGGTCCACCGGCACGTTGCCGCCGCCGACCTGGTCGAGCACCAGCCGCACGCCGTGCTCGGCCAGGTAGGTCAGCTCGTCCACCTGGTCCTCGTTGATCAACGCGGGCAGCTGCTCGCTCAGCTCGAACTGCAGCAGCCGCGCCGGCAGCCCGCTCTCCCGCAACGCCTGCCGCACGGTCGCGACCAGCTCCGGCTCCTGGCACTGCCGCGCGGTCAGGTCCATGCTCAGCACCGGCGTGGCGTCGCCGAACTCCTCGTACCACCGGCCCGCGTCCGCGCACGCCTGCGCGATGGCCCACTTGCCCAGCCGCGCCGCCATCCCGGTGCACGTCGACAGCGACACCAGCTCCTGCGGGTCGAGCACGCCCTCCGTCGGGTGGTCCCACCGCAACCGGGCCTCGACGGCCAGCAGCGCGCCGTCCTCCAGCGCGTGGACCGGCTCGTAGTCGACCCGGAACTCGCCCTGCTCCAGCCCGCCGGAGATCGACGCCGCCAACCGCATCCGGGCGCGTTCCCGCTGGTCGCGCGTCTTGTCGTAGAGCGCCCACTGCGCCTTGCCGTCGTCCTTGGCCCAGCGCACGGTCAGGTCCACGCAGCGCAGCAGCTCGACCGCGTCCGCGCCGCGCGCGGGCCGCACCACGATGCCGACGCTGGCCGTGACGCCGACGCCGTCGTCACCCACCCAGACGGGTTCGGCGAGGAGTTCGACGGCGGACTCGGCCAGCGCCACCACGCCGGCCACGTCCGCCGGATCGCGGATCAGCACGCCGAACTCGTCCGGCCCGATCCTGGCGAGCTGGCCGACCTCGTCGAACACCGACCGCAGGTGCCCGGCGACCGCGGTGAGGATCCGGTTGCCGACGTCGTGCCCGTAGGCGTCGTTGACGACCCGGAACCCGTCGAGGTCGAACACGACCAGGGCCAGCGTGTCGGGGCCGCGGGAGCCGACCGCGCCCTCCAGCCAGCCGACGAACTGCGTCCGGTTCGCCAGGCCGGTCTGCATGTCGTGCAGGCTCTGCCGGACCAGTTGGGACTGCAGCGCCCGGACCTCGTCCAGGCTCTCGATCATGGTGACGTAGAACTCGGGCTCGCCGTCGTCGTCGCGCAGCAGGGCCAGGGCGATGAGCACGTTGACGAGTTCGCCGTCGGCGCGCACCAGCCGGGTCTCCGTGCGCACGTGCTCCTGGCCGGTGTGTAAGCGCTGGGCGATGCGGGAGATCGAGTCACGCTCGTCCGGGTGAATCAGGTCGCGGCCGAGTGATCCGACCAGCTCCTCCGGCGTGCGGTCCAGCATGGCGAGCATGGCGTCGTTGCAGTCGAGGATCACGCCGGAGGCGTCGGAGACCGCGATGGCCAGCGCCGAGGTCTGGAACACGGCGCGGAACTTGGCTTCACTCGCGCGTACCGCGGATTCGGTCGATCGGGTGGTTCTCAGCTCGTTGCTGCGCTGCTGGTCGCCCAGGGTGCGGCGGGACAGCGCGTCGGTGAACCCGGCCGCGAGCGCGCCCAGCACGGCCGGGAGGCGTGGCGTCGCGTCGGCGGCCGGGTGCTCGGTCAGGTGCTCGGCCGGGCGGTCGGTCAGGTGCTCGGTCAGGTGCTCGCCGACGAACGCGAGCGTGCGCTCCAGCGCCTCCGGGGTCGCCAGGTCGTGCTCGACCAGGCCGCGGCCGACTTCGCGCGCCCGCGCCGTCGAGCCGTCGTGGAGGGCGGCGCGCAGGTCGTCGGTGAAGCGGGCGAGCAGGTCCTCCAGCCGGGCGTCGGGTGCGGCGTCCGGTGCGACGGCGGCGGCCCAGAGGCGTGCGAAGGGGTCCCGGGGTTGTCCGGGTTCGTCACCGACTCTCGCTGCGCCTGCCATCGTCATTCAGCTCTGCGGGCCAATCATCGTCAGCTCACTCTGTGCGCATTTCCCGGCCATTTGTCACTCGAATGGAGGAATGCGGACCACTGGTCCCAGTCAGCTTACTGGCCACCGACCGCGCTGCGGCAAGACGATCAACGCGAGTCTTCAGCGGCCCGTGATCTGCGCTGGTCGCCGGACATCCGGCAGAGCCGAGGTCGGGCGTCGCGGCCAGGACGGTGACCGTGCCGGGACTGCGGAAATGGGGAGCGCGCCGATGAGGCCGCGTGAAGTCGGGGTGTCCTGAGCGTTCAACTCGGGTGTTCCGAACGTAGGACACACGCGTTCCGAACGTAGGACTCTCGGGAGAGTCCTACGTTCGGAGCGGGGTCAGGCGACGGTGGAGAGGACCGAGGCGATGCGGGTGGCGATGCGGTCGTTGTCGGTCGGGGCGAGGCTCAGCCAGCCGTCCTCGTGGACCATCAGGTACCGGCCCTGGTGGGTGTCGAACCACGTGATCAGCGCGCCGGCCCGTTCACGCCGGTAGCCGCCGCCCACGGTGACGCCGAACTGGCCGCCCGCGACCCGGCTCGTGGCCAGTTCGCTGACCACGGTCGCGTCCTCGCGCGACAGGCCCGCCTTCTGCAACGCCTCGCGCTCGTCCAGCTCGCCGCCGCCCCACGGGTCGTCGTCGTCCTCCTGCGGCTCGTTCTGCAGCGCCACGGCCGCGTTCAACGTCTCCAGCCGCAGCGACAGCGCGCTGCCCGGCCCGGCGGACCCGTTCGGCAGCACCTCCACGATCGACCGGGCCAACGCCGTCGGCCGGATCTCCAGCACGCCGATCGAGCCGCTGTCGATCACCGCCAACGCCGCCCGGTCGCCGTCGGACACGGCCACCGCGCGCACCGCCCGGTCCACGTGGGCGACCGCGTCCACGGCCACCTCGTGGTTGCCCAGCAGCCGCAGCAGCGCCACCAGCCGGGGGTCGGGCTCGCCGTACGCGGCGAGCACCTCCTCCCGCAACCGCTTGCGTTCCTCCTCGGTGTCGCCCAGGCTCGGCACGTCCAGCGGGTAGGGCAGCCGGCCCAGGTCGAGGTGGTGCCACAGCACGTCCAGCTCGCGGGGCGTGAGCACGAACTCGGGCTCGATCACGACTGGTCGCCCTTCTTCTTGGGCTTCGCGCCGCCGATCACCGACGGGGGCAGGTTCTCGCCCGGCACCTCGAAGATGTCCTCGCCGCGGATGTACGCCGCCGCGCGGTGCTCCTTGTCCTCGCCCTGCTGGCCGCCCGCGCCCGCGCCGCCCATCGGCGCGCCACCCGCCATCGGGGAGGCCGCCGACGCGCCGCCGGGGCCGAAGCCGCCGGCCGGCATCGGGCCGCGCGCCCCCTGACCGCCGATCGCGCCCGTCGACCCACCCGCGGCCAGCGAGCCGCCGGCGCCGCCCGCGCCACCGGAGCCGGTCGGGCCGAAGCCGCCACCGCCGCCGAAGCCGCCGGGGGGCATCCCGCCGCCGGGCATCCGGCCGGCGGCAGCGCCGCCACCGCCACCGCCCGCGCCGCCACCGTGGGGCAGCGGAGGCGTGCCGGGGCTGCCGGCCGGGATGTAGGCCGGCGGCTTCACGCCCGGGGGCAGGGTGCCGCCGCCCTGGCGGGGCACGGTGTTCGGGCTGGCCGGCTGGTACGGCGGCACGTAACCGCTGCTCTGGGGCGGGTTGTAGCCACCGCCACCGGACGGCGGCGCGTAGTTGTAGCCGGGGTTCGAGGACGACGGCGGGGTGTACGGGTTCGCCACCGGCACCTGGGCCGCGGCCGCGGCGGCCGTCGTGCCCTCGGGCCGGTACATCGGCTGCGGCGGGGCCGACGCGCCACTGGCGTAGGTGGCGGGACTGCCGTACGACCCGGGTGCCGTGGGGTAGGACGCGGCGGCGGGCGAGTACCCGGCCGGCTGCGTGGCCGCCGTCGACTGCGACGGCTGGTACGCCTGGGCAGGCTCCACCGGCCGCACGGACTGCATCGGCTGGGCGGGCTGCGTCGCCGTGTAGGCGGAAGGCGCGGTGCCGCCGCCCGACGCGCTCAGGCCGTCCACGCCCGCGCCCGCGAGCGTCGCGGTCGACGTGGACCGCAGCATCGCGAGCTGAGGCTCCTCGGTGCGGCCGGTGACCGGGTTGAACGGCGCGCTGAACTGCGGTGTGGTCTGGTCGACCGCCTGCGACTCGCGCTCCATCGTGCTCATGACCGTCACGGCGTGCTCGTGCAGCGCCCGCGCGTGGTCGTTGGCCGCCTGCACGTCGGTGGCCGAGCTGGCCAGCCCCTGGATGCCGCCCGCGGTGAACACGCCGGTGGCCTGGTCCCAGTTGAACTCGACCGGCTCGGGCATGGAGGCGCGCGCGTTCTCCATGATCTGGCTCTCGTCCTGCACCCGCTTGCCGACCTCGACCGCGGTCTCGGCGGTGTGCGTGACCCAGTCGGCCAGGCCCTTGATCGCGAGCCGGGCCGCGTCCGCCGCGTCGCCCGTCCAGCCGGACTCGCTGACCGCCACCCGCTCGTTGATCAGCCGCGCGGCCTCGGTCAGCTCGGTGCCGAACTGGCCCCACTCCGAGCCGATCTCGCCCGTCTGACCGGGGTCGTTGTTGTTGTGCACCGCCTCGTACAGCTCGCGGTGCGACCGGGACGCCCAGTTCTGGGTGTCGGTGAGCACCAGGTCGATCTCAGGCTGCTCCCGCTGACCGGCCTGCAGTTCCACGCGATCCGTCGCCATCGTCGCCAGCCCCTCAGTTCCCGTTCAGCTTGCGCAGCTCGACGCTGCTCTCGTCGTCGACCGCGGTGAAGTTGCGGATCGCGTTCTGCACCGAGTCGTGCGTCTGCTGCAGCACCTCGCGGTAGGCGGTCATCACGGCGACGAACGAGCGCGGGTCGCCGTCCGCGCGTGCCTCGAACTTCTGCGCCAGCCGGTCGCCGACGGGGTTGCGGCCGATCGGCGCGGGACGGGCCAGCCTGCCGGCGCGCTCCAGCCACGAGTCGACCTGGTCCATCTGCTCCAGGAGCATCTTGCGCAGTTCCTCGCCGGTGGCGGGATCGAGCGACACCCGGCCGGAGTTCACGGTCTCCTGGAGCGCCACGACCTGACCGTTGACGGTCGGGACCTCCTGGGGCGGGGCCACTTCATCCCCGTTCTCGGCGATGTACATCGGTATCCCTCGCGAAGGCAGCCTGCTGGACGAAACCCACCATCCCGGTGTCCTCCAACGCCCGGCCAACGCGCGCCCAACGCGGCCCGCCGGAGTGCGGTGACGACTGTGGGAAACTCATCGACTACACGGTGACAACGCCGAAAGGGCTTGCGGATGCGGGTGAACCTGCTTGGCCCCGTTGAGCTGGTTTCCGCAGGTGGGGAGGCCGTGCGGCTGGGTGCGGCCAAGCGGCGGACGGTGCTGGCGGCACTCGCGCTCGAGCTGAACCGGGTGGTGTCCGGCGACCGGCTGCTGGAGCTGGTGTGGGACGGCTCACCGCCGCCGCAGGCCAAGGCCGCGCTCCAGGGGCACATCGCCCAGCTCCGCAAGGTGCTCGCCGGGGGTGTCGCGCTCGTCACGCGCGCGCCCGGCTACGTGCTGACCGGCGAGCGGGCGTCCGTGGACGTGTTCCGGTTCGAGGACCTGCTGGCGAGCGCGCGTGAGGCGGCGGACGAGGACGCGGTGCGGCTGCTGCGGGAAGCGCTGGCGCTGTGGCGCGGTCCCCTGCTGGCCGACGTGCCCGGCGACCAGCTGCGGGAGGCGGTGTCGGCGCGGCTGGAGGAGCTGCGGCTGGTGGCCGTGCAGGAGCTGGCGACCCGGCTGACGCGGTTGGACCGGGCGGCCGAGGCGGTGGCCGGGCTGCGTGACGCGGTGGACGCGAACCCGTTGCGCGAGGCGCTGGTGTCGCGGCTGGTGCTGGCGCTGCACTGGACCGGGCGGCAGGCCGAGGCGCTGGCGCTGTTCCACCGCACGCGCGAGCGGCTGGTCGACGAGCTGGGCGTGGACCCCGGGCCGGAGCTGCGCGAGGCCTACCAGACCGTGCTGGCGGGCGACACCGCGCCGGCGCCGCAGGTGGAACGCGCGCCCGCGCAGTTGCCGCGCGAGCACCGCGGGTTCGTGGGGCGCGAGGAGGAGCTGTCCGACCTCGGCGCGACGTTGATCGGGCAGGACTCGGCGATCGGGCTGCTGGTGGGGCCCGCCGGGGTGGGCAAGACGGCGTTGGCGCTGCGGTGGGCGCACCGCGTGGCGGGCGACTTCCCGGACGGGCAGCTGTTCGTGAACCTGCGCGGGTTCGACGAGACCGAGCCGCTGGACCCCCGCACGGCGCTCGTCGGGTTCCTGCGGGCGCTGGGGCTGACCGACTCGCAGATCGCGGTGGACCTGGAGGACCAGGCCGCGCAGTACCGGTCGCTGCTGGCCGGTCGGCGGGTGCTGGTGTTCCTGGACAACGCGCGGTCGGCCGAGCAGGTCCGGCCGCTGCTGCCCGGCTCGCCGCGGTGCCTGGTGCTGGTGACCAGCAGGCACCGGCTGGACGACCTGGTGGTGACGGAGGGCGCGTCGTCGCTGCACGTGCCGACGTTGCCGGAGTCCAGCGCCGAGGACCTGCTGACCGCGTTGCTGGGACGTGGGCGGATCGAGCAGGAGCCGGACGCGGTGGCGGAGCTGGTGGAGCTGTGCGACCGGCTGCCGCTGGCGCTGCGGATCGCGGGCGCGCGGTTGGCGTCACGGCCGCGGTGGACGATCCAGTCGCTGGTGGACGAGCTGCGCGACGAGCAGGGGCGGCTGTCGGCGTTGTCGCTGCCGGAGGCGGGGCGCGGGGTGCACGCGGCGCTGGCGGTGAGCTACCGGGAGCTGCCCGAGGGCGCGGCGCGGCTGTTCCGGCGGCTGGGCCTGCACCCCGGGACGGACCTGGACAGCTACACGGCGGCGGCGTTGCTGGACATCAACGTGGTCAGCGCGCGCACGCACCTGCGGACCCTGGCGTACGCGAACCTGCTGCACGAGTCGACGCCCGACCGGTACTCGCGGCACGACCTGGTGCGGCTGTTCACCCACCACCTGGCAGCCACCGAGTCCGAAGTGGACAACCAGGTGGCGACCAACCGGCTGCTGGACTACTACCTGCACGTGGCGGACCGGGCGCGGGCGCACCTGTCGGACCACGTGCGGCCGTTCGGACCGGCCGAGCACCGGCCCGCGTCGTTCCCGGAGCTGTCGTCGCACGCGGCGGCGCTGGACTGGTTCACGCTGGAGGAGGCGAACCTCGGGCTGGCGCTGGACATCGCGGTGAACGGCGGGCAGCGGGAGCGGACCTGGCAACTGGCGCTGTGCCTGGACGCGTTCCACTTCCGGCGCGGCAACCGGCTGGACCGGCTGGCGCTGTGCCGCATCGGGTTGGCGGCGGCGCGGTCGTTGGGCGACCGGCACGCCGAGGCGACGTTCCTGCTGCGGCTGGGGTCGACGTTGGCCGACCTGGGCCGGATCGACGAGGCGATCGAGGCGTGCACGCGTGCGGCGGCGTTGGCGGACGGCGACCGGCACCTGGAGCTGGCGGCGTTGGCGAACCTCGGGTACTGCCTGATGGCGGACGACCAGCTCGACCGGGCGCAGGAGACGATCCTGGAGGCGCTGGAGGTGGCGCGGGAGGTCGGGGACAACCGGTCGCAGGCGAGCATCCAGAACAACCTGGCCAACGTGCTGCTGCGCAAGCACCTGCCGGAGGAGGCGTTGCGGCACGCGACGGAGGCGTTGGGCCTGTTCCCGGCCGCGCCCTCCAAGGCGCACACGGCGACGTTGCACACCGTGGGCGCCGCGTCCCAGCAACTGGGCCGTGCCGACGAGGCGCTGGAGTCGTACCGCGCGGGCCTGGCCCTGGCGGCCCGCCTGGGCGACCGCTACCAGGAGGCCCTGTGCCACCGCGCGATCGGTGACGTCCTGGAGCAGTCCGAGGGCCCGTCCGCCGCCCGCCCGCACTGGCTGGCCGCCTTCCAGCTCTACCGCGACCTGCGCCTGGCCGACGCCGACGACCTGGCCCGCAAGCTGAACCCGACCACCTGCCCAACCTGAACGTAGGACACACCCGTTCTGAACGTTCGACACGCGCGTTCTGGACGTAGGACACGCGCGTGTGTCCTACGTTGGGAACAGGTGTGTCCTACGTTCAGGTACCCCGAGTTCAACGGTCAGGGCAGGGTTGATCGCTGCCGGTCGGTGGGTCTGGTCACTCGATCGGGCGATGGTCGCGTCCGGCGCGGGCGACGGGACGTGCCCAGACTGGAGGTCGGTTGACCGGACGGAGCACCGCGTGGACGTCTCCCCGGCCGGACTGGCGGCCGACTTGCGCAGGCTCCGCCGCGGTCGCGGAGTCCAGGCGGCACGCCTCGGCGACGAGGTCGGGCCGGCGTTGCGGTCGCTGTGCGGTGTCCGCGACACCGACTCGCACGCCGCGGTCCGGGAGAAGCTGGGCGCCACGCTGCGCGGGTGGAGCGAAGAGTTGCCGGTCGACCTGCGGGTCGTGTTCGTCACCGCGCTCGCGCTGGACGTCGACGTGGCCGGGAAGTTCCTCGGTGACCGGGAGCGGGCGCTGGCCGTCGCGCTGCGCCGTGACGTCCGCACCATCCGGCGACGCGTCGAAGAGGCGATCGACCTGTTCGCGGAGAACGCCGCGGCCCGGTGCGGTCCGGCCGAGGCCGACGACTGGCACGTCGAGCGGCGGGAGGCGCTGGTCCGCCTGGACGTGCCGCAGCCGCAGTGCGTCGAGCGCTGGACGATCGTGGCCGAGCGCGACATCGGCGACCGCGTCCGGGTCGCGGTGACCCCGCCGTGCGGACCGTCCCACGCCGTGCGGGTCGTCCCGTTCTTCGGGGTGGAGGTGGCCGGTGAGCAGCGGACGTCGGACGGCCTGCTGCTCGACCTGCGCCTGCCCCACGCCCTGCACCCCGGTCAGCGGCACGAGTGCGGTCTGGTCGTCACCAGCACGGCCGGTGACGGCGCGCGCTCGCACTACCTCTACCGCCCGGAACGGCGGTGCGAGTCGTTCGCGGTGACGGTCCGGTTCCCGGCCGCGCACGTGCCGGACGCGATCAGCCCGGTGCGGGGATCGCTCACGACCGACCGGGAGACCGACGAGGACGAACTGGTGGTCGACGCGGTGCACGAGGCGCACGCCGCCTTCGCGGACCTGCGTTCCGGGCACGTCTACGGGATCCGCTGGCGGCCGGAGGTGCCCGTCGCCTGAGCGGCCGGTCAGCGGCGCGGCACCGTGGTGCCGTCGGACGTCCCGGTGTGGGTGAGGCGCTTGGCGAAGCAGTCGTCCGGACCGATGAGCTCCCGGTCGCACCACGCGTTGGCCTCCGCGCCGGTGGCGTAGGTGTAGGGCACCACCGTGACCCAGAAGTCACCGCTGTCGAAGCTGACGAAGTCCGCGGAGGACAACAACAGGGCGGTCGGGTACCGCGCTTCGGTGAGCTGGAAGTCCCGCCAGATGTCCTCGAGGGTGAACCGGACCCCGTGCACCACGAGCCCCACCCGCTTCGACGACAGCTGCGGCACCCACCGGTCCACGAGGGCCTCGACCGACGCCCGGTCGGCCGCGACCCGTGAGTCCAGTCGTCCGCGGGCGACCTCGTCGGGCGAGAGCAGCGTGGTGGTGGGCCGGTTCGTGGTGCCCGGGGCGGGCGCCGGCGTCCACGGTGGCACGACACCGGTCGTGACGCCCGCCTCCGCCGCGCTCGCGACGCCCGTGACGCGGCGGTTCGAGTAGCGCACCGCGACCACGGACGCGGCCACCACGGTGATCGCGACCACCACCAACGCGGTGACCACGAGCGGCAGCGGGAGGCGAGGGGCGTCCGATCGCCCTTGAACGGACCAGGCCGCCACGTCCGCGCCGCACGCCGTGCAGTACCGCAGGCCGGGCCTCAGATCGGTTCCACACCTGCCGCAGACGTTCATGGGGCGTCCTTGCCGTGTCGTGGCGAAGAGACGGACCACGCTAGCCCCGGCCTCGTCGCCGCGGTGCCCCGTGCGGCGTTTGACCACCTTTTGGCCGTTGATTGTCCAACGTCAGCCGGTCGCCTGAGCCGCTGCACGCCCCGCCACCCGGCCGGAGAACAGGCACCCGCCCAGGAACGTGCCCTCCAACGCGCGGTAGCCGTGCACGCCGCCCCCGCCGAAGCCGGACGCCTCACCGGCCGCATAGACGCCGTCTAGGGGAGTGCCGTCGTCCTTCAGCACCCGGGCCGACAGGTCGGTGTGCAGGCCGCCCAACGTCTTGCGTGTGAGCACCGACAGCCGCACGGCGATCAGCGGCCCGGCCTTCGGGTCCAGCAGCGGGTGCGGCTCGACCACCCTGATCAGCTTGTCGGTGATGAACCTGCGGGCCTCGCGCATGGCGTTGACCTGCATGTCCTTGCCCAGCCCCGAGATCACCTGCCGGTCGCGCTCCACGATCGTGCGCCGCAGCGCCGCCGCGTCGATCAACGACGTGCCGGTCAGCTTGTTCATGCCCGCCGCCAGCTCCTCCGGCGTCCGGCCGAAGATGAACTCCTCGGACCGCTTCGCGAACTGCTCCACCGGCGCGACGGCGCCCGGCATCGCCCGCTTCAGCACCGCCCGCACGTCCTTGCCGGTCAGGTCGGGGTTCTGCTCCGACCCGGACAGCGCGAACTCCTTGCCGATGATCCGCTGGTTGAGCACGAACCACGAGTAGCCGTGCCCGGTCTTCACGATGTGCTCCAGCGCGCCCAGGGCGTCGAACCCCGGGAACAGCGGGATCGGCAGCCGCGAGCCGGTCGCGTCCAACCACAGCGACGACGGGCCGGGCAGGATGCGGATGCCGTGCCTGTTCCAGACCGGGGCGTAGTTGGCGATGCCCTCGGGGTAGTGCCACATGCGGTCTTCGTTGATGATCCCGCCGCCGGACGCGCGCACCACGCGCAGCATCTCGCCGTCCACGTGGTCGGGCACGCCCGACAGCATGTGCTCGGGCGGCGTGCCCATGTGGGACGGCCAGTTGCGGCGCACCATCTCGTGGTTCGCGCCGATGCCGCCGGACGTCACGACCACGGCCTGCGCGCGCAGCTCGAACTCGCCGGAGACCGTCCGCGAGCTCGGCTCGCCCCGGCCCGCCGTGCTGACCTCCAGCACCTCGCCGCGCACGCCGTCCACCGCGCCGCCGGTCGTGGTCAGGCCCGTCACGCGGTGCCGGAACTTCAGCTGCACGAGCCCGCGCGCCACGCCCTCGCGCACCCGGCGCTCGAACGGCGCGACGATGCCCGGCCCGGTGCCCCACGTCACGTGGAAGCGCGGCACGGAGTTGCCGTGGCCGTCGGCCAGGTACCCGCCGCGCTCGGCCCACTGCACGAGCGGGAACCAGCGCACGCCCATCGCGTGCAGCCACGACCGCTTCTCGCCCGCCGCGAAGTTCACGTACGCCTCGGCCCACTGGCGCGGCCAGTGGTCGCAGTCCCGGTCGAACGCGGCCGAGCCCAGCCAGTCCTGCAGGGCCAGCTCCGCCGAGTCCTTGACCTTCAGCCTGCGCTGCTCCGGGCTGTCCACCAGGAACAACCCGCCGAACGACCAGAACGCCTGGCCTCCGAGCGAGGCCTCCGGCTCCTGGTCGAGGAGGATGACCCTGCGGCCGGCGTCGACCAGCTCGGCCGTGGCGACGAGGCCCGCCAGGCCCGCACCGACGACGATGACATCCGCGTCCTCTGCCATCGGGCGAGTCTAGATCGAACCGGGCCGGCGGACGATACTTGAAGATAATTCACTTTTGGAGGGTGACGGTGTCGTACACGGGGGACGTCGGCGAGGTCAGCGCGGTGTGGCGGCCGGTGGCGGAGGTGCCGACCATCGACCGGCCGCTGACCCGGGCCAGGCTGGTCGGGACCGGTGACGTGACGCGCGGGCAGTTCGGATTGTTCGAGTGGCGGATGCGGCCGCACGCGGGCGGTCCCGCGGCGCACTTCCACAAGACGTTCTCCGAGTCGTTCTACGTGATCTCGGGAACGGTCCGGTTGTTCAACGGCGAGACGTGGGTGGACGCGGCGCCGGGTGATTTCCTGTACGTGCCGGAGGGCGGCGTGCACGCTTTCCGCAACGACGGGGACGAGCCCGCGTCCATGTTGATCCTTTTCGCGCCCGCGCCGCCGCGCGAGGAGTACTTCCGGGAACTGGCCGAGATCGCGGAATCGGGTCGGCAGCTCAGCCCGGAGGAGTGGACCGAGCTGTACGCCCGGCACGACCAGTACATGGTCTGAGCTGCGCCTATAGGAGGGTATGAGGCCGCCGGCCGTGCGGTGGGGGGAACCGTCCGGCCGACGGCGGTCGGGCGTGCGTGGGCGCACCTGCAACGTCTCGGGGAGAGGTGCCGCTCGGGCCTGGGGGGAGGTGCCCTGCGGGCCTGACGTCCGGTGCGGCGTCCACGTGCCGACCAGCAGTAGAACGGGTGGTGACCAACCGGTGTTCCCCGGATGGCGGTGGGGTGTCGGGGGTCACGCTGAGTGTTCGCGGAGGGAGCGGCGGGCAGCAGCGGAGGGGCGGCGGGGTCCGGGGCGGGGACGGACGCCGCGGGGTCCGGGGCGGTGCGGGCAGCGGTCGATCGGCAGGTCCGGGGGCGGTGCGGGCAGCGGTCGTCCCAGCGGTCGTCCCGGCGGTGCCCGGGGGTCTCAGGCGTCGCCGCGCAGTTCGGTCATCCGCGCCTCGGCACCGGCGAGCTTGTCCCGCGCGGCCTCGGCGCGGCGCTTGGCCTTGGTCAGCCTGGTCGCCGCCTCCTGCTCGGCCTGGTGCGCCCGCCGCAGCTCGGCCTGGAGGGTGGCGGTGTGCTCCTCGCGCTCGGCCAGCGCCTGCTCGGCCTCCGTGACGGCCGCGTCCGCCTTCCGCACGTCCGCCTGAGCGGTGCCGATGTCGTCACGGGCGCGGGCGAGCTGCCGTTCCCGCCGCTGCTCCCGGCGTGGCGCGAGGTCGTCGCGCACCGGCGTCGCGGTCTCGCTCAGCGGGCCGAACCCGGACTGCTCGACCGGCTTGACCAGCCGGCCCGCCCGGATCCGCGCGGCGAGCACGGCGTCGGCCAGCGCCGCGGTCAGCGTGGCCCGCACCTGCTGCACGGCGTCCGGCCCGAGCGGCTTGCCGCAGTCGAGCGCGAACAGCTCCACTCGCCGCACGAGCGCGCTCAGCACGGCCCGTCGCCGTGCGCTCAGCTGCCGCAGCGCGCCGCCGCGCAGCTCCTCCTGCGCGGTCCGCAGCTCGTCACCCAGAGCGAGCGCCTCGGCCAGGTCGGCGGCGCCGTGGCGGGCCAGCAGGTTCAGCGCCCACGCCGACGAGGTCGGCTTGCGCAGCGCCGAGACCTGCTTGGCCAACGCCTTGTCGCCGCGGTCGGCGGCCTGCCGGGCTTGGGCGTCCCTGGCCGCGACGAACTCCGCCGGCGGCAGGGCGTAGAGCTCGTCGGCTATCCGGTCGATCGGCGCGGTGTCCACGATGCCGTCCAGTGTGCTCGCCATCGCGTTGATGTGCGATTTGTTACGGATTTCCCGCGCTCGCGGGCGGTTCACCGTTGACAGTGTTTGACATTCCGGCCGGTCGGCTCTTGACTGGAGGAGTCGCACCCGTTCCGGTGTAGTGCGGCACTTCTCGCGTGTTCGCGCAATAGTCCGTTCAGTCCAATGTGGACTTTTCTATTGGGCTGTTCGTCCGATTGTTACCCGGGGGCCGGGGGGATGTGCTTGCGCCAATCTTTCCCCACGAAGGGTTTGCGCCGTGATCAACTCAGGAAGTCGGTGGAGACACCGCACCAGCGCGGCTGGGCTAGCCACAGTTCTGGGCGTGGCCGCCGTGCTGGGCACCACTGGGTTCGGCTTCGCCGCCGGGTCGGCCGTCGCGCAGGAGGCGCCATCCGCCCCCGCGCCCGCCGACAAGCAGCTCGACAAGCAGGACCGGGAGCGCATCGCCGAGGCCGAGCAGGCCGGTCAGGCGAACGTCACGCTCCTGGTCGCCGCCGAAGAGGGCAAGCTGGACTCCGCCGCCAACGACCTCAAGGCCCTCGGTGGCGTGGTCGAGTCCACCGAGCGCGATGTCGACTACCTCAAGGTCTCGGTGCCGCGGGACTCCGCCGAGAAGGCCGCCAAGCTGGCGTCCGTGAACGCGGTGGACGTCGACGGCCTCGTCGTCCTCGACAACCCGCGTCCCGAGGGCGCGACGACCCCGCTGCCGCAGCCGGCGCCGGGCAAGTCCACGCCCAAGAAGAACCCGTACATGCCGACGCAGGACACCAAGGCGGCGCAGTTCACCGACGAGCACCCCCAGTGGGACGGCCGCGGCGCGACGATCGCCATCATGGACTCCGGCATCGACCTGGACCACCCGGCGCTGGCCACCACCACGACCGGTGAGCGCAAGGTCGTCGACTGGTACAACGCCAACGCCACCAACTCCGGCGACGGCACCTGGTTGCAGGTCTCGGGCCGCTACAACGGCAAGTTCACCGCGGGCGGCGCGACCTACACCGCGCCCGCGACCGGCGGCCCGTTCAGCTTCGGCACGTTCCGCGAGACCGCGGGCGACCTGGGCCTGTCCAACAGCGAGACCGGCGGCGACATCAACCGCGACGGCGACCGCACGGACACCTTCGGCGTGCTGCAGGACATCACGACCAAGGAAGTCCGGGTCGACACCGACGGCGACGGCGACTTCACCGACCAGGCCGCGATGATCGACTACAAGTACAAGAAGGACGTCGGCCACTTCGGCGCGGACAACCCGGCCACGCCGGTGCTGGACACCGTGGCGTTCGTGGTGCAGACCGACAAGTCGAACTACGACGCCGCCGGCACGGCGTGGGTCAACATCGGCATCTCCGCCGCCGCGCACGGCTCGCACGTCGCGGGCATCACCGCGGCGAACAAGATGTTCGGCGGCAAGATGACCGGCGCGGCCCCCGGCGCGAAGCTGATGGCCGTCAAGGTCTGCCTGTCCACCCCGTCGTGCACCAACAGCGGCCTGATCGACGGCCTGCTGTACGCGGCGCGCAACGGCGCGGACGTCGTCAACATCTCCATCGGCGGCCTGCCCGCCCTCAACGACGGCAACAACGCCCGTGCGGAGCTCTACAACCGCACGATCGCCGAGTACAACGTGCAGGTGTTCATCTCCGCGGGCAACAGCGGCGCGGGCGCGAACACCGTCGGCGACCCGTCGGTGGCCACGGACGCGATGAGCGTCGGCTCGTACATCACCGCGGACACCTGGCTGTCCAACTACGGCTCGAAGACCGCGCAGAAGGAGAGCCTGCACGGCTTCTCGTCGCGCGGTCCGCGCGAGGACGGCGGCTTCAAGCCGAACATCGTCGCGCCCGGCTCGGCGATCTCGACCGTGCCGCAGTGGCAGACGCCCGGCCCGGTGGCCGGCACCTACGAGCTGCCCGCCGGCTACGCCATGTTCAACGGCACGTCGATGGCC
Organism: Actinosynnema sp. NPDC051121; assembly: GCA_040689555.1. Classification (GTDB taxonomy): domain Bacteria; phylum Actinomycetota; class Actinomycetes; order Mycobacteriales; family Pseudonocardiaceae; genus Actinosynnema. Next base: position 42,116 of record JBFBCZ010000022.1, on the reverse strand, counting down.
TCGCCGCAGGCGACCGGCGCCGCCGCGCTGCTGATCAGCGCGTACAAGGCCGAGCACAACGGCGAGCGCCCGCCGGTCCAGGCGCTGCGCACCGCGATCCAGTCCGGCGCCAAGTGGGTCTCCACCCTCCAGGCGTACGAGCAGGGCGCGGGCCTGTTCGACACCAAGCGCGCCTGGGCGCAGCTCAACGAGCACCCGGAGACGCAGGCGGTCAGCACCTCGGTGACCGTGAACACCGCGCTGTCGGGTCTGCTGGCCACCCCGAACACGGGTGTCGGCATCCACGACCGCGAGGGCGTCGTCGTGGGCAAGGAGTACACCCGCACCTACACCCTGACCCGCACCACGGGCCCGGACCGCAACCAGAGCTTCCTGGTGAACTGGCAGGGCAACGACGGCACGTTCTCGGCCAAGGCCTCGGTCTCGCTGCCGCTGAACAAGCCGGTGACGTTCGACGTCAAGGTCAAGCCGGCCAAGGCGGGCGCGCACTCGGCCGTGCTGCGGCTGGACAACCCGGGCACCCGCGGCATCGACGTGTTCACCCTGAACACGGTGTTCGCGGCGGACGAGTTCACCGCGGCGGGCAAGTACGCGGTGACCAAGACCGGCACCATCGCGCGCAACCAGTCGAAGAGCTTCTTCGTGAACGTGCCCGCGGGCACGAGCGCGCTGAAGATCGACATGGCGGCGGGCGGCGCGGAGGCGGGCAAGGGCCAGGTCCGGTTCCTGCGCTTCGACCCGTACGGCGTGCCGTTCGACACCACGACGTCGACCAACTGCTACAACCCCGACGCGGGCGCCGGTTGCGCCGGTGGTTCGCCGACCAGCCGCACGGTCAGCAACCCGACGCCGGGCGTGTGGGAGGTCGTGGTCGAGGCCCGTCGCACCTCCGACGCCGACGCCGCGCCGTACTCGGTGACCGCGTCCGTGCTCGGCACCACGATCAGCCCGAACCCGGACACCATCGAGTCGGCCGTGATCGGCACGCCGATCAGCCGCGAGTACGCGGTGACCAACTCGCTGGCCGCGTTCACCGGCAAGCTCGTCGGCGGTTCCCTGGCCAGCGCCCGGATCGACCGCCCGACCATCGCGGACGCCACGACCCAGGTCTACGACCTGACCGTGGCGCCGGGCTCGACGTCGCTGCGCGCGACGATCGGCAAGACCAGCGACGTGTCCGCCGACCTCGACCTGTTCGTCTACAACTGCACCACCGGCACCTGCGTGCTGGCCGGTCAGTCGGCGGACGGCGACTCGGAGGAGTCGGTGACGGTCGCCAACCCGGCCGCGGGCGCGTGGCGGGTGCAGGTCGACGGCTACGAGGTGCCCGCGGGCACCACGGAGTACGACTACATCGACCTGTTCACCGCCGCCGGCCTCGGCACGGTCGCGGTGACCGACGCCGACGCCGAGCGCACGGCGGGCGCCACCTGGACGGTCCCCGCCACGGTGACCGCCAGTGGCCAGGCCGGTGCGGGCCGGGTGCTGCGCGGTGAGCTGACCGTGCAGACCTCGGACGGCGCGATCGTCGGCCGCGGCGCGGTGATCCTGAAGAACGTGGCCTGACGCCACTCGCTCGACCCCCAGGGCCACTCCCGCCACGCGCGGGGGTGGCCCTGGGCCGTGTCAGGGGGTCGGGTCGCCGTTGGAGAGCGGCTCGTCCACGTCGACCCGGCCGACGCCCTCGACGCCCGTCATCTGCGCGACCGCGTCGATCGGCGCGGTGACGCGGAGGTAGCCGATCGCGGTGTCGGCGGCCTCCACGGTCGCGCCCAGCCGGCGCAGGGCGTCGGCCACCTCGTCGGCCTTGCCGCGGTCGGTGGAGATGGTCAGCCCAACGGTGCCCGCGCCGTCGCGCCTGGCCCGTTCGAGCACGTCCAGGCCCTGCGGGCTGAGCTTCTTCGGCGTCACGGGCGCCGACGTTACGCCGACCGTGCCGGTGACCGGGGGCACCGGGCCGACCGTGCCGGTGTCCGCCGGGCGTTGGGCGCAGCCCGCCAGCGCCAGCCCCGCCAGCACGGTTACCACGAGTCCTCGCATGAGCCCTCCAGCGGCCGGTCCTGCCACCAGGACGGAATCGGGGGCAGGCCCGGTTGCACGGGGCCTGGTCAGCGCGGTTGCACGGCCTGGTCCGGGCCGCTGAACGCCTGCACGCGCTCCTCGCCGTCCGCGCTCTCGCCGAACACCCGGTTGTCGGACGACCCGTTGGCCGCCGCCGTCGGCGCCGGGCCGTTCGCGCGGGGCAGGTCGCGCACCCGCACCTGCGGCAGCGCGCCGGGGTGCCGCGCCCGCAGCCAGCCGACCAGGTGCTCGCGCGCCACGCACCGCAAATCCCACAGCCGTCCCGCGTCCGACGCGCTCACCAGCGCGCGGACCCGCACGAACGACCCGACCGCGTCGGTCACCTGGAGCACGCACACCCGGCCGTCCCACAGGTCGCTCCCCTCCAGCGCGTGCCGCAGCTCCTGCCGCAGCTCCTCCACCGGCACGGTCCAGTCCAGGTCCAGCTCCACCGTGCCCAGCAGCGCCGACTGGGTGCGGGTCCAGTTCTCGAACGGCGTCTTGAGGAAGTAGGCGGTGGGCAGGATCAGCCGCCGGTCGTCCCACAGGTGCACGACGACGTACGTGAGCGTGATGTCCTCGATGCGGCCCCACTGGCCCTCCACGACCACCACGTCGTCCAGCCGCAACGCGTCGCTGAACGCGATCTGCACGCCCGCGAACACGTTGCCCAGCAACGACTGCGCCGCCAGCGCGGCGATGGCGCCGATGACACCGGCCGAGGCCAGTATCGAGGTGCCGGCGGCACGCGCGCCGGGGAACGTCATCAGCACCGCGGCCGCCGCCAGGATGCTCACCACGACCACGGTGACGCGGCGGACCAGCGTGATCTGCGTGTGCACGCGGCGGGCGTGCCGGTTGTCCGAGACGTCGACCCGGATGCGCGCCAGCGTCGCGTCCTCGATCACCACCAGCAGCGCGGCGAGCAGCCACGCGCCGGCGAGGATCAGCGCTATGCCCGTGACGTGCAGCGCGGCCGGCCGCCAGTCGCCGTGCGCCGTGACGCTGAGCGACACCTGCGCCGCCACCAGCACGGCCACCGCCAGCGCGGGCTTGTGCGCGTGCCTCGCCAGCCCGGCGAACAGCGCCGACCGGCGGCCGATGCGGCGGATCACCCGGTGGACGAGCGTCACGGCGAGCAGCGCGACCAGCAGCGAGCCGGCGAACGTGACCACGGCTGCGAGCACGGGGGAGAACCTCCTCTGCGTGGGTACGTCCCCGGAGCCGTACCCACGAACGGAGTAGTTCAGGCGTGTTTGAACCACATCCGGCCCGATTTGGGAGATTCACCACAAGGCCGCTCCCCGACGCGGGCTAACCCTTCGGCAGCAGGTGGGCGACCTGGCCGACGAACCCCACCAGCCGGTCCGGCGTGAACCGCTCCGGGTCGGTGATCACCAGCCGGCCCGCCATCTCGGCCAGCGCGAGCATGGTGTGGCCGAGCAGCTCGGCGTCCACCCCGGTGCTGCCCAACGCCTTGAGCCCCAGCTCGGCCAACGCGCCGACCTGGGCCAGCACCCGCGCCCGGACCAGCTCGACCTGACGGCGGAACTCCAGCGGCGTGCCCTCGGGCGGCAGCAGCACGAGCCGCCACCGGTCCGGTGACTCCACGACGGCGTTGACGAACGCGCGCACGGTGTCGGTGTAGACGTCCTCCGGCGAGCGGTCGCCGAAGTCCGTGGTCGGCAGCGCGCCCAGCACCTGCGCGGTCGCGCGGTCGGCCTCACGGCGCAGCAGCGCGGCGATCACCTCGGCCCGGTTCGCGTACAGCTCGTAGACCACCGGCTTGGTCACGCCCGACCGCCGGGCCACGGCCTCCATGGTCAACGCGTCGAAGCCGCCTTCGACGATGAGGCCGAGCGCGCCGTCCAAGAGCTGGTCGCGTCGCTGCCCCGGTGGCAGGCGCGGTGCGTACTTGCGAGGCGTTGTGCTCACCGGACCATATTGCTACGGTGGCGTAGCTTTCACAAGGCCACGCAGGCGTAGGAAGCCGCTCGGAGGCAACCGTGTACGTGGAGTCCGAGGGCGCGCGGCTCGCCGTGTTCGAACAGGGCGATCGGTCCGCGCCGACCGTCGTGCTGGTGCACGGCTACCCCGACACCCACCGGGTGTGGGACGACGTCGTGCCGCTGCTGGCCGAGGAGTTCCACGTGGTCACCTACGACGTGCGGGGCGCGGGCGCGTCGTCCGCGCCGCGCGGCCTGGCCGCCTACCGGCTGCCGGTGCTGGCGCGCGACCTGTTCGCGGTGATCGCGGCGGTGAGCCCGGACGCGCCCGTGCACGTCGTCGCGCACGACTGGGGCTCGATCCAGGCGTGGGAGGCGGTGACCACGCCGGACGCGCCGATCGCCTCGTACACCTCGATCTCCGGGCCGTGCCTGGACCACGTCGGCCACTGGATGCGCCGCCGGCCGACCACCCGGCACCTCGAGCAGCTGCTGCACTCGTGGTACATCGCGATGTTCCACCTGCCGTTCGTCGCGCCCCTGCTGTGGCGGCACGTGATCGGCCCGCGTTGGGCGAAGGTCGCGCAGCGGCTGGAGGGCGTCACGCCGCACGTCTCGCCGACCGTCGTGCGGGACGGCGTGCAGGGCATCGCGCTGTACCGGGCGAACTTCGTGCCCCGGCTGCGCTCGCCGCGCGTGCGGCGGACCGACGTGCCGGTGCAACTGGTGCAGCCGCTGCGGGACCGGTACGTCACCGCCGGCGTGACCGAGGACGTGGAGCGGTGGGCGTCGGACGTGCGGCGGCGGGTGATCGACGCCGGTCACTGGGCGCCGATCACGCACGCGCCCGCGGTGGCGCTCCTGGTCGCCGACCACGTCACCGCGCACAGCCGTCCAGGCTGATCCCGGCGAGCGCCTGCCTGGCCTGCCTGCGGGCGAGGTTCCACGAGCGCCAGTCGTCCGGTGCGACGCGGCGGAACTCCAGCGCGCAGTCCCGCAGGTCGTCGGGGAGCGCGGCGAGGACGGGCACGGCGTCGTCGGACAGCTTGGCCAGGTACCAGACGTCGATCTTGTGCGTGGCCTGGTAGCGCTCGACGTTGCGCTCGGCGATGAACCGGTCCGGGTTGAGCGCGGCGAGGCCGACCAGCGCGGCGAACCCCGTGCCCACGACGGCGCGGGCCAGCCAGCCGCCGTCCAGCCGCACGCCCGCCGCCAGGACCAGCAGGTAGACGACGCCCAGCCACAGCTCGCAGGCGGAGACCAGGACGCGGAGCACGGTGAAGCCGTAGGCCTGCTGGTAGAGCCACATGCGGGCGAGGGCGGAGGCGACGATCACCAGGGTGAGCACGCCGAGCGCGCCGAGCAGGCCGCGCAGCCAGCGGCGGTCGGTCGGCGAGTCGAGCCGGGCGAGCCGGGCGACGACCGCGATCACGCCCAGGGTCAGCACGGTGACGGCGAGCAGTTGCCAGAAGCCGCCGCGGGCGTAGTCGGCGTAGGTGAGGTCCGGGGTGACGAGGACGTGCTCGTCGCCCGCGAACAGCGTCCTGACCTGGACGGCCACGAAGACGGCGAAGAGCAGCACCAGCGCGCCCACCGGGAGCACCCAGTCACGCCGCGCGGTCGTTCGGGGCAGGTCGGCGACCCCGTCCAGGCCCGGCGGCGAGACCCGCAGGTAGGCCGCGCCGACCGTGCCGAGGCCGACGGCCAGGAACAGCAGGACCGGTTGGCCGGCCGACTCGTCGGGGCCGAGCGTGCCGAGGAGGTCCGCGAACGCGGCGTCCGCGCCGGCGAGCAGGGGGACGAACACCACCAGCAGACCGGCGGTCACCAGGATCGGCCGGGCCAGCGGCAGCGCGCCGCTCGCCCGGACACCCCGTGCCACCCACGGCACCGCCCTGACCGCCGCCAACGGCACCGCCCCGGCCCCGAACACGAGTCCGCGCGCGGTCCGCCCCCCGGTGACCGCGAGCGATCCGGACGCGCAGCCGGCGATGGCGCAGAGCGTGAAGATCCACCCGGCCGAGACGAACGCGCCGACGGCGAACAGGGCGACCGACAGCACCGCCCAGCCCGGTCTGACGTTGCGCAGCAGCGCGAAGACGAGGACGGCGGTGAGGGCCCAGCCGAGGCCGGGTTCGTCGAGGGGCAGCAGGACCGCCGCCCCGATCCCGGCGGCGGCGCCGGTGAGCAGTACGCGGTTGGGGGTCATCGGGTGTCGCCTCCAGGGCGTGCGCCATCGCCCGCTGAGTGGGGCGGCGGGTGGCGCGGATCGGTCGGGTTCGGTGTTCTCAGGGCACGACTGCGACGGGCCTGAGGGCCCGGAATTGTCGGTGGTGCGTGGTTGAATTGAATTCAGGGTTCCCCTGGGCGGGGACCCTTGCGGGGCAATGCCCTGGCGGTTGGTGTGCGGGTGTCGGGGGTGCCGGTGCCGCGGCGGCGTGCCGGGGTGGGGTCAGGTGGCCGGGGGCGGGCAGGTGGCGGGCAGGGTGGCGCGGATCCGGCAGCCGGGGGCGTCGACCACCTCGATGGTGCCGCCGTGCAGGTCGACCACCCAGCGGGCGATGTTGAGGCCCAGACCCGTGCCGCCGTCACCCGCGCGTTCACCCCTCGTGAAGCGCTCGAAGACCCGTTCCCGGTCCTGCGGCGCGATGCCCGGCCCGTCGTCCGCGACCTCCAGCACGAGATCCGCGCCGACCGACGCCGACACCCTCACCTCGCCACCCGCCGGGCCGTGTCGCACGGCGTTGTCCAGCAAGTTCGCGACGACCTGGGCCAACCGGGCCTCGTCGGCGCAGACCGTCGCCGAGGGCGGTGAGACCTCCACGGTGAACCGCACCCCCCGGGCGGCCACCGAAGCCTCGGCCACGACCTCCTCCAACAACGGCGCGACGGCGAACTCCGCCTTGGCCAACCGGTGCGCGCCCGCGTCGATGCGCGACAGGTCCAGCAGCTCCGCCACCAGCCGGCCCAGCCGCTCGGTCTGCGCCAACGCCGTCCGCATCGTCGCCGCATCGGGCTGCGCGACCCCGTCCACCACGTTCTCCAGCACGTTCTGCAAGGCCGTGATCGGCGTCCGCAGCTCGTGCGACACGTTCGCGATCAGCTCGCGCCGCTGCTGGTCCGCCGCACCGAGGTCGGCCGCCATCTGGTTGAACGCCCCGGCCAGCTCGCCGACCTCGTCCCGCGCCGTCGCCCGCACCCGGCTGCTGTAGTCACCGGCCCGCATCGCCCGCACCGCCGCCGTCATCTCCCGCAACGGCCTGGTCATCCCGTGCGCCAGGACCTGTGACGTCACCAGCACGATCGCCACCGCGCCGAACGTCGTCCCCGGCGCGAGCCAGCCGATCCGCCACCGGAAGAACGCGAACCCCGCCGACATCGCCGACACCAGCAGGATCCCCAGCTTCAGCTTGATCGACCGGACCGGGTCCAGTGGCCGGGGCAGCCACTCCACCGTCGCCTCGAACGCCGACCGCAGGCTCACCGCGGCACCTCCAACGCGTAGCCGATCCCGTGCACGGTCCGGATCAGGTCCGTCCCCAGCTTGCGCCGCAACGCCTTGATGTGGCTGTCGACCGTCCGCGTCCCCGTGCCGTCGGCCCACCCCCACACCTCGTTGAGCAGCCGTTCCCGCGACTGCACGGCCCGTGGCCGTTCGGCGAGGTGCACCAGCAGCTCGAACTCGGTCGGCGTCAGGTGCGCCTCCTCGCCGGCGCGCAGCACCCGCCGCTCGGTCAGGTCGATCTCCAGGTCCGCCACGGTGATCCGGGACGTCGTCGCCGCCCGCTCCACCCGCCGCAGCAGCGCGTGCACCCGCGCGGCCAGCTCGCGGATCGAGAACGGCTTGGTCAGGTAGTCGTCCGCCCCGACCGCGAGCCCGACCAACAGGTCGGTCTCGTCACCCCGCGCGGTCAGCATGAGCACCGGCACGGGCCGGTCGGCCTGGATCCGCCGGCACACCTCCAGCCCGTCGAAACCCGGCAGCATCACGTCCAGCACCACCAGGTCGGGCCGCAGGTCGCGGGCACGCGCCACGGCCGACGGGCCGTCGTGCGCCAGGTCGACCTCGAACCCCTCGGCCCGCAGCCGGGCGGCCACGGAGTCGGCGATGGTCAGGTCGTCCTCGACCACCAGAACGCGGCGTGTCATGCGGCCGACTCTATGTGGGAGGCGTGGAGGTGACCGGTGCGAGTTGTGAACGTCCTGTGCAGGACGCCCGAAGCCGGCCGAAGGGCCGAACGGGCGAATCTGGGAGCGCTCCCAGGCGAGACCTGGTTGGCTGGCACGCGGGCGGGACCCCAGCGAGGAGGTCTGGTCGTGCGACGGACGTTCGGCGCCGCGTTGGCGCTGGTTTCGATGATCGCCGCGGTCCCCGCGTCGGCGGTCGGGCCGGGTTACGTGGAGCTCGCCACCCTGCCCGGCGGCACGAAGGGGTCGGCGGTCGCCATCAACGACGCCGGCGTGGTCGTCGGCCGCTCCACCGGCGCGGACGGCCCTGCGAAGCCGGTGCGCTGGGACCCGGACGGCCGGATCACCGAGCTGCTGCCGCCCGCCGGCGCGTCCCCCGGGAAGGTCTTCGGCGTCGACGCGGACGGCGCGGCCTACGGCAACACCAGCACCGCCGACCGCTGGGCCCAGGCGACCAGGTGGAACCCCGACGGCTCCGCCACCGTCCTGGACGTCCCGCCCGGCGACACCTACAGCTTCGCCGTCGCGGTGAACGAGCGCGGCACCGTCGTCGGCTACAGCGGCGACCCGAACGGCAACCGCCACGCGATCCGCTGGGACCGCGACGGCTCGGCCACCGTCCTGCCGGGGCTCGCGAAGGCGACCGAGGCCACCGCCGTCGACGCGGCCGGCGCGATCGCGGGCATCGCCACCACCCCGGACGACCTGGCCCACTACGTGCGGTGGGACGACGGCGTGCTCACCGACCTGGGCGTGGTCCCCGGTGCCACCTACTCGTCCGTCGCCGCCGTGAACGGCCGGTACGTCGTCGGCCGGATCCAGCGCGGCGACCGCACCGGCTACGGCGTGCGGTGGGACGGCCCGACGTCGGCCGAGGTGCCGACGCGGCCGGACCTGTTCAGCGTCCTGCTCGCGGTCGACGCGGACGGCACGGCGTTCGGCCAGGCCGACGGCAAACCGGTGCGGTGGACCGCCGACGGCACGGTCACGGTCATGCCCCTGCCGGAGGGGTACAACGCCGGCGAGGTGACGTTGCTGAGCACCACCGGCATCGCCGCCGGCACCGCGATCAGCAGGTACAACCGCCCGGTCAGGTGGTCGCCGTCGGGTGAGGTCACCCTCCTGCCGGTGCCGTCCGGGACCTACGGCTTCGCCCAGGGCGTCAACGCCCGCGGCGTCGTGGTCGGCGAGTACGGCGGACGCCCCCTGCTCTGGCCCTGACCGTCCGGGCATCGACCGGCGGCCTGGAAGTCGACGCGGACGCCGGTGCGACCCGGCGGTGCGGCGTCCACCAAGCGGCCGGTGCGGTCCCCGGCAGCGCTCCTACGCCGGGCCATCGGTCCGGTCCGGCTCGCCGCGGGAGGGCTTGTCGGCCGATCGTCGTCTGCGCGCCCGGTGCTGGGAGAGGTCGATGACGCCGGACGGGGTGGGGGGCTGACCCGGAGGCGGGCTGTTCGTGTCGATCGCGGACCTGTCCCCTCCGCGTCCCGACATCAGGTCGTCGACAGCCTTCAGCGCGTCGAGCAGCGCGGGGTCGTTCTTGACCAACCTGGCGAGCCTGCGCTTGGCCCTCCACTCGCTCGCACGCTGGGCGTTGCGCGATTGGCGGGTGACCAGGTGCCTCACGATGGCGAGCGGTTCCGTGATCAACGTGGCCAGGGCGGCGATGAGCGGCTTCAACTGGCCACTGCGGACGAGGATGATCGCCACCGTGCCCACGACACCGACACCGGTCATGGAGGGCACGGCTGCGAGGACCGCATCGAGGAACGGGTCCGAAGCAGGCGCTCCCGCTCCCGCTGACGCGGTCGAGGTGGTGATGAAGGCGTCCATGCAAAGCGCACATCCGAGAACTGGCCAACGTCAGGTGGCCGCCGTTGCCTCGGCGCTATGTGTGGACTCGGGTAGTACTACCTCCTTCGGCGGTGAAAGGGGTGGCCACCGGTGGAGCCGACCTCGGTACGGGCATCGACCCGACCTGTCCGGCAACTCCGGCTAGCACCAAGACAACGGCGGCAAAACTTCCGGACTCGATTCCGAGCCGTGAACGAGTGGCACTGTCGCCACCGCCATCAGGCGGCCCCAGTGGCGACGGTGTGCGGGCGGGCGGTCCCCATCGGACGTCGTAGCCAAGTCGACGAGCGGTCCAGTAGGACGCTGGCGGTGGGGACTGCGGCCGGGATTGCGCTTAGCAGCACCAGGACGGCCGCGAACCGCGCACGGCGGTTCGGAGGCGGGTTCCTAAGCTCTTTCATGATCACTCTTCTCTCTCGGGTCGGTCGTTTCGATCTTGTGATTGAGAGGGGTGTGAGACCCCTCTTGGTCACGCACCTCCATCGTGCGCCTCGATAGCGGTCCACAAGCGAGGTAAAACGATTCAAAATGGCGGTTAGTGATCGGTGTCACTGGGCAATGGACGTTGATCGTGAGCAGTAATCGGATTCCGAACGGTCGGAATCTTCGGTGCCTGACGAGCCGATCCGGTCGGTCGCCCACGGCGGACCCGACATGCTCGGTGCGGGACCGTCGGTGGCACGTCCTAGGGTGGCCGGGTGGCTGACGCGGTCCTGGAAGCGGTGTTGGAGCGGATCACGTTCGCCAACGAGGAGACCGGTTACACGGTCGCGCGCGTCGACCCAGGTCGTGGCGGCGACCTGGTCACGGTGGTCGGTTCGCTGCTCGGCGCGCAGCCGGGCGAGTCGATCCGGATGCGCGGCCGATGGGGCTCGCACCCCCAGTACGGCAAGCAGTTCCACGTGGACGACTACACGACCGTGCTGCCCGCCACCATCCAGGGCATCCGCCGCTACCTCGGCTCCGGCCTGATCAAGGGCATCGGCCCGGTGCTGGCCGACCGGATCGTCACCCACTTCGGCGTGGACGCGCTGGACGTCATCGAGCACGAGCCGCAGCGCCTGATCGAGGTGCCCAAGCTCGGCCCGAAGCGCACGAAGATGATCGCCGCCGCGTGGGAGGAGCAGAAGGCCATCAAGGAGGTCATGGTCTTCCTCCAGGGCGTCGGCGTGTCGACGTCGTTGGCCGTGCGCATCTACAAGCAGTACAACGACAAGGCGATCGACGTCGTCCGCGAGGAGCCCTACCGGCTGGCCAACGACGTGTGGGGCATCGGCTTCCGCACCGCCGACCAGATCGCGAAGGCCGTCGGCATCCCGCACGACAGCCCGCAGCGGGTGAAGGCCGGGTTGCAGTTCACGCTGTCCGAGGCCACCAACGACGGCAACTGCTACCTGCCCGAGAACGAGCTGATCGGCGACGCGATCAAGATCCTCCAGGTCGACGCGGGCCTGGTGATCGAGTGCCTGGCCGAGCTGGTCGCCGAGGAGGGCGTGGTCCGGGAGGTCATGCCGGACGGCGAGCCGGGCATCTACCTGGTCGCGTTCCACCGGGCCGAGATCTCGCTGGCCAACCAGTTGCTGCGGCTGCTCAGGGCCGACGAGGAGCGGATGCCGGCGTTCCAGGCCGTCGACTGGGACCGCGCGTTCGCCTGGCTCGGGGCGTCACTGGAGGACAAGCAGCGCGACGCCGTCCGGCTGGCGCTGACCCGCAAGGTCGCCGTGCTGACCGGTGGCCCTGGGTGCGGCAAGAGCTTCACCGTGCGGTCGATCGTGCGGCTGGCCGTGGCCAAGGGCGCGAAGGTGGTGCTGGCCGCGCCGACCGGCCGGGCCGCCAAGCGCCTGACCGAGCTGACCGGACACGAGGCACGCACCGTGCACCGGCTGCTGGAGCTCAAGCCCGGCGGTGACGCGGCCTACGACCGCGACCGCCCGCTCGACGCCGACCTCGTCGTCGTGGACGAGGCGTCGATGCTGGACCTGCTGCTGGCGAACAAGCTGGTCAAGGCCGTCGCACCCGGCGCGCACCTGCTGCTGGTCGGTGACGTCGACCAGCTGCCGTCCGTCGGCGCGGGCGAGGTGCTGCGCGACGTGCTGTCCGCCGACAGCCCCATCCCGAACGTCCGCCTCACGCACATCTTCCGGCAGGCCCAGCAGTCCGGTGTCGTGACCAACGCGCACCGGATCAACAACGGCGACTACCCCGTCGTGCAGGGGATGCCGGACTTCTTCCTGTTCCCGGCCGAGGAAGCGGAGGACGCGGCGGCGCTCGTGGTCGACGTCGTCGCCAACCGCATCCCGCGCAAGTTCGGCCTGAAGCCGCGCACGGACGTGCAGGTGCTCGCGCCGATGCACCGCGGTGCGGCGGGCGCGGGCGGCCTGAACGCGTTGTTGCAGGAGGCTTTGACACCGTCCACACCGGACCTGCCCGAGCGCAGGTTCGGCGGCCGGGTGTTCCGGGTCGGCGACAAGGTGACCCAGATGCGCAACAACTACGACAAGAACGTCTTCAACGGCACCCTCGGCATCGTCACGGCGATCGACGCGGTGGAGCAGAAGCTGACCGTTCGGACCGACGAGGAAGAGGACGTGGACTACGAGTTCGCCGAGTTGGACGAGCTGACCCACGCCTACGCCATGACGATTCACCGCTCACAGGGCAGTGAATACCCGTGCGTGGTCATTCCAATCACGACCAGCGCGTGGATGATGTTGCAGCGCAACCTGCTCTACACGGCGGTCACGCGGGCCAAGAAGCTGGTCGTGCTGGTCGGCTCGCGCAAGGCGATCGGGCAGGCGGTCCGCACCGTGGGCGCGGGACGCCGCCACACGGCGCTGGACCACCGGCTGGCTCAGCTGGTCTGACGCGAGCCCTCGTCCAGCGCCGCCCGCTCGGCCGCCTCGGCGAACGCGGTGCGGAAGTCGGTGATCTCCGTGCCGCCGAACTTCACCACGTGGCCGTTCGTGTCCCAGACCTCCACGATCCCGTCGCTGACGGCGATCGAGCACACCGACGGCTGCTCGTGGTTGTCCGTGCACCGGATCAACCACTCCCGCTTGGTCTCCATGGGTCCCCTTTCGAGTGGTTCAAGGCTTGTAGAGGCCGATTCGCCTGGGCTGATTGCTAGCCTGAACCAGATCCTGTTAGTGATGCAACTGCTAGACAGCAATTGACCCGATCGGATGACCACCATGCCGCTGACACCCACGGTCCGGCTCAAATTCCTCTCGATCTACATGCGCGACGCCCGGTTGAAGGCGGGCGTGGAGCCGAAAGAGGTCGCCAAGCTCCTCGGCCGGGACACCACGCGCGTCACCAAGATGGAGAAGGGCCGGGAAGGCCTGACGCCAGGCGACGCGAAGATGCTCCTGGACCACTACGACGTGCACACCGAGGAGGAGAAGGCCGAGATCGTGGAGCTGGCCCGGACCCGTTCGCAGCGCGGGCGGTGGTCCGGCCACCGGGCGACGGTGCCGATGGAGCAGCGCCCGTACTACGACTTCGAGTGGGACTCCAGCGAGTTGCGCTTGTACGGCACCGAGTTGGTGCCCGGTGTGCTGCAGACGATGTCCTACATGCGGGCCATGTTGGTCGCCCGGAACTGGGTCGATCCCGAGACGATCGACGGCGTGGTCACCATGAGGCTGGAGCGCCAGCAGGTGCTGTTCCGCGCGGAGCCGACCAACGCCGCGTTCGTGCTGAGCGAGAGCTGCCTGAGGCGCGTGTTCGGCGGCAACGCGGTGATGCACGAGCAGATGCTGCACCTGGCGAACCTCGCCCAGCGGCCCAACATCCGGCTGCAAGTGCTGCCGTTCGACGCGCCGGGCGGTGCGAGCACGTTCGGCTTCACCATGCTGCGCGTCCCCGCGCCCACCTCGGCACCCCCGCTGGACATGATCTACGTGGAGAACCTCCACCACGCCGACTACCTCGACGGCAACAGCGAGGTCAGCGACTACTCCAGGCTCTGGGCCGACCTCACCGCGAACGCCCTGGGAGTGGAAGAATCGAGGAGGTTCGTCCTGGGCGTCGCCCAGAGCTTCGCCTGACCGTGAGAGGTGGTCCCCGCCATGACGCCGGACTTCTCGGCCGCCCGGTTCAAGACGTCGAGCTACACCGAGAACGCCGGCACCTGCGTCGAGGTCGCCGTGGTCCCGGGGTTCGCGGCCGTCCGCGACACGAAGAACCGCACGGGTGGGCACGTCGCCGTCCCCGCACGGTCCTTCGCGGCGTTCCTGCGCTCGCTGACGGCCTAGCGCATCGGGAAGGCGACGTCGCAGACCTCGTCCTCCGGACCCGCCGCGTCGAAGTCCCCGAAGTAGACCTCGCGCGGCGCGTCGTGGATCGCGAAACCGTTCTCCTTGATCCACCCGGCGACGGCGTCGTAGGCGGACAGGATCTGCGGGAACACCACTTGCGCCTTGGTCAGCCGCACGTACGCCTCCCGGTGCGCCGGCTCGACCCGGGCCGCGACCCCGCTCGGCGGCTCCGCGACATTGATCGGCACGCACGCCTCGACGGGCCCGTCGCTGTCGTCGTTCACCTCGCCGTGGAAGACGACGAACGGCGCTTCCGCCGTGCCGCCGTACTCCTGCGACGCCTTGGCCAACCGGTCCATCGACGCGGCGATCCAGTCCACGAGCGCCGGCTGGAGCAGGTGCCGCTGCTCGGTCAGGACCACCTGTGCCGGCACTTCACGTTGCTTGACCTCGTACATCTCCAGTAGACCCTTCCCTCCGGACAACACGACGCGGAGGTGGGCGGCCAGGCCGCGCTGCACGGCCAACCGGTGCTCGACCTCGGCCCAGTACCCGCCGACCAGGTCGGCGCGCTCGGCCTCGGGCGCGGCGACGATCCGGGCCACGACCGCGAGCGGCATGTCCAGCCGGCGCAGCAGCGCCACCAGGCGTGCGGCGGTCAGCTGGTCCTCGCGGTAGCGCCGGTAGCCGTTGCCCGCGTCGACCGCGGCCGGCCGCAGCAGGCCCTGGCGTTCGTAAAGCCGCAGCGCCTTCACCGACAGCCGCGACCGGCGGGCGAACTCGCCGATCCCCAGTAGCCGTGCCACCGCCACATCCTCCATGGCGACGACCCTGCTGGCTGCCCCAAGGGACGAGTCAAACGCGCACGTCGGCTACTGCCGGTAGCCCTCCACCGTGCCGGGGTCGCGGGGCTCGGCGGCGTCCGGGTCCATGCCGGCGGCACGGCGGGCGCGGCGCTGGCGCAGCAGGTCCCAGGTCTGGTCCAGGGCGACTTCGAGGTCACGCAGCCGTCGGGCGTCGTCCTCGCTCAGGCCCTCGCCGACGCGTGATCCCTCCAACCGGTGTTCTTCGTCCACCAGCTGGGTGATTCGTGCGACTAGTTCTTCGTCCGTCACGACTCCTCCTCCATCCGGACCAAGCGCCGGGTACCTCACCGGCATCTGTCAAAACCCCGTGCCGTCACGCTGAGGAATGGCCGGTTGGCGGGTGTGCAAGAGGGCCGTCCGTCCCTCATCCTCCAGCTCGACCCTGCCTAGGAGGAAACAACCGTGAAGTCGACCAGACGTTCCCTGCTGACCCTGGCCATAGCCGGTGTCGCGGCGGCCGCCGTGGTGACCGGGGGCACCCCCGGCACCGCCGGTCCCGCACCCGAGGTCGCCGCCGCGCAAGCCGGCCCGACCTACGTCTACAAGGTCCGCGCGCCGCTCGGCGCCGCCGCCCAGAACCTGCTCGGGCGCGGCTTCGACGTGCTGGAGGACCGGGACGGCGACTACCTGTTCGTGCTCGGTGACGCGAGCACCGGGACCGGTCTCAAGCAGGCCGGTTTCACCGCCGTGATCGACGAGGTGCTGCCCGCGCCCGAGTGGCAGCCGCCCGCCAAGAAGTCCCAGCCGCCGACGTTCGAGGCGGCCGACATCAACGAGACCTACTACGGCGGCTACCACACGATCAACGCGCACTGGTCGCACCTGGACCAGGTCGGGCAGCAGTACCCGAACCTGACGACCCTGGTCGACTACGGCGACTCGTGGAAGAAGACCCAGGGCGCGGGCGGGTACGACCTGCGCGCCATCTGCATCACCAAGAAGAACGCGGGCGACTGCGCGCTGAACACGTCCGCGCCCAAGCCCCGGTTCTTCGTGATGGGCCAGCTGCACGCGCGCGAGGTCACGACCGGTGACGTGGCGTGGAAGTGGATCGACCACCTGACCACCGGTTACGGGGTCGACGCCGAGGTCACCGCGCTGCTCGACACCACCGAGGTGTGGGTCGTGCCGATCGCCAACCCCGACGGCGTGAACATCGTGCAGCAGGGCGGCAACTCGCCGCGCTACCAGCGCAAGAACGCCAACACGACGAACGGGTCGAACTGCTCGGGATCGTCGTCGTCGCAGATCGGCATCGACCTCAACCGCAACACCGACTCCCACTGGGGCGGCGAGGGCACGTCGTCCAACCCGTGCGACCAGACGTACAAGGGGCCGTCGGCGAACTCCGAGGTGGAGACGAAGGCGTTGCAGGCGTTGTGGCGCAACCTCTACCGCGACCGCCGCGGCACCGGCGTGACCGACGCCGCGCCCGCCGACACGACCGGTGTCGTGGTCTCCATGCACAGCTACTCGAACCTGGTGCTGTTCCCGTGGGGCTGGACGACGTCGTACAAGACGGGCAACGACGCGCCGCTGCGCGCCATGGCGAAGGACCTGGCCACGATGGCGGGCAGCGGCTGGCAGTACGGGCAGCCGGGCGAGGTGCTGTACAACGCGGCCGGCGCGACCGACGACTGGGTGTACGACGACCTGGGCGTGGCGTCGTTCGTGTGGGAGATCGGGCCGTCGTCGGGCACGTGCTCCGGTTTCTTCCCGACCTACTCGTGCCAGGCGTCGACGTTCTGGCCGAAGACGAAGCCGATGCTGATGTACGCGGCGAAGAAGGCGGCCAGTCCGTACGGCGGCGGCGGCAACCCGCCGGTCGGGTGCGCCAAGCAGACCAACGACGCCGACGTGGCCATCCCCGACAACGGCGCTGCCGTCACCAGCTCCATCACGATCGCGGGCTGCGAGGGTGCGGCTTCGGCGTCGTCGCAGGTGGAGGTGCACATCGTGCACACCTACCGGGGTGACCTGGTGGTCGACCTGGTCGCGCCGGACGGCACCGCGTACCGGCTGAAGGGGTCGAACAACGACTCGGGCGACAACATCGACACGACGTACACGGCGGACGTCTCGTCGGAGGCGCGCAACGGCGAGTGGAAGCTCCGCGTGCAGGACGTGTACTCGGCCGACACGGGCTACCTGAACTCGTGGAGCCTGACCGTCTGACCCACCCTCTCGCGGGCCCGCTCACCTCACCGCGGGCCCGCGAGAGCCCAACCTCCACCCCGCGCGTGTCCTACGTCCAGACCGCGCGTGTCCTACGTTCAGAACGCGCGTGTCCTACGTTCAGGTACCCCGAATTCAACGCTCAGGACGCCGGCGTCGGTAACGTGCGGTATGACTTCAGTTCTCGTGACGGGCGCGGCGGGGTTCATCGGGTCGCACTTCACCCGGTACTGGGTGCGGGAGCACCCGGAGGACCGCGTGGTGGCGTTGGACGCGCTGACGTACGCGGGCACGGTCACCAACCTCGCCGACGTGCTGGACCAGGTCACGTTCGTGGAGGCCGACATCGCCGCGGCCGACCTGACCGGGATTGACGTGGTGGTGAACTTCGCCGCCGAGTCGCACAACAGCCTGGCGGTGCTGGACCCGACCCGGTTCTTCCGCACCAACGTGCTCGGCACGCAGGCGTTGCTGGAGGCGGCACGGCAGGCCGGCGTGCGGCGGTTCCACCACATCTCGACGTGCGAGGTGTACGGGGACCTGGCGCTGGACGCCACGTCGGCGTTCACCGAGGAGTCGCCGTACCGGCCGCGCACGCCCTACAACGCGAGCAAGGCCGGGGCGGACCATGCCGTGCGCGCGTACCACGAGACGTTCGGGCTGCCGGTGACGATCACCAACTGCGCGAACAACTACGGGCCGAACCAGTTCCCGGAGAAGGTGTTGCCGCTGTTCACGACGCGTGCGCTGGACGGGGGCGAGCTGCCGGTCTACGCGTCGAAGGACAACCGCCGCGAGTGGATCCACGTGCTCGACCACTGCCGTGCGATCGAGGCGGTGCTGCTGCGCGGGCGGGTCGGCGAGACGTACCACGTCGGCACGGGGGTGGAGGCGAGCGTCGAGGAGATCGCCGACCTGGTGCTGGACGAGCTGGGCCTGCCGTCGTCGCGCAAGACCACCGTGCCCGACCGACCCGGCCACGACCGCCGTTACCTGCTGGACTCGACCAAGATCCGGCGTGAGCTGGGCTGGGAGCCGCGGGTGCCGTTCGCCGAGGGCGTCCGCGACACGATCCGCTGGTACGCCGACAACCGTGCCTGGTGGGAACCCCTGCGCGACCGCAGCCCCGTCACCGAGACGGCCTGGACCGGCTGACCTGAACGTAGAACTCACCGGTCCTGAACGTAGGACACGCGTGTTCTGAGCGTAGGACACGCGCGTTCTGAACGTAGGACACGCGCGTTCTGAGGGTAGGACACGCGGAAGGGCCCTGCGGGGGTCCGCAGGGCCCTTCGGTGGTGCGAGGGGTTACTTCAGGCCGTTGCCCATGGCGGTGATCAGTTCGCCGTTGGTCGTGTCACCGTCGAGCGCCCAGAAGAACGCGCCGCCCAGGCCCTGGGTCTTGGCGTAGCCCATCTTGCCGCCGATGGTGGCCGGGGTGTCGTAGCTCCACCACTGGTTGCCGCAGAACGCGTACGCCGTGCCCGCGACGGTGCCGGTGGCCGGGCACTTGGTCTTGAGGACCTTGTAGTCCTCGATGCCCGCCTCGTACGTGCCCGGCGCGGCGCCGGTCGCCGTGCCGCCCGGCGCGGACTGCGTCACGCCCGTCCAACCGCGGCCGTAGAAGCCGATGCCCAGCAGCAGCTTGGCCGACGGCACGCCCTTGCCCTTGAGCTTCTGGATCGCCGCGTCGGAGTAGAACCCGGCGGTCGGGATGCCGGAGTACGACGTCAGCGGCGAGTGCGGGGCCGTCGGGCCCTGCGCCGCCCACGCGCCGAAGTAGTCGTAGGTCATGACGTTGTACCAGTCGAGGTACTGCGCCGCGCCGCCGTAGTCGGCCGCGTCGATCTTGCCGCCGTTCGACCCGTCCGCCGTGATGGCGGCCGTGATCAGGTAGTTCGCGCCGAACCGGGTCCGCAGCGCCTGCGACAGCGTCTTGAACGAGCCGAAGCCGCTGGTGTCGCAGCTCAGGCCGCAGGCGTTCGGGTACTCCCAGTCGATGTCGATGCCGTCGAACACGTCCGCCCAGCGCGGGTCCTCGATCAGCTTGTAGCACGAGTCGGCGAACGCGGCCGGGTTCTGCGCCGCCTGGCCGAAGCCGCCCGACCAGGTCCAACCGCCGAACGACCACAGCACCTTGATGTGCGGGTACATCTTCTTCAGCTTGCGCAACTGGTTGAACGACCCGCGCAGCGAGCCGGTGTCCCAGGTGTCCGCGACGCCGTCGACGGAGTTCGCGGCGGTGTACGCCATGTCGTAGTCGGCGTAGGCGTCACCGATGGTGCACTGGCCGTTCTGCACGTTGCCGAACGCGTAGTTGATGTGCGTCAGCTTCGCGGCCGAGCCGGAGGTGTGGATGTTCTTCACGAAGTACTGGCGGCCGTAGACGCCCCACTGGGTGAAGTAGCCGAGGTTCTTCCGCGAGCCGACCGGCGGGTTCGACGTGGTCGTCGTCGTGTCCGTGGTGGTGGTCGTGGTCGTGGTAGTCGTGGAGGTGGTCGTGGTCGTCGTCGGGTTCGTCCCGCCGGCGTCGCACGACGCGCCGTTGAGCTTGCAGTTGGTCGGCCCGCTGAACGTGCCGGAGTAGGTGACGTTGAAGCCGAAGCTCACCGACGCTCCGACGCCCACGCTGCCGTTCCACGTGTTCTTCACGGTCACGTGCTGGCCGCTGGCGGTGTACGAGCCGTCCCACAGGGAGCTGACCTTGTGACCGGAGGGCAGGTCGAACTCGACGGTCCACGAGGACAGGGCCGCGGTGCCGCCGTTCTTGATCGTGTACTTGCCCTCGTAGCCGGTGCCCCAGTCCGAGCCCTTGCTGAAGGTGGCCGAGACGCCGCCCGCACCGCTGGCCGCGGGCGCGACGACCAGCCCCACCACCAACGTGGCGACCGCCACGAACAACGCTGTGACATGCCATCGGATCTTGGACATCGTGCTCCTTGTCAGGAAAGGAGTGCAGGGTTGACGCCACCATGTGGTTCAGACCACTTCACGGTCAAGGTCTAGACCATTGTCGTCACTCGAACGGACTAGCGGCAACGCCTTCGGAACCGGTTCCGAAGCCTGACGACCACTAAGGGTGCATGAGCCTAAAGTCGCGCCTCGCCCAAGACCAGGGTCGGACGTCGGGGCATCGCCGGACGGCCAGACTCGGACCCGTCGAGGGGGCCTCGACGTCGCAGAGGGAGGGCACGTTGATGGGCAAGAGGGGAATCGCCCTGGCCGCCGCCGTGGGGCTGGCGGTCGTGGGCATCGGCGGGACGGCGGTGGCCGAGCCGTCAGCCGGACAGGCCGGGCAGGCCGAACAAGCGGGCCGGGTCGACCGGCAGGTCGTCCAGCGGGCGGTGGACGACATGGCCCGTACGGGGGCGCAAGGGGTGCAGGTCCGCGTCAACGACGGGCATCACGAGTTCACCGCCCGCGGCGGCACGGCCCAACTCGACTCACCGCGCCCCGTGCCGACCGACGGCCGGTTCCGCATCGGCAGCATCACCAAGACGTTCGTGTCGACGGTCGTGCTCCAGCTGGTCGGCGAGGGTGAGGTCGACCTGGACGCGCCGGTGCAGCGCTACCTGCCGGGCCTGCTCCCGCACGGCGACCGCATCACGGTCCGGAACCTCCTCCAGCACACCAGCGGGCTCTACGACTACACCGACGCGCTGCCGCTCGACCCGGACGGCCTGCTGACCATCCGCTACAAGACGTGGACGCCCGCCGAGCTGGTCGCCCTGTCCACGGCACGGCCGCTGGACTTCGAGCCCGGCTCGGAGTGGCGCTACTCGAACACGAACTACGTCGTGGTCGGGATGCTCGTGGAGAAGGTCACCGGCCGGCCGTACGGGGAGGCCGTGGCGCAACGCGTGCTGCGCCCGCTGGGCCTGCGGTCGACGTTCGTCCCCGGCACCCGCGCCGACATCCCCGGCCCGCACGCGCACGGTTACATCAGGGCCGGCGGCCAGGTCGTCGACATCACGGAGATGAACCCGTCGGTCGCGTACGCCGCGGGCGAGATGATCTCCACGACGGCGGACCTGGACCGGTTCGCGGACGCGTTGCTGGACGGCCGCCTGCTCCGCCCGGCGCAGCAGGAGCAGCTGACCACCACCCCGCCGATCACCAACGGCTACGGCCTCGGCATCGAGTCGGACCAGCTCCCGTGCGGGGTGACGGTCTGGGGCCACGGCGGCGGCATCCCCGGCTACTCCAGCATCGTGCTGAGCACGGCGGACACGAAGACCCGGCTGACGATGTCGGTGACCTCACCGCCCGACCCCGGCCCGATCACGGGCTACGCCGACCTGCTGAACGAGGTCTTCTGCTGAGGCGCTGAAGTGGGCGGGGACTCCCGGGCCGGGCGTCCCCACCCACTTCGCGCGCCTCAGTCCCGCCACTGCGCCGCCGGTGCGACACCGGGCAGCGGCTTGCCGATCAGGGCGAGCGGGATGAAGAAGCACACCTGGCCGATCGCCATGGTGAGCGTCGTGAGCGCCTTGTCGTCGTAGTGCTCGGCCGCCCGGGCGTACAGCTCGTCGCTGACGCGCTCACCGCGCGGGTTGGGCGTGAGCACGGCCTCCACGAGCGCCAGCGCGGCCCGTTCGGCGGCGGTGAAGTGGGGCGCGTCCCGCCACGAGGCGACGGCGGTGATGCGCTCCTCCGGCTAACCGGCCTTGCGGAGGTTCCCGGTGTGCAGGGTGGTCAGGTACGTGTTGCCGACGACCTGCCCGGCGCGCAGCTGCACCAGGCTGATCGTGGTCGGCGGGACCGAGCCGTTGCCGACGGCCTGGAACATCGCCCCGGCGATCTGCCCCAGCTCGGGGACGAGCGCGGCGGGGTTGGGCAGCCGCGACTGGAGGGCGTCCTGCGTGGTGGTCATCGTGGACCTGTCCTTTCCGATTCCTTGCGTGGACTTCCGGTTCGAGGAGGCTCAGCTTCGAGGAGGCTCAGCGAGCCGTGGCCGCGCGGTGGACCGCGGCGGCCAGCCGGTCGTGCTCGGGGTACGACCAGGTGGGGGAGAAGCGGCGGCGGGTGTAGCCGAACGCGATCCCGGTGATCGGGTCGGCGAACGACTCCGAGCCCGCGGAACCGTTGTGGCCGAACGCCTTCGCGCTCAGGAACGGGTAGCGCAACCCTTTCGCCTGGAACCCCACGGCGTACTGGCCCGCGTCGCCGGTGACGAGGTCGCGGCCGGTGGAGTGCGGCATCGCGAACTCGCCGACGGTGTCGGCGTCGAGCAGCGGCTCCCGGCCGTCCAGGCCGAAGACGGCGGCGGCGTACAGCCCGGCCAGCGCACGCGCGTTGCCCACGCCACCGGCGGACGCCTGGCCGAGCGCGCGGACCCGCCGGGTGTTGAGGAAGGCCACCTGGTCCAGCGGCGGCGTGGAGTCGAGGCCGTACCCGATGCCGGTGAGGCTGTGCGGTCCCGGCAGGTCCGCCCGGAACGCGGCCAGTTCCGCCGGGCTCGCCGACCCCGGCCGCACCTCCCGGTACCGGTCCTCCAGCGCCTCCGGCAGCCCCAGGTACAGGTCCAGCCCGAGGGGCGCGCGGACCCGCTGCTCGAAGTGCTCCTGGAGCGAGCGGCCGGTGACCCGGCGGACCACCTCGGCCACCATCGCGAACGTCACGAACCCGCCGTAGCCGTGCGCGGCGCCCGGCCGCCAGAACGGCCGCTGACCGGCCAACCGCCCTGCGATCACCCGGTCGTCCGCGAGCTCGTCCGCCGTGAAGCCGCCGTCGACGCCGATCACGCCGGAACGGTGGGTCAGCACGTCCCGCAGGGTGATCCGGTCCTTGCCCGCGGCGGCGAACTCCGGCCAGTGGCGCGCGACCGGCTCGTCCAGGTCCAGCACGCCGTCCTGCGCGAGCAGCGCCACCGCCACCGTCGCGGCGCCCTTGGTCGAGGAGTAGACGCCGGTCAAGGAGTCGCCGGTCACCGCGTCGCCGGACCACAGGTCGACCACGGGACGGCCGCGCAGGTGGACCGCGAGCTGCGCGCCGGCCTCGGGGGAGACCGCGTCCGCGAACTCCTCGCGCACCGCCTCGAACCCCGCGGCCACCGTTCCGTGGACCTCGATGTCGCTCATCGCCCGTGCCGCTCCGATCGTCGTCTCACCGACTCGTCGCAGGCATGACGGACGCGGCGGGGGAAATGTGACCGGAACGCCCGACGGCCCGTCCGGGGGCAGGACGGGCCGTCGGGTTGGGCAGGGGCACGTCGGTCGGGCGGCGACCGGCGTGC
This sequence comes from Actinosynnema sp. NPDC051121, assembly GCA_040689555.1. GTDB lineage: Bacteria > Actinomycetota > Actinomycetes > Mycobacteriales > Pseudonocardiaceae > Actinosynnema. The sequence goes on along the minus strand of JBFBCZ010000022.1, from coordinate 18,532 downwards.
CCGCGGTCTAGGTGGCGGCCAGGAACTTCTCGACCTGCTCCACGACGAACGCGTGGTCGTCGGCCTGCGGCAGCCCGGACACGCCCACGGTGCCGACCATGCCGACGCCGGCCACGTTCACCGGGAACACGCCGCCGTGCGCGGCGTAACGGTCGGGGTCCAGGCGCGAGTCCGCCTCGAACGTCTTGCCACTGGCGCGGAAGCTCTCGCCGACCCGGTAGGAGCTCTGCCCGTACCGGTCCACGACCCGGCTCTTGCGGTCGATCCACTCGTCGTTGTCCGCCGACGTGCCCGGCAGCGCCGCGTGGAACAGGCGCTGCCGCCCCCGCCGCACCGAGATCGTCACCGGCAGCGACCGCTCGCGCGCCGCCTCCAGCAGGAACGCGCCCAGCGCCAGCGCCACCTCGTTGTCGAACGACGTGAACACCAGCCGCGACTCCTGCTCGGCCAACGCCTCCAGCAAGCTCACACCGACACCACCTGTCCGGTCCGGGCGGAGCTGAACGCCGCCTCGATCACTTCCAGCGCGCGCACGGCCGACTCCGGCTCGACCGGCAGCGGTCCGCCGTCGGCCAGGGCGGCGACGAGCAACCGGTAGAACTCCGAGTACGCGCCGGGCAGGCCCACGACCTCCTCGGCGTCCTCCAGCAACCCCAACCGGCCATTTGTCGACAAATCGTCAAACGGCTTGCCCGCGGCCAGGGCCTCCTCCTGCCGGTCCAGGCCGTGCGAGACGTACGCGCCGGTCGAGCCCAGCACACGCATCCGGGGCCCGTGGTGCGAGGCGGCGGAACTGGCCCAAAGGTGTGAACGCACCCCGTTCGCGTGCGTCAGCGCCACGAAGACGTCGTCGTCCACCTCGACGCCCGGCCGCCGCCGGTCCAGTTCCGCGTACACCGCCGACACCGGCCCGAACAGCTCCAACGCCTGGTCGACCAGGTGCGCGCCCAGGTCGTACAGCAGGCCGCCCGCCTCCTCGGGGGCGCCGAACTCGCGCCAGTTGTCCCAGACCTCCGGCACCCACCGCTCGAACCGGGACTCGAACCGCGTCACCGTGCCCAGCGCGCCGTCGGCCAGCAGCGACCGGACCGTGCGGAAGTCGCTGTCCCACCGCCGGTTCTGAAACACCGTCACCGGCACGTCCCGGTACTTCGCCGCCTGGAGCACCCGGCGCGCGTCGGCCGAGGTCGGAGCGAACGGCTTGTCCACGACGACCGCCAGGCCGGCCTCGATCGCCGCGAGCGCCAGCGGCACGTGCGTGCGGTTCGGCGTGGCGACCACGACCAGGTCCAGGTCGAGCGCGAACAGGTCCTCGACCGCGTGCGGGAGCCGGACGCCCGGGTAGGTGGCCTGGGCGTGCGCCCGACGGGTCGGGTCGGCGGTGACGACGGCGGTCAGCTCGAGGCCGGGCGTCGCCGCGATCAGCGGTGCGTGGAACACCCGGCCGGCGATGCCGTAGCCGAGCAGTCCGGTGCGGAGAGGCATGAGGCGATTAAAGCAACACTGTGTAGTAAAAAGCCAGGTGCGATGATGGACCCGTGGCCAACTTGCGCTTCCTGCGGGGGTACAACGACGCGGTGGTGCTCGGGCTGGCCCGGTCCGGCGCGGTGACCAGGGTCGAGCTGGCCGACCGCAGCGGGCTCACGCCCCAGGCGGTGTCCAAGGTGGTGAGCAGGCTCATCGACGACGGCCTGCTGGTCGAGTCCGGCACCCGCAACGTCGGCGTCGGCAAGCCGCGCACCCTGCTCAAGCTCGTCGCCGACTCGCGGCTCGCGCTCGGCGCCCAGGTGGAGCGGGACGAGCTGCGGGTCGTGCTGACCGACCTCGCGGGCACCGTGCTGGACCGCGCGGTCGCGCCGCTGCCGTGCGACTTCGACCCGCCCACGTTCGTGGCGGAGCTGACCCGGCTGGTCGACGGCCTGCGCAGCGACCGGCTCCTCGGCGTCGGCATCGGGTTCGTCGGCCCGCTGGACCACCGCACGGGCGTGGTGCACTACCCGACCGGCCTGACCGCGTGGCACGACGTGCCGCTGCGCGCGTTGGCCGAACAACGGCTCGGCCTGCCGGTCGTGCTCGACAAGGACACCAACACGGCGGTCGTGGCCGAGGCGTGGCGGCGCGGCGAGGAGCTGCGGGACGCGGTGCTCGTGCTCGTGGGCACCGGCCTCGGCATCGGCATGCTGCTCGACGGGCGGGTGCACCGGGGTGTGCGCACGAACGCGGGGGAGTACGGGCACACCACCCTCCAGCTCGACGGCCCGCCGTGCGTCTGCGGTCGCAGCGGGTGCATCGAGGCGCTGCACAACCTCGCCGCCGCCCGCGGCGACCTGGTCGAAGCGACGGACGTCGTGGGCGTGGCCGTGGCCGACCTGGTGCAGCTGCTCGACATCGACCACGTGGTGCTGGCCGGTCGCGCGGTGCTCGCCGAACCCGCCGCCTACCTCGACGGCGTGCGCGCCAGGCTGCCCAAGGACGAGTGGCTGCCGGTCGACGTGTCGATCACCCCGCTGGGTGATGACGTGGTCGCGGCGGGGGCGGCGATGCTCCTGCTGAGCGAGTTCTACGGCCGTCCCCGCTAGACCGGAGCCGGCCGGATTGGACATGCCCTGCTCACGGGCACCCGTGCGGGTGATTCACTGTGCGGCATGTATGCGCTCCGGTACGCCGTCGGCACCGACCCCGGCCTGCGCCGTGAAGCGAACGAGGACTCCGTCTACTTCAGCGAACGCCTGTTCGCCGTCGCCGACGGCATGGGCGGCCACGCGTACGGCGAAGTGGCGAGTTCCATCGCGGTGGCGGTGCTGGCCGACCTCGACGTCGACGCCGACGACCCCCTCGGCGAGCTGGCCGGCGCGGCGCGGGAGATCGCGATCCGGCTGACCGACCTGGCCGAGGAGAACTTCGACATGCGCGGCATGGGCACCACGCTCACCGCGCTGCTCTGGGACGGCGAGCGGTTCGCGGTCGGGCACATCGGCGACTCGCGCTGCTACCTCGTCCGCGAGGGCGGGCTGAGCCAGCTCACCCGCGACCACACCATGGTGCAGGCCCTGGTGGACGACGGGCGGATGGCCGCCGAGCAGGCCGCCGAGCACCCCGGCCGGTCGATGCTCATGCGCGCCTTGCAGGCCGGCAGCGCGCACGACCCGGACCTGTTCTTCGCCGACGTCGAGGCGGGCGACCGCTACCTGATCTGCTCGGACGGGCTGTCGGACGTGGTGGGCCAGGCGGAGCTCGCCGGGCTGCTGACCACGACCGCCGACGGCGACGAGACCGTGCGGGCGCTGATCGAGGCGGCCAACGCGCGCGGCGGACCGGACAACATCACGTGCGTCGTGGTCGACGTGCTGCCCGCGGGCAACTCCTCGTGGCTGCCGAAGTGGCTGACGCGCTGATCATCACTCCGGTGCGGTGACGCCGAGCAGGTCCTCCAGGGCCGTCTCACCGGTCGGGGTGAGGCGGACGGCGCGACCGGTGCCGATCCTGCGCACCCAGCCGCGGGCGTGGAGGTGGGCGCAGACGTGCGCGCCCGCCGTGCCCGCCAGGTGGGAGCGGCGCTCGGTCCAGTCCAGGCACGCCTTGGCCAGCGGGCGGCGGGTGGCGGGCGGGGTGAACCCGAGCTCGCGCTCCAGCCACGTGAGGCCGTCGTCGGTGACGGCGAGGTCCTCGGTGAGCAGGCCGCGGGTCGTCATGGCGTCGGTGATGGCCACGCCGAGGCGTCCGGCCAGGTGGTCGTAGCAGGTCCGGCCGCGGCGCAGGGCCCGGGTGGCGGCGGACGCGCGGAGCGTGCGCTTCGGCGGGTCGGTGGGGCCCAGGTAGGCCAGCAGGTCCTCGAGCAGTCGGGCCTGCTTCGGGCCGGCCAGCTGGACGTAGCGGTGCCGGCCCTGGCGGCGTTCGACCAGCAGGCCGCCGCGCACCAGGCGGGTCAGGTGCTCGCTGGCCGTGGAGGGCGCGACCTCGGCGGCCTCGGCCAGCTCGCTCGACGTCCAGGCGCGGCCGTCCATGAGCGCGAGCAGGAAGCGGGCGCGGCTGCGGTCGGCCAGCAAGGCGGCCAGGTCGGCCAGTTCGTCTGCTGCCACGGTGCCATTGTGCGCCCACGACGGTTCGGCGGTGGCCGAAGTGACCGCGGCTTACGTTTGGCGGCATGGACGTGTTGTCGGATTCTTCGTACGTGGTCCCTCCCGTGCCCGCGGCGTCGGCCGGGGTGGCGTGGTTGAGGGCGTCGGTGGCGCGGTTCAGCGAGGGCGCGGACCACGTGCGGCGGCGTGCGTCGGCCTCGCGGGTGCTGGACGGGGTGGATCCCGCGTCGTTGCGGCGGGCGGGCGAGCCGGTGGCGGTGCTCGCGGAGGCGATGGGGCTGCCCCGGTCGGTCGCGTCGGACGTGGCGGTGGTGGCCGCGTGCTACCAGCCGCACGTCCCGGTGACGGCGGAGGCGGACGCGGCGGTGGGGCGGCTGGTCGCCGTGTGCGGTGGGGCGTGGGACGAGGAGACGGCCGGGCGGATCGGGGTGCTGGTGCAGGCTTCGGGCGCGACGCGGGCGTTGATCGCGGGGGTGGAGCCGCCGGTGCCCGTGACGCGGCGGGTCGCGCCGGACGGGTCGGTGGTGGAGGTCGACCTGCGTGACGCGTGGTTCGGGGCCGGGCGGCACGCGTGCCCGGGGCAGGCGCACGCGTTGGCGCTGGTGGAGGGCTCGCGGGCGTTCCACCGGTTGCACGACGAGCTGCTGGTGCTGCCGAACGCGTGGGACTTCGCCTCGGCGGCGGCCTTCGTGCGGGCCGGGTTCACGGCGGTGGGGACGACCAGCCTGGGCGTGGCGGTGGCGCACGGGCTGCCGGACGCGGCGGGGGTGGCGCGGGCCGAGACGGTGGCGTTGGCGCGGCTGCTGGTGCGGCTGCCCGTGCCCGTGACGGTGGACGTGGAGGCCGGGTTCGGGGGTGACGTGCGGTCGTTGGCGGCGGAGCTGTGGGAGCTGGGCGTGGCGGGGGTGAACGTGGAGGACGGTCGTGGCGCGGGCTTGGCGGATCCTCTGGAGCACGCGGCGATCGTGCGGGCGTTCAAGGAGGCCGCGCCGGGCCTGTTCGTCAACGCCCGGGTGGACACCCACTGGCTCGACGTCGACCGGGCGTCCGCTCTGACCCGTGCGCGCACTTACGTGGACGCCGGTGCCGACGGCGTCTTCATCCCGGGCTTGGACCGTGAAGCCGAGATCGCCACCGTCGTGGGTGCCTTGGACGTTCCGCTGAACACCCTCCCGTCGCTGCCCGTCCCCACCCTCCGCGACCTGGGCGTGCGCCGGGTGAGCACCGGCTCGCTCCCGTTCCGCGCCGCCCTGTCCGCCGCCGTCCGCACCGCCGAAGCCGTCCGCTCCGGCCACCCCACCCCCACCGACCTCCCCACCTACACCGAAACCACCACCCTGACCACCCCCTGACCCCCGCGAGAGTCCTACGTTCACAGCGCGAGAGTCCTACGTTCAGGACACCCGAATTCAACGCTGAGCGTTGAACTCATGCCTCGCGAACGTAGGACTCTCGAGTGCTGGACGTAGGACTCTCGCGGGTCAGGAGGGGTTGGTGGCGTGGGTCAGGGTTTCCCAGGCGGTGAAGAGGCGGTCGGTGCCGGCGGGGCGTTGGCGTTCGGTCAGGGTCTGGGTGTTGGTCATGGCGATGCCCAGGCGGGTGTGCAGGGCGTTGAACGCGACCTCGGTCGACGGGCCGAGGGCCTGGTTGCGGGTGCCGCCGCACAGCCAGGACGGCATCGGCTCCAACTGGTAGCGGGAGTGCAGGCCGTAGGCGTGGCGCAGGCGTTCGCGGACCTCGCCCCACAGGTCCTGGCCCTGGTGGTGCGCGGTCTCGGCGATGTGCGCGGCGGCGGCCAGGCCGAAACCGGTGTGCGCGAAGTCGCGGCACGTCTCCTGCGCCACCCCGTCCACGAACGTGGTCTGCCCGTGCCAGTAGGCGATGATCTCGTCACGCGTGTCGATGCCGCTGCCCGGCGGCGTGCGCGGCAGCGCGCCGTCGGTGGTCAGGTAGACGTACGCGGGCATCCGGGTCCGGAAGGTCGACACCGCCTTGTCGTACGCGGCCCGGTCCTCCAGGAACACCGAGATCCCCAGCGTCGCCTCCATCATGGACAGTTCCCAGTTGCCGTTCGTCGACGGCCGCCCGTTGACGACCTCCGGCAGGTAGACGTCCCGCAGCATGGTCGCGAACCGGCCCGAGTTCGGCCAGTTCCCGTACACGTGCTTGATGATCTCCGCCGCGCGCGGCCACGACGAGCCCGCCCACGCGGTCTGCAACGGCGCGTTGGTGTTGGTGTGGTCGCGGATCGTCGCCGACCAGGCGTCCATGATCTCGATCGCCTTCGCCGCGTAACGGCCGTCCCGCGTCACGTACCACGCCAACGACAACGTGTACGCCGCCAACGCGTCCTCGCGCTCGTCCGTGCACCCGTAGTTGGGGTCGGAGTACGACCCGCACTCCACCACCGCCCGCGGTTTCGGCACCCGGGACAGCGAGGCGAACGGGTGCGCCATCATCTGGTCGTACGCCCCGCGCCACGGCTGCGCGCCCGCGTTCACCTTGGCCCGCACGAAGTCCAGTTGCCCCTTGCTCACCAGCACCCCGGGGTGGGTGAACGTGGTGGGCGCCGCCGCGGACTGCGACGGCACCACCACCAAGCCGACCGTCAGCACCGCGGCGGTGAACACCGATTTCCCGACCATGGCACCGAGTTTGTGTGGTCTGGACCACATCCGTCAACGGTGTTCACGGTGGTGAAACGACCGCGTCGTCCGGTTCCGGCCGGGAGCGCGACCGGCCGGAGAGCAGGAACGCCGGCACGAGCACGACGACCGCCACCGCGACCACGCCGCCGAGCACCCAGGCCCCGTACACGGCGAACGAGAACACCTCGCTGCCCAGCCCCGGCACCGACGTCACGGTCGCCCGCGCGTCACCCGTGATCCGGGCCTGCAACCGCGCCTCCGCGCTCACCCACACCAGCCGGTACACGCCGTAGAACACGGCCACGCCCGCGAGCCCGAACGGGTGCGCGACCACCCCCATCACGCCCAGCAGCACCGCCGAACCGCCCAGCAGCAAGCCCGACGGCACCCGCCTGCCACCCAGCGCCGCCCCCACCGCACCGGCCAGCGGGATCGCCACCGTCGCCAGCGGCACCACCGGCACCGGCACCCGCCACTGCGCCGCGACCAGCGGGAAGTACTCCTCGAACGCGTCGACGGCCGCGAGCGTCGCCACCACCAGCACGGCGAGCCGCACGTCCGGCGCGCGCACCGTCTCCGCCAACCCGGACCGCAACAGCGCCAGGTACCCCGTGGGTTCCGGTCGCGGCGTCTCCGGCAGCCGGGTCGCCACCAGGGCCGCACCCGGGCACGTCGCCACGCTCACCCACCCGACGAGCGCGAACCCGCCGGCCGAGAGCAGCACGGCGGCCGGCAGCGCGGCGGGGATCTGGGCCAGCAGCCCGACCGCCGTGACGCGACCGAGCACCTTCCCGAACCGGTCCGCCGCACCGACCGCCGCCAACCCGTCGTGCACCAGCGCTTCGACCGCGCCGGACGACATCGCGCCTCCGACGCCCCACAGCACGAAACCCGCGGCGAAACCGGTGAAGACGGGCAGCACGGTCCACAGCGCGTACCCGGCCGCCTGGCAGGCGCCCGCGCCCGCGATCGACCACTTGCGGGAGAACCGGTCCGCGAACGCGCCGAACGGCACCTTCGCCACGACCGCGACCGTCGACCAGATCGCGAACAACGCGGAGACCTCGACGTCCGACAACCCGGTGGACACGAACAGCAGCGCGTACAGCGGGTAGATCGGCACGGTGTCGGCCGGCACCGCCCAGCCCACCGCGAGCGGGCCAGCGGCCGAGCCGGGGGCGGTAGGGGGCGTCAACAGCGCATGGCCGGAGGCCAACCCGCACCCGGCTCGGCCGTCGCGCCGTTTTACCCGGCCACCGACGACGACTCCGGAGCGGGCTCACCGGACTTCCCGACCAGGCCGAGGAGTTCGGCGAACCCGAGCTGCCGGTCGGTCAGCGGCACGCACGTCCACGCGATGGCCGGCGCGAACACCAGCACGTGCGGCAGGGAGGGCAGGTGGTCGCCCTCGCTCGCGTGGGCGAGCACGGCCGGCAGCCCGGTGGACAGGCCGACCGCGCCGCAGCGCACGACGCGCGCGGCGCCTCGGGTCGGGGCCGGTGCCAGGCTTCCGCAGCGCAGCGGGCGGGATCACGGCGGAAGAAGGGCGAATGTCGCCGGACGACGGGCTCGCCGGACACCGTTGTCCGGGCGACCCCTATTCGCCGCTATTTGCACAACCCGGGTGGAATCGTGTCCCACCCGATTGGAATATTGCCGGTCAGTTGTAGGGCATTCCGCCGAACGGGCTGGTGGCCACTCCGGCGGCGGTGGTGAAGAAGGTGACCACCAGGGTGGCGATGAGCACTCGTCCGATTCGCATGCGTTCTCCAGTCGACAGGGGTCCCGAATTCCGGCGATAACCGTGGCAGTCGCCGGAGCGGTGTGCAGCGTAATCGGCGTGAACAAACTGCAAAATGTGCGGCAGGCAGGTTAATTGGGAAAAAATGTAACATCTTGTTAACCTGGCGATTGGGACGTATTCTCAGGGTGTGCGCGCCGTCACACTGCGTCTCGCCGGGCGCGAGCGCGAGCTGGGCCGCCTCTCGGCGCTGGTGGACGACCTGGACCGGGGGCGGGGCACCGCGCTGCTCGTGGAGGGCGAGTCCGGGATCGGCAAGACGGCGCTGGTGCGGGCGGCGTGCGACGTCGCGGCGGCCAGGGGATTCCGGGTGTGCCGGGGCGCGGGCGACGAGCTCGGCCGTCCCCTTCCGCTGTTACCCCTGCTGGACGCGCTCGCCGTGGCCCGCTCGGAGAGCGCCGCCGTCACCGCCGAACGCCTGGTGGCGCGCGTGGACGACCTGTGCGCGATCGGCCCGGTGGTGCTGGCGCTGGACGACCTCCAGTGGGTGGACGAGGCCAGCATCGCGGTGTGGCGGCGGCTGGCGGGCCTGGTGCCGCAACTCCCGCTGCTGCTGATCGGCGTGCTGCGGCCGTTGCCGCGCCGCGACGACCTGGCCGTGCTGCGCAAGGGCGTGCCCCGGCTGGCGGTGCCGCGCCTCGCGCCGACCGCCGTGGTCGAGCTGACCGGGGAGCTGGCAGGCGGCACGCCCGACGAGGCGCTGGCGCGGCTGGCCGAGGACGCCGGCGGCAACCCCCTCTACCTGGTCGAGCTGGTCGAGGCGCTGTTGCGCGGTGCGGCGATCGAGGTCGACGGCGGCGTGGCCCGGCTGGTCGACTCGAGCGTGCCGCCGTCGCTGTCGGCCGCCATCGCGGACCGGATCGGGTTCCTCGGCGCGGACGTGCGGCGGGTGCTCGTGGCCGCCGCGCTGCTCGGCGTGGACTTCCCGGTCGCCGACCTGGCCGCCGTGCTGGGTCGGCGCGTGGTGGAGCTGCTGCCCGCGTTACAGGAGGCGACGGTGGCGGGCGTGCTGGTGGACGGCACGGCCGGCCTGTCGTTCCGGCACCCGCTGGTGCGCACCGCGTTGTACGACGAGGTGCCCGAGGCGGCCCGGGGCGCGTGGCACGCCGAAGCGGCACGGGCGCTCGCCGACAGCGGCGCGGGCGTGGACCGGGTCACCCGGCAGTTGCTGGTCGCCGACGACCGGATGCCCGCCTGGGTGGCGGACTGGCTCGTCCGGCACGGCTCGATGCTCGTCGCGCACGCGCCCGAGGCCGCCGTGGACCTGTTCGGCCGGGTCGTGGTCGCACCGGACACCGGCGGCCGGCGCGGCGTGCTGCTCGCGCACCTGGCCGAGGCCCGGTTCCGGCTGGGCGACCACCACGGCGCGGAGGCCGTCGCGCTGGCCGGTCTGGAGCACGGCACGCTCGTGGACCTGCACTGGACCTTGGCGCAGTGCCGCAGCATGACCGGGCGTTCGGCGGAGACGTTGGTGGAGGTGGAGCGCGCGCTCGCGGCGCCGGACGTCACGCCGGCCGACCGGGCGCGGCTGCTCGTGCTGGCCGCCCGCGCGCACTGGGACCTGGGCGAGCTGGACGACGCCGAGCGGCTCGCGCAGGCCGCGCTGGTGGGCGGCGACCGCTGGGCCACCAGTTGGGCGCTGCACGTGCGCACGATCGTGGCGATGGCGCGTGGCCGGATGGCCGAGGCGCTGCCGCTGTTCGACCGGGCGCTCGCGGTGGCCATGGGTGAGCCGGCGACGTCGGACCTGCGGCTGCTGCTCCAGATCAACCAGGCCGTGACGCTGGGCGAGCTGGACCGGGGCGCGGAGGCGATCGCGTCCGCGCAGGTGGTCCGGCACGCGGCCGACCAGGTCGGCAACCTGGTGCGGCTGGGGCAGGCGCAGAGCGCGTTGGGGCAGTTGTTGCTGGACGCGGGCCGGTGGGACGAGGCGCTGGTCGACGTCGACCTGCTGGCCGACGACCTGAAGCACCCGATGGTGTCGCGGTGCGACCACGGCGTGGCGGCGTTGATCCACCTGCACCGGGGTGACGCGGCGGGCGCGCGGCGCCACCTCGACCGGGTCGGGACGGGGTTCGACGGGCACGTGATCGGGCCGTTGGCGCTGGCCGTGAGCCTGGAGCTGGAGCAGGTCGGACGGGTGCGCGAGGCGTGGGCGGCGCTGACCGGGTGGCACTGCGTGGAGGACCTGCTGCCGGACTTCGTGCGGCTGGCCGTGGAGCTGGGCGAGGACGCCTCCGCCGCGGTCGCGCACGCCGAGGCGCTGGCCGCGGAACTGGACGTGCCGCACCGGAGGGCGTCCGCCGCCTGCTGCCGGGCGCTGGTGTCGGCCGACCCGGTCGGGCTGCTGCACGCGGCCGAGGAGTACCGGGCGGCGGGCCGGCCGCTGTTCCGGGCCAAGGCGTTGTCGGCGGCGGCGGAGCTGTTCGCGGCGGCCGGCGACCGGACCTCGGCGCGGGCGGCGTTGAGCCACGCCGTGGACGTGCACGCGGAACTCGGCGCGGACTGGGACTCGACCAGGCTGCTGGCCCGGTTGCGCGGGCACGGCATCCGGCGTGGCCCGCACGCCAAGCACCGGCGGGCCACGCACGGCTGGGAGAGCCTGACGCCGATGGAGCTGAAGGTCACCGAGCTGGTGGTGGCCGGCCTGTCGAACCGCCAGATCGGGGAACGGCTGTTCCTGTCCGGCCGCACGGTCGCCACCCACGTGTCGCACGTGCTGGCGAAGCTCGGCGTCCGCTCGCGCACCGACATCGCCCGCGAGGGGATCCGCCGCCTCGGCGCGTCCGGCTGACCCGGGCCGGCTCAGGTCCTCGGGTAGTTCTCGCGCGCCCAGGTGGCGTAGTCGCGGGCCGGACGCCCGAGCACCCGCGCCACGTCGTCGGACAGCAGCGAGCCGTCGCCGCTGCGGATCGCGCGCACGCCGTCCGCGTACTCCGGCGGCAGCGACTCGAGCGGGACGTCCACTGTGGACAGTGAGCGGCCGAGGACGTCCGACAGCACGGCCACCTGCTCCGGCACGTTGATCAGCTCCGGCCCGGTGAGCGTGTGCACCCGGCCGTGGTGGTCGTCGTCGAGCAGGGCCCGCACCGCCACCTCGGCCAGGTCGCGCGGGTCCACCACGCCGAGCTTCGTCGTGCCCATCGGGTTCGGGATCGGCTCGCCCGCCGCGATGTGCGGTGCCCACTGCAACGAGTTCGACGCGAACAGGCTCGCGCGCAACAACGTCCACGCCGGGAACGCGCGGGACGCCTCCTCCCCGGGGCGGTGCCACCGGGCGACCGGGCCGACCGGGATCGCAGACAGCTTCACCACCTTGCGCACACCCGCGCGCTTGGCCGCGTCCAGCATGGCGAGCTCGTAGGCGGGCAGGTCGGCGGTGCCCGGACCGAGCAGGAACACCGCGTCCACGCCCTCCGCCGCCCGGTCGAGCGAGGCCGGGTCGGTGTGGTCGCCGCGCACCTGGTCGCCGGTCGGCGTGCGGGACGTGGCGCGGAACGGGACGCCGCGGTCGGTCAGGAGGCGGACGACTTCGCGGCCGGTGGTGCCGGTGGCACCCGTGATCAGCAACATGCGACGAGTCTGCGGGCCGGTGACCGGGAAGGTCTTGGACGTTTCGGCGGTTGTCGTGGACGTGGAACAACAGCTGCGGCCGTGGGTCGACGCGATCGGCGTCCAGTCGTTCGTGGGCGAGAGGTTCGTGCACGCGCCGGACGCGGCCACCACGCTGGTGCTGTGCTCGGCGTCGGAGGGCGCGTACGTCGTCGGCCCGCGCGCCCGGGCCCGCTACACCACCGGTCGGGAGGCGCGGCGGACCGTGGTGCGGTTGACGCCGGGGCGGGCGCAGGCGGTGCTGGACGTGCCGGTGGACGAGCTGGTCGACCGGGTCGTGCCGCTGAGCGAGGTGTGGGGCCGGCCGGTCGGCGACGAGGCCGCGCTGAGGTCGGCGTTGCTGGGCCGGGTCGCGGCGACCGACCCGAAGCGGTCCGACCTGGTGCACGCGGCGGCCCGGCTGCTGCGCACGCGGGGCGTGGCCGAGACGGCACGGGCGCTGGCCGTCTCGGAACGGCACCTGCGGACGTTGTTCACCAGGGCGGTCGGGCTGTCGCCCAAGCAGTACGCGCGGGTGGACCGGGTGCGCCGGGTGGTGGCGATGGGCGGCCACGGCGAGTGGGCCCGGCTGGCGGCCGAGCTGGGCTACTACGACCAGGCCCACCTGAGCCGGGAGTTCCGGGCCACGATGGGCGTGCCGCCGGGCGCGTACCTGGCGGGCGACCTGCCCGCGGCGACCTACTGCTAGAGCCGGGCGTGGCGGACGGCGGAGGCGGTGATGCCGACGGCCTGGCCGAGCAGGCCGACCACGGCGGTCCACAGCGCGGTGCGGGTGCCGAGCCAGTCCGCCAGCACGCCGCCCAGCAGCGCGCCGAACACGATCATGCCCCGGTTGACCGAGCGCATGGTCGCGTTCATCCGGCCCAGCAACCGGTCCGGCGTGATCGACTGCCGGTAGCCCATCTCCACCGGCCCGTCGAAGCCGATCGACAGGAAGAACACGAACTGCGCCGCGCACAGCAGCACCAGTCCGGACGCGCCGGACGTGGCCAACGGCACCAGCGCGTAACCCACCGGGGTCGTCCAGCGGGCCGCCACGATCACCGGCCCGACGCCGAACCGCCGCCCCGCCGGACCGGACAGCGACGCGCCCAGCAGCCCGCCGAACCCGCCCACCGCGAACGTCAGCCCGAACTCGAACGCGTCGAAGCCCAACTCGTCCAGCACCAGCACGGTGTAGACGCCGCTGACCATCGACGTGAAGAGGAACCACGCGTGCGACGCGAAGGCGAGCGGCCTGAGCACCTCGTGCCGGTAGACCCACCGCAGCCCTTCACCCACCTCGCCCCGCAGATCACGTCGCCCGAACGGGCCGACCGGCCGTTCGGCCGTGCGCAGGGTGGCCGGCACCAGACCGGACACCAGGTACGAGACCGCGTCGACCAGCACGGCGAGCGGTCCGCCGATCAGCTTGACCAGCGCGCCGCCGACGAGCGGGCCGAAGCCCTGCGCGGCCGACCGCGTCTGCTCCAGCCGGGCGTTGGCGTCGGTGAGGCGTCCGGTCGGCACGAGCAGCGGCAGGAACGACTGGTGCGCCGCGTCGTAGACCACGGACAACGTCCCGAAGACCACCACCAGCGCGAGCAGCAACGGCATGCTCAACGTGCCGGTGAAGGCGGCCAACGGGATCAGCGCCAGCACGACCGCGCGGGCCAGGTCGGTGCCGACCAGCACCGGCAGCCGCCGGCGGCGGTCCACCAACGCGCCCGCGACCAGCCCGAACGACAGGTACGGCAGCCGGCGTGCGGCCTCCAGCATCCCCGTCCCGGTGGCGGACGCGCCGAGCGTCAGCACCGCCACGGCCTTCAGCGCCAGCGTGGTGACGTGCGTGCCGGCCAACGACACCGTGTCGGCGGTCCAGAACCGGGCGAAACCCCGGTGACCCGACAGACCCCTGGTCACCTCGTGCTCGCCCGCACGGTGGCCGTCCACTCGGGGTCGCGGCTCGGCCCCCGGTCGCCCAACGCGATCAGCGCGCAGGACCGGCCCTGGTCGTGCAGGGACTGGGCGATGGTGGTGAGGCCTTCCCGGCTCGCGTCCGGACCGTCGTCCCACCCGGCCACGGCGAGGTCGGCGGGCACGCGCAGTCCTCGGCGGCGGGCGGCGTCGAGGACGGCGAAGGCGAGTTGGTCGCTCATGGCCACCACGGCGTCGGCGCCGGTGTCGAGCAGCGCTTCGGCCATCCCGGCGGCGTCGGCGCGGTCGTTGCGCGCGACGACGGCCACCGGCAGGCGTCCGGTGTCCAAGCCCGCGTCCCGGCAGTGGTCGTAGACGCCCAGCAGGCGGTCGCGGGTGACCGGGAACTCCACCCGGTCGGGGTCCGGCCCGCTCTCCAGCCGGGCCAGGCGGTCGCGGTCGAACGGGAAGCTGAGCACGGCCGGGTGACGTGCGCCGGTGAACGTGCGCGCCGCCAGCTCGCGGGCCGAGGCGCGGTTGTCGATCGAGACCACCCGCGCGCCGGGCACGGCCGGGCCGCCGTGCACGGCGACGGGCTTGTCCAAGCCGCTCACCACGCCGAGCACGGGATCGGAGTCGACGGTCGTCCACACGACGTAGCCGTCCACGGAGGCCGACCGGACGCGGTCGACGTCGTCGTCCTCGCCGGTGGTCGGGATGAGGTTCAGCCCGACGCCGCGCTCCCGGCAGACCTCGGCGACGCCGGTCAGGAAGCGGCGGGCCTGCGGGTCCTCGAAGGCGTAGGCGAGGTGCTCGCCGAGCACGACGCCGATCGCGCCGTTGTGCCGTCGGCGCAGCGACCGCGCGGTCGGGTCCGGTCCCGGGTAGCCCAGCTCGGCGGCCACCTCCAAGACCCGGCGCAACGTCTCCGGCGCGACCCGGTCGGGCTGGTTGTAGCAGTACGACACGGTCATCGGCGAGACGCCGCTGCGGCGTGCCACCTGGGCCATGGTCACGCGCGTGGACATGGCGTCAGGGTATCTGTGTATCGTTACACAATGCGGAGGTCGGGGGTGGCCCTGGTGGCGTTGAGCGCCGCCTGCTTCACGTCGGTGACGTCGGAGAACCTGCCGGTGGCGCTGCTGGCGGAACTCGCGGCGGGCCTGGGGGTGCCCGAGTCGGCGGTGGGGTTGCTGGTCACCGGGTACGCGGTCGTGGTCGCGCTCACCGTCGTGCCGCTGGTCGCCGTGACGGCCCACTGGGACCGCCGCACGACCGCCCTGGTGACGGTGGCGGCGATCGCGGTGTCCAACGTGCTGCTGGCCGTCGCACCCGGTTACGGCGTGGCCGTGGCCGCCCGGGTGGTGTCGGCGGTCGGCCACGGGGTGTTCTGGTCGGTCGTCGCGCCGATGGCCGCGCGCCTGCTCGGGCCGGACCGGGTCGGCCGGGCCACCGCGGTGGTGTTCGCCGGGAACTCGCTGGCCTTCCTCGTCGGGCTGCCGCTGAGCTCGTGGCTCGGCGCGACGCTCGGCTGGCGGCCGACCGCGCTGGCCATGGCAGGTGTCGCGGCGCTGGCGGCGGTGGCGATCCGCGTGACGGTCGACCCGATGCCGGGTGAGCGCGCGACGCCGCGCCGGGGGCCGTCGGCGGTGCGCCGCGCCGTGACCGACCGGTCCCTGCTGCCGGTCAACCTGGTCACGGTGGTCGTGGTGACGGGTCACTTCACGGTGTTCACCTACATCACCGTGATCATCGCCGACTACGCCCACCTCACCGGGGCCGGGACGTCGGCGCTGCTGCTCGCGCACGGCGCGGCGGGGCTGCTCGGCCTGGTCGTGTTCGGGCGGTTCGTGGACAGCCGCCCGCGGGCCACGGCGCTGGCCGTCACGGGTGGCCTCGCGGCGTGCATGGTCGTGCTGGCGACCCTCGGCTCGGCTCCGGTGGCGGGCGCGGCGGTGGTGCTGTGGGCCGTGCCGTCGGGCGGGATGGCCGTCGTGCTGCAAGCCGCGGTCCTGCGCACCGCCGCGGACCGGCCGGACCTCGCGTCGGCGGTCTACATCGTGGCGTTCCAGGTCGGCATCGCGCTCGGGGCCTGGGTCGGCGGCGTCTTCCTGGACCGCGGCGCGCTGCCCGTCGCGGTGGCCGTCGCCGCGGCGTGCGGCCTCGCCGCCGCTGTCGTCGTGCGCCGGTCCGCGGCGTTCTCCGGAGCGCCGAACACGTGACGGTTCCGACCAGGGGTCTTCTCGCCACAGGCGGACGGGCGACACCCGTGCGGACGAGTGGTTTTCCCGGTCGTAGGGTCGGGTGATGACGCGTTTCGAGGTCGTCACCGCCGTCGCCGCGCCACCGGAGCGGGTGTTCGACGTGTCGCTGGACGTCGAGGTCCACACCGGCTCCATGGCCGCCTCGGGCGAACGGGCCGTCGGCGGCGTCACGTCCGGCCGGCTGCGGGCCGGCGACACCGTCACCTGGCAGGCCAGGCACTTCGGCGTGCGGTGGCGGATGACGTCCCGGATCAGCGCCTACGACCCGCCGCTGCACTTCGTGGACGAGCAGGTGCGCGGCCCGTTCCGGCGGTGGCGCCACGCGCACCACTTCGAGCCGGACGGTCGCGGCGGGACGCTGATGCGCGACGTGGTCGACTTCGCCGCGCCCCTGGGGCCTCTGGGCGCCATCGCCGAACTCGCCGTCCTCAACCGCTACATGCCCCACCTCATCGCCGTGCGCAACGCGCACGTCAAGGCCGTCGCCGAGGCCTGACCTCACCCCTGCGACGCACGGGCCAGCGCACGGCCGATGATCCGGGCGGCGTCGGGGAAGCGGTCGGGCTCCGGGCCGGAGTAGTTGAGGCGGAGGAACGACCCGGAGGGCTCGGCCGGGAACCACTCCGCGCCGGGCGCGACCACCACGCCCCCGGCCTCGCACTCGCGGACCAGCCGGTCCAGGTCGGTCGCGTCGGGCAGCCGGGCCCACAGGTTCAGGCCACCCGGCGGCACGTGCTCCGGGTGCGCGTCCGGCACGTGCTCGGCCAGGCTCTCGACCAGCAGGTCGCGCCGGGCACGCAGCCGGTGGCGCAGGGCGCGCAGGTGGGAGCGCCACCCGGGCTGGGTGACGACGTCGAGCGCCGCGGCCTGGAGCGCGCCGCTGACGTACATCGACTCGGCGGCGCGGTCGGCGAGGACGCGGTCGCGCGCCGGACCGCGGGCGATCACGGCGGCGACCCGCACGGCCGGCGACACGCTCTTCGTCAACGAGCGCAGGTAGACGACGTGACCGGCGTCGTCGCGCGCCGCCACGGGTCGCGCGGTGGTGTCGATCCCGAAGTCGTGCGCCCAGTCGTCCTCCACGAGGAACGCGCCGCGGGCGCGGACGACGTCGAGGACCCGCCCGGCCAGCTCCGGCGACCACTGCGCCCCGGTCGGGTTGGCGTAGTTCGGCTGGGCGTAGAACGCCCGCGCCCCGGTCTCCTCGAACGCGCGCGCCAATTCGTCCGGGTCCGGACCGCCCGGCCCGCTCGGCACGGGGACCAGCCGCACACCGGCCTGCGCGGCGGCCAGGATCGCGCCCCAGTAGGTGGGCGACTCGATCAGCAGCGGCCTGCCGAAACCGACCAGGGCGCGGAACGTCGAGCTCAGCCCGCTCTGGCTGCCGGGCAGGACCACGACGTCACGCGGCGAGGGCGGGGTGGTGCCGGTCGGCGTGGCCTGCCCGAGCTCGTTCGCGAACCACGCCCGCAGCTCCGGCAGGCCGGCGGTGTCGGAAGCGGACAGCGCGACGTCGGCCCGGGCGGCACGGGCGAGCGCGGCGCGCACGAGCCGTTCGGGGAGCAGGTCGCGGTCGGGGTAGCCGGAGTGCAGGCCGATCGCGTCCGGCAGCCTGCCGCGCAGGGGCGTGGCCAGGAGGGGCACCGGGGCTCGCGGTGAACGCAGGGCTCCGGTCTGCCAGCCGTAGTCCGGTGGCCGCACCTCCCGCACCGCGCGCACGAAGGTGCCCACGCCGGGACGTGACTCGACGAGACCCTGGGCGGCCAGCACGTGCACCGCCTTCTGCACCGTGACGGGGCTCGCGCCGTACTCCGCCATCAGCGCCCTGGTGGACGGCACCCGCGCGCCCGGCGGCGCGTGCGCGATCCATTCGCGCAGACCTGCCACGATGCGTGCGCTGCTATCGTTGGACATGTCGGCCAACGATAGCGTTACTGTCCTTTCGCCACCGGTGCTATCGCCCCCGCGAGCGGGTCTCGGGTGGGGCCTGCTCGGGGTGGCGGCGTTCTCGTTCACGGTCCCGTTCACCAAGGTCGCCGTCGCGGGCCTGTCCCCGCTGTTCATCGGCTCGGGCCGGGCGGTGGTCGCGGCGGTGCTCGCCGCGGTGGCGCTCGGGGTCACCGGGCAGGCCCGGCCGACCGGCGCGCAGTGGGCGCGGCTGGCCGTGGTCGCGGGCGGGGTGGTCGCGGGCTTCCCGTTGCTGACCTCCTACGCGCTGACGACCGCGTCGGC
>JBFBCZ010000021.1:0-161638 GCA_040689555.1 Actinosynnema sp. NPDC051121 | reverse complement strand
TGGGCGCCGGCTTCGGCGCCATCGGCTTGGGACCGGGGACGGGACGCGGGCCCGGCTTGCCGGCCGGGGCCGGCGGACGCGGGGTGGACTCGCCGGAGCCGGAACCCGAGGCCGCCGGGGCGGGCTTGGGCGGCGCCGGGCGGGCGCCCGCGGGCTTGGGCTTCGACTCGCCCTTGGCGTAGGCGTCACGAAGCCGCCGGGCCACCGGGGCCTCGACGGTGCTGGACGCGGACTTCACGTATTCGCCCTGGTCGGCGAGCTTGCTGAGTAGTTCTTTACTCGTGACACCGAGCTCTTTGGCGAGCTCGTGCACGCGGGCCTTACCTGCCACTGCACTCCTCTGTGAGGGAGGCCGGCGGGCAAGTCCCGTCGACCTCGTCTTAACGTCGCGCGTTCATGTCTTCAGCTTCACGGCTGACTCATGACGGGTCGACCTGCTTCCTTGCTTCCTGCTGGTCACGGGGCGATCCCGCGACCTCCTGCCCATACTGCTCGAGATGACCGCGCACGCCTTCCACGTCGAGCGGTCCCTGGACCTTGAAGGCCCTGGGGAACGCCCGCCGCTTCTCGGCGTTGCGGAGGCAGTCCGGATCGGGGTGCAGCCATGCTCCCCTACCGGGCAACCGTCGACGTGTGTCCGGGACCACAGCCCCGTCCACGACCACCACGCGCAGCAGCTCGGAGGGCAACGTCCGAGCGCGGCATCCGATGCACGTACGAACCGGGCCGATGTGCGTGAGATCCGATCCCCGACGTTGAACCACTGAGAAGTCTATCCCCTGTTGCCTATTCAGCCGAACCGGATGCCGATGCGCCCGCCGGAGCGGACCCGCCGGCCTCCGCATCACTGCGGATGTCGATGCGCCAACCGGTGAGCCTGGCGGCCAGCCGGGCGTTCTGGCCCTCCTTGCCGATGGCGAGGGAGAGCTGGAAGTCCGGGACCACGACCCGTGCCGTCTTGGCGCGCTCGTCGAGCACCCGAACAGAGACAACCTTCGCGGGTGACAAGGCATTCCCGACGAACGTGGCGGGGTCGTCCGAGTGGTCGATGATGTCGATCTTCTCGCCGGCCAGCTCGCTCATGACGTTGCGCACACGTGCGCCCATGGGCCCGATGCACGCCCCCTTGGCGTTGACGCCGGGGACCGTCGTGCGGACCGCGATCTTCGAGCGGTGACCTGCCTCACGTGCCACCGCGGGGATCTCCACGGTGCCGTCGGCGATCTCGGGCACCTCGAGCGCGAAGAGCCTGCGCACCAGGTTCGGGTGCGTGCGCGACAGGGTGATCTGCGGGCCGCGCGCGCCGCGGGACACGCCCACGACGTAGCACTTGAGCCGCGAGCCGTGCTCGTAGGACTCGCCGGGCACCTGCTCGGCGGGCGGCAGCACGCCCTCGGTTTCCCCTATCTGCACGACGACCATGCCGCGGGCGTTCGCGCGGGCGTCGCGCTGCACCACGCCGGCGATGATCTCGCCCTCCTTGGCGGAGAACTCGCCGAACGTGCGCTCGTGCTCGGCGTCGCGCAGCCGCTGGAGGATGACCTGGCGGGCGGTGGTGGCGGCGATGCGGCCGAACCCCTCGGGGGTGTCGTCCCACTCCTCGGCCACGGTGCCGTCCGGGTTGAGCTCCTGCGCGAGCACGCGCACCACGCCGGTCTTGCGGTCGATCTCCACGCGCGAGTGCGAGTGGTGGCCCTCGGTGTGCTTGTAGGCGGTCAGCAGGGCGGTCTCGATGGCTTCGAGAACCGTGTCGAAGGGGATGTCCTTGTCCCGTTCGATCGCCCTGAGAGCGGCGATGTCGACGTTCACTCCGACTCCTCCTTCAGGTGCTTGCCTTCGAGGAGCGCGAGCTCTTCGACCGGCGGCTGCTTGAACTCGACTTCGACGACGGCGCGCTCGATCGTCCGGTACTCGACGCGGCGCAGCTCGCCCTTGACCAGCAGCACGACGCCGGTGTCGTCGGCATCGCCGACGCGGCCGAACCACTCGACCTGCTCCGGCTGCTTGACCTTCACCAGGCGCAGCCGGTTGCGCATCCAGTGGCGGGGCTTGGTGAGCGGGCGGTCCGCGCCGGGCGAGGTGACCTCGAGCGTGTACGGCCCGGCGATCAGGTGCTCGTGGGCGTCGAGGGCGGCGGACACGGCGCGACTGGCCTGCGCCACCTCGTCCAGCCCGATCCCCTCGTCGCCGTCCACGACCACCTTGACCAGCCTGCGACGCCCAGCCTGGTTCACGTCGAGCGTCTCGAGGTCGAAGCCGATCGCCTCGACCGCCTCGCGCACGACGGGTGCTAGCTGCGCGGCGAGTTCTCCGCGCGGCGGGCTGGACACGTGGTGACTCCAAGTTCTCTTCGAGTGCAGAGGGCACGGCAACCCCGGCCGACGCTGCACTTCGCCGGCCGTGGTCGCCCAGACTATCTCGTTCGGCGGCCTCCCACGTGCCACGGCCGATCTCGTCACGCGCCGCGGGCGGTCGCGCGGTCGCGGCGGGACCGGCGCGCGGGTTCCGGCGGGACGGGACGCGGTGACGGCCTGCCGGGCGCGTTCACGTGGGACGGGATGCCCGGTGTCGGCGGGGTCGGCGCGCCGGCTCTGGCAGGATCGGGACGCGTGATCGGAAGAACGGCGTTCAGCAGGCGCGCGGTGCTGCTGGCGACGGCCACGGCGCCGTTGGCAGTCGCGTGCACCACACCTCCTCCCCCTCCGCCGCCGCCCGACCCGCTGGCGGACCTGGTGAAGGCGGCGCTGTCGGACGCCGCGCTGGCCACGGCCGTCGGCGCGCCCGAGACGGCCACCGCGCGCACCGAGCACGCGACGCGGTTGCAGGCGGAGATCGACCGGGCCACGCCGCGGGTGCCGGGGTCGTCCGCACCCCCGACGACGTCGGCTCCGGCGGCGCCCCCGGCCGGGGCGACGCGCGAGGCGCTGGTGCCCGCGTTGCAGGCGGCGCAGAAGCAGGCGGGCGGGCTGGTGGCGTCGGTCGAGGCGCACCGGGCCGGGTTGGTCGCCTCGGTGGCGGCCGGGTGCGCGAGCCTGGTGGAGGCGTTGTCGTGAGCGTGGAGGCGGTGCAGGACGCGTTGGCCGCGGAGCACGCGGCGGTGTGGACCCACGGGCTGGTGAGCGCGTTCATCTCGGCGCCGCAGCAGTCGGCGGCGGTGGCGGACGGCGCGACCGCGCACCGGGCCCGGCGGGACGCGACGGAGCGGTGGCTGCGTGACGCGGGCGCCACGCCCCGGCCACCGGCGGCGGCCTACCTGCCGCCCCAGCCGGTGGACAGCGCGGCGTCGGCCATCGCGGCGCTGATCGCGGTGGAGACGGACGCGTGCGTGGCCTGGCGCGGTGTGCTGGAGCGGACCGACGACGGCGCGCTGCGGGCGTCGGCGCTGGACGCGTTGACGGTGTCGGCGGTGCGGGCCACGCGGTGGCGGAAGACCGCCGGGATCACGCCCACGTCCATCGCGTTCCCCGGCGCCGGGGTGGGGTGACGCGCGGCCGGTGGAGCCCCTGGAGCCCGTCAGCCGGTCATGTCGGCGGCGAGGCGGAAGGCGTCGTTGCTGATCCGCTTCATCAGCTGGGTGTGGGCGGTCGCGTCGGGGCCGTGCTTGATCGAGTCCGACTCGATGATGATCACGTCGCGGTCCTGCTGGCGGGCCGCGAAGCCGCCGTTGGCCAGCGTGGTCAGGCTCGGCACCCGGACGGCGCCGTCCTTGACCAGGTCGTTGACGTTGCCGGTGCCGTCACGGCTGGTCAGGTCCTTCAGCTTGGCGGCGTCCTCGGTGGTCTTCATCCGCACGATCGACACGGACGTGTAGACCTTCAACCCGTCGGGTGTGGTCGTCGTGTACAGACCGCGAGTGAGCTGCTGGCAGGGCGTGTTCGTCAGGAACGTCTTGGTCTGCCCGTAGGCGTGGGACGCGCAGTCGCTGTCCTTCATCGGCTCGGGCACGTCCGGCGACGCGGCGAACGTGAACTCGCCCGCCGGCGTGGACGTGGGCGCGGGCGTGCCGGTCGGGGTGTTCTTCGGCATCACGACCAGCCACACCAGCCCGGACACCACGGCCACGCCGAGCAGGCCGAGCCCCTTGAGCACCAGTCCGCGGCGCGAGCGCGGCGGCGCGGGCGCGGGACGGGGCGGGGGTGAGCTCAGCAGCGAGTCCAGCTGCCCGATCTCCGACCGCCACAGCGGCGCGGTGTCCGACGGACGGATGGGCGGGATCCGCTGCGTCACCTCTTCGGGTGATTCGGGAGGAACCGACACAAAGACCCACGGTAACGGAAGCGGGTCAGTCGAGCGCTGTGAGCACCTGATCGACATCGGCCTCCGTGTTGTACAGGTGGAAGGCGAGCCGCACCCGTCCGGCGCGGATGCCCGACCGCACGCCGGCCTTCGCCAGGCGCTCGGCGGCGTCCGGCAGGTCGAGGGACACGATCGCCGAGTTGCGCGCGGGCAGGCCGAGGGCGGTGAGCAGCGAGTCGGCCAGCCCGACGTTGTGGTCGCGGACCGCGGCGAGGTCCAGCGAGGCGAGGTAGGGCAGGGACTCGGCGGCGCCGAACTGGGCCAGCCAGACCGGGGAGAGGTCGAGGCGGCGGGCGTCGGGGGCCAGCCGGAGCGGCAGGCCGTACACGGTGCTCCAGGGGTCGTCGCCGGCGTGCCAGTTCGCGGCCACGGGCACGGTGCGCTCCAGCGCCGAGGGCGAGCACGCCAGCCACGCGCAGCCGCGCGGGGACATCAGGAACTTGTAGCCGATGGCCACGACCCAGTCGGCCCACTCGAGGTCGAGCGGCAGCCAGCCGACGGCCTGGGAGGCGTCCAGCAGCACCGGCACGCCGGTCGCGCGCAGGCCGTCGAGGTCCACGATCCGGCCGTCGGCGGACTGCACGACGCTGACCGCGACGAGGTCGTGCGCGCCCGCTTCGGCCACGATCCCGTCGAGATCGACTTCGGTGACCCGCAGGCCGCGGGCGGCGAAGGGGAACGTGAGGCTGGTGAACTCGCCGCGGGCGACCAGGACCGACGCGTCGGCGGGCAGGCCCGCGGCGACGAGGGCGACGAGCTGGGAGGCCGACGCGCCCATCGCGACGCGCTCGGACGGCACGCCGACGAGCCGGCCGAACGCCCTCCGCGCCGTCTTGAGGTGCTCATCGGCCGCGCCGGGGCCGTCCGCGCCGACCGTCCACCGGCGCACGGCGTCCGCGACGGCTCGGGCGGTGGGCGTGGGCGGCACGCCGACGCTCGCGGTGTTCAGGTAGCCGAGGGGGACGTCGAAGGTCGTGCCGAAGGCTGAACGCATGGGATCATCAGACGGTCTCCGCGACCCCGTCGTCCACCGAATTGCGGTTCTTGCGACGGGCGTAGACCTGCTTGCGGGTGCGGGCCACGACGTCGCCTGCCGAGTCCACGACGTCGGTGTCGAACCAGACCAGCGCCTTGCCGCGCGCGGCCTGGGACCGCAGCTCGTCGAGCTGCCCGTCGGTCAGGTGGAACTCGGCGTGGACGGTGCCGCGGCCGGGCTTGACGAACTCGATCTCGCCCGCCCGGTCCCACACCAGGTGCTCGCGGCCGAGGTGGTGCAGCACGAGCAGCATCCAGAACGGGTCCGTCATCGCGAACAGCGAGCCGCCGAAGTGGGTGCCGACGTAGTTGCGGTTCCACCAGTGCAGCCGCATCCGGACCTTGGCGTGGCGGTAGTCGTCGGACAACTCGACCACGCGGATGCCGGCGAACAGGAACGGTGGCCACAGGTTCATGCCGCGGCGCAGACGGGATGCCTTCACGACCGCTATGTTACCAGCGGGTAATGTCCGGTCCGGTGGAATCAGCGCAGGGTGATGACGTTCTTCGTCACCTTCGCCGCGGCGTCCGAGCAGAGGAACGCGACCACGTCGGCGACGTCCTCGGGCTGGGAGACGTCGTGCTGGGCGCGCACCGCGTCGTTGACCCAGCCGGTGTCGGTGACGCCCGGCTTGACCACGTTCGACGTGATGCCGTGCGGCCACAGCTCGGCCGCCGCGGACATGGCGTAGTTGTCCAGCGCCGCCTTCGCCGCGCCGTAGGACACCTCGCTCGGGAAGCCGAGCGGCCCGCCCGAGGTCAGGCCGACGATGCGGCCCCAGTTGCCGCCGCGGGCGATGTGGCGGCGGGCGAACTCGGCGATCAGCAGGGCGCCGGCACGCGCGTCCACGGCGAACTGCGCGTCGAAGGTCTGCGGCGTCACGGCCTGGAGCACCCGGCCGAACTGGTCGGTCCGCACGGCCAGGAACGTGTCCTGCACCCAGCTCGACGCGTTGTTGACCAGGATGTCGACCGGCCCGAAGACCCGTTCCGCGGTGTCGAACAGGGTGCCGGGCGCCAGCGGGTCGGTGAGGTCGATCTCCAGCGCGTGCGCCTTGCCGCCCGCCTCGGTGATCGCGGCGACCACGTCGTCGGCGTCCGACTCGCGGGCGGTGAAGTACTCGCGCGGCAGGCTCGGGTCCGGCGCGGGCGCGAAGCGCAGGAACGTGATGAGGACGTTGACGCCTCGGGCGGCGAGCGCCTTGGCGGTCGCGGCGCCGATGCCCTGGTTGGCCCCGGTGACGATCGCGGTGTGGATCACGGACGGCATCGTGCCCGATCGGGCGGCGGCGGCGCACCGCGTTTTCGGCCCGGCGTTTTAAGCTCTCGTGGCATGCGCAGCGAAGAGATCGAGATCCGCACCGGCTCGACCGAGGTCGTCCACGACCTCACCCGCGCCTGCGAGGACTTCCTGGCCGACGAGGACGGCGACGGCCTGCTGCACGTCTGGGTGCCGCACGCGACCGCGGGCCTGGCCGTGCTGGAGACGGGTGCGGGCAGCGACGACGACCTGCTGGCCGCGTTGCGCGAGCTGCTGCCCGCCGACGGGCGGTGGCGGCACCGGCACGGGACGCCCGGTCACGGCCGTGACCACGTGCTCCCCGCGCTCGTGCCGCCCTACGCGACGATCCCGGTGCTAGGCGGTGCGCTGGCGCTGGGCACCTGGCAGTCGGTCTGCCTGGTCGACACCAACGTCGACAACCCCGTCCGCAAGGTCCGGCTGAGCTTCCTCGCCGGGTAGCAGCAGCACCACCAGGCCGGCGGCGGCGAGCCCGACGAACACCCAGACCTGGGCGGTGGCGAGCGAGCCGCCGTGCAGCAGCGCGCGCAGGCCCTCGGTGGAGAACCGGAACGGCGTCCACGACCACAGCAGCGCCCGGTAGACGGGGCTGATCAGCTCCGGCACCTGGCCCGCGACGGCGGGCGCGATCAGGTACAGCGGCCCGAGCAGGGCCATCGCGCGGATGCCGAGCAGCCTCAGCAACGCGCCCTGGACCAGCGCGAACGCCGCTCCGACGAGGGCGAGGTAGCCGAGCACGCCCCAGCCGAGCGGCAGGGACGAGTCCCACAGCGCGAAGAAGCCCGCCACGACGGCGACGCCCAGCACGGTCGAGGTGGCGGCGCCCGCCAGCCGGCCCGCCGAGGTCGGCTTGCGCGCCACCAGCGTGAACGCCGCGCCGGCGACCAGGCCCGCGATCCACAGCAGCGCGGTCGCGGCCAACGGCGCGGTGCGACCGGCGGCCGACGCCGGGTTGAGCGTGACCACCTTCGCCTGCATGCCGGCGCCCTGGGCGACCCCGGACAGCACCTGCTGGGCGACCTGCGTGCCCGACGGGTTCACCGCGCCGGACAGCACCGCGGTCGCGCCACCGGGCGCGAGTTCGAGCACGCCGTAGACCTCCTGGCGGGACAGCAGGTCCCGCGCCTCGTCGGGCGTCGCCACCCGCCACGAGACCTCCGCCGCGTCGCTGCCCGCGAGCTTCTCGGCGATACCCCGCAGCTGGGGCGGCGCGTCGGCGCCGACGGCGACCGCCAGCGGCACCTCGTCCGGGTGCGCCGTCGCCTGGACGCCGAACGTCACCAGGCCCAGGACGAGCGCGACCAGCGCGCCCACGACGGCGGTGGCCACCGCGATGACCGCCGGCGGCCGGTCGTGCAGTGCGGCCATGGTGCCCTCCTCAGTAGTTCATCATGTGTTGAATTTGAGGCTACGTCCGATCGGGTGATGAAGTCAACGAGCGCTGAATTAGCGGAGCGGCCCAGGGCGTCGGTCCCACCGGGTACGGTTCGGTCCGTGACTTACCCAGGTGAGGGGCAGTCCGGCTGGGGCGGCCAGCCCAACCAGGGCGACTGGGGCCGGCAGGACCAGGGCTACCCGCAGCAGGTCTTCCCGCAGAACTACGGCGGCTCCTACGGCGGTCTCGGGGTGTTCTCCGGCGGTGACGGGCCGCCGCCCCGGAAGAGCCGGACCAAGCTGTGGCTCGCGATCGCCGCGGTCGTGGTGGTGCTGGTCGGCGGCGGCGTGACGGCGTTCGTGCTGACCAGGCCGGACGGCTCGACCCCGGTCGCGCAGGGCACCACGAGCAGCGCGCCCACCACGACCAAGCCGTCCACCACGGCGAAGTCGACGCCGTCGAGCGCGCCGCCGCCCACCTGCGAGCCCGCCAAGCCGGGCTGGAACTGCCTGCCCGTGCAGGCCCTGTCGTACAGCTACGACGTGCCCAAGGGCTGGACCCCCGTGCCGAACTCCGCGCCCGTCGAGGGCATGGCGGACGTGAAGCTGACCGGCCTCACCGTCACCGGCGCGTACGACTGCGCCCAGCACGACTTCACCCGCGGTGGCGCGGGCGGCGTGGTGGTGCCGCAGACCGACCTCACCGCGGTGGCCAAGGACTTCGCCCAGAAGCTCGCCACCCAGTACTACAAGTCCGCGCCGAAGTCCGAGGTCAAGCTCGGCGAGCCGAAGCCGGTGACGGTGGCGGGCACCATCGAGGGCGTCCAGGTCGACGCGGTCGCCACCACCTCCGGCGACCAGTGCCTGGCCACCAAGGGCATGGTGAAGGTGCTGGTCCTCAAGGGCGACAAGGGCTTCCACGTGTTCATGGCCAACGGCGACCTCGAAGGCGGGCCGGCCGAGCCGAAGCCGCCGACGGAGGCCGAACTGCAGGCCATGGTCGACTCCGTGAAGCCGTTGAGCCGGTGAGCTACACCGGGCTGGGCGTCTACCAGCAGCAACCGCCGAAGCGGCCGAGCCGCGCGCCGCTGTGGATCGCGCTGGGGGCGGCGGTCGTGCTCGTCGGCGGTGGCGTGACGGCGTTCGCTCTGCTGAACCGGGGCGACGACCGGGCGGGGCCGGCGCCGACCACGTCGACCTCCTCGTCCGCGCCGGAACCGGACTGGCAGCCGGTGGACGACTCGCAGGCCGGCCTGGCCTACGAGTTGCCGCCGTCCTGGGAGTCCAGCGGCGGCGGCGCGTCCGGGCGGATCAGGCTGACCACGTCGTACGTGTCGCGGCCGTTCCAGTGCCAGGGCCGCAGCATGATCCAGGCGCAGGCGATGGCCGGTTCGGTCGTGGACGACGACCCCGAGCAGGTCGCCACCGAACTGGTGAACCGGATCGCCGCGGGCGGGTACACGGTCGACGACGCGCCGCCGGAGATCGGCGAGCCCCGGGTCGAGTCCGGCGACGGCGAGGCGGTGCGGCTCAGCGTCGAGGTGACGCCGAAGTCCGCCAGCGCCTGCTACGCGCCCAAGGCCACGGTCAGCGCGGTGGCGCTGCGCAACGGGCCCAAGGTGTCGGTGTTCGTGCTCAACGTCGCCGAGGGCGGGCCGCACGTCGCCGAGGGACCGTCGGAGGACGAGGTGGAGCGCATCCTGGAAAGCGTGCGGCTGTCGTGAACACGCTGGTGCTGTGGGACATCGACCTGACGCTGATCGACGCGCGCGGACTGGGCCACGACTGGTACCGCACGGCGTTGCGCGCCGTGGCGGGCCTGGACCTCGTGCACGTGCCGAGCTTCCCGGGCCGCACCGAGCGCGCCATCACCCGGGACCTGCTGACCGCGCACGACCTGGAGCCCACCGAGGAGCTGGTGGCCCGGCTGCACGCCGAGCTGATCGACGTGGCCACCCGGGAACGCGACCTGCTGCCGACCCGGGGGCGCGCCCTGCCGGGTGCGATGGCGGCGCTGAAGGCGTTGGCGGAGCGGGCCGACGTGGTGCAGTCGCTGGTGACCGGGAACCTGGTGGAGATCGCCCGGTACAAGCTGGCCGCGTTCGGGCTGGACGAGCACCTGGACTTCGACATCGGCGGCTACGGCTCGGTGTCCGAGCACCGGCCCGAGCTGGTGCTGGAGGCGGTGCGGCTGGCCACGGCCAAGCACACCCGCGAGTTCCGGCCGGTCGTCATCGGCGACACGCCGCTCGACGTGGACGCGGCGCTGCGCCACGGCGCGGTGGCCGTCGGCGTGGCGACGGGCCGCAGCAGCGTCGCGGAACTGCGGGACGCGGGCGCGCACGTCGTGCTGGACGACCTGTCCGACACGGCGGCGGTGCTCGCCGCCGTGTCGACCCGGGTCTGAGGCCGTCCGGGCGGGCGGTCGTGCCCGCCCGGACGGGTCCTGCTCAGCCCTTGACGACGGTCAGCAGGTGCTGCACCGCGCCGTCGAGCGGCACCTCTTCGCGCTCGCCCGTGCGGCGGTCCTTGACCTCGACCAGGCCGTTGGCCAGGCCGCGGCCCACCACCAGGATCGTCGGCACGCCGATCAGCTCGGCGTCGGCGAACTTCACGCCGGGGCTGGCCTTGCGGTCGTCCAGCAGCACCTTCAGGCCCGCCGCGGACAGCTCGCCCGCCAGCTTCTCGCCGCCCGCGAGCAGCGTCTCGTCCTTGCCCGCCACGACCACGTGCACGTCGGCGGGCGCGACGTTGCGCGGCCAGATCAGGCCGCGGTCGTCGTGGCTCTGCTCGGCGATCGCGGCGACCAGGCGGGACACGCCGATGCCGTAGGAGCCCATGGTGATCCGGACGGGCTTGCCTTCCGGGCCCAGCGCGTCCAGCGAGAACGCGTCCGCGTACTTGCGGCCCAGCTGGAAGATGTGCCCGATCTCGATGCCGCGCGCGGCGACCAGCACGCCCTTGCCGTCCGGTGACGCGTCGCCCTCGCGGACCTCGGCCACGTCGATCGTGCCGTCGGGGGTGAAGTCGCGGCCCACGACCAGGTCCACCACGTGGTGGTCGGCCTTGTCCGCGCCGGTCACCCACGCCGTGCCGCGCACCACGCGCGGGTCGACCAGGTACCGCACGCCGTTGGCCTGCAGCGCGGCCGGCCCGATGTAGCCCTTGACCAGGAAGGAGTTGCGGGCGAAGTCCGCGTCCTCCAGCATCGCCACCTCGGCGGGCTCGACCGCCGCCTCCAGCCGCTTGAGGTCGACCTCGCGGTCGCCGGGCAGGCCGATGGCCAGCAGCGACCAGTCCTTCTCACCGGGCTTGCGGGTCTTCACCAGGACGTTCTTCAGGGTGTCCGCGGCGGTGAAGGTGCGGTCGGTGTTGGCGTTGAGGAAGTCGACCATCGTCTTGATCGTCGGCGTGTTCGGCGTGTGGTGCACCTGCGCCTCGGGGTGCGCCGCCGGGTCCTGCTCGGGGGGCGCGGGCGTGACGACGGCCTCGACGTTCGCCGCGTAGCCCGACTCCGTGCTGCGGACGAACGTGTCCTCACCGGTCGGCGCGACCGCCAGGAACTCCTCCGACGCCGAGCCGCCCATCGCGCCCGACGTGGCCGAGACGATCACGTACTCCAGGCCGAGCCGGTCGAAGATGCGGATGTAGGCCTCGCGGTGCTGCCGGTAGGACTGCGCCAGGCCCTCGTCGGCGAGGTCGAACGAGTAGGAGTCCTTCATCAGGAACTCGCGGCCGCGCAGGATGCCCGCGCGGGGACGCGCCTCGTCCCGGTACTTGGTCTGGATCTGGTACAGCGTGACCGGGTAGTCCTTGTAGGAGGAGTACTCGCCCTTCACGGTGAGCGCGAACAGCTCCTCGTGGGTGGGGCCGAGCAGGTAGTCCGCGCCCTTGCGGTCCTTGAGGCGGAAGAGGTTGGGGCCGTACTCGGTCCACCGGTTCGTCGCCTCGTAGGGCTCCTTCGGCAGCAGCGCGGGGAACTGGATCTCCTGCGCGCCGAAGGCGTCCATCTCGTCGCGCACGACCCGCTCGATGTTGCGCAGCACCCGCAGACCCAGCGGCAGCCACGAGTAACCACCCGGTGCGACGCGGCGCACGTAGCCGGCGCGGACCAGCAGCTTGTGGCTGGGTACTTCGGCGTCGGCCGGGTCCTCGCGCAGGGTGCGCAGGAACAGCGACGACATCCTCGTGATCACGGTGGGCGCTCCTCGTGGGCGGGTTGTCCGGGAAAGGGTAGTGAACGGCCCCTGATCAGTTCCAACGGGTTCCGCGTGGCGCCGGGCGGGGAGGCTTCCGCGCGGAATTGTCGGTGGTCGGGGCTAGCGTGCCGGGCATGACCATCAGCATCGGCATGGTGACCATCGACACGGCGGACGCGCACCGGTTGGCGGACTTCTGGACCAAGGCGCTGGGCACGTCGATCGAGCACGACTGGGGCGCGTTCCTGGTGCTGGCGCCGGCGACCGAGGGCGGCCTGCAAGTGGGCTTGCAGGAGGTGTCCGACCCGACGCCGGGCAAGAACCGCCTGCACTTCGACACGGCGACCGCGGACCGGGCCGCCGAAGTGGCGAGACTCGTCGCGCTGGGTGCGACGGTGGTCGGCGAGCACGCCGTGGCGGACATCAGCTGGACGGTCCTGGCCGACCCGGACGGCAACGAGTTCTGCGTGCGCCAGACGACCTGACCGCACGGGGGCGCGGTGGGGCGCTCGGCGCGCACGCCGGGAATCGACCGCCGGGACATCGGCACGCCACCGGTCGCCGCTGCGGCGGCGGGAGCCGGCGGTGATCGGGGTCGGGGAGCGGACCGTGCCAGGCCCGTGCGGGCCGGCCCCGGAGGCTCGCACGGTGAATTTCGTTCTCGCTTGTCCGCCGGTTTGCGGTGAAACCGGCAATTGGGCTTGACACGATGTGCGGTGACGCCGTCCATCACGGACCACCCTCGGGCAGATCCTGATCGGAGCCCAGTCCATGAGCAAAGCAGCCATGCTCCGGCTCATCTCGGACGAGGTGGTCGCTGGTCGGGTTCCTCCTTTCAGAGTCGTGCGCGCCGAAGAATGGCTGTCGGACCGGGAGGGAGAACTCGATCGCATAAGGCGTTCACTGCCGGAAGTCGCACGGGTCGCGGTTCGGTCCAGTGCCGCGGACGAGGACGGCCCTTCCCACACCAACGCCGGCAAGTACCTGAGCGTGCTCGGCGTCGGACTCGGCGACGACAAGTCGCTCGCCGCCGCCCTCGACCGGGTGGTCGCCGACATGGCGCGCAAGTCGTCGCATTCGACCGGCCATTCGGTGATCGTGCAGAGCATGGTGACCGACGCCGCCATCACGGGTGTCGCCACCACGATCGACATCACGACGGGTGCCCCCTACCTGGTGCTGTCCTACGAGTTCGACGGACCGACGGACAGCATCACCTCGGGCAGCACCAATCCCACTTTCGTCGCACTGCACGATTGGCGCGGGAGCGATTCCGCACCGGACGGCCTGACCGCTGTGCTGAGAGTCGCGCAAGAGGTGAGCCGATTCCTCGACGGCCGCGAATTCGACATGGAGTTCGTGGTCGACCGGACCGGCACGGTCAACATCCTCCAGGTTCGCGGCCTGCCGCCGATCCACGACTCGACAGCGACGACTTCCTCGGTGCGCCGGAAATCCGCGGTGCTCCGCCGCGTGACCCACTCGACGCCCCTGTGCCTGAGCGACATGGCGGACTGGAACCCGGCGGAGATGATCGGCGAGTCACCGCGCCCGCTCGCGTATTCTCTTTACCGCGACTTCATCACCAGGCGCACCTGGCGGTCGGCGCGCCGGGCGCTCGGCTACCACGACCCCGTCGGCCGGGAACTGATGTGCCGGGTGGGCGCGCGGCCGTTCATCGATGTGGCCGCCAGCCTGGCGTCACTGGTGCCGGCCACCGTGCCGCCGACCTTGCGGAACACGCTGGTGCGGGCCGGTGTGGAACGGGTCCGGTCATCGCCCGAGACACATGACTCCGTCGAGTTCACCGCCTCGGTGTCCACTGCGGGGCTGGCCACCGCGCGAACGTTGACCGAGGTGTTCGGCGACGCGTTGCGACCGGCCGATCGGAATGTCGTGCGGGAGCACCTCCGGTGGCTGACGAACAACCTGGTCAGCACCACCGGGTTGCGCGCCATGTCGACCCTGGCCGACCGGCTGGCCCGGCTCGAGCACCACGCGGCGCTGACCCGGCCCGGTCGGGAGCCCGGGTCGTGGTTGCGATCCGCGGCGTTCCAGGAGCTCTCCCAGACCCTGCCGGTGGATTTCGCGGTGGCCGCGCGCCACGGGTTCATCGCCCGATCGCTGGTGGACGAGGTCCGCCGGGCGGGCGGCCTCACCGACGACCGGCTCGACGAGTTCCGGTCCTCGCTGCGCACCATCACCGCCGAGTTCCTCGAGGCCGGTGCCGCGGCGCGGCGGAGCAGCTCGGGTCGTGACGCGTTCCGCGCGAGGTTCGGCCACCTCCGAGCGGGCACCTACGACATCCGCAGCCTGCCGTATTCGGCCCACCCCGATCTCGCCGAGGGTGGCCCACCGCTCCCCGCGACGCCCTCGTTCGACCTGTCACGGCGCGAAGCGTCGGACTTGACCACCCTCCTCCGCTCGTCCGACCTGCTCATCCCGGCCGCCGGGCTCCTGGACTACCTCCGCCAGGCGATCCGGCTGCGGGAGTTCGCCAAGTTCGTCTACTCCAAGTTCGTGTCCGTCACGCTGGAGGCGATCGCGTCGTGGTCAGGCTCGATGGGCCTCTCCCGTGAGGACGCGTCGTTCCTGCCCTTGCGGATCGTGCTCCGCGCGGTCCGCGATGCGGGGTTCGACCGGCACTGGCTCGCCGACGAACTGGTCCGCCGCCGTGAACACCACCGGCGCGAGGCACGGGTCATCACACCGTCGGTGATCCGCGCCCCCGAAGACCTCACGCTGGTGGTGGAGCGGGCGACCCGCCCCACGTTCATCACCGACCAGGTGGTGCGGTCGACCGTGCGGGTCATCTCGGACCTGCACCGACCGGGCGCCGGCGTCAGCGGAACGATCGTGTGCGCCGAACGCGCCGACCCCGGGTACGACTGGCTGCTCGCCGCCGGCGTCCGGGGCATCATCACCCGCTTCGGCGGCCCGAACTCACACCTGGCCGTGCGCTGCGCCGAGTTGCGGCTGCCGGCCGCGATCGGGTGCGGCAAGGTCCTCTACCAGATCGTCACCCGGCACGGCGAGGTGGAACTCGACTGCTCGTCCCGACACATCCGCACGATCTAGCGGCGCTGCGGCGTGGCCTTCCCCCGACTGGAGTTCGACGTGGCGCTTGTGGTGGGCATCTCGCAACGGTTGGTCCCGGCGCGGGGCGAAGAGGTGCGGGACAGCCTGGACCAGCGTTGGACCACGTTGCTGGAATCGCTGGGCTTCGACCCCGTCCCCCTGCCGACGTTGGTGGCGGACCCCGTCGGCTACGTGGTCCGCCGAGGCATCCGGGCGTTGGTCCTCTCCGGTGGCGAGAACGTCCCGGCTACTGGCGACAGCCCTCCTTGGAACGAACCGCGTGACGTGTTCGAGCGCACCCTGCTGGTCTGGGCCATGGCGAACGGCGTTCCGGTGCTCGCGGTGTGCCGGGGTTTCCAACTGGTCGTCGCGGACCTGGGCGGAGTGCTGCGGAGAGTCGACGGGCACGCGGGCAGCATGCACCCGTTGCGGTGGTCGGCAGGGGAACCGGGTCCCGCCACCGTACTCAGCCACCACGACTGGGCCGTCACGCGGCTGCCCCACTCGTTGCGGGAAGTCGCCCTCGCCACCGACGGCACGGTCGAGGCGGCGAGGCACCGCGACCTGCCGCTGCTGGGGATCATGTGGCACCCCGAACGAACTCCGAATCCCGATGAGCGGGAGCACGCGCTGGTGTCGAGCGCCTTGAAGGGCCTGGGGTGACCCGCGCCCTCGTCCTCGCGGCGGGCCGCGGTTCACGACTTGGCCGCGACGTGCCGAAGGCCCTCGTGGAGTTCGCCGGGCGTGAACTCCTGGCATGGCAACTCGACGTGCTCCGACCTCGTGCGTCCGAGGTCGGCGTGGTGACGGGGTACCGTGCGGAACTGTTCGAGCACCGAGGACTGCGGCTCTTCCACAATGACCGCCATGCCTCCACGAATATGGTGGCCAGCCTCTTCGCCGCCGACCGCTGGCTCGACGGCGCCGAAGACCTGCTGGTCGTGTACGGCGACGTCCTCTTCGAGCCGACCGTGGTCGAAGCGCTGCTGGACCGGGCGCACGAGGACGTCGCGATCAGCGTGAACACCCGGTGGCGCGCATTGTGGGAGGCGCGGTTCGAGGAGCCACTGACCGACGCCGAGACGCTGCGCATCGGCCCGGACCGGGAGGTCGTCGAGATCGGGCGCCGGCCGCGCGACCTGTCCGAGGTCGAAGCGCAGTACATGGGCGTCCTGCATCTGCCCGCGACCACGCACTCGACGTTCACCCGCCACTGGGTCGGCCACGAACAGGCGCTCGCCACCACCTCCATGACGGAATTCCTCCAACTGCTGGTCGATGACGGTGTCACCATCAGGACGACCGAGGTCGAGGGCGGCTGGGTGGAGTTCGACACCGCGGTCGACTACTCGCTCTACGAACACCTGCTGGCCGCGGGAGCGCTGGACCGCTTCATCGACCTGTCAGCCTTGCGCTGACCCTCCGGGCTCGAGGCTCACCCACAGAGCGGTCCTCGGCGCGACTTCCAGCGGGCCCGCCTCCACGGGAACCCCGCCCAGCAGGTCGTGCCCTGGCCGTTCGAGGTGGACCGTGCGCCAGTGCGCGGAGAAGTTGTGCACGACCACCACTTCGACCTCGTGACCCCGGGAGAACACCAGGAGACCGCCGTCCGCGGTCAGCACCCGTGCCGGACTCGACGCCCGCAGCGCCGGCACGGTCGACCTCAACGACAGCATCCGAAGCGGCAGTTCCGGACCCGCAAGCGCGTCGAGCGGGATCCGCGCACGCACCCGGCCGCGTGGGTCGGCACCCTCGGGCACCGGCGTCGAACGCAGGCCGAGCAGTGCCGGCAGGTACACCATCGGCACCCCCGGCAGCGTCATCAGCAAGGACGTGGCCAGGTCCGCGCAACGGGGATCCGGAACGCCCAGCGCACCCCTCGCGGGCGGATCCAGGTCGGCGGGCAGCACATCCACCTCGTACGGCAGTTCGCTCCCCCCGACGATCGCACGCTGAACCGGCAGGCCGGATCGCTCCAACTCCGACACCAGGCGTTCCAGCGAGTGCCGGTGCGACGTCGGCACCCACGGCCTCAAGGACAGGCCGTCGTGCGTGACGACGATGTTGCACCAGTGGACCGGGGTGCGGGCCGCCATCCGCTCGACCTCCGCCGCGAGGGGGTGCACGTCCGCCAGCACCAGAGCTACGGCAACGCATCGCGGCAGCTCGTAGTCGTACACGAGGTCGGGCCCGTCACCCGAGTCGGACCGCACGTAGGCGAGGTCTCCCTCGAACGCGTCGACTTCGGCCACGACGTACCCATCCGGGCACAGGACCCGCCACCACGCGGACAGCACGTCGGACAGGGTTCTGGCCTGGGGCAGGTTGACGCAGGACGTGCCGCTCTCCTTCCAGCCGAACGCGATCCCGTCCAGCCTGAGGTGCCGAGCGCCGCGCGACAGCCGCGACAAGCGTTCGAACGCCCAGAGCAGGACCTCGGACGACCGGTAGTCCACGTCTACCTGCTGGCCGCCGTGCGACGACCAGACCCGCACCCGACGACCGGCACGCGTGGCGTGGCGGATCAGCCCGCGGCCCCGGGACGAGGCGACGCGCCGGAAGTCGAAGGACTCCTCCGGGGTGAAGAACAGATCGGGGCCGCGCCCCTCGGTGAACTCCCGGAACCAGGGCGAGTTCACCGAGAGCTGGTTGACGATCAGGTCCAGCGCGAGCCAGGGGCGGGCCGCTCCCAGATCCGCCCAGTCGCCGAGAGCCGGGTCCACCACCGAGTCGTCGATGAGCGAGAACCGGTCCCCGTCGTCCGCCAGGTAAGGCGGCAGGAGGTGCACGACGACATCGCGTCGGACGGGCGAGAGCAGCTGTCCCACCTGCCGCAGGGTTTCCGCTGCGGTCGCGCCCGCCGCACCGTCGCCGAGGTGGTCCGGGTAGCACGACACGAT
The DNA here is from genome assembly GCA_040689555.1 of Actinosynnema sp. NPDC051121. GTDB lineage: Bacteria > Actinomycetota > Actinomycetes > Mycobacteriales > Pseudonocardiaceae > Actinosynnema. The sequence continues at coordinate 143,456 of JBFBCZ010000021.1, read as the reverse complement.
CACCGCGGTCTCCGGGGCGCGCCGGGTCGGACGTCGACCGGAGTCCAGACCGCCGTCGGGGAACGCCGCCCGGATCCGGCTCAGCCCCACATCGCCGTACATCCGGCGGAGGCGGTCGGCGAGGGGGTCGCCATCCCACTGCGGCAGGTCCTGCACGGGGCGCTCACGCGCGCGCGGTGGTCCGGAACCGGTCGACGACCTCCACCCGGTCCGGGCGCACCACGAAATCGGTCACCACCAGCTCCACCGTGTCCAGGACCGCGGTGGCGGACGCGGTGAAGCCGGGATCGAGCAGCACGTCGCGCACCACGCCCACGTCCGGCTCGCCGGTGACCCGGGCGATGTTGAGGTGCACGGGTTCGGCGTCGCTGTAGGAGATCGCCCGCTCCCCGATGGCACTCATGGCGGCACCGAGCCGTTTGCGCGTCGCCGACCAGTCCTCGCTGTCGGTCAGGACTTCGAGGAAGAACTGGTCACCGATCAGGTTCAGCCTGCCGATCTCGACGGCCACCGGTGGGTGGTCGACCAGGACGTCGGCCACGGCGGCGCGCACGCGTTGCGCCCGGGGACCGTCCGGGAGCATCCGGTCGGGCTCGCGCTGGGTGCACCCCAACAGGGAGATGTGCAGCGACTCCGCCGGGTAGAGGTAGAGCGGACCCACGTCGCCGAGTCGTTCCTGGAGGGTCGCGACCGCGGGAACGAGATCCGGCGCGTTGTGGATCAACCGGGCGATCGTGGACAGGCACCAACCGTCGGGCGTCGCGGACGTCGGCTCGAGGCTCTCCACGCCGGCCAGCGCCTTCTCGCGCAGGTTCTCGAAGCGCAGTTCGGCTCGGCCGCGCACGCCAGTCGACCAGTCAGCGCTCATGATCAGAGCTCACTTTCTCCGCGCGGCTGTCGCAACCGCTGCACTTGGGCTTCGAAGGTGCCGGAATTGCCGCAGTAGTCCAGCCAGAACGTTCGCCGGCGCTGTTCCAGCTCGGTCAGGTTGCGGCCGACCAGATGGTCGACGGAGAGCATCACCACACCCGCGCCGGCCAGGAGGAACTCGGTCATCATGGCGGGGTCGACCGCGACCTCGGCGAGCCCGAGGACCGCGCCGACCGCCGAGGCGAGCCGCACCAGCGCCAGGTTCCGGCGCGTCGATCGGACGCGGACCGCGGTGCCCGATTGCAGTTCGGCGATCCGTTCGTCGAGCACGGCCAGGTAGCGGGTGAGCGCGTTGAGCAGCGTCGCGTGCTTGCGCTCGGGCGGTGCGGTCGTGTCGTTGACCGCGGCGAGGTAGGCGGCGAACTCCTTGGTCGCCCGCAGTCGGTAGATGTCGGCCAGGTCGAGCGAGGCGATGTCCTGCTGTCTGGTGTGCGGCAGGACGGCGGCCAAGTGCGACCGCGCGTCCGAGGGCTGCTCGGCCGCCGACATCGGGAGCGCGAGCAACGAGCCGATGTAGCGCTGGTACCACCCCGGGAACGCCCCGACCTGTCCGAAGAGGCCGGCGTAGTGGCTCGTGTAGACGACCGAGGCGAGCCTGCGGATCGACCTCGCGTCGTCGGGCGCGCCCGCGCCGGCCACGCCGTCGGCGAGCCGGAACAGCGCGGACCGCCTCCAGTGCTCGCGGCCGGCGGAGCGCAGGAGCGCGGACATCTCCCGGTCGATGACGGTCGGCGGCACCGTTATCCGCAGTCGGCGCAACAGGGCCTCGTCGCCGAAGTAACCGCGGGCCACACCGGAGAAGTGGGCGTACGCCTCGTCGGCGTCGAACCTGCCGATGGACAGGGGGACCTTGCGGAGGTTCCGCAGGTGTTGACGCCACACGCCGTCGCCGGTTTGGTTGTAGTAATCAGCCGCCGAGAGGTACTTCTCGCAGTCGGCTATCGAGTCGAATGCGTTTCGCAACAACGGCACGAACAGGCCGTCGGAGAGAACGGGTCGATAGCGGTTGACGAGGAGCCCCATCAACCGCTCGTTGACGAGCATGTCCTCGGCGATGAAGAAGATCCGCTCGGAGAACAACAGGTGGTGGTTCAGGGCGAAGCGGAGGTCGGCGTCGGACAACGGACGGGCGACGACCTCGGCGCGAAGGTTCTGGTGATCCCCTATGGCGAAGAACGTGTACGACGGCGAGGCCAACCCGGTGCCACTGTACTCCCGGGCCACCGCACCACCTGCCGAAAGACGTCGCAGCCACCACTGCCGACGCCGAATGTACACCGTCGGCGCCATGAGGACGCCATTCTCCCGGCCACTCTGGCAAGGTTCACCTCAATGCCATCCCACTCGGCGACGCCGTACGGCGCCATTGACCCCGGGAGCGCAATAGTGCGGATTATGAGTTGGAACCTGTGGTGGCGGTTCGGGCTTTGGCAGGAACGCCAGGACGCCATCCTGGCCACCTTGCGCGAGGTCGCTCCCGACGTGGTGACCCTGCAAGAGGTGTGGGCCGTGGACGGCGGCACGTCCCAGCGAACCATGATCGCGGACGCCCTGGGCATGCACAGCGCCGGCAGCGAGCAGACTCACGGCAGGGACGGTCTCCTCCTCGGCAACGCGATCCTCAGCAGGTGGCCGATCGTCCGACAGGCATCCCTGGACCTGACCCAGGACGTGACCGAGCCGCGTTCGGCGGTGGTGGTCGAGATCAGCGCGCCGTGGGGCACCTTCCCGCTCGCCACCACCCACCTGTCGTGGCGGCCGGAGGACAGCGGCACCCGTCGGCGACAAGCCCGGGCGATCAAGGAACACCTGGCCGGCCTGCCCGCGACCGGGTACCCCCCGATCCTGACGGGCGACCTGAACGCCGACCCCGCCTCCGACGAGTTGCGTGCGCTGACCGGCCTGAGCGCCGACGACGGCGCACCGCACCCGGTCTTCGTCGACGCCTGGCCGCAGGTGAACGGTGCCGAGCCGGGCTGCACCTGGAACCACGCCAATCCCCTCGTGGCGCAGTGGCCGTGGCCGAACAGGCGGCTCGACTACGTCCTGGTCGGGTTACCGGCCGCCGATCTGGTGCAGCGGGACGCCACCGGGTGGTTCCAGGTGCGGAACTGCTACCTCGCCGGCACGGCGGCGGTCGAGGGCGTCCAGCCGTCCGACCACTACGCGGTGGTGGCGGAGTTGGGTGTCCGACCGGCCGGAAGTCCGGGCGCATAGGCTTCGCGGTCGTGTTGGTACTGCTCCCCCCGTCGGAGACCAAGGCCGTCGGCGGCTCCGGTGCGCCGCTCGACCTCGACCGGCTGTCGCACCCGGAACTCCGGCCGGTGCGGGGCAAGTTGGTCGATGCCCTGGTCGACCTGGCCGCCGACGTCCCCGCGAGCCTCGCCGTGCTCGGGCTGTCCGAACGCCAGGCGGGCGAGGTGGAGCGCAACGCCGAGCTGCGCCGCTCACCCACGCTGCCGGCCCTCGCCAGGTACACCGGGGTGCTGTACGACGCGCTCGCCCTCGACGCCCTCACCAAGACCGAGAAGTCGCGCGCGTTCGCCCGGCTGTCGGTGGCCTCGGCGTTGTTCGGCGTCGTCGGGGGCGGCGACCCGATCCCGGCCTACCGCCTGTCCGGTGGCAGCGTGCTGCCGTCCGTCGGGCCGCTCGGCGCGCTGTGGCGACCCGCGCTCGAACCGGTGCTGGCCGTGGCCGACGAGTTCGTGGTCGACCTGCGGTCCAGTCCGTACACCTCGCTGGCCCGCATCCCCGACGCGGCGGTGATCCGCGTCGTGACCGAGGACGGCAAGGGCCGCCGCAACGCGGTCAGCCACTTCAACAAGGCGCACAAGGGCCGGCTGGCGCAGGTGATCGTCAAGTCCCGGTCGGAGCCCGCCGACCTCAAGGGACTGGTCAAGGTCGCGGTCCGGGCCGGGCTCCGGGTGGAGCCGACCGGGTCCAAGACCGCCGACCTGATCGTCTGACCGCGGCTCAGGCCGAACGCGCCGGGTGCATCGAACGGACCGGCGCGACCGGGCGGCGGTGCGTGGTGCGGGCCGGGGTCGAGTGGACGGCCGCGGCGCGCAGGTCGGCCGCCGCACGCGCCAGGTCGCGGTCTTCGACGTCCGAGCTGCCCACCAGGCGGGAGCCGAGGTGGAGCTGACGGCGGTGGTTGCGCTCCAGGCCGTAGGCGACGAGCGCGAGGACGGCCAGGGCGAAGAGGATCGAAGTCATGGCACTAACTCTGCGATGCACAAGAATCTGCCACAATTGGCAGTCTTGCCGTTGTGCGTCAAGATCCTGCCAAGTACGGTGACACCATGCTGCGCACCGTTGCCGCCGTCGTCCTGGACGGCTTCGCGCCGTTCGAGTTCGGCGTGCTCTGCGAGGTCTTCGGCGTCGACCGCACCGACGACGGCGTGCCGCCGATCGACTTCCGGGTGTGCGGCGAGCGCCCCGGCGAGCCGATCCGCACGGACGTCGGCGCGTCCCTGATCCCCGAGCACGGCCTCGACGCGCTGGCCGACGCCGACCTGGTCGCGGTGGGCGCGGCGAAGATCCGCAGCGAGTACCCGCCGCGCGTGCTCGAAGCGCTCCGCGCGGCCCACGAGCGCGGCACCACCCTGCTGTCGGTGTGCAGCGGCGCGTTCGTGCTCGGCGCGGCGGGCCTGCTGGACGACCGCCGCTGCACCACCCACTGGCACCACACCGCCACGCTGGCCGAGCGCTTCCCGAACGCCAAGGTCGACCCGGACGTGCTGTTCGTGGACGAGGGCGACATCGTCACCAGCGCGGGCACGGCCGCGGGCATCGACGCCTGCCTGCACGTGGTCCGCCGCGAGTTCGGCGCGGCCGTCACGGCCACCGTCGCCCGCCGCATGGTCGTCGCCCCGCAGCGCGAGGGCGGCCAGCGCCAGTTCGTGGAGCTGCCCGCGCCGCCGAACCAGGCCGACAGCCTCCAGCCGCTGCTGGCGTGGCTGCAGGACCGGCTCGACCGCGAGCACACGATCGCGAGCCTGGCCGAGCGGGCGAACATGTCCGAGCGCACGTTCGCCCGCCGCTTCGCAGCCGAGACCGGCACGACGCCGCACCGCTGGCTGACCACCCAGCGGGTGCTGCGCGCCCGCCAGCTCTTGGAGGAGACCCAGCTCACCGTGGAGGACGTGGCCCACCGCTCGGGCTTCGGCACGGCCGCGTTGCTGCGCCACCACTTCACGACCGTGGTGGGTGTGCCGCCAAAGGATTACCGACGATCGTTTTCACATCGCTGACCGCCGTTTGCGTGACGGAACGTCGGGATTTGTCACCACTCGTGACGGTGATGCCAGAATGACCGGGTGACACCCGACACACCCGGCGACACAACCAGCCCCGCATTCCCGGATCCGGTGACCCCGGCCCAACTGCGGGGGATCACCGAGGACCTCCGGACCGACGCGCTCGACGCGCCGGAAGCCCTCAAGCGGGTGTGGTCCGGGCTGTGCCTGGCCCGGCTGCTCGGCCTGCGCCTGGCCCTGGCCGACCCGACGTGGCAGCAGCGGCAGGTCAACGCGGAGTCGGTCGAGCACCAGCTCGCCCACGACCTCGGCACGTCGGCGACGTTCGCGGACACCGTCCTCGCCCTCCCCGACGCCGCGACGCCCACGCCGCTCGCGCCCGACGAGGTCGACGACGCCGTGGCCGCGCTGGTCGACTTCAGCGGCACGGCCCGGCAGCGGATGCTGGCCGTCGCGCCGCACGCGCCCCAGTGGCACGACGAACGCGTGCTGCGGCACGACTCGCTGGTCGTCCGACAACTGGCGGCGGCCTGGATGGGCGAGCGCGGCAGCTACCGCCTGGAGACGCGATAAATGGGTTGCGCCCGCGCCGAACGGCCGGGCAGCCTGTGCGGGTACGCGCAGAGCGCCGGTGGTGGCAGACCACGGCGGACCCGAGGAGGTGCCAGATGGCGACAGCTGTCCGGGACGTGGCACCGACCCGTCCGCTCGCCCCGCTCGCCTGACGCGAACCCGCGCGAAGGACCACACCGCGCCGGGTGGGGGCGATCACTCCCACTTCACCTGGAGCTCATCCAGTGCGCGAGCACGAGCAGTACACCGATCTCGAATCCGACTTCGACCACGCCGACGACCTCAAGTGGCGTGCCAAGAAGGCGAAGAAGGCCGCCCCGCGCGGCGACGACCTGGAGCCGGGCCGTCGCGGCCGGCTCACCGAGGAGGCCAAGGACCGCCTCGCCCAGCTGCGGGACGACGCCGTCGCGGCGGACGGCCCGGAGGACGGCGACCGCTGGTCCACCTGGGGCGATGCCGACCAGGGCCCCAAGCCGCACCCGGACTGGCTGGTCACGGACCTGGCCGCAGTGGACCGCGAGCTGGGGATCGTGAAGACCGGCAAGGAGGCGGACGTCTTCCTGCTGGAACGCGCGATGCCCGGCACCGACCGGTCGTGCCTGCTGGCCGCGAAGCGGTACCGCAGCAACGACCACCGGCTGTTCCACCGGGACGCGGGCTACCTCGAAGGCAGGCGGATGCGGCGATCGCGCGAGATGCGCGCGATGGCGAACCGCAGCGCGTTCGGCCGCAACCTCATCGCCGAGCGGTGGGCCGTGGCCGAGTTCGCCGCGTTGGCGACGCTGTGGCAGCTGGGCGCGCCGGTGCCCTACCCGGTGCAGCGCGACGGCACCGAACTGCTGCTGGAGTTCGTCGGCGCGGACGGCGCCGCGGCGCCGAGGTTGGCGCAGTTGCGACCGGAAGGCGACGAGTTGCTGGGCCTGTGGCGGCAGCTAGTGGACGCGCTGGGCGTGATGGCGTCGGCGGGCCTGGCGCACGGCGACCTGTCGGCGTTCAACCTGATGGTGCACGACGGGCGGCTGGTCGTGATCGACCTGCCGCAGGTGGTGGACCTGGTGGCGAACCCGCGCGGACCCGAGTTCCTGGAACGGGACGTGCGCAACGTGGCCGGGTGGTTCACCGCGCGCGGGCTGTCGCCGGAGCTGGCGGAGCCGCGCGAGATCACCGAGATGCTGCTGGACGTCGCCGGCCTCCGCTGACCGGCGTGGCACGAGCTCCGGGTCGACACCGGCCCGGAGCTCGCCGCCGCACCTGCGGGAGGTCGAAGTCCTCCCGGTCGGCGCTCACGGCCCGCGTGCTCACCGCGCCGGTCGTCGTTGCTCCGTTCAGCTGATGGGCACGTCGGCGACCCGAGCGGTGCGAATCGACGCACACCAGTCGTGACGTGCACTTTCGCGGATCCCCGCGATCATCGGCGCGGCACCCGGGATCGACCGGTTCACCACCCGTGTGCGCGAGAACACCGCCGGGATGACGAACTACCGCGCGTGATCGGCTAGACTGAGTAGTGCACCGCCCGGTGGCGCCTCAGAGCGCCCCAGGCCGCCAGAGTGGCCGGTGGTGCTTCCCAACCACTATCGGCGCGATCCGCGCGCCGGGCCCGTCCCCGCGATCGCGCCTGCTGAAGCAGAGCAATCCTCGAGACGTGCCGTGTCCCGGAGGTTTGTTTTGCCGACAATGTCCCAAGGCCGTTCCGAGCGCCCGCAGTTCCGCAAGCCCCGCAGCAACAGGCGCCCAGGCCAGGGCAACCGTCGTCCCGCTCCCAGCGTGGAGCTGACGACCACCATTCCCGACCACGTCGAGAGCACCATGCCCGAGGGCCCGCTGCCCTCGTTCGCCGAGTTGGGCCTGTCCGACGAGCTGCTGCGCGCGCTCGAGCAGGCGGGCATCACCGAGCCGTTCCCGATCCAGGCCGCCACGCTGCCGGACGCCATGGCGGGTCGTGACCTGCTCGGTCGCGGCCAGACCGGTTCCGGCAAGACGCTGGCGTTCGGCCTGGCGCTGCTGTCCCGCCTGACCGGTGGCCGGGCCAAGCCGCTCAAGCCGCGCGCGCTCGTGCTCGTGCCCACCCGCGAGCTGGCGATGCAGGTGGAGGAAGCCCTCAGCCCGTTCGCCCGGTCGCTGAACCTGTGGTGCCGCACGGTCGTCGGCGGCACGTCGTTCCCGCGCCAGGTCGACGCGCTGCGCCGCGGTGTCGACCTGCTGATCGCCACCCCCGGCCGGTTGTCCGACCACGTGCGCCAGGGCACGGCGGACCTGTCCGAGGTCATGTTCACCGCGTTGGACGAGGCCGACCAGATGGCGGACATGGGCTTCATGCCGCAGGTCCGGGCGATCCTCGACCTGACGCCGCAGGACGGCCAGCGGCTGCTGTTCTCCGCGACGCTGGACGGCGACGTGGACAAGCTGGTCCGCCAGTACCTGCACGACCCGGTCGTCCACTCGGTGTCCCCGCCCACGGGCAGCGTCACCACGATGGACCACCACCTGCTGTTCGTGTCCGCCGAGGACAAGCAGAACGTGGTCACCGAGGTCGCCGCGCGCGAGGGCCGCACGATCATGTTCGTGCGCACCAAGCACCACGTGGACCGGTTGGCCAAGAAGCTGCGGTCGATGGGCGTGCACGCCGGCGCGTTGCACGGCGGCAAGGCGCAGAGCGCGCGCACGCGCGTCCTGACCCAGTTCCGCGAGGGCACGATGCCGGTGCTGATCGCCACCGACGTGGCGGCGCGCGGCATCCACGTGGACGACGTGAGCCTCGTGGTCCACGTCGACCCGCCGGCCGACCCGAAGGACTACCTGCACCGCGCCGGTCGCACGGCGCGCGCGGGCCAGTCCGGCACGGTCGTCACCCTGGTCACGCACGACCAGCGGCGCACCGTGCAGGGCCTGACCGCGCGGGCGGGCGTCCGCCCGACCTCGACCAAGGTCCGTCCCGGTGACGAGGAACTGGTCCGCATCACGGGCGCTCGCGTGCCGAGCGGCATCCCGGTCGTGGAGCCCGAGGTTCCCGTCCGCGCCCGTCGCGGTGGTGGCGGTGGCGGTGGCCCTCGTCGCAGTGGCGGCGGTGCCGGTGGCGGCTTCGGCGGCTTCCGCGGCGGTCGTTCCGACCGCGACCGCGGCAGCTCGGGCCGCCCGCGCCGGGTGGCGCAGCACTAGCACGACGACGCACGGCAACGGCACCTCGTCCAGCGGGCGGGGTGCCGTTGCCGTGCGCGGGTTGGCACTCGATCGGTCGATCAGGTCGGGGTCGGTCGAGTCGCGCTCGGTCAGGTCATGAGCGCGTCAGCGCGCGTCGTGCGCATGTGGAGGACGTGCCTGCCCTCCCGCCGCGTCGTCACCAGACGCGCCGCGCGGAGGACGCCGATGTGCTGCGAGACCGCGCCCGCCGTGACGCCCAGTGCCGTCGCGAGGTCGGTCGTGCTCCGCGGCGCTTCGAGCAGCGTGAGCAGGTGGGCGCGCGTGCGGCCGATCAGGGCGGCCAGGTCGTCCGGTGTGGCGCGGTCCTCCCAGAGCGTGCCGATGCCGCGCGCCGGGTAGCGCAGCACGCCCTGGCCGACGGGGTCGAGCGCGATCCACGCCTTGGGCCAGCAGAACACGCTCGCGCACAGCACCAGGCCGTGCTCGGCCAGGTCGACGCGGCGCTCGGGCTTGCGGTGCAGGACGAGGTCGCCGTCGGACCAGGTGACTTCCGGGTGGAGGTCGTGGAAGACCGCCTCGACGCCCTGGTCGGCCAGGGTCGCGGCGCGTGCGGCGATGTCGGCTTCGAGGACCGCGGTGATCCGCTTCCAGTGCGGCGCGATGAGCAGGTCGTAGCAGCGGCGGATGGTGTCGGCTTCGGGGGCGGCGACCCGGCGCAGTTCGGCGTCCAGGTCCGGCATGCGCACGTCCGGCACGGGCATCAGATCGGCCGGTTTGCGCGGGCCGTCCAGCCTCGCCAGCAACGCCTCCAGGCCGGGGATCCCGCCGACCCGCTCCCGCGCCCACCGCACCCACGGCAGGTGGACGGCGTGGGCGCCCGGTGTGCGCAGGCCGTCGACCGCCATCACGGTCTCGAAGACCGGGGAGTAGGCGAACCGCACCTTGGCCAGCCCCACGCCGGCGAGCCGCACCCACACCGCCACGACGTCCCCGTTCCACGCGAACCCCCCGCCATTGTCCCACCCGGACCACCCGGACCACCCGGACCACCCGGACCACCCGGACCACCCGTGACCAGCCGGGTGTGGCGGGCCTGCCGTACCTGGCTGGGGGTGGCCTGCCCCACCCCGCAGTGCCGGGTCAGCACCAGTGATCTTGGTGGGGCGCCGGTCGAGGCTTGTCCAATGACGAAGACCTGGCACCGGCCCACCCTGTGGTTGGCCGTGGTGATGGCGGTGGGCGCGGTGGGGTGCGCGGTGGCGATGAGGCTCGACGGGCGGGTGCTGCAAGGCGCGCCCCTGTGGTCCAAGCCGTTCAAGTTCGCGGTGTCGCTGGCGGTGTACTCGGCGACGCTGTCGTGGATGCTGTCGCTCCCCCACCGCGGACGGCGGTGGACGTCCGGTGCGGTGACGGTGATCGCGGTGATCATGTTCGTGGAGGTCGGGCTCATCGCGCTCCAGGCGGGCCGCGGCATGTTCACCCACTACAACAGCTCCGACGACCCGCTGAACCAGTTCGTCCAGATGACCTTCGGCACGGCGATCCCGGCGATGTTCCTGGCCAACGTGGTGCTGGCGCTGCTGCTGTCGTTCCAGCGCTTCGCGCGGCCGGACGTGCGGTGGGCCGTGCGCGGCGGGCTCTACCTGGCGATCCTCGGGATGGCGTCGGGCTACCTGATGGCGTTCCAGCGCAAGCCCGTCACGGCGGTCGACGCGGGCGGCCGGGAGGTCGAGCTGGTGGCCGGGCACAGCGTCGGCGTGCCGGACGGCGGGCCGGGGATGCCGCTCACCGGGTGGAGCACGACCGGCGGGGACCTGAGGGTGCCGCACTTCGTCGGGATGCACGGGTTGCAGGTGATGGTCCTGCTGGCGCTGGGACTCGCGGCGCTCGGGCTGGCCGAGCGCGTCCGCACCCGGCTGGTCGCGGTGGCGGCGCTCGGGTACACCGGGCTGTTCGGGGTGCTGGTGTGGCAGGCGCTGCGGGGCGAGCCGCTGGTCCACCCCGGCGGCACGACGTGGGCAGCCCTGGGCGGGCTGGTGGTGGTCGTGGCCGTCGGGGCGGGGTTGGCGCTCAGGGGTGGAACGGCAGTTCGGCCGCCAGTGCGGCAACCGGTCCCACAACGATGATCGCGGGCGGGCGGATGCCGTGCTCGGCGACGTCGGCGGCCAGGGACGCCAGCGTGGACCGCACGACCTTCTGCGTGCGGGTGCTGCCCTCCTGGATCACCGACACCGGGGTGTCGCCCGGGCGGCCCGCCATGAGGGCGTCCGCGAACGCCGCCGCCCGCTCCACCCCCATGAGGATCACGACCGTGCCGGTGAGGCGGGCCAGCGCCGACCAGTCGACCAGCGACCGCTCGTCGTCCGGTGCGACGTGCCCGGACACCACGACCACCTCGTGCGCCACGCCCCGGTGCGTGACCGGCACGTCCGCCAGCGCGGGCACGCCGAACGCGCTGGTGACGCCCGGCACGACGGTGACCGGCACGCCCGCCTCGGCGCACGCGATCAGCTCCTCGAAGCCGCGGCCGAACACGTACGGGTCGCCGCCCTTGAGGCGGACCACGAACTTGCCGGCCTTGGCGTGCTCGACCAGCGTGGTGTTGATGAAGTCCTGCGTCGCCGCGCGGCCGTACGGGATCTTCGCCGCGTCGACGACCTCGACGTGCGGCGGCAGCTCGTCCAGCAGTTCGCGGGGCGCGAGCCGGTCGGCGACCACGACGTCCGCCCTGGCCAGCAGCCTGCGCCCGCGCACGGTGATCAGGTCGGGGTCGCCGGGGCCGCCGCCGACGAGCGCGACGCCCGCCGGCTGGTCGTGGTGGTCGGCGATCGAGCCGTCGCGCAGCGCGGAGAGCAGGCCGTCGCGCACCCCGGCGGAGCGGCGGTGCTCACCGCCCGCGAGGATGCCGACCAGCAGGCCGTCGTGCTCGCCGACGGCCGGCGTCACGGCGGTGCCCTTCACGGCCACGTCGGCGCGCACGCAGAACACGCGGCGCTCCTCGGCGTCGGCCGTGACCCGCGCGTTCACCTCGGGCGAGGAGGTGCAGGCCAGCACGTACCAGGCGCCGTCGAGGTCGCCGTCGGCGTACTCGCGGGCGTGCCAGGTCGCCTCGCCGCCGTCCACGAGCCCCTGGACCGCCGGGGTCACCTCCGGGGAGATCACCTCCACCCTGGCGCCGGCCGCGACCAGCCTGGGCAGCCTGCGCTGGGCGACCGTGCCGCCGCCCACGACGACGACCCGCCGGCCGGTCAGGTCCAAGCCCACGAGGTAGTGCTGTTCACCGTGCATGGGTAGAAGCATCCACATCAGACATGCCCTGTCCAACCCGGGTGCTTCACATCACGGGATCACTGCCGCTGCTCGATCCAGGCGTTCACGGCGGCGGAGCGGCACCGGACCTTGGTCGTGGCGGTGCCGTTGCTGATGGAGAGCCACGAGCTGTCGACGGTCGAGCCGTCGGCGCAGGCGGCGACCAGGCGGAACGTGCCGCGGCCCTCGCACCGGCCGGAGGCGGCCTTGCCGTCGACCGAGGTGGTGCACGAGTGCAGGGTTTCGGCCGCGGACGCCACGCCCGGCAGGGCGAGCAGCACGGCCAGCATCACGAGTAGTTGGCGCATGACACGGGATCGAACACGCCGGACGTGCCCACGACCGGCAAGGCACCCGGTCGTGGGCACGTCGCGGGTGGTTACAGCTGCGCGGTGATCACGGAGTAGTACGTGGCGATGCGCGAGTACACGCCCGGGTAGCCCGCGAGCGCGCAGCCGCGGCCGAACGAGGTGGCGCCGATCAGCTTGCCGCCCGCGACGAGCGGGCCGCCCGAGTCACCCTGGCAGGTGTCGGTGCCGCCGTTGGGGTAGCCGGCGCACACCATCGCGGTCGAGCTGTAGTTGGAGTAGGCGGTGCGGCAGGTCGCGTCGGACGTCACCGGCACGGTCGCGCCGAGCAGGTACCGCGAGGCCGAGCCGCCGGAGGAGGTGGTGCCCCAGCCGTAGATCCGGGCGCTGGTGCCCTCCGCGTACAGCGCGGTGTCGGACGGGGTGGCCAGCGGGAGGTAGGTGGAGCTGATGCTGGTGCCCAGGGTCAGCACCGCGACGTCGTAGCCGGAGCTCGCGGTCCGGTAGCTGGGGTGGACCCAGATGGAGCTGACGGTGGCCACGGTGCCCGCCGTGCTCTGCTTGTCGTCGCGGCCGTGCACGACGCGGGTGCTCGACGCGGTCCGGCCGCTCACGCAGTGCGCGGCCGTGACGACCTTGTTGGCCTTGACCAGCGTGCCGCCGCAGAACTGGCTGCCGGTGCTGGTGGCCAGGTAGACGACCCACGGGTAGGTGCTGGTGGACACGCGCGAGCCGCCGACGATGAACGGCGACACGCCGGTGTCCGAGGAGGTCTCGGCCGAGGCGGGCGCGGTGGTCATCAGACCGATCGCGGCCACGGTCGCGGCCAGGACGGTGAGCAGGCGATGCAGGGTTTTCGCCATGTCGATCCTTCCGGTGCGGGACGCCCTCGTGCGGGCGCACCTCCCAGCTAGGACCAAGACGACGAAAGCGACAACCGCCTTTCGACGGCTCGTCGGAGCTTCACAGTTGACGAGTGACTCCGGTCACACGAATGACATCCGCCCGAATCGGGCCGGAAACAACCGGTCCCGCGCCCGCTTCCACGTACGCCACCGCGGCGCCCGCCTCGGCGAGCCGCACCGCGCCGTCGGCCGCCACCCTGGTGCCGGGCCGCAGGAGGTGCCGCACCTGTGCCACGCACTCGGCGCTGCCCACGACGACCGACGCCCGCCGCAGCTCGGCCTCGGCGCGGGGCGTGCGCTCGTCCGCGTCACCGGGGCCGAGCCCGACCAGCGCGAGCCGGCCGCGTGGCAGCACGCGGGCGGCGGCGACGGTGACGCCCTCGCCCTTCACCTTCTCCGCCGCGATCTCCACCCGGCCGCCGCCGGAGAGCTCCACCGCGCCGCGCAGCGCCGCCGCCTCGGCCACGCTCGGGATGCCGATGGCCAGCTCCGCCGGGTTCGGCACCGGGATCACCGCCAGCTCCTCGCCGGGGTAGGACAGCAGCGGCGCGGTGGTCGAGTCGTGCCAGAAGCCCCAGTCCTCCAACGCGTCCGCGATGCCCTGCTCGGCGACCTTGCGGTCCAGCGTGGCGAACGCCCTGATGGCGCGCAGGTCCAGCCCGCGCCTCTCCTGCAGCTGCGCCAACGCGGCCGACACCGCCGCGGCCGACACGCCCGTGCTCGACCCGACGCCCACGACGAGCGTGCGCGGCACGACGCGCACCACGCGGTCGTCCACCGGGCCCTTGGGCACGCGGTCGTCCACCAGCACGGTCCACTCGGCTCCGACCCCGCCGGCGACGACGTTGTCCGGCAGCGCGGGCAGCGGGAAGCCGAGCGGGTTGGCCAGCAGCACCGGCTCGCCCAGCCGCACCGCCTCGCCGCACGCGGCCAGGTCGCCCTCGACCGTGGCGTCCAGCAGCTCGACCAGCTCGTCCAGCGGCGAGCCCGCCGACGCGGACGTGGTCACCGGCTGCGCGCCGAGCACGTCGGCGACCCGTTCGGCCAGCGCGTCCGCGCCGCCCAGCAGCGCCACGGCGAACCCGCCGTCCACGCACACCACGCCCGGGTCGGCGCGCTCGTCCCGCAGCAGCGGCGCGACGAGCCGCACGGTCGGTTCCGTGCCGAGGAAGACCACCACCGATCCCAGCCGCGGCCACAGCGCGCGCAGCGCGGGCCCGATCGGGCCGTCCGGCACGACCGCGTCCGGCCCGAGGAACCCGGCCAGCTCGACCGCGGCCCGCCGCGCGCGCTCGCCGGCGGCGAACACCCCGATCACGCCTTCTTCACCCCCCACAGCACGGTCACCGGGTTGGTGGCCAGCAGCGTGCCGCCGGTGAGCCGGGCGGCGGCCACCTGGCTGCCCTCGACCTCGTACCCGGCTTCCAGCAGCGCGTCCCGGGCGGGCAGCACGCGGTCCAGGTCGGGGGTCGCCACGACGACCCGACGGGCGCCCGACCGCACGCACCGCCGCACCACGTCCGCGCCACCGCCGCCGACGAACACCGCGTCCGGCTTGGGCAGCTCGCCCGCCTCGTCCAGCTCGGCCTCGACCACGCGCACGTCCACGCCGTGCGCGGAGGCGTTGGCGATGATCCGCACGCACTGCACCGGGTCGCGTTCCACCGCGACGACGGCCGCGCCGAGGCGGGCGCACTCGACGCCGATCGCGCCGGGGCCCGCGCCCACGTCCCACACCAGGACGCCGGGGCGCGGGGCGAGCCGGGCCAGCACCAGCGCCCGCACCTCGGCGACGGCGATCATGCCGTCGCGCTGGGCGAAGTCGCCGTCCGGCAGCGCCCAGCCCTCGCCGGCGGGCGCGAAGTTCTGCTCGGCCAGGCACAGGATCGCGCCCGGCTCGGCCCACCGGCGCGCGACCGCGTCCGCCGGGTCCACAGTGGACAGACCGGCGGCCGACTCGACCACCAGCGAGCGCCGCCACCCGTCCAGTTCCCGGGCCAGCTCGGCCGGGTCGGCGCCGGAGACGACGACGGCGGGCCGGGCCCGGCACACGTTCACCGCGTGCCGCAGGCCCACCACGCCCGCGTCCACGACGGTCACCTCGTCCCAGGAACGCCCGGCCCGCGTGACGAAGTGGTGCAGCGCGACGACGTCCATGTCAGTTCGCGCGCTTGTTCTTCTTGGCCCGCGTGCCGGACGGCTTGCGCGGCGTCGTGCTCGCCCGCACGGTCGGGGTGGTGCGCTTCGCGGCGGCCACCACGGGCTTGGGCTTCGGCTTGGCCTCGTCGCCGGCGGTCGCGGCCTGCTCCGGCGCGTCGGTGACCAGGTGCAGCACCGGCTCGCCGACCGGCTCGGCCTTCGGCTTCGCGGCGGCGCGCTTGGTGCGCGCCGTCTCCTGCCAGTCGTGCACGGCCGACCACGCCGCCGCCGACGGCGACTCGCCCGACTTCGCCACCGGCCTGCTCGCGCGCTTGGCCCACTTCGACGCCCGCGCGCGGCGCACCGGCTCGTCGCCCTCGACCACGGCGACGCGGCGGCGCGACGCGGGCTGCGCGAGCACCTTGCCGACCAGGAACAGCGTGGTGCGGTAGAGCTTGTGCTCCTTGACGCACGCCTCCAGCTCGCCCAGCGTGGTCTGCGCGACCGTCTCGTCGGGCAGGGAAACCTTGTACGCCACCACGACCGGCGTGTCGTCGGCGTAACCGCCCGCGCGCAGCCGTTCGACCAGGAGGCCGGCGCGCGCACCGGACGCGGAGATCGCCATGGTGGTGCCGTGCGCGGCGAACTCCTCGACGTGCTCGGCGCTCTCGGGCCCGACCAGCAGCAACGACTGCGCGACGTCCGAAGTGGTCAGCTCGCGGCCCACGGACGCCGCCGCGGCGGACACCTGCGACACCCCGGGCACGACGTCGGTCTCCAGGCCGAGCCGCTGGCACGCGTCCTGCTGGTCGCGCAGGCCGCCCCACAGCGACGGGTCGCCCGCGTGCAGCCGCACGACCTTGAGCTTGCTCACCGACGCGCGCCGGTACACCTCGACCACGTCGGCCTCGGTGACGCGGGAGAAGTCGACCAGTTCGGCGTCGGGGCGGGCGTGCTCGCGCACGCACTCCACCTCGATCACGCTGGGGGCCCACAGCACGACGTCGGCCTCTGCTATCCGCTTCGCGCCGCGGACCGTGATGAGATCGGCGGCACCGGGACCGGCGCCCACGAAGGAGACCCGACCAGTCATCACAACTGCTCCCCACGACGTGTTCGGCTTGGTGGGCAAGGACCGTACCGCGCGAGCGCGATCCACTAACGAGTGGCCTCGAAGCGCGCGGACTCGCTCGCGCAGGCCCGCACGAACCGCGTCACGGCCTCCGGCGCGGACGCCGGGTGGGTGTGCAGGTACGACGCGTGCACCCGGCCGAGGACGAATCCCTCGGCCACCGGGCGCAGGTCGTGGCCGCGCCACTGCCAGGCCGGTTTCGCGCCGTGCGGGACGCTCAGCGCGGTGCGGTGGAACTCGTGCCCGGTGATCCGGGAGCCCGCGCGGGCCAGCACGGAGTCCTGGGGCGCGACGGCGTCGCGGTAGCCGAGGGTGAGGCGGGGCGTCATGGAGCCGTCGGCGTCGATCACACCGCACATCGGCGCGCCGTCCAGGGAGTTGGCCAGGTACAGCAGGCCGCCGCACTCGGCGTGCACGGGCGCGCCGGCGCGGGCCAGGGCGGCGACGGCGGCGCGCAGCCCCGCGTTGGCCGACAGCTCGGCGGCGTGCTGCTCGGGGAAACCGCCGGGCAGCACCAGCCCGGCGGTGCCGTCGGGCAGGGTCTCGTCGCGCAGCGGGTCGACCACGACGACGTCCGCGCCGGCCGCGGTGAGCAGCTCGACCTGCTCGGCGTAGCCGAACGTGAACGCCGCGCCGCCCGCGACCGCGATCGTCGGCGTGCCGTCGACGGGCTCGACCTCGGCGCGCGGGTCCCAGGTGGGCACGGCCATGGCGGGCACCTCGGCGGCGAGCCGGCGCACCGCGTCCAGGTCGACGTGCCGTGCGACGGCGTCGGCGATGGCGTCCACGGCGGCGGTGGCGGCCGGTCCGTGCTCGGCGGCCGTGACCAGGCCCAGGTGCCGGGACGGCAGGGCGAACTTGTCGTCGCGGGGCAGCACGCCGAGCACTTCCAGCCCGACCTCGGCGCACGCGCCGCGCAGCACCTGCTCGTGCCGGGCGGAGCCGACCTGGTTGAGCACCACGCCGCCGAGCCGCACGGTCGGGTCGTAGCCGCGGAACCCGTGCAGCAGGGCGGCGAGGCTGCGGCTCTGGCCGCGCGCGTCGACCACGAACAGCACGGGCGCGGACAGCAGCTTGGCCACGTGCGCGGTGGAGCCGATGCCCTCGGTGTCCACCCGCCCGTCGAACAGGCCCATCACGCCTTCCACCACGGCCAGGTCGCAGCCGCGGGCGCCGTGCGCGAACAGCGACGCCACCCGGTGCTCGCCGACCATGACCGGGTCGAGGTTGCGGCCCGGCCTGCCGGTGGCCACCGAGTGGTAGCCGGGGTCGATGTAGTCCGGGCCGACCTTGAACGGCGCGACCTTGTCGCCCGCGCGGCGCAGCGCCGCCATCAGGCCGGTGGCCACGGTGGTCTTGCCGCTGCCCGACGCGGGCGCGGCGACCACCAGCCGGTTCACCACTCGATCCCCTTCTGCCCCTTCTGGCCCGCGTCCATCGGGTGCTTGACCTTGGTCATCTCCACCACCAGGTCGGCGGCCTCGACGAGCTCGGCGGGCGCGTGCCTGCCGGTGATGACGACGTGCTGGTGACCGGGCCGGTTGATCAGCGCGTCGACCACCTCGTCCACGTCGATCCAGCCCCAGTGCAGCGGGTAGGTGAACTCGTCCAGCACGTACAGGCCGTGCCGCTCGGTGGCGAGCCGGCGGGAGATCTCCTGCCAGCCCTCGCGCGCGGCGGCGGCGTGGTCGTCCTCGGTGCCCTGCTTGCGGGTCCAGGACCAGCCCTCGCCCATCTTGTGCCACTCGACGGGGCCGCCCTCGCCGGTCTGCTCGTGCAGCCGGCCGAGCGCGCGGAACGCCGACTCCTCGCCGACCTTCCACTTCGCGGACTTCACGAACTGGAAGACGCCGATGGACCAGCCCTGGTTCCACCCGCGCAGCGCGAGGCCGAAGGCGGCGGTGGACTTGCCCTTCATCTCGCCGGTGTGCAGCACGACCAGGGGTCGGTTGCGGCGCTGGCGGGTGCTGAGGCCGTCGTTCGGGACGACGGACGGTTGACCTTGGGGCATCTCGGCGCTCCTACGCGGCGCGGGCCGCGCGCACGACGCCGGCCACCTGATCTGCGGACAGTTCTTCCAGGCGCACGCACGCCGCTCCCAGCGCGTCCGCCACCCGGGCGGCCAGGCCGAGCCTGACGGGGCCGTGCTCGCAGTCGACCACGACCGACGCGACCCGGTCGTCGGACAGCAGGCCGGCGGCGCGCAGGGCGTCGCGCATCGGGTCGCCGCCGGTGCCGGTCGCGGTGGCCCGGCCGTCGGTGAGCAGCACCAGCAGCGGTCGGCGGCGGGGGTCGCGGACGCGTTCGACGTCCAGCACGCGGCGGGCCCGCAGCAGGCCGTCGGCCAGCGGGGTCCGGCCGCCGGTGCGCAGGGCGCGCAGCCGGGCCGCCGCCGCGTCCACCGAGTTCGTCGGCGGCAGGGCGACCTGCGCCTCACGGCCGCGGAAGGTCACCACGCCGACCTTGTCCCGTCGCTGGTAGGCGTCGCGGAGCAGGGAGATCACCGCGCCGCTGACCGCGGACATCCGCTGCCGGGCCGCCATCGAGCCGGAGGCGTCGACCACGAACAGCACGAGGTTGCCTTCCTTGCCCTCGCGCACGGAAAGCCGCAGGTCCGAGCCCCGCAGCTCCAGGCCGGGACCGCTGCGGCCCCGGGCGGCCTGGTGCGGTGCGGCGGCGGCGAGCGTGCCGAGGAGGTGCAGACCGGAACCGTCCACAGTGGAGGAACGGGTCACCCGGCCGGTGCGGGCGCGGGCCCGTGACCGCTTGCCCGGCGCGCCCTCACCGACCCCCGGCACCTCCAGCAGCCGGGCGCGGAACGCGGGCGCGGGCGCGTGGGACCGCTCGGCCGACCCCTGACCGTCCGAAGTGGACTCGGACGGGTCGTCGGGCAGCGGCGAGCCGCCACCGCCGCCGTCGTCGTCCGGGCCCTCGGGATCGCCTTCGGGCTCCCGGGCGGCTTCCGCCCCCTGCTGGAGGGCGTCGTCCAACTGTTCCTCCTCCAGCCCCGGCTCGTCGAACGGGTCGCGGCGCTTGCGGTGCGGCAACGCCAGCCGCACGGCCGCCTCCACGTCCTCCTCGGCCACCTCGGCGGCGCCGCGCCACGCGGCGTGCGCGGTCGCGGTGCGGGCCACCACGAGGTCCGCGCGCATCCCGTCGACTTCGAAGGCGGCGCAGATGCCGGCGATGCGGCGCAGCTCGGCGTCGGGCAGCACCACGTCCGCGAGCCGGTCGCGCGCGGCGACGATCCGCCGTGCCAGCTCCCGGTCGGCCTCGGCCCAGCGGGCGGCGAACCCCTCGGGGTCGGCCTCGTAGGCCAGCCGGCGGCGCACGACCTCGGTGCGGGTCGGCACGTCCCGCGAGGCGCGCACCGCGACCGTGAGGCCGAAGCGGTCCAGCAGCTGGGGGCGCAACTCGCCCTCCTCCGGGTTCATGGTGCCCACCAGGAGGAACGACGCGGCGTGCGAGACGGACACGCCTTCGCGCTCGACGTGCGCGCGGCCCATGGCGGCGGCGTCGAGCAGCAGGTCCACGAGGTGGTCGTGCAGGAGGTTCACCTCGTCCACGTACAGCACGCCCCGGTGCGCGGCGGCCAGCAGACCGGGCTGGTAGGCGCGGACGCCCTCGGTCAGCGCGCGCTCCAGGTCGAGCGAGCCGATCAGCCGGTCCTCGGTCGCGCCGACCGGCAGTTCGACCAGCCGGGCGGGACGCCGTTCGACGCCGTGCCCGTGCGGCCCGTCGGGGCAGTCGGTCGGCGCGGCGGGGTCGCAGCCGAAGCGGCAGCCCGGCACCACGTCCAGGTCGGGCAGCAGCGCGGCGAGGGCGCGCACCACGGTCGACTTCGCGGTGCCCTTCTCGCCGCGGACGAGCACCCCGCCGATACCGGGGTGCACGGCGTTGAGCAGCAGGGCCGTGCGGAGGTCGTCGTGGCCGACGACGGCGGAAAAGGGGAAACGCGCGCCCATGCGGCGGTGTCCTTCCTCGGGTGTCCACGCCCGTGTCCGGTCGATGAGTCGGGGGTCGAGTTCCTGACTCCCGGCTCCTCGGTCCGGTCACAGTGGCGGGACCGTGCCGGATTCGCACCGGCTTCCTCGCGCACCCCCTCTACAGCCTGCGCATCGTCGCACTTCCCCCGGCGCGCTCCAAGCCCCGGGCGGGCGAGCACGATCACACCTGCCGGTGGCCGCTAGTCGTCGCCGGGGGTCCCGGACCGCGTCGACGTGCTCGTCACGACCCGGTCGAGGTCCACCCGACGCGGGTCCCGCGACAGCACGTCCCACGCGAGCGAGAGCACACCCGCGCGCACCCGCGGCACGCTCAGGCCGCACTGGTGGACCAGGTGGCCCAGCACGTCGGCACGCAGTTGCGCCAGCAGGGCGTGCGCGAGGAACTCGGCGTCACCGCCCGGCCGGACCCGCGTGATCAGGGCGACCAGGCGCCGGTGGGTGAGGTCGGAGTTCTCGTCGCACGCGATGCTGCGCGTGGACACCCGCTCCAGCGCGGTCACCAGCGGCAGCGCGGCCATCACGTGGTCGAACAGGGTGGCCACGAACGTGATCACCCGCTCGGTCGCGGGGACGTCGTCGGCCGCGAGCAGCGCCTCCGACTGGGCCCGCCAGGCCCGCGACGTCTCGTCCACGACGGCGCGCACGAGCCCGTCGCGGTCGCCGAACCGGCGGAACACCGTGCCCTTGCCGACGCCGGCGGCGGTGGCGACGTCGTCCATCGAGAACCCGTCCGGCCCGCGTTCGGCGATCAGGCGCGCGGCGGTGGCCAGGATCGCGGCGTGGTTGCGCGCGGCGTCCTTCCGCATCACGGACCTCCTCGACCGGAACTGGAAAAGCGGACCAGGAGTCCGTATGGTAGCGCAGGTGAAGCGGACCGACGGTCCGTTTGAATCCTGGGAGGCGTTGTGCGCGCGGTGAGGTTCGACGAGTTCGGTCCGGCGGACGTGCTCGGTGTCCGGGAGGTGCCCGACCCCGTCGCGGGGCCGGGCCAGGTGCTGGTCCGCGTCACGGCGATCGGCGTGAACTACGGCGAGACGCTCATCCGGTCGGGTCGGGCCACCCGGATCGTGCCCTGGTACGACCTCGCACCCGGCGCGCTCGGCGGCGAGGTGGTCGGGGTGACCGAGGACGGCAGGCGGTTGGTCGGGTTCGCGCTGGGAGAGGGCTACGCCGAGCTGGCCGTGCTGCCCGAGGACGCCACCGAGGTGCCCGACGGCGTGTCCGACCACGAGGCGCTGGCGCTGTACCTCCAGGGCGCGACGGCGGTGGCCGCCGCGGACGCGGTCCGGCTCGCCCCGGGCGAACGGGCGCTGGTCGAGGCGGCGGGCGGCGGTGTCGGCAGCCTGCTCGTGCAGGTCGCGGCACGGGCGGGCGCGACGGTCGTGGCCGCCGCACGGGGCGAGGGCAAGCTGGCGCTGGCCCGCGAGCTGGGCGCGCACGAGGTGGTGGACTACGGCGAGCCGGACTGGTCAACCGGTGTCGAGCCGGTCGACGTGGTGTTCTCGTCGGTCGGCGGTGCGGTGGGGCGGCAGTCGTTCGAGCTGCTGCGCGACGGGGTGGGCAGGCTGGCCGTGTTCGGCTTCGCCAGCGGCGACCCGCTGGACGTGACCGCGTCCGACGTGTTCCGCAAGGGCGTCGCGGTGCTCGGGTTCGGCAACCCCCTCACCCCCGACACCGTGCGGCGGGTGTTCGACCTCGGGCTGCGCCCGGTGCTGGGCGAGGCGCTACCGCTGGCCGACGCCGCCCGCGCCCACGAACTGCTGGAGGGCCGCGCCACCACCGGCAAGGTCGTGCTGGTCCCCTAGCTCGACCTCCACGCTCGACGGCGCGCGGAACGACAGCAGGCCCAGCATCGGCGGCGGCCCGGTCGACGCCAGGCGCAGGTCCGGGAACCGCCGCGCGGTCTCCCGCAGCACCACCTCCGCCTCCAGCCGGGCCAGGCCCGCGCCGAGGCAGAAGTGCCTGCCGAAGCCGAACGCCAGGTGCTTGCGGGCGTTCGGCCGGGCCGGGCAGAACCGCTCGGGCCCGGGGAACACGTCCGGGTCCGAGCCGCTGCCCGCGAGCATCAGCAGCAACGGCGCGCCCGCCGGGATCTCCACGCCGGACAGCGTGACCGGCTCGGCGGCGACCCGCCGCCACGTGCTCACCGGCGGGTCGCGCCGCAGCACCTCTTCCACGCACGCGGCGGCCACGCCCGGCTCTCCCAGCCGCGCCCACAGGCCGTCCTCGCGCAGCACCGCGTGGAACGCCGCGCACAGCAGCTGGGTCGTCGTCTCCTGCCCGGCGATCAGCAGGAAGTAGCACAGCCCGGCCGCGTCCCGGATCGGCACGCCCTGCGCGCGCAACGCGCCGAACAGGTCGTCGCCGGACGGGTCGGCGGCCTTGATCCGGGAGGTCAGCCACTGGTGGAACGCGGCGGCGGGACGGGCCAGCTCGTGCTGCCGCTCGGGCGTGACGTCGCCCCAGAACAGCTCCAGCGACGCCGTGCTCCACGCCTTGAGCGCGTCGACGTCCACGTCCCGGATGCCCATGACCTCCAGCAGCACGATCGCCGGCAGGTCCCGGGCCAGCGCCGGGTGCAGGTCGACCCGGCCGCTCAGCCGGTCCAGCCGTTCGGCGGCGAGCCGCGCGATCCGCGGGCCCAGCGCCGCCACCCGGGCCGGGGTGAGGAACCGGGAGACCAGTCGACGCAGGTCGGCGTGCGTGTCGGTGCCGTTGTTGGCCAGCGTCGGCGGCAGCGAGAACCCGGCCCGCGCCAGCACCCGCAGCACCGGGCGCGGGATCGGGATCACCGCGGTCAGCGCGTTGTCCGGGTGGAAGCGGCGCGGGTCGGCCAGCACCGCGCGCACGTCGTCGTAGCGGCTGACCAGCCACATCCCGGTGCGCTCGTCGCGGTGGACCGGCGCGTTCTCCCGCAACGAGCGCAGGTCGGCAGGCTCCGGCTGGAAGAGGTCCACGCCGGCACGGTAGCCGCCGGATGCGACACTCCCGGCGTGAGTGTGCGCACAGGTGACTCGGTGTTCGACTGGATCGACACGCGTGCCGAAGCCCGCGCGAAGGCGGGCCTGGCCCGCCGGGTCCGGCCCCGACCGGCCGACTCGACCGACCTCGACCTGGCGTCCAACGACTACCTCGGCCTGGCCCGCGACAAGCGCGTGACCGGTGCCGCGGCGGCGGCCTCCCTGCGCTGGGGCGCGGGTTCGACCGGGTCGCGGCTCGTCACCGGCTCCACCGAGCTGCACACCGAGCTGGAGTACGAGCTCGCGAACTTCTGCGGCGCTCAGTCCGCGCTGGTGTTCTCCTCCGGCTACGCGGCGAACCTGGGCGCGCTGACCGCGTTGTCCGGCCCCGGCACGGCGATCGTGGCCGACCAGCACATCCACGCCTCCCTGATCGACGGCACCCGGCTGTCCAAGGCCGACGTCGTGGTCGCCGGGCACTGCGACGTCGGCCAGGTGACGCACGCCCTGGCCACCCGCGGCAAGCGGCGGGCCCTGGTGGTGACCGACTCGGTGTTCTCCGTCGACGGCGACCTCGCACCGCTGGCCGAGCTGGCCGCCGCCTGCCGCGAGCACGACGCGGCGCTGGTCGTGGACGACGCGCACGGCCTGGGCGTGGTCGGTGACGGCGGACGCGGCGCGGTGCACGCGGCGGGCCTGGCCAAGGCGCCCGACGTGGTGACCACGGTGACGCTGTCGAAGTCGCTGGGCGCGCAGGGCGGGGCGGTGCTCGGGCCGAGCCGGGTGATCAAGCACCTGGTCGACACCGCGCGCACGTTCATCTTCGACACCGGGCTCGCGCCGGCCAGCGCGGCGGCGTCGCTGGCCGCGCTGAAGGTGCTGCGGGACGAGCCGGAGCGGCCCGCGCGGGCCCTGGAAGTGGCTCAGGACCTGGCGTTCCGGCTCAAGGGGAACGGGCTCCGGGTGAGCACGCCGACCGCGGCCGTCGTGTCCGTGCAGGCGCCGTCGCCCGAAGCGGCGTTCGCGTGGGCCGAGGCGTGCCGCGCGCAGGGCGTGGTCGTCGGCTGCTTCCGGCCGCCGTCGGTGCCCGACCGGATCTCCCGGCTCCGCCTGACCGCCCGCGCCGACCTGTCCGAGGGCGACATCGAGCGCGCCGTGCGGGTGATCACGGAGACCGGCGCATCCGCAGGTGCGGTATCCCGTCCTCGATGAACTCCGCGCCCTGCGGCTCGAAGCCGAACGACGCGTAGAAGTCGGCCACGTAGGTCTGCGCGTCCAGCACGCACTCGACCCGGCCGACGTCGGCCAGCGCCGCCTCCATCAGCCGGCGGCTGTAGCCGCGGCCGCGGGCGGCGCGGGCCGTGCAGACCCGGCCGATGCGGAACGTGCCGCCGGGCTCCTCCAGCAGCCTCAGGTAGGCCTGCGGCCCCGGAGCGTCGTCGGCCTCCAGCCAGAAGTGCCGGGTGCCCGGTTCGAGGTCACGCCCGTCCAGCTCCGGGTAGGGGCAGTTCTGCTCCACCACGAACACGTCGGTGCGCAGCTTGAGCACGGCGTAGAGCAGGTCGGGCGTCAGGTCGGCCGACCACTGCCGGCGCAGCGTCGCCGGGTACGGGTGTGAGCGCACCCCACTGTGGTACCACAGTCTCAGATTTGGTCCCGGTACCGGCTCAGCCGCGTGTAGACGCCCGGCTGGCCGGGCCGGGCGCAGCCGCGGCCGTAGGACACCACGCCGACCAGCTCGCCCGCCACGGTGAGCGGCCCGCCGGAGTCTCCCTCGCAGGCGTCCTTGCCACCCTCCGGGTAGCCCGCGCACAGCATCCCGCCCGGCCGGTAGTCGGGCACGGCGGCGGCGCAGTCGGCGTCCGAGCGGATCGGCACGTCCACCTCCCGCAGCCGCCTGCTGGGCGCGGCCAGCTCGCCGGTGCGGCCCCAGCCGTAGACCGTGGCCGGGCCCGGCGCGGCGTCCGCGACGCGGATCGTCCGGTAGGGCAGCGGGGTGGCGAGGGTGAGGGTGGCGACGTCGTCGCCCGTGGCCACCCCGGTGAACGCGGGGTGCCGCCACAGCGACGCGACCTGCACCGCGTGACCCGTCGCGGTGTCGAGGTCGGCGCGGCCGGCGACGGCGGTCAGGTCGGCCGGACGCCGGTCACGGGTGCCGAGCGCGCTGCGGGCGACCGTGCAGTGCGCGGCCGTGACCACCTTGTCCGGCGCGATCAACGCGCCGCCGCAGAAGAACGTGCCCCCGTCGAACAGCGCCACCGCCCACGGTGTCGGTGACGCCTCCCGGCCACCCACGATCGCGTCGGCGGGCAGCGCCGACAGGACCAGCACGAGAACGGCCAGGATCGGCGCGCTGATGCGCATGGAGCACACCTCTCTACGACAAGTGGTCGAACGGCCACCGACCGTAGCGGAACCCGTGAACAGGCGGCATCGGGGTATGAGATCCGGAAATTCTGTTGTTAGAGTGCGATAGCGCCGGAGATTCAACGGCCAGTGAGGCAGATCACGGAGGTCTGTCCGGAACATGAGGGAGGTTTCCATGCACTTGGACTTCAGCCAGTTGCCGGCGTTCCTGATCGCCTGCGCCGTGGTCGTGCTGACCCCGGGCGTGGACGCCTTCCTCCTGCTGCGCACCTCGATGCGGTCCGGCACCCGGGCCGGGCTGCTGGCGCTGGCGGGCATCCACACCGCGGCCTTCGCGCAGGTGGCGCTGGTGATCTCGGGCCTGGGCGTGGTGATCGCCCGCTACCCCGCCGTGCTCACCGGGCTGCGCCGGGTCGGCGCGGCGTACCTGCTCTACCTGGCCGTGACGATCACCCGCGGGCTGCTGCGGCGGTCGGGCGGCGAGGTGGCGGCGGTCGCGGCGCCCCGGCCGTTCCGGCAGGGGTTCCTGACCAACATCACCAACCCCAAGATGCTGCTGTTCTCGCTGGCGTTCCTGCCGCAGTTCATCGGCACGGGCGACCCGGCGTTCCAGCTCGGGATGCTCGCCGCGGTGTTCCTCGGGCTGGCCGCGCTGTGGGAGCTGACGATCGTGGTGGCGGCGGCGCGCGTCGCCGGATCGCTGCGGCGGCCCGGCGTGACCACCGCGCTGGACGCGGTGTGCGCGGCGGTGTTCCTCACCATGTCGATCGGGCTCGTGCTCTAGAGCCGGCGTGCGGGCCCCCGCGTCCCGGGTGCCCGCACGCCGCCCGGTCACGCCCGGAGCTGCGCTTCGAGCACGTCGGCGTACTTCTTGACCTCGCTGTAGACGCCCGGCTTGCCCTCCCGGGCACAACCTTCACCCCAAGAGGTGATGCCGATCAGCTTCCCGCCGGCCACGTACGGGCCGCCCGAGTCGCCCTGGCAGGTGTCCACCCCGCCCTGCGGGTAGCCGGCGCAGACCATCTCGTCCGGGTCGTACTGGGGGTAGGCGTTGCGGCAGTGCTCGTCGTCCATCACCGGCACGGTCGCGCCCATCAGGTACCGCGACGCCGCGCCCTGCTCGCTGGTCCGGCCCCAGCCCAGCACCAGGCCGCTCGTGCCGGGCTCGTACAGCCCCTCGTCGGCCGGCTGCGCGAGCGGCAGCGGTGTGTAGGGCACCGGGGCGCGCAACGTCAGCACGGCGACGTCCTCGCCCTGGTCGGCGCTCACGTAGTCGGGGTGGACCCAGATGTCGGTGACGCGGGAGACCACGCCGTCGGCGCTCTGGCGGTCCTCCCGCCCCAGCACGACCCGCGTGTTGCGCGGCGTCCGCGAGGTCGCGCAGTGGGCGGCGGTCACCACCTTGGTCGGCGCGGCGAGCGTGCCGCCGCAGAACTGGTTGCCACTGGCGTCGGTCAGGTAGACCACCCAGGGGTGGTCCGTGATCGACGCGCGTTCACCACCCACCACGCGCTCGTCCGCGTCCGCCGTGGCGGTGCCCGCGAGAGCCATCAACAACGTCATCAACAACGCGGCGAGCCGCATCGGCCCCTCCTCCTGATCAAAGGCGTCAGGAGGAGGTTAGCCAGAACAGCGGATCCTGCTGGGCCAAGCGGACTAGTCCGCTCCGGTGAACTTGCCGCGCACCTTGCCCGCCGCGCCGACCAGCACGTCGCCGACCTCGTTGAACACCTTCATCAGCGGGTCCTCGGACTGGGCCGCCGATTCCTTGTAGGACCGGGCCGCCGACTTGATGTCCTCGGTGAACGAGCTCGTCGGCCGGTCGTCCTCGCGCCGCTGGTACGCGCCGGTCAGGATGGACCGGTACTCCTCGCCCGCCGCCCACTTCTGCAGCTCCGCGGCGCGGACCACGGCCATCGGGTGGGTCAGCGGCCAGGTGCGGATCAGCTTGAGCACGCTGTCGCGCACGTCCTCGACCTGCTCGTACTCCTTGGCCTGCTTGAGGAACTCGGCCGTGTCGACCTGGGAGAGGTCCATGCCGCCCGCCATGGCCACGTGCACGCGCAGCGCGGCGGCCGGGTCCTGCCCGCACAGCAGGCCCGCGCGGTCGCAGGACAGCTCGGTCTTGCGGTACCACTCGCGCAGCGCGGCGATGATCGCGGTGATCGCCCAGTAGCCGCCCGGCATCCAGCCCAGGCCGTGCTGCAGCTGCATCAGCCGTTGCAGGATCGTCTGGTACAGCGCGTGCCCGGACAGCACGTGGCCCATCTCGTGCCCGATGGCGAACCGCAGCCCCTCGGTGTCCAGCAGCTCGATCAGGCCCGTGGTGAGGACGATGAACGGCTTGTCGATGCCCAGCGTCATCGCGTTGGGCACCGGGTCGCGCTTGACGAACAGCTCCGGCACCGGGTCGACGTCCAGCGTCGCCGCCGCTTCCCGCCGGAGCCGGTCCAGCTCCGGGTACTGCTTGGGGCCCACCCGGATGCTCGACGCCAGGTAGCCCAACCGCTCGCCGCGTTCGGTGAACGCACCCGCCACCGCCTGCAGCACCGGGCCGATGCCCGGCACCGCGCGCAAGACCGCCAACGCCCCCCGGTCGACCGGGTGCTCGTACGCCCGCGGGCTGATGCCCGGGAACCGCACCCGTGCGCTCGACCGTTCGATCTCCTCGCTGCTCATGACCCCCACAGTGCCACGACCCGCGACCCGCCTGTCCCCGATCGGCGGAATCGGCGTGCACACTGACCGGGTGAACGCAGACGTGCTCGGCGCCGACTACGAGACCCGTGCGCTGCCCCTGGGCGGCGGTGACACGACCGCGACCCTGGTCCGCCGCCGCGCGCGGCCGGCCACCCGGGGCGCGGTGCTGTACGTGCACGGCTTCGCGGACTACTTCTTCCAGCGGCACGTCGCCGAGCACTTCACCGTGCGCGGCTTCGACTTCTACGCCCTCGACCTGCGCGCGTACGGGCGGTCGCTGCGGCCGGGGCAGGTGGCGAACTTCGTGACCGACCTGGCCGAGCACTTCGAGGAGATCGACGCCGCGGCGCGGGTGATCCGCGAGGAGGACGGCCACCGGCACCTCGTGGTGATGGGCCACTCGACCGGCGGGCTGATCACGAGCCTGTGGGCGCACGAGCGGCGGTCGGACGACGTGCTGGACGCGTTGGTGCTCAACAGCCCTTGGCTGGACCTGGCCGAGCCGTGGCTGCTGCGGACGGTCGGCACGGCGTTGATCCGGGGTGTCGGCCGCATCGCGCCGAGGCTGGTGCTCAAGCCCGGCATGGGCCCGGTGTACGGCGAGAGCATCCACCGCGACCACCACGGCGAGTGGGACTTCGACACGGCGTGGAAGCCGATCGAGGCGTTCCCGGTGCACGCGGGGTGGCTGCGGGCGATCCGCCGCGGTCACGCCCGGCTGCACCGGGGGCTGGACGTGCGCGTGCCCGTGCTGCTGCTGCGGTCGGGTCGCAGCCACCTGCACGCGAAGCGGTGGACGCCCGAGGCGATGACGGCGGACACCGTGCTGGACGTGGAGCACATGCGGCAGTGGGGGCCGAAGATCGGCGGGCAGGTGCGGATCGTGCCGGTGGAGGGCGGGATGCACGACCTGTTCCTGTCGGCCGAGCCGGTGCGGCGGCGTGCGCTGGCCGAGGTGGACGAGTTCCTCGACGAGATCTGAGGTCGTCGGTGGCGCCGGCTATCGTGCGGTGCCGTGACGACGATCGAACTCGCCCGCTTCCGGATCCGCGAGGGGGCGGAGGGTCCGCTGCTCGCCGAGCGTCCCGCCATGGTGGCCGCGCTGCGCCGCCGCTTCCCCGCCTGCCTGGCCGCCTACCTGACCAAGGAGGACGACGGCGGGTGGCTGGACGTCGTGCTGTGGCGCAGCCGGGCCGAGGCCGAGGAGGCCGCGCGGGAGGTCTACTCGGTGCCGGAGTGCGCCGCGTGGTTCCGCCACATCAGCGAGTCGGGCGGCCTGCGCCACGTCGAGGTGATGTCGGCGTGGACCGCCGGCGAGGCTTGAGCCCACCGGCCGGCATGCTTCGCAGGCGTCCTCCCCCAGGGGACCCCTGCTTTTATTCTGCCGGCCAGGTCTGACAATTTCGGGGCCCCGGCGCTCACTCCGGTGGGGTCAGGCGCAGGTCCGGGTCGATCGGTGGCTCGCCGTCGAACGGGCCGCGGGGCACGGTGCCCAGGGCGTCCAGGGTCAGGCCGATCTCGCGCGCGTTCGGGTCCGTGCCGGTCGGTGGGACGTCGAACCAGGCGTGCAGGTCCTCCGGGATCCGGTAACGCGCGGTGAGGTGGCGGTACAGGTCGGCGCGATCCGTGGACTGCTCGGCCAGTTGCCGGTACTCGCGCATGGCCAGTCGCATCCGGATCCAGCGGTAGCGGTCGGTCTTGGTGGCGTCGTCCTCGGTGAACCTGGTGCGCAGCAGCCGGCCTGCCTCCGCGCCGCGCTCGGCCAGGGCGCGGATCGTCTCCGGGCGCATGAAGAGGTTCGTGCCGCCTTCCAGCGCGCCGATCCGCACGTGCGCGATCCGGCCGCGGTAGCCCGGCAGGGCGGACTGCATGGTGTCGCGCCAGTCCAGCATGGTGTTGAGGATCGCCGACGCGAAGTGCTGCACCAGGCCGATGCCGCGCCACGGCGTGCCGTCCGTGGACGCGTCCTGCTCGGGCAGCCACACGTCCCGGTCGTCGCCCGGCGGGTAGGGCTGCAGGCTCAGGCCGAACGTCGGCCAGCGGGGCAGCAGGTTGTCGAAGAAGTGGATCGGGAAGTTGCTCGTGATGCCGCCGTCGGAGAACCAGTGCACGCGCGGTTCCGGCTCGGCGCGCACCAGCGGCACGGCGGCGATCAGGCCCGGCAGCGGCATGCTCATCCGCACGGCCAGCGCGACCGGCAGGTTCTCCGGCAGCACGTTGACGGCCTCGGCCGGGTGCAGCGGGCAGCGGTGCGCCGTGGCGTCACGGCCGAGCTTGTCCACGGTCCGCCGCGGCAGCACGGTGTTCAGGCACGTGGCGCAGAACAGCCACTCGGCGCGCGGCTCGGTGAACGGCAGGCGGTACGGGCGGCCCTCGGACAGGTCCGTCGTCATCAGCACCAGGTTCGTGGTGAGGTCGGCGAACGTCAGGTCGGTCGTGCCGGACAGGTCGTCCAGCAGGTCGGCGATCCAGTCGCTCAGCGGCGGCACGCCGGTCGACGCGGGCACGCCGCAGCGCCGGTCCCAGAAGTTCGGCCGGAACGCCCCGGTGCCCGGCACGAGTCCGAAGTGGACGGTGGTGGCCATCCGGTCGAGGAACCGCTTGGCGCCCAGGCCGTAGGTGACCGCGACCGCGCTGACGAACGCGAACCCGAGCACCAGCCACCAGACCGCCGCGGTGGCCGCGCTCGCCAGGCTCGGCGCCGTCCACCGGGTGCCCAGCGCGACCGGCACCAGCGGGAGCACCAGGAGCAGCCCGGTGCCGATGCGGCGCAGCCACGCGTCCCGCCCCTTCGGCAGGACCCTCAGCACGATCCCCGGCACGCCGACGAGCACCACGACGGTCAGGCCGACCAGCACCCACGTCGGCGTCGCACCCCATCCGACCGAGTGAAACCACAGGCTGGGCCCGACGAGCCACAGCGCCAGCGCCACCCCGAGGAACACCCGCGACCGCCACCCGATAGCGCTGATCAGGGCCAGCAACAGGCACGTGAGGGGGCTGCGCCCGGTGGAGTCGCGGCGCTGCATGGAGGCCGCCACGATCCGGTACAGCTTGCGGGTGTGCTCGCTGGGCTGGAACAGCTGGGCCAGCCGCCAGCCGGGCGCGGCGAACCAGTCCACGACCTCCTTGAGCTTGCGGAAGCCGTCCTGGTCCCGGCCCTTCTCGGCGGCGGCGGTGAACGCGGCCCCGATCGCACCGGCCGACGCGCCGCCCAACGACCGGAACCGGTAGTGCCCGGCCAACTCCACGACCGCCCACGGGTAGACGACGCCACTGGCCGTCCCACCCCGCATGGTCAGGTCGCAGTACCGGTTGAAGTCCTCGGCCATGGCGAACCTCCCGGCCACCATGATCTCCCGCCGCCGTCCGGCGTGGCGCTAGTCCGATCGGTTGTTCGCCCGCGTCCGGGCGATGTGCTCGATCTCCGCCGGCGTGCCGGACATGATCGTGCGGACGTGCTCGGTGACCAGCTCGATCGGCCAGTCCCACCACTGGGCGCGCAACAGCCGGGCCACGTCCTCGTCGGGGAACCGCTGCTTCACCGGCCGCGCCGGGTTGCCGCCCACCACCGTGTAAGGCGGCCCGTCCGACGTCACCACGGCCCCCGTGGCGATGATCGCGCCGTCACCGATCGTCACGCCGGGCATGACGATCGAGTCGTAGCCGAACCAGACGTCGTTGCCGACGACCGTGTCACCACGGGTCTCCATGCCGGTGATCAGGTCCAGCGTCCGGTCGGCCCACGTGCCGCCGAAGATCGTGAACGGGAACGTGGACACACCGGTGGTGAGGTGGTTCGCGCCGGCCATGATGAACCTCGTGCCGGTGGCCAGCGCGCAGAACCTGCCGATGACCAGCTTCTCCGCGCCGTACCCGTAGAGCACGTTGCGGGTCTCGAACTCCAGCGCGTGCTCCGGGTCGTCGTAGTACGTGTACTCGCCGACCTCGATCGTCGGCGACGTCACCAACGGCTTGAGCTGGACGACGCGGTCGGCGTGCGGCAGCGGGTGGAGGACGGTGGGGTCGGGGATCACAGGTGACGGCTCCTAACGCGACTCGTGTTGCGTTAGAGTGGCACGGCCGACCCACTAACGCAACTGGAGTTGCATTGTGACTTCCCGACCTGGCGGCCGCTCGGCCCGCGTGCGCGACGCCGTCCTCCGAGCCGTGCACGCGGAGCTGACCGAACGCGGCTACGGCGGCACGACGGTGGAGAACGTCGCCGACCGCGCCGGCGTGCACAAGACCACCGTGTACCGCCGCTGGGGCACGGTCGACGTGCTCGTCGCCGACGCCCTCGACCACACCAGGGAGGCGGAGTGGCAGGTCCCCGACACCGGCACGGTCGAGGGCGACCTGATCGCCATCGCCACCGAGGTCGCCGACACCTTCGCCGACCCCGCCCGACGCCCCGTGCCGGTCGCGATCGTCGTCGCCGCCCTCCAGTCCGACCGCGCCCTCGACGCGAAGCGCGACTTCTACGCCGCCCGGCACGCCCGAGCGGCCGAGGTCGTCACGCGCGCCGTCGAGCGCGGCGAACTGCCACCGCACACCGACCCGGTCGAGCTGATCCGCCTCACCTGCGCCCCGCTGTACTACCGGGTCTTCATCACCGGCGAGCCGGTCGACCGCGCCATCGCCGAACGCTCCGCCCGCGCCGCCCTGGCCGCCGCCCGCGCCGGGCTGCTCTGACCTACAGCTCGTACCAGCGCAGGATCTCCGGGTCGAGCACGCGGGCGGCCAGGCCGATCCGCCGGGCCGTCTCGGCCAGCTCGGCCGCCGCCGCCGGGTTGCCGCGCGGCGGCAGGGCGGGGTCGTCCAACTGCGTCACCATGTCGTCGTGGTGGCTCGGGACGAGCAGCTTGGGCCGGGTCGCCCGCAACGCCCGCGCGGTGTAGTCGTAGACGTTGGCGTGGCCGCTCATGCCGAGCACGAGGACGTCCGGCCGCAGCCCTTGGACCTCCCGCTCGACGTAGTTGGCCGTGCCCGAGAGGAACAGCACCGAGAAGTCCCCCACCGTCACCAGGTAGGCCAGCGAACCGCCTTCCACCAGATCGCTGATCGTGGCGGGCCGCGGCGGCGGCGCGGTCAGGGTGCCCGGCGCGAAGTACCCGTACGAGCCGAACTGGCTGTGCAGGCTGCGGATCACCTGGACGGTGAAGCCGTGGAAGTCCAGGTGCTCGCCGCCGGACGCCACGATCACGTCGTCCCCCGGCACCCCCTGCGCCGTCAGCAGGTGCCGGTGGGTCTCGGTGCCGATCACCCGCGAACCGTGCTCGCGCACCACGTACGGGATCTCCAGCAGGTGGTCGTAGTGCCCGTGCGTGGCCAGCACCAGCTCCGGCTTCTCCCCGAGGTGCCGGTCGACGAGCTCCTCGCGCACCGCCAACGGGTAGTCGGCGATGACCTTGCCGTCCTGGCCGAACACCGGCAACCGGCTCAGGTACGGGTCGACCAGCACCCGCCGGCCGTCGAACAGCAACTCCCACCCGGCGACGCCCAGCCAGCGCAGACTCACCCCGCTGCGCCCCGACGCGAACGCCACCCCCGGCACGCCCCCCGCGCCCGCCACCGCGACGGCCGCCGAACCGATCAACACCTGTCGTCTGCTCACGCACATACCACCGACAAGACCAGCGACCGACCGCACGTGTCCAAGTCCGATATCACCACCCTTGCGATATCGAAACCACTATCATCGCTGCTCGTGGACCTCCTGCGGCACCTGCGGTACTTCCTGGCGGTGGCCGAGGAGCTGCACTTCGGCCGTGCCGCGGCCCGCCTGCACATGTCCCAGCCGCCGCTGTCGCAGAGCATCCAGCGCCTGGAGCGCGAGCTCGGCGTCCGCCTGTTCGACCGCGACGCCCGGCACGTCGCGCTCACCGACGCGGGCCGCCAGATCCTCGCCGAGGCCCGCGGCCTGCTGGCGGGCGAGGACCGGCTCCGCGCGCTGGCCGGCCGGTTCCGCCACGGCGAGGCCGGGTCCTTGCGCGCCGGCGTGCCACCGGACCTGGGCGGACGGGCGGTGGCCGCGCTGCTGCCCGCGTTCCGGCTGCGCAGCCCCGTCGAGCTCAGGCTGCGCGAGATCGGCACCGCCGAGCAGCTGCGCGCGCTGGCCGACCGGAGCCTGGACGTCGGCGTGCTGCGCTTCCCGTTCGACGTCTCGTGGCTCACGCTCGGACCGGTGCTGACCAGTCCGCTGGGCGTGCTGCTGCCCCGCGACCACCCGCTGACCCGTGACCGGGACGTCCGGCTCGCCGACCTCGACGGCCTGGCGCTGGTGCTGTTCCCCCGCGCCACCGCGCCCGCGCTGCACGACGAGCTGCTGACCACGTGCGCCCGCCACGGCTACACGCCCACCGCGGTCCACCAGGCGGGCAACCCGGAGTTCGCGCTCGGTCTGGTCCTCGCGGGCGGCGCGGTGGCGTTGCACGACGGCGTCGCGCCCCCGCCGGACGCGGTCTGGCGGCCGTTGCGCGGCACACCGCTGGTCTGGCGGACGTCCGCGGCCTGGCCGCGCGGCCGGCAGACCCCGGCCGTCACCGCGTTCGCCGACGCCGTCACCGAAGTCCTCACCGCGCAGGGGATGCGCCACGCCGAGGGCACGCTCCCCCGCTACCCCCGGCCGGCCGCGGAGTACCTGTCATGACCGCCGCACGGGTCCGGGCCGCGTTCGCCGACGCCGGCGTCACGGGCAAGCTCCACGCCGTCGACCTGGACCGCCCCGACCGCGAGCTCTCGGTCGGCGCCGACGACCCGGTGGTCCTCGCCAGCGTCTTCAAGGTCCCGCTGCTCGTCGCCCTGCACCACAGCGCCCACGACCTGACCCGCCGCATCACCCTGGACCACGACCGCAGCACCGGCCCGACCGGCGTGGGAGGCATGCTCGACCCGGTCACCGCGTCCCTGCGCGACCTGGCCTACCTGGCGATCACGGTCTCCGACAACGCCGCCGCGGACGCCCTGGCCGACCTGATCGGCCTCGACGCCGTCAACCGCACCCTCGCCGACCTGCACCTCGAGCACACCGCGGTCGTCCACCGGGCCAGGGACTCCACGCGCACCATGGTCGAGGACGCCGCCCCGGACGAGCTGCCGGCCGCCCTCGCCGACCCCGTCGTCCTGTCCCGGCTGCGCGCCCTCGACCCCGCCCACACCAACCGCGGGACCGCGCGCGACCTGACCACGCTGCTGCGGCACGTGTGGGCGCACGAAGACTGCGCGCCGATCCGCCGCGCCATGTCCCTGCAGGTCTGGCCGCACCGCCTGGCGTCCGGCTTCCCGTTCGACGACGTCCGGGTGGCCGGCAAGACGGGCACCCTGCCGACCGTCCGCAACGAGATCGGCGTGGTCGAGTACCCGGACGGCGGCCGTTACGCGGTGGCGGTCTTCACCCGCAGCGCGAGCACCGCGTTCACCCTGCCCCCGGCCGACGCGGTCATCGGCACGGCGGCCAGGCTCGCGATCGAGGCGCTCCGCTAGACCTTCCGCCCGACGCCCGCGTAGGCGTTGATGTAGGCGTCATCCGAATCCGGGTGCCACTCGCTCAACGGCACCACGCCGGGCTCCACGACCTCCAGCCCGGTGAAGAACGCGGCCACCTCGGCGCCCGACCGCAGCACCAGCGGGCTGTCCGTGCGGCGGTAGATCGCGTTGACCTGCTCGCCGCTCTCCCGCGCCTCCTGCGACACGCCGTCCCAGCTCGCGTGCGAGATCGCCACGTAGCTGCCGGGCGCCAGCACCGACCGGTAGCGGGCGACCGCCTCCTGCGGCTCGTCCGCGTCGGGCACGAAGTGCAGCACGGCGGCCATCAGCAGCCCTATCGGCCGGTCGAAGTCCAGCATCGTGCGCACCTCGTCGCTGCCCAGCACCGACTCCGGATCGCGCAGGTCGGCCTGGATCGCACTGGCCAGCGGGTTGTCCGCCAGCAGCGCCGTGCTGTGCGCCACGGCCACCGGCTCGACGTCGACGTACACCACCCGTGCCGCCGGGTTGGTCTGCTGGGCGATCTCGTGCACGTTACCGACAGTCGGGATGCCCGACCCCAGGTCGAGGAACTGGTCGATGCCCTGCGACAACAGGTACCGCACCGCCCGCCGCAGGAACGACCGGTTCGCCCGGGCCGCGCCGGACATGCCGGGGAAGATCTGCTCGACCGACTTGGCCGCTTCCCGGTCGACCGCGAAGTTGTGCGACCCGCCCAGGAAGTAGTCGTACATCCGGGCCGCGCTCGGCCGGTCCAGGTCCACCGAGGACGGGACCCAGCTCGCCTGCTCCATGCGCATCTCCTCGCGTCGACGGCGTGATCGTTCCGGCGTCACCGACGAGGCACAACCCCCGAACGGCCGCTCGCTCAGGGCGAACACCTACCGGAAACAATCCTGGGCTCATCTTGGTTGAGCCAGTCAGACTCAACTTTGGAGGGATCATGGGCGAGACGTTGGCGTTGCCGGTGCTGCCGCTGGACGACGTGGTCGTGCTGCCGGGCATGGTCGTGCCGATCCGGATCAGCGGCTCGGACGCCACCGCCGAGGCCCGCGCCGCGATCGAAGCCGCGACGGCCGCGGGCGGCCAGTCGAAGGTCCTGCTGGTGCCCCGGCTGGACGGCAAGTACGCGAAGGTGGGCACGCTGGCGCTGATCGAGCAGGTCGGCAGGCTCTCCGGCGGCGAACGCGCGGCCGTCGTGCGCGGCACGGAGCGGGTCCGGATCGGCACGGGCACCACGGGCCCCGGCGCGGCGCTGTGGGTCGAGGCCACCATCGCCGACGAACCACCGGTCGACGACCACACCCGCGAACTGGCCCGCGAGTACCGCGCGCTGGTCACCACGATCCTCCAGCAGCGCGGCGCCTGGCAGGTGGTCGACTCGGTGCAGCAGGTGGACGACCCGTCCGCCCTGGCCGACCTGGCCGGCTACGCGTCCTACCTGACCGACGAGCAGAAGGTCTGGCTGCTGGAGACCAGCGACGTCACCGAACGGCTCGAGAAGCTCCTGGAGTGGGGCCGCGAGTACCTGACCGAGCTCGACGTGGCCGAGACGATCCGCAAGGACGTCAAGGAAGGCGTCGAGAAGCAGCAGCGCGAGTTCCTGCTCCGCCAGCAACTGGCCGCGATCCGCAAGGAACTGGCCGAGCTCGACGGCAAGCCCGCCACCGAGGAGCAGGACTACCGCGCCCGCGTCGAAGGCGCGGACCTGCCCGACAACGTCCGCAAGGCCGCCCTCGCCGAGGTCGACAAGCTGGAACGCACGGCCGAGCAGTCACCCGAGGTCGGCTGGATCCGCACCTGGCTGGACACCGTGCTGGACATGCCGTGGAACGAGCGCACCGAGGACGCCTACGACATCTCGGGCGCCCGCGCCGTCCTCGACGCCGACCACGCGGGCCTGGACGACGTGAAGGAGCGCATCACCGAGTACCTCGCCGTCCGCCGCCGCCGTGCCGACCGAGGCCTGGGCGTCGTGGGCGGCCGCCGTTCCGGCGCGGTCCTGGCCCTCGTCGGGCCTCCCGGCGTCGGCAAGACCTCCCTCGGCGAATCCGTGGCCCGCGCCATGGGCCGCAAGTTCGTCCGCGTCGCCCTCGGCGGCGTCCGCGACGAAGCCGAGATCCGAGGCCACCGCCGCACCTACGTCGGCGCACTGCCGGGCCGCATCGTCCGCGCCATCTCCGAAGCCGGCTCGATGAACCCGGTCGTCCTCCTCGACGAGATCGACAAGGTGGGCGCCGACTACCGGGGCGACCCCACCGCCGCGCTCCTCGAAGTCCTGGACCCGGCCCAGAACCACACGTTCCGCGACCACTACCTCGAGGTCGAACTGGACCTGTCCGACGTCGTCTTCCTGGCGACCGCCAACGTCCTGGAATCCATCCCAGGCCCCCTGCTCGACCGCATGGAACTGGTCCAGCTCGACGGCTACACGGAGGACGAGAAGGTCACCATCGCTCGCGACCACCTCCTGCCGCGCCAGGTCGAACGTGCCGGCCTCACCACCGAGGACGTCACGATCACCGAACCGTCCCTGCGCAAACTGGCAGGCGAGTACACCCGCGAGGCAGGTGTCCGCCAACTGGAACGCTCCCTCGCCCGCATCCTCCGCAAGGTCACCGCACGCGTCGCCCTGGACCAGACCGAACTCCCGGTCACCGTCGACGTCCCCGACCTCCGCACCTACCTCGGCTCCCCCAAGCACACCCCGGAATCGGCCGAACGCACCGCCGTCCCCGGCGTCGCGACCGGACTGGCCGTCACCGGAGCGGGCGGCGACGTCCTCTTCGTCGAGGCCTCCCTGGCCCCCGCCGAAACAGGTGCCTCCGGCGTCACCCTGACCGGCCAACTCGGCGACGTGATGAAGGAATCGGCCCAGATCGCCCTCTCCTACCTGCGCTCCAACGACGACCGCGCCGAAGCCCTTGCCGACCGCGGCGTCCACATCCACGTCCCCGCCGGCGCGGTCCCGAAGGACGGCCCCTCCGCCGGCGTCACCATGACCACGGCCCTGGCCTCCCTGCTCTCCGGCCGCCCGGTCCGCTCCGACGTCGCCATGACCGGCGAGGTCTCCCTGACGGGCCGCGTCCTCCCCATCGGCGGCGTCAAGCAAAAACTCCTCGCCGCCCACCGCGCCGGAATCACCACCGTGCTCCTGCCCCAACGCAACGAACCCGACCTGGACGACGTCCCGGACTCCGTCCGGACAGAACTCACCATCCACCTCGTATCCGACGTCCGCGAAGTACTCGACCTGGCGTTGGAACCGACTTCCACCACAACCACCGCAGCAGCCTGAACCACCCACAACGGACCCGCACGGACCCACCGAGGCCCGATTTGACATGGGTTCGGGTGCCATAGGCTGGACGAAGCCGGGCAGGCTTGGCGGGCGCTTTATCCGCCAGGCCTGCCCGGCTTCGGCCTGCCTGGGGTGCCCCTAAGGGCCCCATGTCGAATCGAGCCGGCCTGCACCACCGCCTACCCCCACCCCACCCCCGCCCACCTTCACCTCAAATTGCACAAATCCAACGGCACCCCGTCCGCCGTCAAACACGGCAGATACCCCGCATCCTTCATCCGCACCCGAGCGCCATCGTGCTCCCGCACGTAAGCCATGAACCGCCCCACCAACGACCCAGCCGCCGGCTCCGACCGCGTGTACAGGTACTCCACGGTCCAGAACGGGTAACCCGCCTCCACCCCCGCCGCCGCGTCGAACACCTTCCCGTCCAACGACAACGCGGTCAACGCGTTCGTCTTGCGCGCCTCCGCCACCGAAGGCGCGTCCGCGTACCCGATCGCACCTTCGACCGCGCCGATCTCCCGCACCACATCGGCGTTCTCGTCCCGCTCGCACCGGATCACCGGGGCATCCGGCGCACGGTCCTTCACCCGGCAGTCGTTGGACGACAACGCACTCTCGCTCGCACCCAGCACCCGCCGCTCGAACAGTTCCCGCGTCCCCGACTCACCACCCCGCCCCACGATCCGGATCGGCAACGGCGAACCACCCCGCAGCTGGCTCCAGTCCGTGTAGACACCCGCGTAGATCCCGCGCAACTGCTCCACCGTGATGGTGTCGAGCCCGACCGAGCCGTGCACCACCACGTGGTAGACCACGATGGCCAGCTGCTGGGCGAACACGCCCTGCACCTCCTGCTTGCCGTCCGACAGCGCCACCACCCCCTCCTGACCCCCCACCCCGCCCGCCACCTCGCGCACGCCCTGGATGCTGCCCGTCGCGGTCGTGGTGATCTCCGCTCCGGGGCAGGCCCGCTCGTACTGGTCGGCGATGGCGGCCATGGTCGGCATGAACACGCTCGACCCCTCCACCCGCACCTTCCCCGACGCGCACGCCACCGTGGCGTCCGTCGAACCCGGCGGCCACGCCAGCACCAGCACCAGCACCGCCGCGAGCAACGCCGCCAGACCGCCGGTCAGCCTGGCCAGGGTGATCAGCCGCTTCGGGCGCTCGTCGTGCACGATCCCCGTGCCGCCGAGGCTGCCGACGACCTTCACGTCCTTGCCCAGCTCGCCATCGCGGTTGCCGTCCGGCTCGCGCAGCACCACCAGCAGCTTGAACTTCTGCTTGCGCCGCAGCACCAGCTTCTCCAGCCGCACGCCGTGCCACACCGGCTCACCCGGCGGGTCCGCCGGCACCACCAGCCCGCCCCACCTGGCGACCCGCTGCGCCATCCGCTCCCGCACCGTCGGCAACGACGCCTTCGCCGGACTCCGCCCAGAACCGCTGCCCTCAGAGCCGTTCCCCTCGGAGCCGCTCGCCTCAGAGCCGCTGCCCTCGGAACCCCCTTCAGAACCGAAGAACTGCAGGCTTCGCCGGATCTCGGCCTTCATCTCCTCGGACCCGGCCTCGGACACCCTCGCGTTCCACACCACGCGGTCGCCGAAGGTGAACGTCAGCGGCTTGTCGAAGTCCTCGGCGTCGATGTCGTAGCTGCCCGTGTTGCGGACGCGGATCACCACGATGCTCATCCGGTCCAGCACCCGGACCAGCTCGCGCAACTGCGGCGAGTTCGGATCCGTCCCGTCGTGCAACTGCTCCGGACCCAGGCCGATCTTGGAGTTGTAGAGCACCCGGAACCCGAGCCTCTTGCGGCGCACGAAGAGCCGGTCGATGCTCGGCGTCGCGAACAGCAGCCCGATCGCGAGCAGCACCGGACCGGGACCGCCCAGGAAGTCCAACGCGGACCGCAGCACGTGCACACCGAATTCTCGGTCGGCGCACCGACCGAGAACCGGCTCATCGTCGCGAGTTCACCGCGACTTCACCACACGTCAAACCGCACCACCTCGACCCCGACCTCGACCTCACCGGCCGATGTCGATGACCACCCGGGTGGGCGAGTCGAGCAGGAACACCCGGTGCCACGAGTCGCGCCGCATCCCGAGGCCGACGGTCAGGTTGGCCTCGAAGTCACCGGTGATCGCGACCGCCTGGACGTTCGTCAACGCCGGCGTGTCGAACTGCTGGGGACCGGTGTAGGTGGGGTTGCCGTTGTCGTCGTGCGCGGCGGCCGGCGCGAGCCGCACTTCCAGGAAGTACGCGCCCGGCAGCGGGACCGGGTTGCCGGACCCGTCGTAGTGGAGCCGGTCCACGGACCGGACGAAGAACTCCGGCCGGGACCCGTCGAGGTCGAGCACGACGCGGTCGAAGTCGACGTGTCTGCCGGTACGGATACCGGTCAACACGGGCGTCTGCGCCTGCATCTGCGTCTGCCCCTGCATCTGCGTCGTCGTCGCGGACGCGGCCGGAACCACGCTGACGACTCCGACCGCGACCGTGACCGCGACCAAGCTCGATCCGAGCACTGCGAGTTTTCTGAGGCGACTGTTCATGACGACCCTCCACAGGTACGTCCGGCTCACTGCCGGTACACCCATATGGACGTGTCACACGTCACACGGTTGCCTTGGGCTCCGCGAGGAAGTCGTCCAGCACCACCGGCGTGAGGCCGTCGAGCTTGCAGCGCTCCAGGAACGCCAGGAAGTCCTCCACGAACGTCTGCCGGAAGTGCATGAGCACGATGTCGCCCGCGTTGAGCCGTCCGCCCGCCTGGAACTGCACCACCCCGTCGTTGACCGCCGCCGTCCACATGATCAGCGCGGTGAACCCGCAGTCCGCCGCCGCACGCCGGGTCGTGGTGTCGAAGTTGCCGAACGGCGGTCGGAACAGCTTCGGCCGCGCTCCGAGCTGCGTGCGGAGCAGCTCCGCGTTGCTGCAGATCTCCTGGCGCTGGAAGTCGTACGACGTTCCCGTCAGGTCCGGGTGGTTCGCGGTGTGCGCGTGCACCTTCGCCAGGCCCTCGAACCCCTTGAAGTAGTCGGCGTGGCCGTCGACGTGCTTCGAGTTGAGGAACAACGACGGCTCGACCCCGCTCTTGCGCATCAGCTCCGCCGCGGCCGGGTGCCGGACCGCGCCGTCGTCGATCGTGATGAACACGTACGGCCGGTCGGTCTCGATCCGCCGGATCACCGGCACCAGGCCGTTCACCGTCGCCGGCACCTGCTGTTGAGGCGTCCCGAACGCGTACGGGTGCTGGAACACGGGAATGGTGGTCCCACCGGGCCCTGGAAGGGCTGTCGGCGGCGTGGTCGTCGTTACCGCCGTAGTAGTAGTCGTGGTGGTCGTCGTCACCGGCTCCGGCCGGGCCTGCGGCTGCGACGAGCACCCGCTCACCACCGCGACGACGACGGCCAGGGCCGCCACTCCCCTGGGTCTCATGCGTGTTCCCCCTAGAACGACGTCACCCATCCAGGCGACGCTCACTTGAGTGAGACGCCAAGAGGATCGCTCAGGTTGCTCCCCGCGTCACAACGCCCCCGCCACTCCCACCTCTCTGCGCACCGCACAGCCCGGCGATAGGGTCGTCCGGGTCTGTCCCGCAAGATCACGTGTGGAGGACTCGATGAGCCTCGAACGTCCCGTAGCACCCGACCCCTACACGCTGCTGCCGCAGGTGGCGACGTTCACCGTCAGCTCGACCGACGTGTCCGACGGCCAACCGCTGTCGCAGGAGCACGTGTTCGAGGCCGGCAACACCTCGCCGCAGTTGAGCTGGAGCGGGTTCCCGCCGGAGACCAAGAGCTTCGTGGTGACCTGCTTCGACCCGGACGCGCCCGTCCCCTCGGGCTTCTGGCACTGGGTCGTGGTGAACATCCCGGCCTCGGTCACCTCGCTCGACACCGGCGCGGGCGCGTCGGACGACACGCTGCCCGACGGCGCGTTCCACGTGCGCAGCGACTTCGGCACCCGCGCGTTCGGCGGCGCGGCCCCGCCGCCCGGCGACCAGGTGCACCGCTACTACTTCGTGGTGCACGCGGTGGACGTCGAGAAGTTGGACGTCGACGGCGACGCGTCCCCCGCCGTGGTCGGCTTCAACCTGGCGTTCCACACCCTCGGGCGCGCGATCCTGGTGCCGACCTACGCCCACTGATGATCGAACCACCCCGCCGGGAACAAGCGCCTCGCGTCACGGGTTGCAGCACGACGTGAGGCACTTCGACCTGGTCATCATCGGCACCGGTTCCGGCAACTCCATCGCGGACGAGCGGTTCGCCGGCTGGAACATCGCGATCGTCGAGAAAGGCGTCTTCGGCGGCACGTGCCTGAACGTCGGGTGCATCCCCACGAAGATGTTCGTGCACACCGCCGACGTCGCCGCCGCGCCCGCGTCGGGTGCGCGGCTGGGCGTGGACGCCCACCTGGACGGCGTGCGGTGGACCGACGTGCGCGACCGGATCTTCGGCCGCATCGACCCCATCTCCGAGGGTGGTCGCCGCTGGCGGGCCGAGGAGAACGCCAACGTCACCGTCTACGAGGGCACGGCCCGGTTCACCGGCCCGAAGACCCTCGACACGGGCACCGGCGAGGTGATCACCGCGGACCGGTTCGTGCTGGCCGCGGGCAGCCGCCCGGTGATCCCCGACGTGGCCGACCTCGAGTCCGCCGGCTACCACACCAGCGACACGATCATGCGGCTCGACGCCCTGCCCCCGCGCCTGACCATCCTGGGCAGCGGTTTCGTGGCGGCCGAGTTCGCGCACGTGTTCTCGTCGTTCGGCGTGGCGGTGACCGTGGTCGGGCGGTCCGACCTGCTCCTGCGCCACGAGGACCGCGAGGTCGCCGCCCGGTTCACCGAGGTCGCGTCGCGGAAGTGGGACGTGCGGCTCAAGCGCAAGGCGGT
The DNA here is from genome assembly GCA_040689555.1 of Actinosynnema sp. NPDC051121. Taxonomy (GTDB): domain Bacteria; phylum Actinomycetota; class Actinomycetes; order Mycobacteriales; family Pseudonocardiaceae; genus Actinosynnema. The sequence goes on along the minus strand of JBFBCZ010000021.1, from coordinate 99,031 downwards.
GCGGGCCGAGCGGGTCGACGGCGTGGTGCGGCTGCACCTGGAGGGCCCGGACGGCGCGGAGGTCGTGGAGTCCGAGGAGCTGCTGGTCGCGGTCGGCCGCACGCCGAACTCGGACCTGCTCGACCTGGCCGCCACCGGTGTCGAGCTGCACCCCGACGGTCGCGTGGTCGTGGACGAGCACCAGCGCACGTCCGTCGAGGGCATCTACGCGCTGGGTGACATCAGCTCCGAGTACCAGCTCAAGCACGTGGCCAACCACGAGGCACGGGTCGTGCAGCACAACCTGCTGCACCCGGACGAGCCGATCTCCTCGGACCACCGGTTCGTGCCGGCCGCCGTGTTCTCGTCGCCGCAGATCGCGTCGGTCGGGCTGACCGAGGAGCAGGCCGTCGAGCGCGGCGTGCGGTACGTGGCCGCGTCGCAGGCCTACGCGTCGATCGCGTACGGGTGGGCGATGGAGGACGACACCGGTTTCGCGAAGGTCCTGGCGGACCCGGACACCGGCCTGATCCTCGGTGCGCACGTGATCGGCCCGCAGGCGTCGAGCGTGATCCAGCCGGTCATCCAGGCGATGAGCTTCGGCCTGGACGCCGGGACGATGGCCCGCGGCCAGTACTGGATCCACCCGGCGATGCCCGAGGTGATCGAGAACGCGCTGCTCAACCTGCCCCTGACGCGCTGAGCGCAGGGCCGCACCGCCGCACACGAAGTCAACGGGAGACCCGGTCGTACCCCTCGTGCGACCGGGTCTCCCGTTCGTGTCCGTAACCGGCTCATCGCACCGACAAGTCGAGGCGTTATCACCTACGGGGTCCAGGCATCCGCCACGCCTCGCACACCCGAAGCTCCGCGTCCCGCACCGCGGAGCCACGTCCCGCACCGCGGAGCCACACGGTCCGCGGCTACACGGTCCGCGGCCGACCCGCGACCCACCCCAACGCCGTCAGCACGACCAGCGACCCGACCAGGACCAGCATCGACACCGTCCAGGTCCCGGTCACCCCGCGCAGCACCCCGAACGCGAACGGCCCGGCCGCCGAGATCAGGTACCCGATGCTCTGCGCCATCGCCGACAGCCGCGCCGTGTCCGCCCCGGACGACGTGCGCAGCGAGATCATCACCAGCGCGAGCGGGAACATGCCCATCCCGACGCCGATCAGCACCACCCACAACCCGGGCGCCGCACCGGGCGCCAGCGCCAGGCCGAGCACGCCCAGCACCGACAGCGCACCCAGCACCAGCACCAGCCACGACTGCCCGGCCCACCGCGCGGCCAACGGCGGCACGACCAGGCTCACCGGCACGCCCAGCACCATCGTGATGGCCAGCAGCAACCCGGCCGTCGTCCGGTCCACCCCCGCGTCCACCAGGATCTGCGGCAACCAGCCCATCACCGTGTAGGCCAGCAGCGACTGCAACCCGAAGAACACCGTGATCACCCACGCCAGCGGGCTGCGGACCAGCGACCGCCCCGCCCGCGCCTGCCGCACCACCGGCCGCGCGGACAACCCGTGCCGCGCACCCGCCAGCCACACGACCAGCGCCGCCAGCGACAGGAACGCCCAGGCGCCGACCGCGAGCCGCCACGACCCGAACGCCGACTCCAGGCCCGGCGTGAACGCCGCGCCCACCGCCGCACCGGCCGCCAGCGCGGCCGTGTACACGCCGGTCACCAGGCCGACCCGCCCCGGGAACGACTCCTTCACCACAACCGGGATCAGCACGTTGCACACCGCGATCCCCGCGCACGCGATGAACGTGCCACCGAGCACCGCCGCCGGCCCGTCCACCACCCGCAGCACCAGGCCGACCGTCAGCACCAGCAACGACAGCGCGACCGCCCGTGCCATCCCGAGCCGTCGGCCCAGCCACGGCGCGAGGAACGCGGCGAGCCCGAAGCACAGCGTCGGCACGGCGGTCAGCAGGCTCGTCCAAGCGGTCGAGACGCCCAGCGACGCGCGGACGTCACCCAGCACGGAGGCCAGGCTCGTGACGGCCGGGCGGAGGTTCGCGGCGGCCAGCGCTACGCCGATCGCCAACAGGGTGCTGCCGACCAGGGCAACTTGGCGGTTCCGGCGCACCACACCGGTGGCAGTGCGGCCAGGATGGTCGGCGATCGTCGCGTCGCCACCGCCATCGGTGGCAAGGTGGGCAGTCGACGGTGACCAGTCTGGCCGGGTCTGCTGGATTGGCACCGGACTACTATCGCAGACATGGGATGTTCGGATGAAAGGATGACGCTGTGCCGTTGGCCACTACTCGGCGGGCCGGGCTCGTCGACCAGGTGATCGACCAGATGAGGGGAGCGATCACCGCCGGTGAATGGCCGGTCGGCCGCCGCATCCCACCGGAGCCGGAACTGGTCACCGCCCTGGGCGTGGGTCGCAACACCGTGCGGGAGGCGGTGCGCGCGTTGTCCCACGCCGGGCTGCTGGAGGTGCGCCAGGGCGACGGCACGTTCGTCCGCGCGACCAGCGAGCTGTCCGGCGCGGTCCGCCGGATGTGCGGCAACGAGCTGCGCGAGGTCCTCCAGGTGCGCCGCACGCTGGAGGTCGAGGGCGCGCGCCTGGCCGCGACCCACCGCACCGACGAGGAGGTCCGCAAGCTCGAGGAGCTGCTGGCCGAGCGGGACGAGGCGCTGGCCGCCAAGGACTGGGCGCGGCTGGTCGAGCGCGACACCGCGTTCCACGTGCTGCTGGTCCAGTGCTCCCACAACACCCTGCTGGCCGAGCTGTACCAGGGCCTCACCGAGGCCGTGCGGGCCAGCATCACGGCCACCGTCGAGACCGACCACGAGGACGACCAGGTGTCCCACGCCGGCTTGCTCGACGCCGTGCGCGACCGTGACGCGGCCCGTGCCACGGCCGAGGCGGGCGGCTTCCTGGAGGAACTGCTGGAGCGGCACAAGGACTGACCCGCCGACCGCGATCATGCCTACAGTCGTGGTCATGAGCGCAGGGGAAGCCACGACCGAGGCCGTCACGCCGTTCCGGGTCGAGATCCCGCAGGCCGACCTCGACGACCTGCGGGCACGCCTCGCCGCCACCCGCTGGCCCGCCGACCTGCCGGGCGCGGGCTGGGACTACGGCGTGCCGGTGGCGCACGTGCGCGAGCTGGCCGACCACTGGCTGCACCGCTACGACTGGCGCGCCTGGGAGGCGAGGCTCAACGCCCACCCGCAGTTCACCACCGCGATCGACGGCCAGACAGTGCACTTCCTGCACGTCCGCTCGGCGCGGCCCGACGCGCTGCCGATCGTGCTGACCCACGGCTGGCCGGGCTCGGTGGTGGAGTTTCTCGACGTCATCGGGCCGCTGTCGCGGGACTTCCACCTCGTGATCCCGTCCATCCCCGGCTTCGGCTTCTCCGGGCCGACCCGCGAGAAGGGCTGGGACGTCACGCGCGTCGCGCGCACGTGGGCGGAGCTGATGCGCCGCCTGGGCTACGACCGCTACGGCGCGCAGGGCGGCGACTGGGGTTCGGCCATCTCCCGCGAACTCGGTGTCGTGGACGCCGAGCACGTCGTCGGCGTGCACCTGACCATGCTGCTCACCTTCCCCGGCGGCGACCCGTCCGGGCTGACCGACGCCGACTTCGAGCGGCTGGCCGGGATCGACGCGTTCCAGGAGAAGTCCGGTTACGCGCAGATCCAGGGCACCCGGCCGCACACGGTGGCGTACGGGCTGCACGACTCCCCGGTCGGCCAGCTCGCGTGGATCGCGGAGAAGTTCGAGGAGTGGACCGATCCCACCGGCCGACCGGACGGCGCGGTGGACCGCGACCTGCTGCTGACCAACGTGTCGGTCTACTGGTTCACCGGCACCGCCGGGTCGTCCGCCCGGCTGTACAAGGAATCCCGCAACGCGTGGGTCCGCGTGACGCCGTCGACCACGCCCACCGGGGTGGCCGTGTTCCCGCGCGAGGTCATGCTGCCGGTGCGGCGGATCGCCGAGCGCACCAACAACATCACGCGCTGGACGGAGTTCGACCGGGGCGGGCACTTCGCGGCGCTGGAGCAGCCCGAGCTGCTCGCCGAGGACGTCCGGGCGTTCTTCCACAGCCTCGGCAACCGCGACCCGGGGCGTCGGTAAGGGCTTTCAGGCCGGGGCGGAGGCCTCCCGCGGTGGCGGATTTCCGCAGGAGGCCCCCTGGTGAGTGGCTTGAGCGGGCCCGAACCCCGACTGCCCCCGACGACCCACACCCGATAGTCGTCGCAATCCGGCCCGCCGTGACCACGGGATGCCCGATCGTTACCTCAAGCCGTCTCCCGTTGCTCCCAACAGTCGCGCAACGCCGTCAGAGTGGCCGTCACGGCGGGACGCCGACCGGCCTGCGTGCGCCACACCGCGAACACCCGACGGGTCGGCGTCGGCCGGAACGGCACCGCGCGCACCGAGTCCGGCAACGCGCCGCGACCCAGCCGGGGCAGCAGCGCCACGCCGATCCCCTTGGCCAGCAACGCCAACTGCGTCTCGTACTCGGCGATCCGGTAGGCCAGGTCGGGTTCCATGCCCGCGCCGCGGAAGGTGTTCACCAGCCAGTCGTGGCAGATCGTGCCCTCCGGCTGGCAGATCCACCGCTCGCCCGCCAGGTCCTCCGGCACCACGTGCTCCCGTTGCGCCAACGGGTGCGCGACCGGCAGCAGCACGTCCGCGACGTCCTCGCCGAGCCGCGTCCGCGACACCGGCTCCGGCACGGCCAGCGGCGCGTTGACCCAGTCGTGGGTGACGGCCAGGTCCAGCTCGCCGCGCGCCACCGCCTCCAGGCAGTCCGGCGGGTCCAGTTCGACCAGCCGCAGGTCCAGTTGCGGGTGGCGCTCGGCCAGCCGCGCCACGGTCGTGGGCAGCAGGCCGCGCGCGGCGGTGGCGAACGCGCCGACCCTCAACTGCCCGACGGCCGCGCCGCGCTGCTCCTCCAACGCCACCTCGGCGTGCTCGACCAGCGCGAGCACCTGCTTGGCCGTGGCCGACAGCAGGTGCGCCGCGTCGGTGAGCACGACGCCGCGGCCCCGCCGTTCCAGCAGGGTGGTGCGCGTTTCGCGTTCCAGCTTGGCGATCTGCTGCGACACCGCCGACGGCGTGTAGCCCAGCGCCGTGGCGGCCGCGCCGACCGAGCCGTGCTGCGCGACCGCGTGCAGGGCCCGCAGGCGTCCCAGATCCAACATGTAGCGATTCTAAACACAAGAGTTCAGGAGTCGTCGCTGGTGCTAAACGATCCGAGCGCTGAGACTCGGAGGCGTGAAACCACGCCACGTCGCGATCGCGGTGCTCGTCGCCACCATCTGGGGGGTCAACTTCGTCGTCATCAAGGTGGGCCTGCGCGACTTCCCGCCGTTGTTCTTCTCCGCGCTGCGGTTCCTGGCCGCCGCCGTGCCCGCGCTGTGGTTCGTCGGCCGGCCGAAGGTCGCGTGGAAGTGGGTCGTCGCGGTCGCGTTGACGCTCGGAGTGGCCAAGTTCGGGTTGGTGTTCGTCGGGATGGCGGCCGGGATGCCGGCCGGGCTGTCGTCGTTGGTGCTGCAGAGCCAGGTGTTCTTCACCGTGCTGTTCGCGGCCGTGCTGCTGCGCGAACGGCCGCGGCCCGTGCAGCTCGTCGGCATGGGCGTGGCGGCGGCGGGGATCGTGGTGATCGCGGTCGACTACGGGGTGGGCAGCCCGATCTCGGCGTTCCTGCTCGTGGTCCTCGGCGCCGTGGCGTGGGGCGTGGCCAACGTGGCGACCCGCTACGCCCGGCCGCCGGACCCGATCAACTTCATCGTCTGGGTCAGCGCGATCGCCGTGCTGCCGCTGCTGGGCCTGTCGCTGGTGTTCGAGGGCCCGGCCGCCGACCTGGCCGCGCTGGGAAGCCTGAGCTGGACCGGCGTGGGCGCGATCCTGTTCATCGCGTGGGTGTCGACGCTGCTCGGCTTCGGGCTGTGGAACCTGCTGCTGAGGACCTACGAGGCGAGCGCCGTCGTGCCGTTCGCGCTGCTGGTCCCGGTGGCGGGGATGCTGTCCGGGTGGTTGCTGCTCGACGAGACCGTCACCGCCGTGCGCCTGGGCGCGGGCGCACTGGTGATCACCGGCATGGCCGCGACCACGCTGAAGCGGCGCGAACGCCGCGTGCCGGAACCGGAGCTGGTGGGTTCGGCGGCGGCGTAGCCCCGCCAACCGCTTGCGCCCACCGCGCCTGCTGCCCCTCGTACCGCCCACATCGGTGATTGACGACCCGTCGGCCGTCCGATGGGCTGGAGGTCGTGGAGCACCGCGTGCTGTCGACCAGGACGATCGTGCTCTGGGCGGTCGGGTTGGGGCTCGTGGCGGTGGGGGCCGTCGTGGTGCTGCTGGTCACGCTCGGGTCGGGGGACGCGCGGGACGGGGTGCGGTTGGACGTGGTCCGCACCGCCTCCAGCATCGTGCTCGGCACGGGTGGTGCGGCGGCGTTGCTGCTCACGGCGCGCCGGCAGCGGTACGCGGAGTTGGACCTGGTGCAGAAGGACCACGACGCGACCGAGCGCCGGGTCACCGAGTTGTACGGCAAGGCCGCCGACCAGTTGGGCAGCGACAAGGCGCCGGTGCGGTTGGCCGGGTTGTACGCGCTGGAACGGCTGGGGCAGGGCAACCCCGCGCACCGGCAGACGATCGTGAACCTGGTCTGCGCCTACCTGCGGATGCCGTTCACGCCGCCGGCGGAGGCGCGGGGCAGGACGCGGGTCGGGCCGCGTGACGCGCACCGGTTCCAGGAGCTGGAGGTGCGGCAGACCGCCCTCGCGCTGCTGGCCGCCCACCTGCGCCCGGACCGGCCCGACGCGTTCTGGGCCGACATCGCGCTCGACCTGTCCCACGCCACGCTGGTGAAGCCGACCCTCACGCACGCGCGGATCAGGGCGGCGTCGTTCGCGGGCACCACGTTCGTCGGGCCGGCGGCGTTCCGCGGCACCGAGTTCCGCGACACCGCGGACTTCCGCGACACGTGCTTCCGGGACCTGGCCGACTTCCGGCGCGTCCGGTTCGGTGACTCGGTGTTCCGGGGCGCGGTGTTCGAGGGCGGCACGGACTTCGGCGTGCACACCGCGGCCAAGCTCGCCGGAGCCCGGACGCGGACCCGTGACGTGCGGCGGAAGTGGCCGGACGGGTGGGTGGAGCAGGCCGCGGAGCCCGACTGGGCCGTGCTCGTGCCCCGTCCGTGAACGCCGACGACCCGAACGGGCGACGTATCCCCCGGGCCGCCACCGGTACCTTCACAGTGTGACCACCCGTGGACGGAGGTGTGACGTGTGTGCCTACTCCCACATGCCCCTCCGAGTGACCGCGGAGAGCTGAGTCGAGCGTCCACTCCGGACCTGGTAGTTCCCCCACGCACGGCTGCGACCGCACTGTCCTCGGTGGGACGACGCGGGTAGGCGCGCCCGGCTTGCCGGTCGGGCCGCCCCCGCGCCGCCGCCGTAGAGCCGGACACGGGCACCACAGCGCGACTTGCCGGTCGCGCGCACCGCGTCAGGCGACAGGCGGAGCCCCGGCGGGAGGGATGACCGGGAGTCCGGGTGGCGCACCCTTCTCCAGCAACGCCCACACCGCGTCGGTGTCGAGGTGGTCGGCGACCAGGTCGCCGAGCAGGTCGAGCTGCGCGGCACGCCGACCGGCGAAGTCGACGTCCGAGGCGGGGGTGAACCCGTCCCGGCCCGCGTGGCCGGCGGCCCAGCGCAGCAGCGCGCGGCGGAAGCCGTCGTTCTCCAGCAGCCCGTGCCAGTGCGTGCCGGCGACCCGGCCGCGCACCGCGCCCTCCGGCGTGCCGTCGGGCAGGGTGACCAGCCCGGACTCGGCGTTGCGCGTCACCACGCCGTGGTGGATCTCGTAGCCCGTGACGGGTTCGCCGAACGCGTCGCCGTGCGGCCGGCGCAGCGTCTTGTCCGGCTCGAACCGCACGTCCACGTCGAGCAGGCCCAGCCCCGCCACCTGGCCGGCTCGCGACTCCACCGCGTCCTCGATCGTCCGGCCGAGCATCTGGAACCCGCCGCAGACGCCGAGCACCGGCCCGTCGTGCGCGGCGATCGCGTCGGCCAGGCCGGTGGCGCGCAGCCAGCGCAGGTCCTCCACCGTCGCCTTCGAACCGGGCACGACCACGAGGTCCGCGTCGGCCAGCCGGGACGGCTCGGTGACGAACCGCACCGACACGCCCGGCTCGCACGCCAGCGCCTCCACGTCGGTGGCGTTGGAGATGCGCGGCAACCGCACCACGGCCACCCGCAGCCACTGGTCGCCGCACGGCGGCTCCGGCCTGCCGATCACGCCGTCCGCCGCGTAGGACAGCGAATCCTCGGCGTCCAGCCACAGCTCCTCCCGCCACGGCAGCACGCCCAGCACCGGACGCCCGGTCAGGGCCTTGAGCTGCCGCAGGCCGGGTTCGAGCAACGCCGGGTCGCCGCGGAACTTGTTCACCACGAACCCGCCCACCAGCGCCTGGTCGGCCGGGTCGAGCAGCGCCAGCGTGCCGAACAGGTGCGCGAACACCCCGCCCCGGTCGATGTCGCCGACCACGAGCACCGGCAGGTCCGCCGCGCGCGCCAAGCCCATGTTCGCGATGTCGTCGGCCCTGAGGTTGATCTCGGCGGGCGACCCCGCGCCCTCGCAGACCACCACCTCGAAGTCGTCGCGCAGGCCGTCCAGCGTGCTCAGGACCGTGGCGAACAGCTCGGCCTTGCGCTTGCGGTAGGACAGCGCGGACACCTCGCCCATGGCCCGCCCCAGCACCACGACCTGCGAGCTGCGGTCGCCGCCCGGCTTGAGCAGCACCGGGTTGAACCGCACGCTCGGCTCCAGCCCGCACGCCGCGGCCTGCACCGCCTGCGCCCGGCCGATCTCGCCGCCGTCGGGCGTCACGACCGAGTTGTTGGACATGTTCTGCGCCTTGAACGGCGCCGTCTTCACCCCGCGCCGGGTGAGCCACCTGCACAGACCGGCCGCCAGCACGCTCTTCCCGGCGTCCGAGGTGGTGCCTGCCACCAGCAACGCACTGCGCACAATGTCCCCTAGGTGTCGGTCCAGGCTGACATCATCCACGGCATGGTCGACGTCCCCGCCACCGCAGTCCTGGTGCACAGCCCCTACCTCGGGCCCGCGAGCCTGCGCCCGCTCGCCGGGGCGCTCGCCGAGCTCGGCCACCCCGTGGTGCTGCTCGACCTGCGCGTCACGGTCAACGCCGCGCCCGTCCACCAGCGGCTGCTCGGGGTGTTCGCCGACGCCGTGGAGGACTCGCTGGTCGAGGGCGACCTGGTGCTGGTCGGGCACAGCGGCGCCGGACCGCTGCTGCCCGCGTTCGCCGACGCGCTGGAGACGCCCGTGCGCGGGCTGGTGTTCCTCGACGCCGACCTGCCCACCCCCGGCCGAAGCTGGCGCGACGACGCGCCGCCGGAGCGGATGGCCCACCTGAAGGCCATCGCGCGCGACGGGCTGATGCCGCGCTGGGACCTGTGGTTCGCGCCCGAGGCGCTGTCGGCGATGGTGCCCGACGTGCGGCTGCTGGAGGAGATCGTGGCGGAGGCCCCCGAGGTGCCGCTGGCGTTCCTGAAGGAGCCCCGGCCCACCGTGGCGTGGACCGGGCCGTGCTCGTACGTGCGGCTCAGCCCCGCCTACGACACCGCCGCGGCGGCGGCCCGGGAGCTGGGCTGGCCGGTGGTGGAGCTGGACAGCCACCACCTGGGTGCCGTGACGTCACCCGGTGAGGTGGCCGCGGCCCTGGTGCCGCTGCTCAGCAGACCGTGAGGATCTCCGCGCCGTCCGCGGTGACCACGATCGTGTGCTCGAACTGGGCGGTCCAGCTCTTGTCGCGGGTGGTGACCGTCCAGCCGTCGTCCCACAGGTCGTGCTCGATGCCGCCTAGGGTGATCATCGGCTCGATGGTGAACGTCATGCCCTCTTCGATGACCGTGGGCACGTGCGGCGCGTCGTAGTGCAGCACGACCAGACCGCTGTGGAAGGTGCGGCCGATGCCGTGGCCGGTGAAGTCGCGCACCACGCCGTAGCCGAAGCGGTTGGCGTAGGACTCGATGACGCGGCCGACCACGTTGAGCTGCCGTCCCGGCTTCACGGCCTTGATGGCGCGCATGGTGGCCTCGTGCGTGCGCTCGACCAGGAGGCGGGCCTCCTCGCTCACGTCGCCCGCGAGGAAGGTGGCGTTCGTGTCGCCGTGCACGCCGCCGATGTAGGCGGTGACGTCGACGTTGACGATGTCGCCGTCCTCGACCACGGTCGAGTCGGGGATGCCGTGGCAGATGACCTCGTTCAGCGAGGTGCAGCAGGACTTCGGGAAACCGCGGTAGCCGAGCGTGGACGGGTACGCGCCGTTGTCGCACAGGAACTCGTGCGCGACCGCGTCGATCTCGTCGGTGGTCACGCCGGGCACGATCACCTTGCCCGCCTCCTGCAACGCCTGCGCCGCGAGCCGTCCCGCGACGCGCATCGCCTCGACGACCTCGGGCGGCTGCACCCAGGGGTCGGTGTTGCGCTTGGGTTCAGGTCGGTCGACGTACTCGGGCCGCTCGATCTGGGCGGGCACCGGACGGCGCGGGGACAGCACACCTGGCTGGAGGACGGCACGCACGGACATGCCTCCCAGATTACGGCTCAGCGTGATGAGGCATGCGCCACGTGTCCCCTACGCGGTCGGCTCGGCCGTTCCGGGCGCGGCGATCGGCAGGCCCATCGCGTCGGCGGCGGTCAGGAGTCGCTTGTCGTAGGCCACGAACGCGTCGAGGTCCCCGCGCAATCGCAAGGCCGATGCGAGGTGGATCGCGTCCAGGCTGCGCAACTCCGCGGACAGGTTCCCCGCCTCGTCGAGGAGGTCGAACGTCATGGGGATCATGTCGACCCCCGACAACACCCCGCGTGCCCTGTCCGCCAACCGGGTCGGGTCGCGCCGGACCGCGCGGAGCACCTCGGTGCGGGCGAGTGCGCTGCCGGCCACCGGATCGGTGTGCGACCCGGGCCACTCTTGGAGCGCAGCGCTCTCGGCCTCGGCGCGGACGAGCTTCACCAGGGCCGACGAGTCGAACTAGATCAGAACCGGTCCTCTCGCCGCCACTGCAGCTCTGCCGACACGTCGAGGTCCGACTCGATGGGCGGTTCGAGAAGCACGTTCCGCCCGGCGTCGGCCGGGATCAGCCGGCCGTTGACCCTGAGACGCTCCCGGAGGTTCGCGTCCCGAGGTGGCGGGCCGAGCACCGCGACAGGCACACCGTGATCCGTCACGGTGATCGATTCACCGGCCGCGACCCGCCGCAGGTACACGCTCGCGTTCTGCCGCAGCTCGCGCACACCGATCGATTCCATGTGCTACGTGGTAGCACATTGCTCCGTTCAGCCCAACGCGGCCAGGAAGCGGGCGGTGGCGTCCACGGCCGGCGCGGAGCTGTTCGTGCCCAGGATCAGGGTCGCGAAGGCCACGTCGCCCCGGTAGCCGACGAACCAGCCGTGCGAGTTCGTGCCGTCCCCGAACTGCGCCGTGCCGGTCTTCCCCCGCACGTCGCCGTACGGCTTGAGCTGCGGCGCGGTGCCGGTCTCGACGACCTCCCGCATCATCGCCCGCACCGGCTCCAGCACGGCGGGCGTCGGCGGGGTCGGGGTGTGGTCGACCTTCGTCTCACGGCCCTTCAGCAGCGTCGGGACCGGCATCCTGCCCGCCGCCGCCGTCGCCGCCACCACGGCCATGCCGAACGGGCTCGCCAGCACCTTGCCCTGGCCGAACCCGTCCTCGGCCCGCTCCACCACGTCGGTGGCGGCAGGCACCGAGCCGGTGATCGTGGTGATCGCCGGGATCTCGAAGTCGACGCCGAGGCCGAACCCGTCCGCCGCCTTGGTCAGCGCGTCCGGCGCCATCCCCTCCGCGAGCTGCGCGAACGTCGTGTTGCACGAGAACGCGAACGCCGAGTGCAGCGGGATGGTGCCCTTGTCGAACTCGTGGTCGTTCGGCACGACCCGCCGCCCGTCGACGAGCGCCTTGCCGGGGCACGGCAGCGGGGTGTCCGCCGTCGCCTGCCCGGACGCCAGCGCCGCCGCCGCGGTCACGATCTTGAACGTCGACCCCGGCGGGTAGCGGCCCATCAGCGCCACCGGGCCCTCCGCGTCGGCCGGGCCGTTCTGCGCCACCGCCAGCACCTCGCCGGTCGACGCCTGCAGCGCGACCATCATCGCCGCCTGCGGCACGGGCTCCAGCGCGTCCTCCGCCGCCGCCTGCACGGACCGGCTCATCGCCGTCGAGATCGCCTGCGCCGGCTCCGGCGCCTGCTCGTGCAGGGTCTCCACCTCGTCACCGGCCGCGTTCACCGTGTAGACGCGCAGCCCGGCCTTCCCGGCGATCTCCTCCTCCACCGCCTTGCGGATCGCGGGCAGCACCTGCGAGCCGAACGCGCGCGACGGCGGCAGCAGGCTCGTCTGGGTGGTGAACCGCACCCCGGGCAGCTCGTAGATCGCGGGCTTGACGGTCTGGTAGTCCGCGTCACGCAGGGCCGCCACCTGGTAGACCTGCCCGGCGGGCGCCTTCGCCACCCCGTCCACGATCGACTGCTGCGTGATCGCGGCGTCGATCGGCGTCAGCGCCGCGGCCAGCGCGGCGGCCACCGCGGCCACGTCACCGGCCTGCTTCGGGTCGAGCAGGATCGACACGACCTGCTCCGGCGCGAGCAGCGGCGTGCCGTCCCGGTCCAGCACCGGCGCGAGCGCGGGCTTGATGTCGGCCACGCCCAGCGTCTGCTGCACGGCGAGCTTCGGGTGCACGACCGAGGGCGACCAGTGCACCTTCCAGTCGTCCTCCTCGCGCCGCAGCTCGAACTTCGCCTGGTAGCTCCACGCGTGGTCGTGCCCGAGGTCCCAGTCGAGCTGCGCGGTGGCGTCGGCGGTGGTCGACTCGCCCGCCGAGCGCACCTGCTCGACCCTGGCGGCCAGGCCCTGCGGCTTGAGCACCTCGCGGACCTTGCCCAGCACGTCCTTGGCGCCGCCCGGGTCGTCGGTCAGGCCGGCCGCGCCGTCGACGTCACCCGCGGCGAACCTGGCCAGGAAGTCGCCCGCCACCTGGTCGGGGCCGGGACGGGAGGAGAAGAGGCCGCAGCCGCTGACGAGCAGCAGGACCACCCCGGAGAGGGCCACCTTGCGCGCGATCACGGCGCCGAGTATGCCGGGTGCCCCCGACGTTTCCGCGCGACGGTCTCGGAACCGATGTCAGAACAGCACGGTCGCGAACTGGCCGACCTGCGAGAACCCGATCTTGCGGTACGCCGCCTTGGCCACGTCGTTGTAGGAGTTCACGTACAGCGAAGCGGTCCGGCCCAGGCCCTTGACCAGGCGTTCGGCCACCGCCGCGGTGCCGGCCGCGCCGATGCCCCGACCGCGGCGGTCCGGCCGCACCCACACGCCCTGGATCTGGCCGACCCGCCTCGACATGGCCCCGATCTCGGCCTTGAACACCACCTCGCCGCCCTCGAACCGGGCGAACGCCCGCCCGCCCGCGATCAGCTCGGCCACCCGCGCCCGGTACGACGCGCCGCCGTCCTCCGCGCACGGGTCGACGCCGACCTCCTCGATGAACATGGCGATCGCGGCGGGCAGGTAGCGGTCCAGCTCGTCCGGCCGGACGGGCCGCACCAGCGGGTCCGGTGCGAGCGACGGGCTGCCGCCCAACGCCATCAGCGGCTGGTCGGCGCGCACCTCGCGGGCGGGACCCCAGTCCGGGGCCAGCTCCTCCCACAGGCCGAGCACCTGCTCGGCGGGCCCGACCAGCGACGAGCACATGCGGCCGCGGCGGCGGGCCCGGTCGGCGAAGCCGCGCAGCGCCGTCGTGTTGCCGCGCAGCGGGATGAGGTTCGGACCGGCGAAGCACAGCGCGTCGACCCGGCCGCCGCGCAGCGACCGGTGGTCGTACGCCCACACCTCGCCCCCGAGCCGCCACGGGTCCAGGCCCGCGACCTCGACCCGCGCGGCGACCATGCAGGACGCCACCGGGTCGGCCGCGAGCACGGCGAGGACCTCGGACAGGTCCCGCTCGTCCAGCAAACGCGCGCCAGCCAGCCTCAGCACGCCGTCAAGCCTGCCAGATGGATCGCGTTACCCGCGCGTCCGCCACCCGCTCAGCCGACTCCCGGCCCGACTCAGCCGACCGTCACGACCGGTTCGCCGCCCTCGACGGTCTCGCCCATCTCCTCGGCGATGCGCATGGCCTCTTCGATCAGGGTCTCCACGATCTGGTGCTCGGGCACCGTCTTGACGACCTTGCCCTTGACGAAGATCTGCCCCTTGCCGTTGCCGGAGGCGACGCCCAGGTCCGCCTCGCGCGCCTCGCCGGGCCCGTTCACCACGCAGCCCATCACGGCGACCCGCAGCGGCACCTCCATGCCCTCCAGACCGGCCGTGACCTGCTCCGCGAGGGTGTACACGTCGACCTGCGCGCGTCCGCACGACGGGCACGAGACGATCTCCAGCTTGCGCGGGCGCAGGTTGAGCGACTGGAGGATCTGGTGCCCGACCTTCACCTCCTCCACCGGAGGAGCCGACAGCGAGACGCGGATCGTGTCGCCGATGCCCTGGCGCAGCAGCGCGCCGAACGCCACCGCTGACTTGATCGTGCCCTGGAACGCCGGACCGGCCTCCGTCACGCCCAGGTGCAGCGGGTAGTCGCACTGCTCGGCCAGCAGCTCGTACGCCCGGATCATCACCACGGGGTCGTTGTGCTTGACCGAGATCTTCAGGTCGTGGAAGTCGTGCTCGGCGAACAGCGACGCCTCCCACAGCGCCGACTCCGCCAACGCCTCGGGCGTCGCCTTGCCGTACTTCGCCATCAGCCGCGGGTCCAGCGAGCCGGCGTTCACGCCGATCCGGATCGGGGTGCCGTGGTCGCGGGCCGCCGCCGCGATCTCCTTGACCTTGTCGTCGAACTTCTTGATGTTGCCCGGGTTCACCCGCACCGCCGCGCACCCGGCCTCGATCGCCGCGAACACGTACTTCGGCTGGAAGTGGATGTCCGCGATCACCGGGATCTGCGACTTCTTCGCGATCGCCGCCAGCGCGTCGGCGTCGTCCTGGGACGGGCACGCCACCCGCACGATGTCGCAGCCGGCCGCGGTCAGCTCCGCGATCTGCTGGAGCGTCGCGTTCACGTCCGCCGTCACGGTCGTCGTCATCGACTGCACGGACACCGGGAACTCGCTGCCCACACCGACCGACCCCACCATGAGCTGGCGGGTCTTGCGCCGTTCCGACAACACCGGAGGAGGCATCGCCGGCAGGCCGAGCATGACGCCGTCACTCATGAACTCCGCACCTCTCACTGTGATCACTGGAAGAGCTTGATGGGGTTGACGATGTCCGCGGTGATCGTCAACAGCGTGACCGACCCGCCGACGAAGATCACGAAGTAGGTCAGCGGGAGGAGTCGCAGGTAGTTGACCGGCGCGCCGGCCGGGAGTCCGCGCAGCTTCCGGATCCAGTCTCGCACCCGCTCGTACAGGTTGACGGCGATGTGACCACCGTCAAGCGGCAGCAGCGGCAGGAGGTTGAACACACCCACGAAGAAGTTCAGCCCCGCCAGCATCAGCCAGAACAGCTGCCACAGGCCCCGGTCGACCGCCTCGCCGCCGAGCCTGCTCGCGCCGACCACGCTGACCGGGCTGTCGATGTCGCGCTCGGCGCCGCCGATGGCCGAGATCACGGCCGGGATCTTCTTCGGGAAGTTGATCAGGCCGCGCCAGGTGTTCTCGAACATCGTGCCGGTGAACCGGGTCGCGCCGCCGATCGCGGTGATCGGGTTGTACTCGAAGTTGCGCTGCTGGATGACGCCGATCGCGCCGACTTCCTCCTTGTAGCGGGTGCCGTCCTTGCGCTCCAGCTCGCGCTCGACCCGGGCGACGTCGGCGGTCAGCGTCAGCTCCTGGCCGTCGCGGAGCACCTTGAACTCGGTCCTGCCGGTCCGCTCGCGGGTCTTCGTCAGCACGTCGGCCCACGTCGGGGTGGGCGCGCCCGCGACAGCCACGATCTCGTCGCCGACCTGGAAGCCCGCGTCCTTGGCGGGCGCGGGGGCGCCGGGGGCGCAGTCGGCCTCGGTGCTGCTCTGCACGCACGGGGCCACCTCGGCGACCAGCGCGCTGTCGCGCAGGTTCGGGATGCCCATGGTGAAGGCCATGAAGTAGAGGATGACGAAGCCCACGATGAAGTGCGTGATGGAGCCGGCCGACAGCACGACCACGCGCTTCCACGTCTTCTGCCGGTTGAACGCGCGGTGCTGGTCCTCCGGCGCGACCTCCTCCAGCGCGGTCATGCCGGTGATCTCGCAGAAGCCGCCCGCCGGGATGGCCTTGACGCCGTACTCGGTCTCACCGCGGCGGAAGGACCAGATCTTCGGCCCGAACCCGATGAAGTACCGGGTCACCTTCATCCCGAACATCTTCGCCGTGGCCAGGTGGCCGAGCTCGTGCAGCGCGATCGAGATGCCGATGAGCAGGGCGAACAGCAGAATGCCCAGAAAAACGAGCACGTCAGTCCCTTCCAGACCCCACCGAAGTGGCCACGAGTTCCCGCGCCCGCGCTCGGGCCCATTGCTCCGCCGCGAGGACTTCGTCGACGTCGACCGGCTCGTGCGCCCAGCCGTCCGCCTCCGCGAGCACCCGCTCCACAGTGTCCACGATGGAGGTGAACGACGTGCCGCCGGCGAGGAAGACCGCGACCGCTTCCTCGTTCGCCGCGTTGTAGACCGCCGGCAGGCAGCCGCCGCCGGAGCCCGCCTGCCTGGCCAATCGCACCGCCGGGAACGTCTCGTCGTCCAACGGCTCGAACGTCCACGCCGTCGCGACATCGAAAGTACACGCGGCGGCGGCGCCGGGGACGCGGTCGGGCCAGCCCAGGGCCAGTGCGATGGGCAGCCGCATGTCCGGCGGGCTCGCCTGGGCGAGGGTGGAGCCGTCGGTGAACGTGACCATCGAGTGCACGATCGACTGCGGGTGCACGACCACGCCGATGCGCTCGTAGGGCACGCCGAACAGCAACTGGGCCTCGATCAGCTCCAGCCCCTTGTTGACCAGGGTGGCCGAGTTGATGGTGATGACCGGGCCCATCGACCACGTCGGGTGCGCCATCGCCTCACGCGCCGTGACGTCGGCGAGCTCGGCGCGGGTGCGGCCGCGGAACGGGCCGCCGGAGGCGGTGAGGACCAGCTTGGCCACCTCGTCGGCCCGGCCGCCGCGCAGGCACTGCGCCAGGGCGGAGTGCTCGGAGTCGACCGGCACGAGCTGACCGGGCTTGGCCGCCTTGAGCACCAGGGGGCCGCCGGCGATCAGCGACTCCTTGTTGGCCAGGGCGAGCGTGGCGCCGGTCTTGAGGGCGTGCAGCGTCGGCGCCAGGCCGATGGAGCCGGTGATGCCGTTCAGCACCACGTCGGCCGGCGTGGAATCGACCAAATCGGTCATTGCGGTCGGACCGGCGAAAATGCGCGGCAACTTGAATGCGCCGTTCGGGTAGCCGCGTTTCTGCGCTTCGGCGTAGAGGGCGAGCGTGACGTCCTCGACCGCGGTGGCCCGTGCGACGGCCACGGCCCGGACCCCGAATTCGACGGCCTGGGCGGCGAGGGCGGCCGGGTCCGCGCCGCCCGCGGCCAGTCCGACCACCGAAAACCGGTCGCGGTTGGCGGCGACGACGTCCAGGGCCTGGGTGCCGATGGACCCGGTCGACCCGAGGACCAGGACCGTGCGTGGTGTACTCATCACCGTCCATTGTTGCCGAGGCATCCTGATAGGCCGCACAGCGGTACTTCGATAACAGAACGATAACGAGCGCGTGGTCTCACCCGAACGTGGGCATTCCTCGATCAAGCGCCCGACGGATCCGCCCGTCGCGGCCATCAGGAAGGAGAGCCCCCGTGGGCATCTTGGGTTGGATCGTCCTCGGCCTCATCGCGGGTGCCATCGCCAAGGCCATCATGCCTGGTCGGGACCCCGGCGGCATCATCATCACGATGCTGCTCGGCATCGTCGGCGCCATCATCGGTGGCTTCGTCGGCCGTGCCATCTTCGGTACCGACATCAACACGTTCTTCGACCTGAGCACTTGGCTGCTCGCCATCCTCGGCTCGCTGATCGTGCTGGGCATCTACCGCATGGTGACCGGCAACCGCGCCAGGGCATGACGACTTACGGAGTAGACAACCACTCAGGGTGTGCCCCGTCGAGAAATCGGCGGGGCACACCCATGTGCGCGCCTAGTTCGCCAGCCCCGCGTCCCGCGCCAGCAGGGCCGCCTGCACCCGGTTGGTGAGCCCGAGCTTGGCCAACAGCCTGCTCACGTAGGTCTTCACGGTCGCCTCGCTCATGTGCAGCCGCTGCCCGACGTCGGCGTTGGACATGCCCAGCCCGAGCAGCGACAGCACCTCGACCTCGCGTTCGGTCAGCCCTTCGACCTGGCGCATCGCCTCCTGGCGGCGCGGTTGACCGGACTCCGCCACCATCCCCACCACCCGGCTCGTCACCATCGGGGACAAATACGCCTCGCCCGAGTGAACCGCGCGCACTGCGCGTAGCAGCTCCTCCGGGGCGGAGTCCTTCAGCAGGAACCCGGCCGCGCCGTCGGACAGCGCCCGGACGATGTTGTCGTCCTCGCCGAACGTGGTGAGCATCACCACCCGCACCGACGGGGCGGCGGTGCGCAGCTCCCGTGCCGCGGCCAGGCCGTCCATCCGGGGCATCCGGATGTCGAGCACAGCGACGTCCACCCGCCGTTCCAGGGCGACTCGCACGGCTTCCCGCCCGTCACCGGCCTCGGCGACCACCTCGATGTCGTCGGCGGTGCCGAGGATGGCCTTGATGCCCGCGCGCATCAGCGGCTCGTCGTCGGCGATCAGGACCCGGATCACGTTCACATCCCCTGCAGGTGGGTGTTCTTCTCGACCAGGGTGCCGTTCGCGAAGCAGAACCGCACGATCTTGGTCCCCCGCGAGGAGTACGTCTGCACGTCGGCCACGCGGTACTCGCACCGGGCTCCCGGGGGTTCGGGCTCGGCGTCGGACTTGATGTCGCCCAGCGGCGGCTCGGCGCCGCCCGGCAGCCTGGCCATCACCTCGTCCTGCGACTGCCCGACCGCGATCGAGTCGTAGAGCTCCTCGGAGACCACCTTGGTGATCGGCTGCGACCCGATCCACGTGTAGCCGCCGACGACCACCAGCACCACGATCCCGGCCAACACGATCGAGCCGACGCCCGCCCACTTGCGGATGCCGGTCGGCTTGGAGGGCGTCGACGCCTCGCCCTCGGTCGGCTCCTCGTCGGACGGCTCGTCACCCGCCGCGGCGGTGTCCTCGTACGGCAGCACGGCCGCGATCCGGAACCCGCCCGCGGGCAGCTCGCCGACGTGCAGCATGCCGCCCGCCAGCCGCACCCGCTCCCCCAGGCCGACCAGCCCGAACCCGCCGCCGCTCGGCAGCTTGGCGCGGGGCGGGTTGTTGCGCACCTCCACCACCAGCGCGTCCGGCTCGTACTTCACGGTCACCTGCACGCTGGCGCCCGGCGCGTGCTTGTTGGCGTTGGTCAGGCCCTCCTGGGCGATGCGGTACGCGGCGTGGCTGACCTTCGCCGGCAGCGGCACGGGCTGGCCGCCGCGGACCAGGCTGACCCGCACCCCGGCCCGCCGCGCGCCGTCGACCAGCTCGTCGATCGCGTCCACGGTCCGCCTGACCTGGTCCTCGTCGGGCTCCTCGTCCCGCCGCAGCACGCCGATGACGCCGCGCAGCTCCTCCATCGCGGTCAGGGCCGCGCTGCGCAGCACCTGCACCGCCTCGCGCTGGCGCTCGCCGAGGCCGCCGTCCATGGCCAGCGCGCCCGCGTGCACGGAGATGAGGCTGAGCCGGTGGCCGAGGCTGTCGTGCATGTCCTGGGCGATCCGGTTGCGCTCGCGCAGCCGCACCTGCCGCGACACCATCCGCCGCTCGCGGACCACCCGTTCCTCGCGCTCCTGGAGCGCCGAGACCAGCGCGTTGCGCTGCGCCGCGTACCGGCCGACCAGGAACGGCAGCGCCACGACCATGCCGTAGACGGTCAGCATCACCCACTGGCCGAACGGCCCGGACAGGCCCGGCGTGGACATGCCCCAGGCGAACATGTGCAGCGCGAGCGCGAGGACCCCGGTGAGCAGCGCGCGCTGCCACGGCGCGATCCGGTAGCCGGCGGCGTAGGACAGCATGACCACCATCGCGATCCCGCCGTGCTCGGCGCTGAAGACCACCCAGGTGCCGGCCAGCAGTGCCAGGGCGGGGAACAGCAGCCTGGACAGGAAGATCGCCACGTACCCGGCGCCGACGGCGATCAGCAGCCACCCGGACGCCCGCCAGTCGCCGGAGACCCAGCCGGGGAACACGTCCAGGAGGAGCAGCACGACGACGGCCAGCACCTCGCGCCCCACGCGCCAGGGCGTGACCTGGCCGAGGCGTTCGGCGTGGGCGCGCAGGAACGCGGCGGGCGCCTCCCGGAGGTCCGGCAGGACGGGCCGGAGCCGCTGAACGACAGAGGTCACGGGGGACAACGGTAAAGAACCACCCGCCCGCCGGCCGCGTTCCTTGGTCTCGACCGCTTCCGACGAAAGTTGACGCAGGTGACGCGGCGGGCGGCGGGCGCGCCGGTGCCGTGCACCTCACGTCTCGCGTCACGCGCGCGTATGGGACGATGACGCTGTTGGTGAACGTGATCGGCAGGAAGGTCGTGCGGCTGTGTCTTCGTCCTCGGAACTGGACAAGCGTCCGTCGGTCGACCCCCACGACGAGCCGTCGGCCGAGTGGGGTTGGCACGGCACGTTCCCCAAGGGCATCAAGATCGCGGGCTGGCTGTCCACCCTGGGCGTGTTCGCCCTGCTGATCGGCAACCACCACGGCCGCACCGAGAACATCTGGGTGATCCTGGTGGGCCTCACCATGGCCGCCCTGCTGATCTGGGACCAGGTCCGCAGCCGCACCTCCTGGCGCCGCTGACCCCCACCGGCCCGACCCGTCCTGATGCCCTCAGGACGGGTCTGCCGCAGAGCATCCCCGAACGGCTGACTCAGCCCTCGGCCGCGAGCTGACCGCAGGCGGCGGCGATGTCCTGACCCCGGGTGTCACGCACGGTGCAGGCGACGCCCTGGTCGTTGACCCGCCGCACGAACTCGCGTTCCACCGGCTTCGGCGAGGCGTCCCACTTCGAGCCCGGCGTCGGGTTCAGCGGGATCACGTTCACGTGCACCAGTTGGCCCAAGTGCCTGCGCAGCAGCTTGCCCAGCATGTCCGCGCGCCACGGCTGGTCGTTGATGTCGCGGATCAGGGCGTACTCGATCGACACCCGGCGGCCCGTGCGGTCGGCGTAGCCGCGAGCGGCCTCCAGCACCTCGGCCACCTTCCACCGCGTGTTCACCGGCACGAGCGTGTCGCGCAGCTCGTCGTCCGGCGTGTGCAGTGACACGGCCAACCTGACCTGCAGGTTCTCCTCGGTCAGCTTCCGGATCGCGGGCACCAGGCCCACCGTCGACACCGTCACCGAGCGCTGCGAGATGCCCAGGCCGTCGGGCGCGGGGTCGCAGATGCGGTGCACCGCCTCGACCACGCGCTTGTAGTTGGCCAGCGGCTCGCCCATGCCCATGAACACGATGTTGGACAGCCGTCCCGGCCCGCCGGGCAGCTCGCCGTCACGCATCGCCGCCGCTCCGCGCCGCACCTGGTCCACGATCTCCGCCGTCGACAGGTTCCGGGTGAGGCCGCCCTGGCCGGTCGCGCAGAACGGGCACGCCATGCCGCAGCCCGCCTGGGACGAGATGCACAGCGTGGCCCGGTCCGGGTAGCGCATCAAGACGCTCTCGACCAACGTGCCGTCGTGCGCCCGCAGCAGCGTCTTGCGGGTCGTGCCACCGTCCGCCTCGACGCTGCGCAGCTCCGTCCACAACGGCGGCATCAGGTCGGTGACCAGGCGTTCCCGGGCGGCGGCGGGGATGTCGGTCATCGCGTCGGGGTCGACGGTCAGCCGACCGAAGTAGTGGTTCGACAGCTGCGCGGCGCGGAACGGCTTCTCACCGAGCGCGGCGACGGCCTCGCGGCGCTGGTCGGCGGAGAGGTCGGCGAGGTGGCGCGGCGGCAGCCCGCGCTTGGGCGCGTCGAAGACGAGGGGGAGGGCAGTCATAGCGCCCTCCAGTGTCCCACGCGCGCGGGGTGCCCAGGACCACGGCGGCTGCGACCGCCATCACCGTTGCATCGCGATACGTTCCGATATATCGTCGACACGTCGCAACCGATCGATACAAGGAGTACCGAGATGCATTTCCACGGACACAGGCACCACGACCACAGGCTCCACCGCGAGCACGGCTTCGGTGACCCACGACAGGGGTTCGGCGGCGGGTTCCCCCGCGGCGGCCCGTTCGGCGGCCCCCCGCTCCCGCCCGAACCGCCCGGTTTCTTCGGACACGGCCGGGGCCGGGGTCGCGGCGGGAGGCAGCGCAAGGGCAACGTCCGCGCGGCGGTCCTCGCGCTGCTCGCCGAACGCCCCATGCACGGCTACGAGATGATCCAGGAGATCGGCCGCCGCACCGACGGCCTCTGGCGGCCCAGCCCCGGCTCGGTCTACCCGACCCTGCAGCTGCTGGCCGACGAGGGCCTCGTCGCCTCCACCGAGGAGGCGGGCGGCAAGAAGCTGTTCACGCTGACCGAGACCGGTCAGGCGGAGGCCGCCAAGCTCGACGGCACGCCGCCCTGGCAGCAGGTCAACGACGACCTCGACACGAACGCGGCGAAGCTGCGCACGGCGGCACGCCACCTCATGGCGGCCATGCAGCAGATGGCGCACGCGGGCACGCAGGAGCAGCAGGCCCGCGCCGTCGAAGTCCTCGGCGAGGCCCGCCGCAAGCTCTACGCGATCCTCGGCGAGCTCGACGTCGAGGAAGACGACGCGGAGGAGTGACCTACCAGCGGTCGTGGACCAGCGGCCGGATCAGCGAGTCGTACACGGCCCGCACCTCGTCCAGCGCCTCCGCCGGCAACGGCGCGAGGTCCGCGGCGGCCGAGTTGGCCCGCGCCTGCTCGGCGTTGCGGGCGCCGGGGATGACCACGGTGACGCCGGGCTGGTCCACGATCCACCGCAGCGCGAACTGCGCCATGGTCGCGCCGGCGGGCACCAGCGGCCGCAGCCGCTCCACCGCCTCCAGGCCGACCTCGAACGGCACGCCGGAGAACGTCTCGCCGACGTCGAACGCGTCGCCGTTGCGGTTGTAGTTGCGGTGGTCGTCGGCGCCGAACGTGGTCGACGCGCTGTACTTGCCGGACAGCAGCCCCGAGGCGAGCGGAACGCGGGCGATGATCGCCACGCCCGCCTCCGCCGCCGCGGGCAGCACCCGCTCCAGCGGCTTGTGCCGCAGCGCGTTGAGGATGATCTGGACGCTCGCGACGCCCGGCCGGGCGATCGCGGTCAGCGCCTCCTCGACGGTCTCCACGCTCACGCCGTACGCGGCGATCCGCTTGGCCTCGACCATCTCGTCCAGGGCGTCGAACACCTCGTCGGTCGAGTAGACCGGCGTCGGCGGGCAGTGCAGCTGGACCAGGTCGAGCGTGTCCACGCCGAGGTTGGCGCGCGACCGGTCGTTCCAGGCCAGGAAGTTCTCGCGGGTGTAGTTCTCCGGCACCTGGTCGACGCGGCGGCCCATCTTGGTGGCCACCGTGATGCCCGCGTCGCCGCGCTCGCGGAGGAACTTGCCGATCAGCGTCTCGCTGCGGCCGTCGCCGTAGACGTCGGCGGTGTCGAAGA
This sequence comes from Actinosynnema sp. NPDC051121, assembly GCA_040689555.1. Classification (GTDB taxonomy): domain Bacteria; phylum Actinomycetota; class Actinomycetes; order Mycobacteriales; family Pseudonocardiaceae; genus Actinosynnema. The sequence goes on along the minus strand of JBFBCZ010000021.1, from coordinate 75,276 downwards.
AGTTCACGCCGGTGTCGGCCGCGGCGTGCAGCACGGCCAGCGCGTCGGACTCCTCGACCTGGCCCCAGTCCGCGCCGAGCTGCCAGCAGCCCAGACCCACGACGCCGACCTGACGGCCCACCCTGCCCGCGTTCCTGTTCTCCACGGCCCGAATCCTATGTGAGCGCTATCAGGGCAGCACAATCCCGGCGGGTTTGCGCCGCACGTGCACGCGGTAGCCGACCTCGAACGACAGGCCGGGCGTGCGCGCGATGGCCTTCTCCGCGACCGCCTCGGAGAACTCGATGCGCAACACCGCCTCCAGGTCCTCACGGCGTTCGAACCGCCACAGCGCGCGCACGCGGCGCAGCGAGAACCCCTGGTCGGCGAAGAACCGCTCGACGTCCACGGGGTTGTAGCGGGGCTCGTCGGCGCACAGCCACGGCCCGTACGGCTCGGCGAGGCCGTCGAGGTCCACGATCGCCAGCGCGCCGCCGGGCCGCAGCACCCGGTCCGCCTCGCGGAGCCCCGGCTCGCACCCCGGGCCGAAGAAGTACGCCGTGCGCGCGTGCACCAGGTCCGCCGTGCCGTCACGCAGCGGCAGGCGTTGGGCGGGCCCCGCCACCGCCTCCGCGTTCGGCACGTCCGCCACCCGTGCCCGAGCGCGCCGCACCAGCGGCGGGTGCGGCTCGACCCCGATCACCGAACGCGCCTCGCGCGCGAACACCGGCAGGTGGAACCCGTCGCCGCAGCCGACGTCGACCACGTCACGCCCGGCCCAGTCGCACTCCTCGCGCAGCGCGCTCCAGATGGCGCCGTGCACGTCCTGGGCGAGGTTCTCGACCTCGTAGACCTCGGGCCAGTGCCAGATGTTCGGGCTCGGCAGGACGTCGACGGGCCGGACGGCGGCCAACGCGGCGCGGACGAATCCCTTCACGGGACGACTCTAGAGCCGTAGCGTGATCGAATAGGCGGCCTGCAGGAGGTACTCGGTGTCGATCGTCCCCAATTCTCCCGCTCTGGCCGAGTTGCACCACGGCGCGCCGTGCTGGGTCGACATCGCCACCACGGACCTCCAGGCCACGGTCGACTTCTACTCGGGGCTGTTCGGCTGGAACTTCGCCGACGCGCCCGGCAACGCGATCGCGCTGGTCGACGGCGTGCCGGTGGCCGAACTGGTCGCCGCCGCCGAGCCGAGCGCGTGGACGCTGTACCTGAACACGCCGCACGCCCGCGCCACCGCGGAGAAGGCGCTCGCGTTGGGCGGGCAGGTGCTCGGTGAGCCGTCGGACACCGTCACGGTGGTCGCGGACCCGACCGGCGCGGTGGTCGGCTTCCGGCACGTTCCACCCGATTGGGTGTTCGGCACGGACGGGCACGGCGCTTACGCGTGGGCCGAGCTGAACACGCGTGACGGGCAGGTGGCGGACGAGTTCTTCGGCGAGCTCTGCGGGTACGAGATCACTCAGATCGGTGACGGTCAGGCGGTCGACTACACGCTCTGGGCCGTCCAGGGCCACACCGTGCTCGGACGTCAGCGGATGGGCCGGGCGTTCGCGCCGGAGACCCCGGCGCACTGGATGGTGTACTTCACCGCCGCGCCGGAGATCGGCACGGACTCCGCCGCGACGAGGGTGCTGGAGCTGGGCGGACGGGTCACCGTGGAGCCGTACGACACGCCGTTCGGCCGGATCACCGTCGTCGCGGACCACACGGGCGCGGTGTTCTCGGTGATCGACCCCTCCCGCACCACGCCGCTGTCGGAGGAAGAGGCCACCGAGACGCGCGTGGACGACCCCTACGACGACTGAGCGGCCACCCGATCAGACGACGAAGACGTGCAGCAGCAACCAGGCGACGACGGCGGAGGGCAGCAGCGAGTCCATCCGGTCCATCAGGCCGCCGTGACCGGGCAGCAGCGTGCCCATGTCCTTGATGCCGAGGTCGCGCTTGATCAGCGACTCGACCAGGTCGCCCGCGGTCGCGGTGACGACCAGGGCCGCGCCGAACAGCACGCCCTGCCACCACTGCCCGTCCAGCATCAGGCCGACGGTGAGCGCGCCGCCGACCATGCCCGCCACCATCGAGCCCGCGAAGCCCTCCCAGGACTTCTTCGGGCTGATGGTGGGGGCCATCGGGTGCTTGCCGAACAGCACGCCGGCCACGTAGCCGCCGGTGTCGGACAGGACCACGCCGATCAGGAACGCCAGGACGCGGAACACCCCGTCGTCCGGCACCACCAGCATGACCGCGAAGGACGCGAACACGGCCACGTAGGCGACCGTGAAGATGGACGCGGTGACGTCGCGCAGGTAGCCGTCCGCGCCGTCCTTGAGCCGCCAGATCAGGCACACCAGCATCGTCACCACGAACGCGCCGAGCACGCCACCGCGCTCGTACGGCCAGGCCAGCCACACCACGGCCTGACCGCCCAGCAGCACGGGCAGCAGGCCGACCCGGATGCCCGCGCCGCGCTGCAACGCGCCCGCCAGCTCGTACGTCGACACCGCGACCGCGATGGCGACGACGCCCACGAACAGCTCCCGCACCGTCAGCAGGGCGACGAGGATGACCGCGCCCAAGCCGACGCCCACGGCGATGGCCGCGGGAAGGTTGCGCCCCGCGCGTGACGCGCTCTTACCCGGCGCGCCCTGGTCACCGCCGCCTGACACCTGTTGTGCTCCTATCAAGACCGTCCACCGGCCGGGCGACGTGACCGGGCTCCTGCCCGAACCGCCGACCCGGCGTGATCACTAGACCTCGAGCAGCTCGGCTTCCTTGTGCTTGACCAGCTCGTCGATCTGGGCGACGTAGCGGTGGGTGACGTTCTCCAGTTCCTTCTCGGCCCTGGTGCCGTCGTCCTCGCCGACCTCGCCGTCCTTGACCAGGCGGTCCAGCTCTTCCTTGGCCTTGCGGCGGATGTTGCGGACGGACACCTTGGCGTCCTCGCCCTTGCCCTTGGCGACCTTCACCATCTCGCGGCGGCGCTCCTCGGACAGCTGCGGGATCACCACGCGGATGATCGAGCCGTCGTTGCTGGGGTTCACGCCCAGGTCGGAGTCGCGGATGGCCTTCTCGACGGCGTTGAGCTGGCTCGCGTCGTAAGGCTTGATCACGGCCATGCGCGCCTCCGGGATGGCGACGCTGGCGAGCTGGTTCAGCGGGGTGGGCGAACCGTAGTACTCGACCACGATGCGGGAGAACATCGAGGGGTTGGCGCGGCCGGTGCGCACCGCGGCCAGGTCCTCCTTCGCCACGGACACCGCTTTTTCCATCTTCTCCTCGGCGTCGAGGAGGGTCTCGTCAATCACGGCTGACTCCCTTGGTGTGCGCAGTTCGGCTCGAATCCCAGCAGGTCTAGAAGGACGGGCGACCACCGGGGGTGCTCACCAGTGTGCCGATCTTCTCACCGCGCACGGCACGCGCGATGTTCCCCTCGGTGAGCAGGTTGAAGACCATGATCGGCATGTTGTTGTCCATGCACAGGCTGAACGCGGTCGCGTCGGCGACGTTCAGGCCGCGTTCGAGCACTTCCCGGTGGGTGATGTTGTCGAACATCAGCGCGTCCGGGTCGATCTTGGGGTCGGCGGTGTAGACGCCGTCCACGGCCTTGGCCATCAGCACGACCTCGCAACCGATCTCCAGCGCGCGCTGCGCGGCGGTGGTGTCGGTGGAGAAGTACGGCATGCCCGCGCCGCCGCCGAAGATCACCACGCGCCCCTTGTCGAGGTGCCGCATGGCCCGGCGGGGGATGTAGGACTCGGCGATCTGGCCCATCGTGATGGCGGTCTGCACGCGCGTCTCGATGCCGTGCTCGCGTTCCAGGAAGTCCTGCAAGGCGAGGCAGTTCATCACGGTGCCGAGCATGCCCATGTAGTCGGCGCGGCTGCGGTCCATGCCGCGCTGCTGCAGCTCGGCGCCGCGGAAGAAGTTGCCGCCGCCGATGACGACCGCGACCTGGACCCCTGTCCGGACGACCGCGGCGATCTGGCGTGAGACGGTCTGCACGACGTCGGGGTCGACGCCGACACCGCCACCGCCGAACATCTCGCCGCCCAGCTTGAGCATCACCCGGCGGTAGCCGTGGATGGGCTCGTCGTCGGCGTGGTCCGCTTTCGCGTGGTCTACCTCTGCGCTCACAGGTGCTCCTCTGGACACGGCAAGGGCGGGGTCGCGACGTCTGCGCGCAACCCCGCCCTCACGCGAATCAGGCCTGGCCGACCTCGAACCGGGCGAAGCGGGTCACGGTGACCCCGGCCTCGTCCAGCACGGCCTTGACGGTCTTCTTGGACTCCGTCACGGAAGACTGCTCCAGGAGCACGACGTCCTTGAAGAAGCCGTTCACGCGACCCTCGACGATCTTGGACAGCGCCGCTTCCGGCTTGCCCTCCTCGCGAGCGGTCTCCTCGGCGATGTGGCGCTCGTTGGCCACCACGTCCGCGGGCACCTCGTCGCGGGTGAGGTAGCGGGGCCGCATCGCGGCGATCTGCATCGCGGCGCCGCGGGCCGCTTCCTCGTTGTCACCGGTGTACTCGACCACCACGCCGACGGCGGGCGGCAGGTCGGCGGCACGGCGGTGCAGGTAGGTGGTCACGGTGCCGTCGAAGACGGCGACCTTGGCCAGCTCCAGCTTCTCGCCGATCTTGGCGGAGAACTCCTGGACGACCGCGTCGACGGCCTTGCCGTCGAGGTCGGTGGCCTTGAGGACCTCGACGTCCGCCGGGCGGGTGGCCTTGGCGACCGCGACGATCCGGGAGGCCAGCTCCTGGAAGTCGGCGTTCTTGGCGACGAAGTCCGTCTCGCAGCGCAGCTCGATCATCACGCCGTCCTCGGCCACGACCAGGCCGTTGGAGGTCGTGCGCTCGGCGCGCTTGCCGACGTCCTTGGCGCCCTTGATGCGCAGGATCTCGACCGCCTTGTCGAAGTCGCCTTCGGCTTCCTCAAGCGCCTTCTTGCAGTCCATCATGCCTGCGGCGGTCAGCTCGCGGAGGCGCTTCACGTCAGCGGCGGTGTAGTTCGCCATCGTGCGATTTCCGTTCCTTCTGCGGTCTGATCGTCGGCTTCGCTCGCCGACGCGTGTACGCGCTGGGGGTGGTGCGGTGGTGAGCCGGTCGGTGCTGGCCCTGTGCGCACGCCGCGCCCGCCGTGATCAGGCAGGCGCGGCGTGCGCGCGGATCAGGACTGGACGGCCTCGGTGCCCTCGGCGGCGGGCGCCTCGGCAGCGGGGGCGTCGGCGGCAGCCGGAGCGGCAGGCGCGTCGGCGCCCACCAGCAGCTCCTGCTCCCACTCGGCCAGCGGCTCGTCCTGGCCCGGCTCGGGCTTGTCGGCGCCGTCGGCGGCCTGGGTGCGGGCGCCGGAGCGCGCCATCAGACCGGCGGCGGCGGCCTCGGCCACGACCTTGGTCAGCAGCGCGGCGGACCGGATCGCGTCGTCGTTGCCCGGGATCGGGTAGTCGACCTCGTCCGGGTCGCAGTTCGTGTCCAGGATCGCCACGATCGGGATGTTCAGCTTGCGCGCCTCGCCGACGGCGATGTGCTCCTTCTTGGTGTCCACGATCCACACGGCGCTGGGCACCTTGGACATGTCGCGGATACCGCCGAGCGTGCGCTCCAGCTTGTCCTTCTCGCGGTTCATCATCAGGATTTCCTTCTTGGTGAAACCCTGGAAACCGCCGGTCTGCTCCATCGACTCCAGCTCCTTGAGCCGCTGGAGGCGCTTGTGCACCGTGGAGAAGTTGGTGAGCATGCCGCCCAGCCAGCGCTGGTTCACGAAGGGCATGCCGACGCGGAGGGCCTCGTTGGCGATGGCCTCCTGCGCCTGCTTCTTGGTGCCGATGAACAGGATCGACCCGCCGTGCGCGACCGTTTCCTTCACGAACTCGTAAGCCCGGTCGATGTAGGTCAGCGTCTGCTGCAGGTCGATGATGTAGATGCCGTTGCGCTCGGTGAAGATGTAGCGCTTCATCTTCGGGTTCCAGCGACGGGTCTGGTGCCCGAAGTGCACGCCGCTGTCGAGCAGCTGCTTCATGGTGACGACGGCCATGGCCGGGTTCGCACCTCTTCGTTCAGGCGCGCCTGGCGGGAGGCCGGCGCGCGTTCCGGTTCGTCGCGGCGGGCCGGGTCGGACCGCCGCCCTGGTGCCCCTGCCGCCGTCCGAACCGGAGGTGGCTCACCTCAGGACCGCCGGACGCCGTGACTCGACCACACCGAAACCCGGTCGGATCTGCATTGGCACGCGAAGTCGTCCCGCACTCACACGGGCCGCGCACCGAGTGTACGCCGGTGGGCCGGTGAACCACGAACCGGGCCTGGAGTTGTCCACAGGCGTCCGAGTTGTCCACAGGTCTACAGAAGTCACTGGTAGCCCCCGGTGCGGGCCGGAACCCTGGACCCATGACTCCCACCATGCGAACACTGCTGGTCCTGGCCTTGACAGCCGTCGTGACGCTACCCCTGGTCCCGTTCGCCACACCGATCCGGGCCTCCCGCCCGCCACGCTTCGCCTGGCCCCTCGCGCCACCGCACCGGGTCGTCCGCGCGTTCGAGCCGCCGGCCACCGAGTACGCCGCCGGCCACCGGGGCGTGGACCTGGCCGCCCCACCGGGCACGGCCGTCCTGGCCGCCGGCGACGCCGTGGTGCTGCACGCGGGCCCGGTAGCCGACCGGGCAGTCGTCTCGCTGCTGCACGCCGGCGGCCTGCGCACCACCTACGAGCCGATTGCCCCCGCCGTCCGCCGAGGTCAGCACGTGCGTCGAGGCACCCTCATCGGCACCCTCCACCCCGGCCACGAGTCCTGCCCCGCGGAAGCCTGCCTGCACTGGGGCGCACTCCGCACCGCCCCACCCGACCACCGCACCTACCTGGACCCGCTGCGCCTCCTGGCCAACGGCCGATCCCGCCTCCTGCCTCGCAGGGACCGCCCCGACCCAACCGCCGACCCCACTGCGCGCTTCACCTCTCGGCCTCACACACCCACCAAGCCCGCCTCACCTCACCCGCTACCGGCCACTCCGCGTCCCCGCCCCACCGGAAGCCCTGCCCCGCACGGTCCGGCGACGCCGCCTGCCCCCTCACCCCCGCCCCCATCGGCCGGTCCCCACCGCGCCGACCCCTGAGCCGTGCCGATTCCCACCACACCGAACCTCAGCCGTGCCGATCCCCTGCCCCGCACAGTCCGGCGACGCCGCCTGACGCCTCACCCCCGCCCCCATCGGGCGGTCCGCACCGCGCCGACCCCTGAGCCATGCCGGTCCCCACCACACCGAACCTCAGCCGTGCCAGTCCCCCGCCCCGCACAGTCCGGCGACACCGCCCGACCCCTCACCCGCGCCCCGATTGGGCCAGTCCGCACCCCGCCGACCCCTGAGCCGTGCCGATTCCCACCGCACCGAACCTCAGCCGTGCCCGTCCCCTGCCCCGCCGACCCACCCACCACCGGGTCCTGGGCCAACCCGTTCCCCACCGCAGTCCACCCGGCCATCCGCCCGATCCACACCCTCGCCCGAACTCCGCCGGATCGGTCCGGTGGGGGCGTCAGGCCTCCAGCTGCTCGTTCAGCTTGGTGCGCAGCCGCAGCACCGCCCGGGTGTGCAGCTGGCACACGCGGGATTCCGTGACGCCCAGGACCTTGCCGATCTCGGCCAGCGTCAGGTTCTCGAAGTAGTACAGGGTGACCACGACGCGGTCCCGCTCGGCGAGCTGCGCGATGGCGTCGGCGAGCTGGCGGCGGCTGTCCTGGTCGACCAGGGTGGCGATCGGGTCCTCCGCGCCCTCGTCGGGCAGGGACTCGGCCAGGGACGAACCCGCGCCACCGGTGCTCCGACCTGCGGCGATCAGCTCGTCCAGGGCGACCACGCTGGTGAGCTGGAGCTGGGCGTAGAGCTCGCGCAGCTCACCGAGGCCGATCTTCAGCTCGGCGGCGAGCTCGCGGTCCGTCGGGGTGCGTTGCAGGCGTCCGCCGAGGCGTTCCAGGGCGCGTTCGACGTCACGGGCACGGCTGCGGACCGAGCGCGGCACCCAGTCCTGTGAGCGCAGGTCGTCGAGGATCGCGCCGCGGATGCGCTGCATCGCGTAGGTCTCGAACTTCAGGCCGCGCTCGGGCTCGAACTTCTCGATCGCGTCGACCAGGCCGAAGATGCCCGACTGGATCAGGTCGGCCACGTCGACGTGAGCGGGCAGACCGGTGCCGACCCGGCCGGCGACGTACTTCACCAGCGGCGCGTAGTGCAGCACGAGGCGGTCGCGGAGGGCCTGCCGGCGCGATTCGCCGTACGTGTGCCACAGCGCGATGATCCCGGCTTCCACGTCATCGGCGGTCCGCGATTCGGACGCCGCGTGCGCGGGTCTGCCCGGGACCGCGGGTACGGCGTGCCCGTTCGTGCGCAGCGGCTCGCCGTCGACGTGGTGACCGTTCGTCCCAGTCGGGGTGCGCGCCGCCGACGAGGTCCCGACGTGCGCGGCGGAGGGAGAGGTCACGGTTGCGGTCCGCGAACCTCCCCCTGCGACGTCAGGAGCGGGGGTGGGTTCGGTCATGGATCGCCTTCAGCCGTTCGACGGTGACGTGTGTGTAGAGCTGAGTCGTTGCGAGCGTAGCGTGACCAAGAAGCTCTTGGACGGTGCGCAGGTCCGCTCCCCCTTCCAACAGGTGCGTGGCCGCGGAGTGGCGCAGGCCGTGGGGCCCGGTGTCGGCCGTCTCGGGTACCGCACCCACTACATCGTGGACGATCCTCCTGGCGGTACGCGGATCGAGCCGACCGCCTCGGGCACCGAGCAGCAGCGCACCTTGTGAACGGTCGCTGACCAGGGCGGATCGGCCGTATTCCACCCAGCGCCGGATAGCCCGTTCGGCCGGAACGCCGAACGGCACGGTGCGTTCGCGACTACCCTTGCCCAGAACCCGAATCACCCTTTGGGAGTAGTCCACGTCGTCGAGGTCCAGACCGCACAACTCGGCGACCCGGACACCTGTTGCGTACAGCAACTCCACCACGGCCTGGTCACGGAGCGCAACCGGATCGCCTTGTTCCGCGCCTGCTTCGGCAACTGTCATGACGGCCTCGGCCTGGTCCGGCCGCAGGACCGCGGGGAGGGTCCGGTGGGGTCGTGGCGCGGCGAGCCGCGGGCCCGGGTCAGCGGTGAGCAGGCCGTTGCGGGAAGCCCAGGCGGTGAAGGTCCGGGCGGAAGCGGCACGCCGGGCCATCGTCGTCCGGCTCGCGCCGGTGGAGTGCTGGGAAGCCAGCCAGGACCGCAGCCCGGCCAGGTCGATCGCTTCCACGGTGGCGTTGTCGGGCGTGCCGCCGGCTAAGTGGACCAGCAGGGCGACCACGTCGCCGAGGTACGCGCGCACGGTGTGCGGCGAGAGGCCACGTTCCATCGCGAGGTGGCGTTGATAGCGGTCCAGGGCCGCCGCGACGTCCGCGGGCAGCGCGCGACGCAGGCGAACCAGGTCGACACGACGTGTCCGAGCGGGCGGCTGCGGGGACATAGCCCCTGACGCTGCGCCCTCGAGCGCCCTTGGTCAAGTATCGCCACGCCAACTCCCGTCCTGGGAGCGCTTCCAACCTGTTTCCGTGCGTTCGGCGAGACTGGCCAGTTCCAGTTGTGGCAACAACGCGCGCACCCGGGCCAACTCCACACCGGATTCCACGGAGATCGCTTCGGGGCTGTGCCCGAACGTGAAGCCGAGCGCTTCGAAGACCCGCATCGCGTCGCCCTGCGGCGGTCCGGTGTCGGTGTTCTTGGTGGCCTCGACCAGGTCGACGCCGAGCCGCCCGGTCGACTCGATGATCTCGGCGACGCTGGTCACCGGCAGTGCGATCCCCGACCGCAACAACTCGTGGCAGCCCGACGAGCTGACCGAGGTGATCGGCCCCGGCACCGCCATGAGCACCCGGCCGAGCGCCGCCGTGGACGCCGCCGTGTTCTTCGCCCCGCTGCGCTGTCCGGCTTCGACCACCACGGTGCCCTCCGCGAGTGCCGCGATGAGGCGATTCCGCGTCAGGAACCGGTGACGCGCGGGCGTGTGCGTCGGCGGGTACTCACTGACCAGCAGGCCCTGGCTCGGGATGCGTTCGAGCAGGGCGCGGTGGCCGGACGGGTACGCGACATCGATGCCGCAGGCCAGCACGGCGATCGTCGGCCCACCGGCCGTGATCGCGCCCCGGTGGGCGGCACCGTCGATGCCGTAGGCCGCCCCGGACACCACCGTGACCCCGGCCTCGGCCAACCCGAACCCGAACTCGCCGGCCACGTGCTGCCCGTACCCGGAGGCCGCCCGGCTGCCGACCACCGCGACCGCTCGTTCGGTGATCGCGGCCAGGTCTGCCTCACCCCGGACCCACAACGCCAACGGCTCCAGACCGCACCGCAGCCCGTTCGCGGCCGCGATGGCCAGCGCGTTGAAGGGCCAGCGCGGCCACTCGTCGTCCTCCGGGACCACCAACCGCCCGCCGATCTCGGCGGCGGCCTCCAGGTCTTGCTCGGCCTGGTCCAACGCCCGACGCGCGGACGTCTGGCTGTCGACCCCGGAGGGCACCTCGCCGTCCCGGACAAACTCCGCCGCGCGAACCGGCCCGACCTCGGCGACGAACCGGGCCAGAGCCGGAGCGGGCGGCTCGGCCACCCGGGACAGGTAGGCCCGCGCCAACCGGACCGCGTCGCCGCTCACAGCCACCTCCACCACTCGCGTGATCCGCGACGAACCGCACCGGGACCCCTGTCCACCGCCTCCGCCCGAACCGCCTTGCCCTCCCCCGGACCAGGCTCGGACAGGCCTCGCCCAGCGGAACCCGGCTCGAAGCCCCGACCCGACTCGACCGGCGACCCGGTGACGGGACGCGGCCGGTCCGAGGTCCGCACCGCCGAGCTCCGCGCGGTCGAGCCCGGGGTGACGCCGGTTGACATCGGCGGTGCCGACGCCGGACCCGGCAGTGCCTGGCTGGGAGATGTCGGACTGGGTGGCGCGGAGGTCGGCGGCTGGGTCATCGGCTCGGCGGGACTCGGGGGCACGGGAAGGGACGGGATCGGACGCGGCTCGGCGAGGGGGTGCTGTGGCGGGGGCACCGGCGCACCGGCGGTGACGGGCGGAGTGGTGGTCGAGGTCGACGGGGGCCGCCGGGGTCGGGGCGGGAGCTGGTTGTCGGGTGGGGGTACGGGGCGGTGAAGTGCCGGGTCGTGGGTGGGTTCCGAGGGCTCGGGGCGGGTGGGGGTGGTCATGACTTCCTGCGCTCTCGGAATTCCAGGGCGGCGGCCACGTGGTCCGGGGTGGGTTGGTCGGTTTCGGCCAGGTCGGCGAGGGTCCAGGCGACTCGGAGGCAGCGGTCGGCGCCGCGGCCCGTCAGGGCTCCTGTGGCCAGGGCCCGGTCCAGGACCGCCGTGACGTGGCGGGGCAGGGCGTGCTCGCGGCGCAGCGCCGGGCCGGGGACCTCGGCGTTGGTGAGCCAGCCGTGGGCCGCCCAGCGTTCCGTCGCCCTGGTCCTGGCCTTCTGGACCCGGTCGCGGACGACGGAGGTCGGTTCCGGGGGCATCAGCTCGATGCCGCTCATGGCGGTCAGGGGGCGCATCACGACGCGCAGGTCCACCCGGTCGAGCAGGGGGCCCGAGAGCTTGCTCTGGTAACGCCTCCTGGCTGCCGGCAGGCAGACGCAGTCGATGTCCTTCGGCGGGGCGCAAGGGCACGGGTTGGTGGCCATCACGAGCTGGAACCTGGCGGGGTAGCGGGCGATGCCGTCACGCCTGGCCAACCGGACCTCGCCCTCCTCCAGCGCGGTGCGCAGGGCCTCCAGCTTGGCCGCGCCGAACTCCCGGGCCTCGTCGAGTGATTGTTTATCCGCCCATTACTGATATAATTGATCATGTAATGGGGATCCATCATGCGAGTTGGATATGAACGGCTATCCAAAGATCGCTCCCTGCGAGGCATCAACGTCGAGATCCAACGCGAAGAGATCGACGACTACGCGCTCGACACCGGCGAGGCCATCGGTCGGCACTTCTGCGACAACGACACGAGCGCGTCCGAGTTCGCCATCAAGCCACGCAAGGACTACCTCGAACTAATCGCGCTCATCAAGCAGGACGCGGTCACAGAGGTGATCGTGACCGAGATCCCCCGGCTCGGCCGGCAGACGGAAGTCGCCCAGGAGCTGATCCGGCTCAGCAAGGCCACCCGCCTGCAGTACATCTCGACCACCGATGGCGCACGCTACGACCTCCACACCCCGCGGGGCCGCAAGGGACTGCGGGACGCCATCAGTGACGCGGAGTTCGAGTCAGACCAGAGTTCGGCCCGGCAACACCGCAAGAAGAACAAGCAGGCCGAACAGGGCAAGTACCACGGCGGCCAGCGCGCCTACGGCTACGAAGGTGCCATCCGAGATGTCGAGGGCATCCTCCTCAACCCTGGCAAAGTCGGGCGGGCCTTGGTGCCGCACGAGGTTGCCGTCATCAAGGAGTGCGTCGCCCGCATCATCGCTGGCGAGCGCCAGACGGACCTGATCCGGGACCTGAACCAGCGCGGCATCACCACAGCCGAAGGCGGCAAGTGGCGTAACGGCAACCTGCGGCGGATGCTCACCAAGAAGAAGCACGTCCAGTGGGGCGACACCGAGCACGGCACGCGGTCGCACCACGGCAAGGAGTACGAGGGCCGCTGGCCATACATCATCACCGCTGAAGAACACAGTGCGATGCTCGCGGCACTCCACCTCAAGGCCATCAACACCAAGCGTGGGTTGATCAAGGGACGCCAGTATCTGCTCAGCGGCATCGTCCGCTGCGGCCAGTGCGGACAGCCGATGTACGGCAACGGGCGCGGCATAGAGAAAGGCGTCTACCAGCGACGCTACGTCTGCAAGCGCCACGACAACCACGGTGAAGTTGTGGGCTGCGGCAACGTCCTGCGCGGCGCCGACCCGGTCGACCTGCTGGTGAAGGAGCAGGTCATCTACCGCTTCGACAGTCCCGAGGTGGCTGAAGCCCTCGCACCCAAGGCCGACGCTGCCGAGGTCAGGGAGTTGGTGGACCAGCACACGAGGCAGACGCTGCACCTTCAGAGCCTGGCTGCCGACTACGGCGCCGGGCTCCTGACGCGCGACGAGCTCGTCATCGCCAAGGCAGCCGCGCAGCAGGCCCTAAATAATACTGTCAGAGCGCTGGCCAAGTTCCAGGCTCACCGGACCGCGGCGGCCGTGCCTGCCGGTCAGACGCTGGCCGAGGTGTGGGACCAGGCCAGCATCGAGTGGCGACGCAACGTCATCCTCCTGCTCGTCGACCACATCAAGATCATGCCGAGCCACGCTGGTGGTTGCCACACCTGGAACGGGTGGCGATTCGACCCCGACAAGGTCACGATCGTCTGGCGAGCGTGACCAGGCGTGCCAACGCCTGGATGACCTGCGGGTCTTTCACCTTGGCGGGCACACCGCTCGCTTTGGTCGACTTCCGTATTGATGCAACTGTCCTGTCACCAGCCATATTAGAAACGCTCGTTAACAACTTCTATTAATACACAAAAGCAGCATCACATCAACACCTCTGCAATCCGTCATGCGAGAATGATTAACCGGGACTGCCACAATAGAAACAGCCCCTCCTTACGGAGGGGCCAAACCTACTTGAGAGTACGGTCACCGGATTGACGAGCAACTACCTGAAATCCACGGAATCCTGGTCGGTCTCGACGATGGCGACGATCCCAGCCTCATGGAATCGCTTACCCCACTTTTCTGTGTCGAGCACGTTAGCGGCAATGTGCTGCAGGTCCTTCTGAGTACCACTCCATGGCTCCCCATACCGAAGACCGGCCGCGAACGCCGCTTTAGCGAATTCCTCAGCAAGCTGTCGCTGTTCAGGATTCAGATCCAAGATGAACTCCCTTTGAAGCTCTTTTTTGGCCGTCGACTTTTGATCAACTCGATCAACATCACTTCTTTGATGTCCTGAAGAATGAGATCGAAGTAGCCAAATCTCTGATGATAGATACTAGGCCGCACGGCGGCCTCACTCATATTCCACGATATCATTTCTCCATCAAACATCAAGTCCTTCCCACGCATTTTGCGGACATCATCCTCTTTGCGAGGCAAAAATGAGAACAAATCAGCAAACCGTCGGTAGTTGATGCCACTGAACGGTTCAAAAGAGATCTTACTAGCTTCCTTTCCAGCACGAGCTATAAGCGCCATGGAATCCGACTGCAACTCCCAACCCTTACTCTTTTCATATGGCTCCAGGTAAACCACTCGACTAATGCCAGCTGCGACAATGTTGCGCGTACACTCGTGGCAAGGAAGCGTTGTCGTGTAAAGAGTTCCGTCGGAGACTTTTATTCCGAGCCGGGCGGCACCTGTGATAGCCACCAACTCGGCGTGAGCCGTCCTTGTATATTCGATAACATCAAATACCCGACTCTCTCGGATAACGGGATTATTGAGAATCGCAAGGATGTGGGCATCGGAGAGCGACCTATTCCGTGGCACCGGCCGCCCCGGAGGGTAGCGAAGCATGCCCTCGTAGTGGAGCTTGCGCACTAGATCTGAAAGAAGGTGCGCTCGTTTGGCGTCGCTAGGATCTTTGCCTTCAGCCTTTTCGCGTCCGTCGATCTCACTATCATGATGATAAATCCCCCCACCGGCCTTCGGCACTTCGTTCGAGCCGACAGCGACAATCTGCTCGTCCACCATGATTGCGGCACCCACCTGACGCGCAAGACTGGCAGTTGTTAGGGCCGCCTTGAAGGCGACTGCCATGCCGAATTCGTCGAGGGTCAAGGTATGCAGCGGGTTACTCATAATACATTCGACAAGGCGCTGGATCAGCTCGCTAGCTCGCGCTGCGTTGTCACTTCGCACGAGTAGATCCGAGCGCTCCAAGGTCTTGCCAACCGCCACACCGAAACCCTTGTACCGACTAGGGCACACACTGCCAGCATCGCGATTTACTGCATGTGTAGCGGCCTGGTCCGCTTGGTCTTCCTCCATGCCAGCTTGCTCGAACCTGATCTTGAGATTCGCTATCCGAACACTACGGGGAGCATCGCACCCGATAACGAACAGGCGTTTACCGCATACTTGCCGAAGCGTGTCCACTTCTTCGGGGCGCACCAGCTTGTCAATAATGAAGGCCCGCGGTTGCCCCTTAAATTTGACATCCGTTCGCAACCGGCGCATCTCGATCAGAGCCCGAACAGTCAGCACCTCAGGATACGTATATTCAAGGCGCTTCTCATCTCCGGCGTCCATCAACTGGTCGTAGCGGTCTCGCTCATCCCATTTTTTGCCCTCATGCTTCAAAAACTCGCTAATCTTAATGACATGCACGGTGTAGCGAGCGGCCGTCAGGGCCGACTGTAGTGCTGCTATGACAGGCCCAGCCTGGGATCCCAACGTCCGAACCACCGCAAAGATCAATTCTGGTCGATCTTCGAAGGGCCCGGCAACCGTCTTGGGGATGGCATCGAAGGAGTTGGGGTGCGGCAGCGGATCTTCATTGACGTCTGCTGGACTGGGCGCAGGAGTTGCGCCTTCTTCAGTGGTCATGGATAGACGGTAGGCGTGAGCTGTCAGGACCACGTGAGACAGCCACTACCTGACCCCCGATCGGGTGACCCCTCAGCATACGAGGCACTGATCGTTCCACCCACCTCCCATGATTCCCAATCAATGTTGGTTACGCCGCACCCTACCGCATGATGGCGCGCACATAGCGTGTCTGATCGTTTTCAGTGGGTAGTCAGATACAACGACTGTGCGTTCAAACTGCCGATACGCCCGAACCGATCACCAAGGTGCTCGGTACAGATGCGGTCGATCAGAGCCGACTCGATCTCTCCCTTGGCGTCGATCATCAGTTCTCCTGCACGCTCGGCAGCGTTACCCGATCTAGTGACGCTGCGACCCTGTTAGTTTCACTCGTTGCCATGTAGCCTCTTAGTTCGGTTTCGCCAGGGAGGCGAGGATGAACGACCCGGAATCAAAAGAACGACAATCCTACAAGTCATATGACGGAAAGCCTCTCCATCCCCGTCGTCCGGACGAACCCGAGTACCCCGATACGGACGAGTACCGCGCTGTATTCGAGATTGATCGCGACAGGCTGCTCTACTCGCTTGCTTTCCGTCGCCTGGCAGGCGTGACCCAGGTGGCAGCCGTTCGAGAGCGCGCCCTCCTGCACAACCGTCTGACACACAGTCTCAAGGTCGCCCAGATCGGCCGGCGACAGGCGCAGAAGCTCCTACAGGACAAGAACTTTGAATGCGGCTTGGACGACCTCGCCCGTCCATTCCTGCCGGACATCGTCGAGACGGCGGGGCTGGCCCACGATCTCGGCCACCCGCCGTTCGGCCATATCGCTGAAGAAGTGCTGAAGGTCAAGATGAGAGGATTCGGCGAATTCGAGGGCAACGCGCAGTCGTTCCGGATTGTCACCAAGCTCGCCACAAGGCGCGAGCAACCAGTCGGCCTTGACCTCAGCCGGGCGACCCTCAATGCTATTCTCAAGTACCCTCGCTATCATAGAGATATGCCCGCTAAGGGCGTCAAGGAGGGTCCGTGGACGGACCGGAGTCGGGGTGCCAAGTGGGGGGTGTACGAATACGAGAAATCTGACTTCAAGCACGCGCGAGAGCGCCAGGACGATCTAGACTACGGCCAAGTCAGAAGTGTGGCCGCTATCCTCATGGATTGGGCAGACGACGTCTCCTTTGCAACCCATGACATCTACGACTACTTCTTCGCCGGTCTCATCCCATTGCACGAACTGGAGCAGCTATCAGACGACAGGCGGCAGCGGTTTTTCGACTTCGCGAATGGCAGGTTGGAGGGACACGAGGACTACGTGCCGGAGAATCTTGAGGCTGCGTTCCTGTGGCTGGCCAGCAAGAAACTACCGGATAAGCCGTTCGAGAACACTCGTGAAGACCGCTACAAGCTTCAGGAGTTCATAACCCGACTCCTCGACGACTTCACGAAGGCCGTTACCCCAACGACAGATGGCATACCCTTCGTTACGATTGATCCCGAAGCCCAGTACCGCATCGAACTCCTCAAGAACCTGACTTGGTACTACGTCATCAACAAGCCACAGCTAGCCGTGGCCCAAGAGGGCCAGAAGAAAATCATTGATCGGTTGTTCGATGAATTGCTCAACATGGTCAAAACGGAGGGGAACAGGGACAAAATCCTAAACGACAAGCCGGCCCCCGTGCCGGTAGGTCTGGCGAGCGTCTACCGGGAGTGCGAGACCGACCCCGGGTTCAGCGGACCAGGTGACGAGGAGAAGCAGAGACGGGCGGTTTGCGACTTCATCTGCTCGCTGACCGAGGATCAGGCCGTGGACCTGTACGAGCGTATCACTGGTGTTTCGGTTTCGCGCAGCTCAATCTTTGGTGCTTGGTTCCACTGAAGGAGACGCGCACGCCGAATTTGACGCCCTGCCTTATTCCAACATCATCGCCACGCGTCGACCGCCCACAACCTCACGGGACAGCAGTACACCTAGTACAGATGCGACAGTAAGCAGATTATTCGGTCCGGCTCATGAGGGCACTACCCTTACCAAACTCAGCCCACGTCGCTTCGCCAACTCTTTGCGTTGGACCAGGACATCTCTGACACATTGCCGGATCCAAGCCGTCTCTGCAGAGCTCAACCGCACTCCTTCATGGAGGGCTATTTCACTCACCATGAACTTCACCCAGCTGTCGTGTTTGGTGCGATCCATCAGCACCGCGACGCGGTAGTCTTCGGGATCTTGGTTGAGAACTTCAGCCAGCCTCGTCAACACGCGGTCTCTTGGATACTGAACCTGCCCCGAACTTAGCTTTGTGATGTAACTGCGGTGGACACCACATCGGGCAGCTAGTTCAGCGCGGTCAGCGACGTCCGAGTGCTCCAATCCTCGCTCAATGAGCTTACCCACATGCGTGCTAGCGAGCACAATCGATCGAGGCACATTCGGACTCCGTTAATGCTTTCAATCGTATCATTGCCACCAGATAAGTCAATCGATTCCCCAGATAGACACTGGGACGCGCCGGAGACACGTTAGCGCGGCGAAAACCAGCTTCATTTTGACCAGGAATCTACCTCAGCGAGACCGGATCGAAGATTTTCCTATTGCATTAATTCGCTATCCGTGTTATAAACGATAGCGTCGACCAGGAGCCGGTTAGGTTTTCTTGTCATCATTGTTGCCAAATCATTCAACAAAGTCAGGAGGCAGATGGCTTATGTACCTCTACATGTCTTGATACCGCGACTCCCGCCTGTTCACGTCGGGCAAGGCAGTGACCGGCTGACCGGAGTTCAGCCATGAGCCGGGACGCCCTGTTCCTCATCCTCATGAGCGGACTCGGCAGCGCCACCATCGCCTTCGTCTTCTTCGTCCGTCACCACGATCAACGCACCTGTGACGCCGGTCGTACCACCTACCGCGTCGAACTCCCGACGGAGCTGACCCTCGACATGGTGACGGCGTTTACCCGCAGCCTGACGACGCTGCGGCCACCTGCCGGTTCCCTGCTCGGCCGTGACAGCGTGGTGTTCGAGGTCGTCCGCCGCAGTGGCACCACCCTCCAATGGCTTCGCGTGCCGCAGCGCCGCGCCGCTCACGTCCTGGCGCAACTCCGCGGCCTCATACCCGGCGTCCGGGCTGAACACGTCAAACAGCCCGACGTGCCGGGACCCACCTGGGTCCGCGAACTCCAGTTGCCCGCCATCGGTACGCCGCTGCGCACCGATCAGGCCGAATCCTTCGCCTCCAGTCTGTTGCACGCCGCCGCGACCACCACCCTGGACGAAGGGCTGGTCTACCAGCTGGTGGTCTACCCCCTGGGAACACCAGCCAGCGTGCCGACGACCGGGCCGCGTGGCGCCACGATCGGGCCGCGATGGTGGCAAACCCTCACCCGCACGCTGGCACTGACGTTCTTGCAACAGGCGCGCGACGCTCGTCCGACACCACAGCAGCGGCTGAAGCTGAGCGAACCTCTGTTCGGCGTCGCCCTCCGCGTCGGGGCTCGAGCCAGCCGCCTCAGCCGCAGCCGGCAGCTCGTGAGCCAGGTCATCGGCTCGGTGCACCAGCTCGACCGGCCCGGTGCCGCCTTCACTAC
This sequence comes from Actinosynnema sp. NPDC051121, assembly GCA_040689555.1. Classification (GTDB taxonomy): domain Bacteria; phylum Actinomycetota; class Actinomycetes; order Mycobacteriales; family Pseudonocardiaceae; genus Actinosynnema. The sequence continues at coordinate 56,189 of JBFBCZ010000021.1, read as the reverse complement.
CCGGCACCTGTCCCAGTGGCGGGCAGCCCGACGGCTGGGGCGCGCCACCACGCCCATCACGCGGGCCCCGATCTACGTCAACGCCCGAGAGCTGGCCACGCTGCTGGTCTGGCTGGCCGGCGCCAGCGTGCCGGACCTGGCACGCGCCACCGGACGCGACTTTCCGCCAGCCCGCGAGCTGCCGTCAGACGGCTTCGTCCTCGGCCGGGCGACCTACCCCGGTCTCGAACGGCCCATCGCCGTTTCCCGCGCTGACGCCCTCATGCACACGCTCGTGACCGGCCCGACCGGCTCCGGTAAGTCCACGCTGCTGCTTAACCGCATGAAGCAGACCGTGGATGCCGGCCACGGCCTGATCCTCATCGACCCGGGCGGTGACCTGGCAACCGATCTCATTAACTGCCTGCCAGCGCACCGCGTGAACGACCTGATCTACCTCAACCCGGCCGATGAGCACGCCGTGGCGCTCAACCCACTGGCCTGCGCCCCGGAGGACGCCGAGCTGGTCGCCGACCAGATGCTCGAGCTCATCCGTGATCGGTCCGACAGCTGGGGCGTGCAGATCGACGAAACGCTCAAGGCCACCCTCGTCCTGCTGGCTGCCTCACCCGGCATGGCCCTGACGGAGATCCCAGCGGTTCTGCTCAACGCGGGCTTTCGCGCCTACCTCCTGTCCCAGCTCGACCCGGTGTTCGCCCCCACGGTCGGTGAGTTCTTTGCCCACTACGAAACCCGGAGCCAGCCCCAGCAGGCCCAGGACGCCGCCGCCGTGCTCAACAAGGTCTCGCCCTTACTGGACCGGCGGCCCATCCGGGCCATGCTCGGCCAGGCCCAACCGACCTGGAGCATGCGCAGCGCCATTGACGAGGGCAAGATCCTGGTCGTCTCGCTGCCCAGTGGAGTCGTCGGTCCGGTCGCCGCTGACCTCATCGGCGGCATGGTGGCGCAGATGGCCTGGAACGCGGCCCTCGGGCGAGCCAGTCTGCTGCGCCAGTCTCGTCGACCCGTCAGCCTCGTCATCGATGAGTTGCCGCGGTTTGTGCGGGGCGGCGTCGGTCTGACGGACCTGCTGGCCCGCGCCCGGTCCCACGACCTTGATCTCACCGCCGTGGTGCAGCACCTCGGTCAGGTCGACGCCCAGCTGCGCGCCGCCCTGCTGAGCGAAGCCCGCAACAAGGTCATCTTCCAGCCCGCCGCCGACGACGCCCAACTGCTGGCCCGGCACCTGCTCGGAGTCCGCCCGGAAGACCTGCTCGGTCTGGCCCCACGGACAGCCTTTGCCTCACTGGTCGCCGGTGGCCGGGTCAGCCCGCCCGTCACCATTGCGACCTTTCCGCCGCCGCAAGCCACCGGCTTCGGTGACGCGGCTCGAGCAGCCTCCCGAGCGCAGTACGGCCGCGACCGCCGTGAGGTCGAGCAGGCCATCCAAGATCGCCGTCGAGCCGGTGGTGCGCCCGGTGCCAGGCGGACCCGGCGGCTGTCATAACGACGCCCCGCTGTCCGCAACCCTGTCCCCTCGTGGCATGACCGACCGCCCGATTTCCGCTTGGCAGCGCCGAGAACGCCCGCTCGTGCGTACGACTCCCCAGCTCCTCCCCTGGTCGTTCGCTTCCCTCCGCTGTCGCCTCCTGGCTCGTTCATTGCTTAACCGGAGAACTCGTATGTCTCACCGCCGTCTGACCGGCTCTCGCCTGGCGCTGCTCAGCGACCGTCTCACCCCGCGCGACCACAAGGTGCTCCGCAGCCTGGCCACGGTGCACGCCGCAACGACGGATCAGGTGGCGCGCTGCGTCTTCCCTCGGGCACCGTCCGGCCTACGCCTGGCCCGCCGGCACCTCCACCGCCTTATCACCTCGGGCCTGGTGCGCCGCTTCGCCGATCGGTCGCGGGACCGCTGGGTCGGCACGCCCGGCCACGTCTACGCCCTGACCAGCGCCGGTCTGCGGCTGGCCGGTGGCCACCACGCCCTCGGTCACCGGCAGCGCCACGCCTGGCGCCCCACCCCCGCGTTCCTGGCCCACCGGCTGGCCATCTCGGAACTATTCGCCCAGCTCACCGAGCAGCAGGCCGCGGGCGGCCCCCTCGTACGGGAGTTCCAAGCCGAGCCGGGCGCCTGGCGGTCCTACCTGGGACCGGCCGGTGAGCAGTTAGTGCTGCGCCCGGACGCGCTCGTCCGACTGGCACTACCGGACGGTCACGAGAACTCGTGGTTCATCGAGGTGGACCGGGATACGGAGACGCGCGCCGCCACCATGGCCGCCAAGTGCCAGGCCTACCAGCGCTACGAGGCGAGCGGCCACGAACAGCGCCGCCATGGAGTCTTCCCTGGCGTGGCCTTCATCGTGCCGAGCGTCGCCCGCGCCGCCCAGATCCGTGCCGTCATCGCCCGGCAGCCACCCGAGATCCAGCCTCTGTTTCGCGTCACGAGCGACGACCAGGCCCTGGCCGCCCTGGCTGAACTTGAGCCAACGGCCTGACCAGCATCCTCACGTGTCGTCCGCCAGCCCTGCCACCAGTAACCCACCCGTACCCCTGCCCTCAGCTCCGAGGAGCCGCCTATCACTCAACCCACAAGGAGTTAGCCCATGCCCCACCCTCAGCCCCTCATCCCCGACGTCGTCCGCCTGCAGCGGGAGCTCGCCCAAGCCGACCTGCGCGGCCAGCCGATCAGCTACCAGACGGCCCACGAGCTGGCCAGCTGGTTCACCGATGCCTGCGGTCCCGGCTTCCATACGTTCCTGGCCAGCGGTCTCGTCAGCAGCCAGCTGCACTCCGAACTGACCCGGCTCTATGACCTGCGCTCAGACGAAGCCGGTCAGTGGCTCGCCAAGCTCACCCAGTTTGTGCTGGCCCAACGCGCCGACGCGCAACCACGGCGGCGCGCCCGACGGGTGATGCCGGGGGACGCGCGATGAACGGCACCACCATCACCGGCTACCTCTACGGCGACGACGCCCACTGCCCCACCTGCATCCACGACCTGTTCGTGCCCTTCGACCTGATCGCGGATCCCGATCGCTCGGCCGAGGACATCCTCGATCGCGTGGCTCGTCAACGTGGCATTAACCGCCACGACCACGGTTCCTACAGCTCGTACGACTTCCCGGTGCCGCTGTTTCTAAGCGACACCAGCACAGCCGATCACTGCGTTCTGTGTGGACAGCTGCTGCTCGAAGCGTCCATCGACCGTTAGGGAGTTTCGAGCCTTGCCACGGCCGCTCAAGAAGCGCTGATCAATCGCTCGGGCGGGACAACCGCAGCATCGCCTGACAGGCGTGCTTGAGCTCCTCCGAGCGGTCGAACAGCTCCAGCAGAGTCGCTTCCTCCCGCACCAACGTGTCAAGGAACCGGTCAAGCAACGCCGCAACGGCGGACGGGAGTTTCACCGTCTCCGCCACGCCTCTAAGCGTGATCTGCGCTGCGTACACCGAGTCGGACAGGTTCCCCGGCTCAGAGCCGTCCGGGTTGGCGGCGAACAGGTGATCCAGGGCGCGGTAGGTGCGGATCTCCACGACCAGCCGTCCCAGTAGGAACCACGCCAGCTCGTCGCGGTTGGCCTGCTGCTCAACCCGCTGCTGCAGGTCGTCCAACGCCCCCGTGTACGCCCTGATCGCCACTTCCTTGCCGTGTGGGTCCGGAGGCGGTGGGTCCACCAACTGGTGGCCGGTGGTCAGAACAGGGGAGAACTCCTCCCACGCCAGCCCGATGCCGATCAACGCTTCGACCAGCTCATCCCGAGCCGTTCGGCCGTCGTTGGACAGCGGCAGCAACGACATCCGGTTGCCCATGTTCCAGCCGACGATGAAGTACCAAGGGCTATTCGCTGACCCGGTCAACGTCTGGGCAGACGGGGGAGGTGTAGGCGGCAGGTGAAGGTGCAGGCCCCCGCTGATGTACCCAGCCTGTACGAGGGCACCGTAAACGTCGCCGCTGGACACGTTGTGTACCTGTCCTGTCATGGAGCTCCCACCACCGTACGGGCATGCGAAGAGGCGACAACCTCGCATCATCGCGGTGGCAGGACGCTACGACGTTCCCGTGGATTCACATCCGCATTTTTGCGGGTGAGCTGATTCGTCATCTCCACCCGCTCCGAGCGGCGGAAGCGGTGCTGCGACACCCGAACCAGCGACCACACCCGCGCTCTCTCTGGACGCCTAGAGATGGCGTGGGCGTGGCCCAGCCGGGTCACGCTTCGCACCTTCACACCAGGAGGCTGGTCATGCCCGACCAGACACTCACCACACCACCCACCACACGCCGACTCGACGCCTTCGCCTCGCCGCTGGCTGACCCGGCCGTTGTGCACCTCGACGGCGTCGACATCGTCGTGCTCACTGCCACCGGCCGCACCGACGTGTCGGTCTGGGTGGCTGGCGCGGTGTGTCACCTGCCCGCTGACACCCCGGTCGTGCCGGTGACCGATCCCGCACGCCAAGGCACGGTGCTGCGCCAGGCCGTCGCTTCGCTCAACCGGCTGCGCGAGCAGGCCGAGCAAGCGCTTGGGACGCAGCGGAACCACCACTGTCCACTCTGGACGAGATCCGCTCATACGCTGTCGAGGCGCACGAAGCGGGTGATATCTGCCGCGGCCTCAACGGGTTCCTCGGTACCTTCGGTATGACTGAATACCGGCCCCAGGTCCGCGTCGCCTACACGTTGGGCGGCACCTTCGTCGTGGCCGCCCAACGGCAAGAAACTGTGGTCGCCACCGTGTTCGAGGCCCTGCGACCCAGTTTTGCTGAGGTCGATGACGTCGACTCCGACACCGCCGAGCATCAGATCACGCTCCGCCTGGTCATACCAACTGCGCTCGATGACGGCCGCGGCGGCTTCACCATCTCGTACGCCATCAGCGGTAGCTACGTCGTTGACCATAACGACACGTACACGGCGCGCGCCGACTGCGAGGGCTACCTCCGGCCGGACCTGGACGACATCGACGGCCTAGTGCCCGATACGGCCAGCTTCACCATCGAAGCCGTCACCGCCGACTACGACAACTAACCACTCTCTAGTCCCGGGGTTCTCGCCCAACGAGAACCCTGGGCACCTTCTCTGCGCTGCGCGGACCGCCCTTGGGGCGATGCCACGCCCGCGTCCTCGTCCCTCTCCTCGCGAGGGCGCGGGCGTGGCCTTTAGCCGAAGGTCACGACCGCCACCAGAGAGAGCAACGGTCATGAACGACCCCATAACTCCCCGCCCGCTCGGGGAGTTCGCCACCGACGAGTTTCCCCGGCCCGCTGTCGTCAGCTTGGACAACACCGAAGCTGTCGTGCTCGGCCTGGCCACGGCCGACACCGTCTGGCTGTGGCACGACGGCACGATCAGCCCCCATCCGGCCACCACCCTGGTGTTCGAAATCGCCAGCTCGGATCGGTGCCAGCTCGCCATCCGCCGGGCCCTGCTCAACCTCAACCACCAGCGCATCCGCGCCCTCCAACAGTGCGTCCAAGCCGACGAGGGTCTGTCTCGCACGCTGCGAGCGATCCGCGCCTACGCCATCACCAAGCACCGTGAGGGCATCATCAGCCAGCGGCAGTTGAACGAGTTCTTGGCCCACTTCAACCTGCACCCCTCCGAGCTATACCTCCGCCTGGAGTTTCGGCTGACGGGCAGCTACGAGGTTGCGGGCACCGACACCATGGCTGCTCGGACGTCCGCGGTCACGGCTCTCGCGGTCGCTGGCACGGGCGGAATTTCCGGCCTGGTACCGAACTCACTCAGCTACCGCGTCGCCGTCACCGACGTCAGCATCCGCCGGCCGGAGATCACCACCCTGCACGTGCACGTCGGTTTTGACATCACGGGCCAGGCGGTGATCCGCAGCCCTTACCGGACGCGGGCCCACAACGAGGCCGAACGTCTGCTCGCCCCCGACCTGTCCGGGGTACCAGCCGTGGTGCCGGATTCGCTGACCTACGGCCGCCGAGTCGCGCTCGAACTGCGTGACGACGACACCTCTGAACCCGCGGGGTCGTAGCGCACCCCGCTCCCATGCCCCGGCCGTTCGCCACGCGTGGGCGGACGGCCGGGAACCGCACATGCGCTTCTCGTTCCGGCGGTCGCAACCGCCACCCCGACAACGCCCCTTAGGAGGCACGTCATGTCTGCTGACATCGAGTCGATGTTCAGTGTTCGGGAGATGCCCTGGCACCGCGAAGGCGTGGTGCTGGAGGACTACCCGACAAGTTGGGCCGAGGCCCGCCAGCTCGCTGGGCTTGACTGGGAGCCGCAGACCGAACCGGTCTTCGCGCTCGACGGCATCGACGACGACGGTACGCCGCGCTACGAGCCGATTGACGGTTGGCAGCGCATCGTCCGTTCGGACACCCGCTCCACCTTGTGGATCAACCAGGACAGCTACGAGCTGATCAACCATGACGCCATGGGTGAGATCGTCGAAGCCGTCCTGGCCCAACCCAACGTGAAGTGGGAAACCGGCGGCGTCCTTGACGATGGCCGCGCCGTCTGGGTGCTGGCCCTGCTCGATGAACCGATCGAGCTGCTCGGCGACGACACGGTCACGCTGCCCTACCTGGCGATGACCACGCGCCACGGCAAGCCCGGTGCCTGCACCCTGCGCGCCACCGCCGTGCGCATCGTCTGCGCCAACACCTTCCGGGCCGCCGAACTCGAAGGCGACCGCACCGGCACCACGTTCAGCTTCAAGCACACGAAGAAGTGGCGCGACCGGCTCGATGAAGCCCGACAAGCCGTCACCGGCGCTCGACGCGAGATGACGGCCTACGTGGAGCTGGCCCGCCAGCTGCTCGACCTCCGCATCACGCCGCGACAGCGAGAGCTGTTCGTCACCGAGTTCATCCCCCGACCGCCCGACGGTCTGGTGACGGACCGGGTGGTGCGCAACGTCGAGGATGCCCGCACGGCACTCCGCGACATCCTGGCCTCGCCCACCACCGCGGCCGTCGCCGACACCGGCTATGGCCTGGTGCAGGCCGCCGGTGAGTACCTCGACCACGTCCGCCGCGCCCGCAGCTGGGAAACCAAGCTCGGCCGCACCCTGATCCGGCCCGAACCGCTCAAGGCAAAGGCCCTGACGCTCGTCCGCGAGCTGACCAACGCCTGATCTGTCCCCGTTCGCCCGCCCGGACCAGCCGGGCGGCTGGTCCGGGCTCCTGTCAAGGAGCCACTGTCATGGACCTGCCGCAGTACGAGCACGTCGACCTGACCGACCCCGGCGAGCTCATCGCCGCCATCCCCTACCTGCTCGGGTTTCATCCCTCGCGGGCCTTCATCCTCGTGACGTTTGCGGACGAGGACGATGCCTACCGGCTGCTCGGAGTGGTTGGCATCGATCTGCCGCAGCCCGAGGACCACGTCAGGCTCGCCCACCGCTTCGCGGCTGGGGCCGTCCAGCATGACGCTACCGCCGCGGCCCTGGTGGTCATCGGCGAAGGCGAACCGAATCTCCCATCACCCCTGCCCGAACCGCACCTCATCGCCGCGATGACCCACGAACTCCGGGCCCACGGTCTCGATATCGTCCACACGGTCTGGGCCGCTGCCACTGCATCGGCCAGCCTTTGGCGCTGCTACGGCCCGCCCGAGTGGTCCGGGGTTGTCCCCGATCCTGCTCAAACCGCCGTCGCCGCCGCCACCGTGGCCGCTGGTCGGGTGACCTTCGCGAGTCGCGCCGAACTGCTGGCCCTCCTGGCCCCCGACCACGAACCCATCCTGAGGTCTCGCGCCGCCCGGATCCACCAGCTGTTGGCCGAGACCGCCGCCCAACGCCGCGTGGCCGGCAACACCGCGACGCGCGACTCCTTCAATGCCGTCCAGGCGGCCATAGACGCCGCCCACCACGGGCATCTCGTCCTGGACGAACCCACGCTCACGCGGCTCGGCGTCGCCCTCAGCGACGATGCCGTCCGTGACGCCCATCTGGCGATCACGCCAGCCAACCGCGCCGACGCGGCCGAACAGCTCTGGATCGCGCTGACGAAGGCGCTCCCCGCCCCGTACCGCGCCGAACCAGCCCTGCTGCTCGCCATGAGCGCCTACCTGCGCGGCGACGGCGTCCTCGCCGGGGTCGCGCTGGGCAGCGCCGAGGAAGCGGACCCGGACAACCTCCTCATCCTGCTCCTGCGCATGGCCCTCGGCGCTGCATTGCCGCCCCACGTCATTGCCCCTGACGTCGCCGAGGTCGTCGTCGCCGCCGAGTGGTTCATCCGCTGCCCAGGCGAAACCGCTTCATAGGCGCTTCACCGTCACCGGATCAACCGCACGCCCGGACCAGCCGGGTGGCTGGTCCGGGCTCCTTCTCCAGGAGCACCCATGCACCGTGTTGTACGAGTCAGGGACCTGAGCGACCTGGTCGCTTCCCTTCCCGCGCTACTTGGCTTCTACCCCACCGATTCGCTCGTCACCGTGGTCCTGACCGGCCCGAACCACAACCACGTTGAGATGACGCTGCGCGTCGACCTGTCGCCGGCCGAACAGCAGCACTCCGTCGCCAGGCAGCTGCTTGACCTGCTCCAGCAGCAGGCCGACGCAGCCGTCCTCCTCATCGTGGTCGGCGGCGACGACGAAACGGAATCAGCTGGCGAAACACCGCCGCAGCGCGACCTGATGCGCGTCGTCAGTGACGGCCTCAGCCGTCTCGCGCTGCCCGTCACCCACCGCCTGTGGACGCCCACTATCACCGCTGGTGTCCGCTGGCAGTGTTACGACGACCCCACCTGCACCGGCCTTGTGCCTGCGCCCAACCACACGACTATCGCCGCAGAGACCGTCGCCGCCGGCCGAATCACCTACGACAGCCGCTCCGAGCTCGCCCGCCTCCTGACCCCCGATGACGAGACAACACTGGCCCGCCGGGCCCGTCGCATCGAGCAACTGCTCGCCGCGCCACCACCAGCCGACCAACTCCATCCCGAGGAAGCGACGAGCCGGGCCCTGCGGCAGCTGCTCGGCGCGATCGACGCCCTGCGACGCGGCACCTTCAAACCCAGCGACGCGAACATTGCCCGGCTCGCCGTCGCGCTCACCGACCACGAAGCCCGTGACGCCTGCATCATGGCGCCGACGAACGAACGCGCCACCGCAGCCGAACAGCTCTGGCTCATCCTCACTAAGGCAGTGCCAGCGCCCTACCGCGCCGAGCCAGCGTCGCTGTTGGCCACATCGGCCTACCTGCGGGGTGACGGTGCCTTCAGCACCATGGCTCTCGACGTCGCCCAGGCTGCTGATCCGGATCACCGCCTGTCCTACCTGATCAGACGAGCTCAAAACGTCGGCCTGCCACCAGGCCGCATGGACGCACTCGTGGCTGGCGCCACGGAAGCCGCAGCCCGGCTGCTGGCGGTCCCGACGGACTGACAGATCACCCAGCACACGTGCGTCCGGCTGCGCCCCTTCGGGCCGGAGCCAGCGGCTCACCGTCGTAGGGCGTCGGTCCGACCCACCACTTGAGGAGCTCCCCAACGGACCTCCACCGGGGTGCACGGCTCACGCTGTGCACCCCCTTTTCATTTACCACAGGAGTCACCTATGCAATTCACCCCAGAAGATATTCGCAAGTACCAAACTCTCTGTCGGACCTACTTCGATGAGGAGGTTGACGAGGTCACAGCCATGCAGGAACTGCACAGCTTGGTCTATCTCGTTGCCCTCATCTACCACCCGCAGGCTCGCAAGGAACTGGAGCGCCACCGGCAAGCACAGATATCCACATCAGGGCCTGACCGTGGAAAACCAACCAAAGATGCGCCATAGTAAATCTATGAGGTCTACGCCCTTAAACGGAGGAACCAATGAGTGAAGTACATCGCCCATGCTCGCAAGTCAAGCGAATCGGCCGAACGGCAGATCTTGTCGATCAACGATCAGGTCAAGGCCATTCAGGACAAGTTCGCCGACCTCGACATCATCGATATTGTCACCGAGAGCAAGAGTGCCTTCAAGCCGTACAACCGGCCCGCGTTCGACGACATGCTGGACCGAATCGAGCGGGGTGAAGCTCAAGGCCTGGTCGCCTGGCACCCAAACCGATTGTCCCGCAACGAAATCGACGCGGGTCGGATTATTTACCTGATTCGCAGCGGAAAGTTGCGTGATCTCCAGTTCGTCACGTACACCTTCGATAACACACCCGAAGGCATCTGGATGCTCCAAATGTGGCTGTCCCAGTCGCAGTACGAGTCGGCCAAACTCGGGCGCGAGGTCAAGCGTGGCCTTGACACGAAACTTCGGCAAGGCCACTCGCCACACCGTGCTCTGCCCGGCTACCTCAACTCCGGGGCCACATCGCTCAAGGGCGAGCGCTATATCTACGCAGACGAGGAGCGACTTCCCTTAGTGCGTCGCGCCTTTGATCTGGCTTTGACCGGCAGCTACACAACGGCCGAGATCCACCGGCAGATGCTCGCTTGGGGCTTCACCACGCCTCGACGTGGCGGCAAGCCCCAACCGATCACCTACGCACGGGTCCACAAGATGCTCCGCAGTGTGTTCTACACCGGCTACTTCGAGCACGGCGGCGAACTTCACAAGGGTAGCTACCCGGCCATCCTGACCATGCAGGAACATCAACAACTGCAACTACTTCTAGGCCGGTACCGCCACGACAAGACCCGTCGTGCGACAAAACGCGACTACGTGCACTACAACGGTCTGATGAAGTGCGCCTGCGGCCTCACCATCACGCCGACGGAGCGGCGCAAGTTCTACCGCGGCACTAATCGTACGGCCCGCTACCTTTACTACAGTTGCACACGCAAGAGCAGTCGGCGAGACAAGTGCGACCAACCACGACTCTCCGAACACCGGCTTCACCAGGCTTTCGAGGAAGCGGTCGCGCCCTACCGCTTGACCGCACCGTTCCGTGACGTGGCGCTCGCCGCCCTGAAAGAGCGGTATGAAACGCAGGTTGAACAGGACGAGAAGGTTCGCGACTCGCAGCAGCGAGAGGTTGACAACCTGAAAACCAGGCTGGGATCACTCGTCGATATGCGCGCATCGGGTGAGATCGATGCCGATACCTTCGGAAAACAGCAGACATCATACCGCGAACGGATCGCTCACCTAGAGCAGGAACTCAGCCGTGGCGACACGGTACGCCACAAGGCACAGGCTGCAACCGCGCAGATCTTCAAGGATCTAGCCAAGCTGGATGCCGACTTTCGTGACGCCGAACCTAAGATCAAGCGTCGCATTCTAACGGCCATGGCACGCACAGACTCAAACCTCGTGCTTCGGGACGGAAAACTTGAACTGCAAGCCAAAAGCTGGCTCACGGCAATCCGTGAGTCTTACTCGGTGCTCGAGGTTCAGTACTACGCGACTCAAACGCCGATTTTTGGCTCTCCAAAGCATCGAATTGGTGTTTTGGTGGGTATAATTGCTACATGGTGCAGCACAGTTGACACTGTCGCCAACCTCATTGAAGCTGAACTGGCGTATGGAAGGAACATCTCTCCATTGCGCTCAAACTAATCACGACACCAACGAACCGCCTTGCCAGTTCTTCGATAACGCTCAGCCCAGTTTTCCACAACGTCACCCGTAGCCCACAAGAGTCAGTCGTGAACAAAGCCGAACCACAAGATTGCCAACATCTTCCACCATCCATCGAGAAATGACGGCGTGCTGACGAATTTCTGACGAACGATTGAATCCACCCTGGGACTGACATCGGAGCTTCGAATTCGCACCGCATCGCGAAGCCCTACCAAGAGAGCGGATGCCCGCCAGCTACCCCGCCTCCCTCGAGCCGCGGGCAGGACTGCCCGCTGTGCTAGTCCGGAAGACACGGTCCCATGTGGGCCTTACGTTTCCCGCAACACAGTCAAGGCCGTAGGTCGGCAGGGGTGATGGGAGAGCGGGCGGCCCAGATCGCCGTCAGCAGCAAGCCCGTCACGCCAATCTTGAGGCGGGACGGGCTTGCTGCTGACTGTGTGCGTCGTCGACGTGCGCCTCCTCCAGTCGGACTGTCCCGCACTACGACCATCGTGGCGCGCCGACCGAGTAGCGCCAGGCTGGCGTGACGGGCCTGTGGTCGAAGACCTCCTCCAGCAACGGGGACGATCAGAACGTCACGGGCGTCGCAGCGTGAGACCGCCGGGCAGCGCAGCGACGGTGGTGGCCCGCGCCACCACGTCCTCTCCAATGACCGTCGCCTCGGCGCAGTCGACCTGGCAGACCTCGGTGAGTATGCCCACCGACCTCGCGGCTCCAGCGGGTCATACGGCCGCCGGTCAGGCTGCTGCGTCTGCGTCACGACCTGACCGCACCCCATCGCCGACCGGGAAGAAGTAGTTCAAGGCGGCGTCCTCCAGCTGCCGGAGGACAGTTAGTTGCGCTGGGCCGGGGCCCTCATCGAAGCGCTCGACCCACTCAATCTCATGCCCGTCATGCCGTGCCCGCCGACCCTCAACGCAGAGATGATCTCCAGCCCTACGTTGACGACGACACCGTTCACGCGCCGAGTGTCATCACCCTCAACGCCGTCGCGGCGGTGCACGCCGTCAACGACTAACCGGCTGGCGTGGCCACAGTCGGCTTGACCACCCCGCGTGATCTGCGCTGGACCCGCTTCCATCCCACTGCGGCGGTAGCTGCCGAACGGGTCGTGTCCGAGATCCCGCGTCAAGATCCACAATGCTCGGAGTGCAGCTCGCCCGCCCACCGACGGCCGGGTGATCTGCGTCGACGAGTTCGGGTCGCTCAACCTCTCGCCCCGCAAGGGGGACACAGTTCCAGTGGAATCAACTACTGTGAGCGACAAAAATCTAGCGCTAAGTACTCACATGTCACTAGTTAGGGCGACAGTGGCGACGGGCGGCTTGCATAGCCCACAACTGGGGCGATCCACTCAGTAGGCAGGCTGCGCAGGGGGAAGTTGCCTGCAGCCGCAATGGCGAGCCCGGCTCACAGGAGGACCTCGATGATTCCCCCGCGTTCCGACAAACTGCCCTGGATCCGCAAACTCGATGGAGATATGCATATTGTTGATGATGACGAGCAACCACAGATACGCTGGTACCCAGGCAGCCTAACGGAACTACTATGGGTGGTCAAAGAAAAGCTAGCCAAGCCGTCACCTTCCGCTGGCGAAGCTAAGACGTGCGGCAGCCATTGGGCGATATCAAAGGCAGCAGTCGCCCCCGGTCAGATGATCGAAACTGCGACTCCCGTTCATGAAAGCCGTTCGGACCAGGCGGCTCCGCGGCTGAATCATGTGCTTCATGAGGTTATCCCCGGCTGCATGACAAGCACCGCGCTCGATTATTTCATAGAGCAAGACGTGCACCCCTTCGAGCCCACTGCGGTTCCTGACCAACGAAAGTTCTATCTCTTTCACGTCGAAGCCGGTATGCGCCTCTACGAGCTGTACGATTATATGGACAGTGGTAAGGACGGAGAAACTCGGGGGAGTTTGGCCTGGCGCGTCGAGGAAGCTGGTACGCGGACTTCGTACTTGGGACCATGGGCACTGGAGACGATGGGCGGAGCCGGAGGACAGACGATCGCTGGTGCGGCGTCGACCGCCACGCATGGCGGAGATGTCGCTTCCTCGGCCATCGGCGACGCGATCGTCGCGATCCATCTAATAGCACCGAACGGCCAGGAGTACTGGATCGAACGCCTTACGATTCTACCTGGACAGCAATTCGACCTCGTCGACGACGTCAAGCTGGAACAGCTCTACGCAACGGACGACACGTCGAAGCCTGGCGGGGAATTCCGCACCGAGAAGATCAAGCGACTGAAGAGCGACGACCTGATGAACGCTGCAATCGTCTCCTGCGGGCGTATGGGCATTATCTATTCCGTGGTCGTACGAGCTGTTCGACAATTCGCTCTACGAGAAGAAATCTCTACATCCCCTTGGAACGATGTACGCACATGGATCGCCGATCCGGCGCACCCAATGAACCAAGCAGCCTGGGACAAGCACTTCTTTCGCGTCGACATCGATGTGTACCCCAAGCCGAAATTTGATTGGCACACTGCGGCCGTGATTTTCGGAACGGGAATTCTTGGTGGGCTGCCGCTCGCGGTGGTGGGCTTGTACGCCGGACTCCAGGGTGATGAGTACCGAGCATGGGTCATGACACGCGAACTCCATCCACTCGAATCAGCGAAAATCTTCCTGCCAAAGGTCGAGTACTACGGACGGGAGCAGCGTGGTGGCCGCAACAGTGGTGCGATGCCTCCCATAGGAAGCGAGGATGTGGGTAGTTTTCGACACCCATGTCGCTCGGCGAACTGGCTTCGACAGTTCCTACAAGACCTACAGAACCAACTGGAGGGCATCCGCGACGAGGCCGTCAAGGAGTGGGTGATAGCGGGGGTCATTATTGCGGAAAGCACGATCACGGCCCCGCCACTCGCGGCATTGGCTGCGGCCTACCAAGACGTTTGCCTACGTATTATCCTCTTCTGTCAGGCTTGGATCCTCACCCTCGGAGCGATTCGAGGGACTCTACCCGACAACATAGCGTTCAGCGACTTCGTGTCCGGCTTGGTAAACACGTTTTCAGGCATGCATGCTCATTCAATCGTCCAGCTGCTGCACTGGATCGCAACAAATGGCGATGCCGATCATTCACATATGGGAAAGCCGCTAACGGCGATTAGTTACGCAGTCATGGACCGGCATGATTACCAGAATAAGGGGTGCATCGCGCCCGGTGACTCCATCGAGTTCTTCATGGACGCCACCGATGCACCAGCGCTCACATCGTTCATCGACTACGCACTCGATGAAGTCCGCAGCCTCGCCGATGACGGTCAGGGGTTCGGTGGATACATTTCACTTCGGTTCATGAAGAATTCGCCGTCATTCCTCGCCATGCAGCGTTGGCCTCGGACCTGCTCGATCGAGATCGCTGGACTATCAAGGGTCGATGGCTGCGATGTCTACATGGAGAGACTCGAGGAGGAGTCACGAAAACGGAATATTATTCTACACTGGGGCCAGCGAAACGACCGCAAACAGGAGGATCTAGAGCAAGTCTTCAGCCCAGCCGTCGGCGGGCCGCTCGACCGCTGGCGCGAAGCTTTGTCGCGCCTGTCCGAGCACGGCAGACTACACCAGCTCTCTACGCAGTATACCAGCTCCAAAGGCCTGGAAATCACACGGCCCCGGCTGTATCGACTGACTGCGTCCCTGACCGACGGATGCGAGAACGAAACGACCCTCATTAGTTATGACGCATTCAAAAATCCACCCGAGACGCAGGTTTCGTTGCGTCAGCGGTTCAGGGATGGCCGCGTTATCGACCTACCCGTGGACCCGACCAAATACGGCGAGGTCCAGATTGAACTGGGTGCAGGACGCTCCACTGTCGAACTCCGCGCAGTACGATGGTTGAACGATCGATCGTATCCTGCGGATCCGCTTGAAGCTGAACTGCACGGCTTTCGCACGGGCGACTCGTTGGACTTTAAGTTCCAGGCTGAAAAGCGCCAAGTGGATGCGGTTGAACGATGGTACATCGAAATGAATTACACAGGAATTGATACTGTCTCGCGAAATCTGCGTGTTTCCGCTGCCTCCTTGGTCACGTCCGATGGGGGCGATTGGGTCATGCGCAATGCCGACATCGGCGCGGATCTCATATCCACCACAATCGCGGACAGGTTGCAACTGCCGTCGTTGCCACCCTTCAGAGGCGACTGGCGATTCTTCTCGAAGGCGCCGAGGTCGACTGCAAGTGCTCTGCCGCCCCCCACTGTTACAATTCAATTCACGATTGCCTGTTGAGGAGACTTCCGTGCATCCGAGTGCCGATGAAAATGCCAACCTCGAGCAGATCGCTAAGCTGCTTAAGGATCGGAAGGTCGAAAACGTCACGATCTCTGCTGGCCACGCAGTGGTCACCGTCAGTCCCCGACTTCAGTTGCTGACCGTCGTCCTGACGGGACCGGGCGTACTCGCAGAGTACCGGCAGTCGTTGCAACAGGACATCGTCGACGCAGTCAACCAGGCTGTACGTGAGGTCGTAGTCGCTTCTGCCCGAACGTTCGAGCAGCTACAGGAGGCCCCTGAGATTCAAACGCTCCGTAAGGCTCTCCACAGGCAGATTGGTCTTTGGCGCGCCGATGATGAAAAGCCCGCCGATGGCGCACCGGAGTGAGCGGAACCCTCCAGCCGCCGCGCAGTTAAAGACACCCACCGCACCGGTATGGTGGTGAACGGTGCGAAGACAACTCGATGGCGAGGCGTAGCTACGGCGCAAGGACGCCGGATCCAGTCGTGGCCGTCAGCGAGAGGCCGCGCGTGCACCGCCTTCAGGACCGCCTACCGTTGACGACCGGGAAGAAGTAGTTCACGGCCGCGGCCTCTAGCTGGCGGAGAACAGCTCCCGGAAGTTGGCCACCGTGCCCTCTGCCCATATACGGCGTCATGAATGATCTTGAGCTGGTCGAGCGCGCCGTTGGCCCGCCTCGTGCTGCTCCCGTACCTGCAACCGTTCGTCGATGGCAACAAGCGGACTTCGCGCCTGGTGGCCGACGCGGTCTTGGTGGCGCGTAGCTTCCACTGCTGTCTTCGACAAGCAAGCATACAAGGGCGCCCTCGTCCTGTTCTTAGGACGACATCGAGGTGCGAGGCGACCTCCGACTTACTGAACGGCGGCGCGTACACCGTGCTGGCGATGCCGACCGGTCCATCGCGTAGGTCCGTCCCGTGGCACGCCCAGGCTGCACGTCAGCTGTCAGAAGCCCTGTGCCGGGGTGGCCGGTCGCCTCCGCTACTCCGAGGATGAGCCGCTCGGGGTTCTCGATGACGAACCGCTCCGGGTCCTTGTGAGCCGAGGCGCTGTCCCTCCGCCGACCGTCACGGCAGAAGATCTTCAGCCCTACCTCGACGACGGTCATCGATAGTCAGAGATAGGACGCGACAGCTTGACCACAATCTGTTGGTAGCGCATGAAACTTAAGCGTATCTACGTCTCAGCGGCCGATCGTGTGACAGTGGCTGTTGTCGTAGGCGGGCGTAGAGATGTCAGTCTTGTCGGAGGGTCGCGGGGTTGCTGTTGGTGTCCGGGTGCCAGCCTTCGGGCCAGTGGCTGGGCTCTTCGCCGACCTCGGGACTGGTGGCGTCGGGATTATGCACGATGGCGTTATGGAAGTCCGCTGGCGGAGTACTCGCCCATGTAATGTTGCGGAAGTCGACGCTACCACCGAATGCAGTGCCGGTGAACCGCGCCGTGGCGGTAAAGGTGCATCCCTGGAAAGAGACGTGGCGTCCGAACCTTGCGGGTCGGTAGAACTCGTCGCCGTGAAACCAGACGACGCTACCGAAGGTGGCGCCGCTAAACCACGCAGTGTGGGTGAACTCGGCGCCCCTGAGGTCAGTGTGCCCGAGAAATATTGCCCCCTGCATGAACGCAAGTTGGCACGTAAGCCCTTTGAGGACGGTCTCACCGGCGAGGGTGGCACGATTGAGGTCGATGAAGTCGACGTGGGCATCGGGCAGCGCGAATCCGGTGAGGTGAGCGCCGTCGAGTTGAAGGTGGATTCCCGGCCAGAAGGTGTCACCTTGGGAGCGCGGGGTGACGTTAGCCGTGCGGTTGTTCCGCAGGTGTCGGGCGAGGATGCTCTGGGCGGTGCGACGTACCTGCAGTTCTTCGCGGCGCTCGCGGTGTCTGGGGTCGTCGGTGTCGGAGTGGTCGTCGGGTGGCGTGTAGGGCATGCGCAGGTAGGCGCAGTAGACGTCAACAACGGTCTGACGGTGGTCGGGGTTGCCCTGCGCGAGTCGTTCTAACGCGTAGAGACCCGCAAGACGCACCGGTGCCCGGTCGGAGCCGAGTTGGTCGGCGGCCTTGGTGTAAAGCTCGGTGACACGCCGCTCCTCAGCGTCGCGCCGAGTCTCCGCGGCAACCTCCTCCGCGTGCGCCTGTGCCCGGTCGCGCTGGGCCGACTCGCCCCGGCGCACCTCCAACTCCAACTCCTGCGTGCGCTGCCGCCGGGCCGCAAGGTACAACGCGAACAACCCGCCACCACCGACCACGATCCCCGAGGCCAGTTTCACCGCCTCGACGTGCGCCGCTGTCCGCTTCTCCACGTCGGCGATCCCCCCGTCGATCCAGCCCCACATCACCACCAGTACAACCGCACCGACTACAACAGCGGCCACGGCCACTACCGGCACAGTCCACTGCGGCAACGGCCTACGAACCGCCGATCCTTCGGTCACCCCAGTCACACGTCAGGAATCCACCAACCTCATCACGCCGTTACATCACTCCCGGCGCAGACACCGCCGTATGAGGGGTCTGGTTGAGCAGTTGTAGAACGGTGATCGTGTTGCCGTCTTAGCCGTTGCCCCGTACGACGCCCGGTACGCAAGTCTCCGCCGTCTCGTCGAGGCTCACCCGGCCTTCGTCGACAAGCTGCAGTACCACCGCCAGCGGCGAACGTCTTGGTCAGACTGCCCGCGCGTACCTTGTGGTCGGGACCGAACGGTATAGAGCCTGACCCAACGGCGCTCGTCCCGCTGGTCAGACTCCACATGGGGACACCGTCGCGGACCACCGCACCCGCTCCCGGCGGGCCCGGTTCACCCGCTGCTGGTCGATGGCGGCCTGCGTTAGCCGCGTGCATTGGCTCCGCTGCCACGGCGGCCGGTGTGACGAGGCTCCCGCCGCGCCAGCCACCACCGAGGCCACTGCGACGCGGCTCGTTGATCCCCCTGTGTGCGTGGGTGAGCATCGAACCGGTCGGCGACTGTGATTCGACGGCACCGCCGGATGGACCTGATTCTTCCCACCGCACAACGGTTTCCGGGCCAACTCCGGCTGTCTCATCTGCGCAAGTGGCTCAAGTGAGTCAACATGGCGGGCAGCGGTCAGTCCTTTCGTCGAGCATCACTACCCAGTCGCCGTGCGCTCCTTCCGGCACGACGCTGATCTCGACCGGCTGTCCCGGGAGCAGGTCGGTCGAGTCGTAACCGGTCTGGTTGACGACGCCGCTGGGCACGTGGTCGTAGTGGCTGCTGTCAGCGACGGTGGTACCGCCAGCGGTTGTTCGACCGGATGATTCCTGTGGCGCGACGAAGGGTCGGCACGAGCCTTGAGCTTGCCGAGGCGATACGAGCTGGGCCGCAGGTGTTGGGAGCGCCTGGACGCTGGGGTGACGCCTCGGATGCGTCGGAGCCGTGCCGACCTTGTCGTCAACAGGTCGGATTCGCCGTCCGGTTCAGAACGCCCTGAGCAGTTCCGGCTCGGCGCCGGGGTGCTGGCGCACACGGAGCCGCCGCTGTTCCAGACAGTCGTCGGCAGTCCTCTTGCACCGGACATCCTTCCCTAGATCGCTGCCTAGGATCAGGGTGTCCGGTGCAAGCGGACCACCTCAAGAGAATTACTTCCGCTCATCGCCGCGTGTCAAGCACAGGGCTGTTTGGTGGCGGCCTCGTCGGTCTGGTGTCTGTTGCCAGTTTCGAAGACACGCTCGAGGACGGGTGAGTTGGGCTTGAAGGCACCCGGTATGTCGGCCACGCACAACAGCGCAAGATGCTTGTTCTTGGCGACTCCGTCCTGACCGAAGGTCAACGGTCCGGTGACGCCGATGTAGGGCTCGGTGGCGTTGCGGATCCGGTCATAGACGGCCAGTGGCGAGGGAGCTGTCTTACTAGATTTGCCTTCGACCAGATCCTGCGTCGTGCGGACCAGGAGCAGCACCGCGTCGTATGCCAGTCCGACGCGTTCACCGACGGGTTCCATCGAGTCAATCTGGCATCGGTCATACATACCACGAATGTCGGCAAGGAAGTATTGGCGAGCCGAGTCGGTAGCCTTGACGAGGTTGTCGCAGAATGCCAACGACCCCTTGGAGACGTAGGTCATCTTCAGCGAAGGTGGAGCACCGGCCCGGTTGGCGGGATTGGCCAGGTAGCGATTGACCGAGTCGTCCCCGATCAGAATCGGATGGAAATTGCTGCACGTGAGGTACAGCTCCTGGACAAATTCGGCGAACTCCGAGTATCGCCCGCCAAAGAACACCACACCGTCGGTGTATCGGTCTGAGCACACATCCCGCAGCGACTGGCCCGTCCAGAACAGCTCCTCGTACCCCACATTGTACTGTTGCGAGGACGACTTCAGGTCGTCGCGCAACGTGTTGACGTAGAGGTCGCCGCCAGCCTGTTCCGCCTTTCTCGGACCAAAGGTGTAGTAATTGAACAGCTTTTTCTTCTCCAAGACCTGCGTCACATACCTCACGACCATATCGGCCTGGTCGCGATTGGGCGCTGCGATCTGCAGGTAGTGGCTTGACAGCTCGCCGATGCGATCGGCGGACAGCGTGGGTGCCACGATGGGCAGGTCGGTGCCTTCCAGTGCTTCGATCGCCGTCTTGGTCGTGCTCCTGCTCTCCACCAGACCCACGACCCCCAACACCGTGGAGTCGGACGTCCTCAACGCTGTCAACTTGTCGGCGACCAGCGGTGCCGCCCGCATGTTCTGCCCACCGTTGGCCACCAGTACCTTCAAGTAGGGGGAGTCGGCATTGGTTCGCGCCGCGGTGTTGGCCCGCCGCTGAGCCAGTGCCACACCCTGGAGCTCTTCACGTTCCGCCGCGAAGGTCTGGTCACCGCCGTCCCCGTCCGGCTTGGTGAGGGTTCCGAAGTAGACCAGAGACATGACCGGGTGATTCAACCTAGTCGCGAGTTCATTCTCCACCTGCTCGTTCTCCGTGAAGATCACTTCCTGAGCGGCTCGCAGGTCGGGGTCGCTACCGAACAACTGGCCGCGGTGATCGCTGTAACCGACGCATTCCCCACTGTCACGACTAACGTCGATCCTGCCCGGTCCGACATGGAGAGGAGCACAGTCCATGACGAAGGAGCGCAGTCCTACTGCGGCCAGACCGCCTGCCAGCAACACCGGCACGAGCGACACGGCGGCCGGGTGAGCGAACCACGGCGGCCGAGGGGTCTCGCGACGTGGCACCAGAGCGGTGACCATGGCAGCCGTGGTGTGATCGAGTGCGGGGACCGCAACCACGTAGCCGGTGCCATTCGGGTCCAATCGCCACCGCTGCAACGCTGCCTGCATCTCGGCGAGGCGGATACGTGTGCGGGAGTACGAGTCAGCGGTACCCAACTCGTCGTCATTCGACGGTTGGTTGCCATGCGAAGGCTCGATGGTGACCACGGTAAGCGGATCGTCCTGATCCTCGCGCACCCGCGCCATCAACGACAACAGCATGCCGCCAGCGTTGGAAGCGGATACTCCGGCGACGGTGAGTACCGGGTAAGCGGTCCCACGCCAGGGCTGCACCCGCAACGGCACCCGTCGGAACTGGTCGCGCAGATCCCGCAGGAACGCGTGCACCAGCAGTCTCCGCGCCTCCTCGGACTCGTGCAAATGCCCACCCCGGGTCAACGCCGCAGCCAGCGACCACACGTCCGCCACCTGCTGTGAGGCGTACTTCCTGCGCATCATCCAGCGCAGCACGCTGCCGGTGCCGGGCAGCCGCCAGGCGACCAACCAGCGGAACAACACGCTCGGCATCACCGAGGCGGTGATCGCCAGCGGCAGACTCGACCACGTCGGCGTGACGGTCACCTCGCCTCCGCTGAGTTGCGGGATACCGGCGAAGAACCTGGAGTTCGCCCGTACCAACCTCACGATCTCCGCCTTGCGCTCAGGCGTCCCGATGGTCAACTCCTGTTTCATGATGAAGTCGAGCAGCCAGAAGCGCGGGAAGCGCATCCGCAGGCCTCGACCAAACGACCCGGTTGCGAACCGGTCGGCCGCGCTGGCCAACAGCGCTCGCAGATCTTCCGTCTCCGCGACGCGACCTTCCGCCTGCTCCGCGACCGCGACCGCGACGTGCGGCACCTGTCGTCGACCAGCCGACCCGAGCCCGTGCACCAGCAGCGGCGGCACCTTGCCCGCGTCTTCGGCAGCCATCACCAAGCCGATCAGCGGCCGCTGTAACGAACCACCGCGGCGGTCTGCCAACCCGCGGATACCGGTGACCAGGTCGACGAACAAGGCGGCTGCGGCGTCCACCGCCGAATCGGGAGTGCCTGATAACGGTCCGTCGTCAGCCAAGTTTGCAGCCATACTCCACCATCGTCATGAGGGCAGGCCCTGCCGGTACAACCGATCAGCTGCGTCGCAACGACATGCCTGCGGGTCTACCTTCATCATCGCGGGCCACGCTCCACAACGTTTCACCGAAGTGAAAAACATGCGGCCACCGATCCCGACACGGCATAGCCCGCATTAATGCGGAGATGGTTCGACCGACAAGTCCAGGCCGAACAGCTCCACCGCTTGCAACCGGATCACCTCACGCGTCGGTTGGCCGCGAGCCGAGGTCCGCTTGTTGCCGTCGACGACTCTCGCCACGCCCCACCCGGCCTCAACAGGCAACCAGCGAGTAGATACATGACGGAGGCGCGGACGCGCCGAGCGGATCGGTCCTGGCGACAAGCGGTCGAACGGTCGGCGAGTGGCACGCCAGCCGGTCACTACGCCATAGGTGATCTTCTGCCGCCAGTAGATCACCGCACATAACGGCAATGATCTTGACCCCCTAATGAGCATCGCTTCACTCGATCGAGTGACACGACAACGCTGTCATTCCAACCGAACTGGCCAGTAGGAAATCTGAGCGTATCTAAGGGACAGATCGAGCCCATCAGCATCACCCATCAGCTGGGCCAAACAGCCCAAGCCGTTCGGCGCATCCCCAGGCCCACTTGCCGACAGATCACGCCCGCAGGCCGGTCCCGCCTCGTTAGCTCCGGCATCCTTCATAACGGCGTCATCCGACGCTGCCGAAACGAAACGCGGCCCCCTGTTCCAGCAGGAGGCCGCGTGGTGTCCCGTCCGTATCCCCATGGCCTAGCAACCAGAAGACTGTTCGGAGGAACGACTGTTGAGTGTAGAGCTGCCTACAGGCCCCCAGCCAGGTTTTGCGCAAGCACGTGCGGGTGAGCGCGACCGCACAGGCGTTCGGCACGGCCTGCAGCTGCACCGGCTTCCGGCCGCAGACCAGCCGGTTCATCCGCCGCGCCTCGCCGTCCACGAGCTGCCCCGGCGCAGGCGTCCAGCCCTTCGTAGCGCCGTAGCCGAACGCCGCCAAGAGCGCAGGCTCGTACACCTGGCGCTCGTCGGCCTCGTCGCTGTCGTGCTGCTCCTCGGCTGGTGGTCGACCGTCTCGCTGCTGATCGTCGCCCTGGCGGTCGTCGTCACGTTCCTCGACCCACCGTCGCGCACCTCGGCGTGAGCAATCGGGCCTGCGTTCGCAGACGTCCCCAGTAACTCCACTCAACACACCGCCGCACCACGCAGCCGGTGATCTTCCCCCGAGCAGGCTGCCCTGGGGCGGTTCGACGACGAAGGAAACTCGGTCTTGTCCCGTAAGTCACTCCCCTCTGCCCCGATGACCATCTACCGGTACATCGGCGGGCTGCCCTTGAAGAACTACGTGAAGCGCGCCGAGGGCGTCACCATCCAGTACGACGGACCGATCACGGTCAACGGCGTGCAGGCACACCTCATCGCCGGGGTGCGAGCCGTCGACGCTCCGGTCTGGGGCAAGCACGTCAACCAGATCACCGGCGTAGAACTGGCCCTCAGCGGCACGACGCCGTTCGCGGTCATCCTGATCCCGGTCGGCGACTGGGTCATGGCGGTCACCTTCGGCAGCGGTCGCTACCTGCTCGACGGCCTGTGGATGGACGAGGGCTTCGGCCTGCTGTTCGCCATCCGTCGGCTCGACCCGACCAAGCTGCGCACGGTTAGCAGCAGCCTGCTCGACATCTCCGCTCGCAGCAGCCAGGTGT
The DNA here is from genome assembly GCA_040689555.1 of Actinosynnema sp. NPDC051121. Taxonomy (GTDB): domain Bacteria; phylum Actinomycetota; class Actinomycetes; order Mycobacteriales; family Pseudonocardiaceae; genus Actinosynnema. The sequence continues at coordinate 32,416 of JBFBCZ010000021.1, read as the reverse complement.
CCTTCCCGCTGGGCAGCACCGTGCCGGGCTTCGGCTTGGACCCTGCGGGCGAGCTCGTCACCAGGATCGCCGGTAAGGCCGACATGGACGGGCTGACCTACCACGAGGCGACCGACGGCAAGCAGTACCAGATCCGAGCCGGGGACTCGCTCGCCATCCAGATCGGCAACTCTCCCGAGACCTTCCTGGCCGACCTCGAGGCGATCTGCGCCGTCACGGCGGAAAGCGACCAAAACTCGCCGCTCCGGGCTCTCGCTCAGATCCGGCCGCTGGGCGAGAACGACCCGCTCAGGCCGAAGCTGGAGGGACGGCTGGCGGTGGCTCTTGGCGGTGACGATCAGTTCGGCCCGCTCGGGCTGTGCTGGCCGACCCCGGCGGCTAAGGCGATGGACGAAGCGAACTCGTTCTACACCAACGATGTCGGCGGGTACGGCCCGATCGAGGTTGACGCCGACCTCGACATCACGGCCATCACCGAGCGCTTCGCCCGCATCCCGGTGTCGGCCCGTGTCAGCGAGCTCGAGATCAGCCGCCTGATGCCGTGCGCCGACGAGCACGGCCAGGAGCTCCTGACCCACCCCATCTCCATGAGTCGGTGGATCGCGTTCGAGACGACCATCGACAACCGCACCTTCTGCCTGTACCAGGGCCAGTGGTACGAGCTCGGTCAGGAGTCCGTCGACCGGGTGCGGGAACAGGTGGCGGAGCTGCTCACGAACAAGAGCGGCCTGACCTTCCCGCTGTGGACGCCGACCGGCAAGCAGGACGACGAGCACCGCTACTGCGAGCAGGTCGCGCGACAGGACGGCTACCTCTGCCTGGACAAAAGCTTCGCCCGCACGCCGATGCACCCGAAGTTCGAGCTGGCCGACGTCATCGGGCCGAACAACGAGATCATCCACATCAAGTGGTTGGCGAAGGCGACTGCGGCCAGCCACCTGTTCACCCAAGCTCAGGTCTCGGCCTGGTCGCAGCGCTACGAGGCCGAAGCGCTCGTGCAGCTCGACGCCAAAGTGCACCTGCTCGACACCACGCGCCGCATCACCACGCGGCCGCGGGTGGTGGTGCTGGCCATCGCGGGGCGCCAGTGGGACGTGAAGCAGCTGTTCACCCTCTCAATGGTCAGCCTGCTGCACCTCAACGAGGACCTGCACCACCTCGGCATCACGTTGCAGTTTGCCGACATCCCGTATGTGGCGAAGAGCAAGCGACGTAGCAAGCCGGCAGCGCACCCTGACGGTCGGGCGGCGTAGCAGCGACGCGCGCCGGGCAGTGTGAAGCACCGTTCGCACTGCCCGGCACGGGCTCCTGCAGCCGCGCTGTGTGCGGCTTCCGCGCGGCCGTCAACAGGACGGCCGCCACGGTCGATCAGGCGATCCCGGTCCGCCACCGGTCACAGGTGTCCGGGAACGGCGCGGGTTGGTCGACGCACGACCGGAACCACACGGTGCGGCCCTCACCGAAGTCGTGATCCCATTGGAAGCAGTCACCGTTGTTGCCGGGGTTGTAGTGCGTCCCGGTCTGCAGCGAGCCGTCGATCCGGATGTACTGGAAGTCGACGTAGGAGGTCATCCAGTCGCCCTCGGTGTCGCAGTTCTCGAACTTGTCGCCGTAGCTAATGAACCGGGACCATGATCCGGTGACCGTGGAGACGGCATCGGTGCCGGCCTGTGCACCGGTCGCCGTCGCCAATCCCAGAACCGCAGTGGCAGCGGTCACCACGAGAGCTTTCCTTACGCCGTTCATGCGATGCCGACCCGCCAATCGTCGCAGATGTCCGGGTACGGCCAGATCTCCACGCAGGCCCGGAAGTTGACCGTTCGCCCCTCGCCGAAGTTGTGGTCCCAGGTGCCGCATGTCCCATCGCCGGTGGTGACGAAGTGCGAGCCGGTCTGCAGCGAACCGTCGATCCGGACGTACTGGTAATCGACGTAGGCGTTCCACCCATCCCAGGACGTGTCGCAGACCCGGAACTTGTCGCCGTAGCTGATGAAGGTGGCCTTCGAACCGGTCACCTGGGAAACGGCGTCCGTCCCGGCCACGGCGCTACCCTGCGCACCGAGCAACGCCAGCGGGCAAGCCGCGGCAGCGATAAGGAAACGACGAAGCGTCCGCCTCATGCGATGCCCACCACCCAAGGGTGGCAGGAGTCGTAGATCGGGGTTTCGACGCACGCCCTGAACGTCACGCTGCGGCCCTCGCCGAAGTTGTGGTCGTAGGTGGCGCAGGTTCCGTCACCGGTGTTGACGTACTCCTTGTCGTGCTGGACGCTGCCGTCCACCCGGATGTATTTGTACTCGTTGTACACCTGGAAGAAGTCCCACTCCGTGTCGCAGACCCGGAACTTGTCGCCGTAGCTGATGAAGGTGACTTTCGCACCGCTGTCGTTGCCGGAGACGGCGTCGGTCCCGGCTTGGGCGACGGTCGCAGTGCTCAGCGCGGTCAGCGCCGTGACCGCCCCGACCGCCAGTGATCTTGTCAGAATTTTCACGCGTCCTCCCCCGTATGAACGGAACATCGCCGCGGACCCGACGGCCGGCCTTGCGCCGCGCCGGCGACCGCCGCTCATTGCACTGTGCTTGCCGCGCATGGGGGATTTCTTCGGTGCACCTTGTCCGCGCCGGCCACCGCTCCCCCGCCGCCCGACGACCGGCCCGGCGTCGACGAGGACCCTGGTGACGAGCGGCGACCCCGCACGCACCGGCGCCAGATGTCCCTGAACGCAGGACCCCCGGACGCTGCGGACGATCTGCGGCATTCCTTGTATTCGCAGGTCAGCCCACTGCTCCGATCGAGTGGCTTGATCACTGTTCGCGGTGCACGGCAGCCAGTGCGTGCCACGGTGGAGCAATGGGGGTGCAGTGGCGCGCGCTGGGACAAGTCGAGGCGCACGTCCACGGGCGGCAGGTCGAGTTGGGGCACGCCCGGCAACGCACCGTGCTCGCGGTGCTGCTGGTGGAGGCCGGTCGCGTCGTGCCGCCCGACACCCTGGTCGACCGGGTGTGGGGTGAGCGACTGCCGAGCAACCCGCGCGGCGCGTTGTACGGCTACCTGCACCGGTTGCGGCGGGTGCTGCCGGAACGGACGATCCAACACCGTGCCGGCGGGTACCTGTTGGCCATCGATCCGCTGACGGTGGACCTGCACCGGTTCACGAGCCTGGCCCGGCAGGCGCGTTCGGCCTCGAACGCCCGGGACGCTGTGACAATGATCGACGAGGCGCTCGGCTTGTGGCGGGACACGGCGTTCGTCGGACTGAGCACGCCGTGGCTGGACGACGTGCGCGCGGATCTGGAGCGGCAGCGGTTGGCGGCGGAACTCGATCGCGTCGACCTCGCGCTGGCCGAGAACACCGGTGGCGATCTGCTGGTCAGGGTGTCCGCGCTGGCCAGAGAGCATCCGTTGGACGAACGCATCGCCGCGCAGTTGATGCTGGTGCTGCACCGCGACGGCCGCCAGGCCGACGCGTTGCGTCACTACCTCACCATCCGCGCGAGACTGGCCGACGAGTTCGGCAGCGAACCCGGCGCGCTGCTGCAGGAAGCGCACCGCCGAGTACTGGACCAACCCGCTGCCACGCCGGCGGCCGAGGGTGCGTCGTTGCCGGTGCGTCAGGCCGTGCCGCGCCAACTGCCCGCACCGCCCTGGCCGTTCGTCGGTCGGAACGAGCACCTCGCCGACCTGGACAAGGTGCTCGCCAACGGCGGCGACGCGGTCATGGTCACCGCCATCGTCGGTATCGGCGGCATCGGCAAGACGTGGCTCGCGTTGCAGTGGGCGCACCGCAGGCTCGACCACTTCCCCGACGGGCAGCTCTACGTGGACCTGCGCGGCTTCGACCCGGTCACGCAGCCCACTGCCCCGTCGCTGGCGTTGCGCAGACTGCTCGACGCCCTCGGGGGCGCCGTCGACGACACCGGTGACGTGGACACGCTGGCCGCGCGCTATCGCAGCCTGGTCGCGGACAAGCGGTTCCTCATCGTGTTGGACAACGCCCGCGACGCGGCTCAGGTGGTGCCTCTGCTGCCCGGCAGCCCTACTTGCGCGGTGGTCATCACCAGCCGCGACCGGCTACCGGAACTCGTCACCGGCCACGGCGCGCGGTCGGTGGCGCTGCCCACATTTACGGGCTCCGAGGCCGCCGAACTGTTCGCCATGCACCTGGGGCGGGAGCGGGTCGCGGCCAGTCCGGCCGCGGTCGACGCGATCCTCGACCACTGCGCGGGTCTGCCCATGGCGCTGGCCATCGCCGCCGCACACGCCACGACCCACCCGCACCTCCCGCTGGTCGTGCTGGCCGACGAGATCGGAGACGACCCGCTCGATTCGCTGCGCGCCGTCTTCACCGCCTCCTACCAGGCCCTCAGCGCGCCGGTCGCGCGCGTGTTCCGGCTGGTGGGCAGCGCACCCGGGCCGAACATCGACCAGCAGGCCGCCGCCGTGCTCACCGGGCTGCCACCGCGCGAACTCCGCTCCGCCCTGCGCCACCTGGAGTCGATGCACCTGGTCGAGCGCATCTCCGCGACCCGCTACGCGATGCACGACCTACTGCGCCGGTACGCCACGGAACTCGACACCGACGTCGAGGCCGTCCAACGGCTCGTGGACTGCTACGTCGAGACGGCACACGCCGCCGACCGGCTGCTGGACCCCTACGGCACGCCGGTTCCCGAGCCGGGTCGGAGCAGCGCCCTCCCACTGGCGACCGAACAGGAGGCGACCGCGTGGCTGGAGGCGGAACACGCGTGTCTGCTGGCGGCCCAGGCGTGGGCAGTCGAGCGCGGCGACCACACCGCCATTTGGCACCTGGCCTGGAGCCTGGAGACGTTCCACTGGCGCCGAGGACTGCTCGACGACCAACTGGCCGCCTGGCGCCCGGCGGTGGCAGCCGCGCGCCACCTGGACGACACCCGCACCGCCCTGGCACACAGCAGGACAGGTCACGCGCTGCTCCGCTCCGGCGACCTCGACGGCGCGCTGGAGCACCTCCACCGAGCGTTCGACGCACACGGGCGCGTCGGCGCTCGGCTCGACCAGGCACACGTTCGACACGCCATCGCCGCGGCACACGGCCAACGCGGCGACTTCACCGAGGCCGTCGCCCACGCCGAGGACGCCCTGCGCCGGTTCCGCGACATCGGCGCGGACGTCTGGGAAGCCAACACCCTCAACACAGTCGGCTGGTTCCTCGGCCGGCTCGGCGAGCACGACCGCGCCCGCGAGCACTGCGCGCAAGCCGCCGCACTGTGCCGCCGACTCGGCTACCGCGAAGGAGAAGCGGCCGCCCGTGACAGCCTCGGCTACCTCGCCCACACCACCGGAGCGCACCACCGCGCGCTCGGCCACTACCGCCATGCCCTGCGCCTGCGCCGCGACCTCGGTGAGACCTACGAGGAAGCGGACGCCCTCGTCTGGATCGGCAAGGTCCATGCCGCCATAAACCACCACACCGACGCCCGGACGGCGTGGAACCAGGCCCGCGCACTGTACGTAGCGCAAGGCCGCGAGCCCCTGGCCACCACGGTCGAGGCCCTCATCCGCGACCTGCCACTTCCTGGTTTGTTCTAGGGCACCCCTAACTTAGCCGTCGGACTTGTACATGGAACACCGTCCGGGCTAAGCCACGCGGGCGTCACCCTCATCCGGTCTCTCGACCAACCGTGTCCGCACCTCGTCGAGGGACAGCCCTCGCCGCTGGAGATCGCGGATCAATGCGAGGCGCTCGCTGGCCGCAGCGACGTCGTAGCGTCGGGCCAAACCCGGCTCATCCTGGTGGTAGGGCAACAGCCCGATCTCGGTGTAGTGCATGAGGGTGCTCGGCCGGACGCCCGTGAGCTCGGCCAGTTCACCGCGGCGCACCAGACGCTGGGCTGGCGTGACAGGTGCGGTCGGTATCGCCGTAGCCGGACTCTTGCCCGCAGCGGCCTCGAGGTAGAGGTCGAGTGACCGGTCAGCGGCGTCGTAGATCAAGCGGTAGTAGTCGTCGCTGGGGCCGCCGGTCTGGGCCTGTTCCAGAGCACCGATGTACGCCCGACGGTCCTGCGTCCGGATCAACGCAGGCGGGTAGCCAGCCTGGAGCAGTAGCAGGTTCATCAGCAGACGGGCAGTGCGCCCGTTGCCGTCGACGAACGGGTGGATGGTGACGAGCCGATAGTGCGCTTCGGCTGCCACCTCCACCGGATGACCGGTGGAGGTGGTGAGCCAGGTGACGAACTCCGCCATGAGCTCCGGCACCTTACGGTGGTTCGGTAGCACCACAGCCGTGCCCGCGATCCGGACCGGCACACTGCGGTAGCGGCCCGCGTTGGCGTCGTCGATGTGCCTCAAGATCAGCCGGTGGACGGTGAGTAGATCATCCTCCGTCAAAGCCTGCCGCGGCTTCCGAGCGAGCTTATGCACGAAGTCGAGCGCCTCGGCGTGGTTGGTCGCCTCCAGGTGCTCCCTTAGCGACTTGCCGTCGACCGTGATGCCCTTCTCCACCACCAGCGCCGTCTCCTGGCGCGTCAGCGTGTTGCCCTCTATCGCGTTGCTCGTGTAGGTCAACTCCACCCGGAACCACTCATCCAGGTTGCGCACGAGCTCCGGCGGCAATGGCCGGCATCCTTGAAGCTGTTGATACTTTTTATTCAGTTGATCGAGAAGGTATTTCACTTGCCACTTGCCACTTATTACTTGCTGCATATCATATTACATATCACGGTTTTCGTCCAGAACAACCGACACCGTCGGCGTCGACAACCGAAGCTGGCAGGCCAGTGATCGACCAGGCAGCGATCGCTACTCAATACGCACGCTGACCAATTCTGGTTAGATGGTCGACGGGCACCGTGATCCACCCGTTCTCGTCGCTGAGCTCGGGCTCGCTTAGGTGACCTTCAACCACCCTCGAGCCATCTCACAGGCGTCAGACCGCGGTGCCTGGGTCGCGCAGGGACCGTCCCCGATCATCAACCGGGAAGAAGTAGTTCAGCGCCGCGTCCTCTAACTGCCGGAGGAACAGCTCGCGGAAGTTGGCCAGGGAGCCCTGCTCGTAGAACAAGATGAGGGCACCCTTGTACGCCTGTTCGTCGATGCTGCGGTACGACAGGGGCGGGTAGCCGTGAGCCAGCAGCACGGCGTTGGCTACCAGCCGCGACGTCCGCTTGTTGCCGTCGACGAACGGCTGCAGGTACGGCAACAGCACGAGGCAGGCCAGCGCTCGTTCGACCGGCGCCAGCTGGTTGGCCACGGACAGGATGCCGTCGAGGTGCGAGGCAATCTCGACCTGACTGCCCGGTGGCACGTACACCGTGCCGGTGATGCCGACAGGTCCGCTTCGCAGGCCGCGCGGCACACCCAGGTCATGAGTCAGCAGCTCGTGGACCTGCTCGATATTTTGGCGCGTCAACCGGCGAAAGTCGTCCTGGTGCTGCCAGATGTAGTCGAAGGCCCGCTTGTGGCCGAGGATCATGACGGCTTCGGCGTGGGGATGTCCACTAGCCTCAGCTGCGTCCAGGATCAGCCGCTCGGTGTCGAGCAAGGTGTACGTGTTGCCCTCGATCTTGGAGCTCTTCCAGCTCAACTCAATGACGAACCGCTCCAGGTCCTTCCGTGCCGAGGCGCTGTCGCCCATCCGCCGTCGCCACTCGACCGCCTGTGTAACCACCGCTGGCAACGATCCGACGATCCCGCGCACGGCCTCGAACAGACTCGGCTCGAGGCTGACGTAGCGGGCACCACGCTGATCCGGCTCGCGGGCCAGGTACGCGTCGACATCCCACACTGCCGCCGTCCGGCCAGCCGCGGTGATCGCGTACCGCGTCGCCCGCGCTTCCCCCATCGGCTCGACATAGCCAAGCTCAACCAACCGCCCCAACTCTCTGATCGTGCTGATGCGGCTTTCATCCGTGGCCTGCTCGATCTGAGCGCGCGATTGCGGGCTCGCAGCGGCCAGGACGCGGAGGATGGCTGTAGCTCGTACGGAAATCGTCTCATTCATTCACTTAATCGTAACAGAATGAGACGATCTGACAATACTTATGAGCCGAAACCGCAACTCCGCCCCTTAGGTGGCCAAGCGAAACCCCGGCCCACCCTGACGAACGAGCACCGCCCACCATCTGCATGCCTGCTGCGACGCTCTTGAAATCGCGCTGCCGTGGCGGATCCAGAGCTCACGGCACGCCCGGCAAGTCGCCCGGTCGACGAGGCTACGCCCTAGCCTCGCGCGTGAAGTGCAGTGCCACGACGGCTACTCCTTTTGGCGACAAGGTACCACCATGCAGACTAAAGGAGCTTGAACACTGAAGCGATACCGGGCCGCAGCGTTCATAGGTCGATGCATGAGATGTCTATTCAGGCGTGACGCGCGCCACAACGCGTCACCCATGTGCGGTGTATCCGCCAATCACGATAGCTCGGCGTATCAGAAATAGATTGAAATTTGCGCCATGCGAGCGGAACTCAAATTTCGGCTTCCGCCCGGCTGGACCGGTTCGATAGGTTGTGAGCCGAGGGGGGACCTCATCAAAGCAATCTGCGACCCCGTGGCGTCGTCAGCCGTCCGGGTTACCAGCCATGCGCAATGACGGTTTCCTCTGCTACGCGCTACTAAGCGACACGTGGAGGCACTGATTTTGAGGGCACGAAGGTATGCAGCACTGGTCGCCGGTGCAGCGGTGATCGGCTTGACTACCACAAACACGGCGGCATTCGCGTCGCCGGGTGAGGCCGTGGGCCTGACCGCATCCGAACAGCAGGCCGCGATCACCCAAACCGTACAGGCAGCCAAGGAGCGATGGGGGCTTACGCTCGATCCGGCCGACTATAAGGTTGTCGACACCGGCACCGGCATAGCCGTCCAGCCGCAGGGTATGCCGAATGTTGAGGTGGTCAAGCACAAGAACGCCGACGGCAGCAGCGGCGCGGTCACCGCGTCTCTAGATGTCGCAGCCGACCCGGCGCGTCTCGATGAACAACTACACTCACAGGCGGAGATAAGCTGGTACGCACCACGCTGTGCGGACTGGATCACCGACGAAGATGATGTCGGCAAAATGCTCAAGTGCTGGCAGTGGGGCAGGATCCCGTACCCCAATGGGGAACGCAACGAAATCTACAAAGCCTACTCGTCGTGCTTGCCGACAGGGAGCGGTACGTGGCTCTCCCGCGAGATTGATGAGTGCTACGACAACGCCGCCCGTGATCGCGACGGAGCTCCTTTCACGTGGCACGACTACAGCCCTCGGTCGACCACCACGCTAAGCACGTGCAGCGACATTCCCCTGAGTGTTACAGCCTACGGGTTTACCGCTGGCACTGTCGTACGGACTTGTCAAAAGTTGGTTCCCGAATGGGGGGCCGAACCTGGAGATTTCGGCACGCGATGGATCGGGGACGCCTGGAAGTCCGAGGACGTCCGCGAGACCGGTCACATGATGGCCCTCAGCAGCCCACTCGGTTACTGGGCAGGCCTCACCGCAAACTGGGGGTACACATGGAGTTCATGCAGCCCTGGCGGAATCCTTGACCCGTGCGGATGATTGAGAATACTCTAGTACACTAGGCCGCTTCCTACGGTAGACTCGACCGAGCCAGCTATGACGCTATAGCGACGAAAGGGCGTAGCGATGACACGGGCGGGGACGACGCGACGAACAGCAACGATTGGACTTGCCGCCATGCTTGCTGCGAGTTTAGCCATCGTAGTGTATGTGTCGCGCGACTGGCCTGATGTCGTTGAGGCCCCGAGTCAAACCGAGGCCGAGGCTGTACTTGACGCCGCAGTTCGCCTGGCACAGGCCGGCGACTTCACCGGCCTGTGCCAGTCCATTGCTGCAGCGTCAGGCGTATGCAGGAACCTTGTTGAAGGTGCTCGCCAGTCTGAGTGGCTACCCGGACCGGACCATCCGGATGTGGTTGCCACGAGCGTTACAGAAGAGAGAACTACCATATTGCATCTGCGCGGCACACGAGCTGACGGTAGTCAGTACGAGAGCGACTTCGGCGTGTCGCGTGAACGGTCCGGACTGCGCAGTACGACTCCGGTTTACTGGTCAGGTGTCACTATCGTTACATGAACCGGGAACACCATATCTCCTAGTCACGACTAACAGCTAGAGTTCGACCAGATTTGTACCGCTGGTTCTGCAATCTGTGCCGCCGCCGAAAGAGTCGTAACACTTACGGACATTTTGACAGTTCTGCATTTAGTAGGAATGACTCAGTGCCTGGCTGGTGTCAGGGTTCGCGCCGAGGGCGTGCACCACTCGATGAGCGAAACCCGATACTTAGGGCTTGTCCGGTCGCTCGCTGGGCTCGGGCTGCGCGATAAGCCCTAAGATCGCTTGGTGGTTCGCGGCGAAAGCGTCAGGGCGAACTGCCTCGTCCGGCGTCGGTGGAGCAACGTTGCTGGAAGGTGCCAGCGTCTGGCGAAGCGCCAGACCACAGCGATCAGTCGCTCGGATGATCGTCTCTGCTGCTGGCGGAGCCGGCCAGCTGACGATCAGGTAGTCCTCACTCGGCTCGTTGCGGAGCCGGTCGTAGTACAAGTCCCGCCCGCGGGCGTGCACCCGCAATCGGTAGGTACCTGGTCCGTGAGAGCTGAGCAGTGGGAGCGTCTGCGCCGGTCCGTCTTCATAGGAATCGACTCGCAGTTCACCGTGGGGAGCCGTCACGCTGACGTCGACGATCTCCTCCCACGATGACGTGTCGGTACTGGCAGGCGCCTGTTCCGCAGCAACCGCCCGCACCCGCACGTGTCCCTGGCTGATGCCGGTGAAAACCAGCGCGCCGGACGGCAGCGGACGCACCAGGCCGTTCGACCACGGACCGGGCGTCATAGGCAGCTCGCCGCGGTCGAGCAAGCCGAAGCCGTGGTCGGTGACGTGGAGGTGGTGCCAGGTCTCCGTCATGACTGCCGCCTACTCGCCGAGTCGGGTGCTGTCGAGTTCCGCTAGGGACGGGCCACCGGCTGCCCGAGCCGGTCCTCTGACGTTACTGATCTCGGGCAGCCGGTGGCTTCATCGTCAGAACTGTCGATCAGTCAGTCCTGACGCCCCGCTCAAACCAACGAGGATCCGGAACCGAGCGACCCGCCGATCCTCTCGACTTTTGTCGACAGATGCTCCAGCGGTCGATCCGGCACCGGCCAAGTGAGTCGTAGGCGACCTGCGGTACTCAGTTGCTGACGAGGTCCAGGCCCTTGCGCAGTTCGTCGACCGCCAGCCGCCGGTGCGAGATGGCGTTCTTCTGCTCACTCGACATCTCGGCGAAGGTCAGGTCGCTGCCGTCGGGCAGGAAGATGGAGTCGTAGCCGAAGCCGCCCCCGCCGCGGCGCTCGGTGGTGAGCGTGCCGGACAACGAGCCGGTGAAGATCCGGATGCCGTCGGCGTCGGCGTAGCCCAGGGCGGTCGTGACCGTGGCGCTGCGATCCTGAAGCCCCGCTGCCATGTCGAGGATGCCCTGGGCGCCCACCGAGCCGAGGAACCAGGCGACCAGCGCACCGGGGAGGCCGTTCCAGGCGTTGAGGCTCAGACCGGTGTCGTCCACCAGCACCGGGCCGCGCAGCTTGGCGTACGCATCCGCGGCTTTGCGCTCGACGACCTTCACGACGTCGAGGTCCTGGATCTCGATGAGGTCTTCCTTGATCGCGGTGACGTCGATGCCGAGGAGTTCGGCGTACTCGCGGGCCTTGCCCTCATTGCCGGTGATGAGCGAGATACGGTCGATCACGGTGAACCTTTCATGGGGAAGGGGATTTATTTACGCGATGCTCAGCCAGTGCCGAGTAAAGTTCGTCAACCGGATAACCGGGCGATGTTCGGCCGTGACGACGCTACCACAGAGCGTTACCCGGTCACCGTCACGAACGGGGGTACTGAACTTCCACCAGAAGATGGCAACGTCTTTGCGTCCCCGGTCAGTGACAAGCGTGAATCGTCGCGGGAAAAGGTGACTGCCGTCCGCGTCGGCGACGACACCCGACACGGTCACATCGTCGTCCTCATTCGGGGTAGCCGTCACCAGGTCGAGCGGTGTCGTGACGGCCGGATCGCGCAGCCGGATGGTGGTCACCACCGCCGGCGAGAGTTGGAGGCCGGTCCACCTGCGCGCGATGATGGACCGGATCGAGTTGTGCTCGTTGCGGAAGACCTTCTGGTAGCGCGCGTACTGCTGGAGCTGCCGTTCGGTGGTGACGGCGGTGAAGCCGAGCTTGTCCCGGATCTTAGGTAGCTGCTGGCGGAGCGCGGGCAGGTTGCCGATGCCTTGAATGACGAAGTCGATGTCTTTGCGGACTTTGCCCTCGGGCGTGGTGTGCAGACCGAACATCGAGGAGCCGAAGATGCCGACCGCCTCTTCGCCGAAGACGCCCGTCAGTTCGGCGTAGAGGTCGTGCCAGATCGTTCCGGCAAACGTGGCGTTGCTGGCCAGGGCGGACCGGATGGGGTCGTAGTGCTCGACGATGTCATCGGCCCGGATGAGCTGGTAGGTCGCGAGCACGTCCGCGGGCAGGTCGTTGTCCTCGATGAAGTTCTTGAGGTAGGGCCGGCCCTGGTACCGCCGGTCACCGTCGGGGCTGGGCGAGTAGACGTTGTAGCCCAGGAAGTGGCTCCGGCTGTCGAGGGTGCCGACGACGCGGTAGATCCGGCCGTCGGCCGTCACGACGTGGTCGAGGTCGTGGAGGGCAAGCGAACTGGCGCCCATGAGCTGCTCCATTCATCTGCGGTCATCACGGGGATGTCATGGCGCCGCGCGTCAGCCACGAGGAAGTCCTGGAGGGCGAGCATGATCGGGACGCGCTCCTGCCACTGCTTGTCGGCCGCGCCCTGCCCCCGGCTGGCTTCCTTGGCCCTCACTCGGCGACGGAGTTCCTCGGCTGTGCCGACCACGAGCAGGGTCGGGTGGATCTCGGCGTCGGTGTGGGCGCGGCGCAACTGCGCGATGAGTCCACCGTGGAAGTGGGCCCCTTCGATGACGGCGTCGAAGCCGTCGCTGACCACCTTGCGGGCAACCGCGTGGATGCCGACCGCCACTGCCTCGACGTGGTCGAGGAAACCCGCCTCGATGTTGCGCTGGGTTGGCGGCCCGTGCCGCTGCCAGGCGTCGTGGGTGACGTTGGCCAGGGCCGCGGCTTGGTCGGGCGGACCGAGCTGCCGTTGGAGCTCCCGGACGTAGTCGGTCTGGATGACGGTGCGGATGCTCTGACGAGCGGCGAACGCCACGGCCAGGGTCGACTTGCCGACGCAGGGGATGCCGTACAGCACGTGCAGCGCCACCTTACGAGCTGCCATAGCGGTACTTCCGGCTGTCGGCGATGACCGCGTCGCGCTCGGCGGGGTTGAGCCCGGCGAGTCGCAGCTCCTGCTCGATGGTGGTGCCGAACAGCATCGGGTCGTCGGTGTTGATGGAGACGGGGATGCCGAGCTCGAGCGCTTGGCGGGCCGGGTTCTCCCGGGTCCAATCCACCACGCCGAGCGTGGTGTTGCTGGTCGGGCACATGTCCAGGCAGATGTCGTGGTCCCGGATGAGGTCGACCAAGGCCGGATCGCGTAGCAACAGGACGCCGTGCCCGATGCGGTCCGGGATGAGGCGTGACAGGACGTAGCGGGAGACGTCGTTGTTGAACAGCTCGCCGAGGTGGATGTTGAGCTTCAGGCCCGTGGCCTGGAGGTGCCGGAGGCGGTCGAGGTAGCGGTCGAAGGTGGGCAGGTCACGGGGCAGGAAGTTGATGTCGATGCCCGCCAGGCGGCTGGTGACGTCCGCGTTGTCCAGCAGGACGTCGAAGATGGCGTCGAGCTGGTCCGCGGGCTTGGCCAGGTTGATCCCGGCCAGGAAGGCGATCGTGAGGCCGTCGTAGCGGGCCAGCTCCTCCCGGAAGATGTCGAGGCCGTCAGCGGCATTGCGCATCCACCGCCACCGCCCGACGGACGGTCCGATGCGCAGGTCGACATGCTCCACCCGCGAAGCTGCCAGGTCGGCCAGCAGTCGCCGGACCACCTGGCGGAACGTCTGCTCGTGGAAGATGTCTTGGTGGTCGGTGAAGCTCAGCACCGTGCGCCACAGCAGCCCGAGCCGTTCGGCCGGTGTGGCGCGGCGGTACGTGGGCAAGAGCGCAACCGCGCGGACGTCGTCGAGCCGGTCGGGCGTCGTGAATACCAAGGCTCGTAACGCCGACTCGAAATGGAAGTGAAGCAGGCTATAGATGACGACCTCCTGCATCCGAAGCGAATACATGGCGGTTCATAAGCAGAAAACATGGACGCGTGCCGCGCCTTCTACGCGTGAAGGGAGAAGTCCCGCGGCGTGGCGATCCGCCGGACCTCTCGCGGGTAGCGCTCGCGCAGGGCGTCGAAGCTGGGGGCATCGCCGTTCATCATGGCGACCGTGGCGGCGAAGACGACCGGGGCAAACTGCTCGATACCGGCCTCGGCCGCTGCCGTGGTGGCTTCCGGGATGAGGTGGCTGTTGCAGAGGATGGCGTCATAGCGCTGCCGGTCCTGGAACAGGTCAAAGCTGTGCCGCCGCTGGAACACGGCGCGGCTCGACTGGTCCTTCTCCTCGACCAGGGCCTGGCACTCGTCCGGTCCAAGGTGCGTGGCCTGCTGGGAGACGAGGCACTTGCGGACCCGCGACGGCAGGTCCGACTCGACCCAGATCCGCACCATGGGGCTGTCGCCGATCCAGGCGAGCGCCCAGGTGTCGAAGACTGTCCGCTGGCGGGTTCGGGCTAACTCGATCAGGCGGGCCTCCAGCTCGGCATCGACGGCGTCGCCCTCCCGGGCCGCTTCGATTTCCTCGAGCCTGGTGAACCACACCTGATCACTCGGGTCGTCGATACCCACGATTTCGAGCAGGATGTCCGTCGCCGACACATAGTCGTAGCCAAGTTGGGCCGCTAAGCGTTTGGCGTGGGTCGTCTTACCGGCGGCGGTCAGGCCGGCGAAGGCAATGTTGGTCGTAAAACTCATGCCACTCCGTAGGTCGAAGGCTGCACCGGGCTTAGGGCCGCGGTTCAATCAGCCGGAAGTTCAAGCGCAGGACCACCAGCGACCACGGACGGCTGCCCGGCCCCTTTGGCGACCAGCGCGCGGCCGAGCCGCGTCAGCTCCTGGCCGAGTTCGTGTTCGACCTCGGCCAGCGGCACCGAGTAGGTGGTGGTGCCACGCCCGGTGGTCTCGTCCATGAGCCGGGCGATGTAGCGGCCCAGCGCCGTGTTGATGCTCGTCAGCCGGGCGATGAACAGCAGCTCGTCCTTATCCATGACGACTCGCCCGTCCTGCACCAGCCACGAGCGTGACGGCTCTGCCCTGGCGCACCGCAATGAGATGGCTGCCCAGCCGACGGAACCGTGCGAGCAGCTGCGCCCGCTCATCCGGCCAGTTGGACAGGTGCCAGGCGCTCGGGACCAGCACCGCGTACGGGCGAAAGGCCCGCACCACGTCAAGCAGGGCACGCAGGCCGGGTCGCGCCATGGCCGGCTCGGCCGACAAGTCGATGAACACGGTGTCGAATAGCAGTCCCAGAGCCACAGCGCCGGTCCGGAGCTCCTCCCGCTGGGCCGCCACCGCCGCCACCGGCCCACCGCCCACCCGCAGATAGCCGTAGGCCAGCGGTCGATCCGCGGTCACGACTGCTCCACCGCTTCATCTAGGTCGGCGCCCGTCAAGACCACCAGCTGGCGGTCGCTGCCCGCCTGCATCGTGCGGACCGCCTCCAGCGCCAGGATCAGCCCAGTCACATGATCGAGGTCGACCAGGATCACGGCCTGGGTCTCGCCGGGGCGGGCCGTCATCACCAGTTGGTGCAGCCCGTCCGGCACCCCGGCCACGTCCTCGATGGCCAGATCGGCGAACACGCCGCCCAACCGGAGGCCGTGACGCTGGCAGTACGCCGCGATCCGCGTCCGGGCCGCCGCCACCGCTGCCTCGCCAGGGTGTTGCCCGCACAGGTAGGCGTAGGCGACGCCCCCATCCACCAGGGGGACAACCGCCGGTGACACCTCACCATCGATGAACAGCAGGCGTGACGCGGTGTGCCGAATGCGACGGGTCAACAGGGCCTGGGCGTTGCCGTCCCGCGACAGCTGGTCGGGATGCGGCACCACCACACCCGTCGACGTGGGCAACTCGAGGACTTCCAGCAGGGCGCTGAACCCCGGCCGCACGATCTGGTCGCTCGGCAGGCCGCGGTCGAGCCGGACCCCCGCGAGCGTGAGGCCACGTGACCGGCAGTACCGGGCAATCGCGTGTCGCCACGCCGCGATCCGGGTGTCGTCGGCCTGCTCGGAGGACAGATACCCCCAGACCACCGAGGACCCGTCGCTGCTGCCAGCGTGAGGGTTCGAGACGGTCATCAGCACCCCTCCGGCAGCCGGTCGGCCAGGACGGACGTCAGGGCGGTCATGGCGTAGGCACCTGCTTTCGGACTTTGCAGTACGAGGAATGGGGGCACCCAGCACCGGAGGGCGCGGCCACCGGGATCAATCGGGGGAGATCCGGTGGGGTTCATCCGGCACCAGGTGCCTGGGAATGACGATGACCGCAATTCGGCGCATTCGACACAGCGCGGACGATGCACTTTTGTTGGGCCGGTGTCGCACTGGTAGCGTTGACCAGGGGTTATAGGTTGGACGCGGTCTGTCACCGAGTGGGGGCTACATGGCGACGAGACGGACCCACCTGGCCCGTGCCCGCAAGGCTGCGGGGTACACCCAAGAGGGATTCGCTGAAGCGCTGCATGTCCACCGCACCACCGTCGTGCGCTGGGAGACAGGTGGCGGCGAGCCGCTGCCCTACCTGCGGCCCAAGGTGGCGAGCCTGCTCAAGGTCGCGCCTGACCAGCTGGAAGCGTTGCTGGCTAACGGGTTGGAGCAATCGTCCCCGTCCACCCATGAGCCTGATGTGCCAGCTGGCCTGACGCCGCCCGCCGACGAGGCCGAGCGAGCCTGGCAACAGCTGGTCCGCCAGGCCAACGCCTCAATCGAGCTTGATTTGCAGATCAGTTTCGACATCGCCGACGACGGCCGCGCCACCCTGACCGGACGGCATGAGCTGTTGAACCTGAGCGACAGGCCGGTGGCACGGCTGGCGCGCGAGTTGTGGTTTGAGCACACCGACGGGCCACTACGCATCCGCCCGCTGCACGAAGACGGCCACCGCGTCGCCATCCAGCGGGTGCACGACACCGACCACCTGGCCAAGTTCGCCTGCTTGGTCTCCCCTGCCATCCAGCCCGGAGAGTCGGCGGTCGTCGGGTACACCTGCGACGGCGGCAGTTTTGTCAGCGATCACTACTGGCAGCAGACGGCCTCGCGCTACATCCGGCAGCTGTCGATCCGCCTCCGGCACCGCGGTGCCCGCCAGCTGGTGTCGTGTACCGCCGTTGAAGAGCATCCCGACGGCGCGCAGAACTCGGCGACCGAGGCACTGGAGTGGGACGAGCAGGACGGTGACGTGGTGCTGACGCTGCGGCGCAGGCTCCTGTTGCCGAACCAGATCATCACGCTGCGATGGGACGTCGACCGTGGTCGTGCGTGACCGGCTCGAACAGGTACTGCGGTCATGGCACGCCTACGAGACCAGCCGGGACGCACCCGCGGTCATTGACTTCGACTGCCACCCGACCGGACAAGACGCCCCTGCCGCCGAGAACCGCCTCGACGTCCAACGTCAGCTGCTGGAGCTTCAGGAAGCAGCCAGCGGTGACCCCGTGCTGGCGGAACGCCTGGCCGCGGGCCTCGCCTACCTCGGAGCCTTGCTCGGTGAGCGGCTGCCCCTCAACGACTACGTGCGCCTGACTCAAGGGTGCGCTGCCGCCGGCTGGCCAGGCGAGTACGTCGCCCGGCGCGGCGAACAAGCCAAGGCTCATCTCGCCGAGCTCGGCATCGGGTGGCACGGCACCACCGACCAGGATCTTGAGTCCCTGGAAGGCCGATTGACCCCGGACGACGCGCCAGCCGCCATCCAACAGGCCGCCGACGAGCTTGAACCGTTGGTGCGCCAGGCCACCGGTGCGACCGCGGAGTTCCGCCTCCGCATCGAGACCGCCGACGTCGACGCCTACTGGGCCTACTGGTTGGACGGTGCGGGCCAAGACGTAAGGCTCCGACTCAACCTTCGCCGGGCCCGCTTCACGACGGTCCGGGCCCGTCAGTTTGCGTTGCACGAAGTCTTGGGTCACGGCTTGCAGTACGCCAGCCTGGCCGAGCGCTGTGCCACTGAGAACGTGCCGTGGGTACGTCTGCTGTCGGTGTTCTCCCCTCACCAGGTGCTGTTCGAGGGCTTGGCCCAGGCGCTGCCCTTGTTCGTCACACCCCATGACCCCGCCCTGGCGGCTCGAGTGCGGTTGGATCACTACCTCCGGCTGGTCGAGGCCGAGTTGCACCTGGCCATCAACGACGGCGTCAGCGCCGCGGACTGTGCGGCTCACGCCCGTGCCCGAGTGCCGTTCTGGAGCGACGCCACCATTGCCGACCACCTGACTGATTGCGGCACCGATCCCCTGCTCCGTTCCTACCTGTGGTCCTACCCGGCCGGGATTGACTGGTTCGTGGCCTTGGCCGAGACGCCCGGTACCGTGGCGACGGAGGTACTTCATGCCGCGTATCGCGACCCACTCACACCCCGTGACCTCGCAGCGCGCTGGCCGGCTGGACCAGCTATCGGGGGAGACGGCGCCGCTGTTCGTCTACGGAAGCCTGCGCTTTCCTGAAGTCCTGCACACCCTCCTCGACCGCGTACCACCGAGCACGGCGGCCCAAGCACAGGGCTGGCGCGTCGCCGCCCTCCGGGACCACGTCTACCCCGTACTCGTGCCAGCCGCCGGACACGCTGACGGTCTGCTCCTTACCGGCCTCAGCAGCACCGAGTGGGCCACGCTGGACGCCTTCGAGAACGACCTCTACCAGCTTCACCGTCTGCCGCTCGACAACGACCGGACCGGCTGGGCTTACGTCTGTCACGACGACTCTGACGCCCTCCCCCACGATTGGGACGTGGCGCGGTTCGCCGACCAGGAGCTGGCTGCGTACGTAGCACGCTGCCACGAGTGGCGCGAGTGGTACGAGTCGCGGGCTTGATGCAACTCGGGTCTACTTGGCGCGATTTCGGCCAGCCGATGAACAAGCAAGGCCAGCAGGCAAGATCCCAAGAAGCCGGTTAATTCGACCCTAATGGGCCAGAGCCGCATGGCGAGCGAGATAATCAACGATCTTACGCCGAGCGTGCGTCAGGTTACTGCGCACCGTAGCCTGTTTAACACCAAGCTTTTCGGCAACCTCTTCGTCTTCATAACCCAGAAGCTTCAATACTAGAGTCTGACGCTGCTGCTCCGGCAGTCTCGCTATTTCACGTACCGTCTCAGCCAGTTCAACACCAACACTCGCATCATTGTACGAGGCGAAGATTTCCGACTCTGCTTCGAAGCAGGTCAGAGATGAGTCATAATTGACCCGTTGCCTATATCGTACGAGCTTCAGGTAGGCCGTCCTGTACGCATAGGCTCTCATGCGCGGGAAGCCGTCTGCCTCGTCACTTGGGCCCGCCAACTCCCGCCAACGCGACCACATCAGGGTCATGGTGTCGGCGAGAAGATCCTCGGCGGCGGCATCGTCACGCACGAGGACACGCAGCCGGTAGCGCAGTCTCGCGTAGTGCTGTTTGTAGAACTTCACGAAGGACTGCACATCATGAGGGCGAGTCGGCGACAAGACCGTCTCGCCGACTCGCCCAAGTGACATTACTCCTCCGAAGTTGTGGTTTAGCGGCTGTCGGTGCCCGACTTGATTGCGGCGAGCTTCTTCGCCCGAGGCGGCCGACCGTGCGCACTTACCGTGATAGCAATCGTAATGTCACCCGGCCGGAAGCGGCGCCAGAGATCCATGGCCAAGTGGCCGAAGGTCTGGAGGCCGAACGCAGTGGCCAAAGGCACGATGCCCGGTTGCACGGTGGAGACGAGCCCACTTTCACCCAGCAGGACCGTAGTGATGAACGCGACGGGCAGGATGTAAAGCATCCAGTGGCGTCGCGGCAAAGGAGCAGGGGGTGGCTGCTCCTCGCTCAGGGTGATCGGCACGATCACTCCTTTTCAGTTGGGCAATTCGACGAATGCCATCGCAGGCCCCGTCCAAAGAGCCGTTGCGGTGGATGCGACCGACCTAACTACACCGGTGTAGTTCAGGCAAGGCACGCATCAATAGCTCACTCGACTGTGCACCGCAGCTACCCGAACGAGTGACGCAGACTACGGAGCGGAGTCGAGATGGCGGGTACAAGTCCACCGCTCGGCCCTTGGGTACCTCTTGGACGGAGCCGAGCGGCGGACCTTTCGTCGAACCCAACAGGGCCCTGGCACCACCTGCACAGAGTGGTGCCACCCGGTTATATGCCCCCCAGGGGCGAACTGCTGAACTTGAATTACACCCTTCACCCGAAAGTACCAACGCCCGCCCCGCTAAACGCGGCTACACACCAGACTGATACACGTACCGTCACGCCTTTTGCCTGTTTAGCGCACATCTCCCGGTCGACAGGAGGCTCGAACAACGTTCGAATTCGAGGGCCTGAACCGAATCAGTGAACAAAACTCGTCATCGCCGACCCGCACGAACGTCGCCCCAGCCTGCGGTCAGCATCCCCCGCCGACCCTCATGCCCGCGATGGTCGGCGGACAGTGAGCGTGGTGCCACGATCTGCACACCGTGCGGCCACTCGTCGTTGAAGTGGGACCGGCGCAGCGTCCTGTCGGCCAGGCGGCGGATCCCGGAGGGCGGCGGCTCCCTGCACCACGCGTTGGCCGCTATGGATCTGGGAAGTTTCGGTCGCCGTTGCGAGGTGCGCCGAAGGACAAGACACCAGCGGTGCCGAGAAGCCAGGTCAATGTGCTGTCGGCGATCGACTCACGGGACGCGCCGTGTTCACCGTTCCCCGACCGCTTGATCAGCCCGTGTTCACCGCCTTCTTCGACCTCCTCCCGCGTCACACCCGCTCCATGCACCAGGAACACTCCGTGACACCCTCGCGGACTTCCTCACCAGCGCTAGGAGTCCGGCGACCCGCACCAAGGAGCAGACCACGGCCAGCCGAGAGTGGGCCAGGGGCACCGGCCACGAACGGGCCGACCGCGGCCCTGTCCGCACCAACATCATCGAGGCGTTTGAGCAAGCGCAACGCTGAAGCTTCGCTCGGTAGCTCCGGCGCTCCTGGATAGACCACGACGCGTCACACCCACTCGTTGCAAGGCAGCGCCACATCCGACGGGGTACAGGAGGCATGGTGGTGCGTCCGCTGCCCTGCTCCCCGACGCCGAAGGCAGCGAGGATGGACCCGAGAAGCGAGTCAGTGAGCTTTGGGCCGAAGTTCAAGCATCTTGGCTCCCGGAAAGCGAGCATCGGTCGACTTGACATCGACGATCCAACCTTCGGCGGGCTTCATGGTCATCCGCACACGACCATCGTCGAACAGCGTGACCGTACAACCGTCCGCGACGTCGTAGACGGTGTACGGCGTTCCACCGTTGGTGCCATTCGGATGACGACGGCCATGAAACGAGCCCACCTCATGCGCCACGTTGATACTCCTCACCTCAGACTGTCTGCTCAGCGTGCCCGATGCATGGCAGCGCATCCTCGAGGGCATCCGAAATAGGATCATCGGGGCGGCGTGAACCCTCAGCAGGAGACCACGAGCTGATCCGCTTCCTCGATGGCCGTGCCCCCCACCGGATGACATGACCTCCCGGTCGGGTGGACCGACTCGCGCCGTACCGCCGTAATCCGTCAACCCAGGTATTTCTGGTCGTGACAGTTCATGCGAACGGTAAGCGGGGCGGTGGGTATGCGGTCGTGGCAGCGGACAACAGCGGTGGCGTGCACGGCGCTGGTCGGACTGCTGGTGCCGGGTGCGGCCCACGCGCAGGCCGCGCAGCGGGCGGAGCTACCGCTGCGGGAAGCAGTCGCGGCCCTGCCCGTGGCCGACGAACAGCGCGAGGGCTACGACCGCGACCTGTTCCGGCACTGGATCGACGCCGACCGGGACGGCTGCAACACCCGCGCCGAGGTGCTGCTGGAGGAGGCGGTGGAGCCACCCGAGGTGGTCGACCGCTGCACGCTGGTCGGCGGTTCCTGGTACTCCTACTACGACGACGTCACCGTCACCGAGGCCCGCGCCTTGGACATCGACCACATGGTGCCGTTGGCTGAGTCGTGGGACTCCGGCGCGTGGAGCTGGACGCCCGAACGACGTCAGGCGTACGCCAACGACCTGGACGAGCCCGTCGCGCTGGTCGCGGTGACCGCGCGCTCCAACCGTTCCAAAGCCGACAAGGACCCGCGTGAGTGGCTGCCGCCGCACCAGCCCGCCGTCTGCCGTTACGTCGTCGCGTGGGTGACGGTGAAAACTCGCTGGGCGCTCACCGTCGACCCCGCCGAACGCGACGTGCTCACCGGACTGGCCGCGGGCTGCCCGAACGAGCCGATCAGCGTCGAACCCGCCTGACCCCGTCGATCGCCACATGGAGCCGTATGAGGATCTCGTACACTCCCAGCTCCAATAGAGACCGCCACATGACGGGCTACACCGGTCCGATCCCCAGCGTGAAGTGCCCTCACCTCTTCGCCCTGGACACGACCACGACCGTGCCAGCCCTGCGATGATGGGCCGGTGGCGAACTCCGGTGGGATCGGCCTGCCCGTCGTCCAGGCGCTGATGGATGAACTGGACGCCGCAGCGAGTCTCATGAAGCGCGCTGTCGAGCTGCTTGGGCGCTACCGGTCGGCGGCTCACGATGCGGACCCGCTGCTGGCCTGCTTGTCCATCGGCGTGGAGAAGACGACCAAACTGACCCTCGGCATAGGGAGCATCCAGGACACCGGTCGCTGGCCCGACAAAGCCACCATGCAGCACTCCTGGGGCCACCGCGCCGTGCTGCTCGATCGGAAGTGCCGCGAGCACATGGCTTCGCACGCCGATCAGTCCAGCGTCGCACCACTCATCCGGAGGTTGCTGGACGACGTAGCCCAGGACCGCGTGCTGGCCGCGGTGCTGGAAACCTTGGACCGCTACGGCACCCAGGGCCGCTTCCACAACCTCGACGCTCTCGCCGAAAGTCCGCAAGCTAAGCCTTCACCCCGAGAACTGTGGGACGCGACGGACAACCTCGTTTGGAAGAGTGACCCGGCACTCCTCCAGACCGTGGGCGGTCCGGGTTTCGCGCAGTCCAGGGCACGAGTGAACGCGATCATCAGCGCGTCGATCGCACGATGGCGCGAGCTGTACTTCCGCGCATGGATCACCGGTGTCCTCGGCTCCGATGCCCGCCAGTGGTCGGCCTACCTCACCCCAAGTTCGTGATCTCCTCAGTGTCCGGGGCCAGCGGAGTCGGGGGGTTCCCGCTCGCGACGAAGTGACGGCACCTCAACTACCGGCAGCTCCAGCGCCATGGCGTCTCGGGAGTCCTCGGGCCGAGCCAATCGTGATGCTGGCTGCGACGCGGCAGGGTCGGTGGTCGCCCACCGGTCCCGACCGCGCCGCCTACCAACGTCGTAACGCTGTCGAACACTGCTTCAACCGGCTTACGCATTTCCGGTCATTGCGACCAGGCCGACTTACCGAGGCGTGATCCACCTGGCCGTGCTGCTCATCCGCCTCGTGGACCACTCCTAGTGGCGGACCCGCAGCAGCACGAGGGTCGAGCCGAGAACGACGGCGTACGCCAAGGCTTGCATCGCCGTGTACCCCGGCGAGGCGAAGCCCGGCACCCATGCCCCACCGCCCAGGTAGGCCATCCGATCACCCAGGACGAATGAACCAAGCAGCATGAACACTTCGGGCACGAGATAAGCGGTGGCTGCGGCGCTGATGACCAGGCGTTGTGTCTGGTCGGTCAACTCAACGAGTGCGGCGAACACACACACTCCGCCAATCAAGAGCACGGGCAACAGCGCGGCAGGGCCACCGACCAACTCGGTCAGGTTCGTCGAGGTGTAGTCGTCCAGTTGGATCGAGACGAACGTCAGAATGAGCCAGAGCCCCACGCCCGCGAACGTGCCGAAGGAAGCCGGTCTGCGTGCAGGGGGCGTCACCCGCAGCCCGCGCGGTCTTCCCCGCAGTGGTCTAACACGCGCCAAGAGCAGGCTGGCGAACATCACCGCGGTCAGCAGCTCCAGCCAGACCACGAAACTCCCACTGTTGGCGATGGAGCCGAGTGCGTCGACCAGCATGTAGGTCGTAGTGCCCAACGCCAGTCCGGTGCCCACCGACACAAGCGGCCCCGACCGTGCCACCAGCACGAGCCCGATACCCAGGGCGGAGAACCGGAGCGCGAAGTACAAGACCGACAACAGACTGCCCGCTGCCAAGAACATCGTCGACACCGCGGTGACCGAGGCTGCCAGAACCACAGCCATACCGACCAGCACTCGGTGGTCGTAGAACCAACGCTTGTCGACCAATCGAGCGGTAGCGAGCCCTCCGGTGGTGAACCCGTTGGCGGCGAACCGAGGGACGGCGAACGATCCGCTCCAGCCCGGTCTCTGGTTCCGCTCCCGGTGCGCGGCCCAGGCGACAACGTGCTGAGCCCGTGCCACCGGGTCGTGGTTCTGGGCTACTTGGGGTACCGCCGACAGTTCCGCGGCGACTACCTCCAGCGATCCACCGCCGGCGGCACCGGCCACGGCGGTGAGAGCCGCGGGCAGCCCGGCACACAACTCGACCAGGGCACCAACCGCGGCTGGGTTGGCGTCCGCGTGCCGCGCGGACAGCAGTGCCGCCGAGTCTCCGCGTTCGAGCACTGCAACCGGAACCTGCCGTGCTCCGCGGGCCATGAGGTCGGCCAGCGGTTTGCGGCTGGTCACCACTACCAGTGACCCTTCACCGGGTAACAGCAGCGGGTCGACCTGCTCGCCGTCGCGAGCGTCATCCAACACCAACAGCACCCGCTTCTCGGCCAACAGGCTGCGGTACGACTGGAGCCGCCCGTCCGGCCCGTGCTGTGGCGTCGTGACGCCAAATGCAACCAGTACGTCTTGCACCACGTCATCAGCCCGCCGTGCCAGCCCCAGCGGCCCAGAGCCACGCAGGTCGACGTAGAGCTGCCCATCGGGATAGCGCTCGGCCATACCGTGCGCCCAGTGCAGGGCCAGGGCGCTCTTGCCGATCCCCGGTGTCGGACTCGTCACGAGCAACACCCGGTTCGTCTCGGCAAACGTCGTCAAAGTAGCCAATTGTGGCTTGCGCCCGACGAACGGCGTCGGTCCGAACGGCAATTGCCGCGGCTTCGGCGGAGGCGCGGCTTTCGGGCCGAACACGAGGTCACCGTGCAGGTGTCCCACCTGCGCGGCGGGGCCGTGCACGGGCCCACTCATATTGTTGTTGATGGAATCGGCGGTCATGGACTACTGCTACACGACCGTCGTCGTGCGCAGTCCGCAATCAGGCGGACCACGAGTGCCGATAATGTATCGATTGTTCGAAGCGAACGGGACCCAACCACACGGCCCGCAGAGGAGAAGTGGTGGCGCCACCGGTCCCGGGTCGCAGACCGGAGATCGCCCGCGACCATCAGCCGTCCGGTCTCCGACGGTTGGAGCGCTTCGCGCTCAACCTCTCGGGCCACCTCCTGCCGCATGTTGTCGTCCAAGTTGTCCCTGATGAATTCTACTCGTGAGCAGGCCAGCGGGACGCCTCGTATCGTTCTGTCCAACGTCGAGGCACTGATTGCCGACCTATTCCGCTGACGGTATTTGGGGTTTGGGTTCTTCGTTCACTGCCAATAGCTGCTGGGTAACGCTCTCTGGGTCCGGCCGCAAGTCCAGCACCCGCATCGCGGTGACCGACTTGAGCCGATCTCGCAGCGCAGGATCTTCGACTTCGTCGATCAAGCGCAGGGCCTGCTCCAGGCTGCGGTCGTCCTGAAATTCCTGCTCCATCTTCTCGGCCTGTTCGGTGAGATGCTTTCGCGCCCTGCTTGCGTGGACGGCAAACGCTCCACCGCACGAGCCAATAATCGCCCCACTCAGAGCGGTGAGCAACGTAACGTTGCCACGCCCGACAGCGTCGAACCTAGTGAGCGCTAGGATGCCGCCCGTAATTACAACGGACGCACCGATGGTCATGAATATAACGCTCAGCCGAAACGTCGTACCGGCCTGCTTGAGCGCCTGTTTGTAGAAGTCGAACAAGAACGCTTGCCGACTCTTCGACAAACTGTCCTGGTCCGCACGCTCGTCGGACCAATCAAGGTGGATCAACCTGCTTTCGCGGCCCGTCTGAATGATGGCGCCACTGGCGTAGACGTTGATCGTATTCCCGTCGGCCTGTACAACCGAGTCCTTACCGGGCAGCGGGTCCTGGTCGTCTTTCATGGCACTCCGGTCCGTGAAGGTGGCGCTGTCCCGGCCCACGGGACAACCCACCGGCGAGCGCTTCCGGCCATCAGAGCGGCCGCAGGTCTAAGATGCCACACTCGGCCCGACCCGAGGTCCGCCGTTCCCGATTCTGTCGAGGCACCGACACGGATGCACAAGTCCCACGGCACCCATCAGCCATCCAGCAGCCTGCTCAGCACGCGGGCTTCCCGGATGAACCCGGTAGCCAAGGACTACGGAGCCATCCGCTCGCCCGAGCCTCGATGGTCTGCGACTAAGACACGACGTTCACGCCGACCGTGGCACGCAATGGCCTCGGCCTCCAGCAACGCCCCACGCCCATACGCCCTGATGACGGCCCGTCGGACACCTGGGTCCGGCTGATCTCATCTGGGTCGACGGCGTCACTGGCGTACGTCGTGCACCTGGTGCCCGTTAAGGTCTGCGGCACGAGATTCGGCTGATCGTCCAGTCGGTCTCCTGACCCGCTGCCACGTCGCCAGCCCAAGCTTGCCGGAGGCCACAGCGGACCGCCGAGGTCCCCCTCCGGCGAGGGTCAGGAGGTGCCGGAGTCTGTTGGACGAACAGCAGGATGTCGAGGGATCGTCATGGAGATCCGACGTGTGCGTGGCCCGGCTGCTGGATGGCCTGGGTGCCGGCATGGACGTCACCACCATCGTGGTGCCCGTTCTGACCGGAAGCCCGGTGATCGCAGCGATCACCGGGCTTCTCGCTCTCGGTCTCCACTCCGCCGCTAGGTGGCGCCGCAGGAGGTGACGACCCGCGCCGCGGCCGGGAAGCCAGCGGGGTGCCAGCCCCGTTGATCAGCTTCTCGGCCGTTGGCGTCTGCGCCAGCTGCACATGACGTACATCTGGTGCAGGGTCAAAGTAGCTACTTAGATGGGCAAGTGCCAACTCGGTCCCGCTCCCACGCCCTCCTGACCAGCGAAAACCTGACCCAGGCGATGCCTGACTTACAGGAACGCGACATCAAGAGCATGCTGAAGGTGACAGCATCGTGACGCATGCCAGGCACTTCTTGGCTGCTTGGGGACACCTGCCTTACCGCTTTGAAGCTCGAGTCCCAACGCAGGCTCCGCCCCTGCGACAACATAGGAGCTCGTAGGGCAGAAAGACCCAGGGCTGTTGCTTCTCCCGGCCGCGCCCGGCACCGTCACAGACCATGACCCGCCCTCCGCTCAACGCACGACCGTGATCGGCCGCCGTCAGAAGCGGCGGACCAAATTCTTGATCCCGACCTGCCGGTCTCAGCCGCAGTCGGCGCGGAGGCTGTACACCGGCGTCCAGTTGCCCCTGACGGGGCCGTAGTTGGGCGGCGTGTTGTAGATGACCCAGCCGCTCGCGTCGGCCATCCGGACCACGCCGTTGTTCGGCAGACGGTTGTTCCAGTAGCCACCGCCGGACCACGGCATGCTCTTGACCTGGCCGCAGGTCAGCGTGAGCGGCTGGCCCGAAACCGAGTCACTGGTTCCGCAGAACGCGCCCGCCACGTAGCAGGTCCCTGACTGGGCGCCGACGTCCGGCGTGGTGGTGGCACCGGCCCCCGCAGCAGCGAGGGTGAGGGTCACCGCCGACATCGCGATGACCGACATCGCCTTGCGCATTTCTCCCCCTTTGGTCGTTCGTGCCTGTTGTGTGTCCCACGATCCATGTCCGTGCTGCAGGGAATCTGGGATGGATCTGGGGCACGAAGACACGCCTGGCCGGCAGCCTGTTGCCGGTTCAGCCAGCATGTTTGCGCTTCCCTGACCCGCTGATGGTGACGACTGCTCCCATGCGGCTTGCTGCTGACTGCTGGCTGGCCTTGGCTGGCGTAGTCCCGCGAGCCATCTTTCTCACAGGGGTGGCCTCTGGCGTCGCCATCACCGCCTACCTCTCGGCTGGGGCCACCCAGGAGCGGGCAGCCGGTGCGGTTCGGCCGGACGAGGGAGTACCGACGGCTCGATTCAGACAGCCAACGCGGGCATGAGCTGACTTAGCGCTACTCGCGCCGTCTCCTCCGCTGCCTCGGTCGTCCGCGAGAAGACCCGGATCAAGATCGCGTTGGTGTGGTACGAGCTCACCTCACCCGCGGGCGGGTAGGCCGGAAAGGCACCGGCGAGCTGGCCGTACTCGATGAGCTGGGTCAGCGGCGCCGTCATCGGCACCAAAAGGCGGATGTCGCTCGGGTCCGGCACGGTCGGCCGCCCCACCCGTATGGTCTGCTCACTCACCGCCATGACCAGGGCTTCGGTCAGCCGCTGATGACCTCTGGCCAGCGCTGTAAGCGCTTCAACGTGGTCCTTTACCGCCTGGAACGGATCAACCTCTGATCGGATCGCCGCCTCGGCCGCCACAAGCAACGGCTCAACCAGCGGCCGGTAGACCACACCCATGAGCTGCTGTTTGCCGCCTGGAAAGTGGTTGTAGGCCGTCGGCGAGCTGACCCCAGCGGCACGCGCGATGTCCTCCATGCGCGCACCCAACCAGCCGCGTTCAGCGAACACCGCAGCCGCGGCCACCTCCAGCGCGGCCCGACTGCGCGCCCGCTTGGTAGCAGCGCTGCGCTGGCGGGCGTCATCAGCACGGTCTGGGTGAGGGGGCACCAACCGAGCTTACATCGGCACCAACTTGGGGTTGACCCAACTAGTCCGTCCGGCGTAGCGTCCGGCGTGAGCTGGCTCGCACCCATCAGGGCCGATAGATCGTTTAGGCCGAGTCAGAGGTGGTCCAGTTCGCTAATACAGCTTCGTGTTTTGAGGAGGGCATAGTCATGCCCACATACGTTTCAGCTCGTGATGATGCTTCTAGCCGCAGGGGTCAGACGCACCCCTTTCGGTCACGTAATTCACCAAACCCATAGCTCCACGACTGGGTCAAGCTATCAGTTTGGTGCCGGAACCCAAGATAACTTGAGCTCCGGCAACCCGCGTAAGAGGCGAACCTCCTACACAGGGGTAGCGGAAGATGAGGCAGCTTGCTGGCGTTCGAGCTCGCGCTCGATCAGCAATCTGCTCACGAGGTGGAACAGAGCGTCTACTTGCTCCTGGCGCGGGTCGTATTGCTCGTCCCACTCCCAGCGAACGCTCGATCCGTCCTCGCAGGTAATTACGACGAGCTCCACCTCGTCACCCCAACAGCCACACAGCTCTAGCAAGACTGTGGACATGCCTGAGGTATCCGAGCTGAACTCAGCCTCACACCCCTCCAAGACCACCTCAACCCTTCTAGGATCATCGGGCGTCCCTATCGATCGAAGCGAAGCAAGCTTGATGTCCTTTGCGAAGAAGGAATCCAGAGCCCTACGCCAATCCCATGAAGTCTTCATAATACCCACCAGCTTT
The DNA here is from genome assembly GCA_040689555.1 of Actinosynnema sp. NPDC051121. Taxonomy (GTDB): domain Bacteria; phylum Actinomycetota; class Actinomycetes; order Mycobacteriales; family Pseudonocardiaceae; genus Actinosynnema. The sequence goes on along the minus strand of JBFBCZ010000021.1, from coordinate 2,731 downwards.
CCCGGACTGCATTCACACCTGGCGGCGCCCGTCTCCGTGCCAGGCGATCGGCGGCTTTACCTCAGTCACCAAACGCCTGACACAGAGCATCACCAGGAAAGCATTTAAACTTAACACAAATTACTTTGATCAGTCAACACTTATCCAAAGGTTTAGATGCCGCACACGCCGGAGCGACCAATGATCACCGCCACAAGAATGAGCCTTACCGGCTTCACTCAAGAGGCATTGAATACCCTCGGTCGAGCCATTGCAATCTTCGTCGACGAACAGATGACACGGAATCTCCACACCCATCGCTGGCTTGACAGATTGAAGAAAATTGAAAAAGATAACAATCGACCGAGACCCCGAAAAGGGTATCAGAGTCACCGCAAAAGCAAGGATACCGCGTTCTGCCTCTCACTTCTTCTGACGTCGCCGTACGTCGAGCTTCCCGTGCCGCGCGACGAAGAAACCATCAAACTGATTGAAGATCTCATAGATGCACGCAACGCCTATTTCCATGACTGCGACCACCGTGATGTCGCATTTGCACGAGCGACTCTCGAGAAGGCGAGCAAGCTACTCCGCCTGATTGAAATCAAAGAAGTAGCCGACCAAATTGACCACAAGCGCGGTATTCTCGACAAATTCGACAAAGGGACAGCCGAGATCGTCGTGAATTTCGACGCCACTCCTCACCCCACTCCGATTCTCAAGCCAGCTGAGCACAGGATCTGTGTACGACTCCGCGGTCTTGTTCCAGCATGGCAAGACAACGTCAGTAGTGTGGTCCGGGACAGCGCGCGGATCACACTGGTGGACGAGCATGTTGGTGTAGTTGATGAGAAGACGCTCATGGCCTTTTCGGCGAACGATGGTGTCATGTCCGATTGGAGTCCTGTCAGAGTTACAGGCAGCCTCGTCCCGCCCGCACTTGAGTGGAAGGGGTACGTGACGCTGTTCGAGGTGAACGAACAGCGTACTTGCACGCTGACGTTTCGCTCACCTCATCATGGTGAGACTGAATTTACCGTCGACGTACCACGAGGGGAAGTAACGTTTACCCGAGATCCACTGTTTTGGCTCGTACATACGCCAGAGTTTGATCTTGCCGGTATCAGCAGATCAACAGACCCGTCAGACCACTGGCTTCTCGCAGTGAGCCGAGATGGAACCCTCAGTTCCATCCTGGATCGGTTCCCTCGAATCATGTATGCACCACCCAGCGTGAGCCATGATGCAACCTATCACCTCCTCGCCATGAGAAGAACCCGAGTCGCCGTCGGGACATCAGTACCCGATGAGACATGGCTCCTCGACCTCGACACGAAGGACATTCAGTGGACGGGCGGCAATCACCACACGTTGGCGCTCGACGAGGACGGCCATTTCCTCCTCCGTGACGGCCTTATTCATGCCTTCACCACCGATGGCGATCTCCGTTGGATGCGTCCGCATCAATGCGCCGAGTTGCTCGGGGTTTACGGCGAAACCCTGTTGGCAGCGACCGAGCAGGGCAGCCTGCTCGGCTTCAACATCCATGATCCCGACAACAACTGGCTCCAGCCCTTGCAGCCTGATGGCGAAAAAATCCTGTTCGCGGCTGGCGACGGCCTCATTGCCTCGTGGGACGGCTTTACCTGCCAGGTCCACAATTGGAAAGACGGCACCATCGTCGGCTCCGTCACCTGCCCTCGGGGCTCCATCCGCGATGTTCAGGTCTTGTCGGATACGCGCTTGGCCATGCTGTTCGCCCCTGGAGTGCTCACGGTCTTCTCGCTCGACGAAGACACAGATGCCGTGCTCCAACTCACGGGCTGATCATTTACCAAAAGAGGCTAACGCCATGAGCTCGATCAACGACAACAATGACGGCCAACTCCCGTCCCGCCCGAGACGGCCGGGTTGGACGACGGCGCGCCTGGAGAAGACCGTCACGGCGGCGATCCTGACCATCTTCTTTGCCGCGCCACCCGGTATTGCGCTTGGTGCCTGGGTCATCTTCCAACCGGCCACGCACCCAACCGTCGGGCCGGTCTCTGCATATATCGCCGTCGGACTGCTGATGTGTGGCGGGGCTGGCTGGTACGCCGGCTATCGGCAGCGTGTGGCCGACCACGGTCGGCAGGCGTTCGCCTCCTGGCCGACGTACGTGTTGGCCGCCTTCGCGGCTGGTGCCTTCGCGGTCTGGAGCGCCCACCTAAGCGCCAGCGTCCACACGCCCGAGGCGTCACCTGCGGCCGTGCAGCCAGCACCCGCGGCGGCTCGAACCGCCCCACCGGACACCTGTGCAGGTGGCTCGACCCAAGCCTGCTCCAACGTGCTGCTGTCGATCCAGACCACCACCGACGCCTTTGCCAGCCACCTCAAGACGGCCTGCCAGGCCATCACCGCGGCTGCGGGTGACGGTCAAACAGGCAGCTGGTCACCACCGGCCGATCTCGTCCAGGACTGCACGTTCTGGCTCAACGGCGCTGGCCAGGTGAGGGGCGTCGACGATCAGCAGGCCGAGGCCCACCGCCTGTTCAACGAACTGGCCACCTACGCCGGGTGGCCGCCACCAAACCGCTAGTCCGTTGGCCTCCTGTCAGACAGAAAGAACCGCCGTGAACGACACGTACAACAACCAGCCTGGCTGGAATCCGTGGGTCGCTAGCTGTTGCGGGTCATGACGTTGGTGACGGTGGGGCGGCCCTGAACGGGCGGACGGGTCTTCCGACGGCAGGATGAGAAGTGCGACCAACTC
>JBFBCZ010000020.1:0-165764 GCA_040689555.1 Actinosynnema sp. NPDC051121 | reverse complement strand
CACCCGGTCCCATTCCGAACCCGGTAGTTAAGCCTTCCAGCGCCGATGGTACTGCACTCGTGAGGGTGTGGGAGAGTAGGACGCCGCCGAACAATTCTTTCCCTCAGGGGGCACTCGTTCATTCGAGTGCCCCCTGAGGGCTTTTTGCGTTACGGTCCGATCGTGGCCGAGGTGACGAGACACGACGACCTGGCGGAGTTCTGGGCGTTGACCGGGGACTTCTTCAACGCCGACCCGGTGTTCCACACGATCCCGATCGCGGCGGTCGACCGCCGGCTCAACCACGCCGACCCGGAGGACGAGCCGCCGCTGCTGGTCAGCGTCTCCGAGGACGGCGTCCTGGTCGCCGCGGCCCTGCGCACGCCGCCGTGGCCGCTGACGTTGAGCGGTGTCGCGCCGGAGTGGGCGGAGGTCGTCGCGGATGCGTTGGCCGGTGAGGTGGAACTCCCGGGCGTCAACGGTCCGCGCGAGTCGGTGGAGGCGTTCGTGGTCGCCTGGGCGGCCCGCACGGGGTGCAGCGCCCGAGAGCACATGGCGTTGCGCCTGTACGAGCTGGGCGACCTCGTCACCCCCGACGTCCCCGGCACGGCCCGACTGGCGACCCTGGACGACATCGACCTGCTCAGCCACTGGCGCACGGACTTCGGCGTCGAAGCGACCGGGCAGGGGCGCGACGAGGACAGCGAGGACCGGTCGCGCCTCATACTGCGCGTCAGCATGACCGCCGGGCACGGCCACCTGATCTGGTACCAGGGCGACACACCGGTGGCGTGGGCGGCGGCGAACGCGCCGGCGTCCGGCATGTCCCGCATCGGCCCCGTCTACACAACGCCCGAGCACCGCAGGCACGGCTACGGCGCGGCGGTCACCGCGGCCTGCGCGTCGTGGGCCCGGGAGAACGGCGCGGAGCACGTCGTCCTCTACACCGACCTGGCGAACCCCACGTCGAACTCGATCTACCAGCGGATCGGGTTCCGGCCGGTGTGCGACTCGGCGGAGTTCGTGTTCACCCCGGTCGGTGGCTGAGCAGATCGCCCGGCTGGCAGTCCAGGGCGTCGCACAGGGCGGTCAGCGTGCTGAACCGGATCGCCCTCGCCCGGCCGTTCTTGAGGATCGACAGGTTGACCACGGTCACGCCGACGCGGTCGGCCAACTCGGTCAAGGTCATCCCGCGCTCGGCCAGCAGCCGGTCGAGGTGCACCTGGATGCTCACACGGTTCCCTCCAGGTCCGCGCTCATCTCCGCGCTCGTGCGCATGATCTTCGCAAGGGACAGCAGGCCGACTCCCGTGACCACCGCCCACCACGGGACGTCCCACTCGTACGGCAGCAGCCACAGGTCGGTCGCGGGCAGGACCGGTGTCAGCAGACCGATCCGGGCAGCGACCCCGCCCAGCGTCGCGAGCGGCACGACGGTGAGCGTGAACCACCCGAGGCGGCGCAGCCGGTCCGCCGTCACGACCGTGTGGACCCCCTCGACGGCACCCCGTTCGAGCAGCCGCAGGAGCAGGAAGAAGACCGCGGCGTAGCTCATCAGCGGCAACGCGACGTCGATCAGGTGGAGCACCCGTTCCCAGCCGCTCAGCGACCTCAGGCAGACCCGCAACGATCCCGCGCCGAGGTAGGCGTCGTCGCCGTGCGGCACGGTGCGGATCAGGTCGGTGCGCGACTGCGAGGTGACGCACACGGACGCCCCGGAGGACGCGACCGCGACCAGCACCACCGCGACCGCCGACGCCACGGTGGTCGCCGCCCACAGCAAGCGGATGAACCCGGTGAACGGCTGCAACGGGTTGCGCGGCACCGTCACACCGTCCCTTCCAGGTCGGCACGCATCTCCGCGCCGGTCCGCAGGACCTTGGTCAGGGACAGCAGCGCGATGCCCGCCACACCGGCCACCCGCTCCAACGGGTTCGGGTTCTCCTCCGACATGACATGCCCCCCGCATATCGATTATCGATGTTATCGAGAAACGATACCCCCGAAGACCTCACGCGTCACGGGCCGGTTGCGGGCGTGGGAGGAGAACACCAGGGACGTGGTCGTGTCGCCGTACCGCTGGGCCTGCTCCACGAACTCCTCCAGCTCGACCATCGACCGGCACACCACGCGCAGCAGCCAGCAGTCGTCCCCGGTCACGTGGTCGGCGTCGCGCACCTGCGCCAGCGTCACCACCCGCTCCCGGAACCGGGGCGTGTCCAGGCTGCGGACCCGCACCCGCACGATGGCCTCGATCGGCAGCCCGAGCCGGTGCGTGTCGACCACCGCGGCGTACCCGGTGACGATCCCGGCCTGCTCCAGCCGCCGCACCCGCTCGGTCGTCGCGGGCGCGGACAGCGAGACCCGCTTGGCCAGCTCGGTGAACGTCATCCGGCCGTCGCGCTGGAGCAGCTCCAACAACTTCCAATCCAGATCGTCCAGTTCCACCGTGGAATCGTAAGCGGAAGCACGCCAACGCCTGGAGTTCCGCATGGGGAAGAACACGCTGGTCAGCCACCATTTACCCATGACCAACACGCTCCGCTTCCCCGCCGCCGACCCCGCTGCCGCCGCCGCGTTCTTCGCCGCCGAGCTGGCCTTCGAGGCCGACCCGGACGACGTGGTCCGCGACCTGGAGGCAGGCACGACCGAGGGGTTCCAGCTCGTCGAGACCCGCAGCGCCGAGGCGTTCGCCCGCCTGCGCATCCCCGGCGCGATCAACCTCCCGCACTGGGACGCGGACGAGACCACGACCGCCGACTGGGACCGGGACCTCGTCTACGTCTGCTACTGCGAGAGCTTCGAGTGCAACGCCGCCACCAAGGGCGCGCTCAAGCTGTCGCGGCTCGGGTTCAAGGTGAAGCGGCTGGCCGGCGGCATCACGACCTGGCACGCGTCCGGCTACCCGGTGGAGGGTGACGCGGCCGGAGCCCGGGACGTGAGCCTGCACGGGATCTCCTGCGACTGCTGACTACCCTCGGACGGGTGACGCGACTGCTTGTGCTGCAACCCGGCCACGACGACCCGCCCGGCCGCCTCGGCGAGTGGATGACCGCCGCCGGGGCGGTGCTGGACGTGGTGAAGCCGTACGAGGAGCCGGTGCCGGACACGCTCGACGGCTACCAGGGCGTGGTGTGCCTGGGCGGTGCCATGGGCCCGCTGGACGACGTCGAGCACCCGTGGCTCGCGGACGTCCGCAAGCTGCTGTCCCACGCGGTGTCGCGGAAGGTGCCGCTGCTCGCGATCTGCCTGGGCGCGCAGCTGCTGGCCGCCGCGACCGGCGGTCAGGTGCGGCGCAACCCAGAGGGGCCCGAGATCGGGATGGGCCTGGTGGCCAAGCGGGACGTGGCGAGCGGCGACCCGTTGTTCGCCGACCTGCCGTGGACGCCGGACGTGCTCCAGTTCCACTACGACGAGGTGTCGCTGCTGCCACCCACCGCGGTGCAGCTCGCGTCCTCCCCGAAGTGCGCCAACCAGGCGTTCCGGGTCGGTGACCACGCCTACGGCCTGCAGTTCCACATCGAGACCACGCCGGAAGTGGTTCTCGGCTGGGCTTCGGGGTACCCCGGGGAGGTGGAAGGTGCGCGTCCGGGTGCGCTCGACCCGGTCCGGCTCGCCGAGGGTCATGAGGACATTCGGGAGGTGTGGCAACCGTTCGCCGAACGATTCGTGCGCCTGGCCGCCGGTGAGCTGACGATCCACCGGAGCCTGCCGCTGGTGTGATGAACCTCCATCCATGTGAGCGATCATCGTTCGGACAGGTAGCGTTCACCTTGTCGTTGTGAGTGTTCATCGGCCAGACGGGTAGCGTTTACCTTCGACTGTGTCGATTCAGTTGGAGGAATCAGCGTGGATGCCTCGCTCCTCGTCATCATCGTGGTCATCACAGCTCTGGTCTTCGACTTCACCAACGGCTTCCACGACACCGCGAACTCGATGGCGACCTCCATCGCCACCGGCGCGCTGCGGCCCCGCACGGCCGTCGCGTTCTCCGCGGTGTTGAACCTGGTGGGAGCGTTGCTGTCGGTCGAGGTGGCCAAGACGATCTCCGGCGGGATCGTGGACGACGCGAGAATCACGCCCGCGATCGTGTTCGGGGGACTGATCGGCGCGATCATGTGGAACCTCGTCACCTGGTACGTCGGCCTGCCGTCGAGCTCGTCGCACGCCCTGTTCGGTGGGCTGATCGGGGCGACGTGGGTCGCCTCGGGCGCGGACGCCGTGCACTTCGCGAAGGTCGTGGACAAGGTCGTCGCGCCCGCGATCGCCGCGCCGCTGGTCGCGGGTGTGGTGGCGATGCTGGCCACCTACCTGACTTACCGGCTGACGAAGCGGGCGCGCAAGTCCGTGACGGACAAGGGCTTCAAGGCGGGCCAGATCGCGTCCGCCGCGCTCATGTCGCTGGCGCACGGCACGAACGACGCGCAGAAGACGATGGGCATCATCACGCTCACGCTGATCACGGCCGGGACGCTCGCGCCCGGTTCCGAACCGCCGCTGTGGGTGATCCTGAGCGCGGCGATCGCCATCGCGCTGGGCACCTACCTGGGTGGGTGGCGCATCACGCACACCCTGGGCAAGGGGCTGACCACGATCGAGGCGCCGCAGGGCTTCGCCGCGCAGACCAGTGCGGCGACCGTGATCATGGCGTCCTCGCACCTGGGGTTCGCGCTGTCCACCACGCACGTCGCGTCCGGCGGGATCATGGGCTCCGGCCTGGGCCGCGAGCGCGGTGGCGTGCGGTGGGGCGTGGCGGGCCGGATGGCCGCGGCGTGGGGGTTGACGCTCCCGGCGGCGGGCCTGGTGGGCGCGCTGGCGGGCAAGGTGGCGTCGCTGGGCACGCTCGGCGTGGTCGCGGTGGCGGTGGTCGGGATGGGCGTGGCGCTGGTGATCTGGCTGCTGTCGCGCCGTGAGCCGGTGCGGCCCGAGCACGTGGTGGACGAGATCGCGGCGCAGGCCGAGACGCACAAGGTGGCGGCGTGAAGATCGACTGGGCGGCGTTGGCCGCCGTGTTCGGGGTGAGCCTCGTCGTGGTGCTGGGGCTGGTCCTGCTGTTCTCGGGCGGGCTGCGGGCCTGGTCGGCGCGGGAGGCGGCGCAGGAGCGGCAGGCGTCCGCGGTGGTGCCGACGGTCGCGGCGCTGGCCTGCCTGCTGGCGTGCGTGACCGTAGTGTTGTTCGGCATCTACTTGATCGTGGCGAGCTGACGCTTCCCCCGGCCTCCCGGCGGGCTACGGTGTTCGTCGATGACCGATCCAGCCCGCCTCCCCACGTCCCCAGCCCGGTTCGGCCTGACCGAGGCGCGCAGCGGTGAGCACCTGCGTGCGGCCGGGTGGTGGGAAGGGCGGCGGCCGACCGAGGGCAACGAGCCGATCCTGGTCGCGCTGTCCCGCAGCCCGGACCCGGACCTCGCGCTGCGGGGCGCCGACCGGTTGCGCGAGGCGTTGGGCGACCGGTGGCCCGAGCTGGACCGGGCGTTGCGGGACAGCGAGGCGTTGCGCGGTCGGCTGCTCGCGGTGCTGGGCTCGTCCACCGCGCTCTCGGACTTCCTGATCGCCAACCCGGACCGCTGGCGCGGCCTGCTCGACGACGAGCCGGTGGACGCGGAGTCGTTCGCACCCGCGCTCGTGGCCGCGGTCGAGGGCCTGACCGGGTCGGACGCGGTGCGGGCGCTGCGGGCCGAGTACCGGGCGCTGCTGTGCCGGATCGCCGCCGAGGACCTGGCGCACGTGGTCGAGCCGGACCAGCGCTACGTGAACTACGACGACGTCGCGAGCCTGCTGTCGGACCTGGCCGTGGCGGCGCTGCGGGCCTCGCTGGACGTCGCCGCGCGGCAGGTGCCGCGGTCGGACGAGTGCCGGCTCTCGGTGATCGCGATGGGCAAGTGCGGCGCGCGTGAGCTGAACTACGTCAGCGACGTGGACGTGGTGTTCGTCGGCGAGGGCGACCTGGCGGTGGCGACCCGGCTGGCGGGCGCGGTGATGCAGGTCGCGGGCCAGGCGTGCTTCGAGGTGGACGCGGCGCTGCGGCCGGAGGGCAAGGCGGGCGCGCTGGTGCGCACGCTGGACGGCCACGCCACCTACTACCAGCGGTGGGCGCGCACGTGGGAGTTCCAGGCGCTGCTCAAGGCCCGGCCGGTGGCCGGTGACGAGGAGCTGGGCCGGCGGTACATGGACGTGGTGCGCCCCCTGGTGTGGACGGCCGCCGAGCGGGAGAACTTCGTGCCCGACGTGCAGGCCATGCGCCGCCGCGTCGAGGACCACGTGCCCGCCGGCCTGACCGACCGGGAGCTGAAGCTGGGGCGCGGCGGCCTGCGTGACGTCGAGTTCGCCGTGCAGCTGCTGCAACTCGTGCACGGTCGCGGTGACGAGGAACTGCGGATCACCACGACCACCCAGGCGTTGGCGGCGCTGGGGCGCGGCGGGTACGTCGGCCGCGCGGACGCCGCCGACTTCGGCCGCGCCTACCGGTTCCTGCGCACGTTGGAGCACCGGTTGCAGTTGCAGCGGATGCTGCGCACGCACCTGTTCCCGGCCGACGACGACGTGGCGGCGCTGCGGTGGCTGGCGCGCGCGGCCGGGTTGCAGGCCGAGGGCGGGCTGTCGGAGAGCCAGGTGCTGCTGGCCGAGTTCCGCAAGCGCGCCAACCAGGTGCGCAGGCTGCACGAGAAGCTGTTCTACCGGCCGCTGCTCCAGGCCGTCGCGAACGTGCCGACCGAGGCGCTGCGGTTGACCACGTCCCAGGCCGCGGCACGCCTGTCCGCTCTGGGCTATGCCGCCCCGGATGGCGCGCTGAAGCACATCGAGGCGCTGACCAGGGGCGTTTCCCGGCGGGCGCGGATACAGACCGCGCTGCTGCCGGTGCTGCTGGACCTGTTCGCCACCACGCCCGACCCGGATCGGGGGTTGCTGGCGTACCGGAAGGTGTCCGAGGCGCTGGCCGAGACGCCCTGGTACCTGCGGTTGTTGCGGGACGAGGGCACGGTGGTCGACCGGCTCGCCGCGCTGCTGGGCACGTCGAAGCTCGTGCCGGACCTGCTGGTGCGCGCGCCGGAGGTGCTGCCGCTGCTGGCCGACACCGACGCGCTGGTCGGCCGCGACCCGATGACCATCGGCAACCCGCTGCGCAGCGCCGTGTCCCGGTACAACGACCTGGGGCGCGCGGTCACCGCCGCCCGGTCGCTGCGCCGCCAGGAGCTGCTGCGGGTGGCGTCGGCCGACCTGCTCGGGCTGGTGCCGCTGCGCACGGTGTGCGTGTCGCTGTCCGAGGTGTGGGTGGCGGTGTTGCAGGCGGCGCTGGACGCGGTGGTGCGGTCGGCCGGTGAGCGGCAGGCGTCGATCGCGGTCATCGGCATGGGCCGGCTCGGAGGGCGTGAGCTGGGGTACGGCTCGGACGCCGACGTGATGTTCGTGTGCGAGCCCGCGCCGGGCGTGACCGACGCGGACGCCGCCCGGTACGCGTCGTCGGTGGTGGAGCAGGTGCGGCGGCTGCTCAGCGCGCCCAGCCAGGACCCGCCGTTGCAGGTCGACACCGACCTGCGGCCGGAGGGCAGGCAGGGGCCGCTGGTGCGCACGCTCGACTCCTACCGCGCCTACTACGCGCAGTGGGCCGAGCTGTGGGAGGCGCAGGCGTTGCTGCGGGCCCGGGTCATCGGCGGCGACGCGGACCTCGGCGCGCGGTTCGTCGAGATGATCGACCCGGTGCGTTACCCGGAGAAGGGCTTGGACGCGGGCGCCGTGCGGGAGATCCGGCGCATCAAGGCCCGCGTCGAGGCCGAGCGGCTGCCGCGCGGCGCCGACCCGTCCACCCACACCAAGCTGGGGCGCGGCGGGCTCGCCGACGTCGAGTGGACCGTGCAGCTGCTCCAGCTCCAGCACGCGTTCGAGGTGCCCGGCCTGCGCACGCCGTCGACCGTGCGCGGACTGCGTGCCGCGACCGAGGCCGGGCTGGTGGCGGAGGACGACGCGTCGGCGCTGACGGACGCGTGGGTGATGGCGACCGAGGCGCGCAACGCGGTCATGCTGGTCAGGGGCAAGGCGGGCGACCAGTTGCCCACCGTCGGGCGGGACCTGGCCGCGGTGGCGTCGGCGATGGGGCACGCGGGCGATCCCGGCGGTTTCCTGGACCACTACCGGCGCACGACCCGGCGCGCGCGGGCCGTGATCGAGCGCATCTTCTACGGGTCCTGAAGACTGGGGTCCGTGAAAGCGATCGCGCAGACCGAATTCGGAGATGCCGACGTCCTCGTGGTGCGGGAGCTGCCCGACCCGCCGATCGCGCTGGACCAGGTGTTGGTCGAGGTGCGTGCCGCCGGGGTGAACCCCGTCGACCGGCTGGTGCGCATGGGGTACGTGGCGAGCACGACGCCGTGCCACTTCCCGCTGATCCCCGGCTGGGACGTGGCGGGGGTGGTGCGGGCCGTCGGGCCCGCGGTGGACGGGTTCGCCGTCGGCGACGAGGTGTTCGGCTACCAGCGCAAGGACCACGTGCAGCACGGGACGTACGCGGAGCTGATCGCGGCGACCGAGCGGGGGCTGGCGCACAAACCGGCGTCGCTGTCGTTCGAGGAGGCGGGCGGGCTCGCGCTGACCGGCCTCACGTCGTTGCAGGCGTTGCGCAAGGTCGGGGTGTCGTCCGGTGACACGGTGCTGGTGCACGCGGCGGCCGGTGGTGTCGGGCACCTGGCCGTGCAGGTGGCGCGGATCCTCGGCGCGTCGCGGGTGATCGGGACGGCGTCACCGCGCAACCACGAGTTCCTGAGGTCGTTGGGCGTGGAGCCGGTGGCCTACGGCGACGCGCTGGTGGACAACGTGGCCGAGCTCGTCGGCGGCGACGGGAAGGTCGACGTGGCGTTCGACTGCGTCGGCGGCGCGGCGCTCAACGACTCGCCCGCGCTGGTGCGCGACCCGTCCCGGATCGTGTCCATCGTGGACACCAACGTGCTGGAGCTGGGCGGCCGGTACGCCTACGCCAAGCCCGTGCGGGCCGACCTGGACTGGCTGGCCGAGCACGCGGGCTCGGGGGCGTTGAAGGTCGAGGTGCAGCAGGTGTTCCCGCTGGAGCAGGCCGCCGAGGCGCACCGGCTGCTGGAAGGCAGGCACGTGCGGGGCAAGGTCGTGCTGACCGTGTGAGGTGTGGTGAAGGGCCCCGGCACGCGGGGCCCTTCACCGGGCTCACTCCTCGTCGACGGTCGGGACCGAGGTGAGCAGTTCGACGATCCACTCCTCGACGAGCGTGTCGTCGGACTCCTCGTCCTGGACGAGGCGGTTCGACACCCGGACACCGAGGCCGAGCACGTCGGCGGCGCCGATCGCCTCGATCGCCTCGGCGGCGGAGTCGAAGATGTTGGTGGACAGCACCTGGGCGGGGGTTGCGACGTCATCAGACACGGCGCGACCCTAACCGCCCACCTCGATCGGGGGACGGGCAGCCCTGGTGTCGCGGCGTGTCCCCCAGGAGGTCACCGACCGTTGATGCGGGGTCGCTCGCATTGACTATTGGTGTTCCTTATGTCGAGACTATCGACACTCCTGGGGGAGATTCACGTTCGCACGCGTGCGCCCGGACGAAGGACGTCATGGACGACGAGAACCACCGCAAGAAGAGCAGCGCGGCTCTCAAGATCAGCTTGGTCGTGCTCGGGGTGCTGGTGCTGCTCGGGGTGATCCAGGCGGTCACCGCCGGCACGATCGGCGTCGGCGCGTTGAGCTTCACCCTGCGTGAAACCCCCTCGGCCACCACTCCCGCCTCTCCGACCCCCGGTGACGCCGCAGGCGGCCTGGACGGCGCCGTGGGCAGCGCGCCGACGTCCTCCGAAGAGGAGGAAGCGCCGGCCGGTGCGGACGCGAAGGTCCTGGCGGGGTCCTGGAAGCAGGCACGCGGCCTGCTCACCGTGGAAGTCACCAAGGTCGAGAACCTCGGCGGCCGGCTGAAGGTGTTCGTCACGGCCATCAACGCCAGCACGGCCAAGATGGACCTGCCGATCGCGTCCGTCTCGGCGGTGGACGACGCGCGGCGCGAGTACGGCGCGTCCCCGTCGACCAGCCGGTGGCCGGTGTCGATCGCGAAGAACTCCAGCATCAACGGGTTCCTGGAGCTGGACCGGAAGGCCGGCGCCGACAGCCGCACGCTGTCGCTGACGTTCGCCGGGATCATCGGCCAGCTCGCTCCCACCGGCGGTGCGGTCACCGTGACCGGCATCCCGATCCCCGAGTAGGTGGACGTCCTCATCGGTGCGGTCGCCGGCCTGCTGGGCCTGTGGCTGCTGCTGATCCTGGGCCTGTTCCTGGTCCGGCCGAAGGGCAGCGCGCTGTCGCTGGCGATCCGCCTCCTGCCGGACGTGCTGCGCCTCGTGGCCCGCCTGGCCCGCGACCCCCGCGTGCCGCGCTCGGCCCGCGTGCGCCTGTGGCTGCTGCTGGGGTACCTCGCCCTGCCGTTCGACCTGGTGCCCGACTTCATCCCGGTGCTGGGGTACGCGGACGACGTGATCGCGGTCACGTGGGTGCTGCGCTCGGTGATCCGCGCCGTGGGGCCCGAGGTGGTGGCCGAGCACTGGCCGGGCACACCCGAGGGCCTGGCCGTGGTGCGCCGGCTGGTGGGTCTCGACCGCGGCGGTCCGGACGAGCGCGGAGTAACGCCCTAGGTACGCTGCGCGACTGGCCGGGTAGAGGGAGGTCGCGTCATGGGAGACGATCGCAGGGCCGACGACGATCGGGACCTGGTCGAGCAGGAGGACGCCGTCGCCGAGGTGATCGGCGGTCTGGGATCCGCCGGTACTCCGCCGCCACCGTTCGAGGGGGAGTTCGGCGGGCCGTACGGCGGGCCGTATGGCGGGCCCTACGGCGGGTCGTACCAGGTGGTCGACGACCCGCTGAACACCGGGCCGTTCACCTACCTCGACTCCGAATCGGGCGAACCGCCGCCCCCCGTGCGCGGAGACACCCGGTAGTGGTGCCGCAGACCCTGGGTGCGGTGGCGTCGTTCCTCGCGCTGGTCGCGCCCGGCATCGTGTTCGAGCTGCTGCGGGAACGCAGGCGTGCGGGCTTCAAGGAGTCGTCGTTCCGCGAGGCGTCCCGGGTCGCGCTCGGCAGCCTCGTGTTCACGTTGTCCGCAAGCGTGCTGCTCATCGCGGTGGGTGCCGCGGTGCGGGCGGTATCCGGCGTGCACGTCGTCGTGGACCTGGAACGCCTGGTCAGCGATGGTGCGGCCTACGTGCGGGCCCACCCGGCCCTGGTGACCACCTCCGTGCTGGCCGAACTCGTGCTGGCCTGCGCCCTGGCCGCCCTCCTCGACCTGCTGCTGGCCCGTCGCCGCAGCGAGATCGCCTCCGTCCAGCAGCAGACCGCGTGGCACCAGGTCTTCCGCCGCGACCGCCCACCGGGCAGCGTTCCGTGGGTGCACGTGCACCTGGTGGACGGCACGTCGTTCTTCGGCTTCCTCCGCTCGCACACCGCCTCGGGCGTCCCGGAGGAACGCGAGATCGTCCTCGAAGGCGTCTCGATGACCTACCTCGGCAAACCTCTCGACGGCGACGAGAGCCACGTCGAGGACGTCATCGGCGAGCGCTGGGCCCGCGTCGTGATCCCCGCGACCCAGATCAAGTACCTCCGCATCCAATACCGCGACCGCGAATCCGGCCGACTGCTCGACACCCGCCCGCGCGCTTCCGCGGCGTCGTCGGACTGACCGGATCGACGCGAAAGGCCGAAGGCCGGGTGACTGTGGAAGTCACCCGGCCTTCGGCCTGTGGAGGCAGTGGTGGGACTCGATCAGAGCCCCGTGCCGATCACACGTCGTAGTACAGCGCGAACTCGTACGGGTTCGGGCGCAGGCGGAGCGGGTCGATCTCCTGCTCGCGCTTGAACGAGATCCAGGTGTCGATGACGTCCGGCGTGAAGACGCCGCCCTCCAGCAGGAACTCGTGGTCCGCCTCGAGGTTGTCCAGCACCGCGTCCAGGGACGCCGGCACCTGCTTGACGTCGCGGGCCTCCTCGGGCGGCAGCTCGTAGAGGTCCTTGTCGATCGGGGCCGGCGGCTCGATCTTGTTCTTCACGCCGTCCAGGCCGGCCATCACCATGGCCGAGAACGCCAGGTACGGGTTGCCCGACGAGTCGGGGCAGCGGAACTCGATGCGCTTGGCCTTCGGGTTGTTGCCGGTGATCGGGATGCGCACGCACGCCGACCGGTTGCGCTGGGAGTAGACCAGCGACACCGGGGCCTCGTAGCCCGGCACCAGGCGGTGGTAGGAGTTCACCGTCGGGTTGGTGAACGCCAGCAGCGACGGCGCGTGGTGCAGGATGCCGCCGATGTAGTGGCGCGCCGTGTCCGACAAGCCCGCGTAGCCGGACTCGTCGTGGAACAGCGGCTGGCCGTCCTTCCACAGCGACTGGTGGGTGTGCATGCCCGAGCCGTTGTCGCCGAACAGCGGCTTCGGCATGAACGTCACGGTCTTGCCGGCCTGCCAGGCGGTGTTCTTGATGATGTACTTGAACAGCATCAAGTCGTCCGCGGCGTGCAGCAGCGTGTTGAACTTGTAGTTGATCTCGGCCTGACCGGCGGTGCCGACCTCGTGGTGCGCGCGCTCGACCGTGAAGCCCTGGGCTTCCATGTTGAGGACCATCTTGTCGCGCAGGTCCGCGTAGTGGTCGGTCGGCGTGACGGGGAAGTAGCCGCCCTTGTACTTGACCTTGTAGCCGCGGTTGCCGCCCTCTTCCTCGCGGCCGGTGTTCCACCAGCCCGAGATCGAGTCGATCTCGTGGAAGGACGCGTTCGCGGTGGTGTCGAAGCGGATCGAGTCGAAGATGTAGAACTCCGCCTCGGCGCCGAAGTACGCGGTGTCCGCGATGCCCGACTCGGTGATGTACTGCTCGGCCTTGCGCGCGATGTTGCGCGGGTCGCGGCTGTACGCCTCACGGGTGAACGGGTCGTGCACGAAGAAGTTGACGATCAGCGTCTTCTCGATCCGGAACGGGTCGAGGCGCGCGGTGTACAGGTCGGGCAGCAGCAGCATGTCCGACTCGTGGATCGACTGGAAGCCGCGCACCGACGAGCCGTCGAACGCGAGGCCCTCGGCGATGGCGTCGGCGTCGAACGCGGAGGCTGGGAGCGTGAAGTGCTGCATCACGCCGGGCAGGTCGCTGAAGCGGACGTCGACGAACTTCACGCCCTCGTCGGAGATGAACTTCAGGACCTCGTCGGGATTCTTGAACACC
Source organism: Actinosynnema sp. NPDC051121 (assembly GCA_040689555.1). GTDB lineage: Bacteria > Actinomycetota > Actinomycetes > Mycobacteriales > Pseudonocardiaceae > Actinosynnema. Next base: position 152,578 of record JBFBCZ010000020.1, on the reverse strand, counting down.
CTCGTCGACTCCTCTGCTGCGGTGGGGGCGTGGTTGTACGCCGCTGCGTGGTGCGGCCTGCCATCGTGGCGAAACTAAGACCGTGGTGTTGCCCAGCCATCACCCACGTGTTTCGCCAGTGTTAACGGGCGGCTCGCGTGCGGCAACCCGACCGCCGCTCCTCACCCGCTGAGCACGGCCTTACTCTGGTGGGGTGAGCAAGTGGACCGGTTCGTGGCTGTCAGGACCCCGTTCGCCGTTGGAGCCCGGCGCCGACTCCGGTGACGGTACCGGGCAGCGCTGGCGTGGTGAACGCCTCGGTCTGCCCCGGTCCGGTCCCGGCTCGGTCGCGTCCACGGGCCGCCGCGCGATCGCACTGGTGGTCGACTGCGCCCTCTCGGGTGGCGTCGCGGGGCTGTTCACCATGCCCGACCTGCCGCGGAACTGGAGCCTGCTGGCCTGGTTCGCCATCACCGTCGTCGCGGTCGGCATCTTCGGCTTCACCCCTGGTCACGCGCTGTTCGGGCTGCGGGTCGCCCGGCTGGACGGCGCGGCGGCGGTCGGCCTGCCCCGGGCCGCGCTGCGCACGGCGCTGATCTTCCCCGTCATCCCCGCGGTGGTGTGGGACGCCGACGGCAGGGGCCTGCACGACAAGGCCGCGGGCACCGTCGTCATCCGCGTGCGCTGAGCAGGGCCGGTCACGCCTCAGGCCCGCCCCGGGCGGTGCCGGAACGGGCCTGAGCTGCGAAAAGATTCGTCGGAGGTGGCCGGCGAGTCGACGTGGAGCCGACCGTCAGCGGCGACGCATGGCGCGCTGCACGTTGCGCATCTTGGCGCCCTGGGGCATCGGGCCCTTCGGCAGCGCCGCGCCGCGGCTGGCCAGCGCGGCCAGCCGGTTGTCGATCGTGTCGACCTGGGCGGTCGAGATGTTGCGCGGCAGCTTCATCAGGTGGCTCTGGAGCTTGCGCAGCGGCACCTGGCCGTCCTCGGTGCCCACGACGACGTCGTAGATCGGCGTGTCGCCGACCACCCGCGCCACCCGCTTCTTCTCCTGGGCGAGCAGGTTCTTGACCCGGTGCTGCGCGCCCTCGGCGACCAGCACCACGCCCGGCCTGCCGAGCACCCGGTGCACCATGTCGCCGCTGGTCGTGCCCGCCACGGCCTGCGTGACGCGCCACTTGCCGCGCAGGTTGTCCAGCGCCCACGCCGCCGCGCCCGGCTGGCCGTCCGCCTTCGCGTACACGGTGCGCTGCACCCGGCGGCCGAACACGATGACCGCGAGCAGCGCGCCCACCGCGATGCCCATGGGCAGCAGCACCCACTGCATGTTCCAGATGAGGCCGATCAGGAACGCCGCGGCCGTCGCGCCCAGCAGGCACGCCAGCATCAACGGCACGAGCGCCTTGTCCTCGCGGCGCTGCATCTTGAACGCCTCGAAGATCTGGCTGCGCTTCGCCTTCGATGCCGCGCGCCGAGCCTTCGCCGCTTCCTTGGAGGCCGCCTTGGCAGCCGCCTTGTCCTGCTTACCAGCCATACCCACCAGGATACGGCGCGCCACGTCGCCCCATGACGGGAGTACTCGCTGACCTCTGCGAGGATGCAGCGCATGGACCGGCTGCTGGAGGGACTCGACCCGGAACAGCGCGCCGCCGTGGAAGCTCCGCGCGGCCCGGTCTGCGTGCTCGCGGGCGCCGGGACCGGCAAGACCCGGACCATCACGCACCGCATCGCGTACCTGGTCCAGCGCGGTCACGTGTCCGCCGGCCAGGTCCTCGCGGTCACGTTCACCGCACGTGCCGCGGGCGAGATGCGGACCCGGTTGAGGGCACTCGGCGTGCCCGGCGCGCAGGCCCGCACGTTCCACGCCGCCGCGCTGCGCCAGCTCCGCTACTTCTGGCCGCGCGTGGTCGGCGGCGAGCAGTGGCAGCTGATCGACCGCAACAAGCTGCGGCTGGTCGCCCAGGCCGCCAACCGGACCGGCCTGTCCACCGAGTCCGACTCCCTGCGCGACCTCGCGGGCGAGATCGAGTGGGCCAAGGCGTCGCTGGTCGCGCCCGACGACTACCCGAACGCCGCCGCCCGCACCAGCCGCGACACGCCCGCGCCCGCCGAGCAGGTCGCGCAGGTCTACCGGACCTACGAGGAGCTGAAGAACCAGGCGCAGCTGCTCGACTTCGACGACCTCCTGCTGCACACCGCGGCGGCGCTGGAGGAGCACGGCGAGGTCGCCGAGGAGTTCCGCGACCGGTACCGGTGCTTCGTGGTGGACGAGTACCAGGACGTCACGCCGTTGCAGCAACGCGTGCTGGACGCGTGGCTGGGTGAGCGCGACGACCTCACCGTGGTCGGTGACGCGAACCAGACCATCTACTCGTTCGCGGGCGCCTCGCCGCGTCCGCTGCTGGACTTCCCGCGCCGGTTCCCCGAGGCCGTGGTGGTGCGGCTGGAGCGCGACTACCGGTCGACGCCGCAGGTCGTGGAGCTGGCCAACGAGGTGATCAAGTGGGCGCGCGGCCGTCCCGCCGGGTCGCGGCTGCGGTTGATCGGGCAGCGCCCGGACGGGCCGAAGCCGACGTTCACCGAGTTCGACGACGAGACGCTGGAGGCCGCGGCCGTCGCGCGGAGGGTGAAGGCGCTGCTGGACGAGGGCGTGTCGGCCAGCGAGATCGCGATCCTCTACCGCGTCAACGCCCAGTCGGAGGTGTTCGAGCAGGCGTTGGCCGAGGTCGGCGTGCCCTACCAGGTGCGCGGCGGGGAGCGGTTCTTCCAGCGCGCCGAGGTGCGGCAGGCCATGGTGGCGCTGCGGTCGGCGGCGTCGCACGAGCCGACCGGCGAGCTGCCGAAGGTCGTGCGCGAGGTGCTGGCCGGGATCGGCCTGACCGACGAGCCGCCCGCCGGCGGGACGGCGCGGGAGAAGTGGGAGTCGCTGCTCGCGCTCGTCGAACTGGCCGAGGAGCTGGTCACGACGGTCGACTCGGCGGACCTGCGGACGTTCGTGGCCGAGCTGGAGCTGCGTGCCGAGGCGCAGCACCCGCCGACGGTGGAGGGCGTGACGCTCGCGTCCCTGCACGCGGCGAAGGGCCTGGAGTGGGACGCGGTGTTCCTGGTCGGGCTGGTCGAGGGCACGCTGCCGATCCAGCACGCCGACGGCGACGACGCGGCGATCGAGGAAGAGCGCCGGCTGCTGTACGTGGGTGTGACGCGGGCCCGTGAGCACCTGTGGATGTCGTGGGCGTTGGCGCGGGCCGCGGGCGGGCGTCGTTACCGGCGGCGCAGCCGGTTCCTCTACGGGCTCGTGCCGGACGACCACCCGGCGTCGCGCACGGCCGCGAAGCGCGAACCGCTGCAGAAACGGCCCAAGCCGCAGTGCCGGGTGTGCGGTTCGGCGTTGGTGGACGCGCGGGCGATCAAGCTGAGCCGGTGCGCGTCGTGCCCGTCGGACCTCGACGAGGAGCTGCTGGCCAAGCTGCGGGCGTGGCGGGCGGACCGGGCGCGTGACCTGAAGGTGCCCGCGTACGTGGTGTTCACCGACGCGACGCTGGTCGCGATCGCCGAGCAGCGGCCCGAGGACGTCGCCGGGCTGGTGTCGATCTCCGGCATCGGCGCGGCCAAGCTCGACCGGTTCGGGGACGACGTGCTGGCCCTCGTGCGCGGCGACCGGTGACCTCGCGTTGATCGCCCGTTGATCGCCCGTTGATCGCCCGTTGACGTCGGGTCGATCCGCGGTCGGTGACCGGACCCGGCCCGCCACCGGGCTGCCTCGTCCGTCCGAGTGGTCCCGCCCCGGCGCTCTGTGCAGGGCAAACGCTGAATTTTCACTCAATCGACAGGTATTTGGAAAAACCGGTTGCACCCGTCCCGCGCGGAGTCATAACCTGCTCAGGCCGGGCGCGAGCGCCCGCTGGGGATTCAAGAGCTAGCAGTCGAGTCGAGACACCCGAGGAGGTGACCGGTCGTGAACACTCTTACGTGCTTCGAGACGCCCGGTTACCTGATGACCGGGGTGTTCTTGGCTGCCGGCGCTGCTCACGTCGCGGGGGAGAAGTCTGCCCGCGATCGCCACGCCCTCAAGTGGGGTGCTGAGCGAGTTCAGCTGATCCAGGTGCCGGCGCCGTACGCGCCGACCGTCATCCCGACTCAGAACGTTGCGCCGTCCGCGCACGAGCGAAGTACCTGACCACCTCGTAGTCAGGCCACCCAGCTCACGAAGGCCGCGGACCCGTAACCGGATCCGCGGCCTTCGTGCTGTTCCGACCCGTTTTTCGGTTCGAACGACAAAAACCCCATGCAACACCCTTGACAGGAGTCCACCTGATGTTGACCGCGACCGTCCCCATAAACGGGACGTTGTCCACCGAGTCGGAGCTCGCGGGAGCGGGTGTCGCCACTTTGATCGACACCGCGCCCGACGCCGGCTTGGAGCTTCCTTGCCGTACCAACAACCCGGACCTGTGGTTCGCCGACGCGCCGGCGGAGCTGGAGGAGGCGAAGAGGTTCTGCGCCACCTGCCCCGTCATCGCGGAGTGCCTGGCCGGTGCGCTCGCTCGTCACGAGCCCTGGGGGGGTCTGGGGCGGCGAGATCTTCGAGCGCGGAGCTGTGATCGCGCGCAAGCGTCCCCGTGGACGTCCGCGCAAGGACGCAGCACCTGTTGTGCCCGCGGCGCCCGCCGCGACCGTTGTCCGGGGGGCTAACGACCAGGAGGCCGCCGCGTGACCACGTACCGATCCACCGCAGACGAATCGATGCTCGTCGAAGTCGACCCCAAGGGGAACCCCATGCTGCTCGAAGAAAATCTCGCCAGATCCCGAATGCATGACGCGGAGATATTCGCGCGACAGCATCGGCTGGCCCACCGCCTCGTCGTCGCCCGCCGGTGGCGCCGACTGGCCGGATGGGCCCAGCGCAGGGCTGCCGTGAAGGCCCGCGCGATCTGATGCACGCAGCGGCCCGTCCTCACCGTCCTTTCACGGTGGGGGCGGGCCACTGCCGTACCCGCACCCGACCACGCGCCGCGCCCTCACCCCGCGAGCGCAGGTGGCGGGCCGGCAGGGGATTTTCGATGGGAGGGTTCGGGGCGACGTCGGTACCGTTCGACGTGTGGCAGCTCACTCTCACAACCATGCCCATGCCCACACCCATGACGGGATCGACTGGTCGTCCCGGCTGAACTTCCTCCGGCAGGCCGACGAGCTGGACGCCGAGTCCCGGCGCGTGGTCGCGCGCAGACTCGTCCGCAACCTGCCGGACAACCCGACCGTGCTGGACGTCGGGTGCGGGGCGGGTGGGATGAGCGTGGCGCTGGTCGAGGCCCTGTCCGCCCGGGGTGGCGGCACGGTCGTGCTGGTGGACGCGGTGCCCGAGCTGCTGGACGCCGCCACGAGCGTCGCCCGGTCGGCGGCCACCTACGAGACCGACACGACCACCGCGACCGTGCACGTCCGGCCGGTGTTGGCGGACCTGGCCACCGAGCGGCCGGTCGAGATCGCCGGGCCCGCGCAGTTGGTGTGGGCGTCGAACGTCGTGCATCACCTCCCTGATCAGCGTGCGGCGGTGCTGGGGTTGATCGAGGCGGTCGCGCCGGGTGGGTGGTTGGCGCTCGCCGAGGGCGGGTTGAGCGGCAAGTTCCTGCCGTTCGACCTGGGTGTCGGTGAGCCGGGGTTGCAGGACCGGCTGACCGCCGCCCGCGCTCAGTGGTTCGTGCGGATGCGGGAGGACACGACCGGCTCGGTTCCGCTGCACGGCGGCTGGAACCTCGTGCTCTCCGACGGCGGCCTGGTCGACGTGACCGCGTTCAGCTACCTCGTCGACCACCCCGCACCGGCCAAGCAGGCGGTGCGCAACTGGGCGGTGGACCAGCTCAGGTGGCACGTCGAGGTCGCCGGCGACCTGCTCCACCCCGCCGACCGCCGCACGGTCGAACACCTGCTCGACCCGCAGGACCCGGCGTTCCTCGGGCTGCGCGACGACGTGTTCCTGCTGACCGCCAACACCGTGTACCTGGGCCGCAAGCCGTGACCGACACGTGCGCCCGGTGTGGGCGGACGCGTTCGTCTGTCAGCGACCCGGCCCAGCTCCTGGCTTGGGTGCGGGAGCGGGAGCGCGGCGTCGACCAGTGGTTGTGCCACGTCTGCGCGCGGGCGCACGTTCGGGACATCGAAGGCAAGCTGCCCTCCGACTACTGGTCCAACTGACCCCCGCCGACCGGGATCGAGGTAGCGCCTCGCGGTCGCGGCGGCATGTGGGTCGAGCGGCAGGTCGGGACTTGGTGAGGGGTGTTGCCCGGGGTTGGAGGGGCGGGTTGTCGGTTGGTTGTGAGGGGGCGGCTCCGGTTGGGGTTGGCGTTGGGCAGGTGGGGCCGGGCAAGGCAGCGGGCTGTGCGCACGGGACTGGGCAGGTGGGCGGGGCGAGTGGGGCAGGGGTGGGGCGCGCGGGGTGGGCTCGCACGCGGGGCTGGGCTGGGCAGATGGGTCAGAGCAGGACAGGCAAGGTCGCGGTTGGGTCGGCTCAGGGCAGGGCAGGGCAGGGCAGGCGAGTCGGCAGGGCAGGCGAGTCGGCAGGGCAGGGCAGGCGAGTCGGCAGGGCGGGGCAGGCGAGTGGGCAGGGCGGGGCAGGCGAGTGGGCAGGGCAGGGCAGGCGAGTCGGCAGGGCAGGGCAGGCGAGTCGGCAGGGCGGGGCAGGCGAGTCGGCAGGGCAGGCGGCTAGGACAGGGCGGCCAGGACAGGGCGGCCAGGTGGGGCTGGCGAACGGGGCTCGGCAGCAGGGTTAGCGGAGGAGGGTGGAGAGGAGTTTCAGGGTGGCTCTGGGGGTGGCGGTGCCCCGTTTGCTGCCCGCGTCCAGTTCCCTGGCCAGGGCGGTGACGGTGCACAGGCCCGAGCGGACGGCGGTGGCCAGCAGGTGGTGTTGGCGCAGGGGGTTCGGTTCGTGGCGGGCGGCGTCCAGGGTGGCTCTGGTCGGTTCGGCCAGGGGCAGGCCCGACTCGATCACGACTCCCGGTGGGCGGGTGGTGCGTTCCAGCAGGACGTGGTCGGCGCAGGAGCGGCGCGTGGTGGCCGGTTGCAGCAGGTGTATCCGGGGTGGCGGAGGTAGCGCGGCCAGACCGTGGGCGTGCAGGGCGTCGACGCCGGTGACCACGGCTCGGGGGCCCGCGTAGACCAAGGCGGCCTGCACGCGCTGGGCTCGCGTCGGCGGGCCGGCGCTCAGCAGCACCACGCCCGGCAGGATCCGCTGCCACGGGCCGCCCGGGCGGCACTTGAGGTCGATGACGTAGCCGGGGACGCCGGCTGCTTTGAGGTCCGCTGCCTTGATCACTTGGTTCATGGGGTTGATCCTCCGGGGGTTCCGGGGGTCTCGCCATGGGGTGTTGGTGATCTGTGGATAAGTGCGGAACCTGTGGACAACTCAGTCGTCGAAGCCTGGTTGCCAGCGAGCGACGATGGCCCTGGCCTGCACATTCGCGTCAAGCTGGCAGAGGATGCCCGTCGCGCCGAGCGTCACCCTGTGGATAAGTAGGTACTGCGGGGGAAGGTTGAGAGACCTTCCCGTTTGCGAATCAGGGCTGCGGAGGTCGCCCACCCGCTCCGCCTGCTTCTGCAGCCACCGGCGGGTGAAGTGGAACGTCTCGGTCCGCAGCGGCTCGACGAACGGCCCCAGGTAGTTCAGCACGTCCTCGGCGTGCAGCTCGGTCCCGGGACGGATGAACCGCTCCGACCGCAGCAGCTCCACCAGGTCCTTCGACCGGCCGTCCAGCGCCAGCCTGGTCATCAGCCCGAGCGTCTTGGGCAGCCCGTCGGGCAGGCGGGCGACCGCGCCGAAGTCCAGCACGCGCAACCGGCCGTCCTCGCCCAGCATGAAGTTGCCGGGGTGCGGGTCGGCGTGCAGCAGCCCGGACCGGCTCGGCGCGGAGAAGTGGAACTCCGACAGCAGCTGACCGGCCCGGTCGCGCTCGTCGCGCCCACCCTCACGGATGATCTTCGACAACGGCGTGCCGTCGGTCCACTCGGTGACCATCACCTTCGGCGAACTCGCCACCACCCGCGGCACCAGCACCCGGTCGTCACCGTCGAACGCCTTCGCGAAGACCCGCTGGTTGTCCGCCTCGGTCCGGTAGTCCAGCTCCTCCAGGTACCGGTCCCGCAGCTCCTCCAGCAGCGGCTTGACCTCGGCTCCCGGCATGACCGCCTGCAACACCCGGCTGAACCGCAGCAACGTGTTCAAGTCGCTCTGCAACGCCTCGTCCGCGCCCGGGTACTGCACCTTCACCGCCACGTCGCGGCCGTCGTGCCACACCGCCCGGTGCACCTGACCGATGCTCGCCGACGCGGCGGGTGAGTCGTCGAACGCCGTGAACCGCTTCCCCCACCCCGCGCCGAGCTGCTCGGCCAGCACCCGGTGCACGGTGCGCGCGGGCATCGGCGGCGCGGCCGTCTGGAGCTTGGTCAGCGCCTCGCGGTACGGCTCGGCCAGCTCGTCCGGCACCGCCGCCTCGAACACGCTCAGGGCCTGGCCGAACTTCATGGCACCGCCCTTGAGCTGCCCGAGCACCGCGAACACCTGCTCCGCGGTCTTCGCCGACACCTCGGCGCTGACCTCCTCGGAGCTGCGGCCTGCCAGGCGCTTGCCCCAGCCGCCCACCACCCGGCCCGCCACCCCCAGCGGGAGGCTGGCCAGCTTGGCGGTGCGCTGCACGGCCTTGCGCGGGATCTCGCTCACCCGGTGATTCTCCTCCCGCCGGTTCACGCGGTCGCAGTGGTCCACGCCCCTGCCACAAAACCTACACAGCCCCGGCTGAGGGCGGATCACGTCGCGGAACGGCACTCGCAGCGCGGGTGCACCGGCGCGATCCGGTGCTCGACCGCCCCGGCGAACGCGTCCACCTCCAGCGTCGCGTCCCAGGTGGGCGGCCTGGTCCCGGACGGCTCGGACCGGTCCAGCGCCAGCAGCGCCTGCCCCACCGCCACGCCGGCGGTCGCCGTGACGGTGGCCAGGTCGGCGTGCTGCGCCCGGTCGACGAGCTGCGCGGCGATCATCGGCCACTCCGGGTCCTCGTCGGCCTGGTGCCGGTCCGCGCACCTCAGGCAGCTGCTGCGACCCGGCACGACCAGCGGCCCGACCACCCCCAAGCCCTCCCGGACCCGCACGGCCAGGTGCGGCGTGCCGTCCGCGACGAGCTGGTGCAGCAGTTCCGGGGCGGGCACCAGGGCATCGGCCAGCACCACCAGGTCCGCCGCACGCCCCACCGGCCGCACGGTCGGGCACACCCGCCGCACGGCGTCCTGGGCGGCCTCGGCGCGCGGGCGGCCGACGTCCGACTCGACGTACCCCGATCCGGTGTCCTCCGGGCCGACCCGCCCCCGCGCGACCACTCGAACGTGTGCCACTCCGGAGGCCGCCAGGAGCGCGGCGACCGTCACCGCGAGCCGTCCCTCGCCGTGCACCACGACCGACCGGGCGGCACGGGAGGTGGGCAACCCGGCCGCGTGACGACGGGTCCGCAGCGCCCACCCGGTCACCTCGGCGGCGAGCCGGGGGTGCGGCACGGGCGCGGAGTCCTCGACCAGCCCGGCCCGCGCCAGGCCGTGCAGGACACCGGCGAACTCGGCCGCTTGCCGATCGTGGCCGGTCAGACGTTCTCGCAGGTCGGAGAGGGTGTGCCGGCCGTCGAGGCCGAGCAGGACCGACGCCATGGGCTCGGGCACGTCCTCGACCAGCATGGCGTGCCGCGGGTCGGTGCCGATCTGCACCACGTCGGCGCGGCGGCGCAGCAGCGGCAGGCCGGGCAGCACCCTGGGGCGGTTGGGGAGATCCACACCGGCAGCCTGCCCGTGCCGGCCGGTCCGGCAAAACGCCTGTCCACAGGCTTGCCGGTTGTCCACAGAAGCCGTCAAGGGCCTTGACGAGCGGCCGGGCGCCACGACGGGCCCGGCCACCCGCCGGCGATCAGACCTTCGCCTTGCCGAGGATTCGGGTCACCGTGGTGCCGCAGACCGGGCACTTGCCCTTGGCCATCCTGCGGTTGTTGCTCTCGTGCACCTCGCCCGTGAAGTCGCGCTTCTCACGGCACTTGACGCAGTAGCCGTTGTAGGTCTCGGCCACGGCTTCCTCCTCGCTTCGAGAGTGCGGAGCGATCTGCGCCACACTCGGGGGTTGCGCTGAACGCTACCTCCGGGAACGCCCCTCCGCTGCACGCCGCGTCGAGCGTGTCCAGCCGCCTTTCGGTGGAACCTGCTGGTCCGTCCCTCCACAGGCCGCCGCTTGGCCGCCGCGGATTGTCGGTCCCTGGCCTTACCGTGAACGCCATGCCCGAACCGCAGGTGGAGGTGCGGCGCAGCGCCCGGCGCCGTCGCATGGTGAGCGCGTACCGCGAGGGGGACACGGTCGTCGTCCTGCTGCCGGCCCGCATGAGCAAGACCGAGGAGAAGCACTGGGTGGCGGAGATGCTGAGCCGCCTGCAGCGCAGCGAGACCCGCAGGCGCTCGCCCACGCGCGCGTCCGACGCCGCGCTGCTGGCGCGGTGCGAGGAGCTGGCGGGCAAGTACCTGGACGGCGTGCAGCCGAGCAGCGTGCGGTGGGTGCCGCCGATGCGCACGAGGTGGGCGTCCTGCACGCCGAGCGAGGGCACGATCCGGATCAGCGAGCGGCTGCGCGACGTGCCCGCGTGGGTGCTCGACTACGTGCTGGTCCACGAGCTGGCGCACCTGGAGGTGCCCGGCCACGGGAAGGACTTCTGGCTGCTCGTGCACCGGTACCCGAAGGCCGAGCGGGCCATCGGGTACCTGGAAGGGCTGTCGGCCGCAGCGGGCCTGGGCATCACCGAGGAGGACTAGCGCGAGACCCCGCGAGGTCGTCGGGCGCGACCTCGCGGGGCGGCGGCTGTCAGGCGTCCTGGGGCTTGTCCTCGTCGCCCTGGTCGTCGCCCTCGTCCTTGGCGTCCTTGTCGCGGAACGTGCGCTCCAGCTCCGCCATCGGGTCCTCCAGCGCCTTGCGCGTCTGGCCGAACCGCTCGGCGAACTCCATCGGGTCGTCCAGGTCCTCCGCGGACGGCACCAGGTCCGGGTGCTCCCACACGCTGTCGCGCTGCTCGATGCCGTGCTGGTCGGTGAGCAGCTTCCACAGCGCCGCCGCCGAGCGGTGCCGGCGCGGCCGCAGCTCCAGGCCCACCAGCGTGGCGAACGTCTGCTCCGCCGGCCCACCGGACGCGCGCCGCCTGCGCAGCGTCTCCCGCAGCGCCTCGGCACCGGGCAGCCGCTCGCCGACCGCCTCGTTCACCACCACGTCCACCCAGCCCTCGACCAGGGCCAGCAACGTCTCCAGGCGGGTCAGCGCGGCCTTCTGCTCGGGCGTGGTCTGGGGTTCGAGCATCCCCGACTTCATCGCCTCTTCGATGCTCGCGGGGTTCGCCGGGTCGATCTGGCCGGCCAGCTGCTCCAGCGCCGAGGTGTCCACGGTGATGCCGCGGGCGAACTCCTCCACCGTGTCCAGCAGCCGCTGCCGCAGCCACGGCACGTGGCTGAACAGCCGCTGGTGCGCCGCCTCGCGCGCGGCCAGGAACACCAGCACCTCGCTGGTCGGCCGCTCCAGGCCCTCGGTGAACTTCTCGATGTTGTCCGGCAGCAGCGCGGCCGTGCCCTCGGGCCCGAGCGGCAGCCCGACGTCGGTCGACGTCAGCACCTCCGCGCCGAGCTGCGCCAGCGCGCCGCCCAGCTGCGAGCCGAACGCCATGCCGCCCATCTGCCCGAGCATGGACAGCAGCGGCCCGGCGGCCTCCTTCGCCTCGGCGGGCATCGCGTCGACCCACGCGCCGGACACGCGCCGCGCCACCGGGTCGCACAGCCGCTGCCACGTCGGCAGCGTGCGCTCCACCCAGTCGCGCGCGGTCCAGCCCTGGGACGTGCGGGCACCCGCGGGCAGCGCCGTCACCGGGTCGAGCCACATCTCGGCCAGGTGCACGGCGTCGGACACCGCGCCGTCCTGGTCCGGGCGGAACCCGGTGCCGCCCTTGCCGGCGAGCTGCTGCAGCGCGATCTGCTTCGCGAGGTCGTAGTTGACCGGCCCGGACGACGTGCCCGCGTTGCTGAACATCGCACCGAGCTGGCTCAGCATCGCGCCGAGCTGGTTGAAGTCGAAGGGGTTCTCCCCTTGGTCTCCGGGTTTGCGGTCGCGGTCGTCGGGGTCCTGCGGGCTGAACCCGAAGGGCAGGTCACTCATGGGTCCACGGTACGCGGCACGAGGGGCCCGCGTGGGACCGGTTCGCCGGCAGCGTGACGCCGTGGTCGTACCCTGTCGGGCGTGACCGAAGGCACCGACACCGCCGTGGACCAGGCACCAACCCCACCGCACGCGCCGCGGCGCGGCCTGACCCGGCGGACGTGGACCCTCGTGGTCAGCCTCACGGTCGTGCTGGTCCTCGGCCTGCTCGGCGGGTTCGCGCGCGTTCCTTACGTCGCCCTGGGCCCCGGGCCGACCTACGACACGTTGGGCCAGGTCAACGGCGGTGACGTGGTGTCGGTGGACGGGCAGGAGACGTTCCCGACCGGCGGCAGGCTCACCATGACCACCGTGTCGCTGACCGACGACGTGTCGCTGTTCGGCGCGCTCGGCCTGTGGGTCAGCGGGCGGTACGCGCTGGCGCCGCGGGAGGAGTTCTTCCGGCCCGGCGAGTCCGAGCAGGAGGTCCGCGACCAGAACGTGAAGGCGTTCCAGGACTCGCAGACCAGCGCCGAGGTGGCCGCGTTGCGCTACCTGGACTACCCGATGAAGGTCGTCGCCGCCGAGATCACCAAGGGTGCCGCGGCCGACGACGTGCTGGAGCCCAACGACCGGCTGCTCGAGGTCAACGGCAAGCAGATCGCCGGCGCCGAGGACGTGCGCGCGGCGCTGGAGAGCACCAAGCCGGGCGACAAGATCTCGCTGACCTTCGAACGCGGGTCCGAGCGCAAGACCGCCACCGTCACGCTCGGCCGCACCGAGGGCCGCGAGACCGGCTTCCTCGGCGTGCTGCCGCTGGACCGCGCGGACGTGCCGTTCGAGATCAAGATCAGCCTGACCGACGTCGGCGGCCCGTCCGCGGGCCTGCTGTTCGCGCTGTCGATCGTCGACAAGCTCACCCCGGGCGAGCTCAACGGCGGCCAGTCGGTCGCGGGCACCGGCGAGATCAACGATCACGGCGAGGTCGGCCGCATCGGCGGCATCGGGTTCAAGATGGTGGCCGCCCGTGAAGGCGGCGCCACCGTGTTCCTGGTGCCGGCGGGCAACTGCGACGAGGCCAAGCAGCACGCCCCGGAGGGCATGCGCCTGGTCAAGGTGCAGAAGCTGGACGACGCCGTGCAGTCGCTGGAATCGCTGAGCAAGGGCGGCGACGCGCCGGGCTGCTGAAACCCGAACCCGTTACCGGACCACCACGCGAGGTCGCGTCGATCGTTCGCGACTCATTTTCCGGCGATCACGCTTTTCGATCGCCGGAAAATCAGGCGCGAGCGGTCGACTTCCAGGCGACCGAGCCGCCGTCTGCGGAGCAGCGGCCATGTCACGGCCGCAGGGTCTCCAGCAGCGCCCGGGTCAGGTTCGGGGCCAGTTCGGGGTGGGCCACGACCTCCTCGGGCACCTCGACGCTGCCCCTCAGCCGCAGCACGCACGCCGCCGAGCCGTCCCGCAGCACGGCCGCCACCAGTCGGGCCTCGCGGCGCTGGGGGTGTTCAGCGGCGAACTTGCGCGCCTGCTCGTCGTCCAGCTCCTGCTCGGTCAGCTGGGCCTCGGCGTCCGGCGGCAGGACGACGATCTCCTGCGCCAACGCGCACCCGTGCACGACGTCCGGCCAGACGATGCCGGCCAGCGCCCGGTCCAGCTCCTCGTCGGGCAGCGAGTCCTGGGCGATCGGCGTCAACGGGGAGGACTCGGGGTCGAGCTGGCCCGCCAGCTCCGGTTGCTGCGCCAGCAGCTCGGCCGTCGGTACCAGCGCGAACAGCTGGGTCGGCTGGTTCCACCCGGCGGTGGACACGAACTCCTCGACCTCGCGGGCGACCTCGGGCAGCACCACGGGTGGCGTTTCACTGGCTGACACGTGCGCCATGGTCGCATCCGCCCCGGCGGAGCCGGCAATCAGATGCAGAAGGCATGACCGAACGGGGAACCCTCGGCGGCCTCCGTAGAGTTGGACAGAACGTACGAACGCCACTACCGCGATCCAGGAGCGTGCCCCGTGGCCACACGGCCCCCGGTCGGACTGCCCAGGCTGTCCCGTCGCAGCCGGATTCTGCTCATCGTCGGTGCGGTGGTCCTGGTCGGTCTGATCACCGGCTCCAGGCTGCTCGGCACCTACGTCAACTGGCTCTGGTTCGGCGAAGTCGGCTTCCGCAGCGTCTACGGCACGGTGCTCGCGACCCGGTTCGGGTTGTTCTTCGCCGTGGGTCTGCTGGTGGGCGGTCTCGTCGCGATCAACCTGATCCTCGCCTACCGCACCCGGCCGGTGTTCGTGCCGGTGTCCGGGCCGGACGACCCGGTGGCGCGCTACCGCGCCGTCGTCAGCAGGCGCATGAAGCTGTTCGCCATCGGCCTGCCGGTCCTGGTCGGCCTCATCGCGGGCACGTCGGCGCAGGGCGACTGGCAGGTCACCCAGCTGTTCTTCAACGCCACCTCGTTCGGCGTGACCGACCCCGAGTTCGGCCACGACATCGGCTTCTACGCCTTCCAGCTGCCGTTCTACACCTGGGTCATGTCGTGGCTGTTCATCGCCACGGCGGTCGCGTTCGTCGCCGCGGTGGTGGCGCACTACCTGTTCGGTGGCATCCGGCTGGCGGGCCGCGGCGGCCAGCTGTCCGGGCCCGCGCGCACCCACCTGGCGATCGTGGCCGGCGTGTTCATCCTGCTCAAGGCGGTCGCGTACTTCTTCGACCGGTACACGCTGCTGTTCGAGCGCAACGACAAGTTCGACGGCGCGAGCTACACCGACCTCAACGCGGTGCTGCCCGCCAAGCTGATCCTGCTGTTCATCGCGGTCTTCTGCGCGGTCGCGTTCTTCGCGGGCGCGGTGCTGCGCAACCTCCAGCTCCCGGCGATCGCGACCGTGCTGCTGGTGCTGTCCTCCATCCTGGTCGGCGCCGCGTGGCCCGCGGTGCTGGAGCAGTTCTCGGTGCGCCCGAACGCCATCGAGAAGGAGGCCGAACCGATCGGCCGCAACATAGACGCCACCCGGCAGGCCTACGGGCTGACCGACGACAAGGTGGAGAGCAAGCCGTACGCGGGCAAGCAGAACGTCTCGCTGGACGAGCTGAAGAACGACCAGGCGACGGTGGGCAACGTCCGGCTGCTCGACCCGGCCGTCATCTCCAAGACGTTCACCCAGTTCCAGCAGCTCCGGCCGTTCTACGCGTTCCCGGAGAAGCTGGACGTCGACCGGTACCGGGTGGACCAGCAGCTCCAGGACTACATCGTCGCGGTCCGCGAGCTGAACACCGCGGGCATCCCGCAGGGCCAGCGCGACTGGATCAACCAGCACCTCATCTACACCCACGGCAACGGCATGGTGTTCGCCGAGGCCAGCAAGGTGAACTCGCCCGCGGACGAGGGCGGCAACGGCGGCTACCCGGTGTTCGAGGTGGCGCAGGTCGGCCAGGACGGCAAGGTCCAGCCCGGCCCGTTCGGCGTGGAGCAGCCGCGCACCTACTTCGGTGAGCTGGGCAGCCCGGCCGACTACGCCATCGTCGGCGGCCGGGGCGAGGGCGCGCCCGGCGAGTACGACACCGACGGCTCGTCCTACACCTACAACGGCAAGGGCGGCGTCCGCATCGGCGGCCTGTTCAACAAGATGGTCTTCGCCGCCGCCTACGGCGAGCGGAACATCCTGTTCAACTCGGCCATCGGCGACGACTCGCGGATCATCTTCAACCGGCACCCGCGCGACCGCGTCGAGGCCGTGGCGCCGTGGCTGACCGTGGACGGCGACCCGTACCCGGCCGTGGTGGACGGCCGCATCACGTGGATCGTGGACGGCTACACCACGCTCGACAACTACCCGTACGCGCGCCGCACGGCGCTGGGCGACGCCACGAACGACTCGCTGCCCGGCGTCGCGCAGCAGCCGAACCGGGAGATCAGCTACATCCGCAACTCGGTCAAGGCCACTGTGGACGCCTACGACGGCTCGGTGACCCTGTACGAGATGGACACGACCGACCCGGTGCTGAAGGCGTGGATGGGTGTCTTCCCGGGCACGGTGAAGCCGCACAGCGAGATGTCGCAGTCGCTGAAGGAGCACCTGCGCTACCCCGAGGACCTGTTCAAGGTGCAGCGCGAGATGCTGTCGGAGTACCACGTGGACAACCCGCGTGACTTCTACTCCGGCGTCTCCTTCTGGTCCGTGCCGTCCGACCCGACCATCGACAACGCCACCACCGTCGAGGCGCAGCAGCAGGGCGTGCAGCAGCAGCGGGACCGGCAGCCGCCGTTCTACGTGCTGGCGGGCGACCCGACCGGTGACGCGAACAAGGTCAGCTTCCAGCTGACCAGCGCGCTGGTACGGCTCAACCGCGAGTTCATGGCGTCGTACGTGACGGTCAGGTCGGACCCGGACAACTACGGCAAGATCAGCGTGCTGACGCTGAACAACGAGGCCAAGGGTCCGCAGCAGATCCAGACCACGTTCCTGACCAACGGCGAGGTCAGCAGCGAGCTGAACCTGCTCACCCAGCGGCAGACGAAGGTCGTCTACGGCAACCTGCTCACCCTCCCGGTGGGCGGCGGCCTGCTCTACGTGGAGCCCATCTACATCGAGCGGGCCAGCCAGAACACCCAGTTCCCGCAGCTGTACAAGGTGCTGGTCAGCTTCGGCGACAAGGTGGGCTACGCACCGACGCTGAGCGAGGCGATGGAGAAGGTGCTGTCCGGCTCCTCCTCCCAGGTGCCGCCGCCGAACAACAGCCAGCCGCCGTCGTCCACGCCGTCGACCACGCCCACGACGCCGAACGACGGCCAGGGCGGCACGGCGCTCCAGCAGGCCGTGCGGGACATCCAGGCGGCCATCGACCGCATCCAGGCGGCGCAGTCCAGCGGTGACTTCGCCGAGCTCGGCAACGCCTACAAGGCGCTGGACGAGGCGACCAAGCGGTTCGAGACGGCCAGCTCGGCGACGACCCAGCCGCCGTCGACCCAGCCGACGCCGACCGGCTGACCTGCGCTGATATCGCCGTCGGGTGGCCCGGGACACGTTCCGGGCCACCCGATTTGCATATCCCGGTAACCCAGGCGTAGAGTTCTAAATGCAGCGCGGGGTGGAGCAGCTCGGTAGCTCGCTGGGCTCATAACCCAGAGGTCGCAGGTTCAAATCCTGTCCCCGCTACAAAGTGGGAAAGCCTTGTTCACGGAGATCGTGAACAAGGCTTTTTCGCATTTACACCGGGGGTCCGACCCCGGACCCCGGGCAGGCGGGCTTCGCCCCCTGCACCCCCGACCGGGGGCGTTGCCCCTGGATCCCGGTCGTGCCGGGGGCGCGAGGGGTGCGGTGAGCTGGGGGAATGTGGTTGGGGGACCCCGGTGAAAAAGGGTTTCCGGGGCGTGTATAGTTGTCCTTACAGCGCGGGGTGGAGCAGCTCGGTAGCTCGCTGGGCTCATAACCCAGAGGTCGCAGGTTCAAATCCTGTCCCCGCTACCACGTGAAAGGCCCCCGGGATGTTTCCCGGGGGCCTTTCGCTTTCCGGTCCTCAGGTCATGTTCTCCGCCCAGTACTGGGCGCAGGCGAGGGAGCAGACCCGGCCCTCGCCGCTGACCGTGCGATGCCTGCGGATCTGCTTGCCGCACACCATGCACTCGTCCTTGCCCGCCTGTTCCGGGATCGTGCCGGACGCCCAGGCGCGGGCGTTGCGGACTACCTTCGTCCCCGTCGTCCATTTGATGCCCACAGCTGACCTCCCAGTCGAACGAGCGAACACCCGCCGTAATGGTCCCACCACCCGACGTGTTTGCCACCTCGAGAGCGGGACATCACCGTGTTGTGCTATCGGCCGAGGGGACCGGTGGGGCGCGTCGGACGCGGCGCGTCACCTCCCGCTGCCGTTCGAGTGAACGCAATAGTGCGGTTTCCCTTGTGCCTCAATGGATTTCCACTTCACGTGGACAACTCGGGTCAAGCGGCCGAACGCGTGGCGTTGATCAGCGGGCGGTTACGCAGCGATGCTTTGCGTTGCTCCGCTTGGCCCAACTCCACTAGCCCGTGATCAGCCACAGTGGACAGAACGGCTGACCATTGTGGACAGCGACCGGTGAGCGTGGCACCGTTGGAGGGGTGTCGGACCTGAATGCGACGGCGGCTGCCCTGCTCGGGCTGCTGCACGACGGACCCAAGACCGGTGGCCAGCTCGTGGCTGAGGCCGGAGAGCGCTTCGGCGCGTTCTTCAGCGTCACCCGCAGCCAGGTCTACCGCGAGCTGCCCGCGTTGGCGGACCAGGGCCTGCTGCGCCTCGGCAAGCAGGGCCCGCGTTCCAGCCAGCAGTACGTGCTGACCGCGGCGGGCAAGAAGGCGTTCAAGAACTGGCTGCTCTCCGAGCCGGGACCGGACCACCTGCGCAGCCCGCTCATCCTGCGGCTGGTGCACGCGGGCTCCTTGACCGCAAAACAGCGGCAAGCGCTCGTGGACTCCGCCCGCGCGAGCTACGGCGCCGAGCAGGAGGCCGCCAGGACGGCGGTCAAGACCGCGGAGGACGCCTACGCCAAGGCGGTCGCCGAGTTCGGCCTGGCCCACGCCAAGGCGGTGCTCAAGCTGCTCGACGCCATCCCGACGGCCTGAAACGCGCCCACCGGTCGCGCTCCGCGACCGGTGCCGGCGTAATCTTGGGACGTGAATCCCGACGTCGAAGCAGACATCAAGGACCTCGCCGGCACCCTCACGAGCATCGAGGCGGTGATGGACCTCGATGCGCTGCGCGCCCAGGTCGCGGAGCTGGAGCAGGCGGCGGCCCGGCCGGACCTCTGGGACGACCAGGAGAAGGCGCAGAAGGTCACCAGCAAGCTCTCCCACAAGCAGGGTGAGCTGCGTCGCATCACGAACCTGCGCGAACGCCTGGACGACCTCTCGATCATGTACGAGCTGGCCGAGGACGAGGGTGACGCGGGCAGCCTCGCCGAGGCGGACACCGAGCGCGCGAAGCTCCGCGAGGAGATCTCCTCGCTCGAGGTCCGCACGCTGCTGTCCGGCGAGTACGACGAGCGCAACGCGCTGGTCACCATCCGTGCCGAGGCGGGCGGCATCGACGCGGCCGACTTCGCCGAGATGCTGCTGCGGATGTACTCGAGGTGGGCCGAGCGGCACGGCTACGGCGTCGACGTGTTCGACACGTCCTACGCCGAGGAGGCGGGCATCAAGTCCGCCACGTTCCGCGTCACGGCCCCGTACGCCTACGGCACGCTCAGCGTCGAGCAGGGCACGCACCGTCTCGTGCGCATCTCGCCGTTCGACAACCAGGGCCGCCGGCAGACGTCGTTCGCGGGCGTCGAGGTGGTGCCGGTGGTCGAGCAGACCGACCACGTCGACATCGACGAGAAGGACCTGCGGGTCGACGTCTACCGCTCGTCCGGCCCCGGTGGCCAGGGCGTGAACACGACCGACTCGGCGGTGCGCCTGACGCACATCCCGACCGGCATCGTCGTCTCCTGCCAGAACGAGCGCTCGCAGCTGCAGAACAAGGCCACCGCGATGGCCGTGCTCCAGGCCAAGCTGCTGGAGCGCCAGCGGCAGGAGGAGCAGGCGCGGATGGACGCGCTCAAGGACACCGGGTCGAGCTGGGGCAACCAGATGCGCTCCTACGTGCTGCACCCGTACCAGATGGTCAAGGACCTGCGCACCGAGCACGAGGTCGGCAACCCGTCCGCGGTGCTCGACGGCGAGATCGACGACTTCCTGGAGGCGGGCATCCGCTGGCGCAAGCAGCAGCAGTCCTGATCGGTCAAGCCGCCATCCGGCGGGCGAGACGAGGGCTTTACGGGGTCCGCGAGTACACTCGCGCCTCGTGATTCGCCTCGAACACGTGTCCAAGGTCTACAAGAGCTCCGCGCGTCCCGCACTCGACAACGTCTCGGTCGAGATGGACAAGGGTGAGTTCGTGTTCCTCATCGGGCCTTCCGGTTCCGGGAAGTCCACGTTCCTGCGGCTCCTGCTGCGGGAGGAAGTGCCCAGCAAGGGCCGCGTGTACGTGTCGAACTTCGACGTGGCCAAGATGTCCCGGCGCAGGGTCCCCCGCCTGCGCCAGTCCATCGGCTGCGTGTTCCAGGACTTCCGCCTGCTGAGCAACAAGACGGTGGCGGAGAACGTCGCGTTCGCGTTGGAGGTCATCGGCAAGCCGCGCAACACCATCGTCAAGGTGGTGCCCGAGGTGCTGCAGCTGGTCGGCCTCGACGGCAAGGCGGACCGGATGCCGCACGAGCTGTCCGGTGGTGAGCAGCAGCGGGTGGCGATCGCCCGCGCGTTCGTCAACCGGCCGCTGGTGCTGCTGGCCGACGAGCCGACGGGAAACCTGGACCCCGACACCAGCCAGGACATCATGTTGCTGCTGGAGCGGATCAACCGCACCGGCACGACGGTGCTGATGGCCACCCACGACCACTCCATCGTCGACTCCATGCGCCGTCGCGTGGTCGAGCTGGACAACGGCCGCATCATCCGCGACGACGCGCGGGGTGTTTACGGCGTGGGCCGCTGAGCCCGAAACCGCCGGACCCCCTCATCCCCCGACCCTGAGGAACGTTCCCCCCGATGCGTACCAGCTTCGTGTTCAGCGAGGTCGTCACCGGCCTGCGCCGGAACGTCACGATGACCATCGCGATGATCCTCACGACCGCGATCTCGCTCTTCCTGCTCGGTGTCGGCCTGCTGGTCGTCAACATGGTGGGCAAGATGCAGGACGACTACCTCGGCAAGCTCGAGGTGGCGGTCATGCTCACCAACGACATCAGCGTGAACGACAAGGACTGCACGCAGCAGCCCTGCTCGAGCCTGCGCAGCCAGCTGGAGACCACGTCCGGGGTCGAGACCGTCGTCTACGAGAACCGCGACAAGGGCTTCGAGCGGTTCAAGAAGGTCTTCGAGTCGCAGCCGGAGCTGGCGAAGCTGGCCCGTCCCGAGGCCATCCCGGCGATGTTCCGGGTCAAGCTGGAGGACGCCGAGCGGTCCGACGTGATCGTCCAGGCGTTCACCGGCAAGGCGGGCGTGAAGAAGGTCGACGACCAGCGCGAGGACCTGGACCGGCTGTTCGGCTTCCTCAACGGCGTGCGTGACGCGGCGCTGGCGCTGGCGCTGCTCCAGGCGTTCGCGGCCCTCATGCTGATCTCCAACACGATCCAGGTGTCGGCGTTCACCCGGCGCACGGAGGTCGGCATCATGCGGCTGGTCGGCGCCACCCGCTGGTACACCCAGCTGCCGTTCCTCATCGAGGCGGTGGTCGCCGGCGTCATCGGCGCGATCGCCTCGATCGGGTTGCTCGTGGTGACCAAGCTCTTCCTGCTCAACCGGGTGCTCGGCGAGCTGTTCGAGGCCCGCATCATCCCCGAGGTGAGCATGGTGGAGATCCTCTTCCTCTCGCCGATCCTGGTCGGCGTGGCGATCGCGATCTCGGCGCTGACCGGCTACGTCACGCTGCGTCTCTACGTGCGCCTATAACCGCTGGCGCGCTCACGTAAGGTTTCGGTCATGGTCAAGGAACGCGGTCAGAAGGTGATCGCGTCGAACCGCAAGGCTCGGCACGACTACACCATCCTCGACACCTACGAAGCCGGTGTCGTGCTCGTGGGCACCGAGGTGAAGAGCCTGCGCATGGGGCGGGCGTCCCTTGTGGACGCCTTCGCCCAGGTGGACGACGGCGAGATCTGGCTGCACGCGCTGCACATCCCGGAGTACGTGGCGGGCACCTGGACCAACCACGAGGTGCGCCGCAAGCGGAAGCTGCTGCTGCACAAGAGCGAGATCGAGCGGCTGATCGGCAAGACCAAGGAGAGCGGTCTGTCGCTCATCCCGCTGTCGATGTACTTCAAGGACGGGTACGTCAAGGTCGAGCTGGCGCTGGCGCGCGGCAAGAAGTCGTACGACAAGCGGCAGGACCTGGCCAAGCGCGACGCGCAGCGGGAGATCCAGAAGGCGCACGGCCGCGCGTTGAAGGGGCGGTACTGACCCTGGACGGGCTGCCGGGCCTGGTCGACGTGCACGTGCACTTCATGCCGCAGCGCGTGCTGGACAAGGTCTGGGCGTTCTTCGACGAGGCGTCACGGCACTACGGCGTGGACTGGGGCATCCGGTACCGGCTGCCCGAGGACGAGCGGCTGGCCGCGCTGCGGTCGTTCGGCGTCGTCGCGTTCGCGCCCCTGGTGTACCCGCACAAGCCGGGCATGGGCGAGTGGCTGACGGACTGGGCGCTGGACTTCGGCTCCCGCGTGGAGGGGGCCGTGCCCACCGCGACCCTGTACCCGGAGCCGGGCGTCGAGGCGTACGTGTCGCGGGCGTTGGCGGCCGGCGCGCGGTGCTTCAAGGCGCACGTGCAGGTCGGCGGCTACGACCCGCGGTCGCTGGACGGCGCGTGGGGCCTGCTGGCCGAGGCGGGCGTGCCCGTGGTGGTGCACTGCGGGCACGGCCCGGTGCCGGGCGAGTACACCGGCCTGGACGTGTTCGAGGACGTGCTGCGCGGGCACCCGTCGCTGGTGGCGGTGCTGGCGCACGCCGGGATGCCCGACTACCTCGGCGCGCTGGACCTGGTCGGCCGGTACCCCGGCGTGCACCTGGACACCACGATGGCCGGCGTGCCGTTCACCGAGGCGATGGCGGCGCTGCCCCGCGACTGGGCGTCCCGGCTGGTCGACGTGGCCGAACGGGTGGTGCTGGGCTCGGACTTCCCGAACATCCCGTACGACTACTCCGAGCAACTGGACGCGATCCGGAGCTGGGCCGCCGCCGACGACCGGCTCGGCGAGCCGTTCCTGCGGGCCGTGCTGCACGACAACGGCGCCAGGCTCCTCGGGCTCAGCCCAGGTTGAGGTAGGCCAGCACGGCCCGCACGCGGCGGTGCTCGCTGGTGCTGGGCTCCAGGCCGAGCTTGGCGAAGATGTTGCCCACGTGCTTCTCCACCGCGCCGTCGGACACCACGAGCGAGGCCGCGATGGCCGCGTTGGACAGGCCCTCCGCCATCAGCCCGAGCACCTCGCGCTCACGCTGCGTGAGCGAGTCGACGGGGTTGCGCTTGGACCGGACCATCAGCTGCGTGATGACCTCGTGGTCGATGCTCGTGCCGCCGTCGGCGACCCGGCGCACCGCGGCCACGAACTCCGCCACGTCGGCCACGCGTTCCTTGAGCAGGTAGCCGACGCCGTTCGCGCCGCCGGCCAGCAGCTCCACCGCGTACCGCTCCTCCACGTACTGCGAGAGCACCAGCACCGGCAGGTTCGGGATGCGCTTGCGGGCCTCGATCGCCGCCCGCAGGCCCTCGTCGGTGAACGTCGGCGGCATCCGCACGTCCACCAGGGCCAGGTCGGGGCGGTGCTCCTCGATCGCGGCGAGCAGCGCCTCGCCGTCGTCCACCGCCGCGACCGTCTCGATCCCCTCGTCCGCCAGCAGGCGTTGCACGCCCACCCGCAGGAGGACCGAGTCCTCCGCTATCACCACGCGCACGGCAGCTCCGTCCGGATCACGGTCGGCCCGCCGATCGGGCTCACCACGACGACCACGCCGTCAATCGTCGCAGCACGGTCCGCGAGCCCCGCGAGGCCACCGCCGGGCCGCACCTCCGCGCCGCCGCGGCCGTCGTCGGTGACCTCCACCACGACCGAGTTCTCGGTGCGGGACACCTTCACCCGCGCGTGGGTCGCGCCGGAGTGCTTGGCGACGTTGGTCAGCGTCTCGGCGACGGTGAAGTAGGCCGTGCTCTCCACCGCTGTCGGCGGGCGCGGCTCGACGTCCACCTCCACCTCGACCGGGATGGGGGACCGCGCGGCCAGCGACGACAGCGCCGCGTCCAGGCCGCGGTCGCCCAGCACGGACGGGTAGATGCCGCGGGCGAGGTCGCGCAGCTCGGAGATGGCGAGCTTGGCGTCGGCGTGGGCCTCGGCGATGAGCTCCCGCGCCGCGTCCGGGTCCGACTCCATCTTGCTGCGCGCCCGGCCCAGACCCATGGCCACCGCGACCAGGCGCTGCTGCGCGCCGTCGTGCAGGTCGCGCTCGATGCGCCTGCGCTCCGCCTCGGCCGCCTCCACGCCGCGGGCCCGGCTCGCCGAGAGCTGCTCCGCCTTGGCCGACAGCACGCCGTAGCGCGACGGGCCGAGCAGGGACTGGGCGAGCAGCGCGTGACCCCTGCCGAGGGCCTTGAGCACCCGGTAGGCGAGCAGGCCGAGAAGCAGGCCCAGGACGCTCACCGGCAGCGCCTTGGTGAACGAGTCGATCAGCCACACCGTGCCGTCGGGGAACGTCACCTGCCACGTGGCGGGCAGGTAGTGCAGGTAGAACGGCAGGAACACGGTGCCGAGCACGGCCGACCACAGCGCCACGGTCACCGAGAACTCGATCGCGCCCAGCGGCAGCATGACCAGCCAGTACGACAGGTCGCGCCAGGTCGCCGGGTCCTTGGCGACGGCTTTCGCCCTGGCGGTGACGCCGGTGGGCAGCGGCCGGTACGGCTGCGGGATGTCGACCCCCAGGGCCGTCCGCAGCCAGGCCCGCTCGGCGGTCGCCGCGCCGCGGGCCAGGGTCATCGTCAGCACGCCCAGCGGCACGCCCACCCAGAGGACGGCGGTGCCGATGCTCACCGCGCCCAGCGTCACCAGCAGGACGAACCAGAAGATCCCGGTGACCAGGTTGAGCAGGAAGTACCCGCTGATCCGGCCGATGTTCGGGTTGACCCGCGTCGCCATGTTCCCCACTCCCACGCCCGATGTACCCGACCAGCATCGCTCGAACGGGTGGCCGGAACCATCAGGTCCGCCGGTCGGCGAGGGGTGGGGACAGCCCTACCAACCTAATGGGAATGAACACCGGTCGGCGGGGCGTTATGCTGTGCGGAGCAGGACCCACGACACGGGGGTGAACGGTTTCGACTTTGTTCGTTGATTCAAGGGAAGCGTGCCGGTGCAGGCGAGAGACCACCGCAAGCGTCATCGCAAACCAATAAGCGCCGAGTCTAACGACCAGCGCGCGTTCGCCCTCGCCGCCTGAGGCTAGGAGCGACGCTGTCGGCCCGGAGGTGCCTCCGCTCCGGTCGCCGGCATCAGCTAGGAGGCTCACCGCCGTCCCCGGCCACGGGGGACGGTCGGGACACCCACAGTGGCTGGGCTCATCACGGTGACTTGTCCGCGTGATCACCGGGGCCGAGTAGAGATGTAGCGGACTGCGCACGGAGAAGCCTTGATGAGCCGGCAGAGGACCCGGGTTCGATTCCCGGCACCTCCACCACCGCGGCGGCCCCTTCCTTCGGGAGGGGGCCGTTTCGCTTATCGGCGGGCCGGACGGGCGGTCATCGGGTCCTCCGGCCACCGGTGCTTGGGGTAGCGGCCACGCAGTTCCGACCTCACCTGCGGGTAGCCGGTCCGCCAGAACGAGGCCAGGTCGCCGGTCACGGCGGTCGGCCGGCCGGCGGGCGAGAGCAGGTGCAGCACGACCGGCACGCGGCCGTCGGCCAGGCGAGGGGTCTCGGTCCAGCCGAACACCTCCTGGACCTTCACCGGCAGCACCGGCTCCGAGCCCGAGTAGTCCACCCGGATGCGTGAACCCGAAGGCACCTCCAGGCGGTCCGGCGCGAGTTCGTCGAAGCGCGCTGCCGCAGGCCAGGGCAGGAGTCGGCGCACGACCTGTTCGCCGCTGATGCGGGCCAGGTCGGCGCGGCGTCGCGCGTCGCCCACGTCCACCACGGCGAGCAGGGCCTCGTCGTCCACCGACGGCCACGGGTCGCCGATCACGCGGTGCAGGAACGCCATCCGCTCACGCGTGCGCAAGCCGTCGGCGTCCCACCGCAGCAGGCCGACGCCTTCCGCGCGCAGGCCTTCGAGCAGCGCGCGGCGGATCGCCTCGCGGTCGTGCAACGGCTTGCTGGACAACGTGATCGCGCCCAGCTTGCGCAGCCGGTTCGCGACCACGTCGCCGTCCCACCGCACGTCGTCCTCGGACGCCAGCAGCGACGACGCGGCGGTCACGGCGAGCTGCTCGTCCGCCCGCGCGGCCAACCGGATGCGGCCGTGCGCCCGGCCCGCCTCGCGGTCGGCGACGGCCACGGCGAGCCACTCCGAGTCGGCCAGCCCGCTGCCCGGCGGCAGCTCCACCGCCGTGCCGCCCGCCATCAGGTACACCGGCGAACCGGGGGAGCGCCGGCGCGCCAGCCGTTCCGGGTAGGCGAGCGCGACCACCAGCGCCGGGTCGCCGTGGCCCGTGCCGCCGACCATCGCGGCCAGCCGGCGGACCTCGCGCGGGTCGGCGTCACGGGTCGACAGCTCGACCCCGGTGTTCGCCCGGTCGTCGTCCAGCAGCGCCACCACCTCGGCGGCCTTGCGCGCGCCGACGGCCGCCGCGCCGTCCAGCAACGCCCGCGCCAGCCGGGGGTGCAGGCCGAGGTCGGCCATCCGGCGGCCCCGGTCCGTGGCGGCGCCGTTCGCGTCCAGGGCGCCCAGCGCGCGCAGCACCGCTCGGCCCGCGTCCAGAGCCCCTTGCGGTGGCGCGTCCCACCAGCCGAGGCCGCCGCCGTCCGGCACGCCCCAGCAGGCCAGCTCCAGTGCCAGCCGGGTCAGGTCGGCCGTGCGGATCTCCGGTTCCGGGTAGCGCGGCAACGTGCTGTGCTCGTGCGCGGGCCAGCACCGGTACACCCTGCCGGGCGCCTCGCGTCCCGCCCGGCCCGCGCGCTGGTCCGCCACCGCCGCGCTGACCCGGACCGTGGCCAGGCCCGACAGCCCGCGCCGGTGGTCGACCCGGGGCACGCGTGACAGCCCGGAGTCCACCACCGCCCGCACGCCCGGCACGGTCAGGCTCGACTCGGCGATCGCGGTGGCCAGCACGACCCGCCGGCGGCGTCCGGGGCGCAACGCGTCGTCCTGCGCGGTCGTGGCGAGGCGGCCGTGCAGCGGCAGCACGTCCACGTCGTCGCCGACCAGCGCGGCGCACCGCCGGATCTCCGCCACGCCGGGCAGGAACGCCAGCACGTCACCGTCCACTTCGGACAGCGCCTGCCGGATCGCGCGGGCGACGGTGGCCTCGACCCGTTCCTTGCGGGCGGGTGGGACGTGCGCGACGTCCACCGGGAACGTGCGGGCGTCCACCCGGATCACCGGCGCGTCGCCGAGCAGCTGCGCCAGCCGGTCGGCGGCCACGGTCGCGGACGTGGCCAGCAGCCTCAGGTCCGGCCGCAGGCCTTCGCGTGCGTCGAGCAGCAACGCCAGCAGCAGGTCCGCGTCCAGGTGCCGTTCGTGGCACTCGTCCAGCAGCACCGTGCCGACGCCCGCCAGCTCCGGGTCGTGCTGCAACCGCCGGACCAGCAGACCGGACGTCACCACCTCGATCCGCGTGTTCTCGGACGTCTTCCGGTCGCCGCGCACCGAGTAGCCCACGGTCTGCCCGACCGGTTCGCCGAGCAGGCTCGCCATCCGCGCGGCGGCGGCACGGGCGGCCAGCCGGCGTGGTTCGGCCACGACCACGCGGCCCTCCAGCGCCAGCGGCACCAACGTCGTCTTGCCCGTCCCGGGTGGCGCGACCAGCACCGCCGAGCCGTGCGCGGTCAGCGTGGCCGCGATCTCGCCCAGCAGCGGGCGGATCGGCAGGTTCGGCAGCTCCACGGTGTGCAGTCTTGTGCCACTGTGGACCCATGGGGAAATGGGGTGTCCTCGGCGCGGCGGTGACCCTGGCCCGCGCGGCCGTGGCGATCAAGGTCTGGCGGGAGGTCGTGCGGCTGCCCTCGACGCAGGTCGAGGCCGGCGCCGTGACCGTCGTCGTGCCCGCGCGCAACGAGGAGCGCACCATCGACCGGTGCCTCAGGGGACTGCGGAACCAGGACCACGCGGACCTGCGGATCGTGGTCGTGGACGACGCGTCGACCGACCGGACCGCGGAGATCGTGCGGCGGCACGCCGAGGAGGACGCGCGCGTGCGACTGGTGAGCAGCTCGGGCCCGCCGTCCGGCTGGGCGGGCAAGGTGCACGCGCTGCACGTCGGCACGGCCGGGGCCGACACCGACTGGCTGCTGTTCGTGGACGCCGACACCGAGGCCGCGCCCGACCTGGTCGGCAGGCTGCTCGCGGGCGCGCGGCGGGACGACCTGGACCTGGTGTCCACGGCCGGGCGCGGCACCAGGCCGAGCGCCGGGTGGTGGCTGCTGCTGCCGCCGGTGAACCAGTTGCTGTTCGAGACGACCTCCGTGGACGGGCGGCGCGGCATGGCGCTGGCCGTCGGGCACTGCATCCTGGTCCGCCGCGCGATGTGCGAGCGGGCGGGCGGCTGGGCCGCGATCGCCGGGTCCCGCGCCGACGACGTCGGCTTCGCCACGCTGATCCGCGACACCGGCGGCCGGACGCGGTACGTGGACGGGTCCGACTCGCTGACCACCTCGGGCCTGGACGCGTTCGGCGACACGTGGGCGTCGATGCGCAAGAGCATGGTCGCGGGCACGTCGATGTACGCGAAGGGGCCGGCCAGTTCGTTCCTGTCGCTCTCCTCGACCGGGCTCGCGCACCTCGCGTACGGGGTCGTGCCGGTGGTGACGGCGTTGCGCGGGTCGAAGCTCGGCCTGGTGGCGTGGCTGGCGCAGTCGGCCGCCCAGTGGGTCTACCTCAAGCGCACCCGGCAGCCGCGGTCGGCGGCCGTGCTCGCGCCGCTGGCCTACGCCACGTTCGGCGCGCTGTCGCTGGAGGCGGCGTGGCAGGCGCTGCGCGGCACGGCGAAGTGGAAGGACCGGGACGTGCAAGGCTGACGTCGTGGTTGACCCGCTGCGCGATCCCGACGACCCCGAGCTGCTCGACCCGTACCGGGCCCGTGACCTGGCCGGGTTGGTCGAAGCCGCCCGCCTGGCCGCGGGCGCGGTCCGGTACGGCAAGGTCGGCCGCGTCGGCGTGGCGCAGGTCGTGGTGAACCGGGACAACCCGCTGCCCGGCGGCAACCACGCGTGCGGCGTGTACGGGTCGTCGGCCGAGGTCGCGGGCACGCTGATGCGGCTGGAGCAGACGTTCGCCGACGTCGGCCGGGCCGAGGCGGTGCTGTACGCGTCACCGACCACGGTCGCCGAGATCGAGGGCATCGCCGACGACACCGGGTGGCACGCGGTGGAGGAGTCGCTGGCCGTCGTGCACCGCGGGGAGGTGCGGCGGTCGCCGCTCGTGCGGCCGGCGCGTGACGCCGACCTGCCGGGCATCGCCGAGCTGCTGGCCGACGACCTCGGCGTGGACGGGCCGCGGCTGCTCAAGCACCTCGGGCAGCGGTTGGACGACCCGCGGTGCGTGTTCGTGGTGGTGGACGACGGCGATCGGATCGGCGGGTTCGCGTCCGGGTTCGGCGAGCGCCGGGTCGGGCTGGTGGAGCACGCGGTCGTGCGGCCGGCGCGTCGTCGTCGGGGGTCGGGCAAGGCGCTGGTCGACGGGGTGGTGGCGGCGTTGCGGGAGGCAGGCGCGCTGCTGGTGGCCTCGCACGTGGCCGAGGGCGGTGCGGGGGAGCGGTTCGTGGAGGCGTGCGGCTTCGACGTCTGCTACCCGGTGACCGCCTACGCGCGGAGGGTCGACGAGCTGCTCGATTGAGTAATTGCTTGCCGCACCGCATATCCTTAGCACAGCTAACGGAGATCGGAAGGGGCGCACAGTGCTGGGGACCGGGTCCGACGAGAAGGTCAAGCCCCGGCTGCCCGGCGAGGTGTGGGTCCTCGTCGTGGCGAGCTTCATCATCGCGCTCGGGTTCGGCATCGTCGCGCCGGTGCTGCCCGCGTACGCCAAGAGCTTCGACGTCGGCACGTTCGCCGTGTCCGCCGTGGTCAGCTCGTTCGCGCTGGTCAGGCTGCTGTTCGCGCCGATGAGCGGCCGGTTGGTCAACCGGTTCGGCGAGACGTGGGTCTACATCGTCGGCATCCTCATCGTCGCCCTCGGCACCGGCGCGTGCGGCTTCGCCACCGCCTACTGGCAGCTGATCGTGTTCCGGTCGTTCGCGGGCATCGGGTCGACCATGTTCACCGTCGCCGCCGTCGGCCTGCTCATCCGGATCACGCCACCGCCGATGCGCGGCCGGGCGTCCGGGCTGTGGGCGACGGGGTTCCTGCTCGGCAACATCGGCGGCCCGATCGTCGGCGCGGCGCTCGTGGAGATCTCCATCCAGGTGCCGTTCGTCACCTACGCGGTGGCGCTGGTCGTGGCCGCGCTCGTCGTGTGGTGGTTCCTGCGCCGGTCCACGCTCGCCGCCGCGTTGGACAAGTCGGTCGAGCAGGAGTCGATGCCGGTGCGCGCGGCCGTGCGGCTGTCGGCGTACCGGGCGGCGTTGGCCTCGGGGTTCGCCAACGGCTGGGCGGTGTTCGGCGTGCGGATCTCGCTGGTGCCGCTGTTCGTGGTGGAGGCGCTGCACAGCACGCCCGCCCTCGCCGGCATCTCGCTGTCGGTGTTCGCGGCCGGCAACGCCGCCGTGCTGATGATCTCCGGGAAGCTGGCCGACTCCATCGGCCGCAAGCCCGTCGCCATCGCCGGGCTCGCGGTGTCCGCGGTGGGCACGGTGTGGCTCGGGTTCAGCGTCGGCGTGCCGATGTTCATGGTGGCGTCCCTGGTGGCCGGCATCGGGGCGGGCCTGCTCAACCCGCCGCAGAACGCCGTCGTTGCCGACGTGATCGGGACGAAGGCCAAGGGCGGGCCGGTGCTGGCGGCGTTCCAGATGGTCGCCGACTGCGGCGCCATCGTCGGCCCGCTGCTCGCGGGCGTGCTGGTCGACCAGTTCTCGTACCAGGCGGCGTTCACCCTGACGGGTGCGATGGCCGCGGTCGCCCTGGTGTTCTGGCTGTTCGCCCCCGAGACCCTGCCGCGGGCCGAGGAGACGCACGTCGCGTCCGACGTGGCCGGTGAGTCCGGGTGCCTGGACGAGGGTCCCGAGGTGCCCGTCGGCGAGCGCGTGGCGGGCCGCCCGCGTCAGCCGGACGCGTGAGCGCTCAGGTTCCGCTCAGCATCTCTCGGTAGCCTGCGGGCCGGGTTTTGACCGGGAGGGCAGTGCGGTGGGTGGCGCGGAGCGCAACGCTCGGAAGAAGAAGCAGCAGCAGTTGGCGACCAAGGCCGTCGGTGCGGCGCGTAGCACTTCGAACGACCGGACCAAGGTCGTCATCGGTGTCGTGGTGGTCGTGGTGCTCGCGCTCGCCGTGATCGGCGGGGTCGTCTGGACGTCCAAGAAGTCCGAGCCGGAGGACTCCCTGGCCAACCCGCCCTCGGTCGCCGGCATCTCGGCGCCGATCGTCCGCGAGCGTGGCGCGGTCGTCGTGGGCAAGGACGACGCGAAGGTCACCCTGGACCTGTTCGAGGACTTCCTCTGCCCCGCGTGCGGCAACTTCAAGAAGGTCTACGGCGGGCAGATCAAGCAGGAGATCGAGGCAGGCAAGCTCCGCGTCCGCTACCACGCCCTGCCGTTCCTGGTCCGGCTCTCCGACCCCGAGGGCTACTCGCGTGACGCGGCCAACGCGGCGCTGTGCGCGGCCGACGAGGGCAAGTTCTGGGAGTACCACGAGACGTTGTTCGCGCGTCAGCCCGAGGAAGGCGGGCCGGGGCACACCAAGGAGGAGTTGGTGAAGCTCGGCACGGACCTCGGGATCACCGGTGACGCGTTCAAGCAGTGCGTGGACAGCGGTGCGCACGAGGCGGACGCCCAGGCCGAGCTGGATGCCGTGAAGGCGACCGGCAAGTTCAAGGGCACCCCCACCGTGATGAAGGACGGCGAAGTGGTCTCCTGGGACGACCGCGACTGGCTGACCAACCTGCTCAAGTAGCGGTCTCACACCCCCGCCGAGCAGCCCGGATGCCGAAGGGCACCCCCCGATTTCGCCCGTGAGGGTGCCGTGTTGTACGGTATTGCCACACGAGAACGGCGGCCCCAACCGCCGGGAAACGTGCAGGCAAGGGGCTGTGGCGCAGCTGGTAGCGCATCACACTGGCAGTGTGAGGGTCAGGGGTTCGAGTCCCCTCAGCTCCACAAGTTAATAGCTTGACCGATCCGCCCGCTGACCTGCGGTAATGCAGGTGGCGGGCGATCTTGCTTTTTGGTCCGTTGTGGACTGCGGCGGCCGGCCGGGAGCAATTCTGGAGCAGGCGGTTGCTCCGGACGAAATGTTGTCAGCGTCGTGCTCCAGGTCTCTATGGCCCGACCGGGTGGACCTGTCCGGCGACTTTTCGGTGGCCGTAGCGGCTGTCGATGCCCGGCTCCGGTATGCCACCCCAAAACGGTGCCGGACGGCCGTCAACGGGCGATGGTGAGCGTGAGAACGTCCATCGTCACGGCTCGGGGCTTGCCCGCCGCCCGCCAACGCGCCGAACACATCACCCCGCACCGCTAAACCCGCTGGCCACAGCCCCAGTGCACAACTTTGCCGTGTCCTGAATCGAACAGCCCAAGTCGATCGGTAACCGCGGCATACCGCGGGGGCCGGATCTGGTTGCGCAACATCGGCGTCACGAGGCGGAAGACGCCGTGTCATGGCGCCCCGGGTGGTTCGCCACCTCGCCGAGGTACTCACCAGGGCACCTTGCCGTTGTCGTCGAAGAAGCCGCCCGTCGGGCACTCCCGCCCGAGCGTGGCCAGCCGCACCACGATCGCGGCACCGTCGGCTGCGGTCCGGGTCACCTGGAACGGTAGGCCCTGGGAGAAATCGGTGTCACACGCGCCAGGCGCGGCGGCGTTCACCAGGATCCCGTCGCGTGCCAGGGCCTTCGCGTACTGCACCGTGAGCATGTTCAGTGCGGCCTTCGACACCGGATAACCCAGCACACCCGGCATCCGGCTCAGGTAGTGGGTGGCATCGGTCATCCAGGTCATCGACGAGGTGCCGCTGGAGACGTTCACGATCCGCGCCGCGGGCGAACGGCGCAGCAGCGGTAGCATCGCCTCGGTCACGGTGACGACGCCGAACAGGTTCGTCTCGAACACCGCCCGCATCCCGTCGAGCGCCGCCGAGCCAGGCGCTTGCGCCTCGAGTTCGCCGGCGATGCCGGCGTTGTTGACCAGAACGTCCAGGCGGCCGAACCGGCGGTCGATCTCCTCGGCCGCCGCGGTCACGCCGCGCTGGTCGGTCACATCGAGGCCGATCGGGTACGCCCTACCACCCGCCGCGCGTATCTCGGCCGCCGCCGCGTCGCCCTTCTCCAGGGCACGGGCACCGACCAGCACCGTCATCCCGAGTTCCGCGAACCGGCTCGCGACGGCCCGTCCGATCCCCTTGTTCGCCCCAGTCACCAGCGCCATCGTCGTGTCGTCACTCATGTGTCCAGCCGACCATTTCCCGGCTGGACAGACCAGGATCGGCCTGGTCTCGAACGATACCCTCAAGGTATGGATGTCGAGACCCGGGAGCTGCGCTACTTCGTCGCGGTCGCGGAGGAACTGCACTTCGGGCGAGCAGCCCACCGGCTCGGTATCGCCCAACCGCCGCTGTCCAGGGCGATCCGCCTGCTCGAACGCCGGATGGGCGTCACCCTGCTGGAACGCACCAGCCGCGAGGTTCGTCTCACGGCCGCCGGCGAGATGCTCTTGGCCGAAGGGCGCGGCGCGCTGGCCGCGGTGACCGCGGCGGTGCGCCGGACCCAGCGGGCGGGCGCAACCCCACGCCTGGTCCTGGCGCTGAAGCCCGGCGGTGACGCCGACCTGTTGCGGCCTGTCCTGGACCGCTATGCCGCCACCGCAGGTGCTGTCCCGGTCGACCTCGCCTTCAGCGTCGGCGAACGCGCCGCGATGGTCCGCGACGGTCGCGCCGACCTCGCACTGCTGCACCGGCCGCAGAATGACTTGACCGGCCTGGACAGCGATGACCTGTACGTCGAGGGGCAGGTCGTCGTGCTCCCGGACGGTCACCCCCTGGCCGCCCGCGCGACGGTGTCGATGGCCGACCTGCGTGACGAACCCCAGCCCCGATGGCCGGAGGCCCGCCCCGGTGTGACCGGTCACCCCGTCACCGACACCGAGCAGGTGCTGCAGCTCATCCGGCTCGGCCGAATGGTCGCGGTGCTCCCGGAATCAGTCCGTGACCGTCTGCCACCGGGTACGGTCAGCCGCCCGGTCACGGATGCCGAGCCGGCCACCCTCGTGATCGCCTGGTCTCGGGAATCCACATCCCGCCAGGTCGCCGCGTTCGTCCGCGCCGCGCTCTCCGCCGTCGGCGCGCTCCCCGACACGGCTGCGCGTGCTGTTCACACAGGCCGAGATATTCAGTTCCGCGAATCCGCACGGTTCTTGCGGTAATTGGAGAACAGCATGATGCCGCTGGCGACGGCGATCAGTCCGAAAGCGGCGCTGATGTAGAGGCTCAGGCCGAAGACTTGAGTGGCAATGTTGGCCGCGACGCTGACCGCCAGGACCGTCGCGAGCAGGGCTTGGCTGCGGGAGGGCGAGAAGTTCATGACCAAGAAATTAGTCGTGTTCGCCGGCGTCGCCGATCCCGCAGGCACCCAGGTATGAGGTAGAGCAGGCTGCACCTCGATTCCGAGCTGGTGCGATGAGCTCGAAGCGCAGCAGGATTCGCTCGGTTCCGCGAACTCGGGTGCCGTTGCCGGCTCCACGGTGACCAGGGTTCACCTGCCGGCCAACCACCGGCTCGAGCAGCGGACCCCGACGCTCTGGTGCGTTGCGCGCGGAGGGGAACCGGCGCCGATGACGTCCATGTTGTCGAGTCCAGGCTCGGGTCGCCGCGGAGCAAAGGTACAGCCTGCGCTACCGGAAGCCGCCTGTTGCCTGGGTCGTTCCGGCGGGCGGGCGAGATTACCGTCCTGCCTGGGAAATCGACGAATAGGACCTCGGGTTTGTGATGTCAATCCATAATGTACAAGCTGATGGGCCTCCTGGTGCGGGCGTTGTCACGTCCGCGTCGGCGACACGGAGTTGTCGCAACTGTCCGAGACCGACCTGACGAAGCTGCGGCGGTCGAAGATCGGGTTTGTCTTCCAGGCGTTCAACCTCATCGGAGCGTTGACGGTGCAGGAGAACATCGTGTTGCCGTTGCAGCTGTCGGGGAAACGGGCCGACGCCACCTGGGTGCGGCAGGTCGTCGATCGGGTCGGGTTGGCTGATCGGCTGTCGCACCGGCCGTCGCAGCTGTCCGGCGGGCAGCAGCAGCGGGTCGCGATCGCACGGGCGTTGGCGACGCGCCCGGAGGTCATCTTCTGCGACGAGCCGACCGGTGCGTTGGACACCCAGACCGCGGCCGAGGTGCTGGGCCTGCTGCGTTCGATGGTGGACGAGGCGGGGCAGACGGTGATCATGGTGACGCACGACCCGGTGGCGGCGTCGTACGCGGATCGTGTGATGGTGCTGGCCGACGGCCGGATCGTGCACGACATGCCGCAGCCGGGTGCGGAACGCATCGCGGAGCAACTGGCCATGCTGGGCCGCCGTCAGCGCGTGACGCAGGAGCGCTGACCGATGCTGAAGCTGGCCGCGAGGATGCTGCGCCACCGCAAGGGCAGCGCGGTCGCCACCCTGCTGGCCTTGACGGCCGGAGTGGTGATCTTGATGTCGATGGGACTGCTCGTGGAATCCGGCCTGCGGTTCGAGGCCGCGTCGCAGCGCTTCGCCGCAACGGACGTCGTCGTCGCCAATCGCGACATCACGCTCACGACGAACGGCCAGGAGGCCACCGCACCGCTGCCTGAGGGAGGTACCGTCCCGGCCTCGATGGCCGAACGGCTCCGGCAGGTACCGGGCGTGGCGACCGTCGTGGTGGACACATCGGTGACGGCGGTCCTGGAGAACGGCGGGGCCACCGGGCACGGGTGGAGCAGCACGGTTCTCACCCCCTACCAGCTGACCAAGGGTGCCCAGCCGAAGAACGACGACGAGGTCGCGCTGGACGAACGCGTGGCCGGCTCGGTGGCACCGGGCGACGAGATCCCCATCCTGGTGGAGGGGACGGCACGCGTGTACCGGGTCAGTGGCCTCGTGCGCAACGCCGGTCCCCGGCCGGGCCCCGACGCGCCGCCCGCGGTGTTCTTCACCGACGTGCACGCGGCGGCCGTGTACCCGCGGCAGGGCCGGGTCGACGCCCTCGGCGTCATCGCTGAGCCAGGTGCCTCCAGCGCCGCACAGGTCGCCGACGTGCGCAAACTCGCCACCGAGGCCGGTGTCAAGGCCTACGCGGGCGCCGAGCGCGGGGTGCTGGAACAGTCCGCGGACCTGGCGGCCGGCGACATGCTGGTCCAGCTCGGCTACGTCTTCGGCGGATTCGTGGGGCTGCTGGTGATGTTCGTCGTGGCCGGAACCATCGGCCTTGCGGTCCGGCACCGGCGACGCGACCTCGCTTTGCTCCGGGCCGTCGCCGCGACTCCAGGCCAGATCGCCCGGTTGATCCTCATCGAGGTGGGGCTGCTCAGCCTGTTGTCGGTCGTGATCGGTGTGCCCTCGGGCTGGTTCGCCACTCGATGGGTGCGCGGGGAACTGGTCGGCCGCGGGTTCATCCCGAACACGTTCCCGTTCAGCGGCGGTGCACTGACTGCGGCCGCCGTGGTGGGGGCGACAATGACGGTGGCGGTGGGGGCCGCGCTGATCGCCGCCCGCCGGACGGTGCTGATCCGCCCGACAGAGGCGCTCGGCGAGATCGCCGTGGAATCCGGCCGGAACAGCAAGGTCCGCCTGTTCGTCGGGTTCGTCACCCTGGCCGGTGCCATCTACCTGACCACGCTCAGCACGACCCAGAAGGGGACCGCTGCCCTCGGCACCGCGCTCGGCATGCTGTTCGCGCTCGTCCTCGCGGTCGCCCTGCTCGCCCCCTGGATCAACCGGGTGGCCGCCCGGCTCCTCGGCCCGGTGCTGCGTGCGGTGTGGGGCGACAGCGGCTATCTGGCTGCGGCGAACCTGCGCGCCAACGCCCAGAGCATGGTCACCGTACTGGCCGCACTGGTGCTGACGGTCGGCCTCGGTGGTTCGATCTGGTTCCTCCAGGACAACCTGGAACGACAGAGCGTCGCCCAGAACCGTGCCGGGATGCTTGCCCAGCACTCCATGAGTTCCGCCGTCGGCCTGCCCGAGACCGCCCTCGCGGAAATACGCGAGATTCCCGGTGTGGTAGCCGCAACCGGAGTGCGGAACACCTCGATCATCCTCGGGAACGGGGAAGTCGGCGGTGTGCAGGCGATCGATCCGGACGGCATCGAGCACGTCATGGACCTCCAGGTTCGCAGCGGAAGCCTGGCCGACCTGCGCGGGCACGCCGTGGCGGTG
Organism: Actinosynnema sp. NPDC051121; assembly: GCA_040689555.1. GTDB lineage: Bacteria > Actinomycetota > Actinomycetes > Mycobacteriales > Pseudonocardiaceae > Actinosynnema. The sequence continues at coordinate 115,244 of JBFBCZ010000020.1, read as the reverse complement.
TCGTCCATGCAAGCCGATTCGAACGGCTGGAAAGTCGGCGATCGTGCCGAGGTGTGGCTCGGCGACGGCACACCGGCCACCCTGCGCATCGTCGCGATCTACGGCCGGGGCATGGGCTTCGGCGATTTCACCGTCACCAAGGACGTCATCGCGGGCCACACCGCCTCCACCGGCTACGAGCGGATCCTCGTCCGCGCCGAACCGGGCACCGACATCACCACCGCCCTGGCTGACGTCACCGACCGACACCCCGGCAGCACCGTGACGAACACGGCCGAGCTCACCGGCCGGCTTGCCGACGACCTGGCGTTCAGCGCCTGGTTGAACAAGCTGCTGATGGGCATCATGATCGGTTACGCCGCCATGGCCGCCGCCAACACCATGGTCATGGCCGCCCTTACCCGGGGCCGTGAACTGGCTTCACTGCGCATGGTCGGCGTCACCCGGAAGCAGGTGAGAAGAATGGTCCACGCGGAACAGTCCGGCCTGCTCGGCGTTTCTCTGCTCATCGGAGGATCGATCGCCGCGCTCACCCTGGTATCGGTGGTGCGCACTCTCACCGGGCAGAGCGTTCCTTATGTTCCCCCGCTGGGATGGGTGTCCATCATCGGTGGCACGGTGCTGCTCGCCCTGCTCACCACCATCCTGCCGATCGCACGGCTGCTCCGCGTCCCACCGATCGCCGGCATCGGCGTCAAGGAGTGACGGCCACAGGGGACGGACGTCCCCGATGAACCGGCGCCGGGCCGATCGGTGGTGCAACGGCGCTACCTCGGTCCGCTGCCCTCGAGGTAGCGCAGGACCGCGGTGACGCGCCGGTCGGCCCGGTCGTCGGGTGCGAGGTGGAGTTTCGCGAAGATGCTGCGGATGTGCTTGTGCACTCCGCCTTCGGTGATGACGAGCTTCTCGGCGATGGCGGTGTTACCGAGTCCTTGGGCCATGAGCGCGAGCACGTCGCGTTCCCTCGGGCTCAGCCGGCCCAGCGCACTGGTGTGCGGGTTGCGGGCCAGCAGCTGGCCGACGACTTCGGGGTCCACCGCGGTGCCACCGCCGGCCACCCGGTGCAGCGCGTCCAGGAACTCGTCGACCCGTCCCACTCGTTCCTTCAGCATGTAGCCGAGCCGGTTGGCGCCGGCGGCCAGCAGTTCGGTGGCGAACGTCTGCTCCACGTACGCCGAGAGCACGAGGACCGCGAGGCCTGGCCGGCGGCGGCGTGCCTCGACGGCCGCCAGGATGCCCTCATCGGTGTGGGTGGGCGGCATCCGCACGTCGACGATGGCGACGTCCGGCTCGTGCTCGGCCACGGCGGCCAGGAACGATCCCGGTGTGTCGGCCGTGGCCACCACGTCGAGCGACTCGGCGCGCAGCAACAGCGCCAACCCCTCGCGCAGCAGCGGGTCGTCCTCCGCGATCACGATCCGCACGGCAGCTCCACTCGCATCGTCGTCGGCCCACCGGCCGGGCTGTCCAGGCTGAAGCGCCCGTCGTAGGCCTCGATCCGCCGGCGGATGCCGGCCAGGCCCGACCCGCTGCTCTCGTCTGCGCCGCCCCGGCCGTCATCGCCGATTCGCAGCAGCAGCCGATCGCCCTCCCTGGCCACCTGCACCACGGCTTTCGCGGCGTCGCTGTGCTTGGTCACGTTGGAGAGAGCCTCTGCCACCACGAAGTACGCGGTGGCCTCGACGGAGGCGGCGCACCGGCCCGGTACGTCGACCGTCATCTCGCACGGCACGCCGCAGCTGCTCGCGAGGCCGGCCAGGGCGCCCGCGAGCCCGCGGTCGGCCAGGACCGGGGGCAGGATGCTGCGCGCTACCGCACGCAGTTCGGAGAGCGCCTGTTCGGCGGCGTCCTGGGCTCGGTCCAGCGCGGCATGGGCTGCGGCGGGGTCCCGGTCGACGGCTCGTCGCACGGCGCCGAGCAGCACGTTCACTGCGACGAGCCGGTTCTGCGTGCCGTCGTGCAGTGACCGCTCGATGCGGCGCAGCTCGGCGGCGTGCGCGTCGAGGGCGGCGGCACGGGTGACGGTCAGCTCGGTGATCCGCAGCGAGAGGTCGGTGCCCGGGGGAGGCGCCAGCAGGTGGCGGCCCGGCCACTCCTGCACCCGGACGAGCGCCGGCCCGAGCGCGACGAGGAAGGCGGCGCAGAGCACGCCGGACAGCGCCACGACCAACGCGCCGGTGAGGTCCGTGACCTTCGGGAAGATGTTCCAGAACAGGAAGGTGGGAGTGTTGTCCGAGGGCGGCAGCACGGAGTACCAGAGCGGGTAGGTCGTGTTCTGCAGCATCGTGGCCGGCATCGCGATCGCGACGAACCCGATGGCCAAACCGGCTGTGGCGTGCAGCGGCAGCCAGGCCAGCTCACGTCGCACGGCAACGTCGCGCAGCGCGGCGCGCACCTGCTGCGGCACCGCGTCGGGGGCGAGAACGTCGAGCCGGACCCGTTCCCGGTTCGCGACCGACCGCAGCGTGCGCAGGGCGGAAGGCACCAGCAGAACACCGGCGCCGACGCAGCTGAGCAGCCCGACCACGCTGATCCAGACGAGGACGGCCAGTGCGAGCAGCGCCGTGCCGAAGCCGCCGAGGAGGCGCACGATGGCGTCGAGCGTCGACCGCAGTCGTTCCCGCACCCGCGCCATGCCGCCTCCCTGCCGGATCTTATCCGAACAACACAATCGGAGTCGGATGCAGGTCGACCTGCCGTTGAGGCCCCGTTCAGCGGGGTGAAAGCAGCTCGGTCACCCGGGTGGCACCGCTACTTCCGTTGTCCAGCAGGCTGGATTGTCGACCTGGATGAAGGTGAACAGACTGGGGCGGTTCGTAGTGCGCAGGATCGGTATCCGCGCGAAATCCAGGAGTGTCTGCCTTGTTCAAATTCTCTTCCCAGCGAGATCGACCTCTCTCTCCGCGGTATCGCCGTGTGACCACCGTGGCGGCAGCCGCGGTCGCGGCGGGCAGCCTCGCGTTCGTCGGCCCGGCCCCGATCGCGCAGGCCGAGCCTCGCCGCGATGCGATCCAGCAGGGCTTGGACAAGATCGTCGGCACCGACCGGCACCCGGGAGCGCTGGCCGCTGTCCGGGACCGGCACGGCCGGACCCGCCACTACACGGCCGGGGTCGGTGATCTGCGGACCGGTAGCAAGGTGCCGGCGAACGGCAGGGTGCGAATCGGCAGCGCCAGCAAGATGTTCGCCTCCGTGGTCGTACTGCAGTTGGTCGGGGAGGGCAGGGTAGAGCTCGACGCATCGATCGAGAAGTACCTGCCGGGCCTGGTGCGGGCCAAGGGCGTGGACGCGAACGAGATCACGGTCCGCCGACTGCTCCAGCACGACAGCGGCCTGCCCGACTACACCGATTCGTTGTTCCCGACCATGGGCGACTTGCTTCCCTACCAGCACGTCTACCTCGAACCGCGTGAGCTGCTCGACCTGGCGAACGCCCGGCAGGACGGCAGGCCCGCCGGCAGCGGTTTCTCCTACAGCAACACGAACTACGTCGTGGCCGCCCTGATCGCCCAGCAGGTCACGGGTCGCCCGTTCAACGAACTGGTGACCACCAGGGTCATCGAGCGGATCGGCCTGCGCGACACGTACGCGCCCGAGGTCGGCGAGCAGGACATCCGCGGCCGGCACCCCAAGGGCTACCAGCGCAATCCGGCGACCGACGAGCTGGTCGACTTCACGCAGATGGACCCGAGTTGGGGCTGGGGTGCCGGACAGCTGATCTCCACGCCCGATGATGTCAACACCTTCCTGGGTGCGCTGCTGGGCGGGAAGCTTCTCGAACCGGCCCAGCTGGCCCAGTTGCGCACCACCATCCCGACGGACCCGGAGTCGGGCCAGGGCTACGGGCTCGGCATCTTCAGCATCCCGTTGAGCTGCGGAAAGGTCGCGTGGAGCCACGGCGGCGTCATCCCGGGCTACGCGAACGACAACGCGGTCACCGATGACGGCCGCGCGGTCACCATCGTGGTCACCGCGACGCAAGGATCGGTGAAGGACAAATCCGTCGCCGCGGACCGGGCCGCGCTCTTCGACGCCGCACTCTGCGCGAACTGACCCACGTGCGTCTCCGCGGCATTCGACCGGTCGGGCGTCGATGGAGATAGTGCTGGCTGTACCGGAGTTGTGCAGCGCAGGGGATCGTCGGGAGCCGGGGGCGCGGCAACACTATGGGTGTCAGCGTGAATCGTCCAATTTGGAGAGTGTCTTTTGTTGAAAGGTCTGAGTCGCCCGGCCGGAACCAACCTAGGCCCGGCGCGTCGGCGTCGTGGTGTGGTCGTGGCGGCAATCGCGGCGGTGGCGGTTGCCGGTATCGGGGTGACCTCGGCGGCCTCGGCGGATGCTTCGAAGGAGAAGTCGACGCCGGTCCACGACAAGTCGCTGCAGGCGGGCCTGGAGGAGTTGGTCAAGGACGGAACTCTGCCGGGGGCGCTGATGTCGGTGCGGAACCGGGACGGGCGGGTGACGAACTACACCGCCGGGGTGGGGGACATCCGGACGAAGTCGAAGGTGCCGACGGACGGTTACGTGCGGATCGCCAGCAGCACCAAGATGTTCACCGCGGTGGCCATCCTGCAGCTGGTCGGCGACGGCAAGCTCGCGCTGGACGACACGGTGGAGAAGATCCTGCCGGGTGTGGTGCGGGGTACCGGTGACGGTGCGGCGGTCGATGGCCGGAACATCACCATCAGGCAACTGCTGAACCACACCAGCGGGATGACCCAGGCAATGCCCCTCATGTCCCAGGGAATCCTGCCGATCAAGGACCGGTACTTCGACGCCAGGGAGTTGCTCGACGCGGCGTTGACGCAAGCACCGGCGTTCGCCCCGGGACAGGACCGGAAGTTCGCGTACAGCAACGCCGGCTACGTGCTGCTGGGCCTGGTGGCGCAGAAGGTGGCGGGACGGCCGCTCGCCGAGGTGATCACGGATCAGATCATCAACCGGATCGGGCTGAAGGAGACGTACTACCCGGGACCGGGCGACCGCGAGATCCGTGCGCCACACCCGCAGGGTTACCTGCCGCCCACGGATGACAAGGGCAACGAGGTCCCCGGTGAACTGATCGACATCACCCGGTTCGACCCGTCGATCGCCGGCGCCGCGGGGCAGATGATCGCCACCCCGAGCGACGTGAACAAGTTCCTGGTCGCCCTGCAGACGGGCCGGCTGCTCAAGCCCCGCGAGATGGCGGAGATGCGTCAGACGGTCGATGCATCCGCCATTCTCCCGGGATGGCGCTACGGTCTGGGTCTCACCGAGATCCCGCTCAGCTGCGGGGGCGTGGTGCACGGCCACGGCGGCGACGCCGACGGTTGGCAGAGCCGCTCCGCGATCACCTCCGATGGCAGGGCTGTCACCTTGGTCGTGACGAGGGACGCAGCTCGCATCATGGAAGTTCTCGCCTTCTTCGACAAGGCCCTGTGCGCCACGAAGTAAAAGCCGTCTTACCTGAACACCCTCACTGGCCGGTGCGATGGAGGAACCAACGCACCGGCCGGTGAGCTGTGCACCAGTGCTCGTCCGAACACCGGCGTGTGCCGTTGTTCGGGAGGATCGTTCTGTTCAGGGAACCTGATGGCGAGGAGGCAACGCTACTTCGAGCCGAGCAGACCCTCTTGAGCTGCAACCCCGCCACGGTGCCCGGCGGAACACACGCCATGAATGAGCCACACCCGTAACGCGCCCGCTAGGCGTAGGCGGTCGTGGGAGCGCAGCGTGTCGCGGCGCGAGGCTGAACTGGCTGGCCGGCTATGTCTCCTCGAAGCCGACCGGCACGATCGGCCCGACCACACCGATGCGAACGCGGCACTGGACGCCCTGACCCGAGCGAGCTCGGCGGTCTCCAGCGCCGACAGCGTGGTTCGGCGATCACTGGACGGCCTGGCGAAGAGCGAGCAGCGCGTGGAGAAGGCCCTGCGCGCGCTGGCCACGACGGCAGCCGAACACGGCCTGCCCACCGAGCGGGCAGCGCTCACCGCCGTGGACGCCTTCCGGACCGCGTCCGACGCCTGGATCGACGAGCACGCCGCTCTGCTCACGGCACGTCGTGACGCGGACCGGGCCGCTGAGCAGGTCCAACGGTCCCGGCTCGCCGCCGAACAGCGCGAAGACGAGGCGGACGAGGCCGAAGCCGTGGCCCGCGGGCTCGACAGCGAGCTGGCCGCCGTGGAGGGCGCCATCGGCGTCGACTACCGGCAGGTGCTGGACGAACTCGCCGCACTGCGCGAGCAGCTCGCCTCGACCAGGCGGGAGGCGAGCGCCAACCGGAAGGAGATCGGCACCCTGGCCGTGCGCCTGGGCGAACTCACCGCCCAGCGGACCACCGACGCGCGTGACCGCGACCGCGCCACCGAGGTGCGCGACCAGGCCGCGGCGCGATTCCGGCACCTGGCGGACGGCAGCCTGCCCACCGACAGCGGTCTGGCCGAGCTGTCCGCGTTCAGGCAGGTGCTGACGTCGTCCAGCGGTGTCCGGGCAGCGCTGGACGCGGCGAGGTCGGTTGGGGCCGCGTGGCCATCGCTGCCCCACTCGCCGAAGAACCTCGGCGACGCCGCACACCGGTTGGCGGAGGAGGTGCACGCCTCCCGCGAGGTGCTGGGCGGTCGGGCCGACCTCGAACTCGACTCCGACGAGGACGTCCAGGTCTTCTCCGCCGTGGTGGACGGGGTGAGGATCGGCGCTTCGGCGTTGTTCGAGCTGCTGCGATCGGACGCGGAACGCAGCAGGGAGGACATCACCGCGCAGGAGCGCGAGCTGTTCGACCGGACCCTCACCGGCGACACGCGCCGCCACCTCGCCGCCCGGATACGGCAGGCGCACGACCTGGTCGACGGCATGAACGCCCGCTTGGAGCGCGTGCGCACCGCTTCCAAGGTGGCGGTGCGGTTGGTGTGGGAGGTGTCGCCTGAGCTGCCACCGGGCACGAAAGCGGCGCGTGACCTCCTGCTCAAGGACCCGGTGCGGTTGACCGAGGAGGACCGCGAGTCGCTGCACCGGTTCTTCCGCGACCGGGTCGAGCAGGCCAAGGGAGACGAGACGGCCACCAACTGGGAACAGCAGCTGGGCCAGGTGTTCGACTACACGGCCTGGCACAGGTTCGTGGTGAAGGTCGACCGCATGAACGGGACGGGCTGGCAGCCCTTGACCAAGAAGCTGCACGGTGCGCTGTCCGGCGGCGAGAAGGCGATCGCGCTGCACCTACCGTTGTTCGCCGCCGTGGCCGCCCACTACCAGGCCGTTGCCGGAGCGCCGCGGGTCATCCTGCTGGACGAGGTCTTCGTCGGTGTCGACACCGTCAACCGCGGCCAGGTGTTCGAACTGCTGTCGGCGCTGGACCTCGACCTGGTCCTCACCTCCGACCACGAGTGGTGCACCTACCGCGAGTTGGACGGCATCGCGATCCACCAGTTGATCAGCGGTGCCGGCCGTCGTTGGTGTGGTTCGCTGTGATTGGCATCGCGATCAGCCAAGGACTGTGTGGCGGCCCTATGGCCTGTGCGTGCCGGCGTCGGCGCGGCGGAGGCGTTCGTGGGCCTCGTCCTCCGACAGCGAGGTGACGGGTTGGCCGACCGCGTGCTGGTACTTGGCGTCATAGGCCCTGGTCCAGACGCCCGCGGCCCATGCCCGTCGTAGTTCGTCGGCGGTGAACTGTCGGCCGCGCGCGTGGCAGTACGCGTCGAGGAACCGTTCGGTTTCCTGGACGGTGGCGAGGTTGTCCGCGCCGGCGGTCGAGTACAGCGCGGCGGCGAGGCCGACCAGGACGGCTTCGCTCTCCGCGATCACGCTGTCCCAGTCGTGCACCACCAGCAGCGCGTCGCCGCTCCAGCGCAGGTTGCCGGCGAGCCAGTCGCAGTGACCGATCACGGGATCGGACTCGTCGGTTCGCAGTCGGTCGCGGGCTCGCTGCCCGGCCTCGTCGATCCACTCCGCGCCGGCCACCGCGTTGAGGTCGATGTCGGGGTCTTCCTCCGAACGCGGCCACAGTCCTTGCCCGGTGTGGTTCCAGGCCGCCCACGACGGTGCCGGGTCGAGGGTGGACACCTCGGTCGGTCGAGGGGCCAGCCGGATCAGCCGCGCGAACGCCTCGGCGAAGGCCAACGCCGCGTGATCTCCGCTCGGGAGCACGTCGCCACCAGGCACGTAGGTCTCCGCGGTGGCGATGTCGCCGTCGAACGACGTGGCGCCGATGAGCGGCCGGGGGCAGGGATAACCCGCTTGGAACAGGGAGCGCTGGACTTCGACGCAGCCGGCCATTCGCGGCGAGTCCGGACGCACCTTGACCACGACCTCGCGGCCGTCGGCCAGCCGCAGCCCGATGACGGCGGACAGGTGCCCGGATCGGAACAACTCCTGCGCCGGCGGGCTGCCCAGGTGCTCCAGGCACCACCGGGCGAGGCGGCCGGGATCGACGGCACGTGCGCGAGGTGACACGGGAACATCCTCACGAATCCGGCTCGCGCCCGCAGCTACTCGGCGAGCTTCATGTCAAGGGTCGATCCCACCGCAGGTCGTTGGGCTGAATCGGCAAACTCGCGGGAACGAAAGCGCCTCGGGGGCCGTCCCACACGGGATAGCGTGGCTCGATTCCACGTCACCGGAGGGGGAGCCGATGACCGATCCGTTGGCCAACGTGCAGCGCCTGGTCGATGACTGGGAGCGCGACGCCGAGGAGAAGGCGGCGCGGTACGAGTCGATGCGGCAGGAGGTCGAGCGCATCTCGCTCACCCGGTCGGCCGCCGGTGGGGCGGTCAGTGTGACCGTGGGCCCCAACGGCATTCCCAGTGACGTGTCCATGACGGATGCGGTGTCGCGGTTGCGGCCGGAGCAGATCGCGGCGGCGGTGATGGAGGCGATGCGGCAGGCCCAGGCCGCCTACCCGGCCGAGTTGGCTCGGATCGTGGGGGAGACGGTTGGGGAGACCCCGTCGGGTCAGCACATCGTGGCCACGGCCGAGCGCAACTTCCCGCAGGTCGAGCCGGATGGTCCGCCGCCACCGCCGCGCCGACCGCGCCGTGACGACGGCGGCGACTTCAGCGACGAGAGCTACCTGGGGTGACGCGATGACGGGGTACGAGGCCGTTACCGGTGAGATCGGCGCGTTGGCCGGCCGGGTGGAGGGTTTGGCGGACCGGTTGCGCACGGCGGCCGACGCGGCGCGGACGGTGGCGATGAACGACTCCGCGTACGGCGTGGTGTGCCAGCCGTTCGCGATGCTGTTGCAGCCGTTCGAGGACATGGGCGTGCAGGCGTTGGTCAAGGCGGCGGAGACGGTGGCGGACAACGCGGCGGGTCTGCGTGAGACCTCTCGCGCCTATGACGCGCAGGAGTCCGGTGAGGCGGCGCGGTTCGACGGGATGAACACGTGAACAACCCCTTGGTCGCGACGGCGCAGAGTGACACGACGGCGGTCACCGGTATCGGTATCGCGGAGTCGGCGAGCGATCTGGCGCAGGGCATCTCCGACGGCAGTTGGGTCGCGGCCGGGTTGGGCGGTGTCGGTGTCGGGCTGGAAGTGCTGTCGATGGTGCTCGACCCGGTCGGCACGGTGGCCTCCTACGGTGTGGGGTGGCTGATCGAGCACGTGCAGCCGCTCAAGGAGGCCCTGGACTGGTTCGCGGGCGATCCGCCGGTGATCCGCTCGTTCAGCGAGACGTGGTCGAACGTGGCCGCCGAGGTCGGTCGCGTCGCGGAGGAGTTGGGCGGGCAGGACGCGCCGGGGTGGAGTGGTGCGGCGGCGGACGCCTATCGGGGTCACGCGGCGCAGACGGCGGACGCCATCGCCGGGGCCGCCACGCTGGCCGAGGGCATCGGCACCGGCGTGATGGTGATGGGCGAGGTGGTCGCGGCCGTCCGCGAGATCATCCGCGACCTGGTGGCCGAGGTGGTCGGCAAGCTAATCACCTGGGCGTTGGAGGCGGTGGCCACCCTGGGCCTGGCCACGCCGGTGATCGTCGCGCAGGCCACCTCCACGATCGCCAAGGTCTGCAACCGCATCTCCGACCTGGTCCGCAAGCTCGTCAAGACCATCGGCAACGTCACCCCGCGCATCCGCAAGGTCCTCGACAAGCTCGGCGAGATCATGGAGAAGCTGGGCAAGCTCGGCCGCAAAGCCGACGGTCCCGGCACACCCCACAGCCCTGGCACCACCACCCCCAGCGGGGTCGACGCGCCGACCGTCAAGGGCCCGGACGGCACCACCAGCCCGTCCGGCACAGCGGGCACGACCTCCCCTTCCAGCACCACCACTCCCTCGACGACGACCACTCCGAGCAGCCCCGCCACTCCGGACGCCACCGCTCCGGACGGAACGGCACCCGCCACGTCCCCGGACACTCCCCGGCAGACCGACCGCCCCGGGACCGGCGGGCAGCGCGACGGCGACATCGGCAGCACGGTGGACGACCCGCACGGCGCCTCCCAGTCGGCGGACCGGCCGTTCTGCGAGGACGACCCGATCGACGTCGCCACCGGCGAGGTGGTGCTGTCGCAGACCGACGCCGCGTTGCCCGGCCTGCTGCCGCTCGTGTTCTCCCGGCACCACCAGTCCTCCTACCGGGCCGGGCGGTTGTTCGGCCCGTCCTGGGCCTCCACGCTGGACCAGCGGGTCGAGGTCGGTCCGGTCCACGTCTGGCTGGCCACGGACGACGGCCGCCTGCTCCGCTTCCCCAAGCCGGACGGCGGGGAGACCGTGGTGCCGGACTTCGGTCCGCGGCTGACGTTGCGGCGCAGCGGCGCGGGCTACGAGGTCGTGCACCCGCAGCGGGGGCTGGCCTGGGAGTTCCAGCCCGTCGGCGCGGAGTGGGACGCGCGCTCGACGCTGCCGCTGACGGCGGTCCGGCGGCAGGCGGGCGGTGAGATCCTCGTCGACCACGACGACGACGGCCTGCCGACGCGGGTGCGCCACTCCGGCGGGTACGAGGTCGCGGTCGACACGACCGACGGGAGGGTGACGGCGCTGCGGCTGACGTCCGCCCCCGAGCCGATCACCTTGACGCGCTTCGCCTACGACGACGCGGGGCAGTTGTCCGAGGTGACGAACTCGTCCGGCGCCGCGTTGCGCTTCACCCACGACGGGGACGGCAGGCTCACGTCCTGGACCGACCGCAACGGCGTCTGGTACCGGTACGTCTACGACGACGAGGGCCGGGCCACCACGACCATCGGTTCCGGTGGGGCGCTCAACGGCACGTTCGCCTACGAGGACCGCCGCACCACGCACACCGACACCCTGGGCAACACGACCACCTACGAGCTCAACGAGCTCGGCCAGGTGGTGCGGCAGATCGATCCGCTCGGCGCCGTGACCACCCGCGAGTGGGACCGCTTCGACCGGCTGCTGGCCGTGACCGACCCGCTCGGCCACACCAGCCGCTACGCCTACGACGACGAGGGCGACGTCACCACGATCACCAGGCCGGACGGGACGACGGTCACCGCCGCCTACGCCGGAGCGGGCCTGGCGACCGAGGTCACCGATCCCGCGGGCGGCAGGTGGCTGCGCGAGTACGACGACCACGGCAACCTGGTGACCGAGACGGACCCGGCCGGCGCCACGACCAGGTTCGAGTACGACGAACGCGGCCACCTCAGCCGCACCACCGACCCGCTCGGCAACGTCACGCGGTACGAAACGGACGACGCCGGGCTGATCACCGCGATCACCGACCCGCTCGGCGCCACCACCCGGCACCAGCGGGACGCCTTCGGCCGCGTCGCCGCCACGACCGACGCGCTCGGCGGCACCACCCGGTACAGCTGGACAGTGGAGGGGAAGCTGCTGGCACGCACCCGCCCCGACGGCAGCACCGAGCGGTGGCGCTACGACGGCGAGGGCAACCAGGTCGAGCACGTCGACGCGCTCGGGCAGGTCACCCGCACGGAGTTCACCTTCTTCGACCTCCCCGCGGCCCGCACCGCCCCGGACGGCGCCCGCACGTCGTACGCGTACGACACGGAACTCCGGCTCGTCGAGGTCGTCGGCCCGCACGGTCTGACCTGGCGCTTCGAGTACGACGCCGCGGGCCGTCCGCGGCGGGAGGTGGACTTCGACGGCAGGGTGCTCACCTACACCTACGACGCCGCCGGCCGCCTGTCCACCCGCACCAACGGCATGGGCGAGACGGTCGTCTACGAACGCGACGTCCACGGCGACGTGGTCGCGAAGCACACGCCGACCGGGACGGCCACCTACGACCGCGATGCCTGCGGTCGGGTGGTCCGGGCGACCAATCCGGACACCGAGGTCGTCTACGAGCGGGACGCCCGCGGGCGGGTGCTGGCCGAGACCGTCGCCGGACGCACCGTCCGGTCCGGGTTCGACGCGGTCGGCAGGCGCGTGTTCCGCGAGACCGCGGTGGGCGTGACCTCCGTCTGGGAGTACGACGCGGCGGGCAACCCGGTGGCGCTGCACGCGACCGGTGGCACCCTCGCCTTCCAGCACGACCCGCTGGGCCGCCAGGTGGAGCGGAGCCTGGGCGACCTCACCGTCACCCAGTCGTGGTCGCCCGCGCACCAGTTGATCGGGCAGGTCGTCGCGGCCAAGCAGCCGATCACCCACCGCAGCTGGCGGTACCGGCCCGACGGCCACATCGAGGGGGTCGCCGACCCGACCGGTGAGCGCCGGTTGGTGCTGGACCGGCGGGGACGCGTCGTCTCGGTGCAGGGGCAGGGCTGGTCCGAGCGCTACGACTACGACCCCGTCGGCAACATCACCCGGGCCGACCTGCCGGTCGCGGACCACGGGTCCGAAGGACCGCGCGAGTACGCCGCCACGCGCCTGCGCAGCGCGGGCCGCACCTCCTACGTCCACGACCGGCAGGGCCGCGTGGTGCAACGGCGACACCGCACGTTGTCGGGGCAGGTGCGGCTGTGGCGCTTCACCTGGAACGCCGAGGACCGGCTCACCGGCGTGACGACGCCCGACGGCGACACCTGGCGGTACCGCTACGACCCGATGGGCAGGCGGATCGCGAAGGAGCGGTTCGACGCGGCCGGTGGTCCCGTGGAGCGGCTCGACTTCACCTGGGACGGCACGCGCCTGGTCGAGCACGTCCACAGCAGCGGCACGAGCAGCACCTGGGAGTACCAGCCGGGCTCGGTCACCCCGATCGCCCAGGTCGACCAGGACGAGGTCGACCGGCGCTTCTACGCGATCGTGGCGGACGTCGTCGGCAGCCCGACCGAACTGGTCGACGCCCGCGGCGAGGTCGGGTGGCGACGCACGAGCACCCTCTGGGGTCGAACGCTGTCCCAGACGGGCGAGGTGGCCTGCCCGCTGCGGTTCCCGGGCCAGTACCACGACCCGGAGACCGGCTGGCACTACAACCACTTCCGCTACTACGACCCGGAAACCGGGCGGTACGCCTCATCCGACCCGCTGGGGCTGGTGCCGTCGGTCAACCCCGGCGCCTACGTGCCCAACCCCACCCGGCAGATCGACCCGCTCGGCCTGCAGGGCTGCGACGTCAGCGGCGACGAGGCCAAGCAGCAGGCGCTCGCCGACGCCGGTGTCCCGCCGGGTTCCGAGCCCCTGGACAGCCGCATGGTGCCGTCGACCACGCCGAGCGGCCGGCAGATCCTGGACGAGAACTACCAGCCCGTCTACTTCCCCGAGGAGATCTACCTCAACAACCAGGACGAGCTGATCGTGTTCCAGGACCACTACACCGGCCACCAGTACGGTGAGGGCGGAGTGGGCGACCAACCTCCGCACGTCCATGTGCGACCCTACGACGACCCCCGTAACGGCCAGGTCCCCGGAGCGCAGGAGCACTACTATTACAACCCCAGCCTGGGCAGACCGACTCCTGCCCAATGACGCGAAGCTGCTGGCCCGGTTCTACCCGCAGGGACCGGACTTCACCGGGCTGGTGCTGCGGTCGATCCGGTTCGAGCGTCGCGGGCCGGGGTGCACGCTGCGGGTGGACCTGCCGGTCGCCTCGGACGTGCCCGGCTACCGGCGCGTGCAGGCGCACCTGGGGTTCCTGGCGGTCGAGGACGTCCGGCTGTCCGGCGGCGCACTGCCCGCCACGGTGTCGGTCGAGTTCGCGGGACGGCCGAGGGCGAGGCTGGCCGTGTCGGTGACCGGCGCGTCGCTGCGGTTGACGTTGACGTGCGCCGAGCAGTTCCGCTTCGGCAAGGTCAGCGTGCACAACTCGCCGCCGGACGTGGTGGACGACGGGACGCACGAGTTCACGAGCAAGCTGGACCAGCGGCTGTACACGGCGGTCCCCGGACCCGAGGTCGACACCTACCATGATCGAATCTGAGCTGTCGGCGTTCGAGCTCTACGCCCTGCACTGGGACGAACGCGACCGGGCGATCACCGCGTCCTTCGAAGGACCGCTGGACGACGCCGGCCGTGGGACCTGGGACGCGCCGCCTGAGCACGACTGGGTCCGGTTCCACCTCAGGTTCGCCTCGGTCGAGGACGTGGAGGTGCGCGGCTGGAGTTACGAGCTGCCCACCGGGGTGGAGCAGGTAGCGGTGGGGGAGCGGGTGTCGGTCACGGTGACGGGGGAGGGCACCGACGTCCGGTTCACCTCGGCGCCTGCGGTGCGGGTGGGCAGCCGAACGTACAAGGCCGGGTCTCTCTGACCCAGGGGACAGGGCGCGGACCTCGTTGCCTCCCCGCAATGTCGGACCCTGTCGCTACGCTATGTGGGCCATCGGTCACTAGGTCGATTGGTCGAGTGGAACCAGGGGTGGGCCATGACGGAGTTCTACACAGACGAGCGAGGTCGCGTCAGACCGATCACGAAGAAGAAGGGCGGTGTCGGGGTGGTCGTCGCCGGGGTCGCCGCTGTGGCGGCGTTCGCCGGTGGTGGGGGAGTTGTCGGGCTCGGTGGCGCCGGGGCGGTGGGGCCGGCGGCAGAGGTCGGGGTCGGGTCGGTGCGGTTGGGTGGCTCGTCGGGGCAGTTGCGGGCACGCAAGAGCGAGGGGCGGAAGGCGGCCCGCCGTGAGGGGCCCGAGGGTGCGTGGCGGCGGATGGGGCTGCGGCAGGTCAGGCGCACCGCCAAGCAGCAGGCCGAGTGCGTCGCGGCCTCGTTCGGGCAGGTGCGGCAGTTCTTCACCACCCATAGCTGCACCCACCTGGAGCGGGTGCTGTTCGCGGTGGCGGATGAGGCGGGCAACACGGCGGTGGTGTCGGTGGCGTGG
Organism: Actinosynnema sp. NPDC051121; assembly: GCA_040689555.1. GTDB lineage: Bacteria > Actinomycetota > Actinomycetes > Mycobacteriales > Pseudonocardiaceae > Actinosynnema. The sequence continues at coordinate 100,088 of JBFBCZ010000020.1, read as the reverse complement.
GTCGGCTTGGCGAACGCGCGTGATGCCCGCGAGTTCGACAGCCTCATGGAGGTCCACGGCAGCGGCGACATCACGCCGCTCGCGGGCGCGTTGTTGGAGCTGGGTGATGTCGAGTTCACCGGGTTGCGCTACGGCAGCGATCGCGACGGCGCGGCGATCACCGTCGCGGAGGCCGAGAACGCGGCAGGCGGGCAGTTCGACCACGAGACCCTCGACGCCATCGCGGAGGTTGCCGCCTACTTGCCACGCCTGTGAACGGGTGCGGATCCGCGCCGCTGGTGCGGGGGTGTCGGTTCGAGGTCGGTGGGGTGAACGGTTCCGGTGTGGAGGGCTACGGGTCGATGCGGTAGCCGATCTCGGGGACGGTGTGGATCATCGGGGGGTCGTGGAGCTTGCGGCGGAGTTGGCCGATCAGGACCGGGAGGACGTTGGACTTCGGGGTGGCCATCTCGTCCCACGCGTAGGCGATCAGTTCCTTGTGCGTCACCGGTTCGCCCTGGCGGGTCACCAGGAGTTCGAGCACGCTGAACTCCTTGGCGGTCAGGGTGAGCAGCGTGTTCGCGCGGCGCACCTGGTGGCGTCCCAGGTCGATCTCGAGATCACCGCAGCGCAGGACGGGCGGCAGGCCGGATGCCACCCGCCTGCACAGGCTGCCGACCCTGGCCACCAGTTCCGCCACCGCGAACGGCTTCACCAGGTAGTCGTCGCCGTGTTCCAGGCCGGCGACCCGGTCGGCCAGGCCGTCGAGGGCGGTGAGGAAGAGGATCGGCACGGTCGAGCCGGCGGCACGCTTGGCGCGCACGTAGGCCAGCGAGTCGCCGGAGGGCAGCATCCGGTCGAACACGGCGCAGTCGTAGGAGTTGGCCCACAACGCCTGGTCGGCGGCGGGCAGGTCGTCCGCCGCGTCCACCGCGAACCCGGCGCCCCGCAGGGAGCCGCTGATGGCCAGCCGCAGGTTCTCGTCGTCCTCGACCACCAGAATGCGCACGACCACGCACAGTAGCGGCTCAGCCGACGCAGGCCACCACGTCCTCGGTCGACAGCTCCCGCAGCTCGTCGGTGTCCGGCATCCGCCCCAGCGCCCGCAGCCGCCGCGACTGCGCCTTGCGCATCCCCTCGAACAGCTTCCGCGCCTCCCGCGCGTTGCCGAACGACGCGCCGCCGCGAATCCTGGCGAAGTGGTCCAGCAGCACCGGGTGCGCCTGCGGCGCCAGGCGGTAGTCCCCGTCGGTCGCCATCCGGTCGATGATCAGCAGCAGCTCGTCCGCGTCGTAGTTCTCGAACTCGATGGTCTTCGCGAACCGGGACGCGAGGCCCTGGTTGGCGGCCAGGAAGCCGTCCATCTCGTCGGTGTAGCCCGCGACGATCACCGCCACCCCGTCGCGGTGGTCCTCCATCAGCTTGACCAGCGTGTCGATGGCCTCCTGGCCGAAGTCGCCGCTGCTGCCCGACGAGCGGGACAGCGTGTAGGCCTCGTCGATGAACAGCACGCCGCCGAGGCACTCCTCGAACACCGTCGCGGTCTTCTCCGCGGTGTGCCCGATGTACTGGCCGACCAGGTCGCGCCGCGAGACCTCGCGGAACTGGCCCTTCGGCAGCACGCCGAGCGCCTTGAGCAGCTTGCCGTAGGTGCGGGCGACCGTGGTCTTGCCGGTGCCGGGCGCGCCGGTGAAGACCAGGTGCTGGCTCACCGCGCCGACGGTGAGCCCCGCGCCGAGCCGCCACTTGTCGACCTGGATCTCGTCCACGACCGCGCGGACCTCGGCCTTCACCGCGGCCAGGCCGACCATGCCGTCGAGGTCGGCCAGCAGGTCCTCGACGCCGTCGCCGGACGACCTGGCGGGGCGACTCGCCTCGGTGATCGTGGGCGTCGCGCCGTCGGCCAGCGAGATCGCCGGCTCGGCGGTGTCGACCAGCCCGCACTCCAGCACCGACCCGGCGCAGCCCGCGCCGAACGAGATGCCGACGCCCTGCACGTCGTGGATCGTGGTCCGGCGGATCACCGGCCTGCTGTGGTGCGCGACGGCGATGCCCTCCGCCGCGGCGCCGGAGATGTCGCAGCCCTCGATCGTCGGGCGGGCGTACTGGTAGACGTACACACCTCGTTGCCCGCAACCGGAGATCGTGCAGTTGGCGACCTCCGGGTCCGCGCCGAGCCCGATGACGAGCCCGTCGCCTGCCACGTCCCGGATCGTCGTGCCGTCGATCCGGCCGGACGAGCCGTCCACCACGATGCCCTGCACCGCGCCGGCGACCGTGCACCGGCTGATGGTGAACCGCCGGCAGTCCCGCACGCTGATGGCCGGGGCGAGCCGGGTGGTCACGACGCACAGCTCGACGTCCAGGGCCGCGTCGACGGCGACGACGCCCTCCGCGTCCGACTCGATCCGGATCCCCTGCAACGCCAGCGACCCGCCCCGCACCCGCACCGCGGGCCAGTCCGCTCCCGTGGCGTCGACGGTGACCTTCGCGCCGTCCTGCGCCCGCAGCGTCAACCTGCGGTCGACCAGCTCGAACGTCTCCGCGTACACGCCCTCCTCCACCGAGATCACGCCACCGTCCGGCGCGTCGCGGACGGCGTCCCCGATGGTGGGGTACGCGCCGTGCCTGCCCGGCGCGACCGTCAGCACCCGTGCTCGCGTCTCCGCGGTCATCAGCCCGTCCGCTCCATCAGCCAGCCGCGGTCGGCGGCCTTGGCGCCCGCCTGGAACCGGCTGCGCGCGCCGAGCCGGTTCATGATGTCGGAGACCATCCTCCGCACGGTCCGCACGGACACGCCCAGGCGCGCGGCGGCCTTCTCGTCGGTGCTGCCCGACGAGAGCAGGGAGAGCAGCTCCCGTTCCCTCATCCCGAGCTCCGCGCTGACCGGGAGGTCGTACGCGCCCAGCGGCACGCCGGTGTCCCACACCCGTTCGAACAGCTCGACGGTCGTGGTGACCAGGCTGGGCAGCCGGAACAACGCCACGCGCTGCTCGGTCGGCAGCACCACGACCTCCTGGTCGATCACCATCACGGCGGTCGGCACGTCGGCGACCGTGCGGGTGTCGGCGCCGGCCAGCGCCAGCATGCCGAGCTGCGGCCCGAGCACCGGCGTGGTGCGCACGGCGTCGGGCACGATGATCCGGTAGCGCACACCGCGCCGCAGGTTCTCGTGGTCGTTGCGCCGCACCGCGCCGAGCGGGTGGCTGACCGGCGAGGCGTGGGTGCTCATCACCAGCACCTCGTGCCGTGCCGCCGCGAGCAGCGCGTCGATCCTGGTCTGGGCGGGCACCGTGCGGTCGAAGGGCAGGACTGTGCTCATCGCGGGAAGCCTCCGATGGGAAGTGAGGCGGCCACCCCGGCCACCTGGTTGCCGTCGAACCCGACCGGGCGGATGCCGCAGGAGGCGAACGGCCCGGTCAGGTAGCCGACGGCGGACTCGATCGCGGCCTCCGTGGTGGCCGCGAGCCGGAGCACCGCGCTGGGGCGTGCCCCGGTCGTCTGCGCGGCGATCGTCAAGGTGACCGCGACTCCTCCCGTCCTCGTCGCGAGCACGGTGAGCAGGCGGTCGGCGTCGCCGGTGGTGAGCCGGTCCCAGCCCACCAGGCGGAAGCAGGCGTGGGAGACCGCGCCGGTGCGCCAGAAGCCCCAGTCCTCGCGGATCTCCGTGCGGCCCCCGGTGACGTGGCCGAGCGCGGCGACGGTGGCGAGCGCGGCCTCGGCGGGCATCGGCTCGGCGGGCAGGCCCATCCGGTCGAGCGACCGCAGCACGCGCCGCAGCCCGTTGCGCAGCGCCAGCGCCAGCTCGTCGTCGGTCGGCGCGTCGACCGTGCGCGTCGCGTGCACGGTGAGCCAGAACCTGGCCGGCTGGTCGGACCGCGCGGCGGAGTGGAACACCGTCTGGATGCCGAACCGGTGCGTGTCGTCGGTGTCCGGCAGCAGCGCGGCCGGTGACGGTGGCGGACCGCCGCGGCCGGTCGACTTCGGGCGGATCACGGCGGTCAGCCCGGCCGGGTGGCTGATCGCCAGCGCCGGCCCCTGCGCGGTGTGGACGGTCAGCGTGGTCGAGCCGGGCAGCAGCAGCCCCAGCAGCGCCACCGCCTTGTCGTCCTCGGCCAGGTTGTGCCTGCGGGTCCGCAGCAGGTACCCCGCGCTGGGCGCCAGCACCTGGTACAGCCACCGGCCGCGGATCCTGATCGTGGTGGCGGCGAGCACGACGGCCGCGCCGACGGCGGCGCAGACGATGATCGGCCACGGTCGGCCGAGCGAGGCCGCGATCGCGATCACCGCCAACTGCCAGGAGACGACCTGGAGCGGGCTGAGCTGCCGCACCGGCCCGCCACGCCGTGAGGGCTTCCGGCTCGGCCGGGGTGGCTCGGGTTCCCGTCGCGCGGGTGGCGGGGCGGTGGGCGGTGGCGGCGGTGGAGCGGGCACGGGCGCCGCGACCACGGGTCTGGCCGCGGTCGTCGCGGCGCCGGTGGCGGCGGCGGACACGACCAGGACCGGCGTGGCGGCCCGGCGCGCGGCCCGGGGGTCCGGGGTGGTGGCGGCGGGCGCGGTGAGCGCCTGGTGGTTGGCGTGCATGATCGGCCCTTCCGGTCAGGCGACCCTGGCCGGGCGCGCGGCGGGCACCCGGACCAGGTCGCGGATCAGGGGGTGGAGGCCGTAGCGGTCGGCCGGTAGCTGGACCACCAGGTGGAGGTCGAGGAGGTCCTCGGCGACGTGGTGCGCCTCCGGCTCGCCGATACCGGCCAGCCTGGCCGCCGCGGTGAGGTCCGGTTCCGCCGCCAGCGCGGCCAGCAGCCGTCGTGCCGCCGGCGGGAGCTCCCGGCACGCGGCCGCGAGCGGCTCGGTGACGGCGCTCAGCTCGAAGATCCGGGCGCCGTCGTCGGCCAGCCGCGCGGCCAACCGGCCGACCGTCCACATAGGACGACTGCGCAGCCGGTCCGCGGCGGCGCGCAGGGCGGCGGGCAAGCCCTCGCACAGCCGGGCGACCTCCGCGACCGCACCGGGTTCGGCGGCGGCCCGCCAGTCACCGCAGATCGCGCCGAACGCGTCCGCGGCCTCTTCCGGCGGCAACGGGCCGAGCGTGATCGTGTCCGCACCGTCTACGATCGGCCTGCGCACCCTCGTGGTGACCAGCACCAGGCAGCCTGGACCGCCCGGCAAGAACGGCCGCACCTCGCGTGCGCTCACCGCGTCGTCCAGCACCAGCAGCACCCGGCGTCCGCTCAGCTCGGCCCGCCACTGCGCGGCCCGGCTCGCCGGGTCGGCGGGGACGCTCGCCCCGATGGCCCGCAGCAGGTGCGCCAGCACGTCCCCGCCTTCCCGGAGGTTCACGTAGAGCGCGCCGTCCGGGTAACGCGGGGCGAGCCGGTGCGCGACGTGCACGGCCAGCGCGGACTTGCCGACCCCGGCCATGCCGTCGATCACTGCCACCCCGCGGCACGACTCCAGCCGCCGCACCTCGCGGTCCCGACCGGTGAAGTCCGGCACCGCGCGCGGCAGGTCCCGCCGGCACGGCCGGGTTCCGGCGAGCGCCGTCCGGCGTGCGGCGGCCAGCTCCGGCCCCGGCTCGACGCCCAGCTCCGCGGCCAGGACCGCGCGTGCCCGTTCGTGCACGGCCAGCGCGTCGCCGTGCCGTCCGGCCCGGCTCAACGCCGCCATCCAGCGCGCCCAGTGCCCTTCCGCCAGCGGGTCCTCCTCCACGAGCGCCCGCCACAACGCCACGGCCCGCTGGAGCTCGCCCAGCTCGCCGAAGGTCTCGGCCAGCAGCACGCGGAGTTCCGCGCGCAACGCGTCGAGCCGTGCGGTGACGGTCGCGTCGACGTCCAACCCGCCGAACGGGCGGCCACGCCACCGGCCGAGCGCGTCGGACAGCACCGTCGCGGCCGTGCGCCGGTCTCCGTCCGCCACCGCCTGCCGCGCGGTCTCCGCCAGCCGTTCGACCTCGTCGACGTCGAGGTCGCCCGGCTCGACGCGCAGCCGGTAGCGACCCGCCGCGTGCTCGACCCTGCGCTGCGGCAACGCCTTGCGCAGCTGCCACACGTAGGTCTTGAGGTTCGCGTTCGCCGAGGCGGGCGCGGCCTGTTCCGGCCAGGTCGCCGCGATCAGCTCCTCGGCGCTGACCCACGAGTTAGCGTGGGCCAGCAGCACGGCCAGCACGGTGATCGGCTTGCGGGCCCGGACGTCGATCACGGAGCCGTCGGCCGCTCGTGCCTCGACCGGGCCCAGTACGGAGAACAGCGTGGTGGAAGGCATGGCCTGCACCCCGTTTCGACGGTGGGACCGGCGCGGGTCCGCGCCGTCGGTCCTACGATCGACCAGGACACATGAGGTTTGGATGACATGGGGCGTGCCGTGCGCGTGATGGTGGTCGAGGACAACGAGGACCTGCGGATCGCGGTGTCCGTCGAGCTCGGCGCGGCCGGGTTCGAGGTCGACTCCGCGGCCGACCTCGCGGGCGCCGATGCCGTGTTGAGCCGGGGCGGCCACGCCTGCGTCGTGTTCGACCGCATGCTGCCCGACGGCGACGCCATCACCTACGTGCACCGGCGCAGGCAGCAGGGTTGGAGCGTGCCGGTGCTGTTCCTCACCGCCCGGGACGCCGTGGAGGACCGGGTGGCGGGGTTCGCCCACGGCGGTGACGACTACCTGGTGAAGCCGTTCTCCGTGGCCGAGCTGACCGCGCGGGTGCGCACGCTCTGCCGGCGCGCGGGCCTGGGCCGCCCGTCCGTGCTGCGCCTGGCCGACCTGGAGATCGACTGCGCGCGGCGCGAGGTGCGCCGGTCCGGAGTGCTGCTCACGTTGTCCGGCAAGGAGTTCGCCGTGCTGGAGTTCCTGATGGTGCACGCCGAGCACGTGGTGGGCCGGGCCGAGCTGATCGAGCACTGCTGGGACGCGGAGAACGACCCCATGGCCAACGTGGTCGAGGCCGTCGTCAAGCGCCTGCGCGGCAAGCTGCGGCAGCCCGAGCTGATCCACACGGTCCGCGGCAGGGGCTACAAGCTGGCGACCGAGGCATGACCCGCTCGTCGGCCGACCGGTTGCGCCGGCTGCGCCTGCTCATGACGCTGCTGGTGACCGGGGTCAACGCCGTGGTGCTGGTCGTGCTGGCCGTGCTGGTGGTCGGTGCGGACGCCGACCGCCGGGAGAAGGACCTGGACGCGGACCTGCACGTGGTCACCTCGTCGGTGCTGCGGCTGATCAGGGACGACGGCAGGGGCGGCATCACGACCGCCGCGGTGGCGCAGGACGAGCTGAACGACAAGTGCCCCCGGTTCGCGGTGCTGCCCGGCGGTCCCGGCCAGTTCGCCGGGTTCGTCAGCGACGGCGCCTGCGCGGCGGCCGACCAGGCGAACCTGGACGTGCAGGTGCAGGCCGCGGTGAGGTCCGGCAGCGAACTGCGCGGCTACACGACCGCGTCCGACGGCAGGTCGCTGCGCTTCCGCGTGGAGCCGTTCCGGCTGGGCGGCCGGTTCGTCGGCGGGGTCATCGCGGTCTCCGACGCCACGGTGGCGGACGCGGAGCACGACCGGGTGGCGCTGCTCGTCTTCGGCGGCTGCGTGCTGCTGATCGGCGCGCTCGGCCTGGCCGGGCACGTGCTGTCGGGTCGTGCCATCCGGCCGGCCGCGGCTGCGCTGGAACAGCAGGAGGTGCTGCTCGCCGAGACCGCGCACGACCTGCGCACGCCAGTCGCGGCGCTGCGCGCGTTGGCCGAGACGGCGCTGCGCAACCCGGCGGAACGCGCGGGCCTGCTGCCCCGCACGGTCGCGCTCGCCGCGCGGATGGGCAGCATCATCGACGGCCTGCTCGTGCGGGCCCGGCTCGCGGCGGGCGTCGAGCAGCTCGCCGTGCAGCCGGTGTGGCTCGACCAACTGGTGGCGGGCGTCGTGGAGGACACCCCGCACGGCGGCGCGAGCGTGACCGTGACGACCGCGCCCAGCAAGGTGCTGGTGGACCCGGGGCTGATCCAGCGGGCGATCGGGAACCTGCTCGACAACGCGTTGCGCTACGGGCGGCAGCCGAACGAGAACGCCGTCGTGCAGGTGATCGTGGCGAACGGCAGGGTCACCGTGGCCGACCACGGCCCGGGCGTCGACGAGGCGCTGGCCGACGCGGCGTTCGACCGGTTCGGCACCGGCGGCGGCTCGTCCGGGCTGGGGCTGTCGATCGTGCGGTGGGTCGCGCAGGCCCACGGCGGCACGCTCACCGCGTACAACGCCGAGGTGGGCGGGGCGATCTTCGAGCTCCAACTGCCGGTGGTGGCCGAGTAGGCGCTGGATTTTTTCTGTATCCGGTGCATTACCCTCGGTTGCACGCAATCGAGGGGGAGATCGGTGTGACGGCAGTCGACCAGGGGGCGGGCGTGTCCACCGCCGGTGAGGTCTACCGGCTCATCGCGGCCAACGTCCAGTCCGTGCTGAGGGGGAAGCCGGAGCTGGTGCGGCTCGCGATCGCCGCGCTGCTCGCCGAGGGCCACCTGCTGATCGAGGACGTGCCTGGCCTCGGCAAGACGACGCTGGCCAGGTGCCTGGCCCGCAGCATCGGCGGCACCTGGAACCGCATCCAGTTCACGCCGGACCTGCTGCCCGGCGACATCACCGGTGTCCAGGTCTACCACCAGAAAGAGGAGCGGTTCGAGTTCCACCCCGGCGCGATCTTCGCGAACGTGGTGCTCGCCGACGAGATCAACCGGGGCACGCCGAAGACGCAGTCGGCGCTGCTCGAGGTGATGTCCGAGCGGACGGTCACGGTCGACTCGGCGCGGCACGAGGTGCCGAGGCCGTTCCTGGTCGTGGCGACCCAGAACCCGATCGAGATGGAAGGCACCTACCGGCTGCCGGAGGCCCAGCTCGACCGGTTCCTGATGCGGTTGTCCGTCGGCTACCCGGACCTCGCCACCGAGGTCCTGGTGATCATGAGCAACTGCGCCAACGTCGACCCGGACGAGCTGTCGCCGGTCGTGGACCCCGCGATGCTGGCTGCGGCCGTGCGGGAGGTCAGGGCGGCACACCTCGAACCGGCGGTGGTCGAGTACGCGGCACGGCTGGCGGCGGCGACCCGCGAGCACGTGGCGTTGCGCTGCGGCGCCAGCCCGCGCGGCAGCATCGCGCTCGTGCGGGCCGGGCAGGCGCTGGCCGCCACCCACGGGCGCGGCTTCGTGACGCCGGACGACATCAAGGCGGTCGCCCAGCCCGTGCTCGCGCACCGGCTGATCCTCACCGCCGACGCCGAGCTGAACCGGCGCAGCACCGCCGACGTCGTCAACGAGGTGCTGGCGGCCACCCCGGTGCCGGCCGCGGTGAGGTAGCCGTGACGAGCTTGGGCGACGTGCTGGGCGACGGTCCGGTCGCGACCGTCTACTCAGGACTGCACGAGGGCAGGCCGGTCGCGCTCAAGGTGTTCCCCAAGGGTTTCGGCAAGCGCGTCATGGCGGCGTTCGAGAAGGAACGCGCCGCGCTGCCCGACGTGCCGTCGATCCTGCGGGTGGCCGGGGTCGAGACCCTGTCCGGCGGCAGGCAGGCGCTGCGGATGGAGCTGTGCGCGCAGTCCCTGGCGTCGCTGGTCGGCCGGGTGGGTCCGTTGCCCGCCGCGGACGTGGCGGTGCTGGGGCAGGCGGTGGCGTCGGGGCTCGGCGCCGCGCACGGCGCCGGGGTGATCCACGGTGGGATCAGCCCGCACAACCTGCTGTTCCGCGCGTCCGGGGAACCGGTGGTCGCGGACTTCGGCGTCACCCTGCGGCACGCGTTCCCGCGCGATCCGCTGCACGTCATCGAGTTCTTGCCGCCGGAGGCGTTGCGCACCAGCGTGCTGGACGTGCGCACGGACCTCTACGGGCTCGGCGCGGTGCTGCACTTCGCGTTGACCGGTCGGTCCCCGCATCCCGGCAGGTTGGGTGAGCCGGCGGACGAGCGGGTGCTGCGGGTGCTGCGGACGCCCGTGCCCGCCATCGCCCGGCCCGACGTGCCGGTGGCGCTGTCCACCGTGATCGCCCGGTTGCTGGCGATCGATCCGGTGCACCGGCCGGCGGATGCGATGACGGTGGCGGAGCAGTTGGCGGGCATGGTGGGCGTCGCGCCCGCCCCGGGGCCGCTCGCCGCTCCAGCACCACCCGTGCCTCCGGCCTTCGGTGCGGCGCCGGCGCGGATCGTGGTGCCGCCGGTGCCCGGGCCGCCGCCCGCGTTCATCCCGGTGCCGCCGGTGCCCGAGGCCCCGCCCGCGGACGTCCCGGTGCCCCCGGTGCATGAGGCTCCGCCCGCGGTCGTCTCGGTGCCGCCGGTGTCCGAGGTTCCGCCCGCGGCCGTCCCGGTGCCGGCCGTGCCCGTGCCGCCCGCTCCTGCCGCCGGCCCCGGATCCGACGAGATCGACTTCGACGACTTCGACGTGCCGCCCGATGGCGCGCTCCCTGCACCGGCCCCTGGGGAGTTCGACGACTTCAGCCGCACGCCTGCCCCCTCGCCCTTCGCGGCTCCTGCGACCGGGCCTGGGTTTGGTGACGGCGACGACTTCGCAGCACCGGAGCCACCGGCCCGGCAGCTACCGGCCCAGCAGCCGCCCGCTCCGCTTCCACCGCTCAAGCCGGCGGCCACCGTCTTCAACGTCGAAGGCACCCGCACGCGCCGCGGCGTCCGCTACGAACTCCTCGTCGGGGCCGGCCTGGTCCTGGGCCTGGTGGCACTGGTCGCGGTGTACCTGATGCCGACCGGCGCCGGTCCCGGCGCGGCACCGGCCGGGCAGACCCCGTCGTCCGCGCGTGACATCCCCACCGCGACAGCCGTCGACCTCGAACTCCGCGACCCCGTCGACCGCACCGACCAGGTCGAGCTCGCCTGGACCAGCAGCACCACGCTGGATTTCGCGGTCGTGGTCGCCGCCGACGGCCGGGAGACCAAAACCCTGCCGGCGCACCGGAACCTGGAGTTCACCGTTCCGGTCGAGCCCGGGCGCAAGTACTGCTTCCTGATCCGCGGCACCGACGGCAGCCAGCTGTACGAGAGCACCCCGAAGTCGATCCGCGGTGCGGTCTGCCGCAAGTAGCCACCCGCACGCCGCGCACCCCGGACGACATCACTCGTCGTGAAGCCCGCCGAGCCAGTCGTCGAACCCGCTGCGCGCTTCGCGTTCGGCGGCGTAGTCCTCCGCGCTCGGTCGGTACCACTGGAGACCGGTGCGGATGGTGAGCAGGTCGACCACGTACAAGCTGATGTCGACTCTGTCGTACTCGACCTGGTCGCTGCCGTCCGGCGCGTAGAGGAAATCTTCCTCGGCGACCTCGCCCATCAGCTTCGCGACTTTCTTGCCGCCGACACCGTGTGCGCCGACCAGGACGAGTTCCAGGCCGAAGACGTTCGCGACTAGCGCGTACCACCGTTGGAATTCGCCTTCGGCGAAGGTGCAGTTCAATGCACTTCCCACCCGCTCGGCTACCTGCTCCAACTCCTCGTCGGTGTCCGATCGGATGTCGAGGTGGATTTCATGTCGCTTCACCGGGGCTCTCCTCCGTCGAGGGCGTCGCGGTATGTTACCAGGGCTGTTGCCGGCGAATGGCGATGACGGAATTCTCGATTCCTGAAACGTGGGGGAAAGCTTTTTTCAGCTCTCGTCCGATCGCCTTGCCCAGTCGGCTGACGTCCCGCGGCCGTCCGCGGTCGGGCAGGATCTTGTCCTCGTCCGCAAGACTCGGGTGGGCGGCGGCGATCTCGTCATAGGTCTTCCGGTCGACCACCACGTAGAGGTCGACGTCGAAGTCGTAGGGGTCGAAGCGGGTCTTGCCCTTGTGCGCACCGCGCCGGCCAGACTTCATGCTGCCGATGTAGCCGATCTCGTGACCGTGGTAGTCGAAGCCGGCGACTATCTCGCTGATCTTGTCCTGGACTTCCCGGAACGAAGCCTCCCAGGCTGCCGCGCCCTCCCGGTCCGTAGTGCTCGCCACGGCGTCTTCGGTCAGAGCCGGGTTTCCGGTAGTGGCGGCGAATCCGGTCAACTCGTCCAGGAGTTCCTCGGCCTCCGCGGTCAACCCCCGGATCAGCTCCTCGGCTCGGCGGCGTCCGTCCGGTGAGAGCGTGGACTCTTTCGCCTTGGTCGGGAAAAGGTCTTTCCACAGTGCCTTGAACGCTGCGGCCTGCCGGGACTGGAGGTCGCGGACGCGGTCGGCGTGCTCCGATTCGAAACGGGCTCGGGTGGTGGGGTCGGCGACGTGGAGCACGTAGCTGCGGAAGTTGTCGATCGCGATCCAGGCGCGGCGGTAGCGGGGGGTGCCGGGCAGTTCTCCGGCGAATCTGTCGGCGAGTCGGGCAGCCGCGGTGTTGTCGAGGTTCAGCGCCTCCTGGAGGGCGGCGGTGGCGGCGCCGACAGCGGGTGCCCTCCGGGGGTCGCTGCTGCTCTCCAGGCGGTGCACGGCGCGGAGCAGGCGGTGCGCTGCCGCGCGGGCGTCGAACATCGCCCGCACGGGCGCGGGCACGGTCGGGCCGCCGTTGCGGGCGTAGGCGTCGGCGAAGTCCTGGCGGAGTTCGGCGATCTCCGCCGGGGTCAGCCCGAACTCGGCGCCGAACTGGCCGATGCGCTGGGTGAACAGCGTGACGTCCCGGGCCGGTGAGCCGATGGGTTCGCCGGCGGCGTCCATCGACTCGTGCAGGGTGGGTGCGTCGATGAGCGACACCCCGGCGACCGCGTCCGACAGGAAGTTGGCCAGGTGGGCGTCGCCGTGGATCAGGCCGGCCGGGCCGGGGTCGGCGATGGCGTCCGCGATGGTGGCCTGCGCCGCGGCGCGAATCCGGTCGAGGTCGATGCCGAGCCGGTCCAGGGTCGCGCGACTGGCCTCCAGTTCGTCGAGGTGACCTAGGATCGCGTCGGCGTGCGCGGTGAGGTAGTCGGGCGATGCCTGGCGGTGGCTGCCGCGGTGGAGTTCGGCCATGCCTTCGGCGACACCGATGACCGCCGCGCGGAGGTCGTCCATCGCCCTGTCGCGGTCCCAGGCCACCGGGACTTGGCTGAGCATGACGTCGACGGGGTGACCGGGGGACAGCGCGAAGAACAGCGCGCCGTGGCGCGTGCCGTCCGGACCGGGCACCGAGGCGACCGCGAGGACGTCGGGCACACCGAAAGCGGTGAGTTCGGCCTGCTGCAACCGGTCCGCGGCCGACAGCTCGCGGGTGAACTCGGCCGCCTCCGGCACGACCTTGACGATGCCGACCGGCTCGCCGTCCACCATCACCCGGTACACCGTGCGGGTGGTCCGGGCGGCACCGTCGCGACCTCCGACCGGCTCCAGCGTCACGACGCCGTCGAACACCGTGGCGACCAGCTCGCGGATCGAGGCGGGCGAGTCGTCCGGCAGGCTCGGCAACCCGTCGATCAGGTCCGCGACCGCACCGGGGTCGACGTCGCCGGTGTCGGTGCGCGTCGACGCCGCCGCCCGGCGGGCCGCGTCGACCGCGCTGTCCGCCTCCTCACCGCGCCGGCGGGCCGTGCTGCCGGGATCTTCCGGTCCGTCGTGGCCCGCGCGGTCGCGAGCGCCGTCAGGGGTGGTGTGCGCGGCCTTGTCGGCATTCCCGGTGCCGGGGGCGTAACCGTCGTCGCCCGCTTCGGCACGGGTGCCGTCCGGGTGGTGGGTCTGCCACGCGCCGTCCGGCGGGATCCTCGGCCGTCGGTTGCCGTCCGGGCCGATCTCGGCGGTGCTGGTGTAGACGCGGCCCTCGGCGTCGGTCCAGGCGGGCTTGGTCGGGGCGAGCACCTGCGCGTCGGTGTGCCGGGCCAGGTCGCGGGCGAAGTCGTTGCTGCCCGCGTCGCACCCGATGAGGCGGATGGGGGTGCGGCCGTCCCAGCCGACGCGGCGCAGCAGGTCGCCGTACTCCTCGGCGCTGTAGGTGTGGTCGCCGATGCGGGCACGGCCGTCCGGGGTGATGTGGACGTCGGCGGTGAAGTGGTGCGGGTCGGGCTTCACCCGGTGCGGCAGGTCGCCCATCTCCGGGTCGCCCCGGTGGTGGGAGACGCCCGCCGGGGTGGTTTCGCCGTGCCGGGCGTGCGCGGTGTCGATGCTCGGCCGACCGGGATCGACGCCGTCGTCCCAGCCGGTCGGGCCCTTCGTCGTGCCGTGGACCGGGTCGTGCACCGTCTTGTGCACGTTGCTGCGCACGTCGTGCAGGATTTCCGAGCAGTTGGGGCAGAAGGACGCCTCCGACAGCGGTGACTTGCCCTTCGCGCCCACCCACGTGACGTCGGCGGCGAGGTCGGACAGCTTCGCGTGCGGGTTCTTGGTCAACGCCGCGTCGGCGGCCCGCACCTCGGCGTGGCGGAACGGCGAGTCGAACCCCTTGAACCGCCGCTTCGGCGTCGTGCGGCCGTCGACCGTGTTGCCGCCGAACCCGTGCGGGTCGTGGAACATGGCCATGATCCGCGCCCGGATCTGCGGCTGGAACTTCTTGAGCACCACCACGGACTTGTGGCTGTTGGTCGACTCGAACACCTCGCCGGTGGTGAGGTCCATGACCAGCGCGACGCAGCCACCGATCTTCTTGGTGTGCACGTCGTCGGCGGGGTTCTTGCGCCTGCTCTCGTACAGCTCGGTGCGCGTCCTGGCGAGCTCGCGCAGCTTCACCCGAACCGGCACACCGCCGATGTGGGTGATGTGGCCGGTGACCGGGTCGCGGCGGAGCCCTTGTTTGAACGCCCCGAGGCTGTGCGGCGCCACCTGCGGTGGGGGGAGCGGGTCGGAGTCGAGGTCCGGCACCTCGTCGGCGGGTGGGGTGGTCGGTGGGGCGGCTGGGGGTGGTGAGTCCACCCTGGTGTGGGTCGGGGCGGGTTTGGGTTCGGTGGAGCGTCGTTGCGGGGTGGGCGCGGTCGGAACCGAAGAGGCGGCTGCCACGGCCGCGCCGGCGGGGGTGGCGGTGGTCGGGGCTTTCGGCGGAGCGACGGGGTTGTCGGGTGTGGCTGTGGGGGTCTGCGGTGCGGGTTGGGCGGGGGTGGGTTCGGCGGGTGCGGGCTTGGTGGGTGTGGTCTGGGTTGGAGTGGACTGGTCGGACGTGGGCTGGGCAGTCGGGGGTTTGGTCGGCGCGGACTGGGTTTGGGCGGGCTGGGTTTGGGCCGACTGGGTTGGTGCGGGCTGGGCAGGTGCGGACTGGGTTGGTGCGGGATGGCTGGCCGTGTGTGCCGGTGCCGACTGGGTGGGCGTGGGCGCGGGTGCGGCGGAGATCGGCGCCGCACCGGCTGGAGCGGTGGGGGCCGCCGCTGTGGTTGCCGGCGCGGTGGTGGGCGAGGCGGCCACGCCGGGGTCGGTGCTCGTGGGGGCGGCGGCCGGTGGTGCGTCCGTCTGGGCGGGTGCCTGCTCGGTGGCGTGGCGGGTGGGTTCGGCGTTGGGCTCGTCGTGCACCGCTCGTTCGGTGTCGGGGGCGTGCTCGGCACTTCCGGGGTTGGTCGGGTGGTCGGTGCCGCGCAGTGGTGCGTCGTGCGCCGCCCGGCCCGTCGACGAGCCGTCGGTGGAGCTGTCCGGGGAGCCGTCGCGCCGCGCCCCGGCGTCCTGGTCGGCTCCGACTCCGCGATCGGCACCCACTCCGCGATCGGCTCCGACTCCCTGATCGGCGTGCGAACCCGCGTCCGCCCGGGCATCCGCGTGCGTGCCCTGCTCCGGCTGCACGCCGGTGTCCGCCCTGGGCTCCGTCCCCGGCCCGCCCGCCAGCCGGCCGTCGTCGGGACCGCCACCGTCGGGAGGGGGCGGGGGAGGGTTGCCCACCAACCGGTCCGCGCGCGCGTCGGCGATGGCCTCGTGGCCGGGGTTCCGCTGCTGGACCGCGTCGACCACCATCGAACGCGGCGCGCCGGACAAGCCCGCGGCGAGCCCGTTGTCCGCGATGGCCTTGCCGTACCCGCTGAGGTCGGTGAGCGCGCCGAGGTCGTTGTAGTGCTCGACGACGTACCCGGCCGACGGTGACGTCACGGCGTTGTTCAGCGCGGAACCGACCCCGGCCTGGAGGTTGCGGGCCACCCCACCGGACGGCGCGGTCGGCAGGGACGGCGCGACGCGGCGGGCCGTGTCGCCGAGGCCCTTCACCACCTTGCCCAGGCCCTCGCCCAGCACACCGCCGACACCGCCGGTGATGGTCGCTTTCCCCCACTCCCCGAGGTCGAAGTCCTTGCGGGTGCCGGTCAGCATCGAGGTCAGCTGGGTCGCCGCGTTGTTGAACGCCTCGTCGGCCATCTCCTTGCCGACCTCGATGCTGAGCTTCGCGAAACCGGCGGCCACCCGGCCGGCCATGCCGGTGAGCGTCGCGGTGATCCGGCCCGCCACGGCGCGGGCCAAGCCGGCGGCGAGGAAGCCGCCACCCGGGATCCAGCTCAACGCCACGAACAGCCCGATGTTGACCGCGAGCTCCCACAGGATGCTGATCCGCGCCTCGCGGATCTGGTCCCCGTACCCGTGCACGCCGTCCGCGAGCAGCCGCATGTTCATGGCGAGGTTGCGGTAGTTGTCGGGCAGCGTCGCGAGGGCGGTGCGGAACTGGACGCCCGCGGTGTCCCACCACGCGTCCGGCATCCCCGTGACCGCGGCGTCCAAGGCCGTCGCGGTGTTCTCCATGAGATCCGCCGCCGAACGCCACTGCGCCGCGAGGTCCCACGCCACGTACTCGCTGTCCGGCGGCCACAGCGTGTCGACCGACTTGTCCTTGACCGCCTCCCAGAAGCCGACGTCGTCCCTGGGTTCGGGCATCGCCATGGCAGGGCCCTCAGGAGGTGAAGTTCTGCGCGGCCGCGGCGTCCGCGGCCCGGTAGTCGGCGACGGCCCGCGTGCCGGTCGCCGCGAGGTGGTCGACGTGGCCCTGCACCTGGTCGACGCCCTCCCTGACCTGCTTCACGCCGTCGTTGTACTGGCGCACCATCGGTCGTCCGAGCGGGCCGTTGCCGAGCTGGCCGTCGAGCCCGGCGATGGCGCCGATGAGGGCGTTCCAACTCGATTTCACGTCGGCGGCGGCCTTCACGAGGTCGGCCATGATCCGGGCCGTGGCGTCCGGGTACATGTCGATGCCCGCGCCGTCGCGGTCGATCCCGACCTCGCTCATCGGCGTGCCCGTTCGTCGAGCAGGTGCAGGACGGGGCCGAACACCGGGTCGACATCGCCCTGGTGCCGGGGCATCAGCTGCGCGGCGAACCGGGCCGCCTCGCGCTCGGACTCGGCGGCGGCCTCCGCCACCGTGGCGACGATCGTCTCCGCGAGGGTGATCACGTCCTGCTCGCGGTAGATCCGGGGATCGAGCTCCAGCTCCAGCAGCTCGCCCCGGCCGCCGACCACGGCGCTGACCAACCCGTCGTCGGAACTCGCGCTCCCGCGGACGTCGGTGATGCCGTCCCGCATCGAGCGGATGCTGTCGGCCAGCCGCGCGTACTCGGCGAGCCTGCCCGTCATCGACTGGTCCATCGTGCGCCCCCTCGTCGGCTCCAGGGCACCCAGGATGGCCGGCGGTCGACGGGGTGGGGGCACGCTGACCTGTTCCGGCCGGCTCGCGCGGCTCCACCGCGATGCGCCGGAGGATGCGACAGCATGAGACTCACCGCACCGGTCGCCGCGCCCGTCGCCGCCGCCCTGATCGCCGTGGTGGGAGCGGCGCCCGCCACGGCCGCGCCGCCGGACGGCGCGTGCCGCAACCCCGATCCCGCCCGCGCGGTCGTCACGCAACTGCCGTGGGCGCAGCAGCTGCTCGACCTCAAGCACGCCTGGGCGCACAGCACCGGAGCCGGCGTCACCGTCGCGGTCGTGGACTCCGGGGTGGACGCCGACCACCCGCAGCTGCGCGGGAAGGTGCTGCCCGGTCGGGACTTCTTCCTGCCCGGCGGGCGGCCCGGCGACTTCGACTGCGTCTCGCACGGCACCGCGGTCGCCTCGATCATCGCCGCGTCACCGGAACCGGGCGTCGGTTTCCGCGGCATCGCCCCGGACGCGCGCATCCTCCCGGTCCGCGTCACCGACCGGGAGTTCTCCGACAGCGGTGACGCCACCCCGATCAACCCCGACTCGGTCGCGGACGGCATCCGCTACGCCGCCGACCAGGGCGCGAAGGTGGTCAACCTGTCGCTGTCGGGCTACGGCGACTTCCCCGCCGTGCGGGACGCGGTCGCCTACGCCCAGGCGAAGGACGTGCTGCTGGTCGCCGCCGTCGGCAACCGCGCGGACCTCGGCCAGGTCGCGTCCTACCCCGCTTCCTACGACGGTGTGCTGGGCGTCGGCTCGATCGACATCACGGGCGCGCGGTCGTCGGACTCGCAGATCGGCCCGTACGTCGACCTGGTCGCGCCCGGCCAGGACGTGCTCGCCGCCGCGAGCGCGGGTGGTCACGACTACTGGAAGGGAACGAGCTTCGCCACGCCGGTGGTCGCGGGCACGGCGGCGCTGGTCCGCTCCGCCCGACCGGACCTGACCGCCGCGCAGGTCGCGGCGAGGCTCACGGCGACCGCCGATCCGGCCCGGGACAACCAGGGCAGCCCCGAGTACGGCGCGGGGGTGGTCGACCCCTATCGCGCGGTGACCGAGGAGTTGAGCCGGGACAAGCCCGCACCGCTGCCCGCCGTCGTGCCGACGCCACCGGACCGGGCCGCCCTGGCGGACGCGGCGTGGTGGCAGCGGATGAGCGGCGGCGCGCGGACCGCGGCGGCGTCGGTGCTGCTCGGGATCCTGCTCGCGGCGGTGCCGGCGTGGGCGTTGCCGCGCGGCAGGCGTCGGCGTTGGCTGCCCACTCGCGCCGCTCCGGCGACCCGGGGGCTCGCCACCGGAACCCCGGACCAGACCGCCCTCTTTCCCTGACGCCACGATGAAGAACCCGGTTCCCCAGGGGGAAACCGGGTTCTTCCGGGCGAGCTCAGACGAAGCTGTTCTTCGTGCTCACGACGACCGAGCGGAGCTGCTCCTCGGTCCGGTTCACCGCTTCCTCGGTCCGGTTCAGCGCTTCCTCGATCTCGGTGCCGACCTTGTCCGTCCGCATGAAGCTGGTGAGCTTCGCCTGGTAGGCCTCGTCGTCCCAGTCCTGGTTCTCCGCCCCCGTGGTGAAGGACTTCTGCGTCTCACGGGCGTGGGTCAGCGCTCCGCGCGCCCTGCCGATCGCCGCGCGGAGGTTCTCCAGCTCCGCGAACTTCACCGCGATCGCATCGGGGTCCATGCTCATGTCTCGTCCCTTCGAGAGAAGTCGGTTCAGGCCAGCATGTTGAACAGGGCGGCGCACTCCTCGTCGCTCTGGATGTAGTTGGCCTGCGCCTGGCGCGTCAGCTGGGCGATCTCGTTGTTGTCGCGGGTGTTCGCCGCCACCTTGCCGTCGATCGACTCCGACACCCTGGCGAACGCCACCTTGGCCCGGCCGCCCCACACCGCCTGAGCCGCCGCGGACACCTCGGCGAAGCGCGCCCGGACCTCCTCGTACGCGTCACCGGTGTCCTGGCCGTGCTTGGCGGCCTGGCCCAGGCCGACCGCATGGCCCTTGATCCCGTCCATCGACTCCTCCTCCTGCGTCGTCGTGCCTGCGCCTCGAAGCTAGGTGCCCGGGTCGGCGCCGCGCGTGGAGCCGGCACCTTGATGCCACGTCACGCGCGGTCGTCACGGCAACGGCGAACATCGACGGCGAACCAGTTCCAGGGGAGGTCGTCGTGGCGACGATGGTGGTGCGCAGACCGGCACGGCGGCCCGCGCCGGAGATGCCCGCGGGCGAGCTCGTCCTCGAAGCGCCACCGGAGATCCCACCGCCCGCCGGGCGGCAGTGGACGCAGGTGCTGATGGTGCTGCCGATGGTGCTGATGATGGCCGCGATGGTGCTGATGTTCAGCGGCAGCTTCGGCCAGGCGGGCGCGTCCGGCACCCTGCGCTACGTCACCATGGGGTTGTTCGGCATCGCCATGCTGGCCATGGTCGGCGTCAGCTTCCTCAACGGCGGCGGGCCGAGCAAGCGGGAGATGGGTCACGCCCGCAGGCTCTACCTGCGCGGCCTGGCGCAGCACCGGGTGAGGGTCGGCCGCACCGCCCGGCGGCAACGCGCCGCGCTCTGGTACCTGCACCCGGACCCGGCGACGCTGTGGTCCATCGTGGACGGCCACCGGCTCTGGGAACGCCGCCGGGGCGACGGCGACTTCGGCGTCGTGCGGGTCGGGGTGGGGCCGCAGGCGCTGGCCACCACGCTCATCACGCCCGACACCAAACCGCTCGAACAGCTGGAACCGCTGTCCGCGGCGGCGTTGCGCCGGTTCATCACCACCTACGCGGAGATCCCCGACCTGCCGCTGGCCATGGCGGTCAACGGGTTCAGCCGCGTGCACGTCCTCGGCGGGGAACGCGCGCACGGGCTGGTCCGCGCGATGATCGCCCAGCTCGCCGTCCTCCAGGCGCCGGACGAACTGCGGATCGCGGTGTGCGCGAGCCCGGAACGGCGGCCGGACTGGGAGTGGCTGAAGTGGCTGCCCCACGCGCTGCACCCCGACCGGACCGACGCGCTCGGCCCGATCCGGCTGGTCGCGCCGGCGATCCCGATGCTGGAGGCGGTGCTCGAAGACCTGCTGGGCGACCGCCCGAGGTTCGACCCGGAGGACGGCGTCACCAGGGTCGCCGGGCCGCACCTGGTCGTGGTGCTCGACGGTGGCGTCACCGCAGGCTCCGACCACCTGATGGCCGGGGTCGAGGGCGCCACGGTGATCGACCTGACCACGCCGCCGCCGCGGCTGCCGGACCGGGCCACCGTGGTGTTCGACGTCGCCGACGACGGCACGCTGACGACCACGACCGCCGAGGGTGACGCCGTCCTCGGCCGCGCCGACACCCTGCCGGTCGCCGCCGTCGAGGCGCTGGCCAGGCAGCTCGCGCCGTTGCGGCTGACCGAGGGCGGCCACGGCGAGCAGCCGCTGACGTCCTCGCTCGGTCTGGAGGAGCTGCTCGACCTCGGCGACCCGTACGCGTTCGACCCGACCGACACCTGGGTGCCCCGACCCCACCGCGACCGGCTGCGCGTCCGGTTCGGCATCCGGCCCGACGGCACGCCGATCGAGCTGGACCTCAAGGAGCCCGCGCAGGACGGCATGGGCCCGCACGGCCTGCTGATCGGCGCGACCGGGTCCGGCAAGAGCGAGCTGCTGCGCACGCTGGTGCTCGCGCTCGCGGTCACCCACCCGCCGAGCTCGCTGAACTTCATCCTGATCGACTTCAAGGGCGGCGCGACGTTCGCCCGGCTGGACCGGTTGCCGCACGCCAGCGCGGTGATCACCAACCTCGCCGAGGAGCTGCCGCTGGTCGACCGGATGGCCGACGCGATCAACGGCGAGCTGATCCGCCGGCAGGAACTGCTGCGCGCGGCGGGTGACTTCGCCTCGCTGCGCGACTACGAGAAGGCGCGCGCGGCCGGCGCACCGCTGCCCGAGGTGCCGACGTTGTTCGTGGTGTGCGACGAGTTCTCCGAACTGCTGTCGGCGCGGCCCGACTTCATCGAGAACTTCGTGCAGATCGGGCGGGTCGGACGCTCGCTCGGCGTGCACCTGCTGCTCGCGAGCCAGCGGCTGGAGGAGGGCAGGCTGCGCGGCCTGGACGCGCACCTGTCCTACCGGATCGGCCTGCGGACGTTCTCGGACATGGACAGCCGGACCGTGCTCGGGGTGTCCGACGCGTTCTCGCTGCCCCGCGCGCCGGGGCACGGCTTCCTGCGCTACGGCGACGAGCCGATGACCCGGTTCCGGTCCGCGTACGTCTCCGGCGTGCACCGCGCCGACCAGCCGGGTGCGCCTGCCTCCGGAGCGCCACAACCGTTGGGGCTCCACGAGTACACGACCGCCTACCGCGCGCCCGACGTCGAGGAGGAGGCGCCGGTCGCGCAGCCGGACGAGGTGGACGACGACGCGATCGGCGAGAGCCTGCTGGACATCCTGGTCGACCGCTTCGCCGGCCGCGGAACGCCCGCGCACCGGGTGTGGCTGCCGCCGCTGGACCGCGCGCCGACCCTCGACCAGCTCCTCGGCGAGCTGACCGCCGACCGGCAACGCGGCCTGCGGCCGGTCTCGCCGGAGTTCGTGGGCGGGCTGCGCGCGGTGTTCGGCGTGGTCGACCGGCCGCTGGACCAGCGGCGCGACCCACTGGTGCTGGACCTCTCCGGCGCGGCCGGGCACGCGGTGATCGCCGGCGGCCCGCAGTCGGGCAAGAGCACGGCGATGCGGGCCCTGATCACGAGCCTGGCGCTCACCCACACGCCACGCGAGGTCCAGTTCTACTGCCTGGACTTCGGCGGCGGCGCGCTCGGCGCGCTCCGCGACCTGCCGCACGTCGGCGGGGTCGCGGCCAGGCAGAACGTCGCCGCGGTCCGGCGGGCGATCGCCGAGGTCGCCTCCGTGCTGGCCGAGCGCGAGCGCCGGTTCGCCGAGCTGGACGTCGACGGCATGCCCGCCTACCGCGCGCTGCGCGCCGAAGGCCGGGTCGACGACCCGCACGGCGACGTGTTCCTGGTGGTCGACGGCTGGCTGAGCCTGCGCAAGGACTTCGAGGAGCAGGAGGAGATCGTCGCCGGCATCGCCGCGCGGGGACTGGCCTACGGCGTGCACGTCCTGGCGACCACCGCGCGCTGGTTCGACCTGCGGGTCGCGGTGCGTGACCTGTTCGGCAGCAAGGTCGAGCTGAGGCTCGGCGACCCGGCCGACACCATGATCGACCGCATCGGCGCGGTGCGGGTGCCGGAGGGCGCGCCGGGCCGGGGCCTCGGGCCGACCAAGCACCAGATCCTCACCGCACTGCCCAGGATCGACGGCCGGGACACCGCCGACGACCTGGCGGGCGGCGTGGCGGGGGTGGTGCGAGCGGTCGCCGGCGCCTGGACCGGCGACTCGGCGCCCGCCGTCCGGATGCTGCCCGAGCGCCTGCCGTACGCGACGCTGCCCGCGGCCGACGTGGGCGACCGGCTGGCGGTCGGCATCGCGGAGTCCGACCTCGACACGATCCGGCTGGACTTCGCGGCCGACGCGCACGTGCTGCTGCTCGGTGACGCCGACTCCGGCAAGACGACGTTCCTGCGTGCGCTCGCGCGCCGGATCTCCGACGTGCACCAGCCGGACCGGGCCCGGGTGCTCGTCATCGACCACCGCCGCAGCCTGCTCGGCGAGGTGCCCCAGTCGCACCTCGCCGGGTACGGCTCCGACTCCGCGACGACGGCGAAGCTGATCGACACGACGGCGCACGCGATGCGGCAGCGACTCCCCGGTCCCGGCGTCACGCCCGAGCAGCTGCGCAAGCGGAGCTGGTGGACCGGCCCGGAGCTGTTCGTCCTGATCGACGACTACGACCTGGTGACCACGTCGATGGCGAACCCGTTGCTGCCGCTGGTGGAGTTCCTGGCGCAGGGCCGGGACATCGGCCTGCACGTGGTGGTGACCCGCCGCAGCGGTGGCGCGGGCCGGGCGCTGTACGAGCCGTTCCTGGCCAGGATGCGGGACGTCGGCGCGATCGGGCTGCTGATGTCCGGCAGCAAGGACGAGGGCGCGCTGCTCGGCGGGGTGAAGGCGGAGCCGCTGCCGCCCGGCCGGGCCAAGTTGATCACCAGGCGCGGTGACGCCCAGCTCGTGCAGTTGGCGTGGTTGCCGCCCGCGGCGCAGGACTGACCGGATGTCCTTCCGGGTGAGGAGAAGGGGAGTGGAGATGGCGGGAGCGGACGGGATCTCGATGGTCCCGAGCGAGGTGGCGGGCTACCGGGCGCCGAGCCTCGGGCTGAACAACCCCGGGCAGCAGCTCCAGAGCGGGTTGGACGAGGGCAAGAAGTACGCCGCCACCGACGGTGACGTGACCAAGGAGTTCTTCGACTTCGTCAAGGCCGCCAACGAGGGCATGCAGGCGTTCGAGGGCACGGCGGTGAAGGCGGCGCACGGCTATGCCGCCGCCGACGACATGAGCGCGCTGACCATCGACGGCGTGCTGCCCGACTAGACGGGAGCAGATCGCATGGACTACACGAAGCGGCCACTGACCGAGCAGATCCAGAAGATCACCATCGACTACTGCAACGACGCGTCCCTCAACGCCAAAGCGGCGATGTGGGAGCAGGCGGCGAAGGAGCTGCCCGCGGTGCGGGACGCGTTCGCGGCCGAGACGAACAAGGTGCGGGCCGCGCGGTGGGACGACGACGCGGCCGGGAGGGAGTTCGTCGCCCGGTCGGAGAGGAGCCAGAAGGTCCTGGCCGACTGGGCGGACCGGGTCGCCAACTCGGGTGCCCCCGCCAAGATCAGGGAGGTCGCGGCGCTGATCAAGCCCACCTACGAGGCGGTGAAGAAGGAGGTCGACGCCTACAACATGATGGCGGCGACCGCCATGGCGGCCATCTTGTCCCCGGAGGAGCTGGAGCGGCCGTTCCGCGAGCGGGCGGGGACCGCGATGAACATCCTGGCCGTGCGCTACGACGAGGCCGAAGCGGAGTTGGCGAAGATCAAGGGCGGCCCGGTCTTCAAGGGGGTGAACGACCCGCTCGACTCGGGCCGTGCGCCGGGTGGTCCGCGCAGCGGCGGCCCGAGCAGCGGTCCCACCGGCCAGAACGCGTCGGAGAGCGCGGCGCAGGACGCGGCCGGCGGAGCGGCGGGTGGCGCCGAGGGCGGTGCCGCCGGCGGAGCCGAAGGCGGTGCCGCCGGCGGTGCGGGGGATCCGTCGCTGAGCGGCGGGGCCGGTGGCGCTCCCACGATCCCGACGCCGTCGCTGCCGACCGTGCCGTCCGCGCTGCCGCACCTGCCGGCCGGGCCGCCGCCGATCATCCCGCCCGCGCTCCCGGGCGGCGGTCTCGGCGCACCCATCCGCGGCACGGGCGTCGGCGGCGGGCGGGTACCCGGCGTGAGCCTCGGCGGGACGGGTGGCGGGAAGCTGTCGATCCCCCCGGTGTCGACCGGCACGACCCCGTTCGGCACGCCGACCAACGCCGCGCCGACCCGGCTCGCCCCGACCGGTGCGCCGACGTCTCCGCAGCTCGCCGCCACGACCGGGACGGGCGCCGGCGGCATGCCGCCCATGATGCCGCCGATGGCAGGCGCGGGCATGCACCCCGGCGGCTCCGGCGGCGTGCCCGGTTCCGGCGCGGCGCCGAGGCAGGGCAACAGCCGCACCAGGCGCAAGGACGGCGGCACGCCCGGTCTGCCGTCGATGCTGAGCGGCAAGGCGGGCAAGGCGGACCAGGTCTCGTTCGCGGTGCGCGACCGCCGGGCGCCGAAGCCGGACGTGCCCGCCACGGCCCAGCTCGTGGACGAGGACCTCTGGCGCGTCGACCAGTGGGTCGACGACGAGCAGCGGCCGGCCGGGCGAACCCGCTGAACGGCCACGCGGAACAGCCCCGGGGGAAGAGGATCCCCCGGGGCTGTTCCGGTTCTGGTCAGCGCTTCAGGGCTGCCGCGTGGCTCAACCCGGAACCCTGCGGTATCCGCGCCACCAGCCCGGCGGGCATCCGCACCGGACGCGCGCCGGCGAACCCCAGCACCTCCAGCGTCTTCGGCTCGGCCACCGGGTGGGCGACGCCCTGGTCGGTCACCACCAGCAACGTCCCCGCCGGCGCCTCCGCGGCGGGCACCGCCTCCACGACCACCGCGCGCCCGGACGGCACCAGCACCCGGTCGGCGAGCACCGCGCCCCCGTCCGTCCGGCGCGGGGTGGACGTCAGCGGGTCGACGTGCGGCATCGCCGGGTCCAGCGACACCGTCGGCGTCACGGCTCCCGGGTCGAACGCCAGGCACACCGTCGCGCCGTCGCCGCCGCGGGCGAACTCCGGCCGGACGCTCGGCGGATCGCCCGCCTTGGGCGCGGTGACCTCGGCCTGCGGCGCGTTGCCCGCGTCGATCAAGCCCATCGGCAGGGCACTCGGCTCGGTCCCGGGGTAGGCCGCCGCCGTCGACTGGTGCGCGCGCTGGATGTCGAACTGGAGCTCGCTGATCGGCCGCAGCCGACCCACCTCGGCCAGGTAGTGCCGCACCCCGCGCGAGGTCGTCACGGCGAAGAGCTGCCCGGCCAGGATGTCCGGCTTCGACGGCACGACCCCCGCGGGCTTGCCCGCGTCCGCCACCGGGATCGGCGCGATCGCCGCGCCCTCCGGGATCGCCTCGATCACCGCGGGCGCCACCCGGACCGGGGGCGTCGCGTTGAGCGCGAGCCCGACGGCCTGCGCGTCCGCCTTGTCGATCAGGTGCCGGTACCCCCGCAGCACCAGGTACCTGCGGTCGGTCTCCGGCACGTCGGCGAGCACCGCCCGGTCGCCGAGCGGATCACCGCCGAGGGCCTGCTGACCGGCCATGAGCACGGACGTCGGCGCGACGGTGCCCGCCTGGTCCGCGGTCGGCTGCGAGCACAACGTCCACGCGCCGGTCAGCAGGCCGTCCGGGCCGGGCAACGCGTCCGGCGCGTCCGGGATGCCGATCCGCGGCCCGCGCGGCACGCCGGCCAGCGAGTCCCGCGACACCGAGAGGGTCGGGGCGTGCCGGTCGATGGCCAGCAACGCCGACGCGTAGTTCGTGACCGGGTGCAACCGCTGGTCCAGGTACACGTACCGGGTGCCGGTCTCCTTCTCCACGACCACGGACTTGCCGTCCTGCCACGCCAGGTTGCCGCCGGGGTTGATCACCCCGTACAGGCCCGCCGCCGCCAGCGCGACCA
Organism: Actinosynnema sp. NPDC051121; assembly: GCA_040689555.1. Classification (GTDB taxonomy): domain Bacteria; phylum Actinomycetota; class Actinomycetes; order Mycobacteriales; family Pseudonocardiaceae; genus Actinosynnema. The sequence goes on along the minus strand of JBFBCZ010000020.1, from coordinate 73,498 downwards.
CCGCGATGGCCACCCCGCCGAACACGGCGTTGCCGGGCCTGCGGAACGGCGGCTGCTCCGGGTCGGTCTGCCTGGTCACCAGCGCGGACGTGACGCGCTGGGCGGAGAACTGGTACGCCTGCAGCTGATCCTGTTTGGACACCACGTCAGCCACCCAGCCCGCGCAGGTAGCCGTACAGGCCGAGCACCGAGCACAGCACCGGCACGATCGCCAGCACCACCAGCACCTCCAGGATCTCCGCGTACCGCCCGAGGTACGGGTTCGGCTCCCTGGTGCCGTGCACGACGCCGAGCACCGCGACGACCGCGCCGAGGACCAGCAGCGCCGGCCCCGCGACCGTCAGCAGGCGGCCTTCGTCGGACATCAGCGGCCCGAGCGCGAGGCACCCGGCGCCGGCGAGCCCCGCCGCGAGCACCGCCACCCGCTGGCGCAGGATCGGGTACAGCCGCGCCCGCAGCGCGAACCCGAGCGTCAGCAGGACCACCAGCCACAGGGCGGCGGTGCTGCCGCTGCGGATCAGCAGGACCTCGCAGCAGGCGACCGCCACCGCGAGCCCGCCGACCATCCCGGTGAGCAGCGCGTCCGCGCGCAGCACGGCCGCGTACACGGCCGCGCGAGGCGGCTTGGGTGCGTCGCGCAGCAGGTCGGCGGCGTCGCGGGGCAGCACCGGCATCGGCACCCGCGCCAACCGGATCGACAGCGACGCGAACAGCGGCGAGAGCGCGAGCCCGGCTCCGGCGACGATCGCGGCGGCCTCGTGGCCCGCCAGTGGGTCCAGCGTCGCGAGCCAGCCGCCGACGAGGCCGAGCACCCCGGCCGTCGCGGCGCCGACGAACCACGCGGCCCGGTCCACCACGCTGAACAACGCGATCACCGCCGCCGCCAGCAGCGCCGCGCTCGCGCCGAGCAGGTGCGCCGCGCCCAGCTCGGACAACGCCCGATCGCCCGCGAACGCCAGACCGCCGCCGGTGAACGCGAACGGGAGCGCGACCGCCGCCACGACCGCGCCGGCGCCGGCGTCACCGGCGGCCCTGGCGGACAGCAGGCCGGCGCACAGCAGCACGGCCGCGGCGGTGATCGACCACAGGGTGGCGGCGGACCACGGCGGCCCGGAACGCAGCACCGCGACCAGCCCGAGTCCCGCGGCGAGCGCGCCGACGGCGAGCCCGGCGGACCTGGTGTGCCGGGGCGCCCACGTGCCGCCGGTGCGGGCCGAACCGTGCGCGATCGCGTCGACCAGGTCGTCGTACTCCAGTTCCGGCCAGTCGGTGTGCGCAGGCGTCAGGTGCAGCACCTCACCGTCGCGCACCCGCTGGGCGGCCAGGGTCCTGGCCGGGTCGAGGGTACTGCCGTCCGGGTGCCGCAGCACCCAGCCGCCCGCGATCGCGCCGGTGTCGGCGAGCGCGTCACCCGCGTGCGCCAGCAGCGTCGGCAGCAGCTCGGCGAGCGGCACCCGTTCCGGCAGCGCGAGGTCGATCCGGCGGTCGGGCGCGGCGACGGTCAGCCGGACGAGGCCGATGGTGTTCATGGTGTCTTCCTCCCGGCGGCAGCAACCTGCCGACAGAGCTACCGGTGGCGATGGACGTCCCTACGATCGCGCCGCGGCGAGGCCCGCGGAACGGGCTCGGCAGCTAGCGGACATGCCGGGGAGGCAGTGGCGCTGGGCGGGGTCCGGCTCCTGCCGGTGGGCCGCGACCTCGTGCGGAGGACGCGGGCGGTGAGCGCGTCGGGGTCGACGTGGCCGAGCCGGACGCGCGGTGGCCCGGCGATCGCCTGCCGCTGCCCGCGCCTGCCCCGACCTGCGACTGTACTGATTCTGGACTCCTCGTGTACGCACCTGGTTACCCTGCGTTCGTGAGCGGAGAAGCGGGCCGTGCCGCCCGGTGGCCGATCGTGCTGCTGGTGGCGGTTTCGGTGGGGGCGGTTACCATCGCGTTGACCGGCGCGGCGAAGCCGATGTCGGGGCTCGAGTTCCTCCAGCCCGGGCACTGGGTGGTGAACGTGGCGCTGGGCCAGGCGGTCCACGTCGACGGCGCGAACAAGAGGCCCGACGGCCAGGTGGCGCTGCCCGAGGTCGACCGGGGCAGCCAGGTCGTGCAGGGCCAGACCAGCGGTTACGTGGTCGGGTCGACCGACATCACCAAGTTCGACAAGTCCACGTTGACGGTCGAGGGCAGCGTCCCGGCGCCGGTGGACTCCGAACTCCCGGTGCCGGTCGAGGTCGCGGGCGGGCCGTACCTGGTCTACCGGGAGGCGGGCCAGGTCGTGCGGCTCGGGTCGACGCCACGGGTCGTGTCGGCCGGTCGCGGCCTCGGCCAACCCGTCACCACGGGCGACGCCACGCTGTGGCTGCACCGCGCCGAGTCCGGCGCGATCTGCGCGTGGTCACGCGACGCCGAGGGCCTGTCCTGCCCGGCCGGCGCGCCGGCGGGCCACGCGGGCGGGCTCACCGTGAGCGGGGCCGAACCGGTGTTCGTCGACACCACGGCGGGCACGCTGAGCACCGTCGGGGCGAAGGGCCTCGGCGAGCAGAAGCCGTTGGGGCTCGCCCTGCCGACGACGGCGCAGGTCGCACCGGCGGCGGTGGCGGGCAGGATCGCCATCCTCGACCCCGGTTCGGACCGGCTGCACCTCGTGGACGCGAGCCGGCCCGCGGCCCAGCCCGTCAGCGTCGACCTGCCCGAGGGCGACTACGCCGCGCCGAGCGTCGCCGGCACGAGCGTCGTGCTGCTCGACCGCGGTCACAACGTGGTGCGCACCTACGGCGGTGACGGCCGGGAGCGCAAGACGACCCAGGTCCCCGTCGAGAAGGGGCAGCCCCGGCTCAGCCGCGGCGAGGACGAGCGGGTTTACGTCGACGGGGCCGAGGGCAAGCACGTCGTGGTCGTGGACGGCGACGGCTCGATCACCCCGGTGACCGTGGACCGCAAGGGCAAGCCGGGCGAGCAGCCGACCCCGACGACGACGCCCACCACCGAGCCCACGCCACCGGCCAAGCAGGACTCGCCGACGACCACCCACCAACCGCCCGCCAGGCAGGACCCGCCGGTGGTCCAGGTCCCTCCCGCGACGCCGAAGCAGCCGCCGCCGATCCCGGCGACGCCGCCCGGCATGCCGGGGAACCTGACCGTGCAGATCACCACCGCGATGACGGCGGCGACCGTCACCTGGTCCGCCGCGCCCGCCAACGGCGCGCCGATCACCGGGTACCGGGTGGAGTGGGTGCGCGACGACGGCTCCCGCCCCGGTTCGGTCACCGTGGGCGGCTCCACGTTCTCCCACGTCATCGAAGGGATCTGGACGGGGAAGGACGTCCCGTTCACGGTGCGGGTGATCGCGGTGAACAGCGCGGGTGAGGGTCCTCCCGCCGCGCAGCACACCGTGCCCGAGACCCAGCCGACGATCACGATCTCCCGCGGCGGACCCGCCGGCGAGTGCAAAGAGGAGAACTGCGCCTACATGCACGTGGTGATGCGGGGGTTCGAACCGAACTCGTGGATCGAAGAGGTGATGCCGCACTCGGACGCGCCGTCGTACGACAACCCCGGCCGTGGGACGCAGATCGACAGCGAGGGCAACGCCGATTTCGAGGCGTTCTACTACTACGGGGTCGGCCACTACGTCTGGGTGACCGCGGAGGGCGTCGAGTCGAACCACCTGCTGTGGACGGCGGGCTGAGCGATGCGGTTGACCCGACGCGGCGTCGCCGTGCTGATCTGTTCGCTGCTCGCGATCGTCGCCGGGCAGTGGGCGGGCTACCCGGTCATCAGGGTGCTCGGCGCGGTCGGCGTGGGCGCGGTGCTGGGCGCGGTGCTGGTCACCGCCCGAGGTCCGCAGGTGACGGTCACCCGCGAGGTCTACCCCGATCGGGTGGAACGCGGCCGTCCCGCGCTCGCCCGGTTGCGGGTGCGCAACACGTCGTCGTGGCGACTGCGGGGGTTCCTGGCGCTGGACCGGGCGGGACGTGACGTCCGGACCGTGGAGGTGCGCGCGTTGCTGCCCGGCGCCGAGCCGACCTACCACTACGAGCTGCCCACCACGACCCGCGGCCTGATGTCGGTGGGGCCGCTCACGCTGCACCGGGTCGATCCGTTCGGCCTGGCGCGCAACGCGGTGAGCGCGGGAGGGACGAAGACGCTGTGGGTGCACCCCCGCGTCCACCCGGCCTCGGCGCGCGTCGCCGGACATCCGCGCCACCACCACGAGGGCTCCGCGACGGACGAGACGCTGCACGGTTCGCTCGACCTCAAGGAGGTGCGCGAGTACCAGCCCGGCGACGAGGTGCGCAGCATCCACTGGAAGGCGACCGCCCGGACCGGCCGGCTGATGGTGCGCGACACCATCGACCCGGTCCAGCCGAGGTTCACCGTGCTGCTCGACACCCGTGCGGACGCCGTTCCGCCCGCGTTGTTCGAGGAGGCCGTCGACCTCGCGGCGTCGTTGCTCAGCTCGTCCGCGCTCGCCGGGCACCACAGCAGGCTCGTCACGTCCGGCGGTGACGACGTGCCGACCGCGGGTGGCGCGGTGTCCGCGCGGCAACTGCTCGACAAGCTGTGCCTGCTGGACCGGGACCCGGGCCGCGCTCTGGTGCCGGCCGCGCTCTCCCTCGCCCGGCGGCAGGGTGGCTGCCTCACCGTGGTGACCTCCGGCGTCGCGGACCTCGGCGCGCTCGCCGGGCTGCGTTCGCGTTACTCGTCGGTGTACGTCGTGGCGCTCGGCGGTGGTGGCGCGGCGGTGATCCCGTCCGCGCTGGTGATCACGGCGACCGATGCGCGCCACGGCGTGCGGCGCTGGAACGAGGTGGCGCGGTGAAGACGCCCGTCGTGTGCGTGTTGCTGGCGGCTGCGGTCGCCGGGTTGTTCTTCGCGCCGGTGTTCGGGATCACGGCGCTGCTGCTGCCGATCGCCGCCGCGGTCGTGCCGGCGTTCGCCGTCGTCGCGCTCTGCGAGCGCCTGCCCGCGGTGGCCACCTGGCGATCGGTGCTCGCGGTGCTGGCGGGGCTGCTGGGCATCACCGAGGCGGTGTTGTTCCCGACCACGGTGGCCGGGCTGCCGACCGGCGCCACGCTCGCCGCGTTGCGGTCGGGGGTCACCGAGTCGTGGCAGCTCGCGTTGCAGTCGACCTGGCCGGCGCGCCCCGATCCGGAGTTGCTGCTCTTCGTGCCGCTGCTCGTGCTGCTGGCCGGCGTGGTCGGCGTCGAGCTGCTCCTCGTGCTGCGCAAGCCGTTGCCCGCGCTCGTCCCGAGCCTCGCCGTGGTCGTGGTGAGCCAGCTCTACCTCGCGTTGTCGGGCTTCGCGGCCGTCGTGGGCGCGCTCGGGTACGCGGCGGTCGCCGGGGCGTTGCTCGCGGTGAGCCGGCGGGAGAAGTCCGCGGTCGCGCTCGCGGTGCCCGCGGTGGTGCTCGGCGTGGCGCTGGCGGCCGGGGTCGGTCTGCTCGTCCCGCCACCGCCACCCGGGCACTCGCTCAAGCAGGACCAGGCGGCGCGGGTGGACGCCCGGGTCGCCAGCCCGTTGGACGAGGTCGCCTACCGGCTCGCGCACCCCGACGTCCCGGTGTTCACCGTGCGGGGCGCGCGGGCCGAGCGGTGGCCGGTCGTGGTGCTGTCGGGGTTCGACGGCGTGAACTGGACGCCCGGCGCGCGTTACCGCAGGTTGGGCACGGAACTCGCGCCCGGACCGGTCGTCACCGTGCCGGTGCGGCGGCGTGACGCGACGATCACCCTGCGGGAGGACGGCAACCGCTGGCTGCCCAGCCAGACCTGGCCCGCCGCGGTGGTGGGCGTCGACCCGCTGGTCGAGGAGTCGCAGGGTTCCCTGCTGGCGCAACGCGCGGTGGACGCCACCGCGGAGTACTCGCTGGGCTGGTGGGAACCGGAGGCGGGTGCCGCGGGCCTCGGTGGCGCGGCGCTGGACCCGTACGCGGAGGGCGGCGTCGAAGGCGTGGGCACGCCACCCGCCGAGGTCCAGGGGCTGGCCTCCCGAGCGGTGCAGGGCATGCGCCCGAGCTTCCAGTCCGCGTTGGTGCTGGAGCGGTTCTTCAAGGAGAACTACAAGCTGGCGGCGGGCGCCGACGTGCCGGGCGGGCACGGCTGGCCGCAACTGCGGCGGTTCCTGGTGGACACCAAGCAGGGGACGAGCGAGCAGTTCGCGGCCTCGTACGTGGCGTTGGCCAGGATGACCGGCATCCCCGTGCGGCTGGTCGTCGGCTACCGGACCCCCGCGGGCGACGGCGGGGACTACGTCGTGCGCAACCGGGATGTGCTGGCGTGGCCCGAGGTCGCGGTGGCCGGTGTCGGCTGGGTGCCGATGGATCCGTACGGTGCCGTCGACGAGAGCGGGAACACCGGCGACGGGCTCACGGCGGCCGTGGCGCGGGCGCGGGAGGAGCTGCCGCCATCGGAGCAGCTCCAGGACGCGCCGGTCGCGCCGTCGGACCGGGCCGACGAGCCGGAGGGCGCGCCGGTCCGGGTGCCGTGGCTGCTGCTGGTGCTCGTGCCGGTCGTGCCTGCCGTCGGGTGGGTGGTCGGGGTTCCGCTGGCCAAGCGGGTGCGTGCCTGGCGCAGGCGGCGCAGGCCGGGAACGGGCGCGGTGCTCGGCGCCTGGCACGAGGCGCGGGACCGGATGCGCGAGCACGGGGTCGTGTTCACCGTCGGCATGACACCGCGCGACCTGGCGGCGGCGGGCTTCCCGTCCACAGTGGACGCGTTGCTCGCCCTCGGCGCCACGGTGGACCTCGCGTTGTGGTCCGGCGCCCGGCCCCACCCCGAGGCGCGACGGCAGTCCTGGGACGCGGTGGCGGCCGTGCGGCGCGGCCTGGCCGAGCGCGGCTTGCGCGCGAGGGTGAAGGCGGCGCTCGATCCGAGCACCCTCGTCGCGCCGGGCACCCGGGGCTCCGGTACCAGGCGACCGCCGTCCTGACGTGGGTGGGCGGCGATGCCACCCTCCGCGCCCAGGGTGCCGAGGCTTCGGGGCGCGCTCTGCGATCATGCTGCGCCATGGACCGTTACGAGCAGTTCCGCCGCGCGGCGATCGAGCGGGGTGTCCCGGACGGCGAGGTCGGCAAGTTCGCCGACCAGCTCCGGTTCGCGATCCGCCTGGGTGGTGGTGGGCCCGACGAGGAGGCCGCAGGGCAGAGGGGAGGACTCCCGCGGCTGCCGGTGGGCGTGGAGTGGCCGGGGAACGGGTCGCCGTTGCCGTTCATCGCCTCCGTCGACTGCGCGGTCCTGCCGCGGGTCGAGGGGCTTCCCATGCCGGCGGACGGCTCGTTGCTCTTCTTCCTGCACCACGAGGACGACCTGGAGGCTCAGGCCGACGCGGACGGGCCGGGGGCCGCGCGGGTCCTGTACGTGCCGGCGGGCACGGACACGGTGGTGGCGCCGGCGCCGCCCGGCCACGACGGGGAGCGGTTCTTCCACGAGGACATCCCGTTCCTGGTCCCGGAGCACCGGCTTTCCGCGTGGGTAGAACCGGAGCTGCCGGAATGGGTGGAAGAGCGCGATGTCACGTTGGAGTCCGATGTCGTGAAGCAGTTGTTCGACGAGCTGGAGCACCTCGACTTGCTGTGCGAGCTGGTCGACGACCTCTGGCCGGCGCCGGACCGGAGCGCCACGCTGCGCCTGGGCGGGCACTGCACGGCGATCGGCGGTCTGGACACGCCGTGGACGCGGATGGCGCGTGCCGACCTCGTGCGCCGGCATGGAGCCTTCCGCGACCTCCCGAGGGCGGAGCGATTCCGCTTGCTCAGGGCGGAGGAGCACCGGTTGATCCGGGAATGGGTGCCGCTGGCCCAGTTCCACACCGAAAGCGACTACTACTACGGCTGCTTCCTGATGAGTCTCGACGACCTCGCCGCCAAGCGCTTCGACAGGGCGCGCTCGTTCACGATGTTCACCGAATAGGTTCCTCGCGGACCGCCGCCTCCGGCACGGCCGCTGAACGGCCCGCGTGCAGGCGGGCGTAAGGGCCGTCGGCGTGCAGCAGTTCGTCGTGGGAGCCGATCTCCCGGATCGCGCCGTCCTGCATGACGACGATCCGGTCGGCGTCGCGGATGGTGGACAGGCGGTGTGCCACCACGAACGTCGTCCGGCCGCGGACCAGCCTCGTCAGCGCCTGGTGGACCTGGGCCTCGGAGTGGGTGTCCAGGGCGGAGGTGGCCTCGTCCAGGATGAGCACGCGGGGGTCGCGCAGCAGGGCGCGGGCGATGACGAGGCGTTGTCGCCGGCCGCCGGACAGGTGGGCGCCGCGGTCGCCGACCGCTGCCTCCAGGCCGCCCGGCAGGTGCTCGACGAAGTCGAGGGCGTTGGCGTCGCGCAGGGCCGTCCTGATCGCGGCGTCGTCGGCGTCGGGCAGGCCGAAGGCGACCTTCTCGCGGACCGTGCCGTCGAACAGGATCGGCTCCTGCGGCACGACCGAGATGAACCGCCGGTAGCTGCGCAGGTCCAGGCCTGCCATGTCGACGCCGTCCAGGAGGATCCGGCCCGACGTGGGGCGGATGAAGCCGACGAGCAGGTTGAGCACCGTGGACTTGCCCGCGCCGGAGGGGCCGACCAGCGCGACGGTCTCGCCGGGGGCGACGGAGAAGGTGAAGTCGCGCACCGCCGCACGGCCCGTCCCGGCGTAGGCGTGGGCGACGGCCTGGAACTCGACCGCGCCGCCGACGTGAGCGACCTCGGCCTTGCCCTTGTTGTCCTCCAGGTCCGGGGTGCGCAGCACCTCGCCCGCCGAGCGGATCGACTCCAAACCCTTGGAGATCACCGGCGCCAGGCTCATCAACGTGGCCAGCGACGTGGTGGACGTGGTCAGGAAGGCGCTGAGCATGACCACGTCGCCGGCCGTGATGCCCCAGGCGCCGTGGTAGGCGACCAGGGCGGAGGCGGTCAGGAACAGCACGCCGAGGATGTTCAGGAACACCCACGACAGCGACGCCACCCGGCCGTTGAGCAGGTCCAACCGCATCCCGGACGTCAGGACCCTGCGCAGGGTGTGGTCCATCCGCCGCAGGGCGTGGCCCTCCAGGCCGTGCGCGCGGGTGACCGGGATCAGCTGCGCCATCTCGTTCACCCGGGCGGCCAGGTGCTCCACGTCCTGGCGGAACACCTCGTTGTGGTCGCGCAGGCGGGTGCGCAGGCGCATCACCACCAGTGCCGCCAGCGGCACGATCACCAGCAGCAGCGGCAGGAAGTGGGGCGCCCGGACGCCGACGATGGTCAAGCCGCCGATCAGGACGGTGACCGCGCTCAGCCCGGTGTCGGTCGTCTGCTGCACCATCTGCTCGACGGTCTCGACGTCGCGGACGACCTTCGCCTGGAGCACGCCCGCGCCGGTGCGGTTGTGGTAGCCGATGGACAGCTCCTGCAACCGGGTGCACAACGCCGACCGCAGCGACGTGCCCGCCCGCCGCACGCTGCCGTGCAGCAGGCGGACGTAGAGCAGGTGCAACGGGTAGTTGACGACCAGGATCAGCATGATCAGGCCGGTGGCGACCCACATCCCGGCCAGCGGCAGGTGCTGCACCACGGTGTCGACGATGGTGGCCGTGATCAGCGGGAGCAGCCAGAACGGGCTGTGCTTGACCACGAACACGGCCAGCGCGCCGGCCAGGTGCCGCCGGTGCGGGCGGAACAGGCGGGCGAGGGCGCGGAGGGCGGGTTCGCCGGGGTCGTGGTGCCCTCGGGAGGAGGCGGTCACCGAGGGGTGCTCCCTTCGTTGCCGGACACGCGCCCCACGGCGACGGGAAAGCGCTTTCCGCGATTCTCCGGAGGCGGGCGGGCGCTGTCAACCGGCCGGGTGTCGAGGTGGTCCGGAGTCGGCGGGAGGTCGGCGTCGCGAGCGCATTTGTCCACTTTTTGGCCAGTACGGCGGACTTTGCCCACTTTTTTGTCTTTTTTCTGCGCGCGGCCACTGCAATCATCTGTCGCGTGTCCGGCTACAAGTTCGATTTCTTCATCAGTTACGCCCGTCGCGGCAGCGTCCAGAAATGGCTGCTGAACCACTTCCACCAGAAGCTGCTGGAGTGCTTGGCGGACCAGTTGGCGCCCACGCCGAAGGTGTACGTCGACAAGACGATGTCACGTGCCGTGCACTGGCCTTCCAGCCTGCAACACGCCTTGCGGCACAGCAAAGTCATGATCCAACTGCTCACCCCGCACTACTTCGAGTCGAGGTGGTGCATGGCCGAGTGGTACAGCATGTTGGAAAGGGAGAGGATGCTGGGACTGGCCAGCGCGGAGCAGCCGCTGGGCCTGGTCTACCCCATCCTGTACTCGGATTCGGACAACTTCCCGCTGGAGGGGAAGGTGCGTTCCTGGCAGGACTTCAAGGAATTCGCGCACCCGGACCCGCCGTATCAGGAGACCCGCGAGTTCGTCTACTTCCACCGCGAGGTCAACCGGGTTGCGGCCGACTTGGTCGAACTGCTCAAGCAGGTGCCGCCGTGGCGCCCCGACTGGCCGGACGTGACGCCGCCCGAACCCGTGCTCCCCCCGACGCCTCTGATACCGAGGTTCTGATGGCCACCGGGACCGTCATCACGTTCTACTCCTACAAAGGCGGGGTCGGGCGGAGCTTCACGCTGGCCAACGTCGCCGTGCTGCTGGCCCGTTGGGGCTACCGCGTGCTCGCCGTCGACTGGGACCTGGAAGCACCGGGCCTGCACCACTACTTCCGGTCGGTGATGCCCGAGGAACCCGAAGGCGGCGTGATCGACCTCGCCCACGACTTCCTCGCGGGGGCGAAGGAGCCCCGTGCGCACGCCGTCCGCCTCTCGGTCGAGGGCAACACCCTGGCGCTGCTGGCGGCAGGTCGCGACGACAGCTCCTACATGGCGCGGATGCAGAGCATCGACTGGGAGAACCTCTACGAACGCGAGTTCGCGACCTTCCTCGAGCGCTGCCGGGACCAGTGGGTCGAGGACTACGACTTCGTGCTGATCGACAGCCGTACCGGCATCTCGGACATCGCCGGGATCTGCACGGCGCAGTTGCCGGATCGGCTGGCCGTCCTGTTCACCGCCAACGAGCAGAACCTCAAGGACGTCGTGGACGTCGTGCACCGCGCCGACGCCGCCCGGGACCGCCTGCCCTACGACCGGCCGCGTCACCTCGTGCTGCCGATCCTGTCGCGGCTGGACAACCGGGTGGAGTACGAGCAGGCCGAGAAGTGGCAGCGTCGGTGTGCCGAGGTCGTCGCGCCGCTGTTCGGCAACTGGCTGGTCAAGGGCATGTCGGAGGAGTTGGCGCTGCGGCACTTCACGGTGCCCTACGTCTCCCACTGGAGCTTCGGCGAGCAATTGTCCGTGCTCCAGGAGAAGGTCCCCTCGGCGGGTCAGGTCTCGTTCGCCCTGGAGACGGTGGCCGCCGTGCTCGCGCAGCAGTTCGACCGCACCGACCTGCTGGCCGACAACCGGGACGCCTACGTGGCATCGGCCCGCGACCGCCGGCGGGACTTCTCACTCGACCTGCTGGTCTCCAGCCCCCGGTCCACGCTGCACCTCGCGGACCGCCTGGTCGAGGAACTGCGCGACCTCGACGTGAAGGTCGAGCGGTCTTCGTCCGGTGACCTGGAGATCCTCGACAAGACCAGTGAGCTGGCCGAACACCTGTGCCTGGTGGTGGACGGCGGGTTGAGCCGGTGGCAGGTCACCGAGGTGGAGCGGTTCCTGCGGCACACCATCGGGCCGGACGGTGGGCAGCGGCGGCTGTTCTGCGTGCTGACCGACGGCACCGACCCCGACAACCTGCCCGGCTTCCTGCGCAACCTCCGTCACCTGCGATTCGAGCCGGGCGTGGCGCGGGAACTGCACGACCTGATCACCGGCACGCGCGCCGGCGAGGTCGACCGCGACCGGGAAGCGTTGCGGAACGCGGCGTCCGCGCTGCGCGCCGTGCCGGACCGGTTGCCGTCGGTCGGCCGGTTGTCGCTGGTCGAGCAGACCGTGCACGACATGGCGACCGCGCTCGACAACGGCGATTTGGCGGCGTTGCGGGACCTGTCGGCCGACCTCGGCGTGCTGTCCAAGTCGCACGCGGACGACGGCCGGTTCATCGCGTCCCAAGGCCTGCTGACCGACATCAACACCCTCCTGGACCGGATCGACCGTCGGATCGACGCGTCCACCAACTGAAAGGCGGCGCAATGCCGGAGAAGTTCGGGAACGACGAACGAGCAGCGCTGATCGTGCTGATGCTGGAGAACCGCGATGTGCCCAACGTGGAGCTGGACCGGGACCTCAAGGTCAGGCTCGGCAAGGACGGCCGCGAGAGGCTGAACGACATCGGCCTCCTCCAGTCGTGGAAGGAGAAGAACCGGCTCTGGCACCGGATCACCGACGAGGGGATCGCCTGGTGCATGGACGACTTGGCCGCGGGCGAACCGCCGTCCAAGTCGGGCCCGCTGTCGCGGGCGCAGTTCTCGGCGCTGCAGCGCTTCGTCCGCTACCACCAGCGGCGGAACACCCTGGCCGAGGTGTTCCGGGACGGCGCGGATCTGGAGTCGGTCATCCGGGCCGCCTACCTGGAGCTGTCGGTCAAGCCGCAGGACTGGGTCCGCCTGGCGAAGCTGCGCCCCAAGCTCAACGGCGCGGAGAAGCACGAGGTCGACGCGGTCCTGCTGGAGATGGTCAAGACCGGCACGGTTCACCTCGCTCCCGATTCCAACCGCAAGGTGTTGACCGACGCTGACCACGCCGCCGCGGTCCGGGTCGCCGGCGAGGACAACCACCTGGTGGCGATCGAGGAATCATGAGCGAGCAACAGCGCAAGGCACTGGCCACGCTCCGGTTCAACTCCGCGGAGACGCCGGACGACGTCTGGCAGACCTCGCCGTCGCACGTGGACGGTCTCCACGTCAAGGCCGTGGACCGCATCAGGGCCGGCATCGCGGACGCCAGGGACAGCACCGGCCCCAGCCCCATCGGCTTGGTGCTCCAAGGGCGCAAGGGGGTCGGCAAGACACATCTGCTGGGCTCGGTGCGCCGCATGGTCCAGCGCGAAGGCGGCTACTTCTTCCTGGTCGAGCTGACCACCGGGCAGGAGTTCTGGAACGACGTCGCCGAGGCGATGCGCAGCGAGCTGCGCCGGACCACGGACGACGGCGAGCTGCAGCTCACCCTGCTGCTGCGGCAGCTGTGCGAGGCGGCGGGCGTGTCCCCGACGGTGGCCGGGGCGATCACGGGCGCCGGCCCGTTGACGCCTCACGATTTGGACGTGTTCCTCAACCACCTGCGTGAGGTGGACGGCCGGATCGCGTCCGAGTGCGAGGACACGATCCGGGCGTTGGTGCTCTACGGCTCCAAGCACGTGAACATCGGCATGTCACACCTCCTGGGCTTGGCGGAGGGGAGCCGCGAGTGGGGCCTCCTGCCCAGGTCGAAGCAGCCGCAGGTGCTGGTGCGGGACATCTCGCGCGTCCTGGCCATGACCGGGCCGTGCGTGATCGCGGTGGACCAGTTGGACACCCTCGTCAACATCGACCAGGACGAGACCGACGCGCAGGTGGTGAAGGCCGAGCTGAAGAACGAACTCGCGCTCATCGCCGACGGGCTGATGAAGCTGCGGGAGAAGACCCGGCGGACCCTGTCGATCGTCGCCTGCCTGCCGAACACCTGGAAGAAGCTGCAGGGCATCGCGAGCGACACGGTCTTCGACCGGTTCGCCGAAACGCCGATCCTCGGTGCGATCGTGGACCCGGCGGTCGGTCGCGCGCTGGTCGAGCGGTGGCTCGCGGACGTGTACCGGCGCAACGACGTCACACCACCGCACGCGACCTGGCCGGTGGCGGCGAGCGCCTTCGAGGGATGGGTCTCCCGCACACCGCGCCAGCTGCTCCGGAGCATCCACGCGCACGCCGAGTCCTGCCTGTACGGCGAGATCCGCGAGTTGACGTCCTTCGACGAGAAGCCAGGCGAGCCGCCACGGCCGCCCCAGCCCGAGGGGCCGGAGCCGGACTACCTCCAGGAGTTCGACGTCCGGTTCGAGCGGCTGCGGGAGAAGGCCGAGGTCTCGGCCGCCGAGTTGAAGCAGCACAACGAGGACGAGGTGATGCCGGCGTTGCTGCTCGCGGGGCTCAAGTCGTGGATCAACGAGGTCGGCAACGACGACATGGCGTGGCAGGCCGAGCAGCTCGAGGGCGGTGCCTACCCGCACGCCCTGCTGCGCCGCACGGTGAACGAGAACCTGGACACCGAGGAGCGGTGGGGGTTCCGGCTCATCGCGAGCAGCCACGGCAACCACGTGCTCCGCCGGCTGCGCAAGGTTCGCGACGAGGCCCGCTTCGGCACGCCGAAACGGCACTTGGTCCTGATGTACAACGGCGGCAAGGGGTGGACCGGCGCTAAGACCAGGGCCGAGGTCGCGCAGTTGGAGCAGGCGGGTGGTCGGCGGGTCGAGATTTCGGACGACGACTTGCGGACGTTGAGCGCGCTTCGGGAGATGTTGTCCTCGCAGACGCACCAGTTGCTGTCCTGGCTGGTGGCGCGCAAGCCCGCATCCCGCACGACGTTCCTCCGGGAGGTCCTGCCCGGGTCCGATCGCTCCGCGGCAGGCCACCAGGAGACGCGGCCCCCGCCGGAGCAGGAGCCAGAGCCGGAGCCGGGAACGAGGCCGGTCGGGCCACCGTCGCCGACGGAGATCGTGCTCGGCCTCGACGGTGAGATCCGCATCGAGTTGGAGTCGCTGCGCAAGCACGCCATCGTGTTCGCGGGTTCCGGCAGCGGGAAGACCGTGCTGTTGCGGCGGATCGTCGAGGAGTGCGCCCTGCGGGGGGTGTCGGCGATCGTGCTGGACCCGAACAACGACCTGGCGCGGCTGGGTGACGCGTGGCCGGAGCCGCCGGCTGACTGGTTGCCGGGCGACGAGAGCAGCGCGGCCGAGTACCTGGCGAACACCGAGGTGGTGGTGTGGACGCCCGGTCGGGCCAGTGGGCGTCCGCTCAGCTTCCACCCGTTGCCGGACTTCGCCGAAGTGCGGGCGGACGCGGACGAGTTCACGGCGGCGATCGGGGCGGCCGTGGCGCGACTGGCGCCGCACGCGAAGGTCGGTGGGGACTCGAAGTCCGCCGCCCGGGGGCGGGCGGTGTTGAAAGAGGCGTTGACGCACTACGCGCACACCGACGGGCGTGACCTGGCGGACTTCGTGGAGGTGCTGGCGGACCTGCCGGAGGGGGTGAGCACGCTCAGCACCGCCCGTGCGACGGCGGCGGACCTGGCGGAGACGTTGCGGGCCGCGATGGTCAACGACCCGTTGCTCGGCGGTGCGGGCGAGCCGACGGACCCGGCGGTGCTCCTCACCCCGACAGCGGGGAAGCGGGCGCGGATCTCGGTGGTCAGCTTCGTCGGGTTGCCGTCGGAGGAGCAGAAGCAGGGGTTCGTCAGCCAGCTCCAGCTCGAGGTGTTCGCCTGGATCAAGCGCAACCCGGCGGTGGACCGGCCGCTCGGTGGGCTGGTCGTGATGGACGAGGCGCAGACGATCGCGCCGTCGAGCGGGTGGACGGCGAGCACGCAGAGCACGATCCTGCTGGCCTCGCAGGCCCGCAAGTACGGGTTGGGCCTGCTGTTCGCCACCCAGGCGCCGAAGGGCGTGCACAACCAGGTCGTCGGCAACGCCACCACGCAGTTCTTCGGCAGGCTGAACAGCCCGGCGCAGATCAACGCGGCGACCGAGATGGCCAGGGCCAAGGGCAGCGCGGTCGGTGACATCTCGCGGCTGGAACGCGGGCAGTTCTACGTCACGGGGGAGACCTTCGGGTTCCGCCGGATGCGGACGCCGCTGTGCCTGAGCCACCACCCGCCGAGCCCGCTGCGCTTGGAGGAAGTGCTGGACCGGGCCCGCGACGGCCAGGCCTGACGAGCAGGAGCGCTCCCCGCCCGGGAAGGGTGGGGAGCGCTCTCGCGTGCGCGGTCAGCCGACGGTCGAGGCGAGGGCCGACTCGATCCGCTGCCAGAGCGCGGTGAACAGGTCCTCCCGCCGGTAGGCGCGGGGCGTGCCACCGCCGCCGAGCACCGAGAAGTCGTGCACCTCCAGCACGGCCGCGCCCACGCCGGTGTCGTAGACGGGACGCGCCCAGCCGTTGGTGAGCGCGCCGCCCTCCTGCTTGCCGACGACGAAGTTCACCGTCTCGTCGCCGCCGATCCCGCCCCGCTGGACGTCCAGCGCGTACACGGTGTCGCCCGCGCGCTCGACCCGCACCGCGATCCGCGTGTCGCCGACGTGCGCGGTGCCGACGAACCCGCGCCGCGCCAGCCCCGGCAGCGCCGCGGCGAACTGCTCGCCCAGGTAGCGCAGCGTCGCGTCCTGCTCGGCGTAGCGGCTGAAGGTGGCGGGCACGACCGGCTCCGGCTCCTCCTCCGCCGCGGTGACGCCCTTGACCTCCCGCACCACCTCGGCGACCAGCGCGCGTGCCGACCCGACCGCCTCGGCGGACTCGATCCGGGCGACGAGCGCCTCGGTCAGCTGCTCCGGCCGCGTGCCGCGCACGTAGGCCACGTGCGGGTGCAGCAGCTCCGGCGGCACGGCCACGTCACCGAGCAGGACCGGCAGCACGTGCTCGGCGCCTGCCTTGACCGCGCGCAGGGCGGCCGTGGTGAAGTCGTCCACCTCCGACACGAACGGGACGAAGAACCGCACCCGCGCGTCCGGCAGGTCGCCGCCCTCCTTGTGCGCCCACCACTCGTGGGTCTGCTCGGGCCCGTGCAGCACGGTCAGGCCGCGCTGCCGGAACGCCTCGACCACCTCCTCGACGGTGGAGCGCTGCTCCTCCGCGAACGACACGGCGACGTCGTACTCGCTCACAACCGAACCTCCCTGTTCACGCCGGCGCGGTGCCGGCCCGGTCTGCCGCGCACAGCATCCGCACCGCGTGTCGACCAGAAGTGGACGAAGAGTGGATGCCGGACCGCCGCCCGTTGCCCGCGCGGTCGGGAAACGGGCAACACCTGGTGGGCCGCCGGCTGCCGGTGAATCATTGTCGGTGTCAGGGGAAATGAATTCGAAACGCCCCGGCAAACATTCACCGAGTCGCTGTGGAGGATTGTCGTGTCCATTTTCAGGTCAGGTTTCGTGGCCAAGGCCGGTTTCTCGCTGGCTGTGCTGGGCGCCGTGGTCGCGGTGTTCACGTCCGGTGGCGGCGCGTCCGCCGCGCCGTTCGAGGAGTGCCCGCCGCCGGTCACCACCACCGTCACCGTCGGGCCCGACGGCAACCCGTGGTACGGGTGACCGCACAAATGCGCCCGGTCGTCCGCGGAATTCCCGCGGGCGGCCGGGCGATTGCGCCGGACCGGGCGCGGTGGTGTACTCGACGTCAGCCGGACCAGGAGGCTCAGGTGACCGGATCGTTTGGTGAATTACTCCGTGAATGCCGCATTGCCGCGGGCCTGTCGATAGGGCAGCTGGCCAAGCGCGTGCACTACAGCAAAGGTCACCTCAGCAAGATCGAGAACGACCTGAAGCTGCCGCACGACACCATGGCGCGGCTGTGCGACGGCGTGCTGGACGCGGGCGGCGCCCTCATCGAGGCGGCGCGCGCGGCACGAGACCAGGCCGTCGAGCGGGTCGCCGAGGCCGGGCTCACGCTCGACCGCCGCCAGGTGCTGGTCGCCGGCACGGGCACGGTGCTCGGGATGGCGCTCGCGGGCGGGCCGCGGCCCGCGCCGGACGAGCGGGTGGTGGAGGGGATGCGGACCTCGTTCGAGCACCTGCGCTCCCTGGGCATGCAGACCAGCCCCGTCGTCGTCCTCGAACCGCTGGTCGCGCTGCTGCGGACGGTGCACGCGCTCGCGCACGAGAACCCCGAGCCGGTCCGCGGGCGGCTGCTGCTGCTCGCCGCGCGGATCGCCGAGTACACGGGCTGGATGAACCAGGAGGCGGGTGACGAGCAGCGCGCGCTGTCGTGGACCAGGCACGCCTCCGAACTGGCGCGGGCGGGCGGCGACCGGGAGATCGTGAGCTACGCGTTCGTCCGGGAGGCCGGGCTCGCGCTGTACCGGCAGGACGCCGACGGGACGATCGAGCTGGCCCGGCAGGCGCAGGAGATCGACCGGGCGAGCCCGCGGACGCGGGGCCTGGCGTCCCGCCGGGAGGCGCAGGGGCACGCCTTGGCGGGTGACCGCGACGCGTTCGACCGCGCGATGGACCGCGCCGCACACCTCCTCGGCGAATCCGGCGCGGACACCGCGGCGTACCCCGTGCTCGGCTCGACCGCGCCGGACCCGGCGGAACTGGCCAGGGGGTGGTCGCTGTGCGACCTCGGCCGGACGCTGGAGTCGGCGACCGTGCTGGACCGGGAGCTGACCCGGTTGCCCGCCGCGTCCCGCCGGTCGCGGGCCAGGTTCGGCACCCGGCGCTCGCTCGCCCTCGCGCTCGCCGGCGAGGTCGACCAGAGCTGCGTGACGCTGGCGGGCACGCTCGACGACGTGGCGCACGTCGACTCGGCGACCGTGCGGGCCGACCTGCGGGAGCTGTCCCGGACCCTCGGCCGGTGGCACAACCACGGCGCGGTCCGGGAGGTCTACCCCGAGCTGCGGCGCGTGCTGCGACAGCGGTACTGACCACGCGGGTGCCCGGCGGGTCGCGCGACCGGCGACCCGTCGGGCACCACGCCGTTCACCGGCACGCGCAGGTCAGGCTCCCGTGCTCGGCCCGGACCTCGTCCGCCTCGGGCTGGCCGAGCGCGACGAACTCGGCCTCGGCCGCGTCCCAGTGGACGGCGGCGTCCGCGTGCCGCCCCAGCGCGTGCAGCGTCCGGGCGACGCCGCGGTGGGCGCGGGCGGCGTGGCCGCGGTTGCCCGCGCCGGTCGCGAGGTCCAGCGCCGACCGGTAGGCGTCCAGCGCGCCGGACCGGTCGCCGCCCGCCTGCGCGGTCGCGGCGCGGTCGAGGAACAGCCGGGTGCGCAGGTCGGTGTTGGACACGCCGGCCGCGGCAGCCTTGGCGAGCTCGTGGTGGTGCGCGGCTTCGGCGAGCCTGGCCTGCGACCGGTGCACGTTGCCGATGTAGTTCAACGCGTAGGCGGCCAGGCTGTCGTCGCCGAGCTCGACGGCCAGGTCGTGCGCCTCCAGGTGGGCGGCCAGCGCCTCGTCGGCCAGCCCCAGCCGCTGCTGCACCGTGCCGAGGTTGTTCAACGCGTGCGCCAGCCCCTGCCGGTGGTCGACCTCGCGCAGGATCGGCACGGCGGCCCGGTGCTGCCGCAGCGCCAGGTCGAGGTTGCCGCGTTCCTCGTTCAGCACGCCGAGATTGCTCAACGCATGCGCCTGGCCGCGCCGGTCGCCGCACCGCTCGCACTTGTCCAGCGCGTCCTCGAAGCGCTCGATCGCCTCGGCGTGCCGGCCCAGTTGCATCAGGGAGATGGCGAGCATGCCCGACGTGGCCGCCTGGCCGGGCACGTCGCCGAGCCCTTCCCAGACCGGCAGCGCGCGGGTGGCCACCTCCAGCGCCTCCTCCAACCGCCCGAGCCGGTCGTAGGCGGTGGCCAGCCGCAGCAGCACGTGGGCGCGGCCGTGCTCCTCGGCCGGCGCGGTGCGCACGGTCTCCCAGGCCAGCTCCACGGTCTCGACCCAGTCCTCGAACCGGCTGGTGGTGTGGAAGTGGCGCCAGATCAGCACCGCCAGCCGCCACACGTGACCGGGCAGCTCGCGTTCGGCGGCGCAGCGGATGGCGGCCACGAGGTTGTCCCGCTCGGCGGCGATCCAGGCGGTCGCGTCCTGCCGGTCCGCGAAGGTCGGGACGACCCGGCTGGTGCGGTGCACCGGGGGCAGCATCGCGCGGTCGAACGGGTAGGCGGCGCCCACCGCCTCGGTCAGGCCGACCAGGTAGAAGTCGAGCAGCCGCAGCAGGGCGTCCGCCCGCTCGGTCGGCGTCGTCGGCGACGGCTCGGCCGCCGCGAACTCCTTGAGCGGGTCCAGCATCCGGTACCGGTCGGGCGCCACCTCCTCCAGCAGGCACACCTCGTGCAGGTCGTCGAGCAGCGCGCGGACGCCCGCGACGTCACGGGCCGCCAGCGCCGCCGCGCCCGCCACGTCGAGGTCCGGTCCCGGCAGGTGCCCGAACAGCCGGAACACCTCCCGCTGCGCCCCGCCGAGCTGCAGGTACGACACCCGCACCACGGCCCCGTCCCCGCCGTTGGCGTCCGCGGGCCACGGCCCGGTCTCCTCCAACTGCCCCAACAGGTGCTCCAGCGGCCACCGGTCGTGCCGGCGGAACAGCGCCGCGGCCAACCGGATCTGCATCGGCATGTACCCGCACCGCTTGACCACGTCCGCGACCTCGGCCGACCGCCCGCGCAGCCGCAGCGGGCCCGCCAGCGTGCGGAACAGCGCGGACGCGTCGTCGGGCGGCAGTTCGAGCAGCCGCAGGTGCTCGCCGGTGTCGGGCTCGCCCACCCGCCTGCTGGTCACGATCGCGAAGCAGCCCGACTCCTCCGGCAGCAGCGACCGCACCTGCTCCGGCGAGTGCGCGTTGTCCAGCACGACCAGCGTCCGGGTGCCGTACAGCTCCGTCTGGTACAGCGTGAACTTCCGGTTCACCGACGCCGGGATCTGCTCGGGCGGCACGCCCAGCTCGACCAGGAGCTGCGTCAACGCGTCCGACACCGTCGTCGGCGACACGTTCGGCGTGTACCCGTTGAGCCGCACGAGCAGCTGCCCGTCCGGGAACCGGTGCCGCAGCCGGTGCGCCGCCTCCACGGCCAGCCCGGTCTTGCCCACGCCCGGCCCGCCGCTCACCCACACCGCGCGCCGCTCGCCCGGTGTCGCGGCGACCGCCTCGATCGCGTCCAGCTCCGCGTCACGACCGGTGAACCCGCCCGGCCGCGACGGCAGCGAGCTGGTCGGCTCACCGCGTTCCGCGCGGGCGGCGAGCTTGCGCAGCTGCGGTCCCGGCTCCCAGCCCTGCTCGGCCAGCGCGGCCTCGGTGGCGTGGAAGACCCGGATCGCCTCGGTCCGGTCGCCGTTCGCGATCAACGCCCGCATGAGCAGCCCGGCGTGCTTCTGCCGGGCCGGGTCGGTGCGCACCACCGGCCGCAGCCGGTCCCGCACCGACCGGTGGTCGCCCGCGTTCAGCTCCAGCTCGGACAGGTCGCCGACCGCGTCGTAGTAGCTGTCGTCCGGCGACATCACCTCGGTGCCGCCGACCCGGTCGGTGTCGATGTCCTCCAGGAACCGGCCCCGCCACAGGTCGACGGCCGCGCGTAACAGCGCGATCGCCCGGCGCGGGTCGTCGGCCCGCACCGCCTCCGCCTCCGCGCGCAACCGGTCGAACCGCACGGTGTCGAGCCAGTCGTCGTCGACGCGCAGCAGGTAGCCGGTCGGCGTCGTCTCGATCAACACGCCGTCGACGTCCTGGAACGCCTTGCGCAGCTTGTTGATGTAGCCGCGCACGAGGTTGCGGCGGTCGAGGTTGCCGCCCCACACGATCTCGGTCAACTTCTCGGTGGACACCGGTTTGTTCGCGTGCAGCAGGAGCACCACGAGGACGAACCGCTGCTGCTGGTCCCCCAGCGGCAACCGAGCACCTTCGTGCCACGCCTCCAGCGGACCCAGCATCCGAAATTCCACGCCGCCTCCCGGTTCGCGAGCTTCATGTCTACGGCGCATGTCGCACAAGAGGCCGTCCGTGTGTCGGAATCCGCGTTGAGTCCACCTTCGGTAGACAAGCACCCGCCACGCTCCGCCCGGTCCGCAAAAGGTGTGAGAAGGAGGAGCAGGATGGTCACGGACGTGCTGCCGTGCTACGTGGTGTGCGACGTGTCGCTCTCGATGGCCGACCACCTCGCGGCGGTGAACGCGGGCCTGCGCGAGTTCCGCGGCGCCGTGCACGCCGACCCGTCGGCAGCCGCGCTGACCAGGGTCTGCGTGGTCGGGTTCGCCGCGGCGGCCACCGTGCTGCAACCGCTGCGCCCCGCCGCGGAGCTGACCGAGGTGAGCGCGTCCAGACCCAGGACCGGCACCAACTTCGGCCCCGCGTTCGCGCTCCTGCGCGAGACCATCGCCCACGACGTGCGCACGCTGAAGGCGCACCGCCTCCGCGTCCGCCGCCCGGTCGTCTTCTTCGCCTCCGACGGACGGCCCACCGACCAGGCGACCTGGCCCGAGGCGTTCGCCGCGCTGGCCGACCCGGCCTGGGCGTCCCGCCCGACGGTGGTCGCCTACGGCCTGGGCGCGGTCGACCGCGACACCCTCGACCGGATCGGCACGTCCCGCGTGTTCCTCGGCCAGGACGGCATCGGCCTGGGCACCGCGCTGGCGGTGGCGGTGACCTGGACGGCACGGCGTCGCGACCGCGTCTAGGCCATCCACGATCCGTCCACGACCGGTCCACTGGCCGGCCGCACCCTGCACCGCAGAACACGTGGAGATCGACGGGGGTGAGCCGATGAACGCGTACGTGGACCTGGTCCGGGAGCTGAAGTCGCTCCGCAAGGGACGCGGCGTGCTGGCCGGCAGGATCGGGGAGCGGGTGGGTCCGAGCCTGCGCGCGACGTGCGGGGTGACCGAGGGCGACGCGCCGGGCGCGATCCGCCGGAAGGTGTCGGACAGGCTGACCGAGCTGGCCGGGCGGCTGCCGGAGGACCTGCGCCTGGCCACGCGGGCGGCGTTCGCGATCGAGGCCGAGGCCCGGCTCCCGCTCTACCAGGACCGCGTGCACTGGGCGGCGATCCGGCTGGACCGCGACCCGCGCACGGTCCGCCGCCGGGTCGACGAGGCCATCAACCACCTGGCCGAACTGGCCGTCGACGGGCCGCGCGACCGGTCCGGCGGGCGGTCGGGCGGGTGGCGCACCACCGAGCTGCACGCCGTGCTGACCCTGGACCGGCCCCGGCCCGAGGTGATCGAGCGGCACCGGGTCGTCGCCGACCGGGACGGCCTGCGCGAGCTGCCGCTGACCCCGCCGCTCCCGCTGGACCGGCCCGACCTCGACGTGCGGGTGCTCTACGGCGGCACGCTGGTCGACCGGCCCGGTCCGACGCTGGCCGTGCCGACCCCGGTCCCCGGCGGCCAGTCCCACGACTTCGCGATCCGCTACCGACCGCCGGCGGGACACGGCACGTACCTCGTCCACGTGCCGCGGCACCCGTGCGACCTGCTCGACCTGCGGGTCCGCTTCGGCTCCACCCCGCCGCGCGTGTGGGCGCTGGACGGCACGCAGCCGCACGACGTCGCCGCACCGGCCGCCTTCGGCGACCCCCACCCGGTGGACCGGGCCGGCGAGATCCACCTGAGGTTCCGCGACCTCACGCCGGGCCTGGCCTACGGGGTGCGGTGGGAGCCGCCGGACGACTAGGCGGACGCGGCGCGGTCCGGCCCCCGTCGGAGACCGGACCGCGCCGTGACGGTCCTAGAACGTCAGGGCCCACGAGTCGAGGTAACCGGTGTCGTTGGCGACCGCGTCCCGCACGCGCAGCTTCCACGTGCCGTTGGCCGGCTCGGACGAGGCGTCCACGGTGTAGGTCGCGATCACGTTGTCGGCGCTGTCGTCGTCGTTGCGCGGCTTGAGCGGGTAGACCGTGCCGTCCGGGGCCAGCAGGTCCACGACCAGGTCACCGCGCCAGGTGTGGCGGATGTCGACGTCGACCTTGAGCGTGGCGGGCGCGTTGCCCTCGCAGCCCGTGACGGTGATCGGGCTCGTCACGGCCGCGCCGGCGTCCGGGACGGCGACGTCGGCGGTGGCGCGGTACGGGCCGCAGGTCGGGGGAGGGGTGGCGTCGCCCAGGGTGTTGAGCAGCTTGTTCGGCGATCCCGCGCGGCCGTCGCCGATGGTGACCGTGGCGGCCTGCGCCACCAGGGCGTCACGGACCTGCTGCGCGCTCGCCGACGGGTGGGCGGCCAGGTACAGGGCGGCGGCTCCGGCGACGTGCGGCGCGGCCATGGAGGTGCCGGTCATGGTCCTGGTGCCGGTGTCGCTCTGGTGGCTCGCCGAGACGATGTTCGTGCCCGGCGCCCAGAGGTCCAGGCAGGGGCCGTAGTTGGACGTGGAGCTGCGGGTGTCGGTGCTGGTGGTGTTGCCGACCGTGATGGCCTCCGGCACCTTCGCGGGCGAGGTCTGGCAGGCGTCGACGCCCTGGTTGTTGCCCGACAGCGACCAGACCACGCCCGACGCGATGGAGTTCTTGATCGCGGACTCGACGCTGGGCGCGGAGCTGCCGAAGTAGAGGCTGAAGTTGGCCACGGCGGGCTTGACCGCGTTGCGGGTGACCCAGTCGATGCCCGCCAGCGTGTCCTCGGTGGTGGCGCTGTCGTTGCAGTCGAGCACGCGCACCGAGACGATCTTCACGCCCTTCGCGACGCCGTACGCGGAGCTGCCGATCGTGCCGGCGACGTGCGTGCCGTGCCCGAGGCAGTCGCTCGCGTCGGAGTCGTTGTCGACGAAGTCGTAACCGCTCTTGGCGCGCCCGCCGAACGACTGGTGCGTCATCCGGACGCCGCTGTCGACCACGTACGCGGTGACGTTGGACGCGATCGTGTCGTAGGTGTAGGACCCGCTCAGCGGCAGGCTGCGCTGGTCGACCCGGTCCAACCCCCACGACGGCGGGTTCTGCTGGGTGTCCGACGCACGGCCCACGACGACCGGCTCCACGTGGTGCACCGCGGGGTCGGCGGCGAGCCGGGCGGCCTGCGCGCGGTCCAGTCGGACGGAGAAGCCGCGCAGCGCCGAGTCGTAGACCCGGTTGACGCGCCCGGCGTACTTGGCGGCCAGGCCGGGCACGGCCGCGCGGTCGGTGGAGTCGTCGAGCACGACGATGTACCGGTCGGCGACGACGGTCGCGCCGGGGGGTTGGGACAACAGCTTGGGCTCGGCGTTCGCCGGCGTGCCGGTCACGGCGAGCGCGGCGGTGACGCCGGCTGCCGCGACCGCGGACACGAGACGGGGTGCGATGCGCATGGTTCCTCCGGACCGGCGCGGTGGCCGGCCTGTGCAGGGGTGGGGGAAGTCCCCGGGCGACCTGGTCGAGGCCGGCGGTCGGGGACCTGATGACCATGCGCTCCCCGCCCCGCCGCGGACAATGCGCGCGCCGAACAGCGGGTATACCCAAACAACCGTGGTCGGGCGGTCACGGCGGGTTGTACGGTGCCGGTCATGCCGCCCGACACGACGTCATCGCCTGCCGCCGTGTTCGTCGGACGGGAGGTCGAGCTGGGCGCGTTGGCCCGCGCGGTCCGCGCGTCGCCCACCGTGGTGCTGGTCGAGGGCGAGGCCGGGGTGGGCAAGACGCGCCTGGTGCGCGAACTGCTCGGGCACCGGGCGGTGGCGGGGCGGACCGTGCTGGTGGGACGGTGCCGGCCGTTGCGCGAGCCGCTGCCCTACGGGCCGGTGGTGGACGCGTTGCGGCACTTGCGGAACGTGGTGGGCGCGGGCCCGTTGCCGCCGATCACCGGTGCGCTGCACCCGTTGCTGCCCGAGCTCGCGCCCCTGCTGCCCGGGCCGCTGCCGGCGGTGGACGCGGGCAGCGAGCGGCACCGGGTGTTCCGGGCGGTGCGGGAACTGCTCGCGGTGCCGGGCCGCGCGGTGCTCGTGCTGGAGGACGTGCACTGGGCGGACGAGGGGACGCACGAGCTGCTGCGGTTCCTGGCCTGCCCGCCGCGCGAGGTGTCGCTGGTGCTGACCTACCGGCGGGAGGACTACCTGCCGCCGACGCACCTGGCCGACCTGGTGCTGCGCCTGACGCCGTTGACGCCCGGGCACGTCCGCGAGCTGGCGTGCGCGCTGCTGGGCGTGCCGGAGGTGCCCGAGGACGTGGCCGCCGAGCTGCACCGCCGCACGGCCGGCATCCCGTTCGCGGTGGAGGAGGTGCTGCGGGAGGTCCGCGACGGCGCGGTCGACCTCGGCACCCTGCGACCCGGCCCGCCCGACCGGGTCCACGTGCCGGTGCTGCTGCGGGACACGATGGCCGACCACCTGGCCAGGCTGGGTCCGGCCGTCACGCGGGTGGTGCGGGCCGCGGCGGTGCTCGACGCGCCGGCCCCGGAGGACGTGCTCGCCGCCGTGGCCGACCTGCCCGCGAGGGACACGGCGGACGCGCTGGTGAAAGCCCTGCGCACGGGCGTCCTGCACGAGGTGTCGCCTGGCCGGTACGCGTTGCGCCACCCGTTGGCGAGGCAGGCGGCCTACGCGTCGTTGCCCGGTCCGCGCAGGCGCTCGCTGCACGAGCGGGCCGCCGCGGCGCTGGCCGCGCGGCCCGATCCGCCACTGGCGCGGCTCGCCCACCACCACCGCCACGCCGGTGACCTCGACGCGTGGGTCGGCTCGACGGCCGCCGCGTCCGAGCACGCCGCCGTGGTCGGCGACACCGCGCCGGCGGTGCAGCTGCTGGAGGACGCCCTCTCCGACCCCGAGCTGCCGCGTGCCGCGAAGGACGCGTTCGCGGTGCGGCTGAGCAAGCTGGCGCTCCAGAGCGTGGTGCGCGACCACACCGTCCGACGGCTGCGCGAGGTGTCGGCCGACCCGGCGATGAGCCGGACGTGCCGCGGCGAGGTGCGGCTCAACCTCGGCGTGCTGCTGATCAACCAGGTCGGCTCGACCGAGGCGGGCCGGGCCTGCGTCGAGCTGGCCGTGCCCGACCTGAGCCGCCGTCCCGCGCTGGCCGCCCGCGGCATGGCGGCGCTGTCGCTGCCCTGCTTCGGCCCCGGCCCGGTCCGCGAGCACCTGCGGTGGCTGGACGAGGCCGAGCGCCTGGTGGCGGGCAGCGAGGACGCCGAACTCGTCGCCGCGGTGCGGGCGAACCGGGTCTCCACCCTGATGCAGATCGCGGACCCGTCCGCGTGGGACATCGCCGCCGCCCTGCCCGCGCACGCCGCTTCGGTGCGGGTGCGCCGCCAGCTCACCCGGACCTACCACAACCTGGCCGACGCGGCGACGTGGACGGGCCACTACGGCAGCGCCGGCGAGTTCCTCGACCGCGGCAGGCGGATGGTCGCGGACGCCGACGTGCCGTACCTGTCCCTGCTCAGCGACGGCACCAGGCTGCGCCTCAACGCCGTCACCGGGCAGTGGGAAGGCCTCGAAGCCGACGCGCGCCGGTTCGTGGAGCAGGCGGGCGACATGGCGTTCCTGGCCGCGGACGCGTGGTTGGCGCTGGGGCGGCTCGCGCTCGACCGCGGTGACGCGACGGCGGCGGGCCGGTGGTTCGGCACGGCCCTCGCGGTGGCGCCCGACAACGCGCCCGCGGTGGTGTCGGCGATGGCGGGCCGTGCCGCCGCGCACCTCCTGCGGGGAGCGTCGGCCGCGGCCTGCCACGAGTGCGGCCGCGCCCTGGAACGCGTGCGGCGCAAGGACAACTGGGTGTGGGCGGCGGAGTTGGCCTGGCCGCTCGTGCGCGCCTACGTCCGGGCGGGCCGCGCCGAGGAGGCCGCCGCGTTCACCGCCGAGTACGCCGAGGGCATCGCCGGGCGGGACGCGCCGCTGGCGGCGGCCGAACTTCAGCGGTGCCGGGGCGAGCTGGCCACCGCACCGGACGAGGCCGCGCACCGCTTCCACGACGCGGCACGCCGTTTCGCCGTCCTGCCGCGACCGCACGCCGCCGCCGTGGCGCACGAGCTGTCCGCCCGTCATCGCGCGCAGGCGGGCGACCGGGCCACGGCCGCCGAACGCGTGGTGGCGGCGATCGACGCGTTCCGGGACCTCGGCCTCGCGCGGGACGTCCAGCGGTGCGAACGGGCGTTGCGCGCGTATAGGGGTGGCGTGCGCGGCGGCAGGCCCGGGTACGGGCAGGACTTGTCGCCCAGGGAACGCGAGGTGGCCGCGTTGGCCGGGCGCGGGTTGACCAACCGCCAGATCGCGGAGGCGTTGTTCCTGTCGCGGCGCACGGTGGACAACCACGTCGCCCACGCGATGCGGAAGCTCGGCATCGGCTCCCGCACCGCGTTGCGCGCCGTCGAGGCCGACTAGCGCGAACCGTCAGTCGAGGACCGCGAACGCCTCCACCTCGACCAGGACGTCCGGCTCGAACAGGTAGTCCACGCCGATCAGCGACACCGGCGGGAACGGCCGCGGCAGGCCCAGCTCGTCGGCGACCTCGGCGATGCCCGCCATGAACGCGTCCATCCTGTCGGGACTCCAGTGCGTGACGAAGAACCGGAGCCGCACGACGTCGGTGAAATCGGCGCCGGCACCGGCCAGGCCTCGCGCGGTGTTGCGCAGGGCCTGCGCGACCTGGCCGGTGAGGTCGCCGGTCGCCACGGGGTTGCCCTCCGCGTCCCGCGCGATCTGGCCTGCGACGTGCACGTGCCGCGTGCCCGTGCCGATGGAGACGTGGTGGTAGGGGACGGGCTGGAACATGCCCTCGGGGGACAGCAGCTGCACGGTCACGAGAGATCCCTATCGCTGGTCGTTGGTGGTATCCAACGTCTACCTGGTACACGGAGGGAACTTCAACGAGACTAGGTGTCATGCAGGAAACCGCCCACACCGGACAGCAGGTCACCGGCGCGCACCGCGAGTTGCTCGACCAGGTGCTCGACAAGTGGTCGCTCCAGGTGCTCGACAAGCTGTGCGGCAGGCCGTTGCGCTTCAACGAGCTGCGCCGCGAGATCACGGTCGTGACGCAGAAATCGCTGACGGCCACGCTGCGCCGCCTCGAGCGCAACGGGATGGTCGAACGCGTCATCGTGGCCACGCGCCCGATCGCCGTCGAATACCGCATCACGCCGCTCGGCACGACGTTGCAGGACCTCATCGACGCGTTGCTGCGCTGGAGCACCACCAACATGGCCGACGTCGAACGGGCCCGGACCCGATTCGACACCGAGGTCTGATTGCGTTCGACGCCATTCGACCGCATTCGACGCACATACCGCTTCGGGATTTCCCGATGGCGGCCGACGTGGTGATTGACAAGGTCACGGGTGCGCCGCACAGTTTGGGAGCGCTCCCAGTTCATCACCGTCGATGAGGAAACCTTCTTATGAGACCGCGTCTCGTCGTGCTCCCGGCACTCGCCGCGCTCGTGATCGCCCAAGTCGTGCTGACCGCCGGCCCGTCGGCGCAGGCCGCCGATTCCGCCGTCACCGTCACGGTCAACGCCAAGGCGGGCCTGGAGGTGGTGCACGAGGCCGCCACCGGGGTGAACCACGCCATCTGGGACGCCCAACTGGGCACCGACGCGGTCGCCGACCTGCTCAAGGACGCCGGCGTCAAGGCGATGCGCTACCCCGGCGGGTCCTACTCGGACATCTACCACTGGGCCGACCACACCGCGCCCGGCGGGTACGTCGCGCCCAACACCGACTTCGACACGTTCATGGGCGGCGTGCGGCGGGCCGGCGGCCAGGCGATCGTGACGGCCAACTACGGCACCGGCACGCCGGCGGAAGCGGCGGCCTGGGTGCGGTACGCCAACGTCGAGAAGCACTACGGCGTGAAGTACTGGGAGATCGGCAACGAGAACTACGGCAACGGGCACTACGGCTCCGACTGGGAGGCCGACCAGCACCCGGACAAGAGCCCGGCCTACTACGCCACCCTGGTCCGCGACTACGCCACCGCGATGAAGGCCGTCGACCCCACCATCCAGGTCGGGGCGGTGCTCACCACGCCGGGCGAGTGGCCGGACGCCATCACGGCGGCGGGCGACTCCGCGTCGTGGAACGAGGTCGTGCTGTCGATCGCTGGCCCCGTGGTCGACTTCGGCATCATCCACTGGTACCCCAGCGGTGACACGGCGGCGCAGGCGCTGACCAAGACCGACCGGGTGAAGGACCAGATCGCGCTGGTGCGCGAGCAGTCGCGCCGGCTGGCGGGCAAGGACCTCGGCATCGCGCTGACCGAGGTGAACGCCGGGTACGGCCGCAACACCCAGCCGGGCGCGCTGTTCGCCGCCGACGCCTACGCCACCATGATCGGCCAGGGCGTGTTCAACGTGGACTGGTGGAACGTCCACAACGGCATGGGCCAGGTCCGCGAGATCGCCGGTCACACCGACTACGACGACTTCGGCCTGCTCTCCAGCGCGAGCTGCGACGCCGCCGGCACGGTGTGCGAGCCCGCGCTGAACACCCCGTTCGCGCCGTACCACGCGATCTCGATGGTGTCCCGCTTCGCCCGCCCCGGCGACCAGCTCGTCACGGCCGCGTCCACCGACCCGCTGGTGCGCAGCCACGCCGCCCGCCGCACCGACGGCGGCCTGTCGGTGATGCTGATCAACGAGGACCCGGACGCCGCCAAGACCGTCGACCTGCGGCTCTCGGGCTACTCGGCCGCCGCGACCGCGACCGTGCTGACCTTCGGCAACGGCGACACCGGCATCTCCACGGCCACCGGCTCGTCGGCCGCGGTGACGCTGCCGCCGTACTCGATCACCACCGTCGTGCTCAAGCCGTCCGGCCCGGTGGGCGGCCCGGCCGCGCCCGCCCGCCCGGTCGCGGACTCGATCACCGACCGCACGGCCGCGCTGTCCTGGCCCGCGCCGCCCGCCGGCGTGAAGTACGAGGTGCACCGGGTCGTCGGCACGAACACCGAGCAGTGGGGCGAGACCACCGGCACCACGTTCACCGCGGCCAACCTCACGCCCGGCACCGAGTACACGGTCAACCTGGTGGCGCGGGACAACGCGGGCCGGGTCTCGTGGTCCTCGCCGCCGCTGACCTTCACCACCCGCACCCCGGCCACGTCCACGTGCGCGGTGGCGTACCGGGAGGCCACCAACTGGGGCAACGGCTTCGTCGCCGACCTGGAGGTCACGAACACCGGCACGCGACCGCTCGCCGGGTGGACGCTGACCTACGCCTGGCCGACGACCTGGCAGCAGGTCTCCAGCGGCTGGAACGCCACCTGGTCGCAGACCGGCAACCAGGTGACCGTCGCCAACACCGCGACGCTGGAGCCGGGCGCGTCGACCTCGGCCGGGTTCGTCGGCGCCTACCAGGGCCCGAACGTGCGGCCGGTGAAGTACTTCCTCAACGGGAAGCTCTGCACCACCAAGTGACCCGGCGCCGCCCCCCGTCGCGACGGCGGGGGGCGGCTCACCGGACGTGCAGGCCGAGCCCGCTCGTCCCCGGCTCCTCCAGACCGGGTCGCAACCTCATGTCGTGGCCGTAGTCGGTGGCGAGCGAGCGGAACGGCACGGGCTCGTCGGTGAAGAGGCCGGCCAGCCGCCGCCGGTACGCCCGCTTCGCCGCCTCGAAGCCCTCCGCGGGCAGTCCGACGGTGCCGTACACGGCGAACGGCTCGAGCGGCGCCATGCCGGTGAACCACAACACGCCGTGCTGCAGCGGGAACAGGACGTCCGCCAGCACGCCGTGCGCACCCCGGTCGGAGAACGCCGACTCCCGCGCGCCGATCGTCACCGACAGCAGCGCGCGCCGTCCGCCCAGAGCGCCCTCGGTGTACGGCGGCGGCACGGCCGGCCCGTGCGCGAAACCGTTGGTGAAGACGCGGTCGATCCAGCCCTTGAGGATCGCGGGCACCGAGAACCACCACATCGGGAACTGCAGGATCACCGCGTCCGACCAGCGCACCTTCTCCTGCTCGGCGGCGACGTCGGCGGTGAGCCTGCCCGCCAGGGTGGCCTGCCCGTGCGCGGCCAGGACGTCCAGCGGCCGGTCGCCGGCCAGGTCGGGGAAGTCGTCGGCGTCCACCGCGGCCTTCCACTTCATCGCGTACAGGTCGGACACCCGCACCTCGTGCCCGAGGGCGCGCAGCTCGTCGACCGCGAAGGACGTGAGCGCGCCGGTGAGCGACCGGGGCTCGGGGTGGGCGCTGACGACGAGGATCTTCTTCGGCTTGGCGTCGGTCATGCGGTCACCTTCCCCCGCCGCGACGCCGGTAGCCGGCACCCGGTTCAACCGGCGGAACCGCGATCCTGGTACTGCGAGGGCCACGCATACTGGAACGCATGGACGGCGTGGACATCCGCAGGGGAAACGGGATCGGTGACGCGCGGCGGGCACTGGGCGTCTTCCTGCGCGCACGCCGGGGGCGCGTCGCACCGCAGCACGTCGGGCTCGCCGCGGGCCGTCGCCGCCGGGTGCGGGGGCTGCGCCGGGAGGAGCTGGCCCAGCTCGCGGGCATCAGCGTGGACTACTACGTGCGCCTGGAGCAGGGACGGGCCACGCAGCCGTCCGCCGAGGTCGTCGACGCGCTCGCCCGCGCGCTCGACCTGGACGCGGCGGAGCGCAAGCACCTCGCCACCCTGGCCTCCGCCGGGCACGGCCGCGCGCCCGAGGCCCGGGTCAGCCCGCTGCTGCGACGGGTGCTGGCCGCGGTGGGCGACTTCCCGGCGATCGCCGTGAACCACCGCCTCGACGTGGTGACGTGGAACACCCTGGGCGGCGAGCTGTTCGGGGGCCTGGCCGACCCCGACCGCCGTGATCGCAACAGCGCCCGGTTCCTGTTCCTCGACCCCGCCTCCCGGGAGGTGTTCCCCGAGTGGGAGGACCGGGCGGTGGAGGCGGTCGGCCAGCTGCGGGTCTCGGCCGGGCTCTACCCCGACGACGCGGAGCTGACCGCGCTCATCGGCGACCTGTCCGCGCGCAGCGCCGACTTCCGGCGGATCTGGGACGGCGGCGAGGTCGTGATGTGCGGCGCGGGTCGCAAGCGGGTGTGGCACCCGGCCGTCGGCCTGCTCACCCTGGACTACGAGACGCTGCACGTGCCGGCCTCGCCCGGCGAGACCGGCCTGGTCGTGCACGTCTTCAGCGCGGAGGAGGGCAGCGAGGAGGCCGCCGCCCTCTCCCGGCTGGCCGCGTCCACGGCGGCGTGAGCCCCTTCACTCGCTGTCGCCGCGACCGCGGTCGTCCAGGACCATCGGGGCACGGCCGGTGACCGCGTAGCGGAGGTGGGTCACGTCCGGGGTGTGCAGGACGCGGATCGGGGTCAGCTCGATGCCCTCCTTCTCGCCCAGGCCGAGCTCGGCGTCCAGCAGGCGCAGGCCGGTGCCCAGCACCACCGGCACGACGTGCAGCTCCAGCTCGTCCAGCAGGCCGGCGGCCATGACCTGGCGGACCAGCGAGCCGCCGCCCGCCACCGCGACGTCCTTCCCGCCCGCCACGGCCTTCGCCTGCGCCACCGCGCTCTCGACGCCGTCGGTGACGTAGGTGAAGCTGGTGCCGCCCTTGCGCTCCAGCTTCGGGCGCGGCCGGTGGGTCACCACGAACACGGGCGCGCGGAACGGCGGCTCCTCGCCCCACGGCACCTCGCCGCCGTCGGCCATCCGCCGGCCCATCACGTACGCGCCGGCGGCGTCGAAGTGCTCCTGCACGACGTCGGAGTTGAGATCGCGCTCGCCGCCCGCGAAGCCCTGCCGCTCCCGCCACGACATCGCGCTGATCACCCAGCGCGTGACGCGGAAGAACTTGGCGGCCTCCGCCGACTCCAGCCAGTCGCCGTCGCCGTCGTGGCGCGGTCCGGCGTAGAAGCCGTCGAGGGACACCGACAGCTGGGCGGTCACCTTGGTCATGGCGCTTCCTTCCTCCCGGCGACACCCGACGGGGTCGCTCGGGAGGGGATCGGAGCCGTCGACGCGATTTCTACGTCGTCGGGGAAAAACTTCCGGCGGACGTGCAGCGGGCCGCGCGCAGCAGCAGGAACCGCTGCTCGGCGACGTTGCCGGCCAGCCGGGCGGCCTCTCGGAACGCCTCGCCGGCGGCGGGCAGGTCACCGGCCCGTTCGAGCAGGTGGGCGCGCACGGCGAGCAGCCGGTGGTGCCCGGCCAGCACGCCCCGCTCCAGTTCGGCGACCACGTCCAGGGCGGCCCGGGGACCGCGCACCTCGCCCAGGGCGACGGCCCGGTTCAGCGCGGTGACCTCGCTGGGCGCGAGGCGTTGCAGCACGTCGTACAGCGCGAGGACCTGCGGCCAGTCGGTGTCCTCGGCGGTGGCGGCCTCGCTGTGCACGGCCGCGATCGCGGCCTGCACCTGGTACGGGCCGACGGGGTGGGCCGCCAGGCTGCGGGTCACCAGCCCGGTGCCCTCGGCGATCGCCGCGCGGTCCCAGCGCGACCGGTCCTGCTCGGCCAGCGGCACCAGGACGCCGTCCGGCCCGGTGCGGGCGTCACCGCGCGCCTCGGTCAGCAGCATCAGCGCGAGCAGGCCGGCGGTCTCGCCGGAGTCGGGCAGCCGGTGGTGCAGCTCCCTGGTCAGCCGCATCGCCTGCCCGGTGAGGTCGGGCCGGCGCAGCCGGGGGCCGGCGCTGGCGCTGTAGCCCTCGTTGAACAGCAGGTACAGCACGTGCAGCACGACCGCGAGCGCCCGTTCCCGGTCGGCGGGCAGCTCGAACCTCGCGCCCGCCTCCAGCAGCCGCTGCTTGGCGCGCGAGATCCGCTGGCCCATCGTCTTGTCCGGCACCAGGAACGCGGCCGCGATCTCGGTGGTGGTCAACCCGGCCACGGCCCGCAGCGTCAACGCCATCTGGGACGGCGCGGTCAGCGCGGGGTGGCAGCACAGGAACAGCAGCTCCAGCAGGTCGTCCCGCGCGGGCTCGGCGTCGGGCGGCGGTGCGAGCAGCTCGTCGCGCGGCACGGCGTCGTGCAGCGCCTGCTCTCGCCGCTCCCGCGCGGCGTCGGAGCGGACCAGGTCGACGTAACGGCGTGCGGCGACCGTGGTCAGCCAGCCGAGGGGGTGCTCGGGGACGCCGTTGCGCGACCACGCGTCGGCGGCGTCGATCAGCGCCTCCTGCACGGCGTCCTCGCAGCGGGCGAAGTCGCCGTGCCTGCGCACGAGGATGCCGAGCACCTGCGGCGTCAACGCCCGCAGCACGTGCCCGATCGGTTCGCCGGTCAAAGGTCGCCGCCGCCCCGCTCCATCAGGGGCCACACCTCGAGGCCACCGCCCAGGCCGCGGCTGTAGCGCAGGGCGGGGTAGGACCGGGCGATCGCCAGCGCGCGCTGCTCGCTGTCGACGTCGACCACGAAGTAGGAACCGACGTACTCCTTGGCCTCCAGGTACGGGCCGTCGGTGACGACCGGCGCCTCCCCGGCCATGCGCACCGCCCGCGGGCGGGACACCAGGCCCTGGGAGTCGACCAGCTCGCCGGACTCGCGCAGGTCCGCGTTGAACGCGTCCACTTCGGAGACCAGCTTCGCGAACTGCTCGGCGTCCACGCTGTTCCAGACCTGCTCGTTGCCGTAGATCAGCATCAGGTACTTCACCGCGGGCCTCCCACCATCCTGTTCGGACTCCCGATTCTGCCGGAGCCGCCGGATCCTGCCCGATCACGCCCCGGCTGGCGGTGAAGTTTCGAAACTTCTACGAAAGCTGTAGCGTTCGCCTCGTCGGTTTGATCGTCCAGGGATCGTCTCAACTGGACGCCTGGGTGAATCGTTGCAGTTCAAGGCTGCGATTGTTTTTCGGACGATTCTCGATAGTGTCGGCGGCGTGAGCCTGTTGAGGATGCGCGCCTGCCACGCGAGCCGGGTGCGGACGGTCCGGTGGCGCGAGCTGCCGGTGGAGCACCCGCGCCCCTCCGCGCCGCTGGTCGAACTGGTCTTCCCCGCGTTGAACAGCGCCTGGGCCATGGAGGTCATGCGGGGCGTGGTCGACTCCGGGCTGGACGTGGTGATGTCCTCGGCGGTCGGTCGCGGCACGTCGTGGGCCGCCGGCGTGGTCGAGGCGGGTCGTGCCGGGGTGCTGCTGGTGACGTGCCCGATCAGCGCCGCCGCGCACCGCGTGCTCGCCCGCGCCGGGATGCCGCTGGTGCACATCGACCCGGTCGACGCCGCGCCGGACCTGCGCAGCGTCGGCGCGACCAACCGCGCGGGCGGCGTCACGGCGGTGAAGCACCTGCTGTCCCTCGGGCACCGGCGGATCGGCGTCGTCGGCGGCCCCCGTGACGTGCTGTGCAGCCGCGCCCGCGTGGACGGCTACCGCTTCGCCCTCGACCGCGCGGGCATCCCGTCCGACCCCGCGCTGGTCCGCCACGCCGACTTCACCCGCGAGGGCGGTCGCCGCGAGGCCGTCGAGCTGCTGCGCCTGCCCGAACGGCCCACCGCGATCTTCGCCGCCAACGACGAGCAGGCCCTCGGCGTGGTGGAGGCGGCCCGTGCCGCCGGCCTCTCCGTGCCGAGGGACCTCAGCGTCGTCGGCTTCGACGACCTCCCCGCCGCCCGCCGCGGCACCCCGGCCCTCACCACCGTCCGCCAGCCACTGGCCGCGATGGGCCGGCAGGCGGGCTGGATGCTGGCCGCCCTGATCGCCGGCCACCCGCCGGCGACCGACCGCGTCGAACTGGCCACGGACCTGGTCGTCCGCGCCTCGACCGCCCCGCCGGTCCGCGACTGACGGGGCGGTCGAGCGGTCAGCCGGTGGTCGTCACCGTCGTGGGCGCGGTCGTCGTGGGCGGTGCCGTGGTGGTCACGGTCGGCTGGGTGGTGGTCGAGGGCGCCTGAGTCGTCGTCGGCGCGGTCGGCATCACGACCGCGAAGGGGACGCCCGGGACCTCGTGGCAGCCCCGCTCGTCGTGGACCACCTTGGGGCGCGGGTAGCGGTTGTCCCGGCGGTTCTCGCCGTCGCAGCCGTACCACGGCGCGTCGAGCGGGCGGCCGTCCGAGTCGTAGAGGTGGACGTCGGTCAGCGGCTTGCCGTCCTTGTCGAACACGTAGATGTTGTCGTGGGCCGCGGGCGGCGGGTTGTACGAGACCGGGCTGTTGATGATCGGGTTGGCGTCGAAGCGCGTCGTCAGCCCGCCGAGGACGACCAGCAGGACGCCCAGCGCGAAACCCGTCGCGGGCAGGCTGATCCACA
This sequence comes from Actinosynnema sp. NPDC051121, assembly GCA_040689555.1. GTDB lineage: Bacteria > Actinomycetota > Actinomycetes > Mycobacteriales > Pseudonocardiaceae > Actinosynnema. The sequence goes on along the minus strand of JBFBCZ010000020.1, from coordinate 36,845 downwards.
GCCACCGGCGGTCGGTCCTCCCCCTCGGGCCGGCCACGAGCGACAGCGCGGCCAGGACCAGGGCCGGCAGGAACGTGAGGTCCGTCCGGTACACCAGCATCCCGCCCGCGGCGATGAGCAGCGCGCGCACGATCCACCACACCGGTTGGAGGGCGCGCAGGGACGCCCACGCGTTGCCCAGGTCGGACCTCCCGGCACGGGTCAGCGCGTCCTTGAGGGCGACGGTCTCGGGCAGTCGGCCGACGTCCGCGAGCAGGCCGTCCTGCCGGAACACCAGCAGGGCCGCGGCACCCGTGCAGAGGCCGATGAGGATGGTCGCCTCGATGGTGTCACCGCGGGTGAAGCCGAAGCCGAACGCCATCACGGTGCCGGCCACCAGGCTCCACAGCGCGAACCTGGCGGCCAACGCCGACCTGGACCCGGTGGTCGCGGCGGGGGAGGAGGGCGACGGGTATCCGGCCGCCACCCGCAGCTCCTCGGCGTATGCGCGCGGGGTGCCCAGCCGGTCGATGAGTGCGGCGAGGGAGAACTCCTCGCCCATCTCCTCGGCGACCTCGACCACGTGCGCGCCCGCGTCGTCCATGATCTCGGCGACCTCGGCGGCGGGCAGGTCGGACAGCGCGTCGCGCATGCCGTCCAGGTAGTGCTTGACCTCGGTGTTCGTCTGCGTGCTCATGCACCCTCCCCCAACATGTCGTCCAACGCCCGGGCGAACGACTTCCAGGTCTTGCCCGATTCGAGCAGCCGCTCGCGGCCCGGCTCGTTGAGGCTGTAGTACTTGCGGTGCGGGCCCTCTTCGCTGGGCACGACGTACGACGTGAGCAGGCCGGCGTTGTAGAGCCGGCGCAGGGTGCCGTAGACCGACGCGTCGCCGACGCCGTCCAGGCCGCCCTGGCGGAGCCTGCGCAGCACGTCGTAGCCGTACCCGTCCTCCTTGCGCAGCACGGCAAGGACGGCGAGGTCCAGCACCCCCTTGAGCAGCTGGCTGGTGTCCATGCGCTTCTCCCCGGTGGTGTGCGTTCGAGGGTACTACGGAATGCGGAGTACCGTGCACGGAGGGGTAGCGCGGGGGAAGGGGGAGGGTCTCGCGGGCCGGGCGCGGGAGAGCGACACCCGGCCCGCGAGAGGTCAGCGGTCGGCGGTGCGGAGCACGGCGACGCCGCCCGCGGGCACGGTCAGCTCCGACTCGCAGCGCTCGCCGGTGATCAGCTCGGTGCCGGACGCGGCCAGGCGCGCCTCGACCTCGGCGTGGTTGACCACGAACAGGTAGTCGGCGTCCGCGCCGCGCCTGCGCACCACCTCGACGTCACGCGGCAGGTCGTCGCGCGCCTCCACGCCCGCGGTCGCGAAGACCTTGCGCAGCACCTGGTCGAGCGCCGCGCCGCGCAGCCGGGTCGAGACGTACCAGGCGGCTCCCGCGCCGAGCCGGTGCCTGGTCACCGCCGGCCCGCCCGCCGCCGGACCGTCCACGTAGGACCGCACGGCCTCGGCGCCGTCCAACCGGATGTGCTCGGCCCACACGTCACCGCGCAGCCCGCCGTCCAGCGTCACCTCGTCACCGGCGCGCAGCGGCAGGAACTCCTCCACCTCGAGCCCGAGCACCTCGCGCAACGCGCCCGGGTGGCCGCCGGGGTGCACGGTGTCGTTGGCGTCGACGATGCCGGAGAAGTACGAGACGACGAGCGTGCCGCCACCGGCCACGTAGTCGCGCAGCACCCCGGCCGCCGCCGTCGTCGTCAGGTACAGCGACGGCACCACGACCAGCCGGTACCCGCTCAGGTCGGCCTCCGGCGCGACGAAGTCCGCGGTCAGCCCCGCGTCCCACAGCTGCTCGTAGAAGGCGCCGACCCGTTCCCGGTAGGACAGGTCGACCGACGGCCGCCAGTCCAGCTCCAGCGCCCACCACGACTCCCAGTCCCACAGCACGGCGACGTCCGCCTGGACCAAACTGCCGCGCACCTCCCGCAGCGCGCCGAGGTCCTCGCCCAGCCGCACGACCTCCTGCCACAGCCTGCTGCGCGTGCCGGAGTGGGGCAGCATCGCGGAGTGGAACTTCTCCGCGCCGAAGCGGGAAGCGCGCCACTGGAAGAACATCACCGCGTCCGCGCCGCGCGCCACGTGGGTCAGGCTGTTGCGGCGCATCTCGCCGGGACGCTTGGCGAGGTTGCGCGGCTGCCAGTTCACCGCGCCGGTGGAGTGCTCCATCAGCATCCACGGCCGCCCGCTCGCCACCGCGCGGGTCAGGTCCGCCGACAGGGCCAGGTCGATGTGGTTGCGCCTGGCCTCGGCGGTCAGGTAGTGGTCGTTGGCCACCACGTCGACCTCGCGCCCCCAGCGCCAGTAGTCGATCGACTTGCAGTTGGTGGTCATGAAGTTGGTGGTGATCGGCACGGCCGAGTGCTCGCGCAGGACGTCGCGCTCGGCGGTGTAGCAGGCCAGCAGCTCGTCGGAGCAGAACCGGGCGAAGTCCAGCTCGTGCGCCGGGTTGCCGGTGGTGCCGGACACGCGCGGCGGCTCGACCTCGGCCCACTCGCCGTAGCGCTGGCCCCAGAAGCTGGTGCCCCAGGCCTCGTTGAGCGCGTCGAGCGAGCCGTGCCGGTCGCGCAGCCAGCGCCGGAACGCGGTGGCCGACTCGGGGCAGTAGCACGCGCCGACCGGTGCGCCGTACTCGTTGTGCACGTGCCACAGCGCCACGGCCGGGTGGTCGCCGTAGCGCGCGCCGAGCTGCCGGGTGATGGTCGCGGCGGCCTGGCGGTAGGCGGGCGCGCTGGGGCAGAACGTCGCGCGCGACCCGCGTTCCAGCTCCGTGCCGTCCCGGGTGACCGGCCGGATCTCCGGGTGCGCGCGGTAGAGCCACGCGGGCGGCACGACGGTCGGCGTGGCCAGGTTGACCGCGATGCCCGCACCGTGCAGCAGGTCGAGCAGCCGGTCCAGCCAGCCGAAGTCGAACTCGCCGGGCCGCGGCTCCAGCAGCGCCCAGGCGTGGATCGCGACGCTGACCAGGTTCACCCCGGCCTGCCGCATCAACTCGACGTCCTCGACCCACACCTGTTCGGGCCACTGCTCGGGGTTGTAGTCCCCGCCGTAGACGAGCCCGTCCACGCCGACCGGCATCCGGGGCAGCGGCGGGTCCGCCACGGCCCGCTCGTCGGCCCGGCGAGGCACCACAAACGTCATGAACACTCCAGCGGCTGTGAACGTGCACGGTCTGATCGCAGATTACGGTGCAGATAAGACGGGGTGTCAAGTGGTTGACAGCCGGGACGCTCCGGCAACTACTGTGCACGTTCACAGCGCGGTTCTCGCTGGCAGCGGCGTCAGCGACGCGGAACCCCCGGAGACCCCATGCGACTCGACATCGCGAAGAAGGCCGCGGCCATCGGGCTCGGCCTCGCCCTCCTCGCCGGCTGCGGGAGCGGTACCGAGCAGACCACCGACGGCCCGGTCGAACTGTCCTTCTGGGCCTGGGCGCCCGACATCGACAAGGTCGTCGACCAGTGGAACGCGAGCCACCCGGACGTCAAGGTCGTGGTGAGCAAGCAGGCCCAGGGCGACGAGCTGGTGACCAAGCTCCTGACCGCCGCGAAGGGCGGCAACCCGCCCGACCTCGCGCAGGTGGAGTTCCAGGCGCTGCCCACCCTGGTCAGCAACGACGTCGTGGCCGACATCTCCGAGGGCGCGGCGGTCGCGAAGGACAAGTTCGCTCCGGGCGTCTGGGACCAGGTGACGCTGGGCGGCAGCGGCGTCTACGCCGTGCCCCAGGACTCCGGCCCGATGATGTTCTACTACCGCGCCGACCTGTTCTCCCAGTACGGCCTGAAGGTGCCGACGACCTGGGACGAGTACGCGCAGACGGCCCGTGACCTGCGGGCCAAGGCCCCGGACAAGTTCCTCGGCACGTTCTCGTCCAACGACCCCGGCTGGTTCGCGGGCCTCGTGCAGCAGGCCGGCGGCTCGTGGTGGTCGGTCGACGGCGACACCTGGAAGGTCTCCGTGGACGACGACGCCACCAAGAAGGTGGCGCGGTACTGGAGCGGCCTGATCCGCGAGGGCGCGATCGACAAGTCGCCGATGTACACCCCGGAGTGGAACAAGGCGCTCAACGACGGCACGCAGATCGGCTGGCTCAGCGCGGTGTGGGCGCCGGGCGTGCTGAAGGGCAACGCGGAGAGCACCCTGGGCAAGTGGGCCATGGCCCCGATGCCGCAGTGGGACGCCTCGAAGCCGCGCACGGGCAGCTGGGGCGGGTCGACCACGGCGGTGACCGCGGGGTCGAAGCACCGGAAGGCGGCCACCGAGTTCGCGGTGTGGCTGAACACCGACCCGGCCGCGGTCGAGGGCCTGGTCACGCACAGCGCCATCTACCCGGCGGCCACCTCGGCGCAGGAGGCGCTGACCAAGGCGCCCGCCTTCTTCCCGAACCAGCCTGACTTCTACACCGAGGCCGCGGAGATCGCCGCCACGTCCTCCGGCTTCACCTGGGGACCGAACGTCAACGTCACCTACACCGCGTACCGCAACGCGATCGGCGAGGCGATCAGCGGCGGCGGTGACCTGGTGCCCGCGCTGGCGAAGATGCAGGGCGCGACCGTGGACGACATGAAGGCCAACGGCTTCAAGGTCGGCGGCTGAGTCCGTGGAGTCGAACCGGATGACCGGGCGGGGTGGTGCGGCGCCGAAGGTGGCGCCGTACGCCTTCGTGGCCCCCGCGGTGGTGTTGTTCGTGCTGGTGTTCGCGCTGCCGATCGCCTACACGGTGTACCTGAGCCTGTTCCGCACCGAGGTCAAGGGCCTGGGGCTGGGCCGGGGCAGCCGGTCCGAGGTGTTCGTCGGCCTGGACAACTACGTGCGCGCCCTCACCGACGCCGAACTCGGCGCGGGCGCGCTGCGGGTGCTCGCCTACGGCGCGATCCTCGTGCCGACGATGCTGGGGCTGGCGCTGGTGTTCGCGCTGCTGCTGGACGAGGACCGGGTGCGGGCCCGCGGGTTCAGCCGCATCGCGATCTTCCTGCCGTACGCGGTCCCGGTCGTGATCGCGTCGCTGCTGTGGGGGTTCCTGTACCTGCCGGGGACCAGCCCGCTCAACCAGATGCTGCGCGCGTTGTCGGCGCCCGAGGTGAACCTGCTGTCGCCGACCGGGATCTACTTCGCGGTGGCCAACATCGCGGTGTGGGGCGGCGTCGGCTACAACATGGTCGTCCTCTACACCGCGCTGCGCTCGATCCCGCGCGACCTGTACGAGGCGGCCCGCATCGACGGCTGCTCGCCGTGGCAGGTCGCGGTGCGGATCAAGGTGCCGCTGCTCGCGCCCGCGCTGGTGCTGACGTCGTTGTTCTCGATCATCGCGACGCTGCAGGTGTTCGCCGAGCCGACCACGCTGGCGCCGCTGACCAACTCGCTCTCGCTCACCTGGACGCCGTTGATGAAGGTCTACCAGGACGCGTTCGGCCGCGGTGACATCTACTCGGCCGCCGCGACGTCGGTGCTGATCGCCGTGGCGATGTTCGCGATCTCGTTCGCGCTGCTGCGGCTGACGCGGTCGCGGGCGTTCGGGGGTGAGCGGTGAGGGCGCGCTTGGGCGGGCTGCCGACGTTCGTGCTGCTCCTGGGCGCGGTGTACTGCCTGTTCCCGGTGGCGTGGGTGGTGATCGCCGCCACGAAGAGCACCGGTGAGCTGTTCTCCACGACCACGCTGTCGGTCGGGTCGTCGCTGCTGTCGAACCTCGGCGAGCTCCACTCGTACCGCGGCGGGGTGTTCTGGCGGTGGATGGCGAACTCCGCCCTGTACGCGGGGCTGGGCGCGCTGCTGTCGGCCGCGTTGTCCGGCGTCACCGGGTACGCGCTGGCGAAGTACGCGTTCCGGGGCCGGGCGCTGATCTTCAACGCGTTGATCGCGGGCGTGCTGGTGCCGGCCGTGGTGCTGGCGATCCCGCAGTACCTGCTGATGTCGAAGGTCGGCCTGACCGACACCTACCTGTCGGTGCTGCTGCCGAGCGTGATCAGCCCGTACGGCATCTACCTGGCCCGCATCTACGCCGCCGCGTCCGTGCCCGAGGACGTGGTGGAGGCGGCCCGCACCGACGGGGCGGGCGAGCTGCGCATCCTGGGCTCCATCGCGCTGCCGATGATGGTCCCGGGCCTGGTCACGGTGTTCCTGTTCCAGTTCGTGTCGATCTGGAACAACTTCATGCTGCCCTACATCATGCTCGGCGACGACGGGAAGTTCCCGGTCACGCTGGGCCTCTACACGATGCTCAAGCAGGGCAACACCACGCCCGCGCTGTACACCCTGGTCGTCACCGGCGCGCTGGTGTCGGTGCTGCCCTTGATCGCGCTGTTCCTCACGTTGCAGCGATACTGGCGCATCGACTTGCTCTCCGGAGCGGTGAAAGCATGAGGGAGCCATGAGCGTCGAGCGCAGCAAGGCGGCGCGGAACCGGCCGACCATCCACGACGTGGCGGCTGCCGCCGGCGTGTCGCGGGGCACGGTGTCGCGGGCGTTGAACGGCGGGCGCAACGTCAGCCCCGCCGCGTTGGAGGCCGTGCTGAAGGCCGTGCGGACCACGGGTTATGTCGCCAACCCGGCCGCCCGCAGCCTGGTCACGCAGCGTGCGCACTCGGTGGCGTTCGTGCTCACCGAACCGCAGCAGCGGCTGTTCGAGGACCCGAACTTCAGCATCCTGCTCCAGGGCTGCACGCAGGAACTCGCCGAGGTCGACGTGCCCGTGCTGCTCATGACCGCCAGCACCGAGGTCGAGCGCAAGCGGACCAGCCGGTTCATCGCCGCCGGTCACGTGGACGGCGTGCTGCTGGTGTCGTCGCACACCGGCAACCCGCTGCTGGACGAGCTGCGCGACTCCGGCATCCCGGTCGTGGCCTGCGGCAAGCCGCTCGGGCACGAGCGCCAGGTGGCCTACGCCGCCGCCGACGACCGCTCCGGCGCGCGGCTGATGGTGGAGCACCTGCTCTCGCGCGGGCGGCGGCGCATCGCCACCATCACCGGCCCGCCGGACACCCCCGGCGGCGTCGAGCGGCTGGCCGGCTACCGGGACGTGCTCGGCGAGTCCGCTTCGCCGGACCTGATCGCGCACGGCGACTACAGCCGCGCGGGCGGTGAGGCGGCGATGGCCGCGCTGCTGGAGCGCGCGCCGGACCTGGACGCGGTGTTCGTGGCGTCCGACCTGATGGCCGCGGGTGCGCTGAACGTCCTGCACGACTCCGGCCGGCGGGTGCCGCAGGACGTGGCGGTGGGCGGTTTCGACGACTCCAGCATCGCCACCTCCACCCGCCCCGCGCTGACCACGGTGCGGCAACCGTTCCAGCGCATCACCCGCGAGATGGTGCGGCTGCTCCTGGAGCAGATCCGGGGCGAGCCGCCCGCCGCGTCCATCCTGCCGACCGAGCTGGTGGTGCGCGCCTCCACGTAACCCAACCACCCACGAGAGTCCAACGCTCAACCGCCGAGAGTCCTACGTTCAGAGCGCCCGAGTTCAACACTCGGCCGACCACTCGGTATGCCGACCGTTGAACTCGGGGTGCGTGAACGTAGGACTCTCGGAGACCGGAGGTTGGACTCTCGGGTTAGTGCGGGGTGAAGGTCAGGCAGAGGCGGAGGGGGTGTTCGCCCCACGTGTTCATCGCGTACATGGCCAGGAGGCCGCCCGCCTCGATCGACTCACGCGTCGCCGCCGTGTTCAGGGACGCCTGGCCCAGCCACATCGGGGTCTCCGCGGGCGGGGTCGGGGCCGTCTGGGCGATCGAGATCAGCTCACCCTCGTGCTCCTGCACGGCCAGCAGCACGTACGGCTCGGTCAGGTCCTCCGCGTGCGCCCCCGGCTCCACGGCGACGTACTCGCCCCGCTCCGCCGCCGCCGCGCTCACCCGGCCGATCCACCGGAACGCCTCCAGCAGCGTGTCCGTCGTCAACGCCTCGTGCGCCTCGCGGCCGGTCGCGCGCGTCAGCCCGGACACCCGGCCCGCGACCCCGCCGTCCTCCGACCGGTACCGGTCGAGCAGCGTGATCGTGGCCGACGACTCGTCCAGCGCGACCAGGTCGCGGAACCGCCGGTCGGTCAACGGCGCCCGCGCGAGCATGCCGAGCCCCAGCCGCCCCAGCACCACCTCGGGCTCGTCCATCCGCCAGAACGTGCACTCGTCGTCGATCCACAGCGGCAGGTACCCGCCGACCGGCAGACCGGGCACGACCGTCGTCAACGTCGACCCGACCTCGGGGCCCGGAGCGGGAACCGGAGCAGCGGGAGCAGCGGGAGCAGCGGCGGGCGAGAACGGGGGCAGCGCGGCGAACCGCGGGTCCACCCGAGCCGTGCGGATCACGTGGTGCGCCCAAGCCCGGACGCGGGACAGCGGGTGGTCGGCGAACTGCCGGTCGTAACGCGGGTCGTCACCCTTGTGGAACGGCAGCCGCCCCTCCACCTCCGGCGCGTACGGGTGCGGCATGACCCAGCCGTCGAACCCGAGCTGCGCCGCCAGCAGGGCCTCGCGCATCCCGGTCGGCCCCTGCTCCGCCGCCTGGATCTTCAGCACGGCGCTGCTGTCGGCCTTGGGCACGGTGAACGAGCCGATGAACACCTGCCCCGACGGCTGGTCGGGCAGTGGCACCTTCACCACCTGCAACAACGCGGGCACGTCGCCGAGCCGGACGTGGTGCGCCTCGATCAGGCAGCCGACCTCGCCGGTCGTGACGGCCAGGTCGTGCCGCAGCTTCGGCATCTCGTCCAACGACGCGGGCAGGTCCGGCACCAGGTCGAAGTACGTGAGGGTGACCTGGTCGCCGTTGGCGGGGTTCACCCAGGTGGTCCGGTCGTGGTGGTTGAAGCCGGTCGTGTCGAATGCGATGGGCACCGGTCGACCCTATTGGGTGTCACCCGCTCAGGCAGGGCTCGCGGGCAACGGCCGAGCGGCCTCACCCGACCAACCCGTGCTCGTACGCGTAGATCACCGCGTGCACCCGCGTGCGCAGGCCGAGCTTCGTGAGGATCCGGGCCACGTGCGTCTTCACCGTGCCCTCCTCGATCGTCAGCTCCGCCGCGATCTCCGCGTTGCTCAACCCCCGCACCACCTGCGCCAACACCTCGCGCTCCCGCCGCGTGAGCTGGTCCACCTGACGCGGCGCGGGCCGGGGTGACAGCCGGGCGAACCGGGCGATGAGCCGTCCGGTCACCTTCGGGTCGATCAACCCCCGCCCCTCGTGCAGCCCGCGCACCGCGTCCACCAGCAGCGCGGGATCGCAGTCCTTCAGCAAGAACCCGCCCGCACCGGCCGCCAGCGCCCCGAACAGGTACTCGTCCAGGTCGAACGTCGTCAACGCCAGGATCTTCGGGCAGAACCCGGCCGCTCCCAGCCGGCCGATCGCGGAGATCCCGTCGCCGTGCGGCATCCGCAGGTCCATCACCACCACGTCCGGCCGCCGGGCCGACGCCACGTGCACCGCCTCGACCCCGCTCGCCGCCTCACCGACCACCTCGATGTCCGGCTCACCCTCCAAGACCATCCGCAACGCTTCCCGCACCGCCGCCTGGTCGTCCGCGACGACAACCCGGATCGCCACTACGCCTCCACCGGCAGCTCGGCCCGCACCCGCCACCCGCCGGCACCGGGCCCGACGGCGAGCGTCCCACCGGCCGACCGCACCCGTTCCCGCATCCCCCGGATCCCCTGCCCCTCGAACCACGGCCGGTCCGCCTGGCCGTCGTCGGCCACCGTCACCACCAACCACCCCCGGCGCAACCGCACCTCGACCTCGACCCGGCCGGCCCCGGAGTGCCGGACCGCGTTGGTCAACGCCTCCTGCACCACCCGGTACGCCGTCCGACCCACCTCGACCGGGACCTGGACCGACGTCCCCTCCACCGTGATCCGCCGGTCCACCCCGGACAGCCGCTCCGCCAACGTCTCCACCTCCGCCAGCCCGCCACCCGCCGGCACGTCCCGCAACGTGGTCAACAACCCCCGCACCTCCTCCAACGCCGACGACGACAGGTCGGCGATCGTCCCCAACGCCCGGTCGGCCACCGCCTGCGTCCCGCCCAGCACCCGCCGCGCCGCCGTCGCCTGCATCCGGATCGCCGTCAGGTGGTGGCCGACGCTGTCGTGCACGTCCCGCGCCAACCGTGCCCGCTCCTCCGCCAGCACCCGGTTCGCCTCCGCCCGCTGCACCCGCAACGCCTGGTCCGCCCGCTCCCGGTGCAGCCGCAACGCGTACCCGGTCGCCACCGGCGCGACCCCCATCACCACCAGGTCGGTCACCGTGAAGACCCGCACCGGGCTGCCCGCGATCACCGCGCTGACCAGGACCCAGCACCCGCAGGCGGCGAGCACCAGCCCCGGCCCCCGCTCGCGGTGGTACACGGCCGCGCAGAACGCGCCCATCGTGACCAGCATCCCCGGCCACGACGGCAGGAACCCGAGCCCGCCCAACCCCACCACCGCCGACAGCACCGCCGACGTCAACGGCAGCACGCGCCGCAGCACCAACGGGAGGGTGACGCAAAGGCTGGAGCCCACCAACACCCCCAGCCCTTGCGGCAGCCGCCCCTTCCCCTCCCAGAGCGTCAGCACGACCAACACCGCCGTGACGCCCACGACGAGCAGCACTTCCCTGAGGACCCGCACGCCCACCATCGTCTACGCCTCGCCGCAGACCGCCCCTTCACCCGGCAGCACACCCGTCAGCAGGTACCGGTGCACGTGCTCCCGAACGCACGGGTGCCCGCTCAGGTACAGCGCGTGCCCGCCCTTCACCGGCAGGTACCGCGCGTTCCCCAACTGCGCCGCCACCCTCCGCGCGTCTCCCGGCGGCGTCGTGCTGTCGTACTCGCCGCTCGCCACCAGCACGGGCCCCAGCCCCGCGGGCTTCACCCGCTGCGCCGGGTACGTGCCGACGTCCGGCAGCCCCGCGCAGTGGTACGCCATCGGCCACGCCGCCACCCACCCGATGTGGGGCGTGATCCGCCGCAACTCCGACTCCCACGACTTCAGCACCCGGTAGTCGGACGGGTAGGGGAAGTCGGCGCAGAACATGATCCGCGACAGGTCCGGGTCACGTCCCCCGACCGGCTGCTCGGCGAACCGCGTGGCGTCGCCCGCGTGCGCCTCCGCGATCGCCTGCGCCAACCCGGGCCACCCGCCCTCGTACGCCGGGTTGGTCCGCGACACGATCCGCGACGCGTTCACCGTCGTGCCCCCGGCGGGGATCGGCTCCCGCGCGGCCCGCTCCACCACCTCGTCCCACACCTCCAGCACGTCACGCCCGTGCAGCGCGCAGGTCACCTCACCGCCGCACCACTCCGCGAACCGCGCCATGTTGCGCTCCGCGGTCCGAGCCCGAGGCACGAGCCAGTCCATCCAGGACCGCGTCGTGTGGTCCAGCACGCTGTCCAGGTACATCCGCCCGATCCGCCCCGGGAAGAACCGCGCGTACGCCTGCGCGAACACCGTGCCGTACGAGTTGCCGTAGTAGTTCAGCCGCGACTGCCCCAACGCGGCCCGGATCGCGTCGATGTCGTGGGCGACCTGCCGTGAGTCGAGGTGACCGGCCAGCGGTCCGGCGGCCACCCGTCCGCAGTCGATCCCGAACCGGTGGTTCGCCGTCCGGTACCGCTCGTACGCGGCCTCGCCCGGTGACGCCCACTCCAGGTTCTCCGGCAGCGGCGCCGGGTAAGGGCAGGTGATCCCCGCGCTCGCCTCGAACCCGCGCGGGTCGGAGACCACCACGTCGAACCACCGGGTCAGGTCGTCGAACGCGCTCTTGGCGACGCGCAGCACCGAGATCTGCTGCGCCGGCCCACCCAGGTTGACGAACAGCACGCCCTTCTTGGTGGCCTGGTCCCGCGCGGGCAGCCGCGCGACACCCAGCTCCACCCGCGCGCCGCCCGGCTCGTCCCAGTCCGCCGGCACGCTCACCCGGCCGCACTGCAACCCGTCACCGCAGTCCGTCCACGACAACGCGCCGGCGGCCTGCGCGACCGGTGCCGTGAAGGCGCCCATCGCCCCCAGCGCCACCACCGCGCCCACCACGCGCTTGATCGTCTTCCTCATGCGCCGAGCGTGCTCGACCACCCACGCCGACCGCGTCTGCCTTTCGACAGATCTTCGCCCCTCACAGGTCGTCCTCGTCGTCCTCGTCGTCGAAGTCGGACGAGTCGTACAGCGGCCCGGACCGGGGCGACGACGAGTCGGACACCACTTCCGCGGTGATCGGCTGCTCCCGCGAGCCGGCGTCCGCGCCGGGCGGCAGTGGCACGGACGCGGGATCCAGGTCCACCTTGAACGGCGCGTTCGCCACGCCCCCGGCCAGCACCGACGTGGAGCGGGCCAGGATGCCGGTGACGTCGCTGCGCGCGACCAGCCCGTTGTCGAGCATGACCTCCAGCATCTTGCGCGCCTCCTCCCGGTCCACCTGGTGCTGCTTCATCAGCATCGCGACGACCTCGTGCGCGCGGTCGGGGGTGCGGGACAGCATGATGCCCAGCGCGTTGTTCGGGTCGCGGGCGATCGCGTCGCCGTAGAACTCCATCCGCTGCTGTTCCAGCCGCAGCTCGTGCTCCTCGGCCATGCGCCGCAGCGCCAGCTCGTGCTCGGCGCGCATCCGCTCCATCCGCTGCTCGGCGGTCTGCTCGACCCCGGCTCGCAGCAGCCCTTCCGACTTGATCGTGTGCGCCCGCGTGTCCTCCGTCCGCTTGGTGATGTAGGCGATGGTGGCCGCGTCGACGGTCAGCGCGGCGTCGCAGGCGAGGACGCTCACGCCCTGGGGGAGCGACCGCTTGCGCCGCGGGTCGCCGAACGCCGCCGCCATGGCCCGCTCGGCGTTCGTGCCGTCCTCGATGGAGAACGTGACGCTGACGTCGCGCAGCATCCGCTCCACGTGCGGCCGCAGGATCGGGCCCGCGTTGACCAGGTTGGTCCGCACCGCCTCGACCGGGTCGGTGACCCGCCAGCTCACGACCACCTTGGCCTGGAAGAAGAACGCCTGCTCGCGGCTGGGCAGTTCGAGCTGGAGCTGGTGGTTGAACACCGACGTGTCGACGAGGAACAGCGTGCGCAGCCCCGGCACGCCGCCGAGCGGCAGCTGTTCGGTGTAGTGGTGGTACCGGCCGTTGCGGTCGAGGAAGACGGTCGCCTGGTCGGCGCTGGGCACCGGGCGGTTGCGGAACATCTCGCCCATCTTCACCGCGACCCGGGTGATCAGCGGTCCACCGGTCGGGTCGGGGCTGGGGTTGGCGGTCACGTCGGGATCTCCTCACGGTCGAGAACGGCGAGCAGCCGGGTGGCGGCAGCGGTGGGTCCGCGCCGGGCCCGCGCCCACTCGGACAGGTGGGCCCGCACGGTGTGCGGCGACCCGATGGCCGCCACGACGTCGGCGAGCAGCGCGCCCAGCGGTTCGAGCTGGGTGGCGTCGCGCTCGGCGGTCGTGACCCAGCGGCGGATCACCCGGAACGCGTCGGGCATGAAGTACTGGGCCTCCAGCGCCCTGGCGATCAGCGTCACGACCGCCTGCCGCCGAGTGGCCCGCCGCGAGCCGACGACGACCTGGTGCACCTCGGCCCGCGCGCGCCGGTCGACGTCCGCGATCCACAGCAGGCCGGGCCACGGGTCGGTGCTGCCCTCCTCGGCCACCTGGAGGTAGACGATCAGCTGGAGCACGCAGTGCAACCCGGTCTGGCGCACCTCGGCCTGGTTCGACCCGGTCCACCCCAGCAACGCGCCGAGCACGAGGTCGAGCCGGTCCTGGTCCAGCGCCAGGGTGGTGACGGAGTCGGCGATGGTGATGATCATCATGTCGTCGTCGGTGTCCGCCGCCCGGCGCAGCCGCTTGAGCACCTGCGCGGTCGTCATGATCGGCAGGCTGCCCAGCGCGGCCACCGCGGCCAGCCTGCGCCCGGTGGCCTTCCGGCCCGGCAGCCAGCTGTCGATCATGCGGTTGATCAGCGGTTGCAGCTCCGGCTGCATGGCCGGCAACCGCAGCGCGCCCAGCACGGCCTGGCGCTCCCAGTACTTCCTCTCGTCGGCCCACGGCTCGATCACGTGTCGCCGCGCGTGGTCGAACTCGGCCAGGCTCAGCAGGCCGACCGCCACGCCCGCCCGGGTGCGCACGTGCCGGTCCGGCGAGCTGCCCAGGCCGCGCAGCCAGCGGCGGACCACGCCGTGCGCCTCGGGGTACTGCAACCACACGTGTTCGAGCACCTTGCGCGGCCGGTGGGGATCGCGGTAGCGGACCACCTCGGCCGCCAGGCTGCCCAGCTCGCTGTCCTCGACGGCCGAGGTGAGCTCGGCGTCCACCTGCTTGACCAGGTCGTGCGTGCGGATGGCGAACACCGCCCGGGTCCGGTCCCGCTGGTCGGGCAGCTCGGCCGCCTGGATCAGCTTGGCCAGCGCCGTGGCGGCCTCGGCGACCGTGGCGAGCGGCATGCCGTCCAGCACGCCGAGCGCGATCGCGAACGCCCGGTGCTCGTTGTCGGGCAGCGACTCGAACCACTCGCGGAACGCCGACTCGGCGCTGCGCGCGTGCCGCAGCCGGACGTCCTCGATGGTGAGCCGACCCGCGACGACCGCGCACAGACCCCGGCCGAGGTCGGCCAGGTCGGTCGCCCGCGGCGTGCGGCCGACCACCTCCTCGACCAGCTCGGTGAAGCCGGGGAACGCGGCCAGCTCCTGCTCCGGTTCGCCCTCGACCCGGAACCCGGCCTGGAAGTGGCTGCGCACCAGCGCGTGGTGGTCCTGCCGCGGCACGCCGTCGACCAGGTACTCGGCCAGCTCCCGCTCCCGCAACGGCGTGTCGGTGGAGATCACGACGACCATGCGCGCCTTCGCGTCGGCGAGCCGCCGCCGCCACAGGTCCAGCGCGAACTCGGTCAGCGCTGCGGCCTGGTCGAACTCCAGCGCCTCCAGCAGGTAACCGCGGTCGGCCGCCAGCTCGATCGGCGCGGACGGCGCGCGCAGGTCCGTGTCGGGGCTGAGCTTGTCCACGCCGAGCGCGCATTCCAGGCCGAGCATGTGCAGGGCGGTGGCCGTGCGGCCCCACCCGGCGGGGGCGCGCAGCAGCACCAGCCACTGCTTGCGCAGGCGTCGGCGCATCGCGTCGTAGTCGGCGGGCTTGACGAACGTGCCGAGGACCGAGTTCAGGGCTTCCGGCGGGATCGGCCCGGTCGGCAGGTACTGGCGGCTACCGCCGGACGCGCGCGGCAGCCCGGCGTCGACCAGGCCGATCGTGTTGGCCACGAACACGTTGCCGATGCCGTTGCGCTCGCCCAGCAGCGCGGCGAGCGCGTTCTCCACCGCCCGCGCGTCCTGGTGCAGCTTGCGGGCCTTGGTCGGGTCCGACGCGCTGGCCCGCGCGTCCTCACCCTCCTCCGGCTCCTGGGCCTCGCCGGGTGGTGGTTTCTCCTCGGTGTCGGTGGTCTGCGCCGGCTCCTCCGCCGGGGCCTCCACCTTCTCCTCGGGTGGCGCTTCGCTCACGGCGTGCCCCCGAACCGCGAGCGGGCGTCGAGGTGCGTGATCGTGTCGACGGTGAAGGCGTTGCCCTGGACGGTCCCGATGGTGACCACCTTCCCGGCGGCCGGAGCGGACGTCGTCGCACCGGGCGCCTGCGGTTCCCGGGGCAGGGGAGGCACGGCGTACCCGGGCACCCGCACCCACACGGTCCGGCCCTCGTCGACCAACCGCCCGTAGGACTCGGGCCGGATGTCGCGGAAGCCGTGGCGCACCACGCTGTGGTGCACGGCGTCGGAGACCACCACGACCGACTGCGCCCGGTCCGCCGCCCGCAGCACCGCCTTCACCCCCGGCCCGTTCACGACCCGGAACGCCTCGGTCATCGCTTCGCCGACCCAGCCGTGCGCGTCCCGCGCCACGAGTCCGAAGTGGACGCCCAACCTCAGCCGCAGCCACGCGGGCGGCGGCACGGTGGCGTTGTGCCGGGCGAGCCCTTCGGCCACGACGTCCGGCAGCGGGTCGAGCAGCGGCAGCACCTCGGCGTCCACCACCGCCAGCACGCCGTCGCCCAAATCGTCCAGCCGACGCCGCTCGGTGGGCGGGTAGGCGGCGTCCAGGGCGTCGTGCAGCACCCGGTAGAGCACGGCCCGCAGCTCGGCCTTCTCGGTGTCCGTCCGATCGCTGGACCTCTCGACGTCCACGACCAGGATCGCGCGGCTCACGGGTTCGGTCACCACGACGTCCTCCTCTCATCGGTGTTCACGGTCGTCCCCTCACGGCAGCCGTCCCCGCGCGCAGACGGAGTCGAGCACCGCCGCGATGCCGTGGGACACGACGGCGTCGCGGACCATCCGGAAACCCGCCCCGTACACGGGGTCCGGGCTCTCCAGCGCGACCTGCCGCAGCCGCTGCGCGAGCGCCGTGCCCCGCCGCTTGAGCCACGCGCCCGAGAACAGCTCGCACACGCCCTCCTCCAGCGGTGGCGGCAGGTCCCGCGCGCCCCGCTGGGCCAGCCACGCGTGCCCGATCTCGTGCGCGACCGTGGCGCCGAAGTGGGTGGCGGTGAGCCCGCGCGCGATCTCGATGCCCAGCACGTCGGTCACCGAGGTGCCCACCCACGTGCGCTGGATCGTGCGGCCCAGGCAGACGCTCGGGCCGCCGGGGTTGATCAAGTCCGGTTCCACCAGCGTGACGCGGACCCGCTGGTCGAGCCGGATGCCGAGCGCGGCCATCTCCGCCCGCACGACCGGGATGTGCCGCCTGGCCTCGTCCTGGCTGTCCACGCCCTGCCGCGAGCACGTGGGGCAGCGCCCGGTGGCGGCGGTGAACCGGGACCACCCCGACTCGCCGCCGTGCCTCGGTCGCCCGCACAGCACGCACGACGCCTCGGCGGGGTGGCGCGCGCACGTCGCCTCGCCGTGCGCCGACACGACGTACCGGTCGACCGGCGGCCGACCGCACACGGTGCACCTGCCCTCGGCCACCTCAGGTCACCGGCACCCATCTCTTGGTCTGCGGGTCACGCCGCCACCCGGACGTGGTGGCGCCCGGGTCGGGCCGCGTGCTCGACGCGGTCGCGGTGGACGACCCCGTCAGCACCGCGTCGAAGTAACGGCCCCAGGTCCGGGCCGTCGGGCGGGCGCCGGGGTCGCGGCCCAGCGCGTCGCGCAGCAGCCGACGCCCCTCGCCCGGCAGGACCGCGTCGACCCGGCTCGGGTCGCGGGCCACCGAGGCGAACGGGCCGGGGCTCAGGCACCGCAGCACGAACAGGCCGAACTTGTAGAGGTCGCTCGCCTGGCTGAGCACCGGTTCCGGCGGGTCCCAGTCGGGGGCGTTGAGCTGGCGCACCACCGCCGCCGCGCCCTTGATCCGGATCGAGTCGCAGTCGACCAGCATCACGCACGGCCGGCCGGTGAGGCGGAACACGGCGTTCATCGGGTTCAGGTCCCCGATCACCATGTCGTTGCCGTGCAACAGGTGCACGACCGCCGCCAGGTCCCGGCACACCAGCAGCCGGGCGGCGACCCCCGGACCGGGCATCCCCAGCCGCACCGCCCGCGCCGGGTCCACGAACAGGTGCTGCACCTCGCGCAGCGTGCGGGCCCGGACGCCGCTGGGCTTGACCCGGTCCTCGAAGTAGTCGTCGGGAATGAGCCGCATGAGCACGCCCCGCACCTCGCCGCCCTCCTCCACGACGCGGACCGGCCACGCGGTCGTCAGGTCCAGCCGCTGCCGGGTCCGCTCGTCCATGCGCAACCGGCGCGCCACCACCGCGGCCAGGCCGTGCGGTGGCGCGTGCCCGGCCTTGTACTGCTTGTAGACCAACGGCCCCCGCACGTCGGCGAGCGTGATGTGCGGCGCGTGGAACACCTTCGCCTGCCCGCCCTCGCCGAGCGGCGCGCCGAGCGGGCCCACCGCGCCCGGGCCGACGACGTGGGCGCTCATGCCCGGCTGATCGGCCAGAACGCGACCGCGGTGCGGTCGTCGTCGAAGCTCTTGCGCGCGAACCCCACGTGCGCCGCGAACTCCAGCCCGGACGGGGGCGGCGACGACCAGACGTCGGCCAGGAAGCGGCCGACCGCGCCACCGCCGTGGCCGAGCGGGTCGCCGATGCCGTCGGTCATGAGCACCAGGACCTCGCCCGCGCGCACGGTCGTCCGCACCGGCGCCGGGTCGGCCGCGGGCACCAGCGGCAACGCCTGGACCGCGGACGAGTGCAGCTCCGCGCCGTCGTTCTTCACCGCGTCCTGAGGCTCCCACCGGCCGCCCTCGCGCAGCACCCACGCCGAGGTGTCGCCGACCTTGACCAGCCGCACGGCGTGCGCGCCGTCCACCGCGGCCAGGTCGACCACGGCGTACAGGACCGTGGTCGCCAGGTGGGCGGCCAGGTCCCGCACCGACATCGTCGACGCCTCGGGGACGCCCAGCTCGGCGAGCCGCTTGCGGCCGAGGCGCTCGATCCAGCCCGCCACCGCGCGGACCAGGTCCGGCCAGCGGATGCCGTCGGGCCCGGTGGTCGCGAGCGCCTTCTCGATCAGCTCCGAGCCCTTGCGCGCGGCGAGGATGGCGGCCTTGTGCGACAGCTTGCCCGCCGACACGCCGTCGGCGACGCCGATCACCAGCCACCGGCCGTCCGGGGTGCGCCGGAAGCTGTACTCGTCCTGCCGCACGGTCCCGTAGTGCCGGTGCGACAGCCCGCGCACGCTGGCCGCGCGCACCTCGGCCACGCGCGTCCGGCCGTCCAGCAGCGCCACCCCGTCCAGCACGGTGTCCCGGCGGTCCCAGCCGTCCGGGTCGGGGATCGGCACCACCCGCGCCGGTGCCCGGCCGGGGTCGCCGACCTGGAACGGCTCGACGACGCCCTGCCACACCGGGCCTGTGACCTCCACGCCCGCGACCTCGGTGCCGTCCATCAGACGAAGTCGTCCGAGGAGTGCGCGGAGATGCCGGTCGGCAGGTCCTGCGGGGCGGGCAGGATCAGGCCCGAGCTGCCCTGGGCCATGCTCTGGCCGGAGGCCAGCATGCTGGAGATCAGGATCTCCGCGATCATCGCGATCGCGTCGGCCGGGTTCTGGCCGCGCTCCATCAGGTACATCTGCATGGCCTTGGGCCCCGACGCCGGGTGGATCAGGGAGGCCAGGGTCTTGGGGTTGGCCTGGTCGACACCGCACGGCACGACGTTGGGGTAGGTCGGGAAGTTCACCGTCAGGTCCGCGAACGCGGCGCGCCACTCGTTGTCGCGGTCGGTGGGCTCGCCGTCGCTGATGAAGAACACCGCCGGCCGGTGCACCTGGAAGCCGTCGGCCTTGAGCTGCTTGACGTTGCTCTCGATCTCCGCGCGCAGCAGCCGGAACGCCGCCGCGTAGGAGGTGGCGCCGCGGACGTTGAGGGCGGGCAGGGTGACGTTCTCGTCCAGCAGGTCGCACAGCGGCAGCCGGACCTGGGCGTCGCTGCCGAAGTCGATGAGCCCGAACCGGACCTTGTCGGACAGGATCGGCGCGTCCGACAGCGCGTCCACCACCGCGGGCATGATCGCGTTGGCCTGCTTGAGCTTGTCGCCGGTCATCGACGCGGAGACGTCGATCACCAGGTAGAAGGGCAGGAGCTTGGCCTTCTCGCTCTCCATGGAGCGCTCCAATCGGGGTTCGGGGATCAGGGGTTGGGCGTGGCCGACGGGGTTCCGTTGACCTGGGGACCGCCGACCTGGCTGCCGTTGACGTGCACGCCGTTGACGTTGACGCCGTTCGCGGGCGGGAAGACCGGCATGCGGATCGGCATGGTGCGCCGGTCGTCGGCGCCGACGTGGTCGAGGTACCAGCGGTTGAGCTCCTCGTCGGTGCGCAGCTGCGCGAGCTGGGCCCAGACGTCGATCGCCTTGACGGCCATGCCGAGCTGCTTGTCCGCGACGAGCTGGGTGGTCTTGGCGTGCGCCTTGGTCTGCGCGTCCAGCCGGTGGCGCTCCATGGCCAGCTTCTGGTCGGCGCGGTCCACCGCGAGGTCGCGGTCCCGGTCGGCCCAGAGCTTGTCGTCGTGGTCGGAACCGTCGTCCGCGCGCTTGGCCAACCGGTCGTACAGCGTCTCCGGGCCGAAGCTCGACAGCATCTTGACCACCACCGGGAGCAGTTCGATGCACAGGAACAGCAGGAACAGCGCGGTGTGCGCCTGGCCGCCGCTGCGCCGGTTCTCGGTGAGCCGGTCCAGCGCCTCCAACCGGGCCATCAGGCCGGTGTCGGCGGCGGTCGCCGTGCTGCCCCGCTTCTCCAGGTCCTCGCGGTCGGCGCGCAGCCGGGCCAGGTCGGCCTGGACCTCGGGCAGCCGCTTCTTGGCGTTGTCGGTGTCGGTGGTGGAGCCGTCCTGGATGCGCTTGGTCACCTTCGCGGTGACGTCGTCCAGCGCGGTCCGGGCCCGGTCGCGGGTGGCCTCGGCGTCGTCGGCCGCCTTCTTCTTCTGCCGGTAGGACTCGCCGTCACCGGGCACGCCGGTGCCGCAGGTGCCGTCGAACTCGCACTGCGCGCTGCCGGGCGTCCTGGAACGCCTTCTCCGCGACGTCGAGCGCGCTCTTCGCCGCCTTCACGTCGGGGTCGTCGGAGACGGTCGCCGCGGCCCGGCCGGACAGCACGGCGAGCAGGCCGGCCTCCTCGGTCTCCAGCTCGGTGATCTTGTCGTACGCGCGGTCGTACTCGTCCTGGTTGCGCTGGACCGTCTCGGCCTGCATCGCGATCAGCTCGCTGTTGATCTCCGGCTCGAAGATCTTCAGCACCAGCGGCATCGAGATGATCGTGCCGATCACCACCGCCAGCCCGACCCGGGGCAGCGCGGCGATCAGGTTCAGCACCCAGCCGTTGCCGCGGGTCATGGTGACCACGAGCATCCGGTCGAGGTTGAAGATGATCACGCCCCAGAGCAGGCCGGCCGCCGCCGCGGCGGCCAGGGGGAGCTCCAGCACCGAGTGCAGGGCGAAGAACGCCGACACGGCGGCGACACCCGAGGTGCTCAGCAGCACGCCACCCATCGCGGCATGCTTGTTCACGTCACCCGGCGCCTTCGCCAGGATCGCGACCCTGGCGCCGGACAGCCGGGCCAACCACAGGGAAAGGCTCATCGGCCCGTCTCCTCGCCGTCGTGGGGGAACCCGAGGTCGACCTCGGGGGAGTCGGTCAGCATCGCCCGCAGGTCGAGCGGGAACCCGGCGGCGCGGGGCGCGGGCATCGGCGGCCACGGCACGCCGCTCCCGCTCTCGGCGGGCAGCGCCGGCAGTTCGAGCCGCAGGTCGAGGTCCGGCAGCGGCAGCACGTCCAGGCCGGGCGGTCCCGCCGTGTCGCCCGAGGGCCGGTGCACCTCCGGCACCGGCACGGGCAGGGACTGGACCTCGGGTGGCGCCACCGCCGTCACCGGGCCGATCTCCCGGAAGTCGACGCCCAGGTCGTTGCTCGCGCGGACCTGGATCCAGCCCGTCCGGTCCAGCGCGATCGCGGTGCTGCCCCGTCCGGGACGGCCGTCGAGCCGCACGGACCGCGAGCCGGCCACGATCTCGACCTCCCGCGCCTCCAACGCCTCCCACCCGACCGTGACCGACTGCCCGGCCAGCACGAACGTGCGGTCGACGTCGACCTCGCCGAGCCGGGGCGGTGCGACCGCCTCGCCGAGCCGCCTGCGCAGGTGCGTCTCCCACTCGCGCGCGGGCGGGCGGTCCGCCGGGTCGCCGTGCACCGCGCGCCGCAGCAGGGCGAGCCCGTCGGCGTCGAGGACGCGTGCCGCCGCGGTCGGGTCGGTGTTCACCGAGGAACCCGGGCCCGGCGAGAGCGTGCGCAGGATGAACAGGCCGAGCTTGTAGTGGTCGCTGGCCAGGGTGAGGTTGCCGCCCTCTGGCGGCTGCCAGTCCGGCGCGTCGAGCTGCCTGACCTGGGCGACGACGCCGATCGGCCGCACCGCGTCGCAGTCGAGGAACATCACCATCGGCCGGGCGTCGAGCCGGAACACCGCGTTCTTGGGGTTGATGTCGCCGAACACGATCTTCAGCTCGTCGTGCAGGAACGCCAGCGCCTTGGTGAAGTCGAGGCAGATCCGCAGCCGCTCCTCGTCGCTGGGCGCGGGCCGGCCGACCTTGAGCGCGCGGGCCGGCTCGATGAACAGGTTCTGCACCTCGCGCAACGACTTCTTCGTCCCGGCGTTGCGGACCACCCGGTCGAAGAAGGGGTCGGGGATGCGGGGCATGACGATCCCGACCGCCTGCCCGTGCTCCTCCACGACCCGGACCGGCCACGCGGTGACCGCGTCGAGCCGGGCGCGCGTCGCCTCGTCCAGGTTGCCGCGCGCGGCGACCACCCGGCGCAGGCTCTGCGGCGAGGCGTGCCCGTTGCGGTAGCGCTTGTAGACCAGCGGACCGACCACGTCCGGGTACGCGAGGCCGGGCAGGTCGTAGACGGTCGCCTCGCCGCCCTTGCCGAGTTGATCGCCGGGGGTGCCCAGTTCGCCGGGCGCGACGGTCATGGCGGTGCCGGACGAGGATATGCCCACGATTACCCCTCTTCAGCGGGTGGCGACATTCGACGGTGGTCGGCAGAACGGAGGCGACGAACAATAGCGGGCGCTGTTCCCGGCATTGCCGCGGCATCCGCCCGACCGCGGCGCGGCGAGCGTCTCGGGGGGTGGATCGGACGGCTCTTGCGGTCCGTTACCGCCGGTCGGGTCGAGTTTCCGGACACGAGTGGAGCAGGTCGGTCCACCCTGAGCTGGCAGATAGATCGGCGATGAATGCTATTCGCGTCGCCTGACGCCGCCAGTATGCCTGCTGACCAGCGCAAACAGATTGAAGAAGATTCAACTATAACGATTGCGGCGCTGTTCGCTTCACATTCGGGTGTCATCCTCGACTACGAGCGGTGAAAAGTCTGGCCGATGTGGAATTCCGCCGTTCGAGTGAACCCGTCGACGTTGACGGCACATTTCTCGCGTGTTCCGGGCCGGTCTTGCCGTGGAAAGCAGATATTTGCCGGGTTGTCCGCCCGCAAAAGAGCGGAATGGACCGCGGCGGAGATCGTGGGTACTGATGTGGACCGGCTTTGTCGGGCGGCGACGGCCGGTCAGCGGTCCGCGGCGGTGGGGTGGTCGGCGGCGAACACCTCGACCTGCGGCAGGTCGTGGCCCAGCCGGTCCCGCTTGGCGGTGAGGTAGGCGATGTTGTGCGGGTTCGGGCGCACCAGGTGCGGCACGCGGGCCGTGACCTCGATGCCGCCGGCCTCCAGCGCCTCGATCTTGTCCGGGTTGTTCGACATCAACCGCACGGACGTGACGCCCAGGTGCCGCAGGATGCGGGCGGCAGCGGAGTAGTCGCGGACGTCGACCGGCAGGCCCAGCGTGGTCGCCGAGTCGAGCGTGTCCAGGCCCTGCTCGTCCTGCAGCACGTGCGTGCGCACCTTGGCCACCAGACCGATGCCGCGCCCCTCGTGGCCGCGCAGGTAGACCAGGATGCCGCGGCCCTCGGCGACGATCCGGTCCAGCGCCGCGTCGAGCTGGTCGCCGCACTCGCAGCGCATCGCGCCGAAGATGTCGCCCGTCATGCACTCGGAGTGCACGCGCACGAGGACGTTCTCGCGCGAGCCGGCCAGGCCGTGGACCAGCGCCATGTGCTCGTGCCCGTCGGCCCGGAACGCCACCGCGCGGAACGTGCCGCGTCTCGTGACCAGGTCCGACTCCGCCACGTCCTCGTCGTTGAAGGCTTGCTCGCGCATCCGGCTCCCTCGTCGCAACCGCCACCGGCGAGGCGTTCACTACGCTCGGACCGGTACTTGCACCGTAGCTCGCTCTCTCGGCGGAGGTCACCCTGTTCAGCATCACCGTTCGCGATCACGTGATGGTCGCCCACAGCTTCCGCGGCGAGGTCTTCGGCCCGGCGCAACGCCTGCACGGGGCGACGTTCGTGGTGGACGCGAGGTTCAAGCGGGACGAGCTCGACGCCGACAACATCGTGGTCGACATCGGACTGGCGACCGAGCGGCTGCGCGCCGTCCTCGGCGAGCTCAACTACCGCAACCTGGACGACGTGCCCGGGTTCGCCGGCGTCAACACGTCGACCGAGTTCCTGGCCAAGCACATCGCGGACGAGTTGGCGGACGCGGTGCACGCGGGCGCGCTCGGCGAGGGCGCGCGGGGGCTGTCCGGCATCGAGGTGACGCTGCACGAGTCGCACGTCGCGTGGGCGAGCTACGAACGCCCGCTGTGACGGTCCACTTCGTCCTGCCCGGCGGCGTGGACGACCCGGCGTCGCCCAGCGGCGGCAACAACTACGACCGCCGGGTGATCGGTGCCCTGCGATCGGTGCGCGAGGTCGAGGTGCCCGGCACGTGGCCGCGACCCGATGCGGCGGCCCGTGCGGCGTTGGACCGGGCGCTGACCGGCATCGGGGACGGCTCGGTCGTCGTCTTGGACGGTCTGGTGGCGTGCGGTGTGCCGGAGGTCGTGGTGCCGCACGCGGGCCGGCTGCGGCTGGTGGTCCTGGTGCACCTGCCGCTGGCCGACGAGACGGGCTTGGAGCCCGCCGTCGCGTCCCGGTTGGACGCCGCCGAGCGGGAGTGCCTGCGCGCGGCCCACGCCGTCGTCGCCACGAGCCCGTCGGCGGCACGGCGGCTCGCGTCGCACCACGGGTTGGCACGGGTCCACGTCGTCACGCCCGGCGTCGACCCCGCGCCGACCGCCACCGGCACGGACGGCGCGTCCCGGTTGCTGTGCGTCGCGTCCGTGACGCCGCGCAAGGGGCACGACGTGCTGGTCCGCGCCCTGGCCGCGGTCGCCGACCTGCCGTGGACCTGCGCGTTCGTCGGACCCGAGCGGTGGCCGGTGCGCGACCTGATCGCCCGCCACGGGCTCGGCGGGCGGATCGAGCTGCCCGGCCCCCTCAGCGGCCCGTCGCTCGACCACGCGTACGCCACCGCGGACCTGTTCGTGCTGGCGTCGTTGGCCGAGACCTACGGCATGGTGGTGACCGAGGCGTTGGCGCGGGGCGTGCCCGTGGTGGCGAGCGCCGTACCGGACGCGCTCGGCGACGGCGGGGTGCTGCTCCCGGCGGGTGACGTGACGGCGTTCTCACGGGCACTGCGGCGGTGGCTGACCGACGCCGACTGGCGGCGTGACCTGCGCGGCCGTGCCGCGGCACGGCGTCGTGAGCTGTCCACATGGGACGAAACGGCGGCCGGCCTGGCGGAGGTGCTGGCTAGTCTGCGGCCATGAGCACCTTCGCACCGGAATGGCTGTCCCTGCGCGAGAAGGCCGACGCGGAGGCCCGCGCGCTCGACCTGGTCGACCGGCTCCGTGAGACCGGGCTCGGCAAGATCGATCTGAACCGCACCCCCCTCGTGGTGCGTGATCTCGGGTGTGGAACCGGATCGTTGGGACGATGGCTCGCCGGGCGGCTGGGCGGTCCGCAGCACTGGGTGCTGCACGACCGCGACCCCCGGCTGCTCAGCATCGCGGCGGCGACGGTGAGCGGGGTGACGATCGAGACGCACGAGGGCGACCTGACCGCGTTGACCGGCGCCGACCTGGCCGGGACGTCGCTGGTCACCGCCTCGGCGCTGCTGGACCTGCTGACCTCCGAGGAGGTCGACGGGCTGGCCGGCGCGTGCGTCGGGACGGGCTGCCCGGCGCTGTTCACGCTGTCGGTGACGGGCCGGGTGGAGTTCGACCCGGCCGAACCGCTGGACGCCGAGTTCCAGGCGGCGTTCAACGCGCACCAGCGGCGGGTGGTCGACGGGCGCCGGCTGCTCGGACCGGACGCGGTCGAGGTCGCGGTGGAGGCGTTCGAACGGCGTGGCGCCGAGGTGACCACGAGCCCGAGCCCGTGGCGGCTGGGCCCGGACCAGGCCGCGCTGGCGGGGGAGTGGCTGCGCGGGTGGGTGGGCGCGGCGGTGGACGCCGAACCCCGGCTGGCCGCCGAGGCGCCCGACTACCTGCGGCGCAAGCTCGACCACGGCCCGCGCGTGGTGGTGCACCACACCGACCTGCTGGCGGTGCCGGGGTGAGGCGGGCGTGGCCCTGGCTGCGGCTCGCGGGCGCGCTCGCGATCCTGGTGGCCCTGGGGTGGCGGCTGGGCGCGGAGGCGTTCCTGGACGGCCTGCGGGCCGTGGACGGGTGGGCGGTGCTCGCCGCGCTGGCGATCGGCTGGTGCACCACGGTCACCGGCGCGTGGCGGTGGTGCCTGATCGCCCGCCGCCTCGGCCTGCCGCTCACGCTGCGCGCCGCCGTGTCCGACTACTACCGGGCCCTCCTGCTCAACGCCGTCCTGCCCACCGGTGTGCTGGGTGACGTGCACCGGGCCGTGAGGCACGGGCGGCGGGCCGGTGACGTCGGGCGTGGTGTGCGGGCGGTGGTGTTCGAGCGGGCCGCCGGGCAGGTCGTGCTGGTCGCGCTCGGCGTCGCCGTGCTGGGTGCGGGCGCCGTGCCGGTCGACGTGCCGGGCCCGGGCGTCGCGATCGCCGCACTGGCCCTCGTGGCGCCGGCCTGCTGGTCGGCGACGGTCCGCCGGGCGGCGCGCAGGACGTGGGCCGACGCCCGCGCCGGCCTGCTCAACCGCGCGGTCCTGCCCGGGGTCGCCCTGCTGTCGGTGGCGACGCTGGCCGGGCACGTGGCGTTGTTCCTGGTCGCGGCCAGGACCGCCGGCGCGCAGGCCCCGGTCGCCCGGCTCCTCCCGCTGCTCGTGCTCGCCCTGCTGGTGATGGCCGTCCCGCTGAACGTCGGCGGCTTCGGGCCGCGCGAGGCGTTCCTCGCGGTGGCGTTCGGGGCGGCCGGGCTCGGCGCGGCGCAGGGGCTCGCGACCGGCGTCGTCTACGGCGTGCTGGCGCTGATCAGCAGCCTGCCCGGCGTCGTCACCCTGTTCTCCCGGTCAGAGCACCGCCAGGTAGTGCCCGAACGACTCGACGAGGGCCGCGAGCACGTCCCGGCCCTTGTCGGCTGACGCTAGCGAGGGCCGCCCGACCACCCCCGACGGCGTGTACGGCCCGAGCCCCAGCGTGAGCAGGTGCGGCCGGTCGTCGGCCAGGTGGTCGCTCGTCTCGTAGCCGGGTTTCACCAGCTCGGGGTGGGCGTGCAGGAGGATCGACGTCTCCAGCTCGCCCGCGTGCATGTCGGTGCGCGACGACGTCCGCATCCCGGCGGCTTCCCGTGCCGCGGCCCAGTCGCCGCTGCCGGGGAACAACGCCATCCCCTCCGACTCCTGCACCACGTTCGCCAGCACGTAGTTCCCGCCGTGCCCGCTGACCAGCACCAGGTGCGGCACGCCCGACCGGCGCAAGGAGTCCGCGACGTCCCGCACCACGGAGTACAGCGTCCGCGCCGAGATGCTCACCGTGCCCGGCCACGCCGAGTGCTCGTGCGAGCACGAGATCGTGATCGGCGGCAGCAGCTGCACCGGGTGCGCGTCGGCGATGGCCCGCGCGATCGTGCAGGCGACGACCGTGTCCGTGGCCAGCGGCAGGTACGGGCCGTGCTGCTCGTGGCTGCCGACCGGCAGCACCGCCACCGTCGCCGCCCGCGCCCGCACGTCCTCGGTGGTGTCAGGCAGGTACATGCCCGGCACCGTAGTCAACGCGGTGGCACAGGGGCGGCAGCGCGCCGCTCGCCAGCACGGACGGCAGGTCGTCGAACCGGCTCTCCCCGCTGATCAGCGCGTCGAACCGGGGATCGGCGAGCAGGTCCAGCGCCAGCGCCATCCGGTCGGCGTACGTGCGGTCCGGCCGCGCCACCACGCCGACCTGGCTGCTGCGCAACCGCAGCCGCCGCGAGTGGAAGAACTCGCCCAACGGCACCGCGACCCGCCGGTCGCCGTACCAGCTCAGCTCCAGCACCTGCCCCTCCGGCGCGAGCAGCGCCAACGACCGGGCCAGCCCCTCCTCGGACGCGCTGGCGTGCACGACCAGGTCGCAGCCACCCAGAGCCTCCTGCGGGGACGCGAAGTCGACCCCCAGCGCGGCGGCCACCGACGCCCGGCCGGGATCGGCGTCCACGAGTTGCAGCCGCACGCCGGGGAATCGCGCCAGGACGGCGGCCACGCTGCACCCCACCATCCCGCCGCCGACCACCGCGATCCGGTCTCCGATCAGGGGTTTCGCGTCCCACAACGCGTTCACCGCCGTCTCCACCGTCCCGGCCAGCACCGCGCGGGCGGCGGGCACCGAGTCCGGCACGGGCGTGACGGCGTCGGCGGGCACCACGTAGTGCGTCTGATGTGGATAGAGGCAGAACACCGTGCGGCCGAGCAGAGGCCCTTGTTCCACCACGCCGACGTTGAGGTACCCGTACTTCACCGGCCACGGGAAGTCGCCGTCCTGGAACGGGGCCCGCATGACGTCGTACTGGCTCTCCGGCACGCCGCCGCGCAGGACCAGGCTCTCCGTGCCCCGGCTGACGCCCGAGTACAGCGTGCGGACCAGCACGTCGTCCGGCCCGGGTTCGGCCAGCTCCACGTCCCGGATCCCACTTTTTCCCGCCGAGGTGAACCAGAGGGCCCTCGCAGAGCGTGTCACCTGTACAACCTCCGAACGACGAGGGGCACGATGACGACACTTCACCACAGCGCGCCCGCCACGCAATCCACCACCGAGCCGGCTGCCTGGGCCGGTCTTCAGGTGGTCTTCCTCGGCGTGCTGGAGAGCACGGTCGGGCTGGGGACGCTCGGGTGGCTCGCGGGCATCGCGTACGCGGTGGCGAACCAGGCGTTGCTCGGTGGTGCGGTGCGGCGGTCGGCGCGCGGGGCGCTCGGGCCCGCCGACCGGGTGACGCTGGCGAGAGGGCTGCTGGTCGGCGGCGTCACGGCGCTGGTGGCGGACGGCGGCCACCACACCGCGCTGCTCGTCGTGCTCGCGTCCGTCGCGCTGGCACTGGACTTCGTGGACGGGCAGGTGGCCCGCCGCACGGGCACGGCGTCGGCGATGGGCGCGCGGTTCGACATGGAGGTCGACGCGTTCCTCATCCTGGTGCTGAGCGTGCACGTCGCCTTCGCCCTGGGTCCGTGGGTGATGGCCGTGGGCGCGATGCGGTACGCGTTCGTGGTGGCTTCCTGGGGCTTGCCCTGGCTGAGGGGCGCGCTGCCGCCGAGCCGCGCGCGCAAGGCGGTGGCGGCGGCGCAGGGCGTCACGCTGGTCGTCGCCGCGTCCGGCCTGCCGCCGCACCCGACCGTCCTGGTCGGACTCGCCCTGGCGGCGCTCGTCTGGTCGTTCGGCCGTGACATCGCCTGGTTGTGGCGCACTTCCGAAAGGATCGACCATGGCTGAGACAACTCGGGCGAACGCCGTCGGCACCACCGCCCTGTGGGCGTTGCAGGTGCTGCTGGCCGCGTACTTCGCCTACAGCGGGATGTCGCTGCTCGGCGACGACTTCGTCGGCAAGTTCGACCGGATCGGCTCCGGCCAGTGGCTGCGGTACGTCACCGGCGTGCTGGAGATCGCCGGCGTGCTCGGCCTGCTCGTGCCGAGGCTGTGCGGGCTCGCCGCGCTCGGCCTGGTCGGCGTGATGGCGGGCGCGGTCGTCACGGAGCCGGCCGTGCTGGGCGACCCGGCCGGCGCGGTGCTGCCCGCGGTCCTGCTCGCCCTGGCGGCCGTCGTGGCGTGGGGCCGCCGCGACACCCTTCAGCGCTTGGGGAAGTAGCGCAGCACGGCGACGTCGCCGAGCTTGGTGACGTCCTCCAGGTGGAACCGGCGCGCCGGGCCGCCGGGGAACTCGGCGGGGTTGACGAACCGGGGCGCGGCGGCCTGCCCGACCAGCATCGGCGCGACCGCCATCCGGATCTCGTCGGCCAGCCCGGCGGCCAGGAACGCGGTGTGGATCGTGCCGCCGCCCTCCACCATGAGCCGGTCGACGCCCCGCGCGCCGAGGTCGTCCAGCAACGCCCCGAAGTCGACCGACGGGCCGAGCGACACGACCTCCGCCAGGTCGCCGAGGGCCGCGACCGCACGCCCGTGGCCGGTCTGCGCGGTGTAGACGAGCTTGTCGCCGCCGTGGTGCCAGAACTCGAGCGCCGGGTCGAGGTCGCCGCTGCCGGTCACGGTCACCTTCACCGGGAACTCGGGACGCCCCCGCGCCACCCGGGCGGCGCGGCGGTGCGCGTGGTTGACCAGCAGGCGGGGGTTGTCGCGCCGGATCGTGGCCGCGCCGACCAGGATCGCGCCCGACTCCGCGCGCAGTTGGTCGACGTGGTCGAAGTCCTCGGCGTTGGACAGCGGGAACCGTTGCGCGCTGCGGTCGTCGATGTAGCCGTCCACGCTGACGGCCACGCTGAGCAGGACGTACGGACGGGTCACCGCCTCACCGTACCGACTGCTCGTACCATCAGCGGGTGCTGGACGTCCTGCGCTCCACCTGGGCCGAACCCCGGCCCCACCACCCGCCGCGACGGGTGTGGCGGGACTGGGCGCTGGTCGGCGCGCTCGTGCCGGCGGTGGCGCTGGAAACGGCCCTGCGGCCCGATCTGGCGGCCCGGGCGGTGTGGGCGGTCGCGCTGATCGGCCTGGCGCCCGCGCTGCTGTGGCGGCGGACCCGGCCACTGCTGGTGGTCGTCCTCGCCTTCGCCGTCACCGCCCTGGTCCCGCTCGTCACGGGCGGGGCCGACGTCGAGCCCTACACCGCGGCGTTCGTGCTGGTCCTGGTCTACTCGGTGATCAGGTGGGGTTCCGGGCGCGAGGCCGTGGTCGGACTGGCCGTCGTGCTCGGCAGCGCGTGCCTGTCCATGGCGCAGCGCCACCTCGGCCTCGCCGACGCGATCGGCGGCCTGACCGTGGTGTTCGCGGTCACGGCCCTCGGCGTGGCGATGCGGTACCGGGCCACCTCGCGGACCCGTGAGCTGGACCGCGTCAAGCTGCTCGAACGGGAACGGCTGGCCCGCGACCTGCACGACACGGTCGCCCACCACGTGTCCGCGATCGCGATCCGCGCCCAGGCGGGCCTCGCCACCGCCGCGACCCGCCCGGAGGCCGCCGCCGACGCGTTGCGCCTGATCGAGGCCGAGGCCTCACGAGCCCTCACCGAGATGCGCGCGATGGTGCGCGTGCTGCGGCGTGACGATCCCGTCGACCTGGCGCCCAACCCGCGCATCGCCGACCTCGGGCGGCTCGCGACCGACGCCCGCACCGGCCCGTCGGTCGACGTGGGCATCGCGGGCGACCTGGACGACGTCCACCCGTCGGTCGACGCCGCCGTCTACCGGCTGGCCCAGGAAGCGGTCACCAACGCGCGCCGGCACGCCCGCCACGCCACCCGCATCGAGGTCCGCGTCGCCGCCGACGACACGTCGGTGCACCTGTGCGTGAGCGACGACGGCGAGAGCCCTGCGCGCCCCGCCGCCGCGCCCGGTTTCGGGCTCATCGGCATGTTCGAGCGGGTGGACCTGCTCGGCGGCACCTGCGCCGCCGGTCCCGGCCCGGACCAGGGCTGGACCGTGACCGCCACCCTGCCCCGGACGGGGTCGGGCGCATGAGCGTCCGGGTGGTCGTCGCCGACGACCAGGAGATCGTCCGCACCGGCCTGACCATGATCCTCGACGCCCAGCCCGGCATCGAGGTCGTCGGCTCGGCGGGCGACGGTCGCCGCGCCGTGGAACTGGCCCGCCGCCTGCGCCCCGACGTGTGCCTGTTCGACATCCGGATGCCCGGCCTGGACGGCATCGAGGCCACCCGGCTCCTCGCCGGACCGGACGTGCCCGACCCGATCGCCGTCGTCGTCATCACCACCTTCGACCTGGACGAGTACGTCCACGCCGCGCTGCGGGCCGGCGCGGTCGGCTTCCTGCTCAAGGACGCGGGCCCCGCGCTGCTCGCCCAGGCCGTCCACGCCGCCGCCGACGGCGACGCGCTCATCGCCCCGAGCGTCACCGCCCGGCTGCTCAAGACCTTCGCCGCCGCCGAACCCGTCGCGCAACCCCTCGACCCGCTCACCGACCGCGAGGAGCAGGTGCTCGCCACCGTGGCGCGGGGGCGCACCAACCGCGAGATCGCCGACGAGCTCCACATCACGCTCAGCACGGTCAAGACGCACATCGCGAGCCTGATGACCAAGCTGGGCGCACGCAACCGGGTGGAGATCGCCATGTGGGCCCACGACACCCGCCGCGTCACCGGCCGAAAGTACTAGCCGGCAGCCGGCCCTTCTCCCGATGTCCGCGACGCCCCGGCTCACCACACTCGGGTCACGACGAAGGGACTACCGCCGTGACCTCCTCCCGCAGAGCCGAGTGGCTCGTGCCCACCGCGCTGATCGCCCTGACCCTCATCCCGATGGCGGGCGGCGCGATCCGCCTCACCGACCTGGCCGGCGGTGAGCCCACCCCGGAGAGCGCCAGGTTCTTCGCCGCGCCCGTGCCGGTCGTGCTGCACATCCTCAGCGCCGTCCTGTACTGCCTCGGCGGCGCCTTCCAGTTCGCGCCGGGCTTCCGCAGGCGCAGGCGCGCCACCCACCGGATCCTCGGCCGGGTCCTGATCCCGGCCGGCCTCCTGATGGGCCTCACCGGCCTGTGGATGACGCTGTTCTACCCCTACCCGGAAGGCGACGGCGACCTCCTGGCCGCCTTCCGGCTGGTGTTCGGCTCCGCCACCGTGCTGTCCCTCGTCCTGGGCTTCCTGGCGATCCGCCGCCGCGACCTCCCCGGCCACCGCGCGTGGATGATCCGCGGTTACGCGATCGCCCAGGGCGCCGGGACGCAGGCGCTGGTCACCATCGCGTGGGTGCTGCTCGTCGGTCCCGCCACCGGCCTGACCAGGACGTTGCTGCTCGGCGCGGCCTGGGTGATCAACGTCGGCGTCGCGGAGTGGATCATCCGACGGCGAGCGGCCAAGGCCGTTGGTGAACCGCGGAGGGGTGCGCGCGCGTTGTCCCCGACATGACCGTGGACCACCGCCGGATCGCGCTGACCGCCCTGGCCGCCCTGCTGGTCCTGCTGGCCCTGCTCATGCCGAGCGACCTGGGCTCGCTGACACCCGCCACCTTCCTGCGCCTGCCGGTGGAGGCGCTGCTCGGCGTCGTGCTGGTGCTCGTGCTGCCTGACCGGCCCCGCCGCATCGCCGCCGCGGCCGGCGGTGCCGCGCTGGGCCTCCTGCTCGTGCTGAAGGCGTTGGACATCGGCTTCGACGCGGTCCTGTACCGGCCGTTCGACCTGGTGCTCGACTGGCCGCTGCTGGTGCCCGCGGTGGACTACGTGGACGTGACGGCGGGGCGGTTCGCGGCGATCGCCGTCGTGGCCGCCGCCGTCCTGCTCGCCGCCGCCCTGGTCCTCCTGATGGCACGCTCCGCGTTGCGGCTCGGCACAACGGTCGGCCGCCACCGGCGTGCCGTCACCCGTGCGGTCGTCATCGCGTGGATCACGCTCGCCGTCGTGCCGATCGCCTCGCACGACACCGCCCGTTTCGTCTACGACCAGGCCCACCGCGTCCAAGCCGGCCTGCGCGACCGGAGCGACTTCGCCGCCGAAGCAGCCGCCGACCCCTTCGCCGGCACGGCGGGCGACGAGCTGCTGACCGCGTTGCGCGGCAAGGACGTCGTGGTGACCTTCGTGGAGAGCTACGGGCGCTCCGCGCTGGAACACCCGGACATCGCCCCGCACGTGACCGCCGCCCTGGACGCGGGCACCCGCCGGCTGACCGCCGCCGGCTACGGCTCGCGCAGCGCGTTCCTCACCTCGCCGACGGCGGGCGGCGGTAGCTGGCTCGCCCAGGCCACCCTGCTGTCCGGCCTGTGGATCGACAACCAGCAGCGCTACCGCACCCTCGTCGCCGGCGACCGGCTGACCCTCGGCGGCGCCTTCCGACGCGCGGGCTGGCGCTCGGTCGGCGTCATGCCGGGCATCACGAAGGCCTGGCCGGAAGGCCGGTTCTTCGACTACGACCGGATCTACGCCTTCGACGACCTCGCCTACCACGGCCCGCGCTTCGGCTACGCGACCACACCCGACGAGTTCACCCTGTCGAGGTTCCAACAACGGGAACGCGCCGCCGGTCACCCTCCCGTGATGGCCGCCATCCCGCTCCTGTCCAGCCACGCCCCCTGGTCACCCGCACCCACCACCGTCGGCTGGGACCACCTCGGCGACGGCTCGGTCTACCGCTCGATGGCCTCCGGCGAGGCACCGGCCGAAGCCATGTTCGGCCGCGACCCGGCACTCGTCCGCGCCGACTACGCCCGAACCGTCGAGTACTCCGTCACCACCCTGGTCTCCTACGTCGAGACCTACGGCGACGACAACCTCGTGCTCATCTTCCTCGGCGACCACCAACCGGCCCCGTTCGTCACCGGCCCCGACGCCGGCCACGACGTGCCGATCACCCTGGTCACCCGCGACCAGGCCGTGCTGGACCGCATCGCCGCCTGGGCCTGGACCGACGGCCTCACGCCGGACCCCCAGGCCCCCACCCGCCCCATGGACACCTTCCGCGACCAGTTCCTGACCACCTTCCGCTAGCCGCTCCGCTACGGTCGAGGTGCAGGCGGATCACTTCACGGGGGAGTGCGATGAGGTCCTTCCGACGCGCGGTCACCGCGCTGACGGTGGCAACACTGCTGGTCAGCGCGACTAGCGCGGCCGCGAGCCGGAACACCGACGCCCGGTTGGCCGAGTCGCTGCGGCAGGCCGTCGTGGCGCAGGACTTCAAGGACGTGCTGGACCTGACCCCGCCGGAACTGGTCGCGGCGTCGAAGTCCGGCGCGCCGGAGAAGTACGACCCGCTGCCCGCCGAGCGCAGCGCGGCCACCGAGGCGAGGCCGCTGCACCAGACGCCGAACCTGGACCTCGCCGTGATCGAACTCGACCGCAGGGGTCGGCCGACCGCGATGGCCGACGTCCTGCTCAGCCCCCAGTACCCGAACGGGGTCGTGGTGCCGCTGGACAAGCGCCGGCTGTCCACCGACCAGGTCCGCTACCGGTGGTGGGACGACACGGAGTGGGACGTCAACGGCGGTCGGGGCACCCGTGACGTGCTGCCCGGTCGGGAGCACGCGCCCATCGACTTCTCCTCGCCGTACCCGGCGTCGGTGCTCAAGCTGATGGTGGGCTTCGGCGTGCTGAGGCTGGCCGACCAGGGCCGGGTCGACCTGGACGCCGTGTACCACTACCGGCCCGTGACGCCGCACCCCGTGTGCGGCGGCCCGTCCGACAAGGCGGTCCGGCAGCTCTTCGACGAGATGATCACCAAGTCGCAGAACGAGTCGACCTGCGCGCTGATCAAGCTGATCCACGACCTCCGCGCGTGGGACGAGGTCAACGGCACGTTCGCGGAGCTCGGCATGCCGACGCTGATGGTCACCGGCACCAACCCGGACAACGGCGGCCGGTGGATCGGGTCGAACATGAGCAGCATCGACACCGCCAAGCTGCTCCTGCTGGTCAACGGCGGCCCCGGCGTGCTGTGGACGACCGCGTCGGGCCGGCCCGTCACCCGCCACGAGCTCACCGAGGCATCCCGGTCGCAGTTCCTCGAATCACTCGCCGGACAGGGCCACAACGAGATGCTGTCCACCACCAACCACTGCGGACGCGACTACCCCGTCCAGGGCATCCCCCAACGAACCCCCGCCCGCTGGATCCAGCCCGACGGCACCGTCAAGGTCGGCGACGCCGTCTACGACAGCGACGTGCGCCCCTGCGACGCGGCCGCCGAGGTGACGTTCAGCCACAAGACCGGCTGGGTCGACACCACCGGCAGCGACGCGGGCATCGTGCGATCCCTGCCCGGTGAGGAACCGCGCACCTACATCGTCGTCGTGTTCTGCAACCTGGGCACCGACTACGTCGACACCTACCGCCCAGCCGACCGCCCCGGCGTCTTCCCCGTGCTCTACACCGAGAAGTACGCCAAGCTCGGCAAGGCCGTCGACGACATCATGACCGCCCTCACCTAGCGGAACGCCGCCACGTGATCGCCCACCCACTCCGCGAACCCACGGGCAGCACGACCGAGCACCGAACGAACGTCCTCCGTCACCACCGCATTGCCCCCACCCCGGGCCCACTCGACCCCGGTGAGCACCGCCTCGACCGCCAGCGGGTCCACACCCCTCCCGAGCATGTCGGCCCGCGCCGCGTCCGCCGACACGTCCACGGTCCCCACCACCCCGCCTAACGCCTCACCCAAGATCGCCGCCTGCTCGGGCACGCTCAACACCTCCGGCCCGGTCAACTCGTACGTCCGTCCATCGTGGACCGACGACACCAACGCCTCCACCGCCACCGCCGCCACGTCACGCGGATCCACCACCCCCTGCCGCGCCGCCCCGGTCAGGTTCGGCACCGGCAACCCACCCCGAACCAACCCCGCGTACCGCAAGAAGTTCGACGCGAACGCGGACGGCCTCAACACCGTCCACGCCATCCCACTACCCCGCACCACCCGCTCCGCCTCGACGTGCCACGAGCCGACCACCCGCCCACCGACCACCTCCCCACTGCCGATGGCCGACAACTTCACCACCTTCCCCACCCCCGCCCGCCTCGCCGCCTCCACCACGACCACATCGTGTCCCGCCGACGGCACCGCCGGCGCCGTCAACAAGAACAACGCCTCCACCCCCACCACTGCCTGCCCCACCGACTCGGCCAGATCGAAATCGGCCCTGACCACCTCCACCCCCTCCGGCCGCGGCCCAACCCCCCGAACCACCGCCCGCACCACCTCTCCCCGCTCGACCAAGAGCCGCAGCACTTCCCCACCAACCATCCCGGTCGCCCCGGTAATCAGAATCACGCCACCACCGTGCCCGACCCCAACCTCCCCGTCTTGGACATTTCGGCACCCTCACCCCCTGCCCCCTCGCCGCCCCCGCCCACCGCCTCCCCACCGAGGCCCGATTTGACATGGGTTCGGGTGCCTTAGGCTGGACGAAGCCGGGCAGGCTTGGCGGGCGCTTTATCCGCCAGGCCTGCCCGGC
>JBFBCZ010000019.1:0-171348 GCA_040689555.1 Actinosynnema sp. NPDC051121 | reverse complement strand
GAGGTGGTGCGGGGGGTGCTGGGGGCGTTCGCGGGACGTGGTTGGGTGACGCCCAGGACGTTCACGGCGGTGCCCTCCGCGGGCGCCGGCCGGGACGAGTGAGGCACGCGCGCCTCCACCCGCCCGACCGGACCCCCGGCCTTCAGAAGCTCTCCGCCACCTTCGCCGCGCTCTCGTGCGCCTGCCTGCGCTGCGCGTCGGCGTCCGGGGTGGCCAGGTTGGGGCGGAACTCGACGTCGGTGACGTCGGTGATCCCGGCCCAGCGCAGCCAGCCGGTGAGGAACGGCCGCTGGAAGTCGGTGCCGAACGCCGGCTCGCGGCCGTCGCCGTACACCGCGCTGGTGTACACGACGGCGGCCTTCTTGCCGGTGAGCAGGCCGGTGTAGCCGCGCTCGGGGTCGAAGCCGAACACCAGGCCCGGCTGGCTCACCACGTCGATGAACTGCTTGAGGATGTACGGCACGCCCGCGTTCCACATGGGCACGCTGAACAGGTACGCGTCGGCGGCGGCGAAGCGGTCGAACGTCCTGGTGGCGGCGTCCCACGCCCGCGCCGCGGCACCCGACGGCTCCCGGCCCGCGAACACCGCCATCTTGGCCGCCGCCGCGTCGGGGCCGAACGGCGGCAGCGTGCCGTCCCACAGGTCGAACTCGTCGATCCGGTGGTCGGGGTGGCTCGCCCGGTAGGCGTCGAGGAACGTGCGCGCGATCGACAGCGACTCCGAGGCCTCGCCCCTCGGCGACGCGGAGATGTGCAGCAGGGTCGTCATGGTCCAGTCCTCCGTTGCGGCGCAGTGAACCGGACTATGGTCCGGTTGAGTGCCACTGTAGCGGACTGTGGTCCGATTCTGTCCGGGTGCGGTCGAGACGCGGGTCACGCCCCGGGTCGGCCGGTGAGCACCAACCTGGCCAGGTCCGCGATGTCGGCGGCGACCCGCTCGGCGGTGAACTCCGCGCCGGTCGCGTGCCGCAGGTCCGCGGCCAACGGCGCGAGCAGCGCGTGGGCGAAGTAGTCCGCGTCCAGGTCCGGCCGCGCCTCGGCCAGCAGGATGCGCACGTGCAGCCGCCAGAACCGGTACGCGCCGGTCCGGTAGCGGGCGCCGGGGCTGGCGGTCTCGGACAGCCGCACGAGGTCCAGGTTCGCCTCCAGGAACCGCGCGTAGGCGGTGACGAAGGCGACCAGCCGCTCACCCGCGGGCGCGCCCGGGCCCAACGGCGGCGGACCGCTGAGGATCGCGCCCTGGAGGTCTTCCTCGCGCGCGTTCAGCAGCGCCGACGCCAGGCCTGCCTTGTCGCCGAACCGGCGGAACAGCGTGCCCTTGCCGACCCCGGCCTCACCGGCGATCTGGTCCATCGACACGGTGGCGACGCCGTGCCGGGCGAACAGCCGCGCCGCCACGTCGAGGATCTTGGCCCGGTTACGCGCCGCGTCCGCCCGTTCCCTCGGCGCGGGCTCGCGCAGCCGGGCCAGTTCCACGTCCTGGAGCGCACCGCCGTCGCGCGCGGGCATGTCGGTCATGCGGGCGGACTGTAGTCCGGTGGCGCGCCGACCACGGCTCACGGCGACGGCGGGGTCAGGGGAGGGTCAGGTCGGGCGGGATCTGGAGGGCCACGGTGATCAGCGAGTGCACGCGCGTGGCGACCGCGGCCAGCAGGCCGTGCACCTCCGGCGACGCCGCCTCCGCCGCGGTCTGGAGGGTCTGCAGGTCC
Organism: Actinosynnema sp. NPDC051121; assembly: GCA_040689555.1. Lineage (GTDB taxonomy): Bacteria > Actinomycetota > Actinomycetes > Mycobacteriales > Pseudonocardiaceae > Actinosynnema. Next base: position 169,639 of record JBFBCZ010000019.1, on the reverse strand, counting down.
TCGTCGATGCGGTCCAGGATCGCGCCCAGGTCCGCCTGCCGGTTCCGGAGGGCGCCGGCGATCTCCTCCAGGGGAACTCCCTGGACCTCCAGGCGTTGTACGAGGTGGATGCGGTCGACATCGGCCGGGTCGTAGAGGCGGTAGTTGCTCGCGGTGCGCTTGGCCGGGGTGAGCAGGCCGAGGCTGGTGTAGTAGTCGACCGTGCGCGGGCTCACCTGGGCCCGGGCGGCGAGTTCGCCGATCTTGAGCAGGACGGCGGTCACTCCGGCCTCACCTCCGTGTGATGACGACTACTGACCGTGAACCATACAGTCGCACGTGCTACCGTGAAGTATGCCTGATGACCCCGACACAGACGGTTGTAGTAGTAGGCCGGGTGGGACCCGGCTGATCAAGGACTTCCCGCAAGGGGCGGGCGCGCCGTGCTGATCCTCACCGGCTTGCTCGCGATCGTGGCCCTCACCGTGGCCACGGGTTACTTCGTGGCCCAGGAGTTCGCCTTCATGGCGGTGGACCGGGGCCGGCTGCGGCAGCTCGCCGAGGACGGCGACAAGGCCGCCGAACGGGCCTACCGCGTCACCCAGAAGCTGTCGTTCATGCTCTCCGGCGCCCAGTTCGGCATCACCGTGACCGCGCTGCTGGCCGGGTACGTGGCCGAGCCGCTGCTGGGCACCGGGCTGGCGGACCTGCTCGGGCTGACGGGCCTGTCCGCGGCGGTGGCGGTGTCGCTGTCCATGGTGGTCGCCCTGGTGTTCGCCACCGTGGTGCAGATGGTGCTGGGCGAGCTGCTGCCCAAGAACTTCGCCATCGCCCGGCCCGTGCCGCTGGCGAAGGCGCTGAGCGCCTCCACCCTGGCCTACCTCAAGGTCGCCGGTCCGGTGATCCGCCTGTTCGACGCGGCGGCCAACCGCCTGCTGCGCGCCGTGGGCATCGAGCCGGTGGAGGAGCTGCCCCAGGGCGCCACCCCGGAGGACCTGCGCCAGATCATCACCGACGCGCGCGGCGAGGGGCACCTCGACGCCGAGCTGTCCCGGCTGCTCGACCGCGGCCTGGGGTTCCGCGAGCTGGTGGCCGAGCAGGCCATGACGCCGCGGGTGGTGGTGCACTCGGTGCGCGCCGACGAGCCCGCCGCCCGGGTGGTGGAGCTGCTGGACACCGGCCACTCGCGCTTCCCCGTGTTCGGCGACGACCTGGACGACCTGCGCGGCGTCGTCGGGCTGGCCGAGGTGCTGACCGTGGACCCGGACCGGCGCGCGGACACGCCGATCGGCGCGATCGCATCGCCCGCCCTGGTCGTGCCGACGACGTTGCCGCTGCCCGCCGTGCTGGAACGGCTGCGGTCCGAGCGCAGGCAGCTCGCGTGCGTGGTGGACGAGTTCGGCGGCTTCGCCGGCGTCGTCTCGCTGGAAGACCTCGCCGAGGAGCTGGTCGGGGAGATCCGGGACGAGGACGACCTGGACGAGGCCGCGATCGAGCCGGTGGGCGAGGGGGTGTGGCGGGTGCCCGGCCGGATGCGGGTGGACGAGATCGCCGACGCCACCGGCGTGGAGCTGCCCGAGCACGACAGCTACGACACCGTGTCCGGGCTGGTGCTGAGCCGGCTCGGGCGCACGGCCCGGGTGGACGACGAGGTCGAGCTGGACGGCGCCTGGCTGCGGGTGACCGCGGTGGCGCGCAACGTGCCGTCGTCCGTCGTGCTCGCCTCCCGTGCCGCCGAACGCGAGGACGCCCGATGAGCACCACCTGGTCGTTGCTGATCTCACTGGCGCTGCTGGTGGCCAACGCGTTCTTCGTGGCCGCCGAGTTCGCCCTCATCGCCGCCAAGCGGCACCGCCTGGAGCAGGACGTCGAGACCAGCCGGGCCGCCCGCGCGGCGGTCGCGGGCATCCGCGAGCTGTCGCTGATGCTCGCCGGCGCGCAGCTCGGCATCACGCTGTGCACGCTGGGGTTGGGCGCGCTGGCCAAGCCCGCGGTGGCCGACCTGATCGACCCGCTGCTGCTGGCGACCGGCCTGCCGTCGGGCGTGTCCTACGCGGTCGCGTTCGCGATCAGCCTGGTGCTGGTGGTGTTCCTGCACATGGTGGTCGGCGAGATGGCCCCGAAGTCGTGGGCGATCTCCCACCCCGAGCGCTCCGCGGTGCTGCTGGCGCTGCCGTTCCGGGCGTTCGCGCACTCCGTCCGGTGGATCCTCAGTGGACTCAACCGCACGACGAACGCGTTGCTGCGGTTGGGCAAGGTCGAGCCGCAGGACGAGCTGGCGCAGGCGCACCGGCCGGACGACCTGCGCATGCTGGTGCGGCAGTCCGGTGAGCACGGCCTGATCCCGGAGGGCCAGCAACGGCTGCTGACCCGGATGCTGCAACTGCAGAGCACCACCGTCGCCCAGGTCATGGTGCCGATCGAGGACGCGCTGAGCGTGTCCGAGCACAGCAGCCCGGTGGCGATCGAGCGGCGCAGCCGCGAGTCGGGGCGGTCCCGGTTCCCGGTGGTGGACGTGCACGGCCGGTTCATCGGCCTGGTGCACGTCCGCGAGGCCGTGCGCGCCACCGCGGTGAACCGCAAGGCGAACGCGCGGGAGCTGATGAACGGCACGGTGACGCTGCCCGCCACCATGCCGGTGGCGAGCGCGGTCACCGCGATGCGCGCCGAACGCGCCCAACTCGCGCTCGTGTCCGACGCCGAGGGCGGCGTGATCGGCATCGCCGCGCTGGAAGACCTCCTCGAAGAGCTGATCGGCGACTTCGAGGACGAGACCGACACCTTGCTCCGCACCCCGTGAACACCCACCCTCCCGGAGGAAGAAACCCGATGTTCAAACGGATGCTCAGCGCCTTCGGCGTCGGCGGACCGTCCGTCGACACCGTCCTCGACTCGCCGTACGCGGCGCCGGGCCAGGTCGTCACCGGGCAGGTCCGCATCCAGGGCGGCAGCAACGAGGCCCGGATCGACCAGGTCGTGCTGTCGCTGGTCACCCGCGTCGAGGTGGAGCACGGCGACCACGAGTTCGCCGGCGTGTCGGAGTTCCTGCGCGTCGTCGTCGCCCAGGGCGTGGTGGTGCCCGCCGGTCAGCCGATGGCCGTGCCGTTCCAGCTCCCGGTGCCGTGGGAGACGCCGATCACCGCCGTGGGCGGGCAGCAGCTGCCCGGCATGACGGTCGGCGTGCGGACCGAGCTGGTCATCTCCGGCGCGCCGGACAAGGGCGACCTGGACCCGCTGCTGATCGGCCCGCTGCCGTCGCAGGACCGCGTGCTCGACGCGTTCGGGCAGCTCGGCTTCCAGTTCCGCAGCGCCGACGTCGAGGCGGGCCGGATCCACGGCGTCCACCAGGAGCTCGGCTTCTACCAGGAGATCGAGTTCTTCCCGCCCGGCCGGTACGCGGGCCGGGTCAACCAGGTCGAGCTGACCTTCGTCACCAACCCGCACGAGCTGGTCGTGGTGCTGGAAGCCGACAAGCGGGGCGGGATGTTCTCGTCCGGCTCGGACGCCTTCGGCCGGTTCCACGTCTCCCACGCCGACGCGATGCACACCGACTGGGCCGGCGCGATCGACCAGTGGATGGCGCAGGTCGCCGAGCGCGGCGGCCACTCGGCGTTCGGCGGGCACTCGGCGTTCGGCGGGCAGCCGGGTTACGGCCAACCGGCGTACGGCCAACCGGGCTACGGGCAGCACGGCCACCACGGCTACGACGAGCACGGCCACCACGGGCGGCGCGGCCCCGGCATGGGCGCGGTCGTCGGCGGTGTCGCGGCCGGTGTGGTCGGCGGCATGGTGCTCGGCGAGGTCGTCGAAGAGGTGTTCGAGGACGACGGCGGCGAGGACATGGCCTTCGACGAGTGACCTGACCCCCGCGCGGGCTCGGCGCGGCAGGCGGCCACCCCCTCCGCCCGCCGCGCCTCCCGACCCCCGGGCAGCGCGCCGGACAGTCCACAGTGGACTCACGTGTCGGTCCGGCCACGGCCGCAGCGCCGCCGGCCGCCGCCCCGGCACGCGCGGTGTCGTACGGTGCTCGGCATGGGCACCTCGTTTCGGGCCGACGTGACCGGCCAGGACGGACACTTCGGCACCCTCAACACCTTCGTGGGCAGGCGCGTGCTGCTGGCCCGGCTGAGGGGCGCGATGGGCGGCCCGGACGGGTCCAGGCTGGTGACGCTGACCGGCGCGCCCGGCGTGGGCAAGACGAGGCTGGCCAAGGAGTACGCCCGGCAGGTGGAGCCCGCCTACGAGCACGGCGTGCGGTTCGTGGACCTGCGCGGCGTCCCGTCCGGTGACACGGCGCTGCTGGAGCAGGCGTTGATGTCGGCGGTGCGCGTGCCCAGCCAGTCCGCGCGCGACCTGCGGGCGTCGTTGGTCACGTACCTGCGCGACCGCCGGATGCTGCTGATCCTGGACAACTGCGAGCACCTGGTGGACGAGGTCGGCGACCTGGTCGCCACGCTGTTGCGCGGCGCCCCGCACCTGCGCGTGCTGACCACGACCCGGACCCTGCTCGCCCTCGACGGCGAGGCGCTGGTCATGGTGCCGCCACTGGAGTTACCCGCCGAGGACGGCCCGCCGAACCTCCGGGTCGAGGCCGTCCAACTGCTGGTCCAGCGCGCGCGCACGGGTGCGCCGGGGTGGCAGCTGACGGAGCGGAACTGGCCCGCGGTGCGGCAGATCCTCCGGCGCTTCGGCGGCCTCCCGCTGGGCATCGAGCTGGTGGTGGGCCAGATGCGGTCGCTGTCGCCCGAGGTCATCGCCGCGCGGCTGGACAACTCGCCGCACCAGGAGACGCTGAACAAGCTCATCGGACCGAGCTACGAGGTGTGCGAGCCGACCGAGCGGCTGCTGCTGGCGGCGTTGTCGGTGTTCACCGGCTCGTTCGACCTGGAGGGCGCGGAACGGGTGTGCGCCGACGAGTCGTTGCCCGAGGACGTGGTCGCCGAGGCGCTGGCGGGCCTGGTCGACCGGTCGCTCGTGGTGCCCTCCCCTAACCGGGCCCGCTACGAGCTGCTGGAGCCGGTCCGGCAGTTCGCCGCCCAGCAGCTCCAGCGGCTGCCCGACGCCGGCGCCGCGGTCCGCAGGCGGCACCGCGACCACTACCGCCGGGTCGCGGCGCGGCACGCGGCCGGGTTCCGGGGCGAGAACGAGATCGAGCTGCTGCGCGCGGTCGAGGTCGACATGCCGAACCTGCGGGCGGCGCTGGGCGCGTCGCACCAGGACCCGGGATCCGCCACCGAGGCGTTGCAGCTGGCCGTCGACATGGCCCGGACCCGCTGGTGGACCTACTCGGGACGGCTGCCCGAGCAGTCGCTGTGGCTCAACCGGGCGCTGCGGGTCGCACCGGCCGTCCCGTCGGTGCTGCGCGCCAGCGCGATCGCGCTCGACGCCTGGATGATGCTGTGCCTCGGCGAGGGCCGCGAGGCGGTGCTGGCGCGGATCGCCGAGGCCGAGGCGATGGCGCCCGCCGACGAGCAGGTCCCCGCCCTGCGGTTCATCCAGGGCGCCCAGGTCCTGCTGATCGACGGCGACCGCCGCGGGATGGACCTGCTGCGCGAGTCGCACCGCCTCTGGCTGTCCCACGGCCCCGGCGCGCTGGTCGACGCGCACCTGACCGAGATCCTGCTGACGATGGGCTCGGTGCTGCTGGGCGAGCCCGAGGAGGGCAGGCGGGCCGCCGAGGACTTCCTCGCCGAGTGCCGCAGGCTGCGCGCCGAGTGGGGCATGGGGTGGGCGCGCTGGTGCCAGGCGGTGTCGCTGATCAGGTTCGACGACGACCCGCGCGCCGCCGTGCGGGTGCTGCTGGACAGCGTGCGCGGACAGCAGCGCGTCGGCGACCGGTGGACGCCGCTGTTCACCCTCCCGGTGCTCGCCTGGGCGCTGGCCCGCTGCGGACGGCGTTACGCCACCGGCGCGGCCCGGCTGCTCGGCGCGGCCGACGCCCTGCACCAGGCGACCGGCATCCAGCTCTCCCGCAAGCTGCGGGTGTTCGCGGTGCTGCGGGAGCTCGCGGAGGAGGCCGTCGCCGGGCACCTCACCCGCGAGCAGTACGACAAGGCCTACGCCGTGCAGGTCGGCACCGTGGAGGACGCCTTCGCGCTGGTCCTGGACGGCAAGTACCTCGCCGCCGCGCTGGACGACGGGCCCTCCGGCGTGGCACCGCCGACCGACGGCGGCCGGCCGAGCGGTGCGGCCGGCCCGCCGCTCCCGAGCCTCACGCCCACCGAGGACGCCGTCCTGCGTCACGTCGTGGAAGGCCTGACGAACAAGCAGATCGCGGAGGCGATGCACATCGGCGCCCGGACCGTGGAGACCCACGTGTCCTCGATCCTGGGCAAGATGGGCGTCCGCAACCGGGTGCAGCTCGTCACCCGCCTCAGCGGACCGCGCGAGCGCCGCTGACCCGCGCGGCTCACCCCGCCAGGACGATGCCGACCCGGGTGAACCCGTTGATCACCACGTGGGGGTTGCGGACCATCCGGTCCACCGGGACCTCCAGGTGGGCGTTCGGCCAGCGCGCCAGCGTCTCGCGCACCGCGATCTCGATCTCCATGGTGGCCAGGGCGCTGCCCACGCAGCGGTGCCAGCCGTTGCCGAAGGTCAGGTGGGAGCGGGCGGGCCGCGGCCGGAACGGCAGGAACCGGTGCGCGTCGGGGCCGAACGCCTCCGGATCGCGGTTGGCCGCGCCGAGGTTGACCATGGTCAGCGCACCGGCCGGCAGCGTCACGTCCCCGCCCAGGTCGATGGGCTCGCGGACCAGGTAGTGCGGGATGTTGCGGGTGGGTGGGTCGAAGCGCAGGCCCTCCCGCACCACGTCCGGGACGGCGTCCGGGTCCGCCGCGACGGCGGACCACTGCCCGGTGTGCAGCAGGGCGGTCAGGGTGTTGCCGATCGCCGCGGTGGTGGTCTCGTGGCCGGCGGCGATCATGAGCACCGCGGTGGTCAGCACCTCGTCCGGGGCGAGCCGGTCGCCGTCGACCTCGACGTGCACCAGCGCGGACAGCAGCGCGTCGTCCGGCTTGGCCCGCTTCTCCTCGACCAGCGCGGCCAGGTAGCCCACCATGGCCTCGGACGCGGGCTGCTGCCGCTCGGGCACCTCGGTCATCATCGCCGAGGACCAGGCGGCCAGCATGGCGCGGTTCTGGCCCGGCACGCCGAGCAGCTCGCAGATCACGGTCAGCGGCAGCGGCAGCGCCAGGCCCGCCACCACGTCGACCGGGCCGTCCGGGTCCAGCCCGTCGAGCAGCTCGCGGGTGATCGCGGTGACGTTGTCGCGCAGCTCCTCGACCCGGCGCGGGGTCAACGTCGCCGCGACCGGCCGCCGCAGCCGGGCGTGGTCAGGCGGGTCGGCGTTGATCATGCTGCCGCCGATGATCGCCGACACGTTCGGCTCCACGCCCGCCTCGACCATGTGCTGCCGCATCGCGCCGGCGACGCCCGGCGCGTCCTTGGACAACCGCTCGTCGGCCACCAGGGCGCGGGCCGCCTCCAGCCCGAGGGTGGCGACGTGCACGCGGACCATGTTGGGCTGCACGGCCAGGTGGACGGGTCCGGCCCGGCGTGCGGCGTCCTCGACCTCGTGGTGCCGGTAGCCGTGCAGCTCGCCCCCGAGCAGCAGCGCGTGCTCGAGGTTCTCGTGCCGGGTCGTGGTCATGGTCTGCGGCTCTTCCCCTGGATCTCGGCGCGCCGGTCGTCGGCGCGGTCTGCCGGCGATGATCCCGGGGTGGGGGTGCGCCGCACATCCGTGCCGGCACGGAGACCGCCCGCCTCGCGTGCGCACGACCGGCAGGTGTTCCGGGGAGCCTGGCCCGGCCCCGGCACGACACCCTGGCCGGACCGTTCGTCGGCGCGGGTCCCCGCCGGTGTGGTCCGTTCGGCCTCCGGTGGTTGCCGCATGTGACGACGTCGATGCCGACCGTGATGCCGTCGGGTCCGCGGTCTCCGCGTTGCTGCGGTTTCGCGGTCGACCTGCGTGGTCACCACGATGCCCGACCGGACCGCGGGGGTGGCGCGGTCCGCCGGGGTGCTCGTCGTGGGGGAGGGCATCGGCAAGGGTGCGGCGGTCGTGGCCGGAGTCCGGGTCGGACGCAGTCGACCGCTCGCCGTTCAGGGCTGGCGTTTCGCCCCCGTGACGCACCTCATCGTTTGCCGGTACCGGGCGCGGGCAATCATGGAGATGCGTGTGTGATTGACGTGGAGGCACGAATGCACGAGGCAGAAAGCGCACGGGCCGTCGCCAACCCCCGGCGGACCCGGCTGGGCTCGGACTGGACCCCGTCCACCGAGGTGGTCGGCCGGCCGCAACCCGACCCCGGTCCGACCCCCGGCCGCGGGGAACGCCCGGTCGGATGAGCCCCCACCCCGGTCCCGCTCTCGACGGGACCGGGGGTGAAGCCCGGTCCCGCCGAGTGACCCGCGCGACTCAGGGCCGCTTCCACTCCTGGCCCTGCCAAGCCGGGTCGAGCGGGGTGTGGGCGATGTGGTTGGTGTAGTTCGACAGCGTCTTCATGCCCACGCCGAGGACCACGTCCAGCACCTGGCGGCGGGTGTGGCCGGCGGCCAGGAACGCCTCGACCTCCTGGTCGTCCACCCAGCCCCGGTCGGTGACGATCCGCTCGGTGAGCCTGCGGACGGCTTCCAGGGAGTCGTCCGCCACCGGCTTGCCCGCCCGCAGCGCCCGCACGACCTCCTCGTCCACGCCGGCCTTGAGCGCGACCGTGGAGTGCGCGGCCACGCAGTACTCGCAGCCGTTCACGACGCTCACCGTGATCAGCACGACCTGCTTGGCCTTGGCCGGGAGCGAGGACTTGGTGAACTGCTCGGCCAGCGCGTTGTAGCCGGCCAGGAGCTCCGGCGACTCCGCCATCACGGCGTTGAGGGTGGTGACGAACCCCATCCGGGCCCGGCCTGCCTCCAGGTGAGGACGGGCCGCCTCGGGCGCGGTGGTCTCGTCGTGCACGGTGAACTGCACCATGTCAGCGGATCTCCTCGGGTCGGGTGGCGAGCGGGGCGAGCACGGCCGTGACGGTCTCCCGCAGCGCTTCCGGGCTCGCGCCCGCGCGGGAGCGCAGGTTGACCCCGTAGGCGAGCAGGGCGAGCACGTCGGCCGACGTCGTGGGCGCGATGCCGGGCCGCAGCCCGCCGTCGGCCCGGGCGCGTTCCAACGCGGCGCACATCGCCGCGCGCAACGCGTCGTGGTGCTCCTGCAGGAGTGATCGGACGTCGGGGTCGTCGTTCTCCGTGCCCGCGTGGGCGTTGGTGACCATGCAGCCCCACCGCGCGTGCTCCCCGGAACAACGGCTCCGGATCAACGCGTGGAAGAAGTCCGCGATCGCCGGCAATCCCCGGTCGTCCTCGGTGAGCCGTCGCAGCACCGGCGCCGAGCGGCGGTCGACGTAACGGCGCAGCGCCGCCACGTACAGCTCCCGCTTGCCGCCGAACGTCGCGTACAGGCTGGACCGGTTGACGCCGGTCGCCGTGACGATGTCCTGCACGCCCGTGGACGACACGCCCCGCCGCCAGAAGAGCTCCTCCACCGAGCCGAGCACCGCCTCGGGGTCGAAGTGCTTCACGTCCGGCATGTCCGCCTCGCTAACTTGGAATGGTCGTTCCAAGATAGCTCCGGCGCCGGTCCGGCCGCAACTCAGGGCGTCTTGTGGCGCTGGTAGTAGCGGGCGACCCGGGCGCGGTTGCCGCAGCGCGTCGGTGAGCACCAGCGCCTGCGCGGGTGCGCCGGCAGGAAGACCATCACGCAGTCGTCGGCCTCGCACCGCCTGAGGTTGCCGAGCGCCGGGTCGGTCAGCAGGTCGGCGGCGGCCTCGGCCAGGCGGGCGGCCACGCGGGCGCCGAGCCGGCCGGTGCGGCGGGGTGTCGCGGTGACGGCGGTGCCGTCCCAGTCCAGTTCGCGCACGGCGGGCGCCGCGCGTTGCGCCTCGGTCAGGCCGCGCAGGGCGGACTTCGGGGGCCGGGTTCCGCGCAGCAGCGCGTGGACGGCCGCGTCGACGTGGTCCCGCACCGCGTGCACCGGGTCGAGGTCGGCCGCGGTGGGGGTGGCGGTGCCGGCCTCCGCCCGGAGCGCGGGTTCCAGGGCCAGCCAGGCGGCCAGCAGCCGTGGGGTGGCCAGCAGGTCGGCGCGGCCGTCCCCGGTCGACGGGCGGGTGTTGACGAGGTCCAGGGCGAGGTGCTCCCCGGTGAGCGGCTCGGTCATGTCGCTAATGGTACTTCACGGTGTTGACCCATTAGATCGACTCGGCTATACCTAATGCATCTTCGGGTTCAGGAGGCATGTGACATGACTGCACGGATCGCGCACCGGCACGTCGACGTGGACGGGGTGGAGGTCTTCTACCGCGAGTCGCTGCCGGACCGGGCCGACGCGCCGGTCCTGTTGCTGCTGCACGGCTTCCCGTCCGCCTCGCACCAGTTCCGCCGGCTCATCGACGCGCTCGGCGCCCGTTACCGGCTGGTCGCGCCCGACTACCCCGGCTTCGGGCACACCCGTGCGCCCGACGGGTTCACCTACTCGTTCGACCGCCTCGCCGACGTGGTCGAGGGGTTCGCCGACCGCCTGGGGCTGGACCGCTTCGCGCTGTACCTGTTCGACTTCGGCGCGCCGGTCGGCTTCCGGTTGGCGGCACGCCACCCGGAGCGGGTCACGGGGCTGGTCGTGCAGAACGGCAACGCCTACGCGGAGGGCCTGTCGGACGCGGCCCGCGAGTTCATCGCCCTCACCCCCGACACCCCCGGCGGCGAGCGGGCGATCCTGGACCTGCTCACCCTCGACGCGACCCGCGGCCAGTACGAGGGCGGCACCGCCGATCCCGCGCTCGTCGCGCCCGAGGGCTGGCTGCTCGACCAGTTCTTCCTGGACCAGCCGGGGCGCAAGCAGGCGCAACTGGCGCTGGCCTACGACTACCACCGCAACGTCGCGGCCTACCCGGAGTGGCAGGCGTGGCTGCGCGCCCACCGGCCGCCGACGGTGATCGCCTGGGGCGTCAACGACCCGTTCTTCACCGAGGCGGGCGCACGGGCGTACCTGCGCGACCTGCCGGACGCCGAGCTGCACCTGTTCGACACGGGCCACTTCGCCCTGGAGGACCACCTGCCCGAGATCGCACCCCTGATCGCCGCCCTCCTCGACCGCACGGACCCGTCCCGGTGATTCGTCGGCCCGTCGTGTCGAAACGGGGGTCGTCCCGTTCGTCGCACGGGTATGACGAACACCATGACCGAACCGACCACGACCCGGAACCTCGACCGGTACGGGTCCGCCGAGCTGCCGTGGAGCCGGGCCCGTGACGTCCTGGCCGCCGACTCGCCCACGGCCGACCTGACGTTCTTCGTCGCCACCGTGCGGCCCGACGGGCGTCCGCACTCGGCGGGCGTCGGCGCGGTCTGGGTGGCCGAGGCGCTGTACTTCACCAGCGGGCCGGGCACCCGGAAGTCGCGCAACCTGGCGGCCGACCCCGCGTGCAGCATCTCGGTGCGGCTGCGCGGCGTCGACCTGGTGCTGGAGGGCGAGGCGCACCGCGTCACCGACCACGACACCCTCGAACGGGTGGCCGCCGCCTACCGCACGGGCGGCTGGCCGGTCTCCGTGCAGGAGGACGCGTTCACGGCCCCGTACAGCGCACCGAGCGCCGGCCCCGCACCCTGGCACCTGTACCGCCTGACCCTGCGCAGCGCGGTCGGCGTGGCGACCGCCGAGCCCTACGGCGCGACCCGCTGGACGTTCGCGCGCTGAGCGCTCGACTTCCACCGCGAGGCACGGCAGGTCCAACCTCCCGACAGCCACGGCGTCCACGGGCCGCGGCTGTCGGGAGGTGGGGCCGTCGGAGGTGGGGCCGGTTACTGCTTGCTCACGCGCGTCGGCTTCACGACGTAGATCACGCGGTAGCGGGCGTCCCAGGGCGGGCCGTCCATCCGCACGCCGTAGCGGGCGGCCATCTCGATGAAGAAGCGGCCCTGCGAGTCGTCCTCGACCCGCTCCACCACGCCGCGCACCTCCAGGTACCTCGTCGGCCGCTCCGGGTCGTTGATGGACAGCGCCACCTCCGGGTTGACGGCCACGTTCTTGTGCTTCTGGCGGAACGTCGTGCTCGTGAAGAGCACGTGCTCGCCGTCCCAGGCGAACCACATCGGGTTGACCTGTGGTTTCCCGTCCGGCCGGATCGTGGCCAGGTGCGTGTACAGCGGCCGTTCCAGCAGGTCGCGGTGGCTGTCCGGGATGACGCTCATGTGTTCACCTCTGGTCGGGGCGGTTGTCGTGCGGTCGGGGTGGTGGGAGGGGCACCTCGGCGGTCCGCTTGGCGCCCGGTCGGTGTTCGAGCAGGTCGCGGACGCGCAGCAGGCGCAGCGCGAGCTGGATCTCCAGCGCCTGGTCGGGTTTCTGCCAGTCCGGGCCGAGCAGGTCCTTGACCCGGTCCAGCCTGCGGGTGACGGTGTTGGTGTGCACGTGCAGGCGTGCCGCCGCGTAGGTCGGGCTGCCGCCCTCCTCGAAGTACGCCTGCAAGGTCGGCAGCAGGTCGGCCGAGCGCTCCCGGTCGTAGTCGAGCACCGGGCCGATGACCTGCTCGACGAAGCCCGCCGCGTCACGGTTGCGGGACATCAGCGTGCCGACGAAGCCCAGGTCGCGTGCGGACGCGGCACCTCCGGCGAGGCCCAGGGCGATCACGGTGTCGACGCAGCGCACCGCTTCCCGGTAACCCTCGTGCACCGCCCCTGCGCCGCTGAGCGGTCCGGCCGCGCCGACCGACACGGGAACGTCCAGAACGGTCTCCAGCGCCGACGACACCTCGCGTGCCGCCGCACTCGCGTCCGCGCCGGGGAGCAGCAGGACCACGTGGCCGTCGCGGGAACCGCGCAGCCCGCCGACCCGCCGCACGTACGCCCCGGCCCAGGCCTTCGCCCGGCACAGCAGGTCGCCCCTCGGCCGCGCGACCACCACCAGGTACGGCTCGGCCAGGTCCAAGCCGATCCGGAGCGCCCGCTCGGCCAACCGGCCCGGGGTGCGGCGGTCGCCGCCGAGCGCCTCGTCGAGCCACCGGTCGCGCGGGTCGCCCGCCGAACCGGCCACGAGCGCGTCACGCCGCATCACCAGCACGACCGTCCGGGCGAGCAGCCGGAGCCGGCCGCGTTCCCGGTCGGTCAGCTCGCCCGGCCCGCGCAGCACCAGGGCGCCGAGGTGCTCCTGCCGCCGGCACAACGGCACCAGCCACGCACCCCGGTCCACCATGACGGGCTCGGTGGTCTTCAAGCCGGGCACGGCGGCGAGCGCGGTGGTGTCGTCCACGTCGGCGGGCTCGCCTGCGGCGGCGCGCAGTTCGCCCTCCGCGTTGTAGACCGCGACGTTGCCGCCCAGCCACTCGGCGCCGGTCGCGGCGGTGGCGTGCAGGTCGTCCTCGGAGAACAGGATGTCCATCAACGCGGCCTGGAGGTCGTGGTACCCGTGCGCGTCCTCGGCGCTCTCGGTGATCTGGGACAGCCGCGCCTCCAGCTCCGCCGCCCGGGCCTGCGCGGCGAGCCGCGACCGCGTGGTCTCCAGGTACAGGCCGGCGAGGATGCCCAGCGAGCTGATGAGGGACCGCTCGTCGGCGGTGAAGTGGCGGACCTTGCGGCTCGCCACGTACAGCACGCCGCGGTGGTGGTGCGAGCGGTCGCCCAGTGGCACCGCGATCACCGCGCGGAGGTCCTCGGCCCTGGCCATCTCCTCGAACGCCGGGCTCAGCGCGATCCGCTCGTCGGCGAGCAGGTCGTGGGTGGCGAACGGCGCGCCACCGGCCTGGTCCGCGGTGGCGACGCCGTCGGCGGGCAGCCGCAGGCCGACGCTCAGGCTGGACGTGTGGCCGTCCGTGGCGTGCACGCGGCTGTGACGCCGGTCCTCGTCCAGCAGGGCGATGTAGGCCATGTCCACGTGGAGCAGTTGGCGCGCCCGCCGGGTGATGGCGTGCAGCAGCGCGCCCATGGACTCGTGCGGCCCCGCCAGTTCCCGGGCCGCGTCGACCAGGGCGGCGAGCCCGGCCTCACGGCTGCGGCCCCGCTGGATGTGGACGTGCACGCGCATCGCGCGCCACACCGCGGCCTTCAGGTCGGGCACCGACCCCGCGGCCGCGTCGAGCCTGCCGTCGTCGTCCAGCAGCGTCTCGAACGCGTCCGTGGGCGCGCCACCGGCGAGCATGTCCAGCAGCTCGCCGACGAGGTCACCGGCCGCCGCTTCCCGGGACGTGAACAAACCTGTCATCAAGACACCGCCCGCATCTGACCGTGAGTCGGACACCACCTCGCGCACACCGTGGATCACCCGGCGGACGACGTGCCGCGCACGTCCGCCGGGCGGCCGGTGAGCGGGCGCGGCGCGTTCCCGCCCGCTCACCGGGTGATCAGGCCGCGGTCTTCTTGCGCAGGGCGTGGGCCAGCAGCGCCAGCACGGAGAAGACCAGCATCGTGGCCACACCGGGGTAGAGCTCGCCCAGCTGCGTGGCGGGCACGATCACGGCCGTGACGACCGCGAGGCCGAACGCGCCGCCGATCTGCAGCGAGCTGTTGAGCAGGCCCGCGGCCAGGCCCTGGTCCTCGTCGCGGACCCCGGCGGTGCCCGCGACCATCAGCGACGCCAGCGCGAGCGCGAAGCCGAGGCCCCAGATCAGCGCCACCGGCACCAGCACGCCCCACAGGTCCGGCTCCGGGCCGATGCGCAGGAACAGCAGGTAGCACGGGATGAACGAGAGCAGGCCGACCAGCGCGACCCGGCTCACCCCGAACTTGTCGATGAGCCAGCCGAGCTTCGGTCCGATGAGGAGGGTCAGCGCGGTGCCGGGCAGGATGACGAACGACATCTGCCACGGCTCCCAGCCGTTCATGTTCTGCAGGTACAGCGCGAGCACGAACTGGAACCCGAGCGCGCCGCCGTACAGCAGGAACATGCTGACGTTGGCCAGCACCAGGTTGCGGTTGCGCAGGATGCCCAACCGGATCAACGGCTCGCGGACCTTGCGCTCGATCACCACGAACGCCGCCAGCAGCAGCGCGGCCAGCAGGAACCCGCCGATCGTGCGCGCCGTCGCCCAGCCCGCCTCGGGCGCCTCCACGACGGTGAAGACCAGGAGCAGCATGCCCAGCAGCAGCGTCAGCGCGCCACCGACGTCCAGGCGCACCTTCTCGCTGCGCGCGGGGTCCCGGGGCACGAAGCGCAGCGCCCCCACCATCAGCAGCAGGGCGACCACGGCGGGCAGGACGAACGTGGACCGCCAGTTCATCGCGGCCAGGAAGCCGCCGATCAGCAGGCCGGAGGAGTAGCCGGACGCCTCGAACACGTTGAAGATGCCGAACGCCTTGTTCCGCTGCGGGCCCTCGGGGAACGTCGTGGTCAGCAGCGACATCGCGGCGGGCGCGGTGAAGCCCGCGGCCACGCCCTTGACGAAGCGCGTGAGGATGATCAGCAGGGGGTCGTCGGCGAACGCGCCGATCATCGAGACGACGGCGAACACCGCCATGCCGATCACGAACACCCGCCGGCGGCCGAACAGGTCGGCACAGCGCCCGCCCAGCAGCAGGAACGCGCCGAAGGCCAGGATGTACGCGCCGGGCACCCACTGCGCGGTCGCCGCCGTCACCCCGAACGCCTGCTGGATCTCGGGGATGGCGACCGCGATCATCGAGTTCTCCAGCCCGTCGAGCGTGATCGCCCCGCTGAAGATGACCAGCAGAATCCATTGTCGCGCGTTCCACCGCACCCGTTCGGTCCCGTTTCCGGGAGTCGAATCGGTGACGTTGCCCCTTTGCTCCTCGTTGGGGCTAACACTGGTCGACATGTCGTTGCCATCCTTCGGCGCAGTGGCCGGAACGCGGGAGACAGCGCGTCCCGGCGCGATTGTGACCCGAGCTGACCAGTCGGGCCGAACCCTTGACCGATGCGCCCGCGACGCGGCGGAGGACAGGGGAACCCCCTGTGTCGTAGCCTTGTCCGACGCACGCTACCAGCGTCCGCGATAGTCGCGCACGCGGCTTGTTGCACGCGACCTATGATGGCGTATGCAAGTACTTTGCCGCAAGCCGCGAGGAGCGGGTCGGTGCCGTGAGGAGTGGCGACGACGCCGAGTCGCGCGCCTGCGGTTGGCGCACCCTGACCGCGCCGCACGCCTGCATCGAGGAGGTGCCGGAACGCGCCCTGCAACGCGGGCACGGGCTGTCGGTCAGCGGGTACGGCGTGCCCGGAAGTGCTGTCGCGGCACGACATCGGCGCAGTTCAGCCCCTGCGGATGACCCCAGCTCGCCCGGGGTGGACGTGCTGAGCCGGTCGGCGACCACCCGGCTGGGGCCGGCTCGAACGGCGCGGGCTGGTGCGGCGCCACCTGAGCGCCGACGACCGGCGCGGCGTCTGCACGCAGGTGACGGAGGAGGGCGGGCGAGCCCTCGAACGGGCCCGTCCGACCGACGACGAGGCGTTGGCGCGAGCCCTCCGGGAGGCGGCGGAACTGCCCGAACTGGCCCCGCCGGTGGCCGTGCCGGCCGTCTTGGAGCCGGTCCCGGACACCTTCCGCGTCGACATGACAGATCATCGGCCGACTTTTTGAGCGCGCCGTTCCGCCGTGGGTAACGTCGGTCGCGGCGAGGGGGTCGGAGACGTGCGGCTTCGTTCAGGAAATGGCCGCCGATCCCCGAAACCACCGACTTGGGACGCGATTCCGGCGTCGTTCATCCGCGATTCCCGCGCAGCGGTCCACGCCATCCCGAAGGAAGGAAAGCCATGTCGACCGACGTGTCACCCGAGGCCATGCTGGAAGCCGTGCGGGACATGATCCCCACTCTCCGCCAGAACGGCGCCGAGGCCGACCGGAACCGGTGGATCCCGGACGAGAACATCGCCCTGCTGGACAAGGCGGGCGTGTTCCGCACGGGCGTGCCCGCGCGGTTCGGCGGGTTGGCCTACTCCGCGGCCGACATGACGAGGGTCATCTCCGAGATCAGCCGCGGCTGCGGCGCGACGGGCTGGGTCACGATGGTGTGGGTGCACACCGCGTGGACCGTGCGGCTGTTCCCGGACCGGGCGCAGGAGGACGTCTTCAGCGGCGGCTCGGTCCGCGTCTCCGGCACGATCCCGCCCACCGGCACGATCACCAGGACCGACGGCGGCTACGTCATCAGCGGCAGGTGGAACTTCAACACCGGTGTCCGGGGCGCGGACTGGAACCTGGTCAACGCCCTGCTCGAAGAGCCCGACGGCACCACGAGCACGATGATGACCCTCGTCCCGGTCAGCGAGTTGACGATCCTGGACGACTGGGACGTGACGGGAGCCGCCGCGACCGGCAGCACGACCTCGGTCGCCGAGAACGTGTTCGTGCCCGAGCACCGCGTGGTCAAGTACGCGGACGTGCTGGCGGGCACCGTCGAGGGCCGCAGCGACGACGGTTCCGACGGCCGCGCCTACGGCCTGATGAGCCTGGTGATGGCCATCATCTCCGGCATCTTCACCGGCATGGCGCGCGGCGCGTACGAGACGTTCCTCGAGCGGCTGCCCGGCCGCGGCATCACCTACACGCGGTGGACCGACCAGAGCGAGCACCCGCTGACCCAGATCCAGGTCGCCGACGCCAGGAACAAGATCGACGCGGCGGAGGCGTTCTCGGCGTTGTGGCTCAAGGTGATCCAGGACCGGGCGGACGCGCGGGAAGAGCTCACCACCGAGGAGAAGGCGATCGTCCGCGGCCAGACGACGTGGGCCGCGCAACTGGCCAAGGAGGCCGTGGAGCTGCTGTTCGGCGCCGGCGGCGGCTCGGTCATCCGCAACGACGTGCCGCTGGGCCGCTTCCGCCGCGACATCGAGGCCCTGTCCCTGCACGCGCTGATCCAGTACAACGCGAACATGGAGCTCCAGGGCCGGGTTCTGCTCGGCAAGGACCCCGCCACCTCGTACCTCTGATCCGGACGGTCGCGGAACCGGCGCCCTCGCGGGGGTGCCGGTTCCGGCGTGTCGCGCGTGGTGCGGTGGAGGGACGCCGAAGCACGGGCCGACGCGTCACGTCGGCCCGTGCGGTGGGGCGTCACTGGGCGGGCGGCAGCTCGTCGGCGGTCCGGGCGAAGTGGTAGCGGGAGTCCACAGTGGCCGGTTCGTCGGGACGGCCCGGCCAACCGCCGCGGTGGATGGAGTCGGAGAGGGCGAGCACGGCGAGCGCCGCGGACGCCAGGGTGGTGTGCCGGTGCCAGCCCGCGAACGACCGGCCGGTGAAGTCGCGCAGGCCGACCCGGTCGCCGAAGCGGGCGAAGTCGTGGTCGACCCGGTCGAGGAACCGGCTGGTGTGCAGCAGGGTGGCCGCGTCGGCGTCGGGCTGGTTGGACAACCACAGCTCGGTCGGCCACGACCCACCCGCCGAGCCCACGCCGAGCAGCACGAGGTCACCCACCCACCCGATCACCGCGCCACGCACGGGGTCGACCGGACGTCCCGCCGGCCCGGACAGCCCCACCTGCGTGAGACCGCCCGCGCTCCCGCCGTGCCCGGACGCCACCCGCACGAGATTGCCCCCACCCTGCCCCGGCACGCCGACCCGCACGGTGGCCGCCAGCAGCGGCCAGCGGCCGGCCACCGGCTTGCGGCTCTCCCGCGCCATCGCGATGATCTGACGCGCGGGCAGCGGTTCCGCGCCACGCCGGGACGCGGCCGGGTCCAGCACGGTGAACCGCTGCGTCCCACTGATCCGCACCAGCAGCGGGGTGGCGGGGTGCAGGCGCGCGACGGCGGCGTGCACGTCCATCCCGCGCGCGTCCAGGACCAGCGGGCGGTCAGGGAACGCCGATCGCGCGTCCGCGTCCAGGAACGCCTCGACGGCGCACTCGCCGTCGGTCTCCGCGCGCACCTGCTCCGGGATCGCCGCGCGGCTGCGCCTGCCCTGGTCCTGCACCCACGCCTGCGACAGGTGCAGCCGCCAGTCGACCGGGACGGTGAGCTCGTCGGACGCCGCCCACAGACCCATGGCCTGCTGCGCGTTGAGCGTCTGGCCGAGCTCGGGGCAGAACCGCCGCGCCACGCCGACGGAGTGCTTGCCCGCCTTGGGGATCAGCATCGGCCGCACCACCCACGCCTCCGGCTCGGCGACCCGCAGCACGTGCTCGGCCAACGCCCTGCGGACCGGGCCCCAGCACCACGTGGAGTCGCTGATGAAGTGGTGCAGGTACTGCTCGGTCGCCTGGCCGCCGACGGCCTGGGCGATGTTGCGGATCGACTTGCGGCCGCGGGCCCGGAGCAGGCCGTTCAGGTACTCGAAGCCCTTGCGCCGCTGGTCCTCGCGCGCGAACGAGGCGAACAACGCGGAACCGAGTTCGTCGCGGACCGGATCGTGCGGGAAGTCCGGGACGGCACGCGCTGTTGAGTTCCTTCCGCCGGGCATTGAGCCTCTCTTCACGTCGTGTCGACAGGGCCACTGCCCAACGTGGCTGGCCGACCCGCGACCTGCCTAGATCCGGGGAACACCGTCCTGCGCGGCCCGGGGGTGGGCCGACTCCACTCGACCGCGCATAGCCGACGATCCCGGCCTTCCGGGCGAAATCGGGCGGTGTTCGGGCCACACGTCCATCCGGGTCGGGGCGTTGCTCCAGGTGGCCGCCGGCGGGTGGAATCGCGCAGGTCAGGCCCCCTCTGGCGGGCAAGCGGGCACGCACCTCGCGCGGTCGTCGGCCGGCGGTGGCCGCGGGCGCGGGCCGGGCCGCGCCGAACATGACGGAGAAACCGGGGACCTGACGAACTGCGTTCCCGGTTCGTTGCCCCTCGTCCTGGTTCGGCTCCACGATCGCCGTGTCGACGAAGTGGTGTTCATCCGCGAACTGAGCCGCACGGCCGCGCTCACCGCAGCCCCTCCCGGTCGTGCCCGGTCCCTTCGTGATTGGAGTGTCAGTGGACAACGCCGTGCGCGAGAGCCCACCGAGGATCGCGCTGCAGCAACCGGAATGGGACGACCACGAGCTCGTGCGCCGGGTGCGGGCCACCTTGACCTCCCGGCCCGGCCTGGTCACCTCCGACGAGGTCGGACAACTGCGCACCACGCTCGCCCTGGTGGCCGCGGGCGGCGCGCACGTCGTGCAGGCCGGTGACTGCGCCGAGGACTTCGCGGAGTGCGAGGCGGGTTACGTCGCCCGCAAGGCCGGCCTGCTCGACCTGCTGGCGGGGGTCATGAAGATGGCCACCCACCTGCCGGTGGTGCGGATCGGCCGGATCGCGGGCCAGTTCGCCAAGCCCCGGTCCAGCCCCACCGAGCTCGTCGGCAACGTGGAGCTGCCCTCGTTCCGGGGACACATGGTCAACAGCCCCGAGCCGGACGCGGAAGGCCGCCGACCGGACCCGAACCGGGTGCTCGCCGGGTACGACGCGGCCCGCACCGTCACGTCCCTGCTCGGCTGGGGTGGCGGTGGCTCGCGGTACATCGACCCTCCGATGTGGACCAGCCACGAAGCGCTGCTGCTGGACTACGAGATCCCGATGCTGCGCCGGGACCGCACCGGCCGGATGTTCCTGGCCTCCACCCACCTGCCGTGGATCGGCGACCGCACCCGCCGCCTCGACGGCGCGCACGTCGACCTGCTGGCCGGGGTGGCCAACCCGGTCGCCTGCAAGGTCGGCCCGACGACGACCGCCGACGAGCTGCTGGCGCTGGTGGAGCGGCTCGACCCGCACCGCGAGCCGGGCAGGCTGACCCTGATCTCCCGGATGGGCGCGCAGTTCGTCGCCGAGCGGCTGCCCGCGCTGGTGGCCGCGGTGCGCGCGGCCGGGCACCCGGTGATCTGGCTGTGCGACCCGATGCACGGCAACACCGTGCGCACCCCCGACGGCCTCAAGACCCGGTACGTGGAGACCGTCGTGGCCGAGATCGAGCGCTTCCAGCACGTGCTGCGGGCGGAGGGCGGCGTCGCCGGCGGCCTGCACCTGGAGACCACGCCGGACGACGTCACGGAGTGCGCGTACGACGAGTCCGGCGCGGACCGCGTCGGCGACAAGTACACGAGCTACTGCGACCCCCGCCTCAACCCGGACCAGGCGGTCGCCGCCGTGGCGGCCTGGTCCGGCTGACCGGGCCGCGCGCCCGCCACGACCTGGCACGGGCGGCGCCGCCCTCGTCCCGACCCCGACGGAGGACCACGATGACAGGCATCCCCCCGATCGACACCTACCCGTTGCCGACGTCGGACGACCTGCCCGCCAACACCGCGACGTGGACGGCGGACCCGCAGCGGGTGGTCGTGCTGATCCACGACATGCAGCGGTACTTCGTCCGCCCCTTCCCCGGAGCCATGCGGGACCGCATCGTCGGCAACATCGCGGCGCTGCGGTCGGCGTGCGCGGCGCAGGGCGCGCGGATCGCCTACACCGCGCAGCCTGGCGGCATGACGGAGTCGCAGCGCGGCCTGCTGCGCGACTTCTGGGGTCCGGGGATGCGGGTCGACCCGGACGACCGCGAGGTGGTGGACGAGCTCGCGCCCGCCGACGGCGACTGGGTGCTCACCAAGTGGCGTTACAGCGCGTTCTTCCGCTCCGACCTGCTGGCGCGGATGCGCGCCGAGGACCGCGACCAGCTCGTCCTGTGCGGCGTGTACGCGCACGTCGGCGTGCTGGGGACGGCGTTGGAGGCCTACGCCAACGACATCCGCACGTTCCTGGTCGCCGACGCGATCGGCGACTTCACCGCGGCCGACCACCGGCTGGCGGTGGACTACGCGGCGCGGCGGTGCGCCGTGGTCGCCACGACGGACGCCGTGCTCGCCCAGGTCGGGGCGGCCGGCAGGGAGCGGGTCGCGCTGTGACCGGGGACGTGCTGGACCGCGTGCTGGCCGCGCCGGACCGGCCGTTCGCGCTGCTGCACCGCGCCGAGGCGGGTCGCGGCCGGATCGACGTGCTGGTCGGCGACGTCACCACGCCGGACGTGCTGGCGGACATCGCGCTGCCGGACGGCCCGGTGACCGGGGCGCGGCACGACGTGCTGGCCGTGGTGCCGTTCCGGCAGATCCGCGAACGCGGCTACGTGCACCGCGACGACGGCTCGCCGCTGCTCGCGCTCACCGTGGCCGACCAGGCCGTGCTGCCGCTGGACGCGGTGCTGCCGCGACTGCCGGACCTGCCGCTGGAGCTGGCGCGCGGCCGGTTCGACACCGACGACGACAGCTACGCCGAGATCGTCCGCCGGGTGCTGGCCGAGGAGATCGGCGAGGGGGAAGGCGCGAACTTCGTCATCCGCCGCGGGTACGTCGCCGACGTCGTGGACTACTCGCCGCTCTCGGCGCTGTCGCTGTTCCGCAGGCTGCTCCTGGACGAGACCGGGGCGTACTGGACGTTCGTGGTGCACACGGGCGACCGCACGTTCGTCGGCGCGACCCCGGAGCGGCACATCAGCGTCACCGGCGGCGCCGCGGTGATGAACCCGATCAGCGGCACCTACCGCTACCCGCCGACCGGTCCCGCGCTGCGCGGCGTGCTGGACTTCCTGGCCGACACCAAGGAGTCCGACGAGCTGTACATGGTGCTGGACGAGGAGCTGAAGATGATGGGCCGCATCTGCGACGACGGCGGCCGCGTCCACGGGCCGTACCTGCGCGAGATGGCACGGCTCGCGCACACCGAGTACTTCATCGCGGGCCGCACCGACCGCGACCCGCGCGACGTCCTGCGCGAGACGATGTTCGCGCCCACGGTCACCGGCAGCCCGCTGGAGAGCGCCTGCAAGGTGATCAGCAGGCACGAGCCCGACGGCCGCGGGTACTACAGCGGTGTGGTGGCGCTCATCGGCCGCGAGGCGGACGGCACCCGTTCGCTGGACTCGTCCATCCTCATCCGCACGGCGGCGATCGACGGCGGCGGCACGGTCCGAGTGGACGTCGGCGCGACGCTGGTCCGCCACTCCGACCCGCTGGCGGAGGTCGCCGAGACCAGGGCCAAGGCGGCGGGCCTGCTGGCCGCCCTGGGATCGGACCCGACCCCGCGGACGGCCGAGCGCGTCGGTTTCGCCGAGCACCCGGAGGTCCGCGACGCGTTGCGTGCGCGCAACGTCGACATCGCGGGGTTCTGGTTGTCGGAGAACGGGTCGCGCGACGCGGTCGACCCGGCGCTGGTGGGCCTGCGGGTGCTGGTCGTGGACGCGGAGGACACGTTCACCTCGATGCTGGCCCGCCAGCTGAGGGCGTTGGGGCTGGAGGTGGTGGTCCGCCGCTTCGACGAGCCCTACGACGTGCGTGACGCCGACCTCGTGCTGATGGGGCCGGGACCGGGCGACCCGCGCGAGCTCGGCCACCCGAAGATCGCGCACCTGCGGTCCACAGTGGAGCGGTTGTTGGCGGACCGGGTGCCGTTCCTCGCGGTGTGCCTGAGCCACCAGGTGCTCAGCGCCCGGCTCGGGCTGCCGCTGGTGCGGCGGGACGTGCCGAACCAGGGCGTGCAGCTCGGCGTCGACCTGTTCGGCACGCCCCGTCGGGTGGGCTTCTACAACACGTTCGCGGCCCGCAGCGCCGACGACGTGCTGGACCTCCCGGGCATCGGCCTGGTGGAGGTCTGCCGCGACCCGCGCACCGGACAGGTGCACGCGTTGCGCGGCCCGCACTTCGCCTCGATCCAGTTCCACGCCGAGTCGGTGCTGACGCAGGACGGGCCGGCCATCCTCGGCTCGCTGCTGCGCGGCCTGGCCGCCGTGCTGCCCCGGTCCCGGGAGTGGGTCGACCAGCCCGGTGCGGGGTCGGGCTCCGACGATGCCACGGTTCCCGCGAACGTCGTCGTGGGCCCGTGGCGGCACCAGCGCCGGCCCCGACCGCCGATCTGATCGGTGAGCGGCGGCGTGGCCGGTGGGCGAGTGGAGGTCCGTGCCGACCACCCGCCACACCGGCCGCCCCGGTCCGGATCAGCTGCCGACGGCCAGCGCCCCCGGTCTGGTGGTCAGCGCCTCGCGGACCCGCAGCAGGCGCAGGGCGAGCTGGATCTCCAGCGCCCGCGCGGGTTTCTGCCAGTCCGGGCCGAGCAGGTCCTTGATCCGCTCGAGCCTGCGGGTGACGGTGTTGGTGTGCACGTGCAGGCGTTCGGCGGCGTAGGTGGGGCTGCCGCCCGCGTCGAAGTACGCCTGGAGCGTGGGCACCAGGTCGGTGAACCGCTCGCGGTCGTAGTCCAGCACCGGGCCGACGGCCGCCTCGATGAACCCGGCCACGTCGTGGTCGGCGGACACCAGCGCGCCCACGAAACCCAGCTCGCGCGCCGACCCCGCGCCGCCCTCGACGCCGAGCGCCGTCACCGCCTCGAGGCAGCGGATGGCCTCGCGGTAGCCGCGCCGCACGGACTCGGCGCCGGTGAGCGGGCCCGCCGCGCCCGTCGAGACGGCTTTGCCCAGGTCGGCGGCCATGGCGGCGGCCACGTCCCGGGCCACGGCACCCGCGTCGCTGCCCGGCAGGAGCAGGATCAGGTGGCCGTTGCGGCAGCTCCGCAGCCCGCCCATCCGCCGCGCGTACGCCGAACCCCAGGCGTTGGCGCGGCCCAGGGTGCCGCTGTCCGGCCGGGCGACCACCATCAGGTACGGCCGCGACAGGTCCAACCCGATCCGCCGGGCCCGCTCGGTGAGCAGGCGCGGCACCCGGCGCTCGTCGCTGAGCGCGTCGTCCAGCAGCCGGTCGCGCATCTCGCCGTCGTGGCCGGAGGCGAGCCTGTCCCGCCGCACCAGCAGCGCGGCGATCTGCGCGTAGAGCCGCAGCCGGTGGCGCGCGGTGGGGGACAGGTCGCCGGGCGCGGACAGCACCAGCGCGCCGATGTAGTCCTTGGCGGCGCACAGCGGCGTCACCCACCGCCCGCCGCCCGCCGACGCGGGGTCCTGGGTCGGCATCTCCACGGCGATCGCCAGCGCGGCAGTGTCCTCGTCGCCGTCGTCCGGGCCGTCGCCCGCGCTGACCAGCACGTCCCCGGCGGCGGTGTAGACGGTGACCCGGCCGCCGAACGACGCCGCGGCGGTCCCGACCAGGGTGCGCAGCTCGCCGTCGGAGACCAGCACGTCCACCAGCGAGGTCTGGAGCTCGCACTGCTCGCGGAACCGCTCGGCGGTCCGGGTCGCCTGGGCCAGGCGGGTTTCCAACTCGGCGGCGCGCGCGTCGGCGGCGAGGCGCAGGTGCGTGGTCTCCAGGTAGATGGCGGCCAGGATGCCGAGCGAGCCGAGCAGGGACCGCTCGTCGGCGGTGAAGTGGTGGACCTTGCGCCCGGCGACGTACAGCCTGCCCCGGGGCGCGCGGTGGCCGGAGTGGTCGCCGCAGCTCAACGGCACCGCGATCAGCGCGTGCAGGCCCTCGACCCGGACCATCTCCGCGAACGCCGGGTCCAGCTCGACCTGGTCGTCGGCGGGCAGGTCGGGCGTGGCGAACGGGGCCGCGGTGACCGGGCCGACCGCCGTGATGCCGTCGTCGGCGGGCAGGCACAGGCCGACGCTCAGCCCGGACGTGTGGCCGTCCGCGGCGCGCACCTGGACGCAGCCGTGCTCCTCGTCGGCGATGGTGATGTAGGCCATGTCCATGCTGAGCAGGTGGCGGGCGCGCCGCGCGATGGCGTGCAGCAGGGCGCCCACCGAGTCGTAGGGCAGCGCCAGGTCCCGGGCCGCGTCGACCAGCGCGGTGAGGCCCGCTTCCCGGACGCGACCGCGCTGGATCTGGGTGTGCACGCGCATGGCCCGCCACACGGCGGCCTTGATGTCGGTCGTCGTCGCCCCCGTGACGCCGAACCTCCTCGCGTCGTCCATGAAGTCCTCGAACGCGTCCGCCGGCGCCCCGCTGGCCAGCAAATCGAGTAACTCGTCTATACCGCCGCTCACGGTCAGCTGCGGAGGCAAAAAAGTCTCCACGGTCAGGACACCCCCATGTTCGAGTCCACTGCGGTCACCCGATCGAACTACTGCATTCGTCGGGCCACCACGTTGCGTAGACGGTCTGGCCGGTCACTGTTCAGCGTATCGAAATCGACGGCCCGGGGGCTTCGAGCGGTGCGCGGGACAACTGCGGAAAGCGTCGGGCCAGCCGCTCGGCATTAAATAGGGGCGTCTTCCCGTAATAGACCGATCGGGTGGCGTCCAGGTCACACCTTTCGCGTGTGGCCCTCGCGTGAGCAGCGTCAGGACCGCGCGCCGAACACGCCGGCGGCCCGCCTGCCGTCGGGATCGCGTGCCGTGCCCGTGACGCCGGCAGTGGCTGTCACCAGGGCATGGAGGGCCGTGCGTGAATCCGAAGTCGCCCCCGTCCGCGTCACGGAGGTGCCCGGCGGCGCGAGTCGGGGTGGAACCGCCGATCGTGTGCAGTGCGCGGCGCACGGGTCGCGACCGGACGGGTGGCGCGACGTGCCGGGGATTTGCGGGACGGGGGCATCGGGTTTCCACCTCGTCCGGCATAAAACGCCGAACCGGGGACGGCGGTCGCATTGTCGTGCTTTCCAGTGGACCGGGCGGCGTCGGGCGCGCTTCGCGTCCACTCCGCTTTCCCCGCCCGCCGGGCAATCCGAGTCCGGCGACGACGACTTCGTTCGGCGACCTGAATCACGGTTCGCGGACCGCGTGTCGATTCGACCCGGAACGCGCGTTCCGCGGTGGCCGCGCGTCATTTCCACCCACCGCCGACGACGGCCGGCACCCGGGCGGGGCCGAAGGCCGGGTGAGCGCTGCGACAGCCACGGACCGGCGTTTTCCCGGTATCATGGCCACAAGCACTCTACCAGCCTGTGCAATAGTTGCACACGGCGTACATCGGGAGCGGGTGCGGCAGGGAGGGGTGTCACCGTGGACAGCGACGCCGTCGAGACCCGGGCGCAGGGGTGGCGGACCCTGGCCGCGCTGCACGCGCGCATCGAGGACGTGCTGGAGCGCGCGCTCCAACAGGGACACGACCTGTCGGTCAGCGAGTACAGCCTCCTGGACGTGCTCTCCCGGCAGGCGCCGCGCCAGTTGCTGCGGATGAACCAGGTCGCCAAGGCCGTGGTGCTCAGCCAGTCCGCGACCACCCGCCTGGTGACCCGGCTGGAACGGCGCGGCCTGCTCGAGCGGTCCCTGTGCGAGGACGACCGCCGCGGCATCTACACCGAAGTCACCGACGCGGGCTGCGCCGCTCTGGAACGCGCCCGCTCGACCCACGACGAGGCGCTGGCCCGGGCGTTGAAGGAAGCGGCGGAACTGCCCGAGCTGGCGCCGCTGGTCGACGCGCTCGCCGCGCTGCCGTACGCCGGGGCGTCCCGCTAGCGATCTCCCCCACCGCACCGCCGACGCGCGTCCGCTGCGCGTCGGCGGTGTCGTGCTGCGTCCACTCTTCCTGATGCCACAACGAAGTCCGGCCCGCGACCGACATGACAGATTGTCGATCGGCGTGTGGGAACACCGCCGCGCGCACGGCTAGCGTCGGTGGCGAACTGGAGAACAGCGCGGCCCGCCGACGAACGCTCCGATGAGCACCAGGCCCTCGGTCCACGAGCCCCGGAGTCGGCCAGTGATGCGATGTGGAGACCAGCATGCGGCTTACGCAAACGGTGGCAGCAGTGATGCGGCGCTACGCGGACCGTCCCGCCCTGGGTGAACGCGCGAAGGAGATCACCCGGGACCCCGACACCGGCCGCACCTCGCTCCGGCTGCTGCCGTACTACGAGACGACCACTTTCGACGAGCTGTGGCGGCGCGTGCGCGCGGTGGCGAACGAGTGGCACCGCAACACCGCGCACGCCACCGCACCGGGCGACCGCGTCGCCCTGCTCGGCTTCGCCGGCCGCGACTACACCACGGTCGACCTGGCGTGCATCTGCCTCGGCGCGATCACCATCCCGTTGCAGACCAGCGCGCCGACCGCGCAGCTGGAGGAGATCCTGGCGGAGACCGAGCCGACCGTCGTGGCCGCGTCCCTGGAACGGGCGCACGTCGCGGTGGAGCTCGCGCTGGCCACCCCGTCCGTCCGCCGCCTGGTGGTCTTCGACTACCACGAGGAGGTGGACGACCAGCGCGACAGGTTCGCCACCGCCCGGAAACGCCTGGCGGAGCGCGGTGTCGCGGTCGAGTCCTTATCGGACGTCCTCGACCGGGGTGCCGGGCTGCCGCGAGCGCCGCTGTTCACGCCGGCCGACGGCGAGGACCCGATGACCATGCTCGTCTACACCTCGGGCAGCACCGGCACCCCGAAGGGTGCGATCTACACCGAGCGCCTGGTGGCCGCGATGTTCGGCGGCGGCGGGTGGGCCGACCTGTTCTCCGAGCAGCAGGCCGTCACCTTCCACTACATGCCGATGAGCCACGTGGCCGGCCACTCCTCGGTGAAGAACACGTTGGCGCGCGGCGGGATCAGCTACTTCACCGCGAGCAGCGACCTGTCCACGTTCTTCGAGGACATCGCGCTGGCCCGGCCCACCGAGCTGTCGCTGGTGCCCAGGGTGTGCGAGATGCTGTTCCAGCACCACCGCAGCGAGGTCGACCGGCGCGCCGTCGGGGACGTCGACCGCGCCGCGCTGGAGGCGGAGGTGAAGGAGCACATCCGCACCGACGTCCTCGGTGGCCGCATCGGTTGGGCCAGTTGCGGTTCCGCGCCGCTGTCGCCCGAGCTGCGCGCGTTCGTGGAGTCGTTGCTGGACCTGGAACTGCACATCCTCTACGGCACCACGGAGGTCGCGGGCGTCTCGGTGGACGGCTCGATGCTGAGGCCGCCGGTGATCGACTACAAGATCGTGGACGTGCCGGAGCTCGGCTACTACCGGACCGACGTCCCGCACCCGCGCGGCGAGCTGCTGCTCAAGACCGAGTCCGCCATCCCCGGCTACTACAAGCAGCCCGAGCTGTCGGCGGCCATCTTCGACGAGGACGGCTACTACAAGACCGGTGACATCGTCGCCGAGGTCGCCCCGGACCGGCTGGAGATCCTGGACCGCCGCAACAGCGTGCTGAAGCTGTCCCAGGGCGAGTTCGTGGCCACGCCCAGCATCGAGGCCGCGTTCGGCACCAGCCCGCTGGTCCGGCAGGTCTTCGTGTACGGCAACAGCGAGCGGTCCTACCTGCTGGCCGTGGTCGTGCCCACGCCGGCCGTGCTGGACCGGTTCGCGGGCGACCCCGCGCGGATCAAGCAGCGGCTGAGCGAGTCGTTCCAGCGGATCGCGCGGGAAGCGGGCCTGAACTCCTACGAGATCCCGCGCGACTTCCTGATCGAGCCCGAACCGTTCAGCCAGGCGAACGGACTGCTGTCCGACCACCGCAAGCTGCTGCGGCCGCAACTGCTGGCGCGGTACCGCGACGAGCTGGAGGCGCTGTACGCCGACATCGCGCGGCGCGAGTCCGACGAACTGCTCGAAGTCCGCCGCACGGGCGCCGACCGGCCGGTGCTGGAGACCGTGCAGCGGGCCGCGCGGGCGCTGCTGGCCGGCTCCATGGCCGAGGTCAGCCCCGGCGCGCAGTTCCGCGACCTCGGTGGCGACTCGCTGTCCGCGGTCTCCTTCGCCAACCTGCTGCACGACGTCTTCGGCGTGCGCGTGCCCGTGGACGTGCTGATCAGCCCGGCGAACGACCTGCGCCAGGTGGCCGCCCACATCGAGGGCAAGCTCGCCGCCGGGCTCGACCGGCCCACGTTCGAGTCGGTGCACGGCGAGGCACGCGACGAGGTCCGCGCCGCGGACCTCACGCTGGACAAGTTCCTCGACGCCGCCACGATCGCCGAGGCCGAGGTGCTCCCGCGCGTGACCGGCGCGCCGCGCACCGTCCTGCTCACCGGCGCGAGCGGCTACCTCGGCCGGTTCGTGGCCCTGGAGTGGCTGGAGCGGCTGGCGCCGACCGGCGGGAAGCTGATCTGCGTGGTCCGCGGCAAGGACGACGGCGCGGCGGCGAAGCGGCTCGACGAGGCGTTCGCGGGCGGCGACTCGGACCTGGGCGCGAAGGTGGCGGAACTGGCCGGGAACCTGGAGGTGCTGGCGGGCGACATCGCCGAGCCGCGGCTCGGGCTGGACGAGCGGACCTGGGACCGGCTGGCCGACGAGGTCGACCTGATCGTCCACGTCGGCGCGCTGGTCAACCACGTGCTGCCGTACCAGCACCTGTTCGACGCGAACGTGGTGGGCACCGCCGAGCTGATCCGGCTCGGGCTCACCGCGAAGGTCAAGCCGTTCACCTACCTCTCCAGCGTCGCCGTCTCGACCTCGCGCCGGCCCGCGCTGGACGAGGATTCCGACGTGCGCGAGGCGCTCGCCGCGCAGCCGGTCCACGAGGGCTACGCGGGCGGTTACGCGACCAGCAAGTGGGCGGGCGAGGTGCTGCTGCGGGAGGCGCACGACCTGTGCGGCATGCCGGTCACGGTGTTCCGCTCCAGCATGATCCTCGCGCACAGCCGGTACGGCGGGCAGCTGAACGTCCCCGACGTGTTCACCCGCCTGGTGTTCAGCGTCATCGCGACCGGCATCGCGCCGCGGTCGTTCTACGCGGGCGACGCCTCGGCGGCCCACTACGACGGCCTGCCGGTGGACTTCACCGCCGCCGCCGTCGCGGAACTGGGCGGGCGAGCCGAGGGCTTCCGCACGTTCAGCCTGGTGAACCCGCACGACGACGGCGTCTCGCTGGACACGGTCGTGGACTGGCTCAGCGCGGCGGGCCACCGGATCGAGCGGGTGGACGACTACGCCGACTGGCTGACCCGGTTCGAGACCGCCATGCGCGCGTTGCCCGAGGCGCAGCGGCAGCACTCGGCACTGCCGCTGCTGCACCGGTTCGAGCGGCCGGAGGAGGTCGTGCGCGGCTCCGGGATCCCGTCCGGGCGGTTCCGCGCCGCGATCCGCGCCGCCGCCGGCAACGGCCTGACCGGCGACATCCCGCACCTGTCGGAGCCGTTCATCCGCAAGTACGCCGCCGACCTCAAGCCCCTCCTGTCCGCCTAGGGCTCGTCCCGCCCAGGGCCTGTCCGCCCACCTCCGAGGAGAGTCATGAGCCAGCAGTCTTCGAAGTTCGACGAGCGCTACCGGATCGGGCGCAAGCTCGTGGACGAGCTCGGCCCGGCCGACCAGGCGAACACCACGTTCGAGCTCCTCGGCCTGGAGTGGGACCTGGTGCCCGGCGCGTACGCGCCCGCGCCGGGCACCGGCACCGAGTACTACACCACCACCATCCCGTACCCGGAGGGCGGCCGGTTCCTGGAGATCGGCTGCGGCGCGGGCGTCACGGCGGTGTGGGCGGCGCTGCACGGCTGCGCGCACGTGACGGCGACCGACATCACCCAGACCGCCGTGGAGAGCACCGCGCTCAACGTCAAGCGGCACGGTGTGGAGCAGGAGGTCCGGGTGCTGCGCAGCGACGTGTTCGCCGACCTCGACCCCGGCGAGAGGTTCGACACGATCTTCTGGAACTGCAGCGTGATCGAGGCGCCCCGGGACTTCGAGTTCACCCAGGACTTCGAGTGGGCCATCTTCGACCGCGGCTACACCGCGCTGAGCCGCTACCTGGCCGAGGTGCACGGGTGGCTGCGCCCCGGCGGGCGCGCCCTGGTCACCTTCAACAGCCTCGGCGACCTCGCCCGGATCAAGCAGCTCGCGGCCGACGCGGGCACCTCGCTGACCCGGTTGGACAGCACCACCAGGCGGCTGGCGGGCGAGGACGTCACCTACAACGTGTTCGAGATCGTCCGCTGATCTTCGCTTCCCACGGAGGAGACCGTGACCACACGCTTGTTCAGCTCCGAGTCGGTGACCGAGGGTCATCCGGACAAGATCTGCGACGCGATCAGCGACGCGGTCCTGGACGCCCACCTCCGCGAGGACCCCTGGTCGCGGGTGGCGGTGGAGACGATGGTGACCACCGGCCAGGTGCACGTGGCCGGCGAGGTGACCTCGGACGCGCGGGTCGACATCGCCGGGATCGTCCGGCAGGTGGTGCTGGACGTCGGCTACGACTCGTCGGCCAAGGGGTTCGACGGCAGGTCCTGCGGGGTGAACGTGGCCCTCGGGTCGCAGTCGCCGGACATCGCGCAGGGCGTCGACACCGCCTACGAGTCCCGCCTGGAGGAGGCGTTGGACGCCCTGGACCGGCAGGGCGCGGGCGACCAGGGCCTGATGTTCGGCTACGCCTGCACCGACACCCCCGAGTTGATGCCGCTGCCGATCGCGTTGGCGCACCGGCTGTCCAAGCGGCTGACCGCGGTGCGCAAGAACGGGGCGGTGCCGTACCTGCGGCCGGACGGGAAGACCCAGGTGACCATCGAGTACGCGGGCGACGAGCCGGTGCGCCTGGACACGGTGGTGGTGTCGAGCCAGCACGCGGACGGCGTCGACCCGGAAGCGCTGCTCGGCGAGGACATCCGCGAGCAGGTGGTCGAGCCGGAGCTGGCGTCGCTGGAGCTCGACGCGTCGGGGGTGCGGGTGCTGGTGAACCCGACCGGCCGGTTCGTGATCGGCGGCCCGATGGGCGACGCCGGGCTGACCGGCCGCAAGATCATCGTGGACACCTACGGCGGCATGGCCCGGCACGGCGGCGGCGCGTTCTCCGGCAAAGACCCGTCCAAAGTGGACCGATCGGCCGCGTACGCGATGCGGTGGGTGGCGAAGAACGCGGTCGCGGCCGGGCTCGCGTCCCGGGTCGAGGTGCAGGTGGCGTACGCGATCGGCCGAGCCGCACCGGTCGGGTTGTTCGTGGAGACGTTCGGCACCGAGAACGTCGACCCGGCGCGCATCCGGCAGGCCGTCGCCGACGTGTTCGACCTGCGCCCGGCGGCGATCATCCGGGACCTGGACCTGCTGCGGCCGATCTACGCGCAGACCGCCGCGTACGGGCACTTCGGCCGGCCCGAGCTGGACCTGCCGTGGGAGCGGACCGACCGCGCCGACGACCTCAAGCAGGCCGCGACCAGCTGACCACCGACCCACCGCCTCCGGAGGGCTCCACCCATGCGCATCGCCGTGACCGGCTCCATCGCCACCGACCACCTGATGGTCTTCCCCGGCAGGTTCACCGAGCACTTCATCTCCGACCACCTCGACACCGTGTCGCTGTCGTTCCTCGTGGACGACCTCGAAGTGCGGCGCGGCGGCGTGGCGGCGAACATCTCGTTCGGCCTGGCCCAGCTGGGCGTGTCGCCGACGCTGGTCGGCGCGGTGGGCGAGGACTTCGACGACTACCGCGCCTGGCTGGTCGGGCACGGGGTGGACACCCGGTTCGTGCGCGTCTCGCCGACCAGGCACACCTCGCGGTTCCTGTGCACGACCGACCAGGACCAGAACCAGATCGCGTCCTTCTACGCGGGCGCGATGCAGGAGGCGCGGGACATCGGGCTGGCGCCGATCGCGGCCGGCCTGGGCGGGCTCGACCTGGTGGTGGTCGCGCCGAACGACCCGGAGGCGATGATCCGGCACACCGCCGAGGCGCGGGCGCTGGGCCTGCCGTTCGCGGCGGACCCGTCGCAGCAACTGGCCAGGATGGGCGGTGAGTCGGTCCGGTCGTTAGTGGACGGTGCGAGGTACTTGTTCACCAACGAGTACGAGAACGTGCTGTTGCGCCAGTCGACCGGGTGGTCCGCCGAGGAGGTGCTCGACCGGGTCGGCGCGTGGATCACCACGCTGGGCGCGGAGGGCGTGCGGGTGGAGCGGCGCGGCCACCCGCCGTTGACGGTGGCCGCGGTCCCGGTCGAGGAGGAGGCGGACCCGACGGGCGTCGGCGACGCGTTCCGGGCCGGGTTCCTGTGGGGCACGTGGGCCCGGCTCGGCCTGGAGCGGGCGTGCCAGGTGGGCTGCACGATCGCCGCCGCGGCGCTGGAGAGCGTCGGGACGCAGGAGTACAAGCTCAGCCGCTCGGGGGTCGCCGACCGCGTCGCCCGCGCGTACGGCGAGGACGCCGCGGCCGAGATCGAGAGCAGGCTGCGGATCTGACCACGCGCGGACGCCGACCGTCCGGCCGGTGGGCGTCCGCGCCTCCCTCTCGCGCCCACACCGCGGAAGGACGTGGAACACGTGACCGAGCAGCTCGGCGCCGAGAACCACCTCATCGTGCCCGACGTCTCGCCCACCCGGTTCAGGTCGGCCATGCGCCACCTGCCCACCAGCGTCGTCATCGCCGCGGGCATGTCCGGCGACCGGCCGATTGGGATGCTCATCGGCTCGTTCACCAGCGTGTCCCTGTCACCGCTGCTGGTCGGCTTCCTGGGTGATCGCGCCTCGAAGACCCTGGCCCACCTGCTGGAGCTGGACCTGTGGACGTTCAGCGTGCTGGCCGACGACGACACGACCACCCCGCCCGCGTTCTGCGGCCCGTCGCACGAACGCTTCACGCGGGTGAAGTGGTCCACCTCGCCGCTGGGCACGCCGGTGATCGACCACGCCGTGCTGGCCCTGCACTGCCGCAAGCACTCCACCGTCGGGGCAGGCGACCACGACCTCGTCCTGGCGGAGGTCCTGGACGTCACCGACCCCCACCCGCTCCGGCGTCCCCTGGTGTTCGCGGAGGGCCGGATGACCGGGTTGGCACCGCGGTGACGGGTTGCCCGCCGGGTCGGGTAATCCCCGTCACTTTGACCGGTGCGCCGTCGACCCGGCATCCTGGTGGCGGAGGGGAGTACCCACTCTGCTCGTGATCGTCATTACGGCCGCTCCGCAGCGGTCCGGTCACGACGCCACCGCCCGCGGTGGTCGGGGAGACCTCTGGTTCGGATGAGAGCCGGAGGAGCACGCCATGCGCGTCACGACCCGACTGACCACCGCCGTCGCCACGATCGCCGCCGTCACCGCGTTGACCGCGTGCGGCACGTTGCAGGACGCGTCCGACGCGGCTGCCGCGGTCGCCGACACGGCATCCACCGTGCAGGTGTGCACCGAGGCGTTGTCGCAGGCCACGGCCGTCTTCGACCCCAGCGACCCCGAGCAGGCGGTCGACCGCGCGCACTCCGCGGCGGACCGGTTGAGCGTGCTGGCCGCCGACGCCGCGGACACCACGGTCAACGAAGCCATCACCGGGCTGGCCACCACGTTGCGCGACGTGACGCTGGACGACCTGGTGCTCCAGCCGGCCGCGTGGTTGCAGGACAAGGCCGCCAGGGTCGCGAACCTCACCGCCGCCTGCACGTCCTGACCCGGCGGGAGCAACGAGGCGGGTTCGCGCGTTGTACCCGGTGATGACGGGACGACTTCGCTTTCGCGTGCTGGGTGACTCGTTGGCCGCCGGGGTGGGCTGCTCGCGGGTCGAGGAGACGTTGGGGGAGCGGCTGGCCGCGCTGCTCCGCGCGGAGGGGCACGGCGTCGACCTCCGGGTGCACGCGGTGTCCGGCGCGCGGTCGTCCGGCCTGGACGCCCAGGTGCGCGCGGCGGTGCGGTCGGGCGTCGACGTCGCGTTGGTCGTGATCGGGGCGAACGACCTGACGTCGTTCACGCCGCCGGCGGTGGGGGCGGGGCTGCTGCACGACGCCGTGGCCGCCTTGCGCCGTGCCGGCGGCCAGGTCGTGGTGGCGACCGCGCCGGACCTCGGCGTCGTCTCCCACGTGCCACCCGCGTACCGCGCGTTCGTGTCGCAGGCCAGCGGCCTCTACGCCCGCGCGCAGGCCGACGCGGTGGTCCGTGCGGGTGGCGCGGTGGCGGCGGTGGGCGCGGACCTGTCCGCCCGCTTCGCGCACGACCCCACCCTGTTCTCCTCCGACCGCTTCCACCCCTCGCCCGCGGGTTACGCGCTGATCGCCGACGCCCTCGCGCCGTCGGTGCTGGCGGCTGCGGGCCGCTGGGCGGCGTAGGCCGAAGCACGTTCGCGCGCTCCGCTCGCACGAGGTCCGCTGTCGGGCGCGAGTGCTCCGTTCGCACGAGGTGCGCTGTCGGGCGCGAGCCGGCCCTGGGCGCACGGGGTCCGCTGCCGCGAGCCCGCCCCGCTCGCACGGGGTGCGCTGTCGGGCGCGAGTCCGGCCCGCTCGTACGGGGTGCGCTGTTGGGTGCGAGTCCGCTCCGCTCGCACGGGGTGCGTGTCGGGCGCGAGTCCGCTCCGTTCGCACGAGGTCCGCTGTCGGACGCGAGCTCGCTCCGGGCGTCGGGTCCGACTTCGGCTGACGCACACCGGCAGGGTGTGGCTGGGCCGAACGGCAGCGCCGACACTGGCCTCATGGACGCGAAACGCCGGCTCGGTGAGTTCCTTCAAGCCCGTCGGGCACAGCTGCGGCCGGAGGACGTCGGGTTGGTCGACCACGGCGACCGCAGGCGGGTAGCGGGGCTGCGGCGCGAGGAACTGGCGATGTTGGCCGGGGTGAGCGCCTCCTACTACTCGCGGCTGGAGCAGGGGCAGTCGCCGAACGCGTCACGGGCGGTGCTGGACGCGCTGGCCGGGGCGTTGCGGCTGGACGACGCCGAACGCCGCCACCTGCACGCCCTGGCGGCGTGGAGCCGCAAGCCGGGTCGACGGACCGCGCCCGAACGCGTCACGCCCGCCGTCCGCCAGTTGCTGGCGACGTTGGACGCGACGCCGGCGCTGGTGCTCGGCCGGCGCGGCGACGTGCTGGCGTGGAACGACGCCGGGCACGCGCTGTTCGCCGGGCACCTCGACCGGGCCGCGCCGGACCGGCCGGAGCACCGGCCGAACATGGCCCGCCTGGTGTTCCTGGACGCGCACACCCGCGAGCTGTACGCCGACTGGGCCGCCAAGGCCCGGGCCGTGGTGGGGACGTTGCGGCTGGCATCGGGCCAGCACCTGGACGATGCCGCACTGGCGTCGCTGGTGGGCGAGCTGTCCCTGCGCAGCGGCGAGTTCGCGTCCTGGTGGGCCGACCACCGCGTCAAGTCCTCCGGTGACGCGGTGTACGAGATGCGGCACCCGCTGGTGGGCGCGATGACCGTCACCCAACAGGCGTTGCGCACCGAAGAGGGCGCGCACGTCGTCATCGCCACCACCGAGCCCGGGTCGCCCTCGCACGCGGCCATGACCCTGCTGGTGCACCACACCGCCACCGGCCACGCACTCCACCAGAAGGTCTGAGGAAAGCATGCGAAGAAGGTCCATCATCGCCGCGATCGTGCTCGCGGGCACGGTCGCGCTGCCGCCGGCCCCGGCGTCGGCCGCCGCCTCCCGGGTCGCGGTGCACTTCGACCTGGCCGCCGGGCAGATGCCGGAGAACGTCGCCCTCGCGCCGGACGGCACGGCGTACGTGACGTTCGCGGCGGCACGCCAGGTCGCCGCGGTCAGCCCCGGCGGCGTCACCCGCATCCTCGCCACCCTGCCCGCGCCCGTCGACGGGGGCGTGGGCACGCCGGTGCTGAACTTCCCGCTCACCACGGGGATCGTGCGCACCGCCGACGGGACGCTGTACTTCCTCTACGCGGGCGGCGACGCCGGTTCCACCGGGCTCTACCGGCTGCGGCCCGGTGACGTGCCGAGGCGCATCGCCGCGCTGCCCGCCGACGGCCTGCCCAACGGGTTGGCGCTGGACGAGCGCGCCGGGACGTTCTACGTCACCGACTCCGTGCTGGGCACGATCCTGACCGTGCCGCTGCGCGGTGGCACGGCGGCGGTCTGGTCGTCCGCGCCGGAACTCGCCCCCACCGGCTTCCTCGGCGCGAACGGCGTGAAGGTGCGCGGAGGGGCGGTGTGGGCGACGAACCTGGACCAGGGCACGGTGCTGCGCCTCCCGGTGCGGGGCGGACGGGCCGGTGACGTCGAGGTGCGGGCACGAGGCCTGGTCGGCATCGACGACTTCGCGTTCGCGGGCGACGACGTGCTGGCCGCGCTCAACGGGCCGAACCAGGTGGTCCGGGTCGCGCCGGACGGGACCGCGACCGTGCTGCTCACGTCCGCCGACGGCCTCCAGAACCCCACGTCGGTGGCCGTGCGCGGCGGCACGGCCTACGTGCTCAGCGCGGCCTACACCACCGCTACCGACCCGAACCTCGTGCTGGCCAGGCTGTGCCCCTGAGCGTGGTCAGGGCCACGGCGGTGACCCAGGGCAGCGCGAGCAGGACGCTGCCCATCAGGTCCGTGGGGTAGTGGACGCCCGAGTAGAGGCGTTGGGTGGCGACCGCCAGCGGGATCAGCAGGGCGGTCGCCGCCACCGGCCACCGCCACCACTTCCTCGTGCCGCGCACGACCAGGATGGTCACCGCCGAGCCGAGCACCAGCGACGCGGCGACGTGGCCGGACGGGAAGCTCGACGTGGGCGGCAGGTCGTGGGGCAGCTTGGCCGCCGGGCGGGCGCGGTCCACGACCGCGGTGGTGAGCAGGAACAGGGTGACCTCGCCGAGCATCCCGAGCGCGACCAGCAGGACCGGTCGCCAGGAGCGCGTGGCGGCCAGCGCCAGCACGCACACGGCCACCGCGGCGGTGATCACCGGCCACGTCCCGCTGAACGCCTGGACCTGTTCCATCGCCGCGTTCCAGGCCGGGACGCGGCGTTCGGCGAACCACTCGACCACGCCCCGGTCCCAGGCCGTCGGCACGTCCGGCCCGGCCGCGGTGAGCCACGAGCCCAGCGCGAACAGCACGCCCGCCAACAGGCCCCAGACCACGAGCAGGCGTGCGGCGAGCCACCAGACGTCGTCCGGCACCTGGACGCGACGCCCGTCCACGGGTCGGAGGTCGTCCGCCGCTTCGGGGGCCAGGCCCTGGGTGAGCGGCGCCTGCGGCATGCCTTCGTCCCGGCGCCACCGCCGGAACACCTCGGTGGTCAGGGCCAGCCACAGCAGGCCGAGCAGCCAGCCGCCGAGCACGTCGGTGGCGAAGTGCACGCCGAGCGCGACCCGCGTGCAGCCGACCACCAGCACGATCACGACCACCAGCGCGGTCATCGCGCGGCGTGCCCGTCGCAGTGAGGCGAACACCAGCAGCAGCACGCCGTAGGTGACGGTCGCCCCGAGCGTGTGGCCGCTCGGGAAGCTGAACCCCGGCGCACTGGCCACCTGCACGTCCACCAGCGGGCGCAGCCGCTCCACCAGCGCTTTCACCACCACGCCGAGCAACCCGCCGCCGGCCGCAGTGACGACCACGTGCGCCGCCACCCACGGCCGTCGGCGCACCAGCAGCCACACCGCGGCCAGCGCCGTCACCCCGGTGAGGGTCGCCGTGTCACCGAGCCGCGTGAGCGCGCCGAACACCGCGACGAGACCACCGGACCCGCCGACCCACCGCGTCAGCCCGTTCGAGATCGCCTGGTCCAGCTCCCGCACGGGCGTCCACCCGGCCCACACGACCGCCATGACCACGGCGAACGCGACCCCGGCGGCACAGGCGGCGACCAACGACACCGCACTGCGCACCGCGAACCGCTCGACCACCACCACTTGCCGCGCCTCACGTGTCGCAATCACCCAGGAGGTGTGCCCAGGCGGGTCCGCGGGCAACCCTCCGGCGAGGCGGTGATCAGCTCGGGACGGCGAACAGGTGCGTCATCGCCGAGTCGTGCCTCGCGGCCGAACCGGTCGAGTCGGTCAGGCCGTTGGACTGGCCCTGGATGGCGCCGGTCGGGCCGTCGAGGTAGTCGGCGCGCACGTAGGCGTAGATCCGGTCGCAGCCCGGGACCAGGGTGATCGTGGTGTAGAGCGGGACCGCTTTGTGGTGGGTCTGCTTGGAGACGGCCACGCTCGTCTGGGCCGGTGTGGCGTTCGCGCAGACGGTGTTGCCGTTCATCTGCCTGGCGTACAACGTGAAGAGCGCGTTGGACGTCGTGCTGGAGTGCTCGCACGTGGTGGGGTAGCAGGACATGTACTCCACGTCCGCGATGACCGCGACCTGCGAGTGACCCGCCGCGATGGTGCGGTCGAGGATCGGCTTGTAGACGGTGTCCGCCACCACGGTGTTGCCGTTGGGCAGCGAGGTCTGCATCGCCAGCCCGTTCGCGTCCTCCGCCACCTGGAGGGACGCGAACCTCAAGGTGCCGCTGACGGTGAGCGAGGACGTGAAGTCGGTCAGCGAACTGGTCCGGAGGTACAGCGTGCACGCCAGCGTGCCGGTCGAGGTCGCCGAGACCAGGAACCGGTTGACGATGGTGATGTCGCCGCGGCCGGGGTTGGCCATGCCGGCGGGGTCGATGTTCTCGCCCATCACGACGTTGCCGCTGCCCGCCCCGGTGCAGCGGATCTCGTTGTCGACCAGGTTGACGTGCGCGGAGCCGTAGGCGCGCAGGGTCGAGTAGACGTACGCCGTCTGCCCGGCCGTCACCTGCGCGTCGATGGTGGCCATCGCCTGCACCTTGTGGATCTCCGCGCTCGCCGGCGGCACACCCGTGACCGCGACGGGCCCGAACGTCTTCGCCGTCTCCGCCTCCGCCGGCGTCGCCACCCCCACCGCCATCGCGACCGCCACTACCAGGCTCTTCACTGCCCGTGCAGACCTCACCGGGTCCCCCTCCCCACGGCCGCGGCCGTCCCCTGTGGTGCTTCCGGGCCAGGCTAGCCTGGGCCCGCCGCGATCAGGGGGTGTGCGCGTGGAGCGGGTTTCGGTCGAGGGGGCGTTGGTTCGGGTCTGGCGTGGCGAGGTGGTCGTCGGCGCGGGGTTCCTCGCCGGTCCGCGGCACGTCGTCACGGCGGCGCACGTGGTCGCCGAGGCGGTCGGCGGGGTGGACGGGGAGTGGCCGGAAGGGCTGGTCGAGGTCGACTTCCCGTTGGTGGCGGCGGGGCGGCGGGTGTCCGGTCGGGTGGTGGCGTGGGCGCCGGTGGGGGAGGACCTCAGCGGGGACGTCGCCGGGTTGGAGCTGGTCGACGAGCCTGCGGGCGGTGCGGCCCCGCTGGTGCTGGCGCGGTGGGGCGGGGTGACGCCGGACCAGTTGGTGATGGTGGGCTTCCCCCGGCGGTTGGAGATGGGGAGCTGGGTCTACGGGCGGCGGGGCGGGCCGGTCGCCACCGGGTGGGTGGAGATCCACAGCGAACCGGGGCGCGAGGCGGCGTTGGAGCCGGGGTTCTCCGGGACGCCGGTGTGGGGGCCGGAGCTGGACGCGGCGGTCGGCATGGTGGTCCGGCGGATCACCGGCGCGCCGCCGAAGGTGGGCTACATGATCACGGTGGCCGCAGTGCTGGCCGCGTGGCCGGGGTTGGCCGAGGTGATCGAGCGGGAACCCCCGTTCCGGGCGTTGCGGCCGTTCGGCGAGCAGGACGCCGAGCTGTTCTTCGGACGTGAGGACCAGGCCGGGCGGCTGGTCGGGCTGGCGCGCACGGCGCCGGTGGTGTGCGTGGTCGGGCCGTCCGGGGTCGGCAAGTCCTCCTTGTTGCACGCGGGTGTGCTGCCGGAGCTCCGGGCGGACGTGGCGGTGGCCGTGCTGAGGCCTTCGGACGCGAGCACGCCCCTGCGCGCGCTGGCCGCGTCCCTCGATCGGCTGCTCCACCCCGACACGGACGGCACCTCACCCGAACGAGTGGACCGGCTGGTGGAACGGCTGACCGGCGGCGGGATCGCGGACGTGGTCGCCGCCGTGCTGGACCGGTGCGACCGAGCCCGGCTGGTGGTCGCCGTCGACCAGTTCGAGGAGGCCTTCGGCTATCCCGCGGCCGACCAGGCGCAGTTCGCGGACGTCCTGCGCGCCGCGCTCCGGCCGTCCGCGCGGTGGGCGGTGCTGCTCAACCTGCGGGACACGTTCCTCGGCGCGGCCCTGCGCAACCCCGCGACGGTGGACCTGGCGGCGGGCTGGCTGCCGGTGACGGTCGGCGAGCTGACCTCGTCCCAGCTGCGCCGGGTGATCACCGCGCCGCTGGCCCGGATCGGCACCGTGGCCTACGAGCCGGGCCTGGTCGACCGGCTGGTGGAGGACGTGCAGCACGCCGCCAGCCCGCTGCCCCTGCTGCAGTTCACCCTGACCGAGCTGTGGGCG
Organism: Actinosynnema sp. NPDC051121; assembly: GCA_040689555.1. Taxonomy (GTDB): domain Bacteria; phylum Actinomycetota; class Actinomycetes; order Mycobacteriales; family Pseudonocardiaceae; genus Actinosynnema. The sequence goes on along the minus strand of JBFBCZ010000019.1, from coordinate 127,933 downwards.
CGCCGCCGGGGAGGCCTGCTGCGGCACGAGTCCTACGACGAGCTGGGCGGGGTGCGCGGCGCGCTCGCCGGTTACGCCGACGACGTGTGGGCCGCCCTGGACCCGACGTCGCGCCGGGTCGCGACCCGCCTGCTCGTCCAACTGGTCCGCCCCCTGCCCGAGGGCCGCCTCGCGGTCCGCCGCACCGCCCGCCGCGACGAGCTGGACGAGGACCAGTGGGCGATCGCCCAACGGCTCGCGGGCACCCGCCTCCTCGTGCTGCGCGTCGCGCCCGAACCGGGCGTCGAACTGGCCCACGAATCCCTGCTGGCGCAATGGGCGCACCTGCGCGACGCCGCCGCGAGGCACCGCGGGTTCCGCATGTGGCAGGAGACCCTGCGGGAGCGGATGAGGCGCTGGTCGGACGAGGGCGCGGCACCCCGGCGCCTCCTGTCGGGCCCGGACCTGCGTGACGCCAACCGCTGGGCGCACGAGCACCACGCCGACCTCGCGCCCGCCGAGCGCGCCTACCTGGAGTCGAGCAACCGACGGCGACGCCGCCGGGCCGCGCGCACGGCGATCGTGCTGGTGGTGGCCCTGGTCGCGGCCGTGCTCACCTACCGCACGGTGGACCAGCGGCGGGCCGCGATCGCGGCGGGCGACCTGGCGACCAAGTCGACCAGGCTGCGGTCCCACGACAGCTACGGCGGCCTGCAACTGGCGTTGCGCGCTTACCGCACCGACGCCGACGTCACCTTCGCCCAGCCGCCGGACTGGGGCCTCACGACGGCGGACCTGCTGCTGCCCGACTACACGATGGCCGAGCGGGACGTCTCCGCGCCGACGGCCTCCGACGACACGTCACCACCGCGACCCGTCGACGCCGCGCTGATGTCCAAAAAGGTCAGTGCCGACGGCCGCCGCGTCGTGACCACGAACTCCGCCGGGCACGTCGTGGTGTGGGAGGTGGGGGCAGACCGGGTCACGCCCAGGTCGCTCGGCGAGCTGTTCGGCCCGATCGACACCGCGTCGAACGTCACGATCAGCCGCAGCGGCCGGTACGTCGCCTTCCGCCAGGCCGTCTACTGGAACCGCGACAAGAGCTCGATCACCGGGGCGATCGACCACGAGGGCCTGCCCGCGCTCGACCCGGGCGACTACCGCACGTGCGCCCTGCGCAGCATCGCCGAATCGCTGGCCTGCCTGGTGGTCTACGACCTGGACGAGGGCCGCGTCACGGTCGCCGCGCCGCTCGGCAACGCCGCGTCCCCCGTGGCGGACCTCGCCGTCGACCCGGACGACCAGGTGCTCGCCGCCGTGCTGCCGAACGGCTTCCCCCTCACCGCGCGCGACATCGCGTCCACCGGGAACGACCTGGCGCTGTGGGACCTGCGGACGGGACAGCGGCGCGAGGTGCGCCGGTTGCCGTGGCACAGCCGGATCACCGGGCTGTGGCCGGGACCGGGCGCGCGAGGCGCGGTGCTGCGCGAGGACGTGGTGGACGGGCCGGACGCGGTGGCGTACCGGGTCGCGCTGTCCGCCGCCGACTTCGGCGGCGAGCCGACCAGGCAGGAGCTCGCCGCCCACACCGAGTCGGCGGCCGTCAGCCTGGACTGGAACACCGTCGCCGCCAAGGTGTCCACATCGGACAACGGCCGGGAGGTCGTGGTGTGGGACTCCCGCGCCCGTGCCGTCACCACCCGCGCCGGCCTGTCCGAGCAGGAGGCGGGCGGCGCGGTCGGGCTCGACGGCCCGGGCTCCACCCTGATGCTCACCTGGTCCGACGACTTCGACACGTCCTCCACCGACGTCCGCGACCTCGCCGGCAAGCGCCAGGACCACCTGGCCACGTGGGCGTTGCCGACCGGGGCGAAGCGGGACACCGTGTCGTACCGGCTGAGCTGGTCGAGCCTGGTCCCGCTCGGCGAGCTCGACACCGGGCCCCTGGCGCTGCTCAGCACCAGCACGGTCGGGCTGGTGCTGCCGCGCCCGGACCGGTCGCCGTCGCGCCGGCTGGCCGAGCTGGAGTCGGTGGGTGGCGGGTCGGGCACCGGCGGGATCATGGAGCGGCTGTGCGGGTTGCTGGCCGATCCGAACACCGACGAAGCGGTCCAGGGACTGGTGCCGCAGGACGCCTACCAGGGGGACGTGTGCCCGAGTTGATCAGCTTCGCCCTGCCCGACGACGACGCGGTGCTGGTGGAGGTGGAGGCCGACGGGCCGGAGATCTCGCCGGTCTCGCGGAGCGGTGACGTGATCCGGTCCGCCGCGACGTCGCTGGACGACGCGTTGCGGCACGTCCGCAAGGCGGCGTCGACCGCGTTGGCGAACTTCCGCGAGATGGACGTGCGGCCGGACGAGGTGCAGGTCGAGTTCGGCGTGAAGCTGACCGCGCAGGCCGGGGCGGTGATCGCGAAGACCGGGGTGGAGGGCCACCTGAAGATCAAGCTCACCTGGACGCGCGACCTCGCACCCGGGCGGGAGGAGGAGGTGGAGGCGTCGGCAGCAACCGATCAGCCGTGAGGGGAGGCTGCCGTGGACTGTCGTGAAACGGTAGCTACCGATTGACTTTCGATAGGTAACGCGCGAGACTCGATGCATGGTCACAACGCATCGAGCGGTAGCGGCGCTCCGGGTGTTCCTCGTGCTGATGTTCGGCGTCCTGGTGCTGTTCCAGGTCATGTCCTTGCCGGGGCAGTTCCGGCACATGGCCGAGGAGTCGCCGGACATGGCCTACCTGAGGTGGCCGCTGACCGCCGTGACGGTGTTCTGGGTGCTGTGCGTGCAGGTGGTGATCGTGTCCATCTGGAAGCTGCTGACCCTGGTCGAGAAGGACCGGATCTTCAGCGAGGCCTCCCTGGGGTGGGTGGACGCGATCGTGTGGGCCATCGCCGCGGGGTGGGCCGTGTTCGGGTGCGTGTTCCTCTACGTGGGCTTCAACGCCGACGACCCCGGTGTGCCGCTGGTGATGTTCCTGGTGTTGATCGGCATCACCGTGCTGGGGTTGCTGATGGTGGTGATGCGCGCGCTGCTGCGCCAGGCCACCACGCTGCGCACCGACATGGAAGCGGTGATCTGATGCCGATCATCGTGCGCATCGACGTCGAGCTGGCCAAGCGCAAGATGAGCGTCGGCGAGTTCGCCGAACGGGTCGGCCTTACGCCGTCGAACGTGGCGGTGCTCAAGAACGGTCGGGCGAAGGCGGTGCGGTTCAGCACGCTGGAGGCCATGTGCCGGGTGCTGGAGTGCCAGCCCGGCGACCTGCTCGAGTGGGTGGACGACGACGCGGTCGACGGCCTCACCGTCGCCACCGGGGACGAGGTCGGCCGGTGATCGAGGTGCGCGGGCTGACCAGGCGTTACGGCGACGTCCTCGCGGTCGACGGGCTGAGCTTCACGGTCGAGCCCGGCAAGGTCACCGGGTTCCTCGGTCCGAACGGCGCGGGCAAGTCCACCACCATGCGGGTCGTGCTCGGGCTCGACCGGCCCACGTCGGGTACGGCGCTGGTGAACGGGCGGCCGTACGCGACGTTCGCCGAACCGCTGCGCGAGGTCGGCGCGCTCCTCGACCCCGGTGCCGCGCACCCAGGCCGCACCGGGCGTGCCCACCTGCGCGTGGCCGCCCGGTCCAACGGCATCCCGAGGCGCCGGGTGGAGGAGGTGATCGAGCGGGTGGGGCTGGGCCGTGCGGCCGATAGGCGGATCAAGGGCTACTCGCTCGGGATGCGGCAGCGCCTCGGCATCGCGACGGCGCTGATCGGCGACCCCGGCGTGCTGATGTTCGACGAGCCGATCAACGGGCTCGACCTCGACGGCGTGCGGTGGATCCGCGGCCTGCTGCGCCAACTCGCCGACGAGGGCCGCACCGTGCTGATCTCCAGCCACCTGCTGGGCGAGATGGAGCAGATCGCCGACCGGCTGGTCGTCATCGGCCGCGGCCGGCTGATCGCCGACGCCACGACCGGGCAGATCCTCGGCGGCCTGGGGCACGTCCAGGTGCGCGTGCTCAGCCCGCGGCCGGACCCGCTGCTCGCCGGGTTGCGGGAGCGCGGTTTCGAGGTCGAGCGCGTCGACGCCCGCGAGCTGCGGGTCGAGGGCGGCACGGCCGAGGAGGTCGGCGGGCTGGCCCACGCCCTGGACGTTCCGCTGCACCACCTCTCCGAGGTGCGCCAATCACTCGAGGACGCTTACGTGGAGCTGACCACCGGCAGTGTCGAGTACCAGGGCCGCGAGCCCGCGCTCACCGCCGAGGTGACGCGATGACGGCCGCGGGCGTGTCTTCGGCGCGGGTGTTCGGCCGGGCGTGCGCCGCCGAGTGGACGCGGCTGTGGACGGTGAAGGCGACGTGGTGGTTCCTGGCCGCGGCGGGCGTGGCGATGGTGGGCATCGCGTCCATCGCCGGTTCGGAGACGGCCGCGAACCCCGACTCGCGGCCGGGCGGGTCGGCGTGGGCGGCGGCGGCCGTGACGGCGTTGCCCGGCCAGTTCGCGCTCCTCGCGCTCGCGCTCGGCGCGGTGACGTCCGACTACGCCACCGGCGGGATCGTGCCCAGCCTCCAGTGGACGCCGAGGCGCGCGGTCTTCTTCCTGTCCCGGGCGACGGTCGCGGTGGTGGTGGCCACGGTCTTGGGCGTGCTGGTGGCGTGCGCCGCGACCCTCGCGTCGTTCGTGACGGCACAGCCGTTGCTGACCGTGGCGGGCGGTGCGGACGTGCTGCCGGACGTCGCGTTCGTCTTCGCGGCCGGGTCGGCGTTCGCGCTCGGCCTCGGGTTCGTGCTCCGCAACACCGCGGGGACGTTGGTGACGGTGTTCCTGTTGATGCTCGTCCTGCCGCTGATGCTGCCGAACTTCGGCAACGAGTGGCTGTCCGCGCTCGCCCACGCCCTGCCCGGTTCGGGCGCGGCGTTCCTGCTGATCGGCCAGGTGCCGGGGATGACGTGGACGTCGTCGGTGGTCACGATGCTGTGTTGGGCGGTGGGCGCGCTGCTGCTCGGCTGGGTGCGGTTGTCGCGTGATGACGTGAACCGGTGAGGCGGGGTGTCGGCCCCCGTCTTGTTGCAGGGGCGGGAAGAAGCCCGGGAACGTCACCCCGCGCTGTTACGATTCGCCGCCCCGCACAGTCGCGGTCATCGGAAAGGTGACACCTGCATGCACAGCAACAAGGCCAAGGCGGATCTACTGCGCGAACTCCACGCGGACGGGGTGCTGGTGCTCCCGAACGCCTGGGACGCGGGCAGTGCCGCGCTGATCGCGCGGGCCGGCGCGAAGGCGGTCGCCACCACCAGCGGCGGGGTCTCGTGGGCGCTCGGCCGCCCCGACGGCCAGGGCCTGTCGCGTGACGAGATGGTCGAGCAGGTGCGCCTGATCGCCGCCGCCGTGGACGTGCCCGTGACCGCCGACGTCGAGGGCGGCTACGGCCACGCGCCCGAGGACGTCGCGGCCACCGTCGAGGCCGTGGTCGGCGCGGGCGCGGTCGGCGTGAACATCGAGGACAGCAAGGGTTTCGGGGTGCCGCTGTTCACCCCCGAGGAGCAGGCGGCGCGGCTGCGCGCGGCCCGTGAGGCGGCGGAGCGCGCCGGCCTGCCCGAGCTGGTGGTCAACATCCGCACCGACGTGTTCCTGTTCCAGGTCGGCGAGCCCGAGGGCAGGCTGGACGACGTGCTGGCCCGGGCTGCGGTGTACGCCGAGGCGGGGGCGGACGTGCTGTTCGTGCCCGGCCTGGCGGACCTGGACGTGCTGAAGACGCTGGTCGAGTCCTCGCCGCTGCCGGTCAACGTGATGGCGGGCCCCGGCGCGCCGACCGTGGCCGAGTTCGAGTCGGTCGGCGTGCGGCGCGTCAGCCTCGGCACCGCGGTCACCCAGGCCGCGTACTCGCTCGCGCACCGCGCCGCCGAGGAGGCCCTGACGAAGGGCACCTACACCGAGCTGGAAGGCGCGCTGGACTTCGGCGCGGTCAACGGTGTGTTCACGCGCTGAGGTGTTCACGCGTTGAGGTGTGTGTGCGGCGCGGTGTTCATGCGCTGAGGTGTGTGCGATGAGGTGTGTCCGCGCGACGAGGTGTTCGCGCGCTGAGGTGCGTGTGCGCGGCGAGGTGTTCGCGTGCTGAGGTGCGTGTGCGGCGAGGTGTTCGCGGGTTGAGGTGCGTGCGGCGCGGTGGTCACGCGCCGACCGCGATTGATCGCCGGCTCAGATCAACCCTGTCGGACAACGCCCGACTCCGGTGGACTGTGCCCCGTCGGGACGTCGTCGTGGCGTCCCGACGGGGACGGGACGTCGAGACGGACGGGGAATCGCAGTGACCACGAAGGAAGCGGGTGCACCGGGCGGCGTCTTCGCGAGCGTCCGCGCCACGCCCGAGCCGGTCCGCTACCTGCTCGGTGGCGTGCTGATCAACCAACTGGGCGCGTTCGCGCAGACGTTCCTGGTGCTGTACCTGACGGTGCGCCAGTTCTCCATCGGCCAGGCCGGCCTCGCGCTCACGTGCTACAGCGCGGGCGCGGTGCTCGGCACGCTGCTCGGCGGCGAGCTGGTCCACCGGCTCGGGCCGCGCGCCACGATCGTCAGCGCCATGACGGCGTCGGCGGCGGTGCTCGCGGTCATGCCGACCCTGAGCACGCCGGGGCGGTTCGGCGTCCTGCTGGTCGCGATCGGCGCGGCGGGCCTGGCCACCCAGTGCTACCGGCCCGCGGCGGCGGTGCTGCTCAGCGAGCTGATGCCGGCCGAGCACCGGGTGATGGCGTTCTCCATGATGCGCATCGCGCTCAACGGCGGCGCGGCCCTGGCGCCGCTCATCGCGGCCGGCCTGATCCTGCTCGACTGGGACCTGCTGTTCTACTTCGACGCGGTGTCGGCGCTGGCCTACGCGCTGGTGGCGCGGTTGACGCTGCCCGCGACGGACGCGCCGCGCGACGAGGACGAGGCCGAGTCGGGCGAGCAGAAGCGGTCGGCGTACGCGGTGATGCTGCGCGACGGCCGCTACCTGGCGTTCCTGGCCTCGGTGCTGCTCGGCACGCTGATCTACGTGCAGTACGTGGTGGCCCTGCCGTTGAAGATCACCAGCGAGGGCCACCCGGCGGCGCTGTACAGCATCGTGCTCACCACGGCGTCGATCATCCTGGTGGTGTCGGAGCTGAAGATCACCTCGTACGTGAAGAACTGGGTGCCGTGGGCGGCGGGCGCGGTCGGCACGGCGGTGATGGGCCTGGGTGCGGCCGGGTACGGGCTCGGCTCGCACGCGGTCGTGATCGTGGTCAGCACGGCGGTGTTCGTGCTCGGGGTGATGATCAGCGGGCCGACGATGTTCGCGCACCCGGCGAAGTTCCCCGCGTCGGTGCGCGGCCGGTACGTCGGCACCCACCAGGCCACGTTCGGCCTCGGCTCGGCGCTCGGGCCCACGCTCGGCGTGCTGGCGTGGGGGGCGTTCGGCAACGGCGTGTGGTTGTTGTGCGGTGTGCTCGGCCTCGTCGGCGGGTGGTTCGCCATGGTGGGCATGAGGGAGGGCAAGACCTCCGCGTGAGGCGCGGGCACGCTCGTTCGCGGGACGAGCGGCGGGAGAGGTGGGCGACCGGCCCGGCAGGCGACGCCTGCCGGGCCGGTCGCCGTCCGGCGCAATACTCTTTTCCGGGCATTTTCCCGGTCACCGATAATATGTCCGCAACGCGCCGCGCACGTGTCGCGACGTTGGGTCACAAATAGCTCGTGGACCGAACGTTACGAACCCTCGGTTTGTCCTCATATTCAAATCCTATGGTCCTCCGATCGGCGGTAGCGGGAAGTCAGGCCTTTATCCATGCTTGGCGCGCACATGGAGAGAAAGGGATCCGCTGGGGATGGGTAGACCGGAAAAACCTGTCGACGCCTCGTCCGGAGCGGTCGCGACTTTCGCGAGCGAATTGAGACGACTGAGGGCTCGGGCGGGCAACCCCACGTACCGGGACATGGGTCGGGCGGCCTTGTACTCCTCGTCGGTGCTGTCCAGCGCGGCCAGCGGCCACCGGATGCCGACGTTGCAGGTGACGCTGGCGTTCGTGGCCGCGTGCGGCGGCGACCGCGAGCACTGGAGACGGAGGTGGCTGGAGGTCTCCAGCGGCCTGGACCCCGAGGCCGGCGGCCCGTCGGGACGGCCGGAAGCGGTGGTCGCGCGGGCACGCGTGCCGCGCCCGGCACAACTCCCGATGAGACCGCGCGGCTTCGTCGGCCGCACCGAAGAGCTGCGCGTGCTCGCCGCCGACCCGGCCACCCCCGTGGTGGTCAGCGGCCCGGCGGGCGTCGGCAAGACCGAGCTGGCGCTGCACCACGCCCACCGGCTGGCCGCCGACGCGGTGGACGGCCAGCTCTACGTCGACCTCGGGCCGCTGGAGCCGGGGGAGAGGGGCGCGCGGACCGTGCTGGACGGGTTCCTGCGCGCGCTCGGCGTGCCCGTCGAGCACCTGCCGGACACGCTCGACCAGCAAGCCTGCCTGTACCGGTCGTTGATCGCCGAACGGCGGCTCGTCGTGCTGCTGGACAACGTCCGCGACGAGCGGCAGGTCCGACCGCTGCTGGTGGAGAGCCCGCGCAGCAGCACGATCATCGTCAGCCGGACGTCGCTGCTCGGCCTGCGCGACGTGCGCAGGCTGCGGCTCGCCGTGCCGACCCGGGTGGAGGCCATCGCCATGCTGGCGGGCGCCGTGCCGGACCCGGTCGCGGCCGAGCCGGCGGACTGCGACCGGCTCGCCCGGTTGTGCGGCGACCTGCCGCAGGCCCTCGACATCGCCGCGCGCAAGCTCGCGGCCAGGCCGGACGTCCCGGTGAGCCGGGTGCTCGCGCGGCTGACCGAGCCGGGCGCGCTGCTGGACTGGCTGCGCGTCGGCGACCTGTCGGTCCGGGAGTCCTACCAGTCCACCTACCGGGGGCTCGGCGACGCGGCCAAGGCCCTGCTGCACCAGGTGGCGCACCAGCCCGCGGACGAGCCGGTGCTGCTCGGCGCGTTCGCCGACGACGAGCCGGTGTACGAGCTCGCCGACGCGGGCCTGCTGCGCCGGGCGGGCAGGCCGGGCGTGTACCGGCTCGACCCGCTGTCCCGGGCCTTCGCGCTCGACCTGCGCCCGACCGGCCACGCGGTGCGCCGGTCGGCTCGCCAGGAATTGATTGTCGCAGCCGGCCGACACTACCGATCAACCGTCCCGTCCGCTTGACTGTGGTCGTGCCGGACGCTTGCCGTAATTCGTCCGGAAGTTCGCGGGCGTAATTCACCCGTGGGCCGGGGTTAATTGTTCTTCCCCATTGGGACCGACGAACCACCGAATCAGGCCGCGCCACCGCTGTGCGCAGTCGGTGTTGCGCGCCTGTTTTCGAACACGACGATCGGGGTGGGATGTGACAGACCAAGAGGTGGACGTGCTGGCGATCGGAGCCGGCCCGGCGAACCTTGCCCTCGCGGCGGCCATCGAGGAGTCCGGGGTGCCCGGGCTCGCCGAGAACACGCTGCTGCTCGAACAGCACCCGGACATCAAGTGGCAGCGCAACCTGCTGCTGCCCTGGGCGCGCAGCCAGGTCTCGTTCCTCAAGGACCTGGTGACCCTGCGCAACCCGCGGAGCCGGTTCTCCTTCCTGAACTTCCTGCACACCACGGGCCGGTTGGACGAGTTCGTCAACCTGAGCACGTTCAACCCGTACCGGTGGGAACTGTCGGAGTACATGCAGTGGGTCGCGAACTCCCTCGAGCACGTGGGCGTCCGCTACGGCGCGCGCGGCGAGCGCATCGACCCGTGGCGCGGCGACGACGGCTCGATCCGCGGCTGGGTGGTCACGCTGGCGGGAGGCGACACCGTGCGGTCGCGCGACCTGGTCGTCGGCATCGGCCGCGACCCGCGCGTGCCGGAGGTGTTCGGCGAGCTGCCCGCGGACCGGGTCATCCACAGCACGCAGTACTGCACGCGGGTCGCCGAGTTGGACGCCGACGAGCCGCTGCGCGCGGTGGTGATCGGCGGCGCGCAGAGCGCGGCCGAGATGTTCATGGCGCTGCACCACGACCTGCCGAAGTGCGAGCCCACGATCGTGCTGCGCTCGATCGGCTTCCAGAACTACCAGACCAGCAAGTTCGTCAACGAGCTGTTCTTCCCGTCGTTCGTGGACGAGTTCTACGACTGCACGCCGGAAGTGCGGGCCCAGATCCTCGACGAGGTGCACCTGACCAACTACGCGGGCCTCGCGCCGCCGTTCCTGGACGAGACCTACTCGATGCTCTACCAGCAGAAGATGCTGGGCAAGCCGCGCTCGGTCGTCCGCTCGATGACGGAGGTCGTGCGCGCCAGGGTCGAGCACGACGAGGTGGTCCTGGACGTGCGCGACCGCAAGAGCGGCAAGGTCGAGCCGCTGCACTGCGACGTCGTGCTGCTCGGCACGGGGTACGAGCCGAGGATGCCGAAGCTGGTGCGCGACCTGGTGGCGCGCGCCGGGGTGGAGGACGTGGCGGTCAGCCGGCGCTACCGGGTGGACCTCGGTGAGTCCGCGTGGGGCGCGCTGTACCTCCAGGGCGTGAACGAGGAGACGCACGGCATCGCGGACTCGCTGATCAGCGTGCTCGCGCACCGGTCCGGCGACATCGTCGGCGACCTGCTCGACCGACGTGCGGTGGAGGTGGCGGGCGCATGATCGAGATCCGCAGGCTGGACCGGGAGAACCTGACCCGCGCCTACGGCCTGGACTCCGAGCGGCTGCTGCCGTGGGACGTGCTCAACGCGCCGTTCGAGGGCGCTTGGTGCGTGGTGCGGCCGGGTGACGTGTCCACGGCCCACTCGCACCACGAGTACGAGATCTTCATCGCGATGAAGGGCCGGGCGACGCTGGTCGTCGAGGACGAGCGGCGGGAGCTGGTGGAGGGAGACATCGCGCACCTGATCCCGGGCACGACGCACCAGGTGCTCAACGAGGGCGACGCGGACTTCGAGTACTACGCGATCTGGTGGGACGCGGAGATGTCGGCGGCGTTCGCGGCCCGTCACGAGGCGGTCCGTGTGGATGGTGCCAGCGGTGTGGACCGTGCCGGCCGTGTGGATGGTGCCGGCGGTGTCGATGGTGCCGGCGGTGTGGATGGTGCCGGCAGTGAGGGCCGTGAAGGGAGGGGAGAGGGGTGAGCGGGCGAGTGGTGGTGGTGTCGCCGGCGCCGACGGCCAACGGTGATCTCCACCTCGGGCACCTGGCCGGGCCGTTCCTGGCGGCGGACGTGCACACCCGTTACGTGCGTGCGGTGGGGCGTGAGGCGGTGTTCGGCACGGGCGCGCAGGACACGCCCACGTACGTCGTCACGACGGCGCACCGGCTCGGTGTCGGGCCGCGTGAGTTGGCGGAGCGGTCGGCTGCGGAGATCCGGGCGTCGTTGGCGGCGGTGGGGATCGCGGTCGACGGGTTCACGGGGTTCGACAGCCGCTTCACGAAGTGGGTCGAGGGCTTCATGGAGCAGCTGCACGCCACCGGGCGCCTGCGGCTGCGGACGGTGAAGCTGCCGTACCTGTCGCGGACCGGCGAGTTCCTGGTGGACGGGTACGTGCGTGGCGGGTGCCCGTTGTGCCTGGCGGACGGGTGCGCGGGGTTGTGCGAGAGCTGCGGGCACCCGGTGGCGCCGGGTGACCTGGTGAACCCGCGGGCCGCGTTGCGGCCGGACGAGCCGGTCGAGTTGCGGGAGGCGGACATCCTCGTGCTGCCGCTGGAGGAGTTCCGGCCGCGGCTGCGGGAGCACTTCGCGCGGCACGCCGACTCGCTGCGCCCGCACATGGCGCAGTTGGTGGAGGAGCTGCTGTCCCGGCCGTTGCCGGACTTCCCGATCACGCACCCGGTGTCGTGGGGCATCCCGGCGCCGTTCGCGGAGACGCCGGGGCAGGTGATCAACCCGAACGCGGAGACGCAGGCGTGGAGCATGCACTGCGCGGCGTTGTCGGCGGAGGCGCGGGGTGTGTCGTCGGGGGCGGAGGACGAGCTGTGGTCGGCGGGGGGTGACCAAGAGGTCGTGTACTTCCTCGGGTTCGACAACACGTTCCCGTTCGCCATCGCGGGGTTGGCCATGTTGATGGCGCACGGTGACCGCTACGTGGTGCCGCACCGGTTCGTCACCAACGAGTTCTACGAGTTGGAGAACGAGAAGTTCTCCACCAGCCGGGGGCACGTGGTGCAGGGGCGGGAGCTGGCGGAACGGGTGCCGCGCGACCTGATCCGCTTCCACCTCGCCACGACGAGCCCGGAGCACCAGCGCACCAACTTCACCCTGGAGGGGTTGGAGACGATCACCCGGACGCGGTTGGTCGAGCCGTGGAACGCGGTGGCGGACCGGGCGGAGCGGTGGGTCGGCACGGGCCCGTTGTCGGTGTCGGAGCGGTCGCGGTCGGTGGCGGGGCGGGTGGTGGCGCGGTTCGCGGCGACGTACGAGTTGCGCCACTTCAGCTTGAGCCGGGCGGCGGAGTTGGTGGCGGAGCAGTTGGGGCGGCTGTCGCGGTGGGAGGTGGCCGAGGCGGATGCGGGTGACTTCTGGCACGAGCTGGAGGTGTTCCTGCGCTGCGCGGCGCCGATCTTGGTTGACCTCGCGGCGGAGGCGTTGCCGGACACCGTGATTCCGGGCGAGTCGGTGGTGACCGAGGTGACGCCTCGGGTGTTGCCGAGGTTGTCGGTCGGGGTGGTGTGAGGTGAAGTGCGGTCGAGAGGGTGCGGGGTGCGGTGAGGGCGCAGGATTTGATGGGGGTCAAGTACGGCTCGATTTGACATGGGGCCCTTACGGGCACCCCAGGCAGGCCAAAGCCGGCAGGCCCGGCGGGGAAGAGCGTCCCGCCAGGCCTGCCGGCTTCGTCCAGCCTAAGGCACCCGAACCCATGTCAAATCGGGCCTCGGTGGTGGTGCGGCGGGTTCGTCGTGGTGGTGTGAGGTGACGCGGCACCTGGTGGTGGTGGGTGCCGGGGTTACCGGGCTGCTTGCGGCGGTTCGGTGTGTGTTGGCCGGGATCAGGGTCACCGTGGTGGAGGCGGGGGAGGTGCCGAATCCCGGGTCGACGTCGCACGATGATCACCGGGCCATTCGGGCGCTCGACCCGGGGGATGTGGCGGCGACTCGGGCCTCGGCGGTGTTGCACCGGCGGTGGGTGGAGTTGGAGTCGTTGCTCGGTGCGCGGTTCTACCGGCGGGTCGGGGTGGTGACCGGGTGGCCTGGCGCGGCGGTGGATGAGGCGTTGGAGGTCGCGCGGGAGGCCGGGCTGTCGGTTTCGGTGGCGGAGGTGGAGAAGTACCCGCGGTTCCGGTTTCCGGCTGGGTCGGTGGCTCTGGTGGAGGCGGACGCCGGGGTGTTGTTGGCGGAACGGGTGCTCGACGTCGTCGTGCGGTGGTTGGGGGAGCAGCCGTCGGCGACGTTGAGGGCCGGGTGTGAGGCTCGGGAGGTGGGTGAGGGGTTCGTGCGGTTGGCGGACGGGTCGGTCGTGCGGGGGGATGCGGTGTTGGTGGCGGCTGGGCCTTGGTCGGGGCGGTTGGTGGACGTGCCGGCGGTGTTGCACCGGCAGACGGTGGTGTACCTGAGGCCGCCGGACGATCTGGCGCGGTGGTGGGAGGGTGCGCCCAGTGCCGGGCGGATCGGGGTTGACGGTCAGGCGTGGTTGTTGCCGGCGGGTGGTGGGGCGCGGGTGAAGGTCAGTTCCGCGAGCCTGTGCCGGGAGGTGGAGGTGGTGGGGGAGGACGACTTCCACTGGGGTGATCGGTTCGAGTTGTCGTCGGTGTTGGCCGACCACGAGCGGTACGTGGTGGGTGAGGTCAGGACGTGCCACTACGCGGTCGGTGCGGGTGGTGGGGGGTTGGTCCGGGTCGGACCGGGTGTGTGGGCGCGGGCCGCCAGTGGGGGAGACGGGTTCCGGACGGCACCCGTCGTTGCCGAACGGATCGCCGAGGAGGTAGGGGCATGAACGAGGCCGTGCTGGTGATCGGCAGTGGGTTGAAGTCGTACCGCGAGTACCTGGTCAGCTCGATCGCGGGACGGGCGCGGGCGGACGGGGTGGAGCTCGTGCTGCTCAACAACATCCAGCCGACGTGGCAGCGGGCGTACTTCGACGAGATCTCCGTGGTCAACCTGTTCGACCACGGGTTGCTGGCTCGTGCTGCGCGGGAGGTGGCGTCGCGGCGGCGGGTTGTCGGGGTCATGTGCTGGGATGAGCCGTTCGTGATGCCGGCGGCCCATGTGGCCGCGGAGTTCGGTGTGCCCGGGTTGGGCGTGTCCGGTGTGGACGGTTGCCGGGACAAGTACCACACGCGGGCCAGGTTGACCGCTGCCGGGTTGCCGCAGCCGGGTTGTGAGATGGCGGCGACGGTGGAGGAGGCGCGGGCCGCGGCGGCGCGCATCGGCTACCCGGTGGTGGTGAAGCCGAGGGCGTTGGGGGCGAGCATGGGTGTGGTGCTGGCGGGCGACGAGGGTGAGTTGGACGCGGCGTTCGGGGTGGCGTCCGGGGCCAGCCTGATCGGTGACGAGGCGTATCGCGGTGGTGCGATCGTCGAGGGTTACGCGGACGGGCCCGAGATCAGCGTGGACGGTGCGCTGCACAAGGGCGAGTACCTGCCGATGTTCCTGGCGCGCAAGCAGACCGGGATGCCGCCGTACTTCGAAGAGGTCGGGCACGTGGTGGCGGCGGACGACCCGCTGCTGCGTGACGAGGTGTTGATGGAGACGTTGGCGCGGGCGCACCGGGTGCTGGGGGTGGAGGACGGCATCACGCACGCGGAGGTGCGGTTGACCGAGCGGGGGCCGGTGATCATCGAGATCAACGGCAGGCTCGGTGGCGACCTGATCCCGTTCCTCGGCAGGACGGCGACCGGGATCGACCCCGGTGAGGTGCTGTACGACGTGGCCACCGGGCGCAGGCCCGAGGTGGTGGCGACGAAGAGGTCGGTGGCGGGGATCCGGTTCGGCTATCCCGACCACGACTGCGTGGTGCGGTCGGTGACGGTGCCCGAGGAGGCGGCCGGGCTGGTCGTCGCCGCGCCGATGGTCGAAGTGGGGGCGAGTTTGCGGTTGCCCCCTGGCGGCTACATCGCGCGCCACTCGTTCGTGGTGTGCGAGGCCGATGACGCCGAAGGGTGCCGTGAGCGGCTGTCGGCGGCGGAAGCGCTGGTCGAGCTGGACGCCGAGCGGATCGAGCCGCTGCCGGCAGGCGCGACCCTGGAAATGCCCACCGGACTCCTGGACGTGGACGAATGACGATCAACTACGACGGGCGGCGGTTCCGCAAGGCGGGCGGTGGCGACGGGACCGAGGCGCGCTACCACCAGGACGGCGACCTGGTGTGGGCCGACTTCACCGGCGGCAAGGTGCGGCGCGGCACGGTCACGGGCACGTGCGGGCCGGACGGCACGATCCGGCTGGCCTACACGATGGTGCTGGTCACCGGCGAGGTCATCGCGGGGCACACGGTGAACGTGCCGAGGCAGGAGCCCGACGGCCGGCTGGTGCTGCGCGAGGAGTGGCAGCGGTACGGCGAGCACGCCGCGACCGGCGTCTCCTACCTGGAGGAGGTGCGCTGAGGTGGTCGACTTCTCGACGCTCGCGAAGCTGGTGGACGGGTACGTGCGGCTGCCGGGCGACCCCGGTTTCGCCGGCGCGAGCCGTCCGTTCAACAAGCGGTACGCCGACGTCCGGCCCTCGGCCGTGCTGTCCGTGGCCGGGCCGGAGGACGTCGCCAAGGCGATCGTCTGGGCGCGCGGCAACGACGTGCCGATCGTGGCCAGGGGCGGCGGGCACAGCTACGCGGGCAACTCGGTCAACACCGGGCTGGTGCTGGACCTGCGAGGGCTGGACCAGGTGCGGGTCGACCCGTCCAGCGAGCTCGTGACGGTCGGCGGCGGCACCCGGATGTCCACCCTCTACGCCGGGCTGGAGCCGTACGACCTGGCGTTCCCGGCGGGCAACGCCGACGACGTGGCCATCGGCGGGCTGGTGCTCGGCGGCGGTGTCGCGGCGGTGTCGCGGTCGTTCGGCCTCACCTGCGACTCGCTGGTGGAGACCGACGTCGTGCTGGCCGACGGCACCACGGTGACGTGCAACGAGACCAGCAACGCCGACCTGTTCTGGGCGTGCCGGGGCGGTGGCGGCGGCAACTTCGGCGTCAACACCTCGTTCACGTTCCAGGCGCGGCCGGTGCTGGCCAGCTCCACGTGCCTGCTGCTGTGGCGCCGCGAGCACGCGCGGGACGTGC
Organism: Actinosynnema sp. NPDC051121; assembly: GCA_040689555.1. Classification (GTDB taxonomy): domain Bacteria; phylum Actinomycetota; class Actinomycetes; order Mycobacteriales; family Pseudonocardiaceae; genus Actinosynnema. Next base: position 111,765 of record JBFBCZ010000019.1, on the reverse strand, counting down.
TGGCGTGCATGCAGGAGGTCATGGACCGCGCGCCGGACGAGTTCGCGGCGCGCATCGGCATCGCGCGGGCCGCCGACGAGGAGGCCGTGGTCTCGGTCGTCGGCTGGCACCTCGGCCCGGCGGAGGAGCTGCGCGAGATGCTGCGGCCCGCGCTGGCCGTGGCCGAGCCGTTCCGCGGCGACATCGCCGACCGGACCTACTGGGAGGCCAAGGACTACCTGCACCACAACACCGAGGGCGGCGCGTTCGCCGTGCGGACCCGGTCCACGCCCAAGCCGCTGCCGGACGCGGGTGTGGCCACCGTGGTGGACGCGGTGGACGCGTGGCCGGGCAGCAGCAACGCCGACGGCGCGGGGGTGGCCCTGTTCACGTGGGGTGGCGCGATCAACCGCGTGCCGGTCACCGAGACCGCGTTCCCGCACCGCGACGTGCTGTTCCTGATCTCGATGGACACGTCCTGGCACACCGAGGACGGCCCGGCCGTGGCACGGGCCAACCTCGACTGGCTCACCGCGCTGCACGAGCGGATGGGCGAGTTCGCCGCGGACTCGGCGTACGTCAACTTCACCGACCCCGACCTGGGCGACTGGCGATCGGCCTACCACGGGCCGAACTACGCCCGCCTGGCCGAGGTGAAGCGCCGCTACGACCCCGACCGCGTCTTCCGCTTCCCCCAGGCGATCTAGGAGCCACCGGTGTCACCAGACCTGCGCGGCGCCATGCGGAACCTCGCGACCGGCGTGTGCATCGCGACCACCTACGTCGATAACGGCGACCGTCGGGAGCACGACGCGGTGACGGTCAACTCGGTCACCTCCGTCTCGCTCGACCCGCCGCTGGTGTCGCTGTGCCTCAAGCTGGAATCCCGGTTCCTGGCCGACCTGCTGACGACGAAGAAGTGGGCGCTGTCCGTCCTGGACGGTTCGGCGGCCGCCGCGGCGCGGCTCTGCTCGGGTGACCGGGCGAGCCGGGCCGGTGCGCTGCCGTCGCTGTGCGCGTCACCGGGGCGGCACACCGGCGCCCTAGTGCTGGACGCGCCGAGCTGGCTGGAGTGCGAGCTGTGGGACTCCTTCCAGCTGGGCGACCACACCATGGTCGTCGGCGAGGTGGTGGCCGCCGGGACCGGCCACCGCCGTGAGCCCCTGCTCTACCTGCGCGGTCGCTACCGCACGTTGGACGACACCGAGGAGTGAGTGAGCACATGACCGTGCCCGAGACCGGCGAGGAGATCCTCGCCGCCGCCCAGGAACTGGCGCCGAGGCTGCGCGAGCGGTCCGAGGAGATCGAGCGGCTGCGCCGGCTGCCCGACGACGTCGTGGCGCTGATGCGGGGCGCGGGGGTGTTCCGGATGGGCTTCGGCCGCGACTGGGGCGGCCCCGAGATGACCTCCGAGCAGCAGACGCGCGTGGTCGAGGCGCTGTCCTACGGCGACACCTCCGCCGGCTGGTGCGCCATGATCGGCATGGACACCGGCCTGTACGCCCGGTTCCTGGAGCCGGCCGCGGCCAAGGAGATGTTCCCCAGCATCGACATGGTCACCGCGGGACTGCTGTTCCCGACCGGCCGGGCCGAGATCGTGCCCGGCGGCTACCGGCTGACCGGCCGCTGGCAGTTCGGCAGCGGCATCACGCACGCCGACTGGGTCGTGTCCGGCGCGATGCTGTTCCGCGACGGCGAACCCGACGGCGTGCCGCAGAACTCGATGCTGATGATGGTGCCGCGCGAGCAGGTGGAGGTGGTCGACACCTGGCACACCACGGGCCTGGCGGGCAGCGGCAGCTGCGACTACGCGATCACCGACGTGTTCGTGCCCGCCGAGCACACGCTCCTGTTCAGCGAGGTGCACGGGCCCGCCGGCCCGCTCGCCCAGGCCGAGGTGCACATGCGCAACATGCCGGGCGTGCCGCTCGGCGTGGCCCGCGCCGCCCTCGACTTCGTCCGCGACACCGCCGCCGCCAAGGGGTGGGCGGACAACTACCGCACCCAGGTCGCGCTCGCCGAGTGCGAGGCGGACTTCACCGCCACCCGCGCCGGCGTGTACGAGAGCCTGCGGCGGCAGTGGGACGTGCTGTCGGCCGGCGGCACGATGGACGACCTCACGGCGCGCGAGCGGGCCGCGCTGCCGCTGTCCCGGCTGCACGCGTTCCGCACCGCCCGGTCCATCGTGACCAGGCTGTACGACCTGATGCAGACCTCCTCGATCTACCGCCCGTCGCCGCTGGACCGGTGGCTGCGCGACACCACGACCATGTGCCAGCACATCGTGGCGCAGGACCGCATCCTCCAGACCGCGGGCGCCCACCTGCTCGGCGGCGCGCCCGCCTTCCCGCTGGCGCTCGGCATCACCCGCTAGCCCGACCGACCTTCGAGAGGACACCATGACCGCGCGACCGGTGATCATCGTCGGCTTCCTGGCGCCGCTGCCCACCCGCACCGAGTTCGAGGACGCCTCGATGGTCCTCGTGGACGAGCCGGACGTCATCCGCAAGCGGGACGTCGCCGCGAAGATGGCGGGCGCGCCGATGCTGCGCGAGCTGGTGCCGTGGGAGTACCAGCTCGCGGGCGCGGCGGACGAGTTCTACAACACCCACCCCGACCTCGACCCGGCGTACGTCGTGCCGCTGGTGGAGTACGCCACGCCGTTCGCGGCCCGGCTCGCCGAGCGCTACGGGCTGCCCGGGGCGACCAGCGGCGCGGCGCAGCTCTTGCGGGACAAGGAGCTGCTGCGGCGCGTCACCCGGGCCGCCGGCGTCGACAACCCCGTGTCGACGGCCGTGGGCTCGCCGGACGACGTGCGCGCGTTCATGGCCGCCCACCCGGGCCCGGTCGTGCTCAAGCCCGCGAACCGGCAGGCGTCGCTGGGCACGAAGGTGCTGCGCGACCCGGCCGAGGTCGACCGGGCCTGGCGGGAGTGCCTGGCCGGGCAGGACGAGGGCATGCTGGTGCCCGACCGGGAGATCCCGCTGCGGATGCTGGTCGAGACGTTCGTCAGCGGGGCGGAGTACAGCGTCGAGATGCTGGTCCGCGACGGCGTGCCGCTGTTCACCAACATCACCGGCAAGACCCTGTTCCCCGGACCGCGCCCGATCGAGCTCGGCCACCTCGTGCCCGCCGACCTGCCCGAGGACACGGCGGCGCTGCTGGCCGAGCGCACCGAGGCCGTGCTGCGCGCGGTCGGGTTCGGCACGGGCGTCGTGCACTGCGAGTGGATCCTCGCCGACGGCACGCCGCACCTGGTCGAGTGCGCCGGCCGGTTCCCCGGCGACGGCATCACCTGGCTGATCGACGAGGCCTACGGGTTCCCGCTGGCCGAGAGCTACTACGCGATCATGCGCGGCGAGCGCCCGTCCCCGCTGCCCACCAGGGCCGAGCGCGCTGCCGCCGTGCGCTTCCTGCGGGCCGAACCCGGCGAGGTCGTCTCGGTCGACGGCGTCGAGGAGGCCAAGGCGCTGCCCGGCGTGCTCGCCGTGTCGGTGGCCGCGGCGCCCGGCGAGACCGTGCGGGAACTGCGCAGCTCGTGGGACCGGGCGGGCTCGGTGACGGTGGTGGCGGACACGCCCGCCGAGGCGGCGGCGCTCGCGGAGAAGGCGGCCGACGCGATCCGGGTCGAGGTGCGCGCGGCAGAATGACCCGCATGCCAACCCCAGTCGCCGTGCACACGGTGATCGACAGCCCGGTCGGTGAGATCACGCTCGTCGCGCGAGACGGCGTGCTCGCGGGCCTCTACATGCACGAACACCGCCACCGGCCGGCGCTGGAGACCTTCGGCGAGCGTGACGCGTCACCGTTCGGCGAGGTGATCGCGCAGTTGGAGGAGTACTTCGCGGGCAAGCGGACGGAGTTCGACCTGCCGCTGTCGATGGCGGGCACCCCGTTCCAGCGAACCGTGTGGGACGCGCTCAAGGACATCCCGCACGGCGAGACGGTGTCGTACGGCGAACTGGCGGCCCGGATCGGCCGGCCCACCGCGTCCCGCGCGGTCGGGCTGGCCAACGGCAAGAACCCGATCAGCATCATCGTGCCGTGCCACCGGGTGGTCGGCTCGACCGGCAGCCTGACCGGGTACGGCGGCGGCATCGAGCGCAAGCGGATGCTGCTGGGCTTCGAACGCGGCGACCTGCTCTGGTGACGGCGGGTAAACCACCCGCCCTCGTCGGCCGGCCGGACTAGCATCCGCCCGTGGAGATTTCGATCAGAGTCCCGTACGACGAGCAGCGCCTGCGCCGCTCGCTGAAGTTCGTGCTGCGCCGCAACGTCAAGAGGCTGCGCGTCCTCGGCCTGGTCATCGCGGTCCTCGGCGCCGCCCTGATGTTCTTCACCGGGCCCACCATCACGACGATCACCCTCGTCGTCCTGGGCCTGGTCTACGTCGTCGGGATGGAGCCGCTGCTGGTGTGGCAGAGCATGCGCGCCCAGAACGCCGCCACCCGGCAGGACTACCGGCTGACCGTGGACGAGGCGGGCTTCGCCATGAAGGCGGACGCGTACGAGCAGCGGTTGGCGTGGTCCACGGTCCAGCGCGTCGAGGAGGAGCCCGACGCGTGGTTCATCGTGCTCAGCAAGGCTCAGGCCCTCGGGGTGTACAAGGACCTGATGACCGAGGAGCAGAGGACGGCGTTCGCCGCCATCCTCGCCCAGCGGCAGCCCGTCTGAGCCGGCCTCGTGCCACAGCCCTGGACGGTGAAGGCCGTGCCGGTCGCCGTGCTCCTGCTCGTCACGGGTTTCACGCTGGACACCGTGACGATCGTCTACACCTATGGGCACACGTTGGAGGTCTTCGCGCTGGCGGGCACGAAGGACGACTCGTCGAGCGGCTCGGTGGCGGTCCTGGTCACGTGGTTCGCGGGTGGGCTCTCGCTGTTCGTGATGGCCCTGAGCGCCGGCCTGCTGTGCTGGGGAGTCGTCGGCCTCCTGGGCAAGGAGTCGTGGGGCCGGACCCTGTCCCTGGCCGTCCTCGTGCCGAACGCGCTCTTCACCGCCGTCGCGCTGCCCGACCTGGGTTGGCGCGACCGCGCCGCCCTCGACCAGAACGACCTGAGCGCCTACTTCGACCCCGCGGTCACGCCCGCGTTCGTCCGGTTCGCGGATGTCGCCGACGTGCCGTTCGGCTTCGCGGGCGCGGTCGGCGCGCTCGTGCTGCTCCTGCTGCCCACGACGCGCCGGTGGGTCGTCCGGGATCGGGACGACGGCGCGGACGCGGGCCTCGCCGCCGCCTGACGCGCGACACGGCGGTGGCGCGGCGGAGTGGTCCGCCGCGCCACCGGTTGCCGCGGGATCGATCAGCTCGCGGCGCAGGAGACGGAGGGCCAGTTCCAGTTGCCGTTCGCCTGGATCGTCACGCCCCAGTTGTTGCCGCTGCCGTTGGGCCGCGCGGTCAGGGTCTGGGCGTTCGGGTAGCTCGCGCTGATGTTCCAGGTCGACAGGACCTTGGCGGGCGACGGGACGTTCATCGTCACGGTCCAGTTGGACGAACCGCTGACGGCGACGTTGAGGTTGTAGCGGTCGCTCCACTTCTCACCCGCGGACAGGGTGGCGGTGCAGCCGCCGGTGCCGGGGGTGCCGGGGTTGCCGGTGGAGGTGCCGTCCACGGTGATGTTCGAGCTGCCACTGCTCTGGTAGCCCTCGGTCGCCAGGATCATGTAGTCGTGGCTGCCCAGGTTCATCCCGTTGCGGGCCCACGCGTCGAAGTGGTTGCCGGACGTGATGGTGCCGCCGGTCTTCTTCTGCTGCCGGACGCTCCAGTACTGGTCGAAGGTCTTGTTCCCCTCGATCGAGGGCGCGTTGTACCGGGTCGTCTTGTAGATGTCGTAAGTGCCGCCGTCGGTGGTGACCGTGCCCTTGTACGTCCCGGTCGGGCGGTAGGTGCCCCAGTTGTCGACGATGTAGTACTCGACGAGCGGGTTGCGGGTCCAGCCGTAGAGGGTGAGGTAGGCGTTGCCGGACGGGTTGAAGCTGCCGGTGTAGTTCACCGTCCGCCGCCCGCCGGTGGCCCAGCCCTTGCCGGCCACGAAGTTGCCGGTGTTGCGCCACGACGTGCTGTAGTTGCCGCCGGAGCCCAGGTCCATGGAGACCGTGCCCTGGCTGTCGGTCCAGAACGAGAAGAAGTACCCGTTGTTGGTGCCGGTCTGATTGGAGGTCACTGCCGCTTGGGCGTTCGACGTCACAATCGCCATGAGCAGCAGGGTGATCGCCGTCAACGGGAGCGACCTCCCGCCTCTGATCTTGCCTGACATCGGCGGAATTCCTTTCAGCAGCGCTGCTGATCGACGGGAAAGAGCATCAAGTCGGCGGCCGGAACCTGTCAACGGTTTGCGAAACTTTCCGCACGCCGGGCCGATTCACGCCAGACGTCCGGAAATCACGGCGGCGTGCCGGGCACCGCGGTGCCCAGCACGCCGCCGCGGGGTCAGCTCGCGGTGCAGGTGAGCGTCGGCGTGCCGGGCGCTCCGGTGGACGACCCGAGGAACCCGAACGTGGTACTGGCCCCCGCCCCGACCGTGCCGTTGTGCGCGGCGTTGCGGGCGGTGACCGTCGAGCCCTGGCTCGTCAGGGTCGCGTTCCAGGCCTGGGTGACCTTCTCGCCGCCGGTGTAGGTCCACGCCACGGTCCAGTTGCTGATCGCCGACGTGCCCGCGGTGACGCGGACCTCGCCCTGGAACCCGCCCTGCCACTGGTTGACCACGGCGTACGTGGCCGAGCACCGAGCACCGCCCGGCTGCGTGGTCGTGGTCGTGGTGGTCGTTGTTGTAGTGGTGGCCGAAGTGGACGTGGAGGTCGACGTCGGCGTGGTCGAACCGCCCCAGCCCGACGTCGAGTCCAGCCACTGGATCCGGCGCTGCATCCAGTCCCGCATCGCCTGCACCTGGCCCTGCCACGTGGGCGCGGTCGGGGTGCGGAAGAAACCGACCGTCGCCGAGCTGAGGTTGGGCCAGCGCTGGAAGTTGCGCTGCGCGGCGTTGGTCAGCGGCCGGGACAGGGCGTCGATCCGGCTCGCCAGCGAGGAGTCGGAGAACAGGCCCCGGCGCAACGACTGCCACCGCGCCTTGACCTGGTTCACGAACGCCGGGTCGCGCAGGAGCTGGAGGTACCAGTCGTTGGCCTGCGGCTGCCGGGTCTGCTGGTACTGCCAGCCGGACACCTGGTCGTTCTGGAAGAACCCGCCGACGCCGAACGTGAGGTCGAAGTCCCACAGCGGCCCGGCGAAGATCTTGCTGTCGCGGTCCTTGTAGAAGTGGGCGCTGCGCAGGTAGGCGTCCATGCCGCGGCTGAGCTCGTTGAGGATCATGTGGTCGATGAACGACGGCACGTCGATGTACTTCTGGTAACCGGTGACCGGATCGGCGGAGTTCGGCGCTCTCAGCACGTCGTTGAACTCCTGGACGTGCCCCCGCAACCACTCCCGCTGCTGGGTGTTCAACGGGTCGGGGTCGGCGACTTCGAGGTAGTTCCAGCAGGTGCTCGCCGCCCCCGTGCACGGCAGCGTCGGTTCCTCGGCCGCCATCCACTCGAACTTGAAGATGTACCCGCCCTGGATGGTCGGCAGGGTCGTGTCGTCCTCGTCCAGGTCCTTGAGGTCGAGTCGGTTCTTGGAGTTCTTGATCGTCTCCACCATCATGTAGACGCCCATGTAGTCACCGGCGCCCACCGGCGTGGTGTCGGTGTTGAGGTAGAACTCCACGAACCTGTACCGAGGCGCCTTGAGCCCCATCTCCCGGCCGAGGTCGTAGATGAACGCCTCGCGGATCAGCGCCTTGTCGGTGAACGGCCCGCGCAGCACCCAGTCGGAGTCGGCGGGCATGCCCAGCACCGGGTAGTCGGCGTCGTCGCCCGCGTTGTCCCGGAACTCCAGGCGGTACGGCGTCTTCTCGAACGAGGCCGACGACTGGCCGCGCAGCTTGAACCCGGCGCGCGTGGCCACGGTGGGGGTGGCGGCCAACGACGTCGTGCCGCCCGCCTGCGGCTCGAAGATCATGGTGGCGCCGTCGAAGTACTCGCGCTGCGGCTTGCCCGCGCCGTAGGAGTCGATCGCGACCACCGGCAGGTCGTGCGCCGTCAACGACGCCTCACGGGCGACGTACAGGGCGGTGCCGGGCCGCCCGGACGCCGCGTTGCCGACGAACGCCTGCGCGCGGAGCTGCGTGGTGCGGGTGAGCTGCACCGGCGCGCCCTGGTACAGCGTCGACTGCGCGTTGGGCAACTGGCCGTCGGTGGTGTAGCGGATCTGGGCGCCGGCGATCGCGGTGCTCAGCGACACCGACACCTGGCCCTGGAACGTGCCGCTGGGCACGGAGAACGTGATGTCGCCGACCAGGTCGTCGGCTGCCGCTGCCGCGGCGATGGCGTCGGCCGCCGCTGTGCTCGCGACGGGGTCGGCCGCGGCGGAGCGGGGCTCGGCGCCTGCCGACAACGGGATGAGCAGTCCGGTGGCGAGCAGCGCGGCGACCGCGAGCCCCAGGGATCGGTGTGTGGCCGCGGCGCCGTTGCTGCGGTGGGTCAAACGCACGATGCCTCCTGTTCGGGTCGGTGGGACGGGGTGGTCGGTACCGGGCCCACCGACGACGTGGCGCCGCGGAAGTGACGGCGCAACGTCCGCCGCCACGGCGCGTCCGGCAGATCCAGGCGGAGCGCGGCCAAGCCGGTGGCGTACTTGGAGATCCGGACCGGGCGCACCCCCTGTTGCCACAGCATGCGGTCGACCGGCGAGGCGGCCGACGCGGTCTTGGTCTCGACCACGGCCAGGCCGGACAGCCGCAGCGTGGCGTCGTGGTGCCGCCACGACAGCGCGGTGTCGATGGTGACCCGGCTCGCGGTCTCCGGCAGCAGCAACGTGGTCCGCTGGTAGTCGGTGACCAGGACCGGGTCGAAGGCGCCCTCGCGGTCGGGCGCGATCGACTCCCGGGCCAGCGCTTCCTCGACGAAGTGCCGCCCCGGCCGCACGGTGTCGTGGTCGCTCGGGTGGTAGGGCAGCCGGTGCTTGGTGATGCTGCCCCGCGCGCCGCTGATCTTGACCTCCAGCCAGCACTCGCCGGAGTCGACGTAGGTGCGGGTGCGCACCTTGAACCGGCGACGCCTGCGGTAGGCCGCGGAGTGGAAGCTGACCAGCCGCGGGGTGTCGAAGTACACCGACTCGTAGCGGAACGTGCGCTCGCCGCCGATGTCCAGCACCCGCGCGTGCGGCGCTACCCGCTCCAGCAGGAGCGGCAAGGCGTCGGCCGGCACGACGTACTTGCGGTCGACCCTGGTCTGCAACGCGGCCCGCTCGATGAGTTCGGCCAGCCCGACGGGCGCCATCCTCGCCAGCGCGGGCACCAACGTCGTCGTCGCGGTCATCGGCGTGCCCCCGAGTGCGCGGGCGCGGTGGGCGCGGCGGTCAGGGCGCGCTCGGTCACCGCGTACCGGACGTCGACGATCGTGGTCTCGTTCACCAGGTCCAGCCGCTGCACGGTGACGGAGTGGACCCTCGCGTCGAGCAGCTGCTCCAGGTGCGCGACGAGCGTGACGTGGTCGGTGATGGCCGAGTCGAGCACGAGGATCTGGTGCCGGTAGCGGCGGAACAGCCTCTTGTTGTCGCCCAGGAACATCACCAGGACGATGAGCGCCATCAGGCCGCCGTTGAGCCACAGCGAGGTCGTGCTCAGCGCGCCGAGCAGGCCGAGCGCCAGCGCGGAGAAGTAGTACGCGACCTCGTGCTGGTCGAGTTCCGTGGAGCGCAGCCGGATGATCGACAGCACCCCGAACAACGCCATGCCGAGCCCGATGCCCGCGCCGGTGTTGCTGGTGCTGAGCGCGCTGGCCACGGCGAGGACGCCGATGTTGACCCCGAGGTAGGCGACGACCAGGTCGCGGCGGCGGTGGCGCGGGAAGTAGAGCCCGAAGACCAGCAGCACCACCGCGCAGATGTCTGTCGCGAACAGGACGAGTTGTGGCATCTCGTTCGTTCCTCCTGAGCCGCATGCCGAGATCGGCTGGGCACCGCCCGCTTCTTGGCGGGGGTCTGCAGGACGGTCGCCGAAACTTTCGAGTTTTCGGATAAACTTTCGGGAACTAGTTCGAAACGATAGGGGGCGCGACGGTGTCGCGTCAATGAACTGCGGGTGTACTCCCGCGTATCAAAAGGTCGCCACTCCGCTGGTAGGGGCCGTTCGGCTGCCTGCTCGGCCCCCTTTTGGCCGGTCGGCCGGTTCCTACGCGCCGTAGTCGGCTGATGTCAGTTGGTGTCGAAACTTTCGGTTCGATCATGCCCCACGTTCCCGACCGGATCGGTGGCCGTGGAGCATGGGGAACCGTTCGGGCGGCCACCGGGAGCGCTTCACGTGGGCCAGTGGCTGAGCAGGGTGTGGAGGGCGTCCAGGGTCTTGGACCACGACGCGTCGGTGGCGCGGGGGTGGTGGCGGAAGCCGCCCGCCGCTTCGAGGGTGGTGAAGCCGTGGAACGTGCTGTGCAGCAGGCGCACGGCGTCGGTCTCGTCCGGCTCGGGCAGGCGGTAGCCGCGCAGGATGGCGCGGGTCATCTCCGAGTGCCTGCCGGCCTTGCTCGTGGCCGCGATCTCCGGGGTCAGGTCGACCTGCATCGCGGCGTACCGGCCGGGGTGCTCTTTGGCGTAGTCGCGGTAGGCGTTGGCGAAGGCGACCAGGGCGTCCTTGCCCGCGCGCCCCGCGAGGGCGGAGGCGGCCCGGTCGGCGAGCTCGGTCAACGCCAGCACGGCCACCCGTTCCCGGAGGTCCTGCGCGTTGCGGAGGTGGGAGTACAGGCTGGCGTCCTTGACGCCGAACCGGCGGGCGAGCGCCGAGACGGTCAGGTTGTCGAAGCCGACCTCGTCGGCCAACTCCGCCGCCGCCCGCACCAGGCGTTCGACGGTGAGTCCCGCGCGTGCCATGTCGCCCCTCTCTGCCTAGAGGCTCTAGGCTAACACCTATCCATTTGTCCCTGCTGTCTAGCTGACGTAGCTTGGCGGGCATGGAACCCGTAACCGAGCGCGAGATCCGCGCGTCGTTCGTCAACTGCACCAAGGGCGAGGCGAAACGCCTGTCCGTGCCGGGTGACCTGGCCGCGCAACCGTGGGCCGACCTGGACTTCCTCGGCTGGCGCGACCCGGCGTCGCCCCAACGGGCCTACCTCGTGACCGCGACCGGTGACGGCCTCGTGGGCGTGGCCCTGCGGCTGGCCTCGGCGACCGCCGGTCGGCCGCGGCGCACCATGTGCTCGCTGTGCCTGACCACGCACCAGGGCGAGGGCGTCTCCCTGATGACCGCGCGCAAGGCGGGTCGCAGCGGCCAGCAGGGCAATTCGGTGGGCGTCTACATCTGCTCCGACCTGGCCTGCTCGCTGTACCTGCGCGGCAAGAAGGACGCGGGTCCGGGCAGCCGCCTGCACGAATCGCTCACCCTGGAGGAAAAGGCCGCCCGCACCGCGGCCAAGCTCACCGGGTTCCTGACCAGAGTGACGGGATGAGCATTCCTCGCATGCCGGTTCCACCACGTCGGACAGTCGATTCGCGGCACGTTCCCGCGCTACCATCGGCGGCGATCGCATCCGGTGGTTTCGGAGGTGTGCGTGACGGCGACCAAGCTGATGGTGTGCTTGGCGAATTCCCGCAAACATCAAGGTCGGTGTGTCGCGGGAATCGTGATCGGCAGTAGCGGTCCGGACTGGGTCCGTCCCGTCGGCGCCCGGCCGGGCCATGAGGTGACCGCCTGCGAGCGCCACTACGACGGCGGGGTGGAACCGCAGGTCGGGGACCTCGTCTCGGTGCCGCTCGTCAAGTCGAGGCCATTCGGCGTGCATCGCGAGAACTGGCTGTTCGACCCTGCGGTCCGCTGGCGGCGCGTCGGTCGGATCGGGTGGGACGAGTTATCCGGCTTCGCGGAACACCCCGACGGTTTATGGGTCGATGGTCACCACACCCGGGCCGGGCTCAATAACCGCGTGCCGGTCGAACAACAACACCGTGTGGTAAACTCCCTCAAATTCATCCAAGTCGCCGGGGTGACAATAGAGGTGAGTCCCGCTCATCCGTTGGCCGAGAATCAACTGCCGGTGGTCCGCGCCCGGTTCGACTGCGCGGGCCGGGCGTACGCGCTGAAAGTGACCGATCCGGTGTACGAAGCGGAATTCCGGGCCAAAGGGCTCGGCAGGTACCGGCTGGGCGAGTCGTTCCTCACGGTGAGCCTCGGCGAGGAGTACGAGGGCAATTTCTACAAGTTGGTGGCGGCGATCGTGGAGCGCCCCGGCGGTAGGCCCGGTGGCAGGCGATGACGTTCGGCCCGGTGCTCACGATCGGTCATTCCGTGCACGACTTCCCGAACCTGGTGCGGCTGCTGCGCAGGCACAAGGTCACGGCCGTCGCCGATGTGCGTTCGGTGCCGCTCAGCCGGTTCACCCCGCAGTTCAACCGCGGCTCGATCGAGCGCGGCCTGCAGGACGCCGGGATCAAGTACGCCTTCCTGGGCAAGGAGCTCGGAGCGCGCACCGAAGACCTGAGCTGCTACGTCGACGGACGGGTTCGGTACGAGCTGCTGGCCAAGACCCCGGAGTTCGCGGGCGGGATCGATCGGCTCCTCCGAGGCGCGCGGACCGAGCGCATCGCCGTCATGTGCACCGAGGGCGAGCCGTTGGACTGCCATCGGACGATCCTGGTCGCACGCGTGCTCGCCGGGCACGGCGTCGCGGTCGAGCACATCCACGGTGACGGCAGGGTCGAGAGCCACGCCGAGGCGCTGGAACGCCTCATGGCGATGTTCGGGCTGGCCGAGGACGACCTGTTCCGCACCCGGGCGGAGCGGCTCGACGAGGCGTTGAGCCGGCAGGAGGCGCGGATCGCGTACGTCAACGAGGAGCTTCGCGACGACGGGGTGGCGGAGGTGTGAACATCTACACCATCGGGTTCACGAAGAAGTCCGCCGAGAGGTTCTTCGGCCTGCTGCGCGGCTCCGGTGCGACGGCCCTGGTCGACGTGCGGCTGAACAACGTCTCGCAACTGGCGGGGTTCGCCAAGCGGGACGACTTGAAGTACTTCGTCCGCGAGCTGTGCGGCATGTCCTACGCCCACCGGCCCGAGCTGGCGCCGACCCGGTCCATGCTGGACGACTACAAGAAGCAGGGCATCGGCTGGGCCGCCTACGAGGACCGGTTCCTCGAGCTGATGCGGGCCCGCGCGGTCGAGGACGTCGTCGACCGGGGCTCGGTCGACAACGCGGTGCTGCTCTGCAGCGAGGACAAGCCGCACCAGTGCCACCGCCGGTTGGTCGCGGAGTACCTCGCGGAGCGCTGGGGCGACGTCACGGTGGAGCACCTGGTCTGAGCCGTCGCCGGACCGCGGTCCGGGTCCGCCCGCCGAAAAAATGAGGTGGCGTCGGCATCCCCGGAGGTAGGGTTGGAGGTGCACTGGGCGCCGTTGCCTCTTTGTCGCGCCCGTCTTTTCCTCTGGGGGATCCACGCATGACTTCCGCTGGTGTGTCCGACGCCGTGACGTCGCCGCCCGCGCTCACCCGCGCCGACCGCGCCGTGATCGGCGTGCTGCTCGTGGCCACGTTCGTGGTCATCCTGAACGAGACCATCATGGGCGTCGCACTGCCCGTGCTGCTCACCGAACTCCACGTGACCGCCGCGGTGGGGCAGTGGCTCACGGCGGGCTTCCTGCTGACCATGTCCGTGGTCATCCCGATCACCGGCTACCTCATCCAACGGGTCTCGACGCGCGTGCTCTACGGCATCGCGATGGGCCTGTTCAGCGCGGGCACGCTGCTCGCGGCGCTGGCGCCGGGCTTCCCGGTGCTCCTCGGCGCACGCGTGGTGCAGGCCTGTGGCACGGCGATCATGCTGCCGCTGCTCATGACGACCGTCATGACGCTCGTCCCACCGGCCCGCCGCGGCGCGGTGATGGGCAACATCTCCATCGTCATCTCCGTCGCGCCGGCGATCGGCCCGACGGTGTCCGGCGTGCTGCTGGACGTGTTCAGCTGGCGCGCCATGTTCTGGGTCGTGCTGCCGATCTCGGTCACGACGCTGCTGCTCGGCCTGCGCTGGGTGACCCGCATCGGCGAGGCGAGCAGCGCGCCGATCGACGTGCTGTCGGTCGTGCTGTCGGTGTTCGGCTTCGGCGGGCTGGTCTACGGCCTGTCGAGCATCGGGCACAGCGGCGGCGGGTCGTCGACGACGTTGTGGGCCTCGCTCGCGGTGGGCGTCCTCGGCGTCACGGCGTTCGTGCTGCGGCAGGTCCGGCTGCAGCGGGACGAACGGGCGCTGCTGGACCTGCGCACGTTCAAGTTCCGGACCTTCACGGTGGCCAGCGCCCTGATGATGGTGATGATGGGCCTGCTGCTCGGCGTGGTCACGATCCTGCCGATCTACACCCAGAACGTGCTGGACCTCGACCCGCTCGCCACCGGCCTGCTGCTGCTCCCGGGCGGCCTGCTGATGGGCCTGCTGTCGCCGTTCGTCGGCCGCCTCTACGACCGGGTGGGTCCGCGCGTCCTGCTCATCGTCGGCACGGTCGCGACCAGCGGCTCGCTGTGGTTCGCCACGACGTTCGACGCCACCACGCCCGCCGCGCTCGTGCTGGTGTTCCACCTGGCGCTGAGCCTGGGCCTGGCGTTCACGTTCACGCCGCTGTTCTCGTCCGGCCTGGGCGCGCTGCCCGCGCGGCTGTACTCCCACGGCAGCGCGATCTTCAGCACGACCCAGCAGCTCGCCGCCGCGGCGGGCGTGGCGCTGCTGGTCAGCGTGATGAGCGCGCGGGCCGCCGACCTGGCCACGGCCGGTGAGCAGGGCGTCGGCGCGGAGATGGGCGGCATGCACGCGGCGATCCTGCTGGCGGCGATCCTGTCGCTGGTCGCGGTGGCCGGTTCCTTCCTGGTCAAGGCGGGCAAGGCCGTGGACGCGCCGCAGCACTAGCGAAAACGGGCGCGGGGACGTGATCCGTCCCCGCGCCCGCCCGGTCGTCGCAATTTGTTCATCATTGTGAATTCCGCAGTTTCTCCCGCACGCGACATTGCGTGTTTCCCGAGGTGCGCGTTAACGTGCCGGGGATCGCTCCCGGATCGTGTTTGCGCAGTTCAGAAGCGTGAACACGGGCCGTTCGCGTCACACCGAGGGGGAAAACGATGAGGTTGAAACCCCGTGTCGCCGCTGCCGCCGTGATCGCTGTCGCGGGCCTCGGCATACCGGGAGCCACGGCCACCGCCGCGACCACGCACCACGAAGCCGAAAGCGCGCCCGCGGTGTGCGCGGGCACCATCGACGCCAACTGGTCCGGCTACTCCGGCACGGGGTTCTGCAACGCGGACAACGCCGTCGGCGCCCACGCGCAGTTCACCGTCACCGCGTCGGCCGCGGGCTCGGCGACCGTCGTGATCCGGTTCGCCAACGGCGGCGCCGCCGCTCGTCCCGCCGACCTCGTCGTCAACGGCGTCACCACGCAGTCGGTCTCGTTCGAGGCGACCGGCGCCTGGTCCACGTGGGCCTCGAAGACCGTGTCCGTGACGGTGCCCTCCGGCGGCAGCGCGATCCGGCTGAGCCCCACCACGTCGGCCCGCCTGCCCAACGTCGACTACCTGGACTTCACCCAGGACGGCACGCCGCCGCCCGCCGACGCGCTGTACGTGGCGGTCGACGGCGACGACGCCTATCCCGGCACGGTGGCCGCACCGCTGCGCACCATCCAGCGCGCGGTCGACCTGGCCCAGCCCGGCTTCACGATCCACGTGCGCGGCGGCACGTACGCGCCCAGCACCAACATCCAGCTGCTCAAGAACGGCACCGCGAGCCAACCCATCACCCTGCGCGCCCACGACGGCGAGCGCGTGATCATCGACGGCGAGAACATGCCGCACACGCCCGGCGCGGTCGGCTCCAGCATCCCGCGGGCCGAGCGCGGCGCGGTGCACGTCGAGGGCGACCACTGGCGGCTGATCGGACTGGAGATCGTCCACGGCCCGTACGGCGTCTTCGGCGTGGACGTCAACGACACCGTCTTCGACCGGCTCGTGACGCGTGACAACTACGAGTCCGGCCTGCACCTGCAAGGCGCGTCGGGCGACAACCGGATCCTCAACCTCGACTCCTACGGCAACCGCGACCCGCGCAAGAACGGGGAGAGCGCCGACGGCCTGGCCATCAAGGAGGGCTCCGGTGCCGGGAACGTGGTGCGCGGCGCGCGGCTGTGGAACAACTCCGACGACGGCCTGGACTACTGGATGTTCTCCTCGCCGATCCTGCTGGAGAACAGCCTGGCCTGGGGCAACGGCTTCAACCGCTGGAACCTGCCCGACTTCACCGGTGACGGCAACGGGTTCAAGCTGGGCGGCAACGGCGTGGCCGCCGACCACACCGTGCGCAACACGATGACGTGGGACAACGCCGCCGGCGGCTTCGTGGACAACAACAACCCCGGCCGGCACCGGATCGAGCGCAGCACCGCGTGGGACAACCCGAAGACCGGGTTCCAGTTCGACCGCTCCGCGAGCACGCTGACCAAGAACCTGGCGGCGGCCAACGGCACGGACGTCTCGCCGGGCTCGAACTCCGGCGGTAGCGGCAACTCGTGGGACCTCGGCGGCACGTGGTCGTTCGCGAGCACCGACCCGCGCACCATCACGGGCCCGCGCACCGCCGACGGCTCGATCCCGTCCTCCACCTTCCTGCGACCGGCAAGCGGCGCGGACGTGGGCGCGCGTTTCTGAGCGACCGGGCAGCGGGGGCCGGCCCTCTGGCCCCCGCCGACCCCTATCCGCAGCGCCAGACCGTGGGCAACTGCTTCGCGCCGGCCGCCGGGATGCTGCGCCCGGCGACCGCGCCGTCGTCCGCGGACACGTCGACGCTCGGGTCCGCGCCCAACGCGGCGGTCTGGGCGCCGAGCTGCCAGACACCCCACGTGCGCGTGGCGAGCGACCAGCCGACCGACTGGCCGGACCGGTTGACCGAGTGCAGGTAGGCGCTGCCCGCGGGCCGCGACGGGACGCCGTCCCGGTCCCACAGCACGCCCCGGCCGTCGTAGCCGGACGCCGGGTAGGTCTCGCCCGCCACGCGGCCGTCGGACAGGTCCCAGCCGCGCACGGTGGTGGTGTCGGGCGGGTTGGCGAGCCGGCGGGCCGTGCCCGCCTTCCACAGGTACAGCGACGCGGCCAGGACGGAGTCCCGGTTCGGCAGGTGCTCGACCAGCACGGTGCCGTCCTGGTCGATCGCCTTGGCCTCCGCGTGCCCGGTGGTCGGCAGGCCGGTCAGCGCCACCGGCGCGGCGCCGCTCGCGGGCCACAGCACGGGCGTGGAGATCGAGTACGGCGCGGTGTCCGGGGGAGTGCTGTAGGCGTTGCCGACGATGTCGCCGTTGTCGTTGATGCCCACGGCCCTCGCCCCGGTGTGGCCGGCCGGCGTGGGCAGCGCCTCCAGCCTGCCGTCGCGCGAGCGGATGGCGCGGCCGGCGGCGGAGCCCACCACGGTGCCCTGCCGGTTCACGTCGGCCACCGACGGGTTGGTCCCCTCGAACCGGCCCAGGTCGGTCACCTGCCCGCCGGACCAGCGCATCGCCCTCATGGACGTGGACCACCCGCGCGTGACGACCCAGCCGTAGCCCGCGTAGCCGCCGGCGCTGTCGGCGGCCGTGACCGCGCCGTTGGGCAGGTCCGCGGGCAGCGGCAGGTAGGTCGGCGTGCAGGTCGCGGCGGACGCGGTCGGTGCGGTGACCGCGACCAGGGCGCCCGTCAGTGCCCCGATCACCGCGACGGCCGTGCGTCTGATGCTCATCTCGCTCCTCTGTCGGCTCGGAAGTGCTGCGTGCCCACCGTCGGGGCACCACCTGACGGCGCGCTGACCGGCCGCTGACTCGACGTGCCTCCTCTATCTGCCTATAGTGCTAGTTAGCTAGTTAAATGGAGGTAACCGTGATCGAGTTCCACCTGGACGGCAAGTCGGGCCTCTCGCCCTACCAGCAACTGGTCCGGCAGGTGCGGCACGCGTTGCGGCTCGGCCTGCTGCGCGAGGGCGACCAACTGCCGAAGGTGAAGGACGTGGTGGCCGACCTCGCGATCAACCCGAACACGGTGCTCAAGGCCTACCGCGAGCTCGAGCACGACGGCCTGGTCGCCGCCCGGCCCGGGGTCGGCACGTTCGTGACCGCCACGCTCTCCGGCACCTCGCTCGCCGCGCTCGCGCCGCTGCGCCAGGACCTGCGGCGCTGGCTCGCCAAGGCCCGTCGCGCCGGCTTGGACGAGGAGGCCATCGAGGCGTTGTTCCTGACCACGTTTCGCTCCGCGTCCAGAGAGGACATAGCGTGACCGTGCTGGCCGCCCGGGGGTTGGGCAAGAAGTACAAGCGGCGCTGGGCGCTGACCGGCTGCACGCTCGACGTCCCGGCCGGTCACGTGACCGGGCTGGTCGGCCCGAACGGCGCGGGCAAGTCCACGTTGCTCGGCCTGGCCGCGGGCATGATCGAACCGTCGAGCGGCGCGATCGAGGTGTGCGGCGGCGTGCCGGGCAGCGGTCCGGCCCAGCTTGCGAAGGTCGGGTTCGTCGCCCAGGACGCGCCCGTCTACGCGAACCTCACCGTCGAAGAGCACCTGCGCCTGGGCGCGCGCCTCAACCCCGGTTGGGACGACCGACTGGCCCACGAGCGGATCAGGCGGATCGGGCTCGACCCGGCGCTGGCCGCGGGCAAGCTGTCCGGCGGCCAGCGCGCCCAGCTCGCGCTCACGCTCGGCATCGCGAAACGGCCCGAACTGCTGCTGCTGGACGAGCCGGTCGCCTCACTCGACCCGTTGGCACGGCGGGAGTTCCTCCAGGACCTCATGGAAGCCGTGGCCGAGCACGGGCTGAGCGTGGTGATGTCCTCGCACCTCGTCGCCGACCTGGAACGCGTCTGCGACCACCTCGTCGTGCTGGTGGACGCGCGGGTCAGGGTCACCGGCGAGGTCGAGCACCTGCTCGCCACGCACCGCAGGCTGACCGGCCCGCGCCGCGACGTCGGCTCCCTGCCCGCCGACCAGCACGTCGTCTCGGTGCGCCACACCGACCGCCAGACCACGGTCCTGGTGCGCACCGAGGCTCCGGTCCTGGACCCGACCTGGGACGTCGGCGAACTCGGCCTGGAGGACCTGATCCTGGCCTACCTGAGCAACCCGGGCGACGATCGCCCCGTCCTGGGGGTCGTCCGATGACCTGGTTGACGTGGCGGCAACTGCGCTTCCCCGTGCTGTCGGTGTACGGGGCGCTCGCGCTGGCCGGCGTGGCGCTGGCGATCACCCGGCCGGTCCCGGGCGGGTACGGCGACCCGGAGTTCTGGTACCGGGGCAGCACGCTCGCGGTGTACGCGCTGCCGGCCGCCCTCGGCGTGTTCTGGGGCGTGCCGATGATCAGCCGCGAGCTGGAGACCGGCACCCACAACCTGGTGTGGAACCAGAGCGTCACCCGCACCCGGTGGCTCGCGGTCAAGCTCGGCATCGGCACGCCGGCCGCCGCGGTCGCGGCCGGGCTGCTCGGCCTGGCCGTCACCTGGTGGGCGGGCCCGGTCGACGCGGCGGGCGGCCACGACTTCCCGGGGCGCGTCACGCCGCTGGTGTTCACCGCACGGGGGATCGCGCCGGCCGGCTACGCCGCGTTCGCGTTCGTGCTCGGTGTCGCGGTGGCGATCCTGTTGCGCCGCACCGTGACCGCGATGGCCGTGACGCTCGTCGTGTACTTCGCCGTGCAGGTCGCGGTCCCGTTCGCGGCGCGCCCGCACCTGCTGCCGCCGGTCGACGAAACGGTCGCGCTCACGGCGGAGAGCATCGCGGGCATCCGGTCGGAGCCGGGCCCGAACGGCGACGTGCCGCAGTCGCTGACCGTGCACGACCCCGACGGCGCGTGGGTGCTGGCCAACGAGACCGTGGACGCGAGCGGTTCCGTGGTCCACCGCCTGCCCGACGCGGTGGGCGACTGCCCGCCGCGGGTGCCGGTGGAGAGCATCACCCACCCCGTGCTCGACCGGATGCGCGAGTGCTTCGCGCAGCTGTCCGACCTGGGCTACCGGCAGCACCTCGTCTACCACCCGGCGAGCCGGTTCTGGCCGTTGCAGTGGCTCGAACTGGCCCTGTACCTCGCGTTGTCGGCGCTGCTGACGTGGTTCTGCTTCCGCCGGCTGCGCCACCTGTCCTGACCCACTACGAGAAGAGAGATCCGTGCGCGGTCTCGCGGTCGTCACCGCCCTGTCCCTCGTCCTGTCCGCCACGCCCGCCGTCGCGGGCACGACGCCCTGCTTACCCGCGCCCACCGGCCATCGAGCGGTGGGCACCACGTCGCTGCACTTGCAGGACACCTCCCGGCCGGACCCGTGGGTGCCTTCGACGCACCGGGAGCTGATGGTCTCCCTCTACTACCCGGCCGCGTCGGCGCGCGGCCCGAAGGCCCGGTACATGACGCCGACCGAGTCCAGGCTCCTGCTCGAACGCGAAGGCGTCACCACCGTGCCGCCGGAGGTGTTGAGCACGACCCGCACGAACGCCGTGGTCGACGCACCGCCCGTCGGCCGGCGGCACGGCTCGCCGCTGGTCGTGCTGTCGCCGGGGTTCATCCGGGGCCGCGCCACGCTGACGATGCTCGCCGAGGACCTGGCGAGCCGCGGTCACGTCGTGGCGCTGGTCGACCACACCTACGAGAACACCGCCACCACGTTCCCCGACGGGCGCGTCACCACCTGCGCCGCCTGCGAGGTCGACGACCTGCCGGGGTTCTGGGAGAAGCTGGGCGAGAGCCGCGCCCGGGACGTATCGTTCGTGCTGGACCAGCTCACCGGCCCGCTGCGCGACCGGCGTGGCGCGAACCTGGTCGACCCGGCGCGCGTGGGCATGGCCGGGCACTCGGCGGGCGGCGCGAGCGCGATCCAGGCCATGCTCGCCGACCACCGGATCCGCGCCGGCGTCGACCTCGACGGCAGCACGCACGCCCCGATCCCGCCCGACGGGCTGTCCCGGCCGTTCCTGTTCGTGGGCAACCAGGGCGACTACGTGCCCGGCGACGGCGGGCCGTACCGGGGGTGGGAACGGGACTGGCCGCTGCTGACCGGCTGGAAGCGCTGGATCATGGTGGACGGCACGGTGCACTCGTCGTTCACGGACCTCGCCGTGCTGGCCGGGCAGCTGGGCCTCGACATCGGCGCCGACATCGACGCCCACCGCGCCCTGGCGATCACGCGCGCGTACACCGCCGCGTTCTTCGACCTGCACCTGCGCGGCACACCGCAACCGCTGCTGGAGCGGCCGTCGGCGGACTACCCGGAAGTCACCTTCGTCGGCTGAAGCCCGACGTGAGAGGAAAACCCATGCGCGGCCTCACATCGCTCGTCGTCCTGACCCTGGCCCTGTCCACCACCTCCGCCCCGGCCTCCGCGGCCGACTCCGGCGAGACGACGCCCCACCTGCCCGCGCCGACCGGCCGGCACGCGGTGGGCACGACCTCGCTGCACCTGGTCGACACCTCGCGCCTCGACCCGTGGGTGCCCACGACGAGCCGGGAGCTGATGGTCTCCCTCTTCTACCCGGCGGCGTCCGCGCCCGGCCCGGAGAAGCAGTACATGACACCGACCGAGTCGCGCGCGGTGCTGGAGGAAGCCGGCATCACCACCCTGCCGCCCGACGCGTTGAGCACGGTGCGGACCAACGCCGTGGTGGACGCCCGGCCGGTCGGGCGGCGGCACGGCCTGCCGCTGATCGTGCTGTCACCGGGCTACCTGCGGCCCCGCGCCACGCTGTCCACGCTGGCGGAGGACCTGGCCAGCCACGGCTACGTCGTCGCGGTGGTCGACCACACCCACGAGAACGTCGCCACCACGTTCCCGGACGGTCGGGTCGCGCCGTGCGCCTCCTGCGAGATCCCCCACGACCCCTCGTTCTGGTCCAAGCTCGGCGAGGGCCGTGCGCGGGACGTGTCGTTCGTGCTGGACCAGCTCACCGGGCCGCTGCGCGACCACCGCGGCGCGGACCTGGTCGACGCCTCGCGGATGGCCATGGGCGGCCACTCCGTGGGCGGGGCGAGCAGCCTCGAAGCCGCGCGGGCCGACTCGCGCATCCGCGCCGCGATCGACGTGGACGGCGTCCTCAGCACGCCGGTGCCCGAACCGGGGATGTCGCAGCCGGTCATGCTGCTGGGGCGGCAGAACAACTACGCACCCGGCGCGCCGGGTGCCAAGAGCTGGCAGGACGCCTGGCCGTTGCTGACCGGGTGGAGGCGCTGGCTGGTGGTGGCGGGCATGGAGCACCCGTCGTTCACCGACATCGGCGTGGTGGGGCCGCAACTGGGGCTGGACCTCGGCGCCGAGGTCGGCGGCGAGCGTGGCGCGGCGATCACCCGCACCTACGTCCGGGCGTTCTTCGACCTGCACCTGCGCGGTGAGCCGCAGCCCCTGCTGGACCGGCCGTCGAGCCGCTACCCGGAGGTCTCGATCGTCACGCCGGCCAGCTGACCGACGAGCACCCGCATCGCCGAGTGGACGTGCTCCTCGGCGGTGCGGGTGACCTCGGCGGCGTCACCGGCTTCGAGGAGCCGCACGATCTCGCGGTGCTCGTCCACGACCACGGCCCGGTAGCCGGGGTGGCCCAGGCGGATCCGGGTGAGCTGGAACAGGTGCACCTGCGACCGCACCGCCCGCCACGCCTCCAGCAGCCGCCGGTTGCCCGCGGCCCGGTAGATCGTGTCGTGGAACTCCATGTCCAGCGCGAGCAGCTCGTCGCTGGGCGCGCCCGCGGCCAGCCGCCGCGCCATGACGTCCACCAGGCCGTCGAGGGCGTGCAGGTCGACCCGGCCGATGGCCTCGCGGCCCGCCAACCCCTCCAGCGCGGCGCGGACCGAGTAGACCTCCTCGGCGTCCCGCGCGGTCAGGTCGATCACCCGCGCCCCGCGGTGCCAGGCGCTGCGCACCAGCCCTTCCCGCTCCAGCACGGCCAGGCCTTCGCGCACCGAGCCGCGGCTGACGTCCAGCGCCGCCGCCAGCTCCACCTCGCGCACCGGCGAGCCGGGCGGGAACGCGCCCGCGAAGATCGCTTCCCGGATCAGGTCGGCGGCCTCGTCCGCGAGACCCCGCCGGTCGGCCTTGCGCAGCTGCATGATGTCGAATGTTGACATCAGCGGTGCCGGTGGTCAAGGTGGACGGCATGAGACCCGGTTTCCACCTCGCTGTCCCCGTCGACGACCTGGCCAGGGCCCGCGAGTTCTACGGTGGCGTGCTGAAGCTCGAAGAGGGCCGTTCGGCCGAGAAGTGGGTGGACTGGAACTTCTACGGCCACCAGTTCGTGACGCACGTCGTGCCCGGGCCGCGGGCCGACTCCGGCCGCAACCCGGTCGACGGCCACGACGTGCCCGTGCCGCACTTCGGCCTGATCCTGCCGGTTCGAGAGTTCCACGTGCTGGCCGAGCGGCTGCGCGCGGCCGGGACGGAGTTCGTGATCGAGCCGTACCTGAGGTTCGCGGGCGAGCCGGGCGAGCAGTGGACGATGTTCTTCCGCGACCCGGCGGGCAACGCGCTGGAGTTCAAGGCGTTCGCCGACGAGTCGCAGGTGTTCGCCCGGTGAGCCGGGGCGTGCTGGTCACCGGTGGCAGCCGCGGCATCGGCGCGGCGATCGCGGACGCGTTCCGGGACCTGGGCGACGAGGTCGTGGCACTGTCCTCTTCGGACGCCGACCTGGCCGACCCGGAGGCGGTCGAGCGGGTGGTCGGCGCCGCGGTCGACACCCTCGGCGGGATCGACGTGCTGGTCAACAACGCGGGCCTGGTGGAGCTCGGCTCGGTGGACCTGCCGTACGCCCAGTGGCAGGCGTTGTGGCGGCGCACGTTCGCGGTCAACGTGTTCGGCGCGGCCGACATGTCGTACTGCGTGGCCCGGCACATGATCTCGCGGGGCACCCGCGGGCGGATCGTCAACGTCGGCTCGCGCGGCGCGTTCCGGGGTGAGCCCGCGATGCCCGCGTACGGCGCGAGCAAGGCGGCGTTGCACTCGATGGGGCAGTCGCTGGCGGTCGCCCTCGCGCCGCACGGCATCGCGGTGGCGTCGGTGGCGCCGGGGTTCGTCGGCACCGACCGGGTGGCCGACATGGTGACCGACGAGGTGCTGGCGCAGAGCCCGTTCGGCCGGGTGGCGCGGCCGGAGGAGATCGCCGCCGCGGTGGTCTACCTCGCCTCGCCCGAAGCCGAGTGGGCGTCGGGTGCTGTACTCGACCTCAACGGCGCCTCGTACCTGCGGACCTAAGGAGTTTGTCGTGAGTCGTTCCGGATCGGTCGGGGTGATGCTGCCGCGCGACCTGGCGCCGGCGCGGGTGCTGCCGTTCGCGCGGCGGGCCGACGAGCTCGGGTTCGACGAGCTGTGGGTGGTGGAGGACCTGGGCTTCCGCGGCGGCATCGGCCAGGCCGCGGCGGTGCTGGCGGCGACCGCGCGGATCAGGGTGGGCATCGGGTTGCTGCCCGTCGGCGCGCGCAACGCCGCGTTCGCCGCGATGGAGGCCGCGACGCTGGCGCATCTGTTCCCGGGCCGGATCGACATCGGCATCGGGCACGGGATGCCGGGGTGGATGCGGTCGGTGGGCGAGTGGCCCGCCAGCCCGTTGACGCTGCTGGAGGAGTACCTGCGCGCGGTGACCGCGCTGCTGCGCGGCGAGTCGGTCGAGCCGGGCGAGTACGTCCGGCTCGACGGGGTGTCCCTGGAGCCCTCGTCGGTGCCCGCCGACCCGCCGCCCGTGCTGGCCGGTGTGCGTGGCCCGCGTTCCCTGGCGGTGTCCGG
Organism: Actinosynnema sp. NPDC051121; assembly: GCA_040689555.1. Lineage (GTDB taxonomy): Bacteria > Actinomycetota > Actinomycetes > Mycobacteriales > Pseudonocardiaceae > Actinosynnema. The sequence continues at coordinate 87,033 of JBFBCZ010000019.1, read as the reverse complement.
GCGGGCGGCGGACGGGACGATCCTGGCCGAGCCGACGACGCCGGAGTACGCGCGGGCGGCTCTGGCGCACATCGACGCGGACCGGCCGCACCGGCTGGTCGGCTACAACGTGGCCGCCGTCGACGCCGACGCGTCGGCGGCCGTGGACGCCGTGCGGGCCGGCCTGGAGTGGATCGGCGAGCCGGACTGGGCACCGCACCTGGCCCCGCTGCCGTTCGCGGCGGAGTTCGCGGCGCTGCGGCGGGAGTGCGGCAGCCGGGAGGAGTTCGTGCGCAGGCTGCCGGAGGAGTGGGTGCGGCAGCTCGCGGTGACCGGCACCGCCGAGGACGCGAAGGCACGGCTGGCGGAGCTGTTCGCGGCCGGTGTGGACAGCGTGGTGCTGATCCCGATCGGGCCGGATCCGCTGGCGGCGGTGGAACGCCTGGCCGCGGTGCTCTGACGCAGGTGGTCCTCGCCGCCCGGTTCAGCTCGGCCGGGGGCGTGGTGCGGGGCGGGGCGTCTGCTCGACCAGGGTCTGGGCGGCCCGGTCGAGCAGGTCGCAGAACTGCCGGTGCTCGGCAGGCGTGAACGTGTCGGTGAAGGCCTTCTCCAGCGCGTTCACCTCGCCGTAGGCCTGGTCGAGGAGGTCGCGGCCGGCCTTCGGTGAGGGTCGCGATCATGACCTTGGCGTGCACGGGTGACGGCTGCCGGTCGATGCGTCCGCGACGGCCACTTCCCGGTTCCGCGCCCGTTCGTGCCCGGCTTCGAGGCGTCCGGGCGGGTCGTCGCGGTCGGTGAGGGGGTGGAGCGGGACCGCGTCGGTGAGCACGTCATCGCGCTGACCGGCTCGGACGGCTTCGCGGAGGTCGTCGTGGCGCCCTCGGTGCCGGCGATCGCGGCGCCGGGCGTGGACGCGCGGACCGCCGCCGCGTTCGGCAGGGTCACCTCCACCGCCTACGACCTGATCAACACCGTCGCGGGGGTCCGGCCGGGGCAGAACGTCCTGGTCCACGCGGCGGCAGGCGGCGTCGGCACGCTCGCGGTGCGGTTCGCGCGGGCCGCAGGCGCCGGACGGGTCGTGGGCGTGGTGGGCGATCCGGGCCAGGTCGGCTACGCGCGCCAGGCCGGCTACGACCAGGTGCTCGGCCGCGAGGAGTTCCCGCACGCGCTGGGAGGGGAGCGGGTCGACGTGATCCTCGACCCGTCGGCGGCCCGACCCGGCCGGCCAACCTGGAACGCCTGGCGCCGCACGGCCGGATCGCGGTCTACGGCAACATCGCCACCTCCGAGCCGGTCTCCGCCTCGGTCGACGACCTGCCGGCGCAGGGGACGTCGTTGCTGACCTGCAACAGCAACCTGCTCGGCCGGACCCACCCGGAGCGCCTCGCCGAGAGCGCGCACCGCGCGCTGGACCTGGTCGGGGCCGGCGTGGTCGGCATCGACATCACCGCCGAGTACGAGCCGGCCGACGTCGGGACCGCCATCGCCGACCTCGCCGGCGGGGCGACCAGGGGCAAGAGCATCGTCCGGGTCGGGTGACCGCGGCTCCGGCCGCCTACAGCGAGGCGCGGGCGTGGGCGTCGAGCGCCTGCGCCGTCGCACCGTCGGCCGGGAGGTAGGCGACGAGCCGGTGGTCCTCGTCACCCGGCAGGGTCAGGGTCTCGTAGGCCAGCCGCAGCTCGCCCGCCTCCGGGTGCCGCCACCGTTCGACGCCCGTGCCGCCGGGCAGCACGGCGGCAGTGGTGAAGCGGCGGCCGAAGTCCGCGCCCACCGTGATCGACAGCTCCTCGGCCAGCACGGCCGCGCCGCCGTCGCCCAGGTCCGCGGCGGCACGCAGCGCGGCGGCGCGTTCGTCGGCCACGCGCTCCCAGTCCGGGAACGTCGCCCGCGCCCTCTCGTCGCCGAACACGAACCGCGCGAGGTTCGGCCGGTCGGCGTCGAGCAGGCCCGAGGGCGCGGCCAGCCACCGGAACCCGGCGGTCCAGGCGCGCACGTCGCCCTGCGCGTCCGCCACGAACGCGGGCGTGGGCTCCAGCCGGTCCAGCAGCGCCAGCACGGTCGGCCGCACGGGACGCGGCTCGGTCTCCGCCGGGCACACCGAGCCGCCCGCCTTCACCAGGCGGTGCAGGTGGACGCGCTCGTGCGACGACAGCCGCAACGCGTCCGCCAAAGCCCCGACGACCTGCGCCGACGGGTGGCGGTCGCGCCCGCGCTCCAGCCGGGTCAGGTACTCGACGCTGACACCGGCGAGCGCGGCCAGTTCCGCCCGGCGCAGGCCCGGCGTGCGGCGGCGCGGGCCGGTCGGGAGGCCCACCTCGGCCGGCGTGATCGCCTCCCGGCGCGCCCGCAGGAACCCGCCCAACGCGTTCATGGCCGCCGAGTCTAGGCGGAGGGGGACCCCACCAGGGCCTCCCTCCGGCCGGCCCGCCGTCCCAGGCTGTGCGTCATGACCATGAAGTACCGGCTCTTCGGCCGGACCGGGTTGCGCGTGTCGGAACTGCTGCTGGGCACCATGACCCTCGCCGACCCCGCCGAGTCCCGCCGCATCGTGGACGCCTACGCCGACGCGGGCGGCAACGTGCTCGACACCGCGTCGGCCTACGGCGACGGCGAGGAACTGCTCGGCTCGATCGTGCGGCGACGAGACCGGTTCGTCATCGGCACGAAGTACACGCTGTCGCGTGACGCCGCCGACCCCAACGCCTCCGGCAACCACCGCAAGAACCTGGCCGCGTCGCTGGACCGCAGCCTGCGCCGGCTGCGCACCGACTACGTCGACGTCTACTGGGTGCACATCTGGGACCGGCACACGCCCGTCGAGGAGACCATGCGCGCGCTGGACGACGCCGTGCGCGCCGGAAAGGTGCTCTACACGGGCATCTCCGACGCACCGGCCTGGGTCGTGGCTTACGCCAACACCCTCGCGCAGTGGCGGGACTGGACCCCGTTCGCCGGCCTCCAGGTGCCCTACAACCTGCTCGACCGCGACGTCGAACGGGAACTGCTGCCGATGGCCGAGGCGCTGGGCCTGAGCGTCACCGCCTGGGCGCCGCTCGCCGGGGGCAGGCTGTCCGGCTCCTCGAGTGCGAGGCGGGTGGACCCCGCGGCCCTCACCGAACGCGAACGCGCGGCGGCCCGTGCCGTCCGGGAGGTCGCGGACGAGTTGGGCGCACGGCCCGCGCAGGTGGCGCTGGCGTGGACGCGCGCCAAGTCCCGCGCGGTGCTGCCGCTGGTCGGGGTGAGCAGCGTGGCGCAGCTCGCCGAGAACCTCGGCGCGCTGGACCTGGTCCTGCCCGACGACGCGGTGCGGCGGCTGGAGGCGGCCGTGGAGTTCCGGCTCGGGTTCCCGGGCGACTTCATCGCCGAGTGCGAGCCGTCCCCGTTCGTCTTCGGCGACACGGCCACCCTGGTCGAGCCGCGCTGAGGTCGGTCAGGGCCGTCGCAGCACCCCGCCGACGACCGTCATCACGGCCTTGTGCACGGCGTCCCGGTCCGGCCGCGCACCGCGGCGGTCGGCGAACAGCAGGTGCGCGGTGCCGATGAGGGTGGGTGCGAGCCCGTCGATCGCGGCGTCGGGCGCGATCCGGCCCAGGTCGCGCTCGGCGGTGAGGTAGGCCGCGATCATGATCACCGCCTCCGTCAGCACCGGGACGCCCGCGGGCCAGGTGTCGCGCAGCCGGGCGCGCAGCTCGTCCCGGAACGTCACCAGGGCGACGATCGCCACCGCGACCGAACCGAACAGCGCGATCAGGGCGTCGGTGAGGTTGTCGGCGACGGCGCCGGTGCCCGCGGCCTCGCGCAGGGCGGCGGACTGGGCGTCCATCCGGTCGACGCGGTCGAGCACGAACTCGGCCAGGAAGGCGTCGAAGTCCTCGAAGTGCCGGTGCAGGACGCCCTTGGCGACGTTCGCCTCGGTCGTGACGGCACGGCTGGTCAGCGCGCTGGGGCCGTCGCGCAGCAGGATGCGGTCGGCGGCGTCGAACAGCTGCTCGCGCACGTCGCGGATGGCCACACCGGTCGGCACGGCACTCCTCTCGGTTGACGAGTGGGCATGTGCCCACTCATAGTGGGCGCATGCCCACTCTACCTTCGGAACCCCATCGGGCCCGCCGCATGGCCGAGTCGTTCGGCGCGGACCCGCAACGCTACGACCGCACGCGTCCCACCTACCCGCAGGCCGTGGTGGAGGCGGTCGTCGCCGGCAGTCCCGGCCGGGAGGTGGTGGACGTCGGCACGGGCACAGGCATCGCGGCCCGGTTGTTCCAGGCGGCCGGGTGCCGGGTGCTCGGCGTCGAGGTCGACCCGCGGATGGCCGAGTACGCCCGCGGGCGCGGCGTGGACGTCGAGGTGTCCGCGTTCGAGTCGTGGGACCCGGCCGGGCGGGTGTTCGACGCCGTCGTGGCCGGGCAGACCTGGCACTGGGTCGACCCGGTCGCGGGCGCGGCCAAGGCGGCGGACGTGCTGCGTCCCGGCGGCAGGCTGGCCGTGTTCTGGAACGTCAACCAACCGCCGCCCGACCTGGCCGAGGTGTTCGCCGACGCCTACCGGAGCGTGCTGCCGGAGACGCCGCCCGCTCCCGCGACCGCCGGGGCCGGGTACTCGGCGTTCACCGCCAAGGCGATCGACGGGCTGCGCGCGGCGGGCGGGTTCGGCGAGCCCGAGGAGTGGCGGTTCGACTGGGAGCGGACCTACACCCGCGACGAGTGGCTGGACCAGGTGCCGACCTCCGGCGTCTTCCCCCTCCTGCCGCCCGAGAAGCAGGACCAGGCGTTGGCCGCCATCGGGGCCGCCGTCGACGCGGTGGGCGGCGCCTTCGTGATGCGCTACACCACCGTGGTGATCACCGCCGTCCGGGCCGGCGGCTGATCACCTCACGGCCCGGGGGCGCCGCCTCGGGGCGGTCCGGCGTCGTGGCGACCGCGGTCCGGGTTACGTTCTCGGACATGACGGACGAATCCTCCCGCGAGCCCGTGTGGGCGCAGTGGCGGCGTCCCGGGCCCACACCGGCCCAGCGACGGCACGACGTGTGGCTGGCCCTGGCCGCGATGGCCGGCGCCGTGGTGGTGACCGTGCTGGTCAACAGCGTGGGCGCGAGCCCGTGGGAGGGTGGGCCGTCGCTGGTCGAGCAGATCGCCTGGGGTGCGGCGATGACCCTGCCGCTGGCGGCGCGGCGGCGCTTCCCGCTGACGGTGCTGGTCGTCCTCGGCGCGTTGCTCGTGGTGGTGCAGGCCAGGCAGGTCGGGGACAACCTGGTGCCCTCGGTGGCCTTGTTCCTGGCCATCTTCAGCGCGGGCGCCTGGGGGCAGGACCGGGCGCGGGCGCGGTGGGCGCGGATCGCGGTGATCGTCGCGATGTTCGGGTGGCTCGGTTTCTCGCTGGTGAAGTTCCTGCTGGCGCCCACGCCGCCGTTCGAGGGCGCGGCCGGGCCGCTCGACCCGGTGCTCGCGACCGTGCTGTACGGCATCGGTTTCAACCTGCTGTTCTTCCTGTCCGCGTTCTCCTTCGGCGAGATGGCGTGGGTCTCGGCACGGCGGCAGGCCGAGCTGGAGCACCGGGCCGAGCAGCTGCGCCGGTCGCAGGAGCAGAACACCAGGGGCGCGATCGTCGCCGAACGGGTGCGCATCGCCCGCGACCTGCACGACGTCGTGGCGCACCACGTGTCGGTGATGGGCGTGCAGGCGGGCGCGGCCCGGCGGGTGCTCGACCGGGACCCGGACCTGGCCCGCGAGGCGCTGCGGACCGTCGAGGACACCGCGCGCACGGCGATCGGCGAGCTGCGCGGCCTGCTGGGCGTGCTGCGGGCCGACCCGGAGGAGGTCGCCGAGCAGGCGGGTGAGACGTCGTCGCCGGGGCTGGACCAGCTCCCGGAACTGGCCGAGCAGGCGCGGTCGGCCGGGCTGGACGTGGACCACGGCGTGTACGGGGAGCCGCGACCGGTGCCGGAGGGCGTCGCGCTGTCGGTGTACCGGATCGTGCAGGAGTCGTTGACGAACGTGGTGAAGCACGCCGACGCGCGCAAGGCGGACGTGCGGGTGCGGTTCCTGGAGAACTCGCTGGAGGTCGAGGTGGCCGACGACGGCCGCGGGCGCACCAGCAGGTCGGGCGGCGGCGGGTTCGGCCTGGTCGGCATGCGGGAACGGGTCGCGGTGCACGGCGGCGAGCTGGAAGCCGGACCCCGCCGTGACGCCGGGTACCGGGTCCGTGCGAGGTTCCCGGCATGACGGCTCCGCTGCGCGTGGTGCTCGCCGACGACCAGGACCTGGTCCGGGCGGGCTTCCGGGTGATCCTCGGCACCGAGGACGACATCGAGGTGGTCGGCGAGGCCAGGGACGGCGTCGAGGCCGTGGACGTGGTCGGCCGGCTCCAGCCGGACGTGGTGCTGATGGACGTGCAGATGCCGGGCGTGGACGGGCTGGAGGCCACCCGGCGCATCCTCGGCCGGGACGGCGCGGGTCACCGGATCAAGGTCGTCATCCTGACCACGTTCGACCGCGAGGACTACCTCTTCGAGGCGCTGCGCGCGGGCGCGAGCGGCTTCCTGCTCAAGAACGCCTCGCCGGAGGACCTGGTCGACTCGGTCCGGGTGGTCGCGCGGGGCGACGCCCTGCTCTCGCCCGAGGTCACGCGCCGCGTCATCGCCCGGTTCACCGAGCCGGCCGCACCGACCGCCCCGGCGCGGCGTCCGCCCGAGCTCACCGACCGCGAGTTCGAGGTGCTGGTCCACCTGGCGCGCGGCGCGAGCAACGCGGAGATCGCCGGCGCGCTGTACCTGGGGGAGACGACCGTGAAGACGCACGTGTCGCGGATCCTGGCCAAGCTCGGCCTGCGCGACCGCACGCACGCCGTCGTGTTCGCCTACGAGCACGGGATCGTGGAACCCGGCCAGGGGGGTCCTCCGCGAGGATGACCCCCGGAGTCGATCTCGCGCCGGACGTGCCCGGACGGCCCGCGACCTAGCGTTGCGGGCATGTTGACAGTCACCTCGGTCAGCCGGAACTTCGGCGACCACCGGGTCCTCGACGGGGTGTCCTTCGAGGTCCGGCCCGGCCGCATGACCGGGTTCCTGGGCGCGAACGGGTCCGGCAAGACCACCACCATGCGCATCGTCCTCGGCGTCCTGGCGCCGCACGCCGGCACGGTCTCCTGGCAGGGCTCGCCGGTGACCGGCGCGGTGCGGCAGCGGTTCGGGTACATGCCCGAGGAACGCGGCCTGTACCCGAAGATGGGCGTCGCCGAGCAGATCAGCTGGCTCGGCCGGCTGCACGGCCTGGACCGGGACACCGCGTGGCGCAACACCGAGCGCCTGCTCGACCAGCTCGAACTGGGCCACCGGGCGAAGGACAGGCTCGAAGAGCTGTCGCTGGGCAACCAGCAGCGCGCCCAGGTCGCCGCCGCGCTGGTGCACGACCCCGTGATGCTGATCCTGGACGAGCCGTTCTCCGGGTTGGACCCGATCGCGGTCGAGACCGTGCTCGGCGTGCTGCGCGAGCGCGCCGCGAACGGCGTGCCGGTGCTGTTCTCCAGCCACCAGTTGTCCGTGGTGGAACGGCTGTGCGACGACGTGGTGATCATCTCCGGCGGTCGGATCGCGGTCGACGGCGCGCGCGACGAGCTGCGCACCCGGTACGGCACCACGCGGTTCGAGCTGGTCGTCGACTCCGACGCGGGCTGGGTGCGGGACGTGCCGGGCGTCCGGGTGGTCGACGTCGACGGGCCGCGCGTGGTGTTCGAGCCGGACGGTGCCGCCGACGTGGACCAAGTGGTCCTGGAGGCCGCGTTGCGCCGGGGTCCGGTGCGCGGCTTCACCCCCGTGGTGCCGACGCTGGACGAGATCTTCATGGAGGCGGTCTGATGAGCGGCGTGACGCGGGGCTTCGCGGCGGCGACCCGGTTGGTCGCCGAGCGCGAGGTGAAGACGTTCCTGCGCGCCAAGGGTTTCTGGATCGGCCTCGGCGTGATCGTGGTGGGGCTGTTCGCGATGTCGATCCTGCCGACCGTGCTCGGCGGCGGTGAGGCGAAGGTGGCGGTGGTCGGGGCGCAGGCCAAGGCGGCGCTGACCGACACCGGCCTGGAGGTCCGCGAGGTCGCCGACGTGGCCGCCGCGGAGGCGCTGATCCGGTCGGAGGAGGTGGAGGCGGCGGTCGTGCCGGACACCACCGGCGAGTCGGCCACGGGGGTGCGCGTGGTCGCGTTGGCCGACCCGCCGACCAAGGTCGTCGCCGCGCTGCGCACCGCGCCGCCGGTCGACCTGCTCGACCCGGCCGAGGTCGGCCAGGGCCAGCGGCAGCTCGCGATCATGGTGTTCGCGCTGGTGTTCCTCATGTTCGGGATGAGCGGCGCGGCGATCGCGCAGAGCACGGTCACCGAGAAGCAGACCCGGATCGTGGAGATCCTGGTGTCGACGGTGCCGGTCCGCGCGCTGCTGGCGGGCAAGATCGTCGGGCACTCGCTGCTGACGATCGGCCAGGTGCTGGTGATCGCGGTGGCCGCGCCGGTGGCGCTGCGGCTGGGCGGGCACTCGGAGCTGCTGGCGCTGGTGGCGCCCGCGCTGGGCTGGTTCGTGCCGTTCCTGGTGCTCGGGTTCGTGCTGCTGGCCTCGATGTGGGCGGTGGCCGGGTCGTTGGTCAGCAGGCAGGAGGACCTGGGCTCGAGCATGGGCCTGGTGATGATCCTGGTGATGGGGCCGTACTTCGGGGTGATGTTCTTCTCCGACAACGCCACGGTGCTCGCGGTGCTGTCGTTCCTGCCGTTCTCGTCGGCGATCGCGATGCCGGTGCGGCTGTTCGCCGGCGACGCCGCCGTGTGGGAACCGCTGCTGGCGCTCGGGTTGCTGGCGGGCACCGTGGTGCTGACCGTGCTGCTGGCGAGCCGGGTCTACTCGGGGTCGCTGCTGCACACCGGCGGCAAGCTCGCGCTGGCCAAGGCCTGGGCCCGGGAGGAGTGAGCTCGCCGGACGCCCCGCTCCCTCCGAGGTGAGCGGGGCGTTGCGGTGCGCCGCGCACGCCACCGCCGGTCGCGGGTGCCGTCACGCAAAGTTACAGGCAACGGGCCGGGTGCGGACGCCGTATAGGGGGTGACCGACTGGAGGTGGTGTCACGTGGGCGATCGGGACCGCGAGTTCCGGGCCTACTTCGAGGCACGGGTGGCCGTCGTGCGGCGGACCGCCTACTTGTTGTGCGGTGACTGGCACCGGGCGGAGGACCTGGCGCAGACCGCGCTGGCCAAGGTCTACGTGCACTGGGGGCGGCTGGACCGGGACGGACGGGTCGACGCGTACGTGCGCAAGGTGCTGGTCAGGGCCGTCATCGACGAGTCGCGGTGGCGGGGGCGGCGGCCGGAGACGGTGGTCGAGGCGGTGCCCGAGGTCGCCGAGGCGTCGACGGGGGTCGAGGAGGCCATCGACGTGCGGCGCGCGTTGGCAGCGCTGCCGCCCAGGCAGCGTGCCGCGGTCGTGCTGCGGTACTGGGAGGACCTGCCGGTCGCGGAGACGGCGGCCGCGCTCGGGTGCAGCGAGGGAACGGTGAAGAGCCAGGTGTCCAAGGGCCTCGACGCCCTGCGGCGCACCCTGGCGACCAGGCGGACCATGCTGTGGGAGGGCTCGTGAGCGACGAGGTGCGGGACATGATCCGGTCGGCGCTGGCGGACGAGCCCGCCTTGGGCCTGGAGTTCGAGCACGTCGTCCGGGACGGCCGGAAGCGGCGGGCACGGCGGCGGTTCGGCGTGCTGACCGCGGCGGCTGCGGGAGTGGTCGTGGTGATCGCGGTCGCGATGAGCGGGACATTCACGACGACCTCGGCGCCACCCGCGGGTGTGCTGTCCACGTCACCGACGACGAGCGTGACGTCCTCGGCCGCGCCGGCGCCCGGCTGCGTGGTGGACCGGATGGCCGGCGGCTACACCGACCTGCCGCGCGGTTCCGCGACGCCCGAGGAGTTGGCCGAGTCCGGTCGGCTCACCGAGGCGTTCAGGCAGTTCGCGCTGCCGTTGCCGGCCGGGGTCCAGGCGACCCCGTTGCAGCTGTGCGCCGTCGACGGGAGCTGGGGCGGGACCTTCCGCCTCACCGGCGAGCGGTCGGTCTTCGTCTACGTCCGGCCGCTCGGCGGTCAGCCGCCCGGCGAGTGCGTGCGGTTCACGCCGGAGACGCAGTGCTCGATCACCGCGCTGCCGGACGGGTCGACGGCCCGCGTCACGGTGGAGTCGGGCGCGGGCGTGACGATGGTCAGCGCCGACGTGTGGCGCGCCGACGGCACGTACGTGAGCGTCATGGAGACCGGTGGCATGGGTTCCACGACCCGGGTCCTGGACGACGGCGGGTTGATCGCCATCGCCGCCGCGCCGCAGCTGAGGGTGCAGTGGACGGGCCGCCCGGTGCCCGCGGCGCCGTCGGACCGCCGTGCGGGCGAACTCGACCCGGTGCTGGCGGGCGCACTCCCGCCCGGCCTGAAGGTCGAGCCGACCCGGGAGGGCGAGTCGCTGCGCTTCCGGGTCCGGCAGGGCGGCTACCGCGCGATCGCCGACCTGGCCGACGCGGCGGGCCGCGGTTGGCTGATGGTCGACGTGGAGAAGCCGGGCGGCGGCGAGGTGGACTGCGGCGGCCGGCCGACGTGCCGGGTGGTCGACCTGTCGGGCGGTCGCACGGCCGCGCTGGAGACGACGTCGGACGGCGGCCTGGTCCGGCTCTCGCTGACGGCGAAGGCGGCGGACGGGAGCTGGATTCGAGTCCAGACCTCGAACGCCGCCGACGACGGCACGGGGTCCGGCGCACCGACCCGCCCGACCGCGCCGCTGGCGGAGGCGGACCTGGTCCGGATCGCGGAACTGCCGGACCTGCACTGGTGATCGTGGTGCGGGCGCGGCGATTCTCGAGGGGTCCGCGCCCGCACCGCGGCTACCGCTGGGTGATGTCGGAGGGCGAGTAGAAGCAGTTCACGCCGTCCGCGCCGGAACCGATCTTGGTCGGCTCACTGCCCTTGGGCACGCCGATGTACTTGTCGCAGATCGACGTCGTGCCGTAGACGGTGATGCGGGAGAACCGGGCGGTGTCGCCCCAGTTCGTGTTGATGCCCGCCAGGACCTTGGTGGACCGGGCCGTGACGCCGTCCATGACCACGTGCCGCTGGTAGGACGTGGAGCAGTTGCCGCAGGCGCGGTAGAGCTTGCCGCTGCTGTGGACCTGGAAGTTGCGGATGGTGACGGTGCCCGCGCCGTTGTGCTGGAACACCTTGTCCGTGGCCGACTTCGCGCCGCCGCCGTCGACCAGGTAGGTCGCCGAGGAGCTGGAGCCCTTGAACGTGGCCGCGTCCTCGCCCACGTCGTTCCACCACACGTTGCGGATGGTGCAGGAGCCCTCGCAGTGGATGCCGTCACCGGCCGGGGCGTCGATGATCACGTTCTCGATCGTTCCGCCGTTGGCCACCACGAACATCGGGTCCTGGTTCTCGCCCTGACCACCGTCACCGATGCCGTAGTACCGCTTCATCCCACCGTTGAAGTACGTGCCCGCGTTCCGCGTCGTGGTCTGGTGCACGCTGCCGGTGTCGGTCGGCCACGGACCGCTGCCGTCACCGCCGGGGTTGGTCGTTGTCGTCGTGGTGGTCGTCGTCCGGGTCGTGGTCGTCGTGGTGCGCGACGTGGTCGAGGTGGAGGTCGACGTGGACGTGCTCGTGGACGTCGGCGAGCCGGTGCAGGCGACCCCGTTGAGCTTGAACGACGTCGGCGCGGGGTTCGAGCCGGACCAGGAGCCGTTGAAGCCGGGGGTGGTGCTCGCGCCGGTGGCGAGGGAGCCGTTGTAGCTCGCGTTGCGGACCGTCACCGTGCTGCCGGACTGGGTGAACTCGCCGCCCCACAACTGGTCGACCCGCTGCCCGGCGGTGAACGTCCACTCCAGGGACCAGGACGACAGGGCGTCACCCAGGTTGGTGATCGTGACGTTCGCCCCGAACCCGCCGCCCCACTGGTTGATGACGGCGTAGTCGACGCGGCACCCCACGGCCGCGTAGGCGCTCTGCCCGCCCGCCACCACCACGGTCGCGGCCATCGCCGTCACCGAGGCCGCGGCCGTGATCGCGGCGAATCGACCGGACAGCTTTCTCGTGCGCGTGCCAGTGCGCGGATTCAGCGGATTCATGCGTCGCCTCCTTGCGAGCAGGGCGTTCTGGGAGCGCTCCCAGGCAGCGTAACGCCGGTGACCGGAATCGCGTAGGACGTTCATGCACGTGAATTGGACGTGCGTGCCGACGTTGTTTCGACGAATTCGCGAAAGATTGTCGAACAGGGTCGGATTCGCCACGGCGCGCAGCGCCCGCGCCCCGGTGGGAGACTGCACGCAGCCTGCCGAGAGGATCACCGCGCATGTCCCTGATCGCCGTCACCGGTGCTACCGGGAACCTCGGCGGACGCGTCGCCCGCCGCCTCGCCGACGCCGGGAACGCCCAGTTGCTGCTCGTCCGGGACCCGTCCCGCGCGCCACAGCTGCCCGACACCACGGTGGCGAAGGCCGAGTACGCGGACCGCGACGCCGTCCGCCGGGCACTGGAGGGCGTCCCGACCGTCCTCATGGTCTCGGGTTCCGAAGCGCAGGACCGGGTCGACCAGCACCGCGCGTTCGTCGACGCCGCCGCCGACGCCGGGGTCGGCCACCTCGTCTACATCTCGTTCGCCGGCGCCGCGGCGGACGCCACGTTCACGCTCGCCCGCGACCACTGGGCCACCGAACGGCACATCGAAGCCGCGGGCCTCGCCTTCACGTTCCTGCGCGACAACCTCTACGCCGACTTCCTGCCCCACATGGTGGGCGAAGACGACGTGCTGCGCGGCCCCGCTGGCGACGGTCGGGCGGCCGTCGTGGCGCAGGACGACATCGCGGACGTCGTCACCGCCGTGCTCACCGACCCGAAGGCCCACGTGGGCCGCACCTACGACCTCACCGGGCCGGACGCGCTCACGTTCCACGAGATCGCGGCCGTGCTGTCCGACGCCACCGGCCGGACGATCACCTACCACCCGGAGACCGTCGAGGAGGCCTACCGGTCACGCGCGAAGTACGGCGCCCCGGACTGGCAGGTCGACGCCTGGGTCTCCACCTACACCGCCGTCGCCAACGGCGAGCTGGATCGGGTCAGCGACGCCGTCCCCACCCTGGCCGGGCACCCGGCCACGTCGTTGGCGGACCTGCTCCGCCGACGACGCGACCGGTAGCGGGCCTCAGCGCGGCAGCGGGATCTCGAAGTGGACGGTCTGGAAGGTGATCGGGTCGCCGTCACGCGCGTCGTGCACCTCCTCCGCCACGGACCGCCAGAACGGCTCGGCGCCGGCGATCCGGGTGTCGGTGTGCAGGTACAGCCGCTCGTAACCTGGCGTCGCCGCGACGAACGCGGTGGCCATCCCGACCAACGCCCGCGCCAACCCTGCGCGCCGGTGGTCCGGCCGCACGTAGACGCGGAACAGCTGCGCCGTGGTGCCGTCCGGGTAGCGCTCGGCCAGCCAGGCGGGGTGGGGCGGGCTCGACGGCGCGGTGGCGCGCACGCCGGTCGTCGCCACCACCTCGTCACCCTTGACCGCGACGAACAACGCGTGCCGCTCGGGCCGCAGGTACGCGCCCTCGACGTCGACCACGTCGCGGTGCCACTCGGGCCGGTAGCCGTAGCCGAACTCCTGGTAGAACGTGTCCAGCATGACGCTGCGCGCACCGTCTACATCGGACTGGCGGGCGCGGCGGACCTCGTACGGCCCCACTTCGCGGTGGTAACGGGTCATGTCTTCCTCTCCTCTGTTCCTGCCATCGAACGGCCCAGCAGGCCGGTGGTCACCGGGTGGGTGGGGTAGCCCAGGACGTCGCCCGCCGGCCCGTGCTCGACGACGTGCCCGCGGTGCAGCACGGCGACGCGGTCCGCGAGCCGCGCGACGACGGCCAGGTCGTGGCTGATCAGCACGACGGCGCAGGTCAGCGCGGCGAGCTGGTCGAGCAGGCCCGCCTGGGTCAGGGTGTCCAGGCCGGAGGTGATCTCGTCGCACACCAGCACGTCCGGCCGGGCCAGCAGGGCACGCGCCAGCGCCGCGCGTTGCAGCTCGCCGCCGGACAGCGCGGCCGGCCGGCGGGTCACGGTCGCCTCGTCCAGCCCCACGGCCGCCAGTTCCGCCAACGCCGCCGCCCGCGCGTCGGCCACCCCGCCGAGCCGCACGGCGGTCCGGCCCACCTGGTCGAGCACCGTGCGGTGGGCGTCGAACGACGCGCGGGCGTCCTGGAACACGTACTGCACCGCGGCCAACTCGGCGCGGGAACGGCGGCGCAGCGAGCGGGGCAGCGGACGGCCGTCCAGCAGCACGTCACCGGTGAACCCGGCGTGCAGCCCGACGACGCACCGCGCGAGCGTGGTCTTGCCGCTCCCGGACCGCCCCACGACGGCCAGGCACTCGCCCGCGCCCACCCGCACGTCCACGTCGTGCAGCACGGTCGTGGCGCGGTGCCGTGCGGTCAGCGACCGCGTCTCCAGCCGGGCCGCGGCGGACGGGCGGTCGGCCGGCACCGTGACCCGGGGCTGCGCCGCGACCAGCGCGGCGGTGTAGGCCGTGCGCGGCCGGTCGAGCACGTCGGCCGTCGGGCCCGCCTCCACGACCCGGCCCGACCGCAGCACCACCACCTCGTCCGCCAACGCCCGCACCACGTCCAGGTCGTGCGTGAGCAGCACCAGCGCGACGCCCTGAGCGACGACCGACGCCAGCTCGTCCACCACCTCGGCCCGCGTGATCGGGTCCTGCCCGGTGGTGGGCTCGTCCGCGACCAGCACGGCCGGGTCGCCCACGAGCGCCTGCGCCAGCACCACCCGTTGCTGCTGCCCGCCGGACAGCTCGTGCGGGTACCGGCGCAGCAGCTCCGCCGGCACCCGCGCCCGCCGCAACGCGGTCGCGATCAACGCCTCGCGGTCGCCGGCGTGCAGCGCGGCGATCTCCCGGAACACGCCACCGAGCCGGCGCACCGGGTTCAGCGCCGCCGACGGCTGCTGCGGCACGAACCCGACCCGCCCGGTCACCGCGACCCGTCCGCTCACCGACACCCCCGGCGCGTGCTCGCCGAGCAGCGCGAGCCCCGTGGTCGTCTTGCCGCTGCCGGACGCGCCGACCAGCGCCAGCACCCGTCCGGCGGACAGCGCGAAGCCGACACCGTCCACCAGCGTGCGCGTCCCGGCCACCGCGCGCAGGTTCTCGACGTGCACCACCGGCGTCACGTCCGCGCCCCCGCCCGCAGCGCCCGGTCGAACACCAGGTTCAGCCCCACCGACAACGCCACGATCAGCAGCGCCGGCACGACCACCGCCCACGGCTGGAGGAACAGCCCCACCCGGTTGCGGTCCACCATCACGGCCCAGTCGGCCGCGTCCGGCGCCACCCCGACGCCCAGGAAGCTCGCCGACGCGACCAGGTAGAGCGCGCCGGTCAGCCGCACGCCCGAGTCGGCCGCCAGGGTCCGCAGCATCGACCGTCCCGTGTAGACGATCGAGGTCCGCCACCACGTCTCGCCCTGCAACCGCATCGCCTCCAGCGCCGGACGTCCGGCGACCTCCAGCGCGGCGGCCCGCGAGATCCGCGCCACGTCCGGGAAGTTGACCAGCGCCACCACGCCGACGAGCACCGGCAGGCCGGGTCCGGCGATGGCCGCCACCAGGATCAGCACCAGCAACGACGGCACCGCCAGCAGCAGGTCGAGGGGCCGCATCAGCACCTCGTCCACGATCCGCGGGCGGGTCGTCGCGGCCACCACGCCCCACGGCACGCCCACCGAGTACGACAACACCGTCGCCAGCAACGCGACCAGCACGACGGTCCGCCCGCCCGCGAGCACCTGGTGCCACACGTCCCGGCCCACGAAGTCCGTGCCCAGAGACGAGTTGCCGACGAACGGCACGCCACGCGTCGGCTCGTCCGGCACGAACCACGGTCCCACCAGCGCCAACGCCAACGGCACCAGCACGAGCAGCCAACCGACGCCCTTCACGCGATCGCCACCGATCGCGGCGCGAGCCGGAACACGAGCAGGTCCGCGACCAGGTTCACCACCACCGTGGTCACCGCGAACACCACCGCCAGCCCCTGCACGACCGGCAGGTCACGGCCCGCGACCGCGTCCACCAGGATCGTGCCCAGGCCGGGGACGACGAACACGGCCTCGACCACGACCACGCCGCCGAGCAGCCAGTCGGTGGTCCGCGCCACCTGCTGCACGGCGGGCGCGAGCGCGGTCGGCAGGGCGTGGGCGAACCGCACCCGCGCCACGCCGATGCCCAGCCGCCGCGCGTGCCGGATGTGGTCGGACGCCAGCGCGTCGACCATCCCCGCCCGCACCAGCCTGCTGATCGAGCACAACGGCCGCGCCACCAGCACGACCAGCGGCAGCACCAGCACGGCGGGCTGCCCGAGCAGGTCCGCGCCCACCGCCGTCGGCGGCAGCCACCGCAACTGGACCCCGAACACCGCGATCAGCACCACGGCCAGCGCGAACTCGGGGATCGAGTGCAGGCCCACCGTCACCGTCGTGACCGCCCGGTCCAGCGGACCGCCTTCGCGCACCGCCGCCAGCACGCCCAGCAGCACCGACAGCGGGATCAGCAGCACCAGGGCGAGCACCGCCAGCACGAGCGTCGGCCCCAGCCCGTCGTGCAGGAACTCGGCCACCGGCCGACCGGAGATCAACGACACCCCGAAGTCGCCGTGCGCCAGGCCCGAGATCCACTCGCCGAACCGTTCGACCGGCGGCCGGTCCAGCCCCATGGCGGTCCTGATCCGCTCGATCCGCCGGGGGTCGGGGTTGTCGCCTGCCAACGCCACCGCGGCGTCCCCCGGCAACGCCTGCACCAGCAGGAACACCACCGTGACGACGGCGAGCACCTGGACCAGGCCGAGGGCCAGCCGGCGGGCGGCGTACCGGCGCAGGCTCACCCCAACCACACCTTGTCGAACCGCGCCCAGTCGAGCGTGTTCGCGGGCGCGGTGGAGATGCCGCCCACGTTCGGCGCCGCGCCGACGATCCAGTCCGCGAAGCCCCACATCAGGTAGCCGCCCTCGGCGTGCAGGGAGCGTTGCATCTCCCGGTACACCTCGCCCCGCCGCTTCTCGTCCACTGTGGACACCGCGCGGTCGTAGAGGGCGTCGAACCCGGGCCGGGCCCACTTCGTCACGTTGGTGCCCGCACCGGTCAGCAGGCGTTGCGCGATGTGGGTCTCGATCGGCATCGCACCGGACCGGAAGCTCGACAGCGACCCGTTCTGGAGCGTGTCGGCCCAGTAGCTGTCCTTGTTGCCGGTGACGACCTCGACGGTCAGCCCGGAGCCCTTGACCTGGTCGGCGAACACCGTGGCGGCCTCGACCATGCCCGCCGCGGCGGTGGACGTGTCGAGCTTGACCGTCAGCCCCTCCGCGCCGGCGCGGCGGATCAGGAACTTCGCCCTGTCCAGGTCGCGGGTGCGCTGCGGGATGTCGTCGGCGTAGTGCTGGTAGCCCTTGCCGAACAGGTCGTTGCCCACCTGCCCGCTGCCCGCCAGCACCGACTCGACCAGTTGCGGTCGGTCGGCCAGCAGGAACATCGCCTCGCGCAGGTCCCTGTTGTCGAACGGCGGCCGGTCCAGCTTCATCGCGAACGCCTGCACGGCGCTGTTGGGCGCGCGGTGGATGGTCATCCGGTCGCCGGCCGCGTGGCCGCGCGCGGTGGTCGGGGTGAGGTCGTGCGCGTACTCGACCTGGCCGCCGAGCAGCGCGTTGGCCCGCGCCGACTCCTCGTTGGCGATCACGAACTCCAGCTCGTCCAGGTGCGGCGCGCCCTCCCAGTAGTCGGCGTGCCGCTCGAGCAGCACCGACTTGCCCGGCTCGAACGACACGAAGCGGAACGGCCCCGAGCCCACCGGCGCGGTGAAGTCCTCGGTGCCGGCGGGCACGACGTACGCGCCGAACGCGGCCAGCACGTTGGGGAACTCCACGAACGGCCGCTTGAGCGCGAACTCCACCGTCCGCTCGTCCACCGCGCGGCTGTTGGGCAGGTCGATGAGCGCGAGGCTGGACCTGGCCCGGAACGCCCGGGCAGGGTCGAGGATGCGGGTGTAGCTGGCCAGCACGTCCTCCGCGCGCACCGGCTGCCCGTTGTGGAACACGGCCTGGCGCAGGGTGATCCGCCACCGGGTGAGGGTGGCGTCGGGCTCCCACCTCTCGGCCAGCCTGGGCTGCGCGGAGACGTCCGGGCCGAGGTCGGCGAGCTTGTCGTACAGCGCCTTGGACCGGGCGGCCTCCACGAACAGGTTCGCCAGGTGCGGGTCGAGCACCTCCTTGGCGCCACCGCCCGCGAACGCGGCGCGCAGCCGCCCACCGGTGCGCGGGGTGGACGCGGCGGAGGTCGGCTCGACGGTGCCGCAGCCGGTGAGGGCGGCGACCGAGAGGCCGGCGGTGAGGCCGAGGAAACCGCGGCGGTTGAGGGGGTGCATGTCGTTCCTTTCAGTGGCGCAGGCGCGCGACGAGGTGCAGGCGGTCTCCGGACAGCGCTTCGCTCAAGTCCGCGTCGGCCGTCCACGGCTCGTCCGTGCGCGGGCCGGGTGAGTCGAACAGCGCGAGCACGTCGAAGCCGGCGAGGTCGAGGAAGTGGCGCAGTTCCCGGGGGAACAGCAGCCGCCACGCCGAGCGCTGCACGAGCGGCTGCGCGCCCGGCCACCGCCACTCGCGTCGGCGGCGCAGCAGTTGGGCCGCGTGGTCGATCCACAGCCGGGTGTGGGAGGTGTAGGACACGCCTTCCCAGACCACCGTGCGGGTGCGGGCGCCGTCGAGGAGTTCGGTGTTGCCGAGGAAGAACGCGCCGTTGCGCATCTCCGCCACCAGCAGCCCGCCCGGTTCGAGGTGGTCGCGGCAGCGGCGCAGGAACGCGTCCAGGTCGGCGTTCTCGTGGCAGTACAGCAGCGCGCTGTCCAGGCAGGTGATCACGTCGAAGCGCCGGCCCAGGTCGAACGACCGCATGTCGCCGAGCACGAACCCGACCGCCGGGTGGCGCGTGCGGGCGTACCGGACCATCCGCGCGGAGCTGTCCAGCCCGACCACGTCGTAGCCCAGGCCCGCCAGGTGGCCGGCGTCGCGACCCGTGCCGCAGCCGACGTCCAGCAGGGACCGACCGCCGCCGAACCGCGTCACGACGTCGTGCGCGAACCGGGCGGCGACGTGGTCGGGGTCGGGGAACTGCCGCTCGTACAGGCCGGGGTTGTCGGTCAGCAGGTTCTCGCTCATCGGGCCACCTCTCGGGTCGCGGTCGGCACCCCACGCCGGTGCAGCCAGGCCACCGCCGCCGCGCAGCCGAGCCCGACGCCGACGCACAGCAGCGACGCCACCGGCGCGGACCGCTCGAACACCCAGCCGACCACCGCGTTGCCCAGGGCCGCCGCGAGCCCCGAGACCAGGTAGAACACGCCGAAGTACGTGCCCGCCAAGCCGGTGCGGCCGAACGCCGGGATCAGCTCGTAGACGAACGGCTGCGCGATCATCACGCCGACCGACAGCAGCAGCGCGGTGACCAGCACGGGCGTGATGCCGCCGAGACCGAGGTGGCCGGCCGCCGTGGCGGCGAACCCCAGCCCCATCACCGCGAGCCCGAGCGCGATCGCCCGGCCGCGCGCGAACCGCTCCAACGCCCGCGTGATGCGGACCTGGAACACCAGGGTGGCCACGGTCGACACCAGGAACACCGCCGCGACCGCGAACGCCGAGCCGGTCAGCCGCCGCGCCTCCAGCGGCAGCACCAGGTAGAGCTGGTTCTGGAGCACGAACATGCCGGTGAGCGCGCCGGTGAACGCCAGGAATCGCCGGTCGGACAGGCACGCCCGCCAGTCGTCCAGCACCGTGCCCTCGTGCGGCGCCGCCGGTCGGTCGGGCAGCACGACGGCCTGCGCGACCGTCAGCGCGGCGAAGATCCCGGCCGCGACCAGGGCCGCGAGCCGGAAGTCCCACAGCACCAACAGGCCGCCCAGCAGCGGCCCGGCCAGCGCTCCCGCCTGCCCGTAGGCGTTGAACAGCGCGAACGCGCCCGCGCGGTCGGACGACTCCTCGGCGATGTACGCGCGCACGGCCGGGTTGAACAACGCCCCCGCCAGTCCACTGAGGACGGACGCGGCCAGCAGCACGGCCACCGACTCGCCCGCCGCGAACAACCCGAACCCGACGGCCCGGACCGCGCAGCCCGCGATGATGACCCGGCGCGGCCCGAGCCGGTCCGACGCCGTGCCGCCGACCAGGAACAGCCCCTGCTGGCTCAACGCGCGCACGCCGAGGACCGCGCCGATGGCCGCCGCGGACAGGCCGAGGTCGCCCAGGTGCGTGGCGAGGTAGGGGATGAGCAGGTAGAAGCCGGTGTTCACGCCGAACTGGTTGACCAGCAGGAGGCGCACGGACAGCGGGAAGCGCCTCATCGGGGCACCACACCGAGACCGGGCGCTCCGGTCAGCCTCAGCGTGCCGTCCTCGCCCCCGATCCCGCTCCACGGGTCGTCCGCCAGCAGCAGGTGGCCGTCCAGGTCGACCCACCGCGCGTACCCGGTCAGGTGCACGGCGGGCGCGATGCCCAGCGAGCTCGCCACCAGGCAACCGAGCATCACGTCCAGGCCGCACGCCCGCGCCACGTCGATGACCTCGCGCGCCGCGGTGATCCCGCCGCACTTGGCCAGCTTGACGTTCACCCCGTCGACCAGGCCCGCCAGCGCGCGCACGTCGTCGGCGGTGGCCGCGTCCTCGTCCGCGATCAACGGCACCGGGCACCGCTCCCGCAGCCACGCCAGCTCGTCCCACCGGCCGGGTGCGATCGGCTGCTCCAGCGCGTCCACCCCGGTGAGCCGGTCGACCACCCGCACGGCCTGCTCGGCGGTCCAGCCGCCGTTCGGGTCGAGGACGAGCCTGGCGCCGGGTGCGGCGGCCCGGACGGCTTCGACCCTGGCGACGTCGTCCTCCGCGCCGACCTTGACCTTCAGCACGGTGAACCCGCGTGCGGCCAGCCCCGAGGCCTCCGCGAAGGCGTCGGCCGGCGAGCCGATGCCGATCGTGCGCGCGGTCGGCGCGTCCGTCCACTGTGGAATGCCGACGGTCGCGTGCACCGGCACCCCGTCGCGCAACGCCGCGAGGTCGTGCAGTGCGGCGTCCACGGCGGCGAGCACGCCCGGCGGCAGCTCGGGCAGGCGTTCCCGCAGCTCCGCCGGGTCCGCGCAGGAGTCGACCACGGGTGCCAAGCCGCCCAGCAACCCGGTGATCCGCTCCACGTCCAGCCCGTAGTACCGGCTGGTCACGACCTCGCCGTGGCCCCGGATCCCGTTCCACTCCACGACCACGCGCACGGCGTCACGACGTGCCATCACCGACCGCGAGATGCGCAACGGGGACCGCAGCTCCAGCCCGTACACCGTCCAGTCGAGCCTCACGCGGGCACCCCGACGGCCCGGGGCGCGTACACCGAGCGGCACCTGGCCCAGCCGGTGACCTCGATCTCCGCCGTGTCCGCGATCTCGACCGGCCGGTCCTCCGGCGTCCCCAGCAACCCCCGCGACCGGCAGAAATCGTCGTCGAAGATGGTGCCCAGGTAGCGGTGCGGACCGTCCGGGAAGATCGTCACGACGGTCGCGCCCGGCTCCACGCGCGCCGCCCACGCCGACACCAGCGCGACCGCGCCGGTGCTCCAGCCGCCGGTCACGAAGCAGTCCCGCGCCAGCCGGCGGCACGCGTCCACCACCTCGACCGGGCCGAGCCAGTGCACCTCGTCGAACTCCTCGTAGGCGACGTTGCGCGGGTGGATGCTGCTGCCCAGCCCGCGCATGACCCGGGGCCGGGCGGGCTGGCCGAAGATGGTCGAGCCGACCGCGTCCACGCCGATCAGCCGCACGCCCGGCCAGTGCCGGCGCAGGGCCGTGACGATCCCGGCGCTGTGGCCACCCGTGCCCACGCTGCACACCAGCACGTCGGCGTGGTCGAGCTGGGCGGCGAGCTCACGGGCGAGGCCCGCGTACCCGGCGGGGTTGTCGGGGTTGTTGTACTGGTCCGGCCAGTACGCGCCGGGCAGGTCGCGCAGCACGTCGTGCAGCCGGTCCAGCCTGGCCTGCTGCCAGCCGCCGGTCGGGTGCGGCCGGTCCACGACCTCCAGTCGCGCGCCGTGCGCCCGCAGCAACGCGCGCATCGACGGTTCCAGCTCGTGGTCGACCACCAGCACGACCGGGTGACCCAACGCCTGGCCGGCGAACGCCAGCCCGAGGCCGAGCGTCCCGCTGGTCGACTCGACCACCACCGCGCCGGGGCGCAGCTCGCCGCGCTCCCGTGCGGCCACCAGCATCGCGACCGCCGACCGCGCCTTCATCCCGCCCGCGCCCAGGCACTCCAGCTTCGCCCAGAACCCGCCGTGCGAGTGGGGCAGCGGAGTGTCGACGCGGGCGACCGGGGTGTTGCCGAGCAGTCCCAACAAGGTGCGGCGCGGGTTCACCGCACCCGTCCCGGTGCGGTGGCGCGGTAGTGGTGCAGCGTGGTCGGGCCGCCGTGCAGCCAGAAGAACGGGAACGGCTCCGCCGACACCGCCGTGACGCCCGAGCCGAGGAACCACGGCACGATCGCGCTCGCGGTCTGGGCGAACACCACCAGCGGCCGGTCCGCGGCGACGGCCGCGCGCAGCAGCGGTTCGAAGCTGCCGTTGCCGACCGTCATGCCGGACGCCAGCACCAGGTCGCAGTCGGCGACGGCGGCGAGCGCGTCGGTCACCACCGGCTCGTCCCACTCCGTGCGACCGCCCTTGAGGTCGCACGGCACGTACCGCAGGCCTCGGGCGCGCAGGTGGTGCAGCAGCGAGTTCACCACGCCGACGACCAGGACCCGCTGCCCCGGCACGGCGTCCAGCAGGTCGACCACGGCCGACGCGCGGGCCATCGACTTGGCCAGCGAGTCGCCCGCGCCGATCACGACGTGCTGCGCGGCGGAGAGGTGGTGCGGGTGCGCGTGCATCAGGTACGCGTCCAGCACCGCCGTGCGGATGGCGCGGTCCGGGTGGGTGAGCAGGTCGGCCACGCTCTCGCCGACGCAGTCGGTCACGCTCGCGTCGTCGGCCCCGTCCGGCTCGACCGCGCAGGAGCCGACCGCGTCACCGATCCGGACGCTGACCACCGTGTTGCGGTACCCCTGGCCGCGCGAGACGTGCCGCGCGCCCTGCCTGGTGGTGAACGCGACGCTGACCCGGCACCGGGCCGGCTCGGGCCCGACCGCACCCGCGCGTGCCAGGGCGACGAGTTCCGTGACGCCCGACAGGGGCCGCCGGTCTGCCTGCGCGGTCACGCGGCACCTCCCGCAGCTCGGACGGGCCGCTCGGCTCGCGCGGCCACCGGGTGGAGTGCGGCTCGGGCGGTCGGTCGGTGGGTGGGGCGTTCGGTGCGTGCGGCCACGTGCTGTCGTGCGGGTCGGGCGGTCGATGCGCGGGGGAGCGGTTCCGTCCGGGTGGTCGCGCGGTGGTGTGCGGGTCGGGCGGTCGGTGTGCGGGGGAGCGGCTCAGCCCGGGTGGTCGCGCGATGGTGTGTGTTCGACCGGTCCGCCCGCGCGGGCGGGTGATGTCCGGCCGCCTCCCGCGCGGTCATGCGGCGTCCTCCGCGTAGCGCACGTCCAGCGTGCCCACGACGCGCTCGGCCCGTGCCCGGGCATCGGTGTCCGGCGAGGTCACCACGACGTGCCCGAGGTAGCTGTTGTTGCTGGTCGGCTCGCCGGCGCGGTGCCCGGCGGGCTTCGCCGCCCAGTCGACCACCTCCGGGTTCGCGGCCAGCGCCTCCACCCCGTCGATCCCGGCCACCACCCCGGCGCGCGGCGGCAGCAGGAACGAGATGGCGGCACTGCGCACACCGGTCTCCCGCGCCCGCAGGTCGGGTTGGCGGCCGACGGCGAGGTCGGCGAACACCGACGGCAGGTCGACGCCCGTCACCCGGCGGACCAGCTCGGTGATCTGGTTGCCCGCCGGGCGCGGGTTGACCTCGATCAGCCGGGGGCCCTCGGCGGTCAGCTTGACCTCGGTGTGCGCCACCGCGTGGTCCAGGCCCAGCGCGTCGATCGCGCTCACCGCGGTGTCCACGGCCGCGTCACGGTCGGCGTCGCTCACCGCGGCCGGGAACATGTGGCCGCTCTCCACGAACCACGGCCGCCCCGCCAGGCTCTTGTCGGTCACCCCGATCACGTAGGTCGTGCCGGCCGCGGTGACCGTCTCCACGCTCACCTCGGGACCGACGAGCAGCTCCTCCAGCAGCACGGTCGGCACCCGGGCCTGGCCGCGGGCGTTGACGGGGAACGCCTCCAGCGCCAGGTACGCCTCGCGCAGCGCGGCCTCGTCCCGCACCTCGCGCACGTGCATCCCCGCGCACAGGTCGACCGGCTTGACCACCAGCGGGTAGCCCAGCTCGGCGGCGGCCTTCGCGGTCGCGGGCCAGTCCTGCGCCAGCGCGAACCGGGGACCGGGCACGCCCGCCGCCGCGGTGGTCGTGCGGGTGAGGTCCTTGCGGTAGGCGCGTTCGACGGCCGACGGGTCCGAGCCGGGCAGGCCGAGGTGCGCGGCCACCGAGGCGACCGTGGACAGGTAGTAGTCGCACGAGGAGATCACGCCGTCGAACGCCAGCACGCCGTGCAGCCGCTCCACGTAGGACAGGAGCGCGGGCACGTCGTTCGTCTCGGTGGTGAGCACGTTGTCCGCAGCGAGCAACGGGTGCGGGTGCGCGGGCGCGGCGCGCAGGTAGTGCCGCAGGTCCCGGGTGAGGAAGGTGAACCGGTGGCCGGACTCGTGGATCGCCCGTGGCAGCAACGAACTCATCGCGCCGACCCAGCTCTCGATCATCAACAGGTGCGCCACGCGTGCTCCTCCGAAGGGGCGTCGTACCGGACTGGAGAATGGTAATCATTATCAGTTCGGTGGCGAGGCCGCCATTCGAGTGATCTGGCTCACTGGGGTCGGAGCGGTCTCCTCCCGGTCGAAGTGCCCGGTTCTCAGCCCTTGCGGGCGCGGTAGGCGGCGACGGCGATCCGGTTGCCGCACGCCGTGCTGCAGTAGCGCCGGGAGCGGTTGCGGGACAGGTCCAGCACGAGCCCGCCGCACGTGTCGTCCGCGCACACGGACAGCCGGCTCAGCTCGTCGGCGCGGATCACGTCGACCATCGCCATGGCCGTCTCCACCTCGATCCGGTCGGCGAGCGGGGTGGCCGGGTCGGTGGCGTGCAGGTGGTAGTCCTGGTCGTCGTGCCGCACGAGCTGCGGCACGACGTGGTGCCTGGCCAGGATGTCGTTGACGAGGTCGACGGCGGTGTCGCGGTCGCTGGTCAGCAGTCGGCGCAGCGGGGCGCGCAACGCCCGGACCGCCTCCAGCTCGGCCGCGTCGTGGGCGCGCGAGCCGGTGTAGCCGTGCTCGGCGTAGAACGCGTCGAGCTGCGCCCGGTCGGTCATCGTGTCCGGCTCCTCGGCCGAGTTCACCAAGGCGACCGCGGCGACCAGCGACGCGGTCGTGTCATGGGTGAAAGGCATGTTGACAGATTACCGTCGCGGTCCATAGCGTCATGAGTCATGGCGACGATGACACATGACACGCAGGTGGGCGGGCGGCTGCGGGCCGGGTTGGGCTTCGCGCTGCTGTCGGCGTCGTCCTTCGGGCTGTCCGGACCGCTGGCGCGCGGGCTGATGAACGCCGGCTGGTCGTCGGCGGCCGCGGTGGCGGTGCGGGTGCTGCTGGCCGCGGTCGTGCTGGCGCCGATCGCGGTGGTCCAGCTGCGCGGGCGGTGGTGGCTGCTGCGCCGCACCGCGCCGCTGATCACCGCGTACGGGCTGGTCGCGGTCGCGGGCTGCCAACTGGCCTTCTTCAACGCCGTCGCGCACCTGGAGGTCGGGGTCGCGCTGCTGGTCGAGTACACCGCGCCGGTCGCCGTGGTGGTGTGGCTGTGGTTGCGGCACGGCCAGCGCCCCACCCGGCTGACCGTGCTCGGCGGCGTGCTCGGCCTGGTCGGCCTGGTGCTGGTGCTCGACGTCGGGTCCGGCGCGCGGGCCAGTGCCGTCGGCGTGCTGTGGGCGTTGGCCGCCATGGTGGGGGCCGCGGTGTACTTCGTGCTCAACGCGCGTGACGCCGACGGGCTGCCGGGAACCGTGCTGGCCGCCGGCGGGCTGCTGGTGGGCGGTGTCGTGCTGCTGCTCGCGGGCGCGGTCGGGATCGTCCCGTTCGCGGTGTCGGCCGAGCAGGTCGCGTTCGACGGGTTCGCGGTCGCGTGGTGGCTGCCGCTGCTCGCGCTCGGCGTGGTGACGGCGGCGCTGGCGTACGTGGCCGGTATCGCCGCGACCAGGCGGCTCGGCTCGCGGCTGGCGTCGTTCGTGGCGCTGACCGAGGTCGTGATGGCGCTGGTGTTCGCGTGGCTGCTGCTCGGCGAGGCTCCCGGCTGGATCCAGCTGGCGGGTGGCGCGGCGATCCTCGGCGGCGTGGTGGCGGTGAAGCTGGGCGAGCCGCGCTAGGGCCGGGCCCTCCCGGTGTCGGGAGGACCCGGCGTCGGCGCACTAGTGCGACGCGGCGACGGCGTGCTCCCCGATCGGGAGGTTCGCCGGCTCGCCCGCCACGAGCGTCACCCGGTCCAGTCCCACGCTGCTCGCGCGCAGCTTGTCCGACAGCCGCGCGGACCACTGGTCCCGGTAGGTGCCCAGCGCCACCTCGGCCAGCCGCAGCCGCTGGATGTCCGAGGTGCCCGCGGGGGAGTAGATGTGGTTGGCGTCGCGCAGCAGGCGCTCGATCGTGCGGTCGGGGTCGAGCCCGTACGCCGCGTGCACCTCCATCGCGGTGCGCGCGGAGTCCAAAGAGGACTCGACGTTGAGCAGCTTGGCGCTGATCAGCTCCGCGTCGCAGGGCAGGCCCTGGTCGAGCAGGTGCGCGGCGTGGTACGCGGCCAGCCGCGCGGTCATCAGCTGGGACTGCAACTGGCCCAGCTTCTGCTTCACGGTCGGCAGCTCGGACAGCGGCTTGCCGTAGCGCTGGTGCGAGCCGGCGAACTCGACCGTCTGCTCCACGATCGCGCGGTGGATGCCGAGCGACACGGCGGTCAGGTTGGGCCGCCCGTACAGGACGCTGGACGAGTAGGCGACCGCGAGGCCGTCCCCTTCCGCGCCCAGCAGGTTGCCCGCCGGGACGCGGCAGTCCTCGAAGATCAGCTCGCCGAAGCTGAAGCCGTGCAGGCCCATTGCGGGCCGGTGCGGCGCGAGCGAGAAGCCCGGCGCGGTGGCCTCCACCAGGAACGCCGACAGGCCGCGCGAGCCGGGCCCGGTGCGGACCACCACGCCGTGCAGGTCGCCGACGTGGCTGTTGCCGACGAACACCTTCCGCCCGTTGAGCACGTACTCGTCGCCCACCCGCTCGGCGGTGGCGGCCATGCCGAGCACGTGCCCGCCCGCCTCCGGCTCGGTCACCGCGATGGTCGGCAGGCACCGCCCGTCGCTGACCTGCGGCAGCCAGCGCTGCTTCTGCTCCTCGTCGCCGAAGTGCACGATCTTGGCGACGCCCAGCTGGGACGCCTGCACCATGGCGCCCATCGCGCCGCTGACGCGGGACAGCTCCTCGATGATGATGGTCTTGGCCAGGTGGCCCAGGCCCATGCCGCCGTACCTCGGGTCGACGGTGACGCCGAGCCAACCCTGGCGTGCGATCAGCCGGGACAACTCGGTGTGGACGGCCTTGGACTCCTCCATGCCGGCCACCGCCGGCGCGACCTCCGCCTCGGCGAACGCGCGCACCTCGGCGCGCAGCCGCTCGTGCTGCGGAGTGGTGAAGTAGCTGGTCGTCCGGGTCGCGAAGCTCACTGGTATTCCCCCATGTTTGTTTGTATTTCGCCGGTTTTCCGGCAGCACGAACTCCCCGGTGCGTTGTGCGGCCATGCACGAATTTGCGCCCATCACACACTTGGCCGAGTGGGTCGGCAATACCGGTGTACCAGGTCGCTTCGGGCTTCCGCCAATGCGTGTCGACAGGAAGCGGAAAAACGGGCGTCGCGCCCGGCTCGTGATCACCACGGCCGGTGATCAAGACAGTGTTACCAGTGTATTACTCCTGGTCACAACGTTGACAGGGAACGACCCCTCGGCCTGCGGAATTGCGGTTCGCGCATAACTGCCGGTTCCGGGATGTGATCGCCAATGGCGGTGACCGTCGGTAACAACCCATGTCCGATATGTCTTTGCCGGCGAGTTTCGATTCGGTGCCCGGAAGTACTACAACATTCGGACGCATCATGAGGGTTGCTCATGTAGAACTGCGGGCCGGACCTGTTCCGCAATGCGGTGCGAGTATAAGTCGGGTGGAATTATTTCGGCCCTCGTCGCCCGGAAAGCCCTTGCCCGGCCGGCGTGTGTCGCCGCGCCACAGCCGGCTCTAGAACGTCGGGCGTTCGGCGGACTCCGGGCGCTGGTGCCACGACAGCAGCCTCGCCCGGCCCGTCCTGGCCCGGGCGGCGCGCTCCGCCTGGTCCGGGTGCCGGGCCAGCACGCGTTCGGCGTCCTCGAACTCGCGCAACGCCTCGCTGTCCGCCTCGTCGGAGCCGAGCGAGGCCAGGCCGATCGCGCGCCACAGCCGCAGCACGCCCACCACGGGCGCGCCGGGCGCCTCCGGCTCGATCACGGCCAGGTGCCGGTCGAGGCACGGCAGGGCGTCGGTCGGTCCTTGCCGCGCCAGTACCACCCGGCACCACCGGTCGACGGCGTCGGCGGTCACGGACCCGTCGGGCACGTGCCGCAGCAGGAGGTCGATGGCGCGCGCCAGGTGGACCTCGGCCTCGTCCTCCCGCCCGAGGTCGTCCAACGCCTCGCGCAGGGTGTGGTGGCCGACCGCGGCCGCGAGACCGCCCGGCTCGATCCGCTCGGCCAGTTCGACGGCCTCACGGGCGGCCCGCTCGGCGGCACCCGCGTCGCCGCGCAACCGCAGCGCGCGGGACAGCTCGGTGAGCGTGCCGACCACCGCCTCACCGGTCCGGTCCACGGCCCGCTGGACGGCCAGCGCCCCGTCGAACGCCGTGACGGCGTCGTCCAAGGCCCCGGTCTCGCGCAACGCGCACGCCCGCAGGCACAGCACCGCGGCGTGCAGCGCGCTGCCCGGCTCCACCAGCTCGAGAGCCTTCGTCACGGTCTCCAGCGCGCGGTGCGGGTTGCCGAGTCCCAGGTCCACCCGGCCGTGCCCGGCCAGCGCGCGGACGAGCAGCGCGGTGACCTCGCGGTCGCGCGGGTCCAGCCCGTCCAACTCGTAGGCGGCGACGGCGTACAGGTCGGCGGCCTCCGGCAGGCGTCCCGCGACCACCGCCGAGTCGGCCTCCCGCAGCCGCCAGCGCGCCGACCCGACCCGCGCGTTCTTCTCGTCCCGCTGCTTCCGGGCCACCGCACCTCCCGACCGCGGCGGTGCCGGCCGCTGCTGCGAGAACGCTGTCCTTTCCTTGATCGCCTCGACTTGATAGCCCGTTAGACGGACATCGGTGGATTCACCCGAACGGTCCACGTCACGCGCGGGCCATCCGGCCGTGCCCGAGCCGCCGGGCGGTGGTGCTCAGAGTTGGCCGGTGCGGAACTTGTCGAGCACCCGGCGTTCCCGCTTGGTGGGCCGACCCGCGCCGCGTTCGCGGCGGGCGACGGGCGCGGGCGCTTCCGTCGGCGGTGGCGGCGGCGGGGTCCGGTCGATGAAGCAGCCGACCGCATCGGCCGCGCCAACGCGTTTCTGGATCACCCGGACGACCTCCACGATCCGGGTCGTGTCACCCACCCGTGCCCGCACCTCGTCACCTGGTGTCACGGAGGTGGCGGGCTTGGCCGGCTTGTCGTTGACGCGCACGTGACCACCCCGGCACGCCGCCGCGGCATCGGATCGGGTCTTGGTCAACCGGACCGCCCAGAGCCAGCGGTCCACACGGGTGGACTCCACGTCGTACATCATGGCCTGTCGGCGGCCGGGGCGGCGGCGCGGTCAGCTCACGGGCACGTGGTGCCCGCGGGCGGCAGGCGGCGTTCGGTCACGTACGCGCTCACGTGCTCGATCACGCACGGGTTCGCCATGCCCGCGAACAGGTTGTGGCCCGGGCCGTCGTGGAAGATCGTGCGGCTGCCCCGGACCTGGTCCGTGACCCGTTCCGTGGGCCCGAAGTCCTGCCAGGTGCCCGCGCCAAGGAACGGCGGCAGCGTCGACGGCAGCGGCGCGGGTGGGTTGGTGGTCGGGGTCGGCCAGCCCGCGCACGTCAGCGGCAGGTGCCAGGCCAGCGGGAACGACGCGCCGATGTTCGGCGCGATCCGCCGCAGCCGTTCGACGGTCCGCGTGACCTGCCGGAAGTCCGAGTGCGGGAAGTCCAGGCACTCCTTGACCCCGCCGCCGGGCAGGCCCGGGTTCGGGTCGCGGCCGGACGGGGTGAAACCGGACGCGTCGCCGGCCTCGGCCGCCGCGATGGCCTGCCGGACGGCATCCCACTGGTCCGGGCCGCGCCGGAGCTTGCCGAACATGAGCGCCTGCAACTGCGTGCCGTCGTAGGCGGTGCCCGCCGAGAGGGCGGGGATCGGCTCGGCGTCGGCCTCGGCGACCAGCGCCTGCCAGCGCTGCTCGACCCCCGGGCCGGCCCAGTCCAGGAACCGCCGCGCGACCCCCTCGTAGTCGAGCGCCAGGGCGTCGAGCTCGCGGTCCCAGTCACGGGCGCTGTGGTTGCCCGTGCCGTCGACGTAGACGGTGCGCACCCGGTGCGGGAACTGCCGGGCGTACGCCTGCGCGATCACACCGCCGTACGACGTGCCGACGAAGTTGACCCGCCGCTCGC
Source organism: Actinosynnema sp. NPDC051121 (assembly GCA_040689555.1). GTDB lineage: Bacteria > Actinomycetota > Actinomycetes > Mycobacteriales > Pseudonocardiaceae > Actinosynnema. The sequence continues at coordinate 56,247 of JBFBCZ010000019.1, read as the reverse complement.
CGAGCGCGATCCGGATCGCCTCGACGTCACGGGCGTCGCTGCCGGAGTCCATCCGGTCGAACAGCTCGGGATCGGTGTCGCGGCACCGGTCGGCCCGCGCGCGGTTGTCGGCGGCGAGCCGGTCGAACGCGGCCTGGTCGGCCGGGAAGCGGGGCGTGCGCAGCAGGCCCCAGTCGCAGGCGAGCGCCGGGCCGCTCAGGCCCGGGTAGCCGCGCGGGTCCCAGGTGACGACGTCCATGGACTCGCGGATCCGGTCGAAGACCTGCGGCCGGGACCGCAGGAGGGCGATCTGGTCGCCCTGCGGCCCGCCGAAGTTGACCAGCACCGCGCCCCGGCGGACGCCGGTGGCGGGCAGGCGGCCGAGCTTCAACGTGAGGGTGCGGTCGGGGGTGAGGTGCACGGGCAGGTCGGCGCACTCGGCGGCGACCGCGCCGGCACCGGGACAGGGTTGCCAGTCGAGGGTGTGCGCCGGCCGGTCGGCGTGCGGCGGCACGACGAGCAGCAGCGGTAGCAGGAGTTTGATCACGCCGCCCACGCTAGGAAGACGGGGCCGCAAGCCGCTGTTCGCGATCGTCGCAGGCGGTGTCCACCAAAGTGGACGGCTCGCCCCGGCCGGCTAGGGTGGCGGCCATGGCGAGGACTGCGCTGCTGCTCGCGGTGGTGGTGGCCGACACCGGGTCGGGCCTGCTGACGGGCGCGTCGGCCGGGCAGCTGGCCGCGTGGGGCGCGCTGACCGTGCCGGTGATGCTCCTGGCCGCCCGCCGTCCGCTGGTGGCGTTCCCGTTCGCGGTGGGGTCGGCGCTGGTCACGGGTGGCGCGCTGGCGTTGCTGGCGTGCACGGCCTACGAGGCCGGACGGCACGTGACGTCCCGCCGGGACCTGGCCCTGACCGCCACCGCCGCGGTCGCCTACCCGGCCGTGCTGCTGGCGCCCACGCCGCTGCCGGCGACCGACCCGTGGCCCGTGCTGGCCCGCATCGCGCTGCTGGTGGCGTTGCCGCTGGTCGCGGGACTGCACTTGACGAGGCAAGCCGAGCGGCTGCGCCGGGAGCGGCAGTTGCACGCCGAGCGGGAGCGGCTGCGGGAACGGCTGCGCATCGCGGTGGACATGCACGACTCGCTCGGCCGGTGGCTGAGCCTGGTCTCGGTGCAGGCGGCGGCGCTGGAGGTGGCGCCGCTGCCCGCCGACCAGCGCCCGGTGGCCCGCGACCTCGCGCACGCCGCGCGCACCGCCGTGGACGAGCTGCACGCCGTCGTGTCCACCCTCCGCGACTCGCCTGGCCTGGAAGGCGTGGACGAGGTGGTGGAGCGGTTCCGCCGGGCCGGTGTCGAGGTGACCGTCGAACGCACCGGTACCGCCCGACCGCTCGCGACCGGCGACGCGGGCCACGCCGCCTACCGGGTCGTGCAGGAAGGGCTGACCAACGCCGTCCGGCACGCGCCCGGCCGGCCGGTCGTGGTGTCGCTGGACTGGGAGCCCGACGCGCTGCTGGTCGGCGTGGCCAACCCGACCGGAGGGCCGGTCCGGGCGCAACGGGGGACGGGCCTGGCCGGCCTGGCCGAACGGGTCCGCTCCGCCGGCGGGCTGCTGCGCGTGCACGAGGAGCCGGACGGGTTCCGCCTGGTCGCCATGCTGCCGGTCGGGCCCGACCGGGTGGGGGTCGCCGCGTGATCAAGGTGCTGGTCGCCGACGACGAACCGCTGATCACCGCGGGCATCCGGGCGGTGCTGGAGTCGGCGGGCGACCTGGAGGTGGTCGCGGTGGTCGCGGACGGCCGCGAAGCCGTGGAGGCCACCCGCCGCCACCGGGTGGACGTGGCGCTGCTCGACCTCGCCATGCCGGTGCTGGGCGGCCTGGCCGCAGCCGCCGCGATGAGCGGGCCGCGGGTGGTGGTGCTCACCGCGTTCGGCGACGAGGCGACCGTGCGGCCGGCGTTGCGGCAGGGCGTGGACGGGTTCGTGCTGAAGAACTGCGCGCCCGACGAGCTGATCCGCGCCGTGCGGGCCGTGCACGCCGGTGAGGCGTACCTGTCGCCCGCCGTGGCGCGGCACGTCCTCGGCATGGTCGCCGACGGGCGCGGTGCGGGGCGCGCCGAGGACGCCGCACGCAGGCTGGCCGCGCTCACGCCCCGCGAGTCGGACGTCGTCGCGCTGGTGGCGGAAGGGCTGTCGAACGCCGAAGTGGGCCGTCGGGCGCACATGAGCGAGGCCAGCGTCAAGACGTACGTGAGCCGCATCCTGGCCAAGCTGGGCTGCCGGAACCGGGTCGAGGCGGCGTTGCTCGTGCGCGACGCCACGCAGGCGTGACGCGGCGGTGGGGCGCCACCGGGGCACCCCACCGCCGCGTCGAGGTCACTTCAGGCCGCAGAGCGCGTGGTCCACGAGCTCCGAGGCGACGTCCCCGGCGAGCTCGGGCGCGCCGGGCCGGGGCACCATCGAGTCGGTGTTGATCGACACCATCACGCTGCGCTTGCCGTCCGCCGTCACGCCGTTGCGGGTCTTGAACCCGGGGATGTCGCCGCCGTGCGACCAGTGGCCGCCGCACGAGTCCGGGATCCGCATGAGCCCGAGCCCGTACTCCGCGCCGGGCCACGCCGGGTCCAGCTCGGGCGCGCGCACGGTCTTCGTCATCTCGGCGAGCTGCGCGGGCCGCAGCACCCTGCCGCCGAGCAGCGCCTTGAGGAACGCGTTGCCGTCCGCGGTGGTGCTGATCATGTCACCGGCCGCGCCGCCCCAGGACGGGTTGTACCGCGTCACGTCGATCGCCCGGCCGTACCGAGGGTCGTTCGGGTCGGCTTCCAGGCCCTTCTCCGGGAACCGCTCGTAAGCCGTGGCGTGCGGCTCGGGCAGGAACGGCGACGTGCCCGGCAAGAAGGTGTCGCGCAGGCCGAGGGGCTCCACGATGCGGGTGCGCACCTCGTGCTGCCAGGTGTTGCCGGTGACGCGCTCGATGATCATCCCGGCCAGGACGTAGCCGGTGTTGGAGTAGCTCCACCGCTCGCCCGGCTGGAAGTCCGGCTTCTCCCGCACGGCCAGCGCGACGAGCTGCTCGGGCCGGTAGGTCCGGAACCGGACGTCGTCGAACTTCGCCTCCAGGAACAGCTCCGGCAGTCGACCCACGTAGTTGGGCAGGCCGCTGGTGTGCTGCAACAGGTTTCGCACGGTGATCTTCGTGCCGTCGTTGCCGTTCCCCGTGACGACGCCGGGCAGCCACCGGTCGACGGTGTCCTCAAGGGACAGCCGGCCCTCGCCGACGAGGTGCAGCACGGTCGCCGCCACGAACGTCTTGGTGTAGCTGCCGATGCGGAACTTCGCCCGCCACGGCACGGGCGTGCGCCGGTCGACGTCGCCGTACCCGCTGCGCACCCGCACGTCGCCGCGCGCGGTGTCCACTCCGACCAGCACGCCGGGCGCGCCCTGGGCGAGCATCGCGTCGGCGAGCCGCTGGAGGGTCCTGGTGTCGGTGCGGTGCTCGGCGTGGGCGGTGCCCGTCACGGTCAGGGCCAGGGCCGCGATCACGGCTGTCGCACGAAGTCGTTTCATGTCACCGAACGGTAGGCACGCGGCGTGCTCGCGTCGTCGCCCCACGACGGCAACCCGCCTACCCCCGTGGTGGTAGCGGAGGATCCGCCCACGGGGTGGCGACGGGCGTGCCGCGACGCCACTACCGTGGGCTGGTGCTGGCGAACCTCAAGCCGATCCGGCTGGACCTGCTGCTCGCGGTGGTGCTGACCACGTTGACCGTGGTGACCACGGTGGAGCAGAACGGCGCGTTCACGTGGCCGGCGTACGTGCTGGCCGCGCTCACCGTCGCGCCGATCGCGCTGCGCCAGCTCGCGCCGGTGGCGACCATGGCGGTGATGCTGGGCGCGCTGGCGGCCTACAGCCTGGTCGGGTTCGGCGGCCTGCCCAGCGCCGGGATCGGTGTGCTCGTCGGCATGTTCACCGTGGCCACCCTGCGGTCCCGGCCGATGGCCGCCGTGGTGTTCGCGGTGACGACGGTGGTGATCGTGGTGGCGTTCCTGCGGGTCGCCGTGGTGTCGTGGTCCGAGGTGGCGCAGTCGGTGCTGATCGTGGTCGGCGCGTGGATGCTCGGCGAGGGCACCCGGCGGTGGGCGCACCGGGCCGAGCGGCTGGCGGAGGAGGCGGCGCGGGCGGTCGCGGACGAACGGGTGCGCATCGCCCGGGAGCTGCACGACATCGTCGCGCACCACATGTCGGTGATCTCGTTGCAGGCCGGTGTGGCGCAGTACGTGCTGGACACCGACCTGACGACGGCGCGCGCGGCGATCACCACCGTGGGGGACACGAGCCGTGAGGCGTTGACCGAGATGCGGCGCCTGCTCGACGTGCTGCGGGTGGACCACGACGAGGACTACCGGCCGCAACCCGGCTTGGCGGCGTTGGACGAGCTGGTCGAGCGGGCCCGCGGCGCCGGGCTGCCGGTGGACGTGACGATGACGGGCGTGGCGCGTGACCTCCAGCCGGGGCCGGACCTGTGCGCCTACCGGGTGGTGCAGGAGTCGTTGACCAACGTGCTCAAGCACGCCGGGCAGGCCACCGCGCGGATCGACGTCGACTACGGGGAGCAGACCCTGGTGCTCAAGGTGACCGACAACGGCCGGGCGGCGCGCGACGCGGGCGCGTCGAGCCCGAGCCACCACGGCATTCGTGGCATGAAGGAGCGCGCCGAGCTGTACGGGGGCGTGCTCACCGCGGGGCCGACGGCCGACGGCGGGTTCGGCGTGGTCCTGCGGCTGCCGATGGCCGAGGTGGCGGCGAGGTGACGATCCGCGTGCTCGTCGCCGACGACCAGGCGCTCATCCGGGCGGGCCTGGTCGCCCTGTTCACCGCCGCGCCGGGTTTCGAGGTCGTGGGCGAGGCGGCCGACGGCGAGCAGGCCGTGGCGCTGGCGGCCCGGACCTCGCCCGACGTGATCCTGATGGACATCCGGATGCCCGTGCTGGACGGCATCGCCGCCACCAGGCTCATCCTCGCCGCCCACCGCGAGCCCACCGCCACCACCGCCGCCACCGCCACCGCCACCACCGCCGCCACCGCCACCACCTCCGCCACCGCCACCACCTCCGCCACCGCCACCACCTCCGCCACCGCCACCACCTCCGCCACCACCTCCGCCTCCGCCTCCGCCTCCGCCTCCGACACCGCCTCCGCCGCCACCGCCGACACCGAGCCCGCCGACCCGCCCCGGATCGTCGTCCTGACCACGTTCGACCTGCCCGAGTACGTCTACACCGCGTTGGGCGAGGGCGCGTCGGGCTTCCTGGTCAAGGACACCCCGCCCGAGCGGATCATCTCCGCCGTCCGCACCATCGCCGCCGGCGACATCCTGGTCGCGCCGCACATCACCCACCGGCTGATCGAGACCTATGCCCAGCACCACCGCGCCACCGCCATCGGCGCGCCCCAGCTCCAGGCCCTGACCGCCCGCGAGACCGAGGTGCTGCGCCTGGTCGGCAACGGGCTCACCAACGGCCAGATCGCCCAACGCCTGGTGCTCAGCGAGGCGACCGTCAAGACGCATGTCAAGCGCACGATGGGCAAGCTCGGCCTGTCCAGCCGCGCGCAGGCCGTCGTCGTCGCCTACGAGAGCGGCCTCATCGTGCCGAACCGCGACCGGACCAGGTAGCGAGCCGCTCCAGCAGCGGCACCGCGGCGCCGGGCTCGGGCAGCGCCAGCATCTCCTCCCGCACGCGTTCCGCCGCCCGCCGGTAACCCGGGTCCGCCAGCACCTCCGCCACCGCGGCGCGCACGTCGTCCGGCGTGGCGGCGACGGGATCCAGCTCCCGGCCCACGCCCAGCCGCGCGCACTGCTCGGCGTTCTGCGGCTGGTCGGCGCCCATCGGCAGCAGCACGGTCGGCAGCCCGTGCGCCAACGCGCCGATGACGCTGCCCGAACCGCCGTGCGAGATCACCAGGTCGCACCGCGGCAGCACCGATTCCTGCGGCACGAAGCGCTCGACGCGCACACCGGGCGGCTGCGCGCCGAACGCGGTCGGGTCGACCTGCTTGCCCACGGTGGCGATCACGTCCACCGGCAGGTCGTGCAGCCCGGCCAGGACGCGCGAGAACAGGTCGCCCGACTCGGTGTTGAACGCCGTGCCCAGGGTGAAGTACACGGTCGGCCGGTCGGACCGGACCGGCTGCCCCACCGGCGGTCGGATCGGGAAAGCCGTGGCGGGCAACGGGAACGCAGGGTCACGGAAGCTGGGCGGGAACGGCGACAGCAGCAGGTGCCGGTGCTGCATCCCCAGGTCCGGGTCGGGCGGCAGGCCGAGGCCCGCGCGCAGCTCGCCCACCGCCTCGCCGACCACCTCCGGCCGCACGAACGCCCCCGACGCGATCACCTGGGCGTTCGCGAAGGGCAGCCCGAGCTTCTCGGCCGCGAGCACGCTGCCGAAGTCCACTTCCTCGCACACCACCACGTCCGGACGCCACCGCTCGAACAGGTCCAGGTAGAGCGGCACCCTCTCGGCCGCGCCCCGCCGCACGAAGCCGTCGCGCAGTTCGAGCGCGTCCCGTTCCCGGTCGGGCACGAGCAACGCCCCGACCTGCGTGGGTTCGGGGCGTTCCTCGCCCACCGGCGCCACCGTGAACCCGGCCGCCTCGACCGCCTCACGCCGGTGCGGGCCGGCCGCGACCGCCACGGTGTGACCGGCGGCGGCCACGGCCGAGGCGAGCGGCACCAGCGGCCGGAAGTGACCCATGCCGCCGATGAAGGTGAACAACACGCGCATCGAACCAGCTTATCGATCCACCACGGGGGTTTCGGGCGACGGCAGCACACCGCGTTCGACCAGGTGGTGGCGCGCCGCCGCGATGGCTTCCGGCGTGGTGGCGAAGACGCGGCCGGCGTCGTGCAGGCGGGTGATCACGCCCAACGCCTCCAACGGCTGGTGGTGACCGTCGCGGATGCCCGAGACGTAGACGGTGATGCCGCGCTGTTCGAGCTTGTCGACGGTGTCCTTGAGCACCAGGGCGCCGCTGGCGTCGATCGTGGTGACCCGTGACATGCGCAGGACCAGCGCCGACAGGTCCGTGATGTCCGGCAGCTCCAGCAGGAACCGGTGCGCGGCGAAGATCAGCGGGCCGTCGATGCGGTAGGCGACGATGTGCTGCGCCAGCAGGGCGTGCTCCTCGTCGCTCGTCGCGGCGGGCAGGTCGTCGGCCAGGTCGACCCGGTCCAGCCGGGCCTGCCGCGCCACCGCCCGCAACGCCAGCGCGCCCGCCGCCAGCAGGCCGAGGATCACCGCGTACACCAGGTCGAGCACGACGGTGGCGGTCGCGGTCAGGGCCAGCACGGCGGCGTCCGACCGGGTGGCGCGGGCCATCGCGGCCAGGCTGCCCACCTCGATCATCCGGATCGCGGTCGCCAGCAGCACCCCGGCCAGCGCCGCCAGCGGGATCCGCCCCACCAGCGGCGCGGCGGCGTAGACGATGACCGCCAGCAGCGCGGCGTGGGTCAGCGCGGCCAGCCGCGAACCGGCGCCGGTGCGGACGTTGACCGCCGTGCGCGCGATCGCGCCGGTCGCGGGCACGCCGCCGAACAGCGGTGCGGCGATGTTGGCCAGCCCCTGCCCGAACAGCTCCCGGTCCGGGTCGTGGTGCTGCCCCACCGTCATCCCGTCCGCCACCGACGCCGACAGCAGCGATTCCAGCGCGGCCAGCGCCGCCACCGCGACCGCCGACGGCAGCAGCCCCGCCACGGCGGCCGGGTCGAGGAACGCCAGGGACGGCGTCGGCAGGCCCGCCGGCAACGGCCCGATCAGTGCCACCGAGTCCCAGCCGAACACCGTCACGACCAGCGTCGCCGCGATCACCGCCACGATCGAGAACGGCACGGTCGGCCGCCACCGCGCGCCCGCCAGCATCACCGCCGCCACCGCGACGGCCACCCCGATCGCCGTCCAGTTCGGCGTCACGGCGAAGTCGCGCACCGCGTCCCACGCGATCACGAGCACCCGTTCCCCGTCGCCCACCGGCACGCCCAGCGCGTTCGGCAGTTGCTGGAGCCCGATCACGCACGCGATGCCGAGCGTGAAGCCCTCCACCACGGATGCCGGCACGTACCGCATCGCCCGACCGGCGCGGGCGACGGCGAGCACGACCAGCAGCAGGCCGGCGATCAGGCCCACGGTCAGCACACCGCCGGCGCCGTGGGCCGCCGCGATCGGCACGAGCACGACCGTCATCGCACCGGTCGGCCCGGACACCTGGAGGTGCGAGCCGCCGAACACGGCCGCCAGCGCACCCGCCACGACCGCCGTCGCCAACCCGGCCTGCGCGCCCAGCCCGGACGACACGCCGAACCCCAGCGCCAACGGCAGCGCCACGACCGCCACGGTCAGGCCCGCGACCAGGTCGCGCCTCGGCTGCCGTCCCATCGCGGCCAGGTCGGCCCTGGTGGGGGAGAGCGCGCGCAGCCGTGCGCGGACGGACGTCACGGCGCGCCGGCTTCCGCGTTCCGCAGCTCGCCGAGCAGTTGGTTCTGCCCGGCCAGCATCTCGGTGAGGATCCGCCGGGCCGCGCGCATCAGCTCCGCCACGTCACCGCCTGCCAGCGCGTACACCACGGTGGGGCCTTCACGGGTCGCGGTCACGATGCCGGACCGGCGCAGCACGGCGAGGTGCTGCGACAGGTTCGGCGCCTCGACCTCGATCGCGGCCAGCAGCTCGCGCACGGGCAGCGGACCGTCCTGGAGCAGCTCCAGCACCCGGATGCGGACGGGGTTGCCCAGCATCCGGAAGAACTCGGCCTTGGCCTGGTACAGCGGAACGGGCACGGCACTCCTCACACGGGGGACCGCGTGACTATACGAGGTGAGCAATTGCGAAATTACGCAATTGTGGTCACCGTCTCCCCGGATCCCCGCCGTGGACCGGTGGGCGGACGTGCCCGTCCGCCCGATCCCGACCCCGTTGACCTAGCATCCGCGCCGTGGACAAAATCCGGGTCGGGTGTTGGTCGGTGATCGCGCTCGTGGTGGCGCAAACGCTTTCCACGCTGTTGTCCGAGGACCTCGCCGAGCTCCGGCTCGTCGGCGTGCTCTTCAACGCCGCCGCCGCGTTCTCCACCTACCTGGTGCTGCGCCGACCCGACCGCAACCGCTGGCCGCTGGTCGCCTGGGCGGCCGGGTTCTTCGGCTGGCACGTGACCGGCCTGCTCACCCTCGCGGGCGTGGTGACGACCGGGCTGGACGCGGTGTTCACGGTCGGCAGCGACCCGCGGCTCTCGATCCTCTACCAGGTGGTCCTGACGACCGTGGCGGGCTTCGCCGTGCACCTCCTGCTGCCCCGGCCGGCGAAGGACTAGGCGTCACGCAGCCGGAGCAGCAGGCCGCCGACCAGGAGCGCGCCCGCCGCCCACAGCCCCAGCACGCCCAGGCCCGCCCACGGGCTGATCGGCAGGCTGTCGACGTTCGCGGTCGCCTGCACCGCCAGCCCCGCCGTCATCGGGCTGATCCGCTGCAACCGCTTGAACCAGTCCGGGTCGGACACCACCGCGGCCACGATCGGGAACAGGTACAGCAGCCCGAGCACCACGCCGATGGCCGCCGCCGCGTCACGCACCGCCGTGGCCACGCCCAGGCTCAGCAACCCGACCAGCACCAGGTACAGCACCGAGCCGACGGCCGCGCGCACCACCGGCCCGTCGGCCAACGACAGCACCGCGACATCGGCCAGCGCGAACCGCCCCACCAGCACCGACACGAGCACCGCCGCCGCACCCGCCACCAGCACCAGCGCGCCGACCACGGCCGCCTTCGCCGCCAGCACGGTCGACCGGCGCGGTAGCGCGGCGAGCGTCACCCGGATCATCCCCGTGCTGTACTCGCCGCCGACCGCGAGCACGGCCAGCACGGCGACCACGGCCTGCCCGAACGCGATCCCGGTCAGGCTGGTCTTCGCCGGGTCGCCGCACCCGGTGTCGGCGCAGGCGACCGACGCCGCCGCGCCCAGCGCCACGGTCAGCAGCACCACCGCGGCCAGCAGCCACGCCGTGCCCGCCACCGTGCGCAGCTTCGTCCACTCCACCCGCAGCGCTTCCTTCACGCGTCCCTCCGCCGCAGCACGAAGACCGCCACGCCCAGCGCGACCGCCGTGTAACCGCACAGCACCGCGAAACCGCCCAGCGGGCTCAGCGGGAAGTAGCCGTCGGCGGGCGCGTAACCGGCCGTCACCTGCTCGTACTCCGGCAGGCTCTGCTGCACGGCGAACGCGGCGGCCGGCGTGATCCGCAGCAGCCAGTCCGACGGCCCGGTCGGCAGCACGGACGCGATCGCCAGGATGTACGGCAGCACGATCGCCACGATCACCACCGCCACCGCGCCCGCGCTGCGCCGCAGCACCGTGCCGACGGCCAGGCTGAACACCGCCGCCACCGCCAGCAGCGCCGCCGTGCCGACGACCACCCGCACCTCGGTCGCGGTCGGCACGGGGAACTCGAAGAACCCCTTGCCCACCTCGACCGCCCGCACCAACGGCACCGTGACCAGGGCAGCGACCAGCGCGACGACGAACGTGACCGCGGCGATCACCGCGGACTTCGCCGCCAGCACCCGACCGCGCCGCGGGCTCGCGGCGAGGCTCGTGCGGATCAGGCCGCGCCGGTACTCCGAGGTCATGAACGTCGCCGCGACCACGATGACCGCGATCAGCCCGGCGAACGCGCCCACCAGCCTGCCCTCGACCGTCCTGCCCAGCCCGCCCCGCCCGGCCACGATCGGCGCGATGTTGCCCGACCCGCTCACCGCGACGCCGCCCGCGGTCACGTCGACGTCTGCGGGCTCACCCCGGCCGCCCACGGCCTCGCCGACCCACTTCCGGTCCGGCCACGAACCCTGGAGGTCGATCCGGTCGAACGTGGCCGTCGCCCGCGTCGGGTAGCTGTCGCCACTGGCCCCGGCGAACGACTCGGTGATCACCTCGTGGTTCGGCGAGGTCGCGAACAGCCCGGCCCGCACGGTCGGCGGCAGCCCGGGCAGGGTCACCGTGCCGACGAGGTGCCAGTTCACGCCGTCGGGCGACTCGTGGCCGGTGATCGTGTCGCCCGACCGGGTCAGGCGCAGCCAGCTCGGCATCGTGTGCAGGGTGCCCGCGACGTCCCCGGTGAAGTTGTGCTGCAACCGCACCCCGTGCCCGCCGGTCAGCGTCAACGCCGCGTACGGCGAGCCCGGCGTGGTGCCCTGCTTGATGATGATCCCGCCCTTGGTCCACGGCTGCGTGTCCGGCTGACCGTCCGAAGGGGACACCGCGGTCAGTGACGTCACGCGCGCGGTGATGCTGCCGTCACCGGTGAACGCCTGGTGCGCGAACGCGAAGTTGTCGACCACCGGCTCGCCGCCCGGCCCCAGCGTGGGCGTGGAGCCCGCACAAGGCTTGCCGTCCGGGCCGCTGCACGAGAAGTTGCTCGCCGCCGCCGCGAACAACCCCATCAGCACGATCACCAGTGCCGCCGCGACGAGCCCGAACACCCAGCCGCGCACGGTGCGCAGCTTCGTCCACTCGGCGCGCAGCGGCCGCCAGAACCCGGTCACCGCGACGCCTCCTCGGCCGCGTGGAACTCGACCGCGTCCCTGGTCAGCTCCATGTAGGCCTCTTCGAGGGACGCCCGGTGCGCCGACACCTCGGAGAACGGCACCGCGCTCTCCCCGAGCAGCGCCACCACCCGTTCACCGGACAGCCCCGACACGGTGAGCGCGTCCGTCCCGGTGACGGCGACCGTCGCACCCGCCCGCGCCAGCACCGTCATCGCCTCCGTGCGGGCGCTGGTGCGCAACGTGACCCGCGCGCCGGACGCGGCCTCGATCAGCTCGGCCACGCCGACGTCGGCGATCACCTTGCCCCGACCGACGATCACCACGTGCTCGGCGGTGTCCTGCAACTCGCTCATCAGGTGGCTGGACACCAGCACCGCCCGGCCCTCGGCGGCCAGCGACCGCAGGAAACCCCGCACCCACCGGATGCCCTCGGGGTCCATGCCGTTCACCGGCTCGTCCAGCACGAGCACCGGCGGGTCGCCGAGCAGCGCCGCCGCGATGCCCAACCGCTGCCGCATCCCCAGCGAGTAGCCGCCCGCCTTGCGCCGGATCGCCGACGTGAGACCGACCTGTTCGGCCACCTCGTCCACCCGCCGCGCGCCCAGGCCCTGGGAGTGGGCCAGCCACAGCAGGTGGTTGCGGCCGGTGCGGCCGGGCTGGAGCGCGGACGCGTCCAACAAGGACCCCACCTGATGCAACGGGTGCCGCAGGCTGCGGTACGGCCGGCCGCCGACCAGCGCGTGCCCCTCGTCGACCGAGTCCAGGCCGAGGATGACCCGCATCGTGGTGGACTTGCCGGCGCCGTTGGGGCCGACGAAGCCGGTGACCTTGCCGGGCGCGACGGTGAACGTCATCCCGTCCAGCGCCACGGTCGGCCCGTACCGCTTGCGCAGCCCGGAGACTTCGATGGTTGCTTCCATGCCGGGAAGGCTAGGCAGCGGCGGCGGTCGCGGTCGTCACGCGGGAGAGCCGTCTCCGCCGTCGCTGACGTGGGGGAGCGGCATCCCTCCTGCGGGGGACAGCGGTGTCACCACCTGCGGTGACGCGTGCGGGCGGGTCGGCGACGACAATGCTCCACGTGAGCGAAGAGGGCTGGGTGCGGAGGTTGGCCGACGACCCGCACGCGCCGGTGGCCGCGGTGGTGGTGCTGGGCGTGGGTGCGGTGGGCGAGGCCGTCGCGCGCGCCGTGACCGCCGGCGCGGATCCGCAGCTCGTCCTGGTGCTCGGCCTGCTCGCGCTGGCGACCACCGTGCCGCCGGCGTTCCTGCGCCCGACGGCGGCGGCGATCGCGGTGACGGCGGCGGGGGTGTTGTCGCTCGGGCTGTTCCACGCCCTCACGGTGGCGGGACTGGTCGCGCAACTGGTGGTGCTGCACCGGCTGGGCCGGGTCGGCGGGCAGGTCCTGGCGACGTGCCTGGCCGTGCCGTACCTGGTGCCGGCGCTCGTCCGGGGCGGTGACGCGATGACGGTGCTGGCGGCGGCGACGAGCCTGGCGGCGGGGTGGACCGGGATCGCCCGGTGGGCGCGCGGCGAGGCGCTGGTGCACCGGGCCGCCCGGCAGGCCGTGGCCGAGAGCCTGGTCGAGCACACCGCCCGGGGCGAACGGGCCCGGATCGCCCGCGAGCTGCACGACGTCGTCGCGCACCACATCTCGATGATCGCGGTCCAGGCCGAGACCGCGCGGCTGACCACGCCCGGGATGCCCGCCGCCGGCGCGCAGCGGCTGTCGGAGATCGGCGACACCGCGCGGGCCGGGCTGACCGAGATGCGGCGGCTGCTGGGCGTGCTGCGCGAGGACGCGCCCGAGGAGGTCGCCGACCGGCACCCGCAGCCGGGGTTGCAGCAGCTCAACGAACTGCTGGACGACGTGCGCGACACGTCCGGGGCGGGCGCGCGGCTCATCGTGTCCGGCACGCCGGCCGGGCTGGACCCGGGCGTCGAGCTGGCCGCCTACCGGATCGTCCAGGAAGCCCTGACGAACGCGCGGCGGCACGCCCCCGGCGCGTCGGTCGACGTGGAGCTGCACTACACCGAGGAGGCGTTGCGGTTGCGCATCAGGGACAACGGCCCCGGCCCGGCCGTCGCCGCACCGGCCGGCGGGCACGGGTTGACCGGGATGAGGGAACGCGCGGCGGCCGTCGGCGGACGGTTGCGCACCGGTCCGGCGGCGGTCGGCGGGTTCCTGGTCGAGGCCAGCCTCCCGACGAGGGCGGACGGGTGAGCGGCGTCCGGATCGTGGTCGCCGACGACCACCAGGTGATCCGCACCGGGTACGCGGCGCTGCTCGACACGCAGCCCGACTTCACCGTCGTCGGCACGGCGTCCGACGGCGGCGAGGCGGTGCGGACGTGCCGCGAGCTGTCACCGGACGTGGTGCTCATGGACGTGCGGATGCCGGGCGTGGACGGCATCGAGGCCACCCGGCAACTCGGCGGCCCGGACGCGCCGCGGGTGCTGATCCTCACGACGTTCGACCTGGACGAGTACGTCTACGACGCGTTGCGGGCAGGGGCCAGCGGGTTCCTGCTCAAGGACGTGACGGCGGAGCGGCTGTTCGACGCGGTGCGGGTCGTCGCGGCCGGCGAGGCGTTGCTCGCGCCGACCGTCACCCGCCGCCTGATCGGCGAGTTCGCCCGCCTGCGCCCCTCACCGCCCGCGCCCGTCCTCTCCACCCTGACGCCCCGGGAGACCCAGGTGCTGCGACTGATCGCCGAGGGCCTGTCCAACCCCGAAGTGGCGGCCCGCCTGGTGGTCACCGAGGAAACCGTCAAGACCCACGTGAGCCGCATCCTGGGCAAACTGGGCCTGCGCGACCGCACCCAGGCCGTCGTCGCCGCCTACGAATCCGGCCTGGTCATCCCCCGCACCCGCCCCTAGCACTCACCCGAGAGTCCTACGTTCAGGTCGCGCGTGTCCTACGTTCAGGTCGCGCGTGTCCTACGTTCAGAACAGGTGAGTTCAACGTTCAGGACCGGTCGGGCGGTTAGCGGTCCACCCGCTCCGGCGGCAGCTTGTCACCCACCAGCGCCAGGTTCTGGATCGCGGCCAGCCCGTACTGGGCGGAGGCGTTGGTCGACACGAACGGGGCCTCGTCCACCGGGCGCAACGCGTTCGGGCCCTCGACCCTGCTCGACCGCCACGGCAGTCCCGGCCCGTACCCGTCCTGCCCCGCGAAGAACTCGTTCCACGCCCGCTGGGCCAACGCGTCGTCCCCGGTCCGCGCCGCCGCGTACGCGGTGAGGCGCGAGTGCATCTGGCGGAACCCGAGGTTCCACGAGCCGCCGACCTCGGCCTGCTGCTCCGCGGTCGTCGCGCCGTACAGCCGGCAGTACTGCAACCACGCCTTCTCGAACGCGGGCCGGTCCAGGACGTCGATCAGCTCGCTGCAGATCTCGACCAACCCGAACACCGCCGACAGGTGCGACACGCTGACCTGCACCCGATCGGTGGCGAACCGGCCCGTCTCCAGGTCGTACAGCGCCTCACCGGTGACGAAGCCGTTCTTGAGCGCTCCGATGTCCTCGACCGTGCCCAGGAGCTTCTGCCGCGCGACCGGGTCGCCGCCGCGCTCCCACTCGGTCAGCCACGCCGCCGCCAGCGCGCCCCAGTCCGTGCCGAGCCCGACCGCCAACGCCTTCGGGTCCGGCGTGTACGGCTCGGTGCGGATCTTGCGCAACGGGTCCAGCGCGACGAACGTCCGGTCCGCGTCCACCAGTTCCCGCAACAGGTCGCCCACCCGCTCGTCGGCGGTGAGGAAGTAGTAGAACCGGCGGTTCGCCGCCGTGCTGATCCGCAACTGCTTGGCGCTGCACCCCCAGTGCAGCACGTTGTGCCTGCTGCCCAGGTCCTTCCACTGGCCCAGGTGGTAGACGTCGACCTCACCGGTGTGCCGCGTCATCGCCTCGGCCATCCGGAACACGTCCGACCGCCCGCTGCGCAGGTAGGCGTACCAGAGCCACAGGTCCGTCGACAGCTCCGAGTTGTCCCACGCGTAACCGCCGACGTCGTAGCGCCACTGGTGCCGGTCGGCGTCGTAGGTGTGCATCACGTCGCCGTAGTTCCAGAATCCGTACCAGCGGCGCTGCTCCACCTGGTCGCGGTGGTAGTCGAACAGGAAGTCCAGCCGGTCCTCGATCGCCGCCCGCGCCGGCGTCGAGCGGTCCACCAGCGACCAGTCGCCGAACACACCCGCCCCGAGCAGGTGTTCCGGCGGCGCGACCAGCAACGGCGGCGTCTGCACCGCCTGTGCCATGGCCGCCAGGCTCGCGTCGTCCGGCGTCGCGCCGAGCGCCCACAACGTCAGCTCGCTCGTGCGCGCCACGCCGTACGCCGTGCCGAACCCCGGCTCGTAGTCCTCGTAGGTGATCTGGAGGCCCTCCAACTGCTCCGCGAACGTGTCCATGCCCAGGCCGTCGTGGTAGAAGCGCAGGTCCATCGGACGCGCGTCCGGCGACCACAGCCAGACCGTCACCTCAGCCCTGTCGCCCGCCGCACCGCGGACGTCGAGCTGGGTCGGGTGCAGCTGCCAGAAGTTGCGCAGCCCGAACGCCAGGCCGCCGCTCACGCCGCCGACGTACCCGAGGCCGGGCGCACGCCGTCCCGCGTCCACGTCGACCCACGTGTGGCCGGGCTTGGTGCGCTTGCGGATCGCGAACCCGTCCGCGGTGAGCTGGCTGAGGCTGTAGTCGCCCCACGCCGGGATCAGCGGCAGCCTGGTGCTCACCCGAGTGTCCCAAGTGGACACCGGGGGCAGCTTCCGGCCCGCCACCTGCGCCTCGCGCACCGCCGCACCGGGATCGCGGCGCAGGCCGGTGATGCCGCGCACGGCCTCGCGCAGCAACCCGCCCTCCTCGCCGCCGAACCGGACGTGCCGGTCGTACAGCTCGTCGCGCATCGGCACCCCGAACCGGATGCCGAGGCCGCGCAGGTAGTCGTCCTCCGTGCCGTCCCACACGAACGTGTGCGTCATCCGGATGCTGTCGGTGCCCGCGAAGAAGTACAACCGCACGGTGAACGGCAGCCACTCGCGCCGCCGCTGCCCGCCCCGGTGCACGCCGTCGACGCGCAGCACGGCCCGCACCGGACCGCTCTGCTCCACGATGACGTTGCGGACGGCGCTGACGAACTTCTCCCGCCTCGCGCTGCCGGCGTCCTCGTCCTCGTCGTGGTCCTGGCGCAGCGCGACCAGGTGCCCGTGCTCCACCACGGGTTGGCCGCCGCGCGCGATCCGCTCGATCAGGTCCGCGCCGCTCTTGCGCACGGTCACCTCGATCACGCCCGTGCGCACGACGACGTGCTCCCGCTTGTCCTCGACCGTGACCGCCTGCGCCGGCGCCTTCGCGGGTCCGGGCTCCAGCCGGTACCCGGCGGCGGCGGTCGGCCCGCTGATCGCGTGCGCGCTCCACTTCAGCGAGCCGTCCGGCCAGACACCGGTGGCCCACGTCTGCACCGGCACCTGCTCTCCGGTCGACGTGACCAGCGAGAACGTCTGGTCCCTGCCGAACGCGCCACGCGGCCACGGCACGCCCCACGTGGTGCCGGCGTGCGTGCCGGGCGTGCCGCCTTCGAGCCACGTGAGCGCGGCCTGTCGCGGTGGTTCGGCTGCGGCCTGCGCGCTGCCCGTGCCGAACGGGAGCGCGTACGCGGCGGCCACGCCACCCAGGAAGGTCCGACGGTTCACCTTTGCCATCACGGGCTCCCGTTCACCTGGAGTTCGTCGATGCCGAGGAAGCCGGTGGACGTCCCCGGCGCACGGCTGGTCATGGTGATCCGGACCTGCGTCGTCGTCACCTGGTCGAACGTGATGCGGGTCGGCTGCCCCGCGGCGGCGGCCCAGTCGACCCGGGCGTTCGTCGCCTGCCTCCACGCGGCGCCGTCCCAGTGCTCCACCCGGACCGAGGCGGGCAGTTGGTGCGCGGCGTCCGCGGTGAAGTAGGACGTCACCCCGCCGACCACGCGCGCCTGCGGCCACGCCACCGAGACCCAGTCGCTCGCGTGCGCCGACGACACGGCGGGCAGCACCTGGGTGGCCTGCTTGCTGTAGGCGTTCGACCACCGGGTGGCCGGGTCGCCGTCCACCATCTTCGCCGGCACCGTGGTAGCCCGACCGCTGTAGCTCGCGTCCACCACCGGGCTGCTCGGCGCCGTCGAGGGCGTCAGGACCGGGGTCAGGCCGCCCGGCCCCTCGTCGCCGCGGGGGAGGGCGAGCACCGACGTGCGACCGGACCGCAGCCCGGGTGACGTCGCCTTCACCGTGATGGGACCGCCGCGCGCATCGGACTGCACGATCGCGAGCACCTTGCCGTGGAACGCCGTCATGCCGTCCGACTGGTACGGCTCCGTGCTCTCCGGCCGCCCGTTGTCCACGCCCACGAGCCGGCCGTTGGTGACGGAGAACGTGACCCGGTTCGCCGCGCCCGGCACCACCACGCCGTCGCGGTCGACCACGTCGGCGGTGACGTAGGCCAACGACCGGCCGTCCGCCGTCACGACCTCCCGGTCCGGCGTCAGCCTCACCCCGGCCGCCGCACCGGCCGTGCGCAGGACGTCCCGTGCGACCTGCCTGCCGCCTTCGCGTGCCACCGCGACCAGCTCACCCGGCTCGAACGGCACGGTCCACGTGAGGTGCAGCTTGCCCGCGCTGCCGTTCGGACTGGTGTAGCTGCCGGGGAACGGCCCGGTGGTGACGTTCTTGTCGTCGCCGCTCGGCTCGGTCGTCTCCAGGTACTCCTTGCCGTACGAGGTCTTCTTGCGGTCGAACGCCCGCACGCCGAGCGACCTGCCGTTGAGGAACAGCTCGACCGCCTCGACGTTCGCGTAGGCCCAGACCTGCACCGGCTCGCCCACCTCGTGGTCCGTCCAGTCCATCGGCACGACGTGCACCATCGGGTCGGTCGTCCACTGGCTCTTGAACAGGTAGTAGAGGTCCTTGGGGAAGCCGGCCGTGTCCATCGCGCCGAAGTGCGACGTGCGCACCGGGAACACGCCGTCGAACGGCGTCGGCTCGCCGATGTAGTCCATGCCCGCCCAGAGGAACTGGCCGAGGAAGTACTTGCGGTCCCGGTCCTTCTTCAGCCCGTACTCGCCGCTCAACGTCCACGACGCCATGTTGTTGTCGTACGACGACACCGCGCGCTTGCCGGGCGTGTGGTTCTCGCCGGTGTTGACCAGCAACGGGTCCTGGTACGTGCCGCGGGTGGACGTCGAGGACGACGACTCCGACTCGAAGATGAACTTGTCCGGGTACTTGGCGTGCAACGCGTCCACCGCGCCGGCGGTGTTGTAGTTCAGGCCGAGGCCGTCCAGCGCGGTGAGGATCCGGTCAGGGCCGGAACCCGTGGCGGGCACCCGGCGGTAGGCGTCCGAGCCGAACACGATCGGCCGGCTGGCGTCGATCGACCGGATGTCGGCGGCCAGCCGCTGGGCGGTGTCCGGGCCGAACGGCACGGAGTGGAAGTCCGGGATCTCGTTGCCGACCGACCACAGCACGACGGCGGGGGAGTTCTTCGCCGCGTGCACCATCTCCTTGATGTCCGCGCCGCTGTTCGCCTCGAAGAACCGGCCGTAGTCGTAGGGGATCTTGGGCCGCCGCCAGGTGTCGAACGCCTCGACCATCATCACGATGCCGAGCTCCTCGCAGAGCTCGACCTGCTCCGGCGACGGCGGGTTGTGCGAGGTGCGGAAGGCGTTGACGCCCATGCTCTTCATCAGCTTCAGCTGGCGGGCGAGCGCGTCGCGGTTCACCGCGGACCCGAGCGCGCCCTGGTCGTGGTGCAGGTCGACGCCCTGGATCTTGTGGTACTCGCCGTTGACGAAGAAGCCCTCGTTCGCGTCGAACCGGACCCAGCGGAAGCCGAACCGGGTGCTGGTGGCGTCCACGGTCCTGCCCGCGACCGTCACCTCGGTCTCCAGCGCGTAGAGGTTCGGGTCCGCCATGGACCACAGGGCGGGTTCGGGAACGCGGATGTCCGATTCGACCGTCGTGCCGTCGACGGCGGCGCGGTGCCGTGCGACCACGTGCCCCTTGGCGTCCTTGATCCGGTACTGCACGGCGACGTCTCGGGCAGCGCTGTCGTTGACGACGTCGGTGCGGACGTGCGCGGTGGCGTGACCCGATCCGACTTCGCGTTCGACGTTCGGGGTGGTGACGAACGTGCCGTGGCGGGCGACGTGCACCGGGTCGGTGACGACGAGCTCGACGTGCCGGTTGATGCCGCTGCCGGAGTACCAGCGGCTGCTCGGCAGCTTGTTGCGCACCTTCACCGCGACCACGTTCGGCGTCCGGCCGTCGGTGTGGGCGGTGGCGAGGTCGACCGCGAAACCCGTGTAGCCGTAGGGGTGCGCGGTGACCAGCGTGCCGTTGAGGTAGACCTCGGAGTCCATGTAGACGCCGTCGAACTCCAGCGAGACCGCCTTGCCCGCGGTGGAGCGCGGCAGCGTGAACGTCTTGCGGTACCAGCCGAGGCCGCCGGGGAAGTAGCCCGTGCCGCTGCCGGCGGCGGGCGTCATCGGCTGCTCGATCGACCAGTCGTGCGGCAGGTTGAGCGTGCGCCAGGAGGAGTCGTCGAAGTCCGGTTCGTCCGCGTCGGCGTACGCCGGGTCGTCGTCGCCGGTGGTGTTGGCCAGCGCGAACTTCCACGAGCCGTCGAAGTTCCCGCCGCGGGCCGGGTGCGGCACGGCGGCCGGCTCACCGATCGCCGCCGGGCTCGGGACCAGGCCGGATCCCAGCAGGAGCGTGACGGCGGCCGCCACGAGCACACGTCTGTGTCTGTCCACCAGGACCCCGGTTCCACGCGTCGTGAACCAACAACAACGATCAGAGAACTTCGCAGAGCGACAGGACGACACAGGATGCTGCCGCCGTGCGGGGTGGGGTGTCAATAGCCCAGGAAAGCGCTTTCTTCTTCCGCCGCCAACCTGAACGTCGAACTCACCCGACCTGAACGCAGGACACGGTCGTCCTGAACGTAGGACACGCGCGACCTGAACGTAGGACACGCGCGTTCTGAGCGTAGGACTCACGCGTCCTGAACGTAGGACACGCGCGACCTGAACGTAGGACTCTCGCGCGTGTCCTACGTTCAGAACGCGCGTGTCGAACGTTCAGGTCCCGTGAGTCCTACGTTCAGGACGCGTGAGTCCTACGTTCAGGACGGGTGAGTCCTACGTTCGGGTCGGGTGAGTTCTGCGTTCGGGGTGTGTGAGGTCAGCGTTCGGGAGGGGTGGGGCGGCCCAGGGTGCTCTGGCGGGCGATCAGGCGGTGGCCGGCGCGGACCTCGACGCCCGGTAGCGGCTCGGTGCTGGTGATGCGGGCCAGCAGGCGTTCCACCGCGGTGGTCGCTATGGTCACCTTGTCCGGCGAGATGGTGCTGATCGTCGGGTTGGAGTAGCGGCCTTCCTCGATGTCGTCGTACCCGATGAGGGCGATGTCCTCGGGCACGCGCAGGCCGCGTTCCAGCACCTCGTGCAGCGCGCCGAGGGCGACCAGGTCGCTGTAGCAGAACACCGCGTCCGGCGGGTCGTCCCGGTCGAGCAGCAGGCGCATCGCGCTCGAGCCGTCGGCCCGGTTGAACCTCGGGGTGTGGATCACCAACGACTCGTCCACCGGCAACCCGGCCTCGGCGTGGGCCTGCCGATAACCCAGCGTCCGCAGTTGCGCGGCCTCACCGGTCGGGTACGGCTGGTCGCCGATCGCCGCGATCCGGCGTCTGCCCAGGCCGATCAGGTGCGCGGTCGCCTCACGGGACGCCGCCACGTCGTCGATCCCGACGTGGTCGAACGCGCCGTTGGACGAACGCTCGCCGAGCACGACCAGCGGCAGCGTCGGGTCGCCGTCGTCCAGGTCCTCCTGCGCCAGGCCGAGCGGGCTGAAGATCATGCCGTCGAACAGCAGCGCCCGCGCGCCCCGGCGGATCAGCTCGCGCTCGTGCGCCGGGTCGCCGTCGGTCTGGTCGATGAGGACGTTGTAGCCGCGCTCGCGCGCCCTCGGGATGATCGCCTGGAGCAGTTCGGCGAAGTAGGGCGTGTCCAGGTACGGCACGACCACCGCGATCTGCCCGGACCGGCCGTTGGCCAGGTTGCGGGCCAGCACGTTGGGCCGGTAGCCGAGCTCCTCGATCGCCCGCTCCACCTTCTCGCGGGTCCGCTCGGTGACCCTGGCGTAGCCGTTGACCACGTTCGAGACCGTCCGCGCGGACACGCCCGCGAGCTCTGCTACGTCACGCAGCGTGGCGTCGCGCATCGTTCTCCTCCGTCGGACCGGCGCGGCGGCCCCACCGCTACAGCGCTGCAAAAGAGTGTGCACTTCGACCTCGGCGACGACAACCCCGGGTCGCCCGGTGCTCGGCACCGTCTCAAATCTCGTTTGGATTAACTTCAGGTGAGGTCTTGCAGCGCAGCAAAACCCCGTCCATAGTGCTTTGCAGCGCAGCAAGACCCGGTGCCACGGTGGCAGACACGGTCGGATCCCCAGGACCCGCCGGCCGTGGTGCGACACCCGGACCCGACCTTTCAGGCACCAGCTCACGCCTCGCGGGGTCGACGCACACCTTGTACGTCTAGTTCACGCACCGTGATCGCGGTCGCGCATGCCCCGACGCATGGCGCGACGGAAAGGCGCACTCATGCTCGGCACCACCTGGTTGAGGAAGCTCCGAGCGGGGCTCGCCGCCTGCGGCCTGCTCGCCGTGGCCGCGTGCGGCGGGGCGGGCGGCGACGACGGACCCGTGACGGTGTCCGTCTGGGCCTGGTACCCGGAGTTCAAGGGGGTGGTCGAGGCGTTCAACGCCTCACACCCCGACATCAAGGTCGAGTGGACCAACGCGGGCACCGGGGCGGACCACTACGCCAAGCTCAAGACCGCCCTCACCGCCGGCAAGGGCGCGCCGGACGTGGCCATGATCGAGTTCCAGCAGATCCCGACCTTCATCATCCTCGACGCCCTGGTGGACATGGGCGAGTACGGGGCCAACGACGACAAGGGCCTGTACGCCGAGTGGGCGTGGAAGCAGGCCACCGACGGCGACAAGGTCTACGCGATCCCGGTCGACGGCGGCCCGATGGCGCTGATGTACCGCAAGGACCTGTTCGACCAGTACGGCATCCCGGTGCCGACCACCTGGGCCGAGTACGGCGAGGCGGCCGTGAAGATCAAGGCGGCCGACCCGAACGCGCACATCGCGAGCTTCGGCAGCGACGGCGGCTGGATCAACGGCCTGATGTGGCAGGCGGGCTGCCGCCCGTACGGCTACTCGCAGGCCACCGCCAAGGACCAGGTGAAGATCAACCTGACCGCGCCGGAGTGCAAGAAGGTCGTCGAGTTCTACGGCGACCTGGTCGACAAGGGCCTCATGGCCAAGGACCCGTTCTTCACCGCCGACGCCTCCGCCGCGCTGGACTCGGGCAAGTACTGGACCTGGGCGGCGGCCGGCTGGACGCCCGGCTACCTGGCGGGCTCGCTGAAGAACACCTCGGGCAAGTGGGCGGTCGCGCCGATGCCGCAGTGGACCGCGGGCGCGGACGAGCAGGGCGACTGGGGCGGCTCCACGTTCACCGTGACCAAGCAGGCCAAGAACCCCAAGGCGGCGGCCACCGTGGCACGGGAGCTGTTCGGCAAGTCCAAGGCGGCCTGGGACATCGGACTGGACAAGGCGTTCCTCTACCCGCTGGTCAGGGACGTCGCGGCGGACCCGGCGTTCACCGGCAAGGCCTACGACTTCTTCAACGGCCAGAAGGTGAACGAGATCTTCGTGCCGGTGTCGGAGAAGCTGGGCGAGTTCCAGTTCACGCCGTTCCAGGACTTCGTGTACAGCGAGCTGAACGACCGCAGCGCCGAGGCGATGTCAGGCAGCAGGCCGTGGAGCACGGTGTTGGAGGAGACGCAGAAGAACGTCGTCGCCTACGCCGAGCAGCAGGGCTTCAAGGTGAGCAAGTAACGCCACGCACCCGGCGGCCCGTCACGGCGGGCCGCCGGTCCCCACGCCCAGGCCCAGTCAGGAGGTCCACCGTGACGCGGTCCCTACCGATCACGGCGTCCGAGGCCGACGACCCGCCGGCCGCACCGGTCGAGTCCCGCGCCCGGCGGCGGTCGCGCCGGGTCACCGCGCACCCGGTGGCCGGGATGCTGTTCGTCCTGCCGTTCTTCCTCGTCGTCGTCGCGTTCCTGGTCGTGCCGCTGGGGTACGCGTTCTGGCTCAGCCTGTCCACCAAGAGCCTCGCCCTCGGCACGCGGTTCAGCGGCCTCGGCAACTACGTGCGCGCGTTCACCGACCCGGTGCTGCTGGACGGGTTGCTGCGGGTCGTCCTGTTCGGACTCGTGCAGATCCCGATCATGCTCGGCATCGCGCTGGCCGGCGCGCTGGTGCTGGACGCCGTCACGACGAAGTTCGCCATGGCGTTCCGGCTCATCGCGTTCATGCCCTACGCCGTGCCCGCCGTGGTCGGCGCGCTGATGTGGGGCTTTCTCTACAGCCGCACGTTCGGCCCGTTCGCGGACCTGCCGACCCTGGTGGGCGGCGACCCGATCGACTTCTTCAGCGTCTCGCTGCTGCTGGTGTCGCTGGGCAACATCGTGACGTGGGCGTGGACCGGCTACAACATGATCATCCTGTACTCGGCGTTGCAGGGCGTGCCGCGGGAGCTGTACGAGGCCGCGGTGATCGACGGCGCCACGCCGGTGCAGATCGCGCTGCGGGTCAAGGTGCCCGCGATCAAGCAGGCGATCTCGCTGGCCGCGATCTTCACCGTCATCGGCACCATGCAGTTCTTCACCGAGCCGCAGATCATGGCCCGGTTCGCGCCGCAGATCTCGGCCGGCTACACGCCGAACCTCTACGCCTACAACCAGGCGTTCGCCTACTCGGACTTCCACTACTCCGCCGCGGTCTCGTTCGCCCTCGGCTTCCTGGTGTTCGTGGTGGCCTACGCGTTCGTGTTCGTCAACAACCGCAGGCGGGGGAAGCGCGCATGAAGGTGAAGACCCGGCTCCCGCACCTGCTGATGGGCGCGGGCATCCTGTACTTCCTCGTCCCCCTGCTGTGGGTGGTCGTCGCGGCCACCAAGAGCCAGCCCGACCTGCTCGACAGCCCGGCGCTGTGGTTCGCCGACTTCAACCTGTTCGACAACATCGGGCAGCTGTTCCGCGAGGATGACGGCGCGTACGGCAAGTGGCTGGTCAACACGGCGTTGTACTCGGGCCTGAGCGCGTTGGGCGCGACGGCGCTCGCCGCCGCCGCGGGCTACGGCCTGGCCCGGTTCCAGTTCCTGGGCAAGCGGTTGTTCGAGACGGCGCTGCTGGGCATGATCATGGTGCCGGCCACCGCGCTGGTGCTGCCGACGTACCTGATACTGTCCGAAGTGGAGCTCGTCGACACGATGTGGGCGGTCATCCTGCCATCGCTGCTCAGCCCGTTCGGCGCGTACCTCATCCGCGTGTACGTGGACGAGAGCGTGCCGGTGGAGCTGATCGATGCCGCCCGCATCGACCGGGCGGGGGAGCTGCGCATCTTCTGGCAGATCGCGGTACCGATGATGCGGCCGGCCATCGTGACCGTCTTCCTGTTCACCCTGGTCGCGACGTGGAACAACTACTTCCTGCCGCTGGTGATGCTCAGCGACTCCGACCTCTACCCCCTCACCGTGGGCCTGACCACCTGGTTCAACACCGCCCAGCAGGAGGCGGGCACCCGGATGCTGTTCAACCTCGTGGTGACCGGCTCACTGCTGGCCATCGTCCCGCTCATCGTCGCCTTCGTCCTGTTGCAGCGCTTCTGGCGCAGCGGCGCGGCGGCAGGCGCCCTGAAGTAGGAGTACCGTGCTCAACGCCTCTCTCACCCTCAGCCCCGACTACGTCATCGCGCCGGTGCGACGCCGGCTCTTCGGGTCGTTCGTCGAGCACATGGGCCGTTGCGTCTACACCGGCATCTACGAACCCGGCCACCCCACCGCCGACGAGGACGGGTTCCGCGGCGACGTGCTGGAGCTGACCCGCGAGCTCGGGGTCGAGCTGGTCCGCTACCCCGGCGGCAACTTCGTCTCCGGCTACCGCTGGGAGGACGGCATCGGCCCCGCCTCGCAGCGGCCGGTGCGCCGTGAGCTCGCCTGGCACAGCCTCGAGACCAACGAGGTCGGCATCGACGAGTTCGTCCGCTGGGCGCGCAAGGCCGACGTCGAGGTGATGTACGCGGTCAACCTCGGCACGCGCGGTGTCGCCGAGGCGCTCGACGTGCACGAGTACATGAACCACGAAGGCGGCACGCACCTGTCCGAGCTGCGCCGCGCCAACGGCTCCGAGGCGCCGCACGGCGTGAAGCTGTGGTGCCTGGGCAACGAGCTGGACGGCCCGTGGCAGCTCGGCCACAAGACCGCGCACGAGTACGGCAGGCTGGCCGCCGAGACGGCCCGCGCGCTGCGGCAGGCCGAGCCGGACCTGGAACTGGTGGCGTGCGGCAGCTCCAACTCGACCATGCCGACGTTCGGCGAGTGGGAGTCCACCGTGCTGGAGCTGGCGTACGACGAGGTGGACCACATCTCGCTGCACGCCTACTACGAGGTGATCGACGGCGACGTGGACAGCTTCCTCGCCTCGGCCGCGGACATGGACCACTTCATCGAGAGCGTGGTGGCCACGGCGGACGCGGTCGGCGCGCGGCTGAAGAGCAAGAAGAAGATCACGCTGTCGTTCGACGAGTGGAACGTCTGGTACATGCAGCGGTTCCAGGCCGAGCCCCGCACCGAGTGGGAGGTCGCGCCGCGGGTCATCGAGGACCAGTACGACGTCACCGACGCGGTGGTGGTCGGCAACCTGCTGATCTCGTTGCTGCGCCACAGCGACCGGGTCGCGGTGGCGTGCCAGGCGCAGTTGGTGAACGTGATCGCGCCGATCCGCAGCGAGCCGGGCGGTGCGGCGTGGCGGCAGACCATCTTCCACCCGTTCGCGTTGACGTCGCGGTTGGCGCGCGGGCAGGTGCTGCGGGTGGAGACGTCCTCGCCGACCTACTCGACCAAGCGCTTCGGTGACCTGCCGGTGGTCGACGCGGTCGCCACGCACGACGAGGAGTCCGGCGACACGGTCGTGTTCGTGGTCAACCGCCACCGTTCGGAGCCGGTGGACCTGAAGGCGGGCCTGGCGGCGTTCGGCGACGTGCGGGTGGCCGAGGCCTGGACCGTGCACGACCCGGACGGCTCCGCCACCAACACCGAAACCGACCCGGACCGCGTCGTGCCCCAGCCGCAGGAGGCCGACTTCACGGACGGCGAACTGCACGTCGTCCTCCCCCCGGTGTCCTGGACCGCCATCCGCCTGACCCGCCCCTGACCCGCGAGAGTCCAACGCCCAAGCCGCGAGAGTCCTACGTTCAGGACCCCAGAATTCACCACTCGACAGACCGGGCGGTCGGTCGAGTGTCGAACTCGGGGTGTCCGGACGTAGGACTCTCGAGGGCTGGAGGTTGGACTCTCGGGGAGGTCAGGCGTTGACGTAGGCGGCCAGGTGGTCGCCGGTCAGGGTGGCGCGCTTGGCGACCAGGTCGGCGGGCGTGCCCTCGAAGACGATGCGTCCGCCGTCGTGGCCCGCGCCGGGACCCAGGTCGATGATCCAGTCCGCGTGCGCCATGACGGCCTGGTGGTGCTCGATCACGATGACCGACTTGCCCGAGTCCACCAGCCGGTCCAGCAGGCCGAGCAGCTGCTCCACGTCGGCCAGGTGCAGGCCCGTGGTCGGCTCGTCCAGGATGTAGACCTCGCCCTTCTCGGCCATCTGCGCGGCCAGCTTGAGCCGCTGCCGCTCGCCACCCGACAACGTGGTCAGCGGCTGGCCCAGCGACAGGTAGCCGAGGCCGACGTCGGCGAGCCGGTCGAGGACCTTGTGCGCGGCGGGCGTGCGCGCCTCGCCCTCGCCGAAGAACTCCTCGGCCTCGACCACGGACATCGCCAGCACCTCGGCGATGTCACGGCCGCCCAGCGTGTACTCCAGCACCGCGGGCTGGAACCGCTTGCCCTCGCAGTCCTCGCAGGTCGACTCGACGGTCGCCATCACGCCCAGGTCGGTGTAGATCACGCCCGCGCCGTTGCACGTCGGGCAGGCGCCCTCGGAGTTCGAGCTGAACAACGCCGGCTTCACGCCGTTGGCCTTGGCGAACGCCTTGCGGATCGGCTCCAGCAGCCCGGTGTAGGTCGCCGGGTTGCTGCGCCGCGAACCGCGGATCGCGCCCTGGTCGATCACCACCACGCCGTCACGGCCCGCGACCGAGCCGTGCACCAGCGAGCTCTTGCCCGACCCGGCCACACCCGTGAGCACGCACAGCACCCCGAGCGGGATGTCGACGTCCACGTCACGCAGGTTGTGCGTGTCCGCCCCGCGCACCTCCAACGCCCCGGACGGCGTCCGCACCGACGCCTTCAACGCCGCCCGGTCGTCCAGGTGCCGCCCGGTGAGGGTGTCGGCGCCGCGGAGCTGGTCGACGGTGCCCTCGAACACCACCTCGCCACCGCCCGTGCCCGCGTGGGGGCCGAGGTCCACGACGTGGTCGGCGATCGCGATCACCTCGGGCTTGTGCTCGACCACCAGCACGGTGTTGCCCTTGTCCCGCAGTTGCAGCAGCAGGGTGTTCATCCGGTCGATGTCGTGCGGGTGCAGCCCGATGGTCGGCTCGTCGAACACGTACGTGACGTCGGTGAGCGACGACCCGAGGTGGCGGATCAGCTTGGTGCGCTGCGCCTCGCCGCCGGACAGCGTGCCCGACGGCCGGTCCAGCGAGAGGTACCCCAGGCCGATGTCCACGAACGAGTCGAGCGTCCGCCCCAACCCGGCCAGCAGCGGCGCCACCGACGGCTCGTCCAGGGAGCGGATCCACGCGGCCAGGTCGCTGATCTGCATCGCGCAGACGTCGGCGATGTTCTTGCCCTTGATCTTGGACGACAGGGCTTCCTTGGCCAGGCGCGTGCCGCCGCAGTCGGGACAGGTCGTGAACGTCACCGCCCGTTCCACGAACGCCCGGATGTGCGGCTGGAGCGCGTCCAGGTCCTTGGACAGGTAGGACTTCTGGATCGACGGGATCAGGCCCGAGTAGGTCAGGTTGATGCCCTCGACCTTGATCTTGGTCGGCTCCTTGTAGAGCAGGTCGTGCAGTTCCCGCTTGTTGTACTTGCGGATCGGCTTGTCCGGGTCGAAGAAGCCGCAGCCGCGGAAGATGCGGCCGTACCAGCCCTCCATGCTGTAACCGGGGATGGTGAGCGCGCCCTCGTTGAGCGAGAGGCTGTCGTCGTACAGGGCGGTCAGGTCGATGTCGTTGACCGAGCCCATGCCCTCGCAGCGCGGGCACATGCCGCCGAGCCGGTTGAACGTCGCCTTCTCGGCCTTGGTCCTGCCGCCGCGCTCGACCGTGATCGCGCCGCTGGCCTTCACCGACGGCACGTTGAACGAGTACGCGTTGGGCGGGCCGATGTGCGGCTTGCCGAGCCTGCTGAACAGGATGCGCAGCATCGCGTTGGTGTCGGTGACGGTGCCGAGCGTGGAGCGCGGGTTGGCGCCCAACCGCTCCTGGTCCACGATGATCGCGGTCGTCAGGCCTTCGAGCAGGTCGACCTCGGGACGTGCCAGCGTGGGCATGAAGCCCTGCACGAACGCGCTGTAGGTCTCGTTGATCATCCGCTGCGACTCGGCCGCGATCGTGCCGAACACCAGCGAGCTCTTGCCCGAGCCGGACACGCCGGTGAACACGGTGAGCCGGCGTTTCGGGATCTCGACGCTGATGTCCTTGAGGTTGTTCACGCGCGCGCCCTGCACGCGGATGAGGTCGTGGCGGTCGGCGAGGTGCGGCTCGGGCGACGGCGCGTTCTTCCTCGTGGCCATGCTTATCGTGTCTCCATCTGGTCGGGCGCGTGCGGGTCGGGGTGTCGTGCGTCGGCCCCGCTCCGGCCGGCGTGGGAGCGGGGGCGCACGGCGGGGTCAGCGCAGCTGCTGGATGCGGACGAGGTTGCCCGCGGGGTCGCGGAACGCGCAGTCGCGCACGCCGTAGGGCTGCTCGGTGGGTTCCTGGACGACCTCGGCGCCGCTCGCCTGGAGCTTGTCGAACGTGCCGTCGAGGTCCTTGGTGCCGAAGTTGATGGCGGCGAACGTGCCCTTGGCCATCATCTCGACGATGGTGCGGCGCTCCTCCTCGGTGACGCCCGGGTCGGCGGCCGGCGGGTGCAGCACGATGGACGTGCCGGGCTGGTCGACCGGGCCGACGGTGATCCAGCGCATGCCCGCGTAGCCGACGTCGTTGCGCACCTCGAAGCCGAGCGTGTCGCGGTAGAAGCCGAGGGCGGCGTCCGGGTCGTCCTGCGGGAGGAAGGTCTGGTGAATGGTGATGTCCATGGCGGTAACGCTAGGTGAGGGTCGGAGCGGGCGCTTCTCGATTCCTGACCGGTCTGGTGACCTGCTTCGCCACGCACGCAGGCATGCCCTCGGTGGGTGCGACCCCGTCCCGCCGGTAGACGCTGGGCGGCACGCCGACCAGCTCGGTGAACCGGGTGCTGAAGGTGCCCAGCGACGAGCAGCCGACCGCGAAGCAGACCTCGGTGACGCTGAGGTCGCCCTTGCGCAGCAACGCCATCGCACGTTCGATGCGCCGCGTCATCAAGTAGGAGTACGGTGACTCTCCGTAGGCGATGCGGAACTGGCGGCTGAGGTGACCGGCCGACATGTTCACGCCGCGGGCGAGCGCCTCGACGTCGAGCGGCTGCGCGTACTCGCGGTCGATCCGGTCTCGGACGCGGCGCAGCCGGGCGAGGTCGCCCAGGCGCTGCGCGTCGGCGGGTCTGCTGGCCACGTGCCCGATGGTGCCACATGACGACTGGTGGGGCAGGCGATAACCGCGGGTCACGGGCACCCCTGCCGTGGCAGGCTCACGGACGTGACCACGCGTGAGCTGTTGCTGATCGGCGGGGGCGCCGGGGTGGGCAAGTCGACCGTCGGCTGGGAGGTCTCGCACGTGCTCCAGGCGCGCGGCACGGCCCACTGCCTGGTGGAGGGCGACAACCTGGACCAGATCCACCCCGCGCCCGCCGACGACCCCCACCGCACCCGCATCACCGAGCGCAACCTGGCCGCGATCTGGGCCAACTACGCCGCGCTCGGCCGGCACCGGCTCGTCTACACCAACACGGTGAGCGTGCTGGAGGAGCCGATGCTCCGGCGCGCCCTGGGCGAGGGTGACGTCCGCTCGACCTGCGTGCTGCTCACCGCGTCGGAGGCGACGATCCGGGAACGCCTGGCCCGCCGGGAGATCGGCTCGCAGTTCGCGCCGCACGTCGAGCGGAGCCTGGCGATGGCACGGCGGCTGGACGCGCAGGCCCCGCCCGGGACCGTCCGCGTCGCGACGGACGGCAGGTCGGTCGAGGACATCGCGCACGAGGTGGTCCGCGCCGCCGGCTGGTGACGTCACGGCAGGCTGACGGGCAGGCCGAACGCCGGGAAGTGCTCCGCGCCGACGAACGACGTCACCTCGCGGATCAGGTCGCCGCGCAGGGTCAGCACGTTGATCGCCCACGCCGGGTACGCGCCCGCGTCCTCGTCCCACAGGTAGCAGGCGACGGCGGGCTGGCCGTTGGCGCTGGTCGGCAGGTGCCGCCACGGCGGGCAGTCGGCCATCGGCACCCGGCGGACGAAGTCGCCGACCGCCTCGATGCCCCGGTACCAGTGCCGCAGCGGCGGCATCGACCAGGTGACGTCCTCGGTCAGCAGCGCGACCATGGCGTCGGCGTCACCGCGTTCCAGCGCGCCCGCGTAGTCGGCCACGACCTGCCGCAGGCGCGCGTCGCCGATCAGCCGCAACGCCTGCTGCTGGGTGCGCTCGGGCACCTTCTCCGCCACGACCCGGCGGGCCCGGGCCAGCGCGGAGTTCACCGACGTGGTCGAGGTGTCCATCATGGCGGCGATCTCGGCCGCCGAGAACCCGAGCACCTCGAACAGCAGCAGCGCCGCCCGCTGGTTGCCCGGCAGGTGGTGCAGCGCGGCGACGAAGGCCAGCTCGACGGCCTCGCGCTGCGCGTACCGCGCGGCCGGCCCGCGGTCGACCAGGCCCGCGTCCGGGTACGGCCCGAGCCACGCCACCTCGGCCGCGGGCGCGTTGTCGATCACCGCCCGTTCACTGGCGGGTCCGAGGTCCATCGGCAGCGCCCGCCTGCCGCGGCTCTCCACCGCGTCCAGGCACGTGCGGGTGGCCACCTTGTACAGCCACGAGCGCAGTGAGCTGCGCCCCTCGAAGCCGGCCAGCCCGCGCCACGCCCGCAGCAGCGCGTCCTGGAGGGCGTCGTCGGCGTCGTGGGTGGAGCCGAGCATCCGGTAGCAGTGGGCGTGCAGCTCGCGGCGCAGCGGCTCGACCAGCCGGGTGAACGCCTCACCGTCGCCCTCGCGGGCCCGCGCCAGGTCGGGCTCCTCCACGCCCGTCGCGGACGTCGCCGGAAAAACTTCGCTCACGAGCGACGATTCTGCCCCACTCGGGGAGTCACCACCGTGAACGAGCACTTCAGAGGACGTCCCAGGAGGATCAGCGATGACCACGACCGCCACCACCGACACCCTGCGGGTGCCCGACGCGCTGCTGCACTACGAGGTGCGCGGCCGGGGACCGCTGGTGGTGCTCGCCGCCGCGCCGATGGACGCCCGGTCGTTCGAGCCGCTGGCCGACCTGCTCGCCGCCGACCACACCGTGCTCACCACGGACCCGCGCGGCATCAACCGGAGCACGGTGGACGACCCGGACCGCGACGCGACGCCGGAGCTGCGCGCCGACGACCTGGCCCGGCTCATCCGGCACGTGGACGCGGGTCCGGCGGTGGTGTTCGGCTCCAGCGGCGGCGCGGTGAGCGTGCTGGCGCTGGCGCAGGCCCACCCCGACCTCGCGCACACCGTGATCGCGCACGAGCCGCCGCTGGACCAGCTCGTGCCCGACCGCGAGGACCTGCTCCGGCGGACCGACGAGATGATCGCGACCTACCTGGCGGGCGACTCGCTGGGCGCGTGGCGGCAGTTCATGGCCATCGCGAACATCCACATGCCGGACGAGGTGGTCGAGCACCTGTTCGGCGGCGAGCGCTCGCCCCAGGACCTCGCCGACGAGCGGTTCCAGTACGAGCACATGCTCCGGCCGACCGTGCGGTGGGTGCCGGACCTGGAGGTGTTGCGGTCGGCGTCGAGCCGGATCGTGGTCGGCATCGGCGCGGACTCGGGCGGCGAGCTGTGCGAGCGCACGTCGATCGCCCTCGCCGAGGGCCTCGGCGTCGAGCCGACCCGCTTCCCCGGCGGTCACGTCGGCTTCGCGGACGACCCGGACCGGTTCGCGGTGCGGCTGCGCGAGGTCCTGAACGAGCGGTAGACCGCCGGCGCGGCAGCCCTTCGGGGTGGGCTGCCGCGCCGGGGGCCGCCGGCTCACTCCTCCACTTCGATCGACGTCCACCGCTGCTCGACGTCGTCCTCGTCGCACGGCTCCTCGACCAGGCGTGCGCCGGGCGCGAGGTCGAGCGCGGCGATGCACGTGTCCGTGGCGACGTTCTGGAACCGCCAGGTCTCGAAGTGCTCGTCCGCCGCCACGTAGTACCAGGTCTGCCGGTCGCCGTAGGTGCACCTGCTCTGGACCACCGGGTTGCCGGGCGTCGACGCGGTGGACGCGAACCGGAGGCACTTGCCGGTGCCGAGGTTCTCCAAGGGGGTGATGTCGTTCTCGCCGAGCGCCCACTGCTGCTCACGCAGTCGCTCGAGCGGCTCCAGCACGGCGTGCGCCCCGTCCTCGGTCGAGTTGTCCTCGATGCTCAGCGCCAGGTGGCGGGCCTGGGCGGCCACGACGTAGGAGTCGACCATCAACCTGGGTGGTGTGGCGGACGCGGTGGCCGAGGTGGCCGTGGCGACCAGGAGCGCCGAGGTGAAGGCGAGGGTGACGAGACGACGCACGGGATACCTCCGTCGAGAGCAGTGGAGATACAGCGTGCGACGGATTGACTACCGTGAGCAATAACACGATGTGGTGCTCGTGCCGCCGGTCGCGAGGGGTGTCAGGCGGCCACGCGGCGGCGGTCGACCACGACCGACAGGGCGGCCACCGCCAGCCCGGCCAGGCTCAGCGCCACCCCGACCCACGCGGTGGAGGTGTAACCCCAGCCCGCGCCGATGGCCAGGCCGCCCAGCCACGCGCCCGCGCCGTTGGCGATGTTCAGCGCGGAGTGGTTGGACGACGAGGCCAGCGACGGCGCGTCGGGGGAGGCGTCCATCAGCCGCACCTGCAAGGCCGACGCCAGGACCTGCGACACCAGCCCGATCAGGAACACCGTGGCGAACGCCATCACCGGCGAGGTCGCGGTCAGCGCGAACACCACGAGCACGGCCGTCACCGCGATCAGCGAGCCGAACACCGTGCCCGTCACCGAGCGGTCCACGAACCGGCCGCCGACCGTGGCGCCGAGCGTCATGCCGAGGCCGAACACCGCCAGCACCCACGGCACGGCGGTCGCCGACAGCGCGGTGACCTCGGTGGTGATGGGGGAGATGTAGGAGTAGACGGCGAACATGCCGCCGAACCCGATCATGCCGGTGAGCAGCGCGAACCACACCTGCGGCCGGCGGAACGCGGTCAGCTCGGCGGCCACGCTCGCGTCCTTCGGCGCGGGCACGCGCGGCAGCCACCTGGCCACC
This sequence comes from Actinosynnema sp. NPDC051121, assembly GCA_040689555.1. Taxonomy (GTDB): domain Bacteria; phylum Actinomycetota; class Actinomycetes; order Mycobacteriales; family Pseudonocardiaceae; genus Actinosynnema. Next base: position 22,022 of record JBFBCZ010000019.1, on the reverse strand, counting down.
GCCAGCGCCGTCACGACCGCGATCACGGCGACCGCGAGGTACGCGACCCGCCACCCGATCCGCTGGCCGGCGGCCGTCACGACCGGCACGCCCACCAGGTTGGCGACGGTCAGGCCGACCATGATCCGGGCGACCGCCGTGCCCCGCCGTTCCGGCGGCACGAGCGTGGTCGCGACGACGGCCGCGATGCCGAAGAACGCGCCGTGCGGCAACCCGGCCACGAACCGCGCGGTCATCAGCAGGGCCGTGTTGGGCGCGACGGCGGACAACCCGTTGCCGAAGGCCAGGGCCAGGGTCAGCCCGATCAGCAGGCCCTTGCGCGGCAGCTTCGCGGCCAGCCCGGCGATCAGCGGCGCGCCGACCACCACGCCGAGCGCGTAGAGGCTGATCGCGTGGCCCGCGGTGGGGATGGAGATGTCGAACGTCGACGCCATCTGCGGCAGCAGGCCCATGGTGGCGAACTCGGTCGTCCCGATGCCGAAACCGCCCAGCGCCAGGGCGACCATGGCCGCCCCGCCGCCCTTGCCGCGACGAGTCACCGTGGACTCGGCCGTCGCCGTCATGCGTCGCTCCCGTCACCTGTCCCGAGTCGACAGTGACCACGCGACGTCGATTGCTTAGCCAGCGAAACTATTTTACCGGCCCGCCTCGACCGCCCCGAACCGTCACCGCGTGCCGCTGCTCACACGCCGGTCACCGGGGCACGTCCAGGGCCGTGCCGTAGAGGCGGGTCGCGGGGAACGTGATGGTCAGGCGGCGGTCCGGGGCGAGGTCCGGGCCGTCCGTCGTCTCCACCAGCTCGGCCTCGCCCTCCACCGAGGCGAACGACCACACGTCCGGCCCGCTCACGTGCAGCGCGACCCTCGGGTTCGCCCGGATCTGACGGGCTTTCAGGCGGTCCGCCGTGGTCGACACGCGGATCACCCGCTCCTCCGCGTCCCACTGGTAGAGCACGGTGGACAGGTGGGGGTGGCCGCTGCGCTTCACGGTCGCCAGCACGCCGAACCGCCCGCTGCCGAGCAGGTCCACCAGTTCGTCGTCGGTCAGGGCGCGGGGCGCGGGGCCGGCGTTGTCGGTCATGTCGATCTCCTCGGGAAGTCAGGCGGAACGCTTGCGCAGGACGATCAGGGCCACCGCGAAGGCGGCGACGAGCAGTGAGGCGGCGACGGTGAAGGCCACGTGGTACCCGGCGGTCAGCGCGACCGGCTCGGTGACGCCGGCCGCCAGTTCCTCCCGGGTCCGCGCGGAGGCCAGCGTGGACAGCACGGCCACGCCCACGGCCATGCCGACCTGCTGCGTGGTGTTGAACAGGCCGGACACCAGGCCCGCGTCGTCGGGTCGGGCGTCGGACATGCCCAGCGACGCCAACGCCGGCAGCACGAGCCCGCCGCCGGCGATCAGCAGCATGACGGGCAGCAGGTCGGTGACGTAGTCGGCGTCCACCGGGACGAAGGTCAGCTTCACCATCGCGCCCGCCAGCAGCGCCAGCCCGACCAGCAGCACCGCGCGCTCACCGAACCGGGTGTTCAACCGGGCCGACACGAACAGCGACACGCCGCCGATCGCGACCGCCGCCGGCAGCATCGCCAGGCCGGTGGCGAGCGCGCTGTAGGCCAGCACCTCCTGCATGAACAGCGCCACGATGACCTGGAACGCGAACATCGCCGACAGGGTGAGGACCTGCACCAGGTTCGCGCCGGTCACGTTGCGGGAGCGCAGGATCCGCAGCGGCATCAACGGCGTCCGCGCCCGGGCCTGCCGGACCGCGAACGCGGCCAGCAGCACCGCCGACGACGCGCCCAGGCCGAGCGTGCGCGCCGCCGTCCAGCCGTGCTGCTCGACCTGGACCACGGTGTAGATGCCGAGCATCAGGCCGCTCGTGACCAGTGCCGCGCCGAGCACGTCCGCGCCGGCGGCCAGGCCCGTGCCGCGGTCGGCCGGCAGCACGCGGATCGCCAGCAGCACGGTGGCCACGCCGATCGGCAGGTTGATGAAGAAGATCCAGTGCCAGCTCAACGCGTCGGTGAGCACGCCGCCCAGCACCTGGCCGATGGACGCGCCCGCCGCGCCGGTGAAGCTGAACACGCCGATCGCCCTGGCCCGTTCGGCGGGGTCGGTGAACAGCGTGACCAGGATGCCGAGCACGACCGCCGACGCCATCGCGCTGCCCGCGCCCTGGAGGAACCGGGCCGCGATGAGCAGCCCGGGCGTCCCGGCCGCGCCCGCCAGCAGCGACGCGGCGGTGAACACGGCGTTGCCGACCAGGAACATCGTCTTGCGGCCGATCAGGTCGCCGAGCCGCCCGGCGAGCAGCAGCAGGCCGCCGAACGCGATCAGGTAGGCGTTGACGGTCCAGCTCAACCCGGCGGCGGAGAAGCCGAGGTCACGCTGGATGGCCGGCATGGCCACCGTGACGATGCTGCCGTCGAGGACGGTCATCAGCATCGCGGCGGACAGCACGACGAGCGCGGACCATCGGTTCGCCCGGGGTGTGTCGAGGGGCGTGTCGAGCGTGGACGACATGGGTCTCTCCTGTTCCGGTGGTGACAGGAGGAACCGTAGCGGATAGTTCCGTTGTAGACAATCTCTCTCGGACTTACCTCGTGCTCTCGCGGGCGCGGCGGGCCGTCTGCGGCGCCGCGATCGGGGTGGACAGGTGGCCGGTGGCCAGCAGGTTCAACGCGTGCAGGAGCGCTTCGCGGTCCTTGGCGGGCAGCGACTCCAACGCCTCCCGGTGCACGCCGTCCACGATCGCCTGGCTCCGGTGGGCCAGTTCGGCGCCCTTCTCGGTGACGGCGATGATCCGGGCCCGCCGGTCGGTGCTGGACGGCCGGCGCTCGGCCAGGCCCGCCTTCTCCAGCGCGTCGACGGTGACCACCATCGTGGTCTTGTCCATGTCGCCGATCTCGGCGAGCTGGATCTGCGTGCGCTCCTCCTGGAGGGCGTGGACCAGCACGCAGTGCATCCGGGCGGTCAGACCGATCTCGGCCAGCGCCGCCGCCATCCGGGTGCGCAGCACGTGCCCGGTGTGGTCCAAGAGGAACGACAGGTCGGATTCGGTGCGGGCCGGGGCCATGGCGGACATGGCCCCAGCCTACCTACCGGGACAACGCTGGATTATCCGCAAGAAACCGAATCACGCCAGGGGTGGGTACGCGTTGCGCAGCAACTCCTGGAACTGCGCCGAGTGCCACCGGCCTGCCGCCGGCGCGCCCGGCCACGCCCCGGTCGGGTCGTAGCTGGAGTCCGGCCGGGTGTCGTACGCGGGATCGCACTCCCGGTTGAACGGCTCGTCGGCGGTCGGCGACGGGACGGCCGCGCCGTCCGACTCGCCCGGCGGCTTCATCCACACGTAGGCGTCGACGTTGGGCAGCGGCGCGGCGACCGGGCGCTCGCCCAGGCCCGTTCCGGTCTGGTTGCACCAGTTGTAGATCCGCGCCCTGCGGTCGATCCGGCTGCTGTCGACGTAGGCGTCCACGGTCGTCTCGAAGCCCGGCTTCGTCGGCCGGTTCGGGCCGCCCCAGCCGTTGCGCGAGGTGTCGACCAGCATGCCGACGCGCGGGTCGAAACCCGCCGCGACCGCCTCGGCCCGGAAGGCGTCCACGAAGGACAGCTCGTCGATGAACGGGTTCCAGTCGACCCACCGGCTCTGCTTGATGTGCTGCCCGTTGATCGTCGTCTTGACGATGAACTCCTCCCGCAGCGCCGAGTAGTTGGCCGTGTTGGCGATGAAGCCGTGCACGTTCCCGAGCCGGCTGCCGCCCGAGGTCGCCGCCTTCACCAGCAGGTCCAGCGTCGGCTTGCGGTCCTCGTCCCAGCCGATGCTGCCGTGGTGGCCGATGTCGAGGTAGCTGTAGACGTTGGGGATCGCGCCCAGCCTGGCCAGCGCGTAACCGATGCCCTCGGTGTAGGAACCGGCCGCCTTCACCTGCTCGCAGCTCGTCGTGGCGTACGGGCGCGGCAGCACGTGCGTGACCAGGAACGGCAGCGAGTTCGGCTCCACCACCGCGACGATCCGCAGCCGCGCGTACCTCGGGTCGGCCAGGATCGAGGCGATCGGGTCGACGAACTCGCGCTTGTAGCGGGACAGCTCGCCGAACCCCAGCTCACCGCTGGTGGACAGCCACCCGCAGTCGCGGCCGGGCAGGTTCCACAGGGCGAGCTGGACCAGGTTCGCGTCCTGGCGCACGGCTTCGTCCAGGTGGGCGCGCAACCCCATCTTCCCGTTCACGCCCGCGACGGACGCGATCCGGTCGAGCCACACGCCGGTCGGCTGCCCGGCGACGGCCGCGCCGCCCGGTTCGGCGGCGGCCCGCGCGGACCACTCGGGATTCACGTAGGGACGCGCGCCGACGTACGGGTTGTCCAGGTGCGGCGACGTGCTCGCCCCGGCCGGGGTGACGACCGCGAACCCGGCGGCGCACGCGACCGCCGTCAGCACGCGGCCGACGCGTAGGAGAGACCTCATGGACTGGCTACCTCCGGTGATCACAGCGATGTGAGGGAGGCGGTGTGCCCTCACCGTACCGTGATCGCGCGACGACCGACCGTGACCGGTCCGGCGGCTACAGGTCGTCCACGCCGATCAGCCCGTCCTGGATCGCCCGGGCCACCAGCGCGGCCTTCGTCGGCGCCTCCCGCCCGATCAGCGCGTACTTGACCCGGATCCGCTCCAGGTGCGAGTTCACCGTGCTCAGCGAGATGCCCAGCCGCTGCGCCACGAACTCCTTGGACTCCGACTGGAACCACTCGACCAGCACCTCGACCTCCCGCGCCGACAGCGCCGGCCGGTGGTCGGACCGGTCGCCCGCCAACGCGCCCGCCAGCGACGGCGGTGTGTACGGCCTGCCCTCCGCCGCCGCACGCGTCGCCTGCACCAGGTGCTCCGCGCCCTCCGCCTTGGTCAGGTAGCACAACGCGCCCAGCTCCAGGCACTGCAACGCGATGTCGTCGTCGGCGCGCATCGAGTACACCACCACCCGCCGCCCCGCCTCGACCAGCCGCCGCAGGTCCCCGAGCACCGGCGTCGGCCCACCCAGGTGCAGGTCCAGGATCACCACGTCGGCCACCGCGCCCTCGCCGAGCCACGCCGACCGCACGTCCTCGCCACTGGCGACGACCCGGATCGGCGGCGTCCCGGACGACAGCCAGTAGGCGACGCCCGCGCGCACCGCCGGGTGGTCGTCCACCACGACCGCGCTCAGCTCGTCCGCCATCGGGCCTCCATCCGCGTGTGCCGACCGTACGTCCCGCATTCGACCTCGACCCGACCCCCTGCGGTTCCCACCTCGACGCCCGCGTCCGACACCACCGCGACCCGCACCTCGCCCTCACCCCGCAACAGGCTGACCCGCGCCCGCTCCCGTGCCGCCGACAACGCCTCCGCCACCGGCCCCGTCAGCTCCCGCCGCACGTCCGTCGGCACCGGCACCGGCGCGCCGCTGACCGCGAGCGACACCGCCACCCCACGCCGCTCGGCCACGTGCACGCACGCCGTGACCTCGTGCACCAGCGGGTCAGGCACGTCGTCGTTCTCGGCGAACAACCGCCGCAACTGCGTCGCCGCCAGCGCGCACCGCCGCCGCGTGTCCTCGTCACGCGGGTCGAGCACGCCGTCGGCCAGGTCCGCCAACAGCGGCAGCGTCGCACCGAGCCGACCGGCGAACCCGGCGCGCAAGTCCTGCCCCCACTGCTCCGCCAACGCCGCCCGCGTCGCCGCGCGCTCCCGTTCAGCGGCCACCTCCGCGGCCTGCCGGGCGGTGCGCAGCAGGATCCGCGACATCACCAGCACACCGAGCTGGAAACTCGTCACGCTCAACACCACCACCCCCGCGCCGCCGACCTCCGCCCGGTCCGGGACGCCCGCCAGCAGCCACTGCGCGATGCTCGTGACCAGGTGCACGCCCTGCGCGGCCAGCAGCACCGGCACCCGGTCCAGCAGCAGGAGCAGCAGGTGCCACCCCACCAGCCCGTACGACCAGTGCGCCGGCCCGAAGTGCGCCTGCGGCGGCAACGCCTCCGTGGCCACCGCCGACGCCGCCAACACCACGACGGTCCCGCCCGCCACCACCCACAGCGGCAACGGCCTGCGCCGCACCACCCACACCGCGCACAGCAACGTCACCAGTGCCAGCGCGGCGAACGCGACCCACGCGGCCGGGCGGTGCGGGTACGACAGCAACGGCCCCACGCTGAGGCTCGTCGGCACCACCGCCGTGACGCCCAGCAGGATCAGCCGCAGGCTCGCGAACACGTGCCCCTCGACGTCCACCCCGCCCCGCTCAACCACCGGTCCACTCCAACCGCACCGTCGTCCGACCGGGCCGCGACGTCACCTCGGCGCTGCCCCCGACCGCCGCCATCCGCTCGACCACCGACCCCCGGATGCCACGCCGGTGGTCCGACACCGCCGTGACGTCGAACCCCCGCCCCGCGTCCGTCACCCACACCTCGACCCCGCGACCCCGCGCCCGCACCACCACCTCGGCCGCCCCCGTGCCCGCGTGCCGCTCCACGTTCGCCAACGCCTCCCGCACCGCCCGCACCAGCGCCAACGCCACCGAAGCGGGCACGACCGCGCTCTCCCACCGCGCGTCGACCGCCAGCGGACTGCGCTCCACCACCGCCCGCAACGACGAGCCGACGTCCACCGCGCTGTCCCGCGGCACACCGGACGTGCCCGTCAACAGGTCCAGGTCCCGCCGCGCGTACCCGGCGACCTCCACCGGATCGGCCTCCCGCCCGTTCACGGCCACCACCAGGAACGTCGCCGACGCCGTGTCGTGCAACAACGCCAGGTACTCCCGTTCACGCGCGCGCCGCTCCAGCGACACCGCCTCGGCCCGCTCCAACGCCGCCCGCCTGGTCCGCAACCCGTCGACCCGCCGTGCCGACCCGCTCAGCAGCCGGAACGCCAACCGCGCCAGCACGCACTCCACCACCACCCGCAACACCGCCGCGCCGTCCCACCCGACCGCCGTCACGTGCACCGCCAACAGCGCCGCCGTGGCGGGCACGGTCACCCTCGGCGCCCACTCCCACTGCAACGTGACCGCCGTCGTGGTGAGCACGTTGACCGTCCACTGCCCCGTCCCCCCGAGCTGGTCCTGCGCCACGCACAACGCCACCACCCGCAGGACCGCCAACCCGAACGCCAACCTCGGAGCCCGGAAATCCGCCACCGCCCCGACCACCACCAGCCCGAACAACCCGAACCCGAGCGGCAGGGCCTCCGTCGGCACCGACAGCACCCCGAACACGCTGATCAGCGTCACCCCGACCCCGCGAACCGGCCCGGCGAACCGCGCGATGGTGGCCAGGAGCTGACTCTCCACCTGCCCCGGCATGCCGCGACCCTAACCGCCCACTCCGCCCTGAACACCCCCACGCCACCACCCCGTCCTTCCCAACAGAAGGGCTTCGTGTCATCCCGCCGACCTGGCGCAGCCCTACCGCGCGTGTCAAGGGGGCACTTCCCGCCCCAACCGCACCTTCAGGCTGGAACCGCCCCCTTGATACGCGTGGTAGCCCTTGTGGAGGTCGGCGGGATGACACGAAACCCGACCACGCTGGAACCGTCACCGACGGTGCCCTCCCCGTCATCCTGCTGATCTGCCCGTCCGGCGAGGACGCTTTTGCTCTTCTCACCTTCCCCTCTATCACTTTCGTCAGGGGTCCCACGCCACCGTGGCCTGATGCCCGCGCACCCCGCCCGTTCCTACGTTCATCCCCATGAAAGCCATGCTGATCGGCGTCGCCGCCGCCGCCCTCCTACCCCTCGGCGCCCCTACCGCCCACGCCACCCCCACCCCCACCTCCATCGACGCCTACCTGTCCGAGGTCATGCACGACACCGACCTGCCGGGCGTCTCCGTCGTCGTCACCCAAGGCGACCACCTCGTCCACGCCGCCGGCTACGGCGAGGACTCCGACGGCGCGCCCATCACCGCCGACACGCCGATGCGGATCGCGTCGGTGAGCAAGTCGTTCACCGCGATGGCCGTCATGACCCTGGTCGAGGACGGCCGGATCGACCTGGACGGGCCCGTGGCCGACCAGTTGCCCGGCTTCACCACGGTCGACCCCCGGTCCGCCGCCGTCACCGTCCGGCACCTGCTCAACCAGACCTCCGGCTTCTCCGACACCACGGTCGACATCACCGCGCTGAAGTCCACCACCTCCCTGGCCGACTACACCGCCGCGTTGTCCTCCGCCTCCCTGGCCGCCGACCCCGGCACGCACTACGAGTACTGCAACGTCAACTACGACCTGGCCGCACGGCTGGTCGAGGTGGCGAGCGGCCGGCCGTTCGGCGACTACCTGAAGGAGCACGTGTTCGGTCCGCTGGGCATGTCCCGCAGCACGGTGTCGCCCGACGAGATCCGGCCCGCCGACGGCTACAACTCGGTGTTCGGCACCTGGTTGAGCAGGCCGGAGCTGCCCGGCTTCCTCAGCGGCGCGGGTGGCGTCATCACCACGGCCGCCGACATGGGCAAGTGGCTGATCAGCCAGACCGGCAACGGCGAGCAACTGGTGTCACCCGAAGGCCTGCGCACCACGCACACCTCGTCCACTGTGGACGAGTACGCCATGGGCTGGATCCCGGACGTCGGACCGGACGGCGTGGACGTGCTGGTGCACCCCGGCAACCTGTTCACCTACACCGCCGTGCAGGCGGTCGTGCCGAGCACCGGGTACGGGTTCGCGGTGCTGGCCAACAGCGCGGCCTTGCAGGACGACACGTACGACATCCTCAACGGCCTGATCGCGCTGAGCCAGGGCCGGGACCCCGGGCCGGTCGGCGGCGGACGGCAGCAGTTCGAGCTGGTGCTCGGCCTGATCGCGGTGGCCGCCATCGGACTGGGCGTGCTCGGCGTGCGGCGGTCGGCGCGCTGGGCTCGACGTCGCGCGGGCTCGCCGCCGTGGCGGGTCGCGCTGCGGTTCGTGCCGCTGGTCGTCCCGGTCGCCCTGCTGGCCGCGTACCCGGACCTGGTCTCGATCCTGACCAACGGCCGCACGGTCACCTGGTCGCAGCTCACCTACTTCGCCCTACCGCTGACGATCACGCTCGTGGTGACCGCCCTGGCCGCCGCCACCACGGCGACCACCCGCCTGCTCCGCCTCCGAGCCACGACGACGGTCCACTGAGGATGACCGCCGGTAGGGTCCCCGCCATGCGCGACACCGCCATGCGCGACTCGACCGCCTTCGCGGACCTCGGACTCGCGGTCCTCGCGCTCGCGGGCCTGGTCAACGGGTTGGCGACCGACGCGCTGCCGGTGTGGCGGCAGCTCCTGTACCCGGTGCTGGCCGTGCTGGTCTACCTGCACGGCCGGCACCTGCCGGCGCGCCGCGGCGGGCTCGTCGTGACCGTGGTGGCGGCGTTCGGCCTGGTCATCGGCACGATCCGGCTCTGGGAAGGCGTCGGCGCGCTGGCCAGCCTCGGCCTGTCGGTCGTGCTGCCGTGGCTGGCCGGTCGGTTCCGGCGGCAGCAGGCCGAGCTGATCGTCGTGGGACGGGAGCGGATCGTGCAGCTCGAACGCGCCCAGGAACTCGTCGCCGAACAGGCCCGCCTGCGTGAACGTGCCCGGATCGCGGCGGACATGCACGACTCGCTCGGCCACGAGCTGGCGTTGATCGCGCTGCGCGCCGGCGCGCTGGAGCTGACCGCCGAGACCGTGCCCACCCGCCAAGCCGCCGCCGGCCTGCGTGAATCGGCCGTGACCGCCACCGACCGGCTGCGGCGCACCGTCGGCGTGCTGCGGGAGGGCGCGACCCCGCTCGAACCGCCGGACGAGACGGTGGCAGCCCTGGTCGAACGGGCCGCCGAAGCCGGTCTGCCGGTCGTCCTGACCAGGACCGGCGACACCACCCCGCTGCCGCCCCTGGTGGACCGCGCCGTGCACCGGATCGTGCAGGAAGCGCTGACCAACGCCGCCCGGCACGCCCCCGGCACGCCCGTCACCGTCCGGGTGACCACCACCGACGAAGTGGAGATCACCGTGACCAACCCGGTCGACGACGCACCCGCCGGCACCGGCACCGGCACCGGCTTGGCCGGCCTGTCCGAGCGCGTCCGCCTCCTCGGCGGCACGCTGCGCTCCGGCGTGGACGACGGCCGGTTCACCCTCACCGCGCGACTCCCGCGAGGGGGTGGCGCATGATCCGCGTGCTGCTCGCCGACGACGAGGCGATGGTCCGCGCCGGCGTGAAGGCGATCCTCGGCACCGACCCCGGCATCGAGGTCGTCGCCGAGGCCGCCGACGGGCGTCAGGCCGTCGAACTGGCCCGCACCCACCAACCCGACGTCGTGCTGCTCGACATCCGGATGCCCCGGCTGGACGGCCTGGCCGCCGCCGCCGAACTGCGCCAGGCCCTGCCCGAGGTCGCGGTGGTGATGCTGACGACGTTCGACGAGGACGAGTACGTGGCGCGGGCGTTGGGCGAAGGGGCCAGCGGCTTCCTGCTCAAGGCCGCCGACCCGCGGGAACTCCTGATCGGCGTGCGCGCGGCGGCCGACGGCGCGGCCTACCTCTCACCCAAGATCGCCCACCGCGTGGTGGCCGACCTGCGCGGCGGGCGCCTCACCCGCTACGACGACGCGCGCAAGCGGGTCGCCACCCTGACCGGACGTGAGCGCGACGTGCTGGCGCTGGTGGGGGAGGGCCTGTCCAACCAGGACATCGCCCGCCGCCTCACCGTCACCGAGGGCACGGTGAAAGCGCACGTCAGCGCGATCCTGCACCGCCTCGACGTGGCCAACCGGGTCCAGGCCGCGATCCTCGCCTACGAAGCCGGGCTGACCACCTCCAGGTAGCCGTGCAGGGCGGTGGCCGCCGCCAGCATCGCCCTCGCCCGCCGGCCCAACTCGGCCTCCCGCGCGGTGATGGCGGCACGCAACGCGTCCGCGCCGCCCGAGCTGCGGAACTCGTCCATGATCGGCTTGATCGCGGGCAGCGGGTAGCGGCTCTGCCGCAGCGTGGCCACCAGGCGCGCGTCGCGGACGTCGGTCGGCCCGAACCTCCGGTGCCCGTCGGTGTCCCGCTTCGGCAGCAGCAGACCGGCCGCCTCCCACACCCGCAACGCCGACGGCCGCACACCCAGCCGCGCGGCCAGCTCACCGACCCGCAACCCGTTGCGCGGCACCGACTCTTCCAGCCCGACCTCCTCCGACGCCACCGCCTCCAGCGCCTGGGCCGTCGCCCGCAACGCCAACCGCTGCTCATGCGCCGCCGCGTGCGCCGCATCCACCCTGGCCAACGCCGCCTCCACCCCGGCCGCCGCGGCATCCGCCCCCGCGGCATCCGCCCCGGCCGCCGCCCCCGCCGCATCCACCCGCGCCGCATCCACCCCAGCCCCCGCCGCCTCGACCCCCGCCGCATCCACTCCCGCCGACGCCCGATCCGGCAAGCCCTCGTGGACCGAGCGCATGATGGCCTTGGCGGCGTCCCACCCGTAACCACGTCCCAGCGCCCGGTACGTCGTCACCGCCTGCCGGTGCCGCTCGTCGAACACCCGGTAGCCCGCCGGGGAGCGTTCGGCAGGCGGCAGCACCCCGGCGTCGAGGTAGTTGCGCACCTGCTGGGCCGAGATGCCCGCGGCACGGGCCAGGTCCACCGGTCGAAGCCCCACCGAAACCGTCCCCCCAACACCATCAGGTTCAACGGGAATTTGAAGGTTCTCCCGCCACCTGCCTGCACACATCGTGAAAAGTTTAAACAGGGTACTTCAACGATACGGTTGAAGACATGAAAACCAACGGCAACCAGCGGGAATCGTCGGTTGTGCACACGCGGGGGCTGCGCATGCGCTACGGCTCCACCGACGTGCTGAAGGGGGTGGACCTGACCGTCGGACCGGGCGAGGTGGTGGCGCTGCTCGGGCCCAACGGCGCGGGCAAGACCACCACCATCGAGATCCTGGAAGGCTTCCGCAAGCGCTCGGACGGCCGGGTGAGCGTGCTCGGCGTCGACCCCGACGACGGCGACGAGGCGTGGCGCGCCCGGCTCGGCGTGGTGCTGCAGTCGTGGCGCGACCACGGCCGGTGGCGGGTGCGCGAGCTGCTGTCCTACCTGACCCTGTTCTACGAGCCCTACCGGGAGCGGGTGTTCGACCCCGACGAGCTGATCGGACTGGTCGGCCTCACCGACCACGCCGAAAAGCGCGTCGGCACCCTGTCCGGCGGCCAGCGGCGGCGGCTCGACGTCGCGGTCGGCCTGATCGGGCAGCCCGACCTGCTGTTCCTGGACGAGCCCACGGTCGGCTTCGACCCGGAGGCGCGGCGCGAGTTCCACGAGCTGCTCGGCCGCCTGTCCGGCACGTCGATCCTGCTCACCACCCACGACCTGGCCGAGGCGGAGAAGCTGGCCGACCGCATCGTCATCCTGGTGTCCGGCCGAGTGGTCGCCGACGGCACGGCCGCGGAACTGGCCGCGCGCATCGCCGGCAAGGCCGAGGTCCGGTACCGGCTGGGCGGAGAGGAGCACGTGCTGTCCGTGGCTGACTCCACTTCCTACGTGCGCGAGCTGTTCGCCGAGCACGGCAAGGCGGTGGACGACCTCGAAGTGCGGCGCGCGAGCCTGGAGGACGTGTACCTGGCTCTGGTGCACGAGTCCTCGTCGCACGACTCCGGGCTGGTGACGGCATGAGCGCCCGCCCGCTGACCTCCCGTGCCGTGACCTCCCGTGCCGTGACCTCCCGTGCCGTGACCTCCCGTGCCGTGACCTCCCGCGCCGTGGCCTTGCGCGCGGGCCTGCGGCGCGGCCGGATCGAGTTCCGCCACACCATGACCAACGCGGGCGAGCTGATGGGCTGGCTGTGGCTGCCGGTGGTGGCGCTGATCGTGATGTACGCGTTCGGCGACGGCGCGGTGCCCGGCGTGGACTTCCCGCTCGGCGCGCTGGCCGTGCCGGGGATCCTCGCGATGAACGCCGTGTTCACCGGACTGGTGGGGCTGGCGATGACCCTCACCATGGACCGCGAGGACGGCACGCTGCTGCGGGCGAAGGCGACGCCGAACGGCGTGCTCGCGTACGTGGTCGGCAAGGTGGTGGGCAAGGCGGCGATGGCGGTCGCTGTCGTCGTGCTCGTCATGGTGCCCGCGATGCTGCTGTTCGACGGCCTCCAACCGGGCCGCCTGTCGACGTGGGTGACCTTGGTGTGGGTGCTCGTGCTCGGGCTGCTCGCCGTCCTGCCGATCGGGGCGATCCTGGGGGCGGTGTTCGGCAACACCCAGAGCCTCGGTTTCGTCACCCTGCTGCTCATGGCCCTGGTCGCGGTGTCGGGCGTGTTCTACCCGATCACCGCCCTGCCGGGGTGGCTGCAGTGGGTCGGCCAGGCGTTCCCCCTGTACTGGCTGGGGCTGGGCCTGCGTTCGGCGTTGCTGCCGGACGCCGTGGCGACCGCCGAGATCGGCGGGTCGTGGCGGCACCTGGAGACCGTGATCGTGCTCGGCGCGTGGGCCGTCGTGGGTTTCGCCCTGGCGTCGATCGTCCTGCGCCGCATGGCCCGACGTGAATCGGGCTCCTCCGTCGCCGCCCGCCGCGAACAGGTCGCCCAACGACTGGACTGACCACTTCAGTCGACTGGACTGACCCCTTCGAACGACTGGACTGACCCCTTTCAGTCGAACAACGCGGGCAACTCACCCCGCTGGAACGCCACCAACACCCGACCGACCGGAACCCCCGGCGCGACCGGCACGAGCACCCGCACCAGACCGGCCTGGTCGGCGGGCGGCTCGACCGTCGCGCCGGCCAGGGTCTCCGACCACGGCGCGGACTCCAGCTTGGTGCGCACCAAGTCCTTGAGCGCGTTGGGGTTCTCGTCGGGCACGCACACCACCTCGGTCGTCCCGCCCTCCGGGGTGGTGCGCACCCCGGCCGCCACCGGCAACCCGCTCCTGGGCTCGCTGATCAACGCCGCCGACACCTCGCCGAGGCACCGGGCCAGCTCACCGGTCATGGGGTCGGCGGCCAGCGACTCCTTCCCGGGCGGCTCGGTGACCCACTTCAACGCCTCACCGGCGGGGGAGTGCGCCACCGACCCCGCCTCCACCCGCACCTGCTGGAACCCGGTCACGATCCCGGCCTCCGCCAACGGCCCGTCCGGGTCGATCACGTTGTCCTCACCGGTGGTCCACGTGCCGGAACCGCCCTTGCGCCCACCGAGCCCTTCGAGCTTCGCGTCCACCGCCGCCACGTCGACGTCCATGCGCAACACCGCCGCCCACTCCGGCGGCTGCCCGACCCGCAACGCCGTCGTGGCCTCGTCCGGGTCGAACCCCACCAACCCCGGCAACACCCGGCTGTGCCCGACCAGGTCCGAGTACCCGATGCCCCGCAACCCCCCGAACCGCTCGGCGTCCTCGGCCACCAACGCCCGCACCGCCGCCACGTCGCCGTACTCCACCAGCACGGACGACCCGGCAGTCGCCCGCACTCCCGCCAGCGCGCCCAGCAACCCGGTCTCGGGCCCGCGCGGCGGCACGTCGGCCTCGGCGGTGCACCCGACCGACAGGGCGGCGCACCCGACCGACAGGACAGCGATCAACGCCACGCTCGAACGCCTGTTCATCGCCCGAATGCTAGGGCGGCCACCCCGCCACCACGCCTGTTTTCACCGAAAGCACCGCCCACCCCTCCGCGTCCACCCCGCCGAACCCGCTGCTCCTCGCCGCCGGGCCGGCCGTTTCATCCGGCTAACGTGAGAAATGCGATTCAGGTTGTCCCAGGTTGCACGCTTCCCCCGACCGAGTGGTCCCGGTCGGGTGGGCCAGGCGGCGAGGCGCACCGGTCACGCCGCCGGGATCTCCACCGCGATCTCCTCACCCAACCGCGCACCACCCAGCAGGTCCAGCTCGTCCCCGCTCCAGAACCGCCCCGGGTCGTACCAGTTCGCCCGCCGACCCGACGGCAGCAGACCCATCGCCTCGTACGTCACCGCCACCACCTCCGCGCAGTACGCCGTCTCCAACGTGGTGTCCGACGACCGCCGCAGGTTCGGCACCCGCCCGCGCAACCACCGGGTCGCCAACCGCGCGGTCGACGGGAACGGCGTGCCGTTCAACCGCGCCACGGTCTTCAGCACGGCGTCGTCCTCCTCCCGCGTCGTCGGCCGGTCGAGTTGCCGCAGCCACGCCCGCTGCCCGTACTTCCGGCCCCACACCAGCACGGCGTCACGCAGGTCGTGCAGCTGCACGCCCCGGTGGTGCGTCCCGGTCCACACGTCCGGCAGCGAGCGGCCCAGTTCGGCGTGCCACATCAACGGCGGCAGGTCCTCGACCGCGACGGTCATGCCCACGTGGTTGACCGGGCTGTTCGTCGTCACCCGGATCGCGCGGTCGGCCACCGAGCTGCCCCGGAACAACCACACGTCACCGGTTCGGGTGAGTTCGACCGCCTCGTCCAGACCGATCTTCGTTCCAGCCATCCCGGTAGCCTAGGCAGATGCGCTGGTGGAAGTTGCTCGGACTGGCCGGTGTCGCGGGTGTCGCGGCGACCGGCGTGGTGATCGCGCGCGGGGAGCGCAAGCGCCGCGCCTACACGCCGGAAGAGATCCGGGAACGGCTGCACGCCCGCGTCGACCAGGGCGCCACCCGACCAACGGAGGGTTGACCGGGACCGGTTCCCGGGGCTGGGGTGCGAAGATGCGATCCCTGCTCACGGCCCTGCTGTGCGTGCTCGTCATCGCGCCACCGGTCCACGCCCGGAACCTGCCCGAGAACCTGACCGGGAACCTGGACGAGGCCACCATCCCGCAACTGGTCCGCCGGATGGACGCGGGCACCCTCACCTCCGTCGACCTCACCCGCGCCTACCTGCGCCGCATCCGGACCGTCGACCGCCTGGTCCACGCGGTGATCGCGGTGAACCCCGAAGCGCTCGCCCAAGCCGCCGAGAGCGACGGGCGACGACGCCGGGGCGGCGCCAAGGGCCCGATGGACGGCATCCCGGTCCTGCTCAAGGACAACATCGACACCAAGACCATGGGCAGCACGGCCGGTTCACGTGCCCTGCGCGTGCCGCCGCGCGACGACGCCGAGCTGGTGCGCCGGCTGCGGGCCGCGGGCGCGGTGGTGCTGGGCAAGACGAACCTGTCCGAGTGGGCGAACTTCCGCTCCACCTCCTCCACGTCCGGGTGGTCCGCGGTCGGCGGGCAGACGAACAACCCGCACGTCCTCGACCGCAACCCGTGCGGCTCGTCGTCCGGCTCGGGCGCGGCGGTGGCGGCGTCGTTGGCGCAGGTCGCGGTGGGCACCGAGACGGACGGCTCCATCGTGTGCCCCGCCGGCCAGAACGGGGTGGTCGGCCTCAAGCCGACGCTCGGCCGGGTCAGCGGCGACGGCGTGGTGCCGATCTCGTCGCGGCAGGACACGGCCGGCCCGATCGCGCGGCACGTGGTGGACGCGGCGATCCTGATGTCCGCGTTGGAGGGCGGCGGTGTCGACTACGCGGCGGACCTCGGGTCGGCGACGTTGGGCGGCAAGCGGGTCGGCGTGTGGCGCAAGGCGGGCCGCGACGCCGAGACCGACCGGGTCGTGCGGGCGGCGGTGGACGTGCTGCGGCGGTCCGGCGCGACCGTGGTCGAGGTCGAGCTGCCGTACCAGGAGCAGATCGACGCGGCCGAGTTCCCCGCGCTGGTCACGGAGTTCAAGCACGACCTGGAGCGGTACCTGGAGACGCGGCCGGGCGTGCCGCGCACGCTTGCCGAGCTGATCGCGTTCAACGAGGCCGACCCGGTGGAGCTGGGCAGGTTCGGGCAGGAGCTGTTCGTCGAGGCGGCGAAGGCGCCGCCGGTGACCGACCCGGTGTACGTCGAGCAGCGCCGCACCGCGACCGACCTCGCCCGCCGGTCGATCGACGAGGTGCTGGCCGCGCACCGGCTGGACGTGATCATGGCGCCGACGAACGGGCCGGCGTGGCGGACCGAGTACGGCAGCGGCGACGCCTACGTGCTGGGGTCCTCGACGCCCGCCGCCGTGTCCGGCTACCCGAACGCGACGGTCCCGGCCGGGTTCGCGGGCAGGCTGCCGATCGGGGTGTCGTTCATGGCGGGCGACCGGGCGGACGCGACCGTGCTGCGGTTCGCCGCCGCCTTCGAGCGGGCCGCGCACGCCCGCCGTGCCCCGGAGTACCTGCTTTCGTGATGCGGTTCGCCGTCCGTGGTGCGATGTTGGGCCCATGCGCGTGGTGGTGTTGGGAACGGGTCTGATGGGCGCCGGGATGGCGCGGAGCCTGCTGCGGTCCAAGATGGACGTGGTGGTGTGGAACCGGAGCGTGGCGAAGGCGCGTCCGCTGGCGGACGAGGGGGCGGTGGTCGCCGACGACCCGAAGAGCGCGGTGGTCGGCGCGGACGTCGTGATCAGCATGCTGTTCGACGCCGACGCGACCGCCGGGGTGATGGCCGAGGCGTTGCCGTCCGTGGAGGACGGCGCGGTGTGGGTGCAGTGCGCCACGGTCGGGCTCGACGGTGCCGGTCACCTGGCCGAGCTGGCCGCGGCGCACGGCGTGCCGTTCGTGGACGCGCCCGTGCTCGGCACCCGTGCGCCTGCGGAGCAGGGGAAGCTGACCGTGCTCGCGTCCGGGCCGGTCGGGGTGCGGGAGGCCGTCGCGCCCGTGTTCGACGCGCTCGCCCTGCGCACGGTGTGGGCGGGTGAACGGCCCGGTGACGGCCAGCGGCTGAAGCTGGCGGCCAACTCGTGGGTCCTGTCGATCACGGCCGCGACCGCGCAGGCCGTGGCGCTGACCCGGGGGCTGGGGCTGGATCCCGACGCGTTCCTGGAGGTCATCGCCGGTGGCCCGGTGGACTGCACGTACGCGCAGGTCAAGGGTCGGGCGATGATCGACGGCGAGTTCCCGCCCTCGTTCGGGGTCGACGGCGCGGTCAAGGACAGCGAGCTGATCGTGGCCGCGATGGCGGTGGCGGGCACCGACGACCGGCTGATGCGGCTGCTGCACGAGCACTACCGGGTCGCGGCGGGCCGGGTCGGGACGGGCGCCGACATGGCGTCGGTGATCGCGGCCTTCCGCTCGTAACGGGCGGCCGTCGGCAGCGGCACGGGATCGCGACGGGCCTGTCCGCAGCCGGCAGGTGGGAGCTACCTTCGAACCGGGTACCAGTGGGTGACGGGTGCCGGTCGGGGTGGAGGTGGCGGCGTGGGGGCGGGTGGCGTGATCGCGGCCGCGGCGTTGGCCGGGGTGGTCGCAGCCGGCGCGGGCGGGCTCGCCGCGCCGGACGACCCGGACGAGCTCTGGCGCGACAGCGGCCTGCGCGTGGTCGACCGGGCGGCCCGGGCCGACGGCGAGTGCGTGCCTCACTCGTTCGGGCAGGTGCAGGAGCTGCTGAAGGCGACGCCGTGCGTCGCGCTCGAGCGGATGCTCCTCACCGTCACCGACGACAAGGGCGGCACGGCGGTCGTGTTCGTCGCCTGGATCGAGTTCGCCGACCGGGCCGCGGCCCGCGAGTTCAAACGGGTCGAGGACATCCACGGCACCGGTGACATCACCCCGCTGTCGGGATCGTTGTTGCAGGTCAGAGATGTGCCGTTCACGGCGCTCAACTACGACTCCGACCTGGTCGACGGCGTCACGGTGGTGATCGCCGAAGCCGAGAACGTCGCAGGCGGGTTCACCGCCGAGTACCTGGACGACATCGCCGCTGTGGCCGTCCGCACACCGCGTCCCTGACGAAACTCGCGAAAAAGTCGGAACGGCCGGGTTTTGAAAACCCTCGATCGGGCTACCCCGGATCGCGTCGAGTGGTCGGCGCGGACCGGTGCTTCGGGGGCGGGGACGGTGGTGCGTGGTGGACTGGGAATTCGATGACGACAACGCGGTACGCGCGCTGCTGGCCTACGTGTCGGACGTGACGCGCGCGCTCGGCCTCAGCGGCGAGTCCTCCTTCGTCCAGTCCGACGGCTCCCGCCTCGGCGCCTACCTGGCGCTCGACGGTCACCTGCCCGGATTCGCCGACCGCGACGTGGCCCTGCTGTGGGACGAGGGCCGCGGCTGGTCGGTCGCGGTGGAGAGCGACAGCACCGAGCCGCCGTTCGTGCTGGCCAGGCTGCGCGGACCGGCCCGGCCGGACCCCGCCGCCGTGGCGCGCTGGGTGGACGGGCTCCGCCTCGTGCACGACGACCGCGAACTGCTGGCCGCCGGCTAGGACACCTGGCGCCGCGCGGGCCGGTCAAGGGCGTCCTGCGCCTCGTCCAGGAGTGTCCGCACGCCCTGGAAGAAGCTGCTCGCGCTGTGCAGGGCGGCGTGGAACTGCTCGGCCTTCTCCTCCGAGGCGCTGGTGAACACCAGCATCTCGGTCAGCTCCAGCCGCCGGTTCACCGACGCGACCGCCGTGCGCCACCGGTGCAGCAGGTCGATCAGCCCGGCGTCGCGGTGCGGGCTGAGCGCGCCCGAGGACAGCGCCGAGTCCACCGCCGACTGCACCAGCCTCGGGTACACCCGCCTGCCGCGCGAGCTGGTCGCGCTGAACGCCTCGCCGTCCAGCGTCTCCCGGTTGCGGGCCAGCTCCAGCCGGATCGAGTCGATCGCCTGGTTGCGCTGCTCGCGCTGCGACGCCCACCGCTCGGCGAAGATCCCGGTGATGCCCGCGAGCAGCGCCAACGAGTTCACCGCTGGTTCCCAGCGCTGGCCCGGCGGCGACACGGCGAACCAGGTCACGCCCAGCGCCATCGCCACCGCGAGCGCGCCGAACGTGAGCGCCGTGATCGCGATGCGGGTCATCGGCGTCAGTTCTCCCAGATCACGCGGGCCACGTCGTCGTCCGGCCTCGGCTCGGGCAGCGACTCGGGCTCACCCGGTGCGAGCAGCAGCAGGTCCATCCCGAAGCCCTGCGCCGAGCGCGGCACCGCGAAGTCGGAGTGCGTGCCGGCGACCTTGCGCATCCCGGCCGCGCGCACGATCCCGTCCAACGCCTTCCGCGCGTACTTGCGGGTCAGGTACAGCCGGATGGTGTCGCGGTCCGGGAACGCCACCCGGCTCCGGTCGGGCAGCATCATCAGCAGGTCGCCGCCGGTCTGGTTCTGGTAGACGACCTTGACCTTCAACGCCCGGTCGCCCTCGACCGAGCCGCGGAACCGCACCGCGTCCACGTTGATCGTCAGGTCGGTGTTGTGCAGCAGCGCGCTGGTCACGAACTCGCGGTAGGCGCGGCTGCGGGAGTACTCCTCGACCGCGTCCCGCGCCAGGTCCTCGCTCAGCTCCTCGGTGGTGGCGACCTCCAGCAGGAACAGGTCCTGCGGGCGGGCCAGCGCGGTGAGGTTCGCGAGCAGCTCGGCGTCCTGGTCGAAGTTCGCCAGCGTGTTGCCCAGCAGCGAGTACAGCACCGGCTCGTCGCCGACCAGGCGGTGCACCAGCTCGCGCAGCTCGGCCAGGTTGTCGGTGATCGCGAAGTCGAGCTGCACCGGCACGACCCGGTGGCCGCGCAGGCCGACCCGGTGCGTGGCCTCCTGCGTGCCCAGGCGCAGCATCTCCGAGCTCATGTCCACCGGCAGGTAGAGCAGGTCGGGGTTGCGCTCCCGCAGGTGCTCGAGGATCAGCCGGTCCTTGTGGCCCGTGCCGACGCCGAAGCTGACGTGGTGGAAGCCCTCGCCGATCCGGCCGCGCACCCGGCCCCAGCGGCGCGTGAAGGAGTCCAGGCTCTGCTTCATCACCAGGTAGAACGGGTCGGCGCAGGCGTGCGCCCAGGCGATCGTCGGCCCGATGCCCCAGTAGGCGTAGCCGGAGGTGATCTGCTTGCCGTCGCCGTCGGCCGACGGCTTGCCGAGCAGGTCGCTGGTCAGCGCGGCCAGCTTGTCGCGCTGGTCCTCGCCGACGAGCACGAGGGACCAGGCGAAGTCCGACTCGTCGATGGCCTTGGCCAGGTCGCCGACCAGCCGCCCGTCGCTCCCCGTCACTCGGGCCTCCTCCGCCGCGCTCCGCACCGGAAGCCTACCGATCACCACCGACGGCCGGCCGCTTTTCGCCACCGCGGGTGAGCCGGTGGCCGCGTGGGCCCGGACGCGCTGTCCCGGACACGTCCGGACAGCCGGACGGCGTGTGCCCGGACCGCCGGGGTGGCTAGCTTCAGCCGTCATGGGGGCCACGGTGCGGTTGGCGGTCCTCGGCCCGGTCGAGGTCGTGCGCGGTGAGCGACCCGTCCCGGTGCCGGGGCCGCAGTTGCGGTGCGTGCTCGCGGTGCTGGCGTCGGAGGCCGGCCGCGTGGTGCCGGTGGGGCGGTTGGCGGAGGCGCTGTGGGACGTGCCGCCCGCCACGGCCCGCGGCACGGTGCAGGTGTACGTGTCGAGGCTGCGCAAGCTGCTCGACGGGCCGGACGTGGCGCTGGTCAGCACCGGCGGCGGGTACCGGCTCGACATCGACCCGCACCACGTCGACCTGCACCGGTTCCGGGAGGCGGTGGCGCGGGCGCGGGCCGGGGCGGAGGTGGCGACGCGGCGCCGGCTGCTCGCGGAGGCGCTGGGGGAGTGGCGCGGCGCGCCGCTGGCCGACACGGCGGACGGCCCGCTGCGCAACCGGCTCGTGGTGGCGCTGGCCGAGGAACGGCTGGCCGCGCTGGAGGACCGGCTGGAGGCGGACCTGGAGCTGGGACGGCACCACGACGTGGTCGGCGAGCTGAGCGCGTTGGCCGCCGAGCACCCCGGCCGGGAACGCGTGGCGGGCGCGTTGATGCTCGCCCTGCACCGCTGCGGGCGGCGGGTGGAGGCGCTGGAGGTCTACCGGCGGTTGCGCGGGCTGCTGGTGGAGCAGGCGGGCGTCGAACCGGGCGCGGACCTGCGCCACCTGCACCAGCGGCTGCTGGACGACGCGGACGGTCCCGCGCCCGTCCCCACGCCGACGCCCCGGCAGTTGCCGGCGGCCGGTGACCTCGTGGCGCGGGACGAGTACCTGGCCGCGTTGGACGCCCTGCTCACCGCGCCCGCCGCCCCCGCCGACACCCTGCCGCGCACCACGGAGCTCAAGCGGTCGCTCTGGTCGATCGGCGCAACCCTGCTGGAGCGGGCCCGCGAAGCC
>JBFBCZ010000018.1:0-186122 GCA_040689555.1 Actinosynnema sp. NPDC051121 | reverse complement strand
GCACTACAACTACCATCGACCCCACACTGCCGCTGGAAACCAACCGCCAGCTACCCGGCTCCACGACGGCGTCACCAACGTCATGGCCTCATACAGCTAGTTCACCAGATGCCGGGCGGGATGCGGCGTTCACTCCCTAGGTTCGCTGGTGTCAGTCAGTTGCCCGTCCTATCTAGCTCGACCGACGTTTGTTGGTAAGCCGCTTCGTTGCAGCGGATGGACGATGGAGTCTCTATCAGTCGCCTCCTTCCGGCGGACTCCGCCATCCTGGCCTTTGCCCTGTCGTCGGCATAGGAGCCGCCCTGTGGCCAAGACCCGCTCCACTGGCCTCTTACCCGTCCTGCTCGTCGGTGCCGCTGTCATCCTCGTTGGCCCCCAGCTCCTCGAAACCGTCCAGGACGCCGTCACCGACCTGGGCAGTGCACCGGCCGAGAGCTACGAGGTCGCACCTGCCATCAAGCCCCGCACCGACAAGTGCACCGCGGATCAGCTCCTGAAGGACAGGGAGTGCGACGACCTCAAGGTCGTCCAGCTCAGCGCCGAGAAGATGCCCTACATCACGCGCAACATCCAGCTCGCGTGGGCGGAGGGCAAGCCAGCCATCTTGCATAAGGACGCCCCCGGCACCGACCAAACGAAGCGCAACACCGTCTGTGGCTCGGGCGTCTTCACCAAGACCTTCCCGGACGGCAGCTGCGACGAGTACGCCTTCGCCTCCACCGTGGAGGGCGGCCAGTGGGCGAACGTCCGTACCGAGGAAGTCCCCCTCCGGGAGCAGAACTGCCAGGGCGGCACGCTGCGCCAAGAGTACCGTCGTACCAGCATCCAGCAGGGCGATGCCTTCATCGTCGTCATCACCAACCCCGAGAAGATCGCTACCGGCGCCTACGCCGGAAGCGACACCGCCGAGGACCAGTCATGCACCAGCTGATCGCCTCGTACGACTGGATCGAGCACCAGGATGTCGTGCTCACCTTCGCCGTCATCCAGCGCGCTACCGTCCAGGAAGTCGTGCGCACCTACGGCGGTGACCCCGCCGAGAGTCAGCTCATGACCACCATCGAGGCCGAGGATGCCGCGCTCGACGACCCTGGCTTCTTCTACGTGCAGGTCTTCGAGCACGAGACGAGCGTCATCGCCCTGGAGAACAACAGCTGGACCGGCACGCTCCCTGAGATCGCCCGCCGCGCGTCCGCGGACGGTGCCAGCTTCTTCTCCGTCCACTGGAACGTCAACGGCCTGTTCCGAATCACCGAGGCCGAGGACGGCACGATCACCGCCTCGTTCGACCCGATGCGCGTCGACGCCGATGATCCGGGCGCCCTGGTGCCACCTTGGGCTACCGAGGTGTCCTTCGAGGTCGGCAAGTTGCGGGCGACGTCGCTGGCTGCGGCCGAGCGGCGGACCGGCGTGGCGTTCGACCAGGCCTGGCTCGCGGCCAAATTGCCGACGTACCGCATCTCCGATCCAGACGTCCTGCTGGAAGGTGTTGAGGGCGCACGTCTGTCGTGACGGTCGGAGGTCCCAGGCGTCACCACGAATAGATGCGCGCATATATTCGTTGGACTTTGCTCGATCGGGCGATTGGTGGACCATGGGTCCACCAAGACACACGAACCCGTGAACCCCCGCGAGCTTCGTGTCGAGCTTCCGCCTGACCTGTCGAACGACAAGTACGCCACGATCACACACGCGGTCTTCTCGGTGCTGGAGGTCGCCGAGATCGCGGAAGGGTCGATGGTGCGGGTGGACAGGGCTGCCACGGACAGCGATCTCAGCGATAACTTCGACCGGCACAGCGAGCAGTATCCGTGGGGGCGGTAGAGCCGACGGTAGCGAACAGGTCGACACCTCAATCTGCCATGTACAGGCAAGCCTGACTTGATAGCGTTACGCTGCCCGTCCGGACAACTACACTGATCGCTAGCGAGGCTCTTCGTGGCACAGAAAGTTCTCGTCCAACTCATCGACGACCTCGACGGCACACCCGCCGAGGACGGCCAAACCGTCAGCTTCGCCCTTGACGGTGTCACCTACGAGATCGATCTCAAGCCGAAGAACGCCGACAAGCTCCGCGGCGCCTTGGCGGACTTCGTCGCCGCAGCCCGCAAGACCGGAGGCCGAGCGAAGCGCGGCACTGCGGCTGCTCCCGGTACCCGTCGACCTGCTCCCGACACTCGCAACAAGGAGCAGACCAAGGCCATTCGTGAGTGGGCTCGCAGCAACGGCCACGAGCTGGCCGACCGCGGACGGATCCCCGCGAGCGTCATCGAGGCGTTCGAAGCGGCGCACCGCTGATGACCTCCGCCACCGAGCTCGACCTGGAGGTACACGGCGAGTTCTGGCTGCCCGGCGCCGAGGACAAGAAGGTGCCGGGCAGCCTGACCTTCAGCTCGGAAGGCGGCGGCTCGCTCAAGCTGATCGGCAGCTTCACGGAAGGACACTTGCTCTTCGAGGAGTCGCGTACCAAGGACTACAGCCGCATCCTCGGCCAGGACGACAAGACTGGCTACACCCTCGACGGCTGCCTGCGGACGCGCGAGAGGCAGACCTTCGGCGGGGGCGCACGCCAAAGCTTCTACGTCGGCCAAGTCATTAAGGACATCTGGTTCGATAAGGACGAGGCCATCGAGGCAGAGATGGTCGACATCGAGCTTGACTACCTCCTCGCGTGGACGAAGATCTCGGGTATCAGTCAAGAGATGACCTTCGACGAGGCGACGGGCGACATGGGCGCCGAGCGGCACATCACCGGCGTACGTCAGGAGCCTCGAGCGGTCGTGCTTCCTTTCGGGACGCTGGAGCTGCGTCACAAAGTGATGGTGCGTGATCAAGGGATCGTCGGTGCGCACATGACCCAGGACGTGTCCGCCCGCTTCCTCTTCGAGGCGCTGCGTCCGCTCTCCGACGCCATCGACTACGCCAGCGACTTCCAGGACCTCATCAGCATCGCCACCCAGCGAACAGCGGCGTTCGGGGGAGTTCTCCTTCACCAGGAGGCGTGGAACCGGCAGATGTCGAACGGCCGGGTGGCGAAGCGTCCTGCTCGGCTCTACAGCGAGTGGCGGGTGAAGTCTGACGCCAAAAGTACCTCTCGGCGCAGGGACGACTTCCTCTTCACCTTCGAGGAGTTCGGCGGCATCGAGGGCGTGGGCCGCTGGATGCGCGTTGCCGAGACATACCGCGAGCTGCTTGGTCGCATGATGATGACCCGGTATGCCAGCGAGTCGACCGTTCAGGACGTAGTGGTCAGCAGGGTCGCCACGCTCGAAGGCTTCGACCGGCAGCGCTTCGGTGGTGGCAGGAGAACCGAGCTGTTGACCCGACTCAAACGGCTTGCTGGCCACGCTGGCGCACCGTTCGAGCAGCTGGTCGGCGCCGGCAACGTCACCGCGTGGTGCACGAAGGCCAAGAACTACCGCCACGACATCGCGCACCATCTGGCGCGCTTCCCCGGTGTGGAAGCCGCGGAGATGCACTACATCGGGCAGGCCGCCTACTGGATCTTCGTCCTGTGCATGCTCCGCGAAGCTGAAGCCCCGGCGGCTGTCTTCGACCGCCTGGTGCAGTCGCAGCGCTTCCTGTTCGAGGCGGAGGAGATCCGAAGCTTCTTGTAGCGAGTCCTCTGGCTCCGACCTTCGCAGACGTCCACGATGCTCGATCAAGTGCAAGGACGACGGCCCGCCGGGAGCCGACGATCGTCGAGGGTTGCATGAGGCAGGCGGTCAGTCTTCACC
Organism: Actinosynnema sp. NPDC051121; assembly: GCA_040689555.1. Lineage (GTDB taxonomy): Bacteria > Actinomycetota > Actinomycetes > Mycobacteriales > Pseudonocardiaceae > Actinosynnema. The sequence continues at coordinate 182,385 of JBFBCZ010000018.1, read as the reverse complement.
CGGTGGGCAACTCACCCACGAAATCGCTAGCATCAGGCGTCCCCCGCAGATGGAGAGCCATGTCCGACAGCAGCTCGATCGAGTGGACAGAATCGACATGGAACCCAACCACTGGGTGTGACCAGGTGTCGAGCGGCTGCGACAACTGCTACGCCCTGACGCTCGCCAAGCGGCTGAAGGCGATGGGGGCGGCCAAGTACCAGACAGACGGCAACCCGAAGACCTCAGGCCCTGGCTTCGGCGTCGCCGTGCACTACGACGCGCTCGACCTGCCGTATCGGTGGCACCGCCCGCGGCTCGTGTTCGTCAACTCCATGTCGGATCTCTTCCACGCCAAGGTACCGATTGCCTTCGTGCGGAAGGTCTTCGACGTCATACGCGAGACGCCGCAGCACACCTACCAGGTGCTGACCAAACGCTCCGCCCGTCTTCGGCGCTTGGCCGCGTCACTGGACTGGCCGTCGAACCTGTGGATGGGCGTCTCCGTTGAGGATGAACGACAACTCCTGCGGATTGACGACCTGCGTGCAGTGGGTGCCGCTGTTCGGTTCGTCTCTGCGGAGCCGCTCCTAGGGCCGCTTCCGGATCTCGACCTCACCGGCATCCACTGGGTGATCACCGGCGGTGAGTCGGGACCAGGCGCTCGACCGTGCGACCCTGAGTGGGTGCGGCAGATCCGCGACACTTGTGCAGCGGCCAACGTGCCCTTCTTCCACAAGCAGTGGGGCGGGCGGCATCCGAAGGCAGGTGGGCGGGAACTGGATGGTCGTATCCACAGTGGTATGCCACCGCTCGCACTTGCTCGTTAAGAGTTAGTGCTGCGGCGTTCGGACGAACGTGCCGTACACGATCCGGCCCGGCCGATCTGTTTCAACCTTGCCTTCATCGCGCAGCATGCTGATAGTCGGGATGATATGTTCTTTGCGGAACACAGTCTCGAACAAGGTGAAGTTCACCAAGTCGTTGACTCGACACCCCGACGAGCCAGCTTCCGTGATCGTCGGAAGCAGTAGGCGGCCAAGTGGTGCTAGTTGTGGCTCGCTTAATTCGAACAGTGTTTCTTCCTGGTCGTCGCGAGGGTCGCGGAACCCGACGCCAAATGACTTGTCGACCTCCCACAACGTATCTTTCATTTTCTTCACGCCGAGTGGATGATTAGTGCCGAACAAGAGATACAGCGACTGGCCTGTACGGGGCACTAGTTCGAAGCCGAGGAGGTGTTGAAACCCAGCCCGGCTCAGTGCTTGGCGATAGCAGTCTAGAAGATGGCGGCGTTGCGCTGGGCCATCCGGGAATTTTGCGACCTCGCGCCATCGTTGGTCTCCGCCAAAGACCTGATCAGCCGATTCACCGAGTTTGGTTACGAAGCGTACGAAGTGCTGCGGGAGGAACGTGATCATTACCTCGCTGGATACGTTGCCCGCCAAGCGTTGGAGGAGGCGGTAGGGGATTGGGGCGTTACCCCAAGAGTCGAGCATGGCGAAGATCGGTTTCCCCCATGCGTCCATGGCGGTTAGCCGCTTCTCGAGCTGACTCTCGCACGTCCCCTCGACGACCTCGACCGGCATCGTCTCCTCTGTGCGAGGCGTCTTTTCGATCACCGGAGCAAGCTGTTTCCTGAGAAGGGCAACACAGCGAGGGTCATCATCGACAAATAGGAAGCGACTCGCTCCCTTGGTGGGTGGAACCTTGTCAATGAACGCTTGAAGTGCGATGACAGGCGAGCCGCGTTCACCAGTCTTGTAAACTCCAGGACCGGCGAATCCCTCCGCGTAGGTCACCGAGGGGTACCACTTCTCTTTACCTGTAAGGAGAATGGGGAACCAGCGTTCCAGGTACCGCTGGTAGATGTCGTGCTTAGCCGCCGTGTGCTCGACGATGTCCCACGGCACTTCCCCCGGTGTCGGCATACTCGAACCCTTCTCGTGGTCACACCCTCTCTTCGACCATACCGCCGCAACGGACGCATCGAGAGTCTTGCTGAAGAGTTGATAGGCGCTTGAGACGGGTGACTTCGCTCGCTTGGTACCGCTATCACCTGAACGAGTGAAATCACTGGTCATAAGTTCGAGAGTCGGACTGCGGTGCGCTGCTTCAGGTGTATCCCGGCCGCAGGCTTGACGGCTTGATCGTGTCCGCCATTCTGCGGACATCGGTCCTGGGGTTGTGCTTGGCATGAGTGCGATGTTGCGTTGGGGGTCCCAGCCGAACGGATGCCGAGCGGGGTCGAGGCGCAGGCCGCGTTGTACCGGTCGCTTTTAGTTGATCGACGAGTGCTTATCGTGTTGGACAACGCCAACAGTGCCGATCAGGTGCGCCCGCTGCTGCCTGGCAGCCCAGGATGCGTGGTGGTGGTGACCAGCCGGGATCGGCTGACCGGCTTGGTCATCACAGAGGGGGCGTCCCGGCTGACCCTCGACCTCCTGACTGCGCCGGAAGCGATCGAGCTGGTCCGCAGCATCCTTGGCTCTGACCGAGCTGACGTCGCCGCAGTCCATGAGTTGGTGCAGCGGTGCGCCCGGTTGCCGCTTGCGCTGCGGATCGCTGCGACCCGTGCAGCGCAACCCCATACCACCGTGGAAGAGGTTGTCGTCGAGCTAGCCGACGAGGCTGGCCCGCTGGAGGCATTGAGTCGGGAGGGGGATGAGCGCGCTGCTGTACGGGCGGTGTTCGAGTGGTCGTACCGGCTTCTCGACGATGACCAGGCCCGAATGTTTCGGCTGCTGAGTTTACATCTTGGGCCTGACTTCAGCTTCCACGCTGCTGCTGTGGTTGCTGAGGTGGAACTCCGTGTAGCACGCATGCTGCTCGATCACCTGGTACGTGTGCATCTCCTGGAGCCCGCAATGGAGAGCCGGTATAGGTTTCACGACCTGCTGCGGGCCTATGCAGGTGAACTAGTAGAGCGTTACGAAGGTCAAGGTGACCGTGATAGCGCTCGAAGAGCCCTGTTAGGGTGGTACACCAGTACCACGCATGCGTGCAATGTAGTCGCTTATCCAGCCCACCCACGTTTATCTCGAATGCTGCCGTCCGCGCCGGACTACCGAATCTCAATCGCCGACTGGAGTGAGGCGAAGGAATGGTTAAGGTGCGAGCGAGACAGTCTAATTGCCAATCTGCGCTACGTCGCGCATCGTCAGCTGTACGATCACGCCTTTCATCTTGCTGACGGAATGACCTTTCTAGCCTGGCTGGGCAACAGGGACGACTTGTTGGATACTTACACGGTAGGTCTGATCGCCGCTCGCCAATGCGGTGATCAGGAGGTCGAAGCATGGTTTCGAACACGGATCGGCGAGACCTTGGGGTACCTGCAACGCTGGGATGAAGCTCTAGCCGAATTTCACCTGTCGTTGGCAGTGGCTCGCGACCTCGGCAGCAGATACCTGCAGGCTCAGATACTTGGGGATATCGGCTGGGTTCTAGTAGAGCAGCGACAGTTTCAGGTTGCGCTTCCGTACCTCGAAGAAGGGGTCATTCTGGCGGAGGGCGTAGATGGCGGTCGTTTGCAAGGTGTCATGGCTGGGAATCTTAGTCGCGTCTACACTGGTTCTCATCAGTACAGGAAGGCTCTGGAGCACGGCGAGCGCGAGCTCCAGCTAAGGCTTAACTCGGGGGACTTTCCGAGCGAGCCCATTGCTTTACATCACATAGCCCAAGCCCGACAAGGGCTTGGCGACCATCCCGCCACAATCGCACTATGTCGCGATGCGATCAGATTGGGCCATCTCTTCGGAGATGTGCTCGTCACGGTGGCTGAACCATTGGAAACGATTGCAGTGTCGCTGCATCACGTCGGTCAAGTTTCCGAATCTCTTACGTGTTGGCAGGAAGCTGCTGCCATCTATGAACGCTATGGTCAACTTGATAAGGCGAGCCAGATTCGAGAACGAATTCGCGACGTAGGATAGCTTGATCGACCACAAGTAATGGCAATTCGCAGGAATGTCGGACTCGCCACTGGCGATGACTCTTCATAGTCTCGGTATGGAATCGCTGGAAACGTGCCAATGCTTGATCATTCCGACGTATGAGTGCATACTGGAAAGCGTATGACGAATGAAGAATTATTCCAGGATTTGAAACAGTTTATCGAGGCAACCGTGTCGCAACAGGTGTCAGCCTCGGAACAGCGCTTGATAAAGAGCATGGCCACCAAGGAGGACTTGCTGGCGGTCGAGGAACGCCTCGGGCATCGCATCGACGACCTGGACACCAAACTCGACACCACCCAGGATGCCATCGGCGACGGCTTCACGAGCATGGAGTCGAGCCAGCAGGATCACGAACGCCGCATCCGTCGTCTCGAGCAGCGAGTCGCCTAAGCTGTCACTCTTAGTGCGCAGCCCAGTGCGAAGCGGAAACCACCATTTGGCGGTCTATCTTGGACGCTGGATGGACTAAGCTGTAGCGAGCGCGTAAGCGCGAAGGTTTCGGCACCGGCCAGGTTCAACTCCTGGCACTCCTGAGCGTATTGTTTTTTGTAACCGGCCGCTTTTTGATTCTGAAAGGGAAGCGTAACGAAGGAAGAGAGGAGACCGCTATGGATACGTACAAATGGTACGATGGATTGAAGGACTGGGCGGTCCAGCTCTTTGAGTTTGTGTGGAACGGCGCTTCAGGTGCAGTGGTTGCAGGTGTCATTCTCGTTACGAGGTGAGGCAGCCCGTGTGAACACCCCGCGGGCGCCCTCGATGCACGGCATGTTGTCTAGCCCTACTCCGCATCGGCGGAGCTGTGCTCCAGGTCGCGCTCAAGCCGCTCCACCACCGCGGTCAGCGTCGTCCCCAACGCCTCCGCCACCCGCCGCAGTTCGATCACGTCCAACCGCCGCTCGCCTGACTCGTACTTGCTCACGAACGACTGCGGCTCCTCCAGGCGCTCCGCCACCTCGACCTGCGTCAGCCCAGCGTCCAAGCGCAACTGCCTGAGAAGTGCCCGGAAGCGCCGGTACTCCTCGGCCGTGATGCCCTTGTCCATCGGGATAGGGCACTTCGCCGCTTGTCAATATCCCAAAATCGGATATCGTGACCGTGTCCTCGGCCGCGAAAGATCAACAGCGGCCCACGCGGTGATCCGTCAGGGGGTGAGTCATGCGCATTGCGTTCAGCGGTGGTGGCGGCGACACCTGAGTCGACTGCCCATGACTACGAAGCGACGGCCCTGGGTGTCTGTAGCACGCAGGGCCGTCGTCTACGTATTCAACGCTACGACAAAACTTGGTACAATAGAGCTGCATGGCCACGTCGTTCAGTCAGCTCTACAAGACCAAAGCCCAGCTCGTCGCTGTGCTCCTTGCTGCTGGCGGCCTCGTGACCCTCATCTTCGCCAAGTGGCCGCCGCTGGCTGACCTCCTTGTGGCGTTGCCCATCCCCATCCCGCTGACCGAACTTGGCTCGGGACTCTTTGGCATCGGTGTCGTCGGCTTCTTCTTCGAGCTGTTGGACCGCGAACTCGGCGAGCAGCACACCAAGGAAGGGCTCCGCGAGGCCGTCCGTGCCGAGGCACCCGCCATCCGGGATGCGGTCCTCGAAGCCCTGGCCTTCAGCCCCGACACCCTGAAGGGCGTCGCCTCCGACGATCACCTCGACAGGGTGGCCACCAACGCCATCGCCTTGCGGCTCAAGGACAAGGCACTCGCGAGCGACCTCTACGCCGATCTTCGTGACCAAGTCATCCACGCGCCCGAGCGCTGGTACGACGTGAAGACTTCCGTCTCGCTCAGTCCGTGGCCCGGAGGGCCAGCAACGGGCCGCGGTTCCATGTTCGTAGCTACCGTGCGCTGGGAGTACAGGGTCCAGCCTGCGGGCAGCACGATGCGGTTCGCCTGCGTCAATGATCAAGCGGAGTACCGCGAACTGCTGCGCGATCCGAGCGTCACGTCGGCGTGGTACTTCGGGCAGTCGAGCGGCCTGGACGCGGCGAGCCAGGAGGTCTACGAACTCACCAGCTTCTCCGTCGACGGCAAGGAGAAGCCAGTGCGCCGAACCTCGCGTTCTGGCGCCCAAGTCTATGCCGTCAACCTCGGACGTGCTCATGCGGGGCGCGAGGTCACTGTTGCGTACACGTACCGCGTGCTCGTACAGCGACACGGGCATCTGCTGTACCTCGATCTACCGCGGCCAACCAAGGGCTTCCACGTACAGCTCGACTACGGCCAGGCCGGCATCCGGCGCATGAACACGCTGGACTTCTTCGCGAGCCACCAGGCGTCCCGCGTCGAACACTCCCGGCGCAGCGACGAGCCGAAGACCGTGAACATCAGCTTCGACGGATGGATGCTGCCGCGGGCCGGGGTGGCTTTCGTATGGGTGCTAGAGGAGGAAGTCTGATCTAGCCCGCGCTTAGTGGCTTACGGCCGTTGCTGTCCTTGGTGGCACCAGCGTGCCGTTGCTGCTGTTCGCCTCGAAGCTGTCGGCAGCGTCCCTGCTCGTGACGCTGAGCCTGGGCGTCGCGGTCAGCCAGGTCGTTGGTGTACCCGTCGACATTGACCAAGCCACCAACCCCAGGACTCTGCTGCGTGACGACCGCCAGCTCGCCTTCATCCGGGGACTCATCGTCGCTCCAGTCAGCGGGGTCGTCACAGGGCTGATCTTCGCTCAGTCGGGCAGCCCTGTTCATTCCTTTGATCCGCTGCGCTGGTGACCAGCTGGTCGGCTTGAGTTGAAATATCGATGTGAGCGTGACACCGCCGCGCTTAGGGTCAGCTGTTATTATTTATTCGGCTTGGCCGAATGAGCTTCTTGTGTGCCCGTGGCGCAACTCGTCCTTTCGCTGTACGGTAAAAGTGTGGTAACATGGAAACAAGTGCCTGGATAAGAGAAATTTCAATTATCTACCTATGGTTATAACGGTTCGAGGGCCACGGTATAGCCAGTGAATACCTAATCGATCCACCGTCACACGAGAAAGCTGAAGCCAGTATGATTTTGAACGATATGGAGATCCGTAAGCTAAGTCATTCCGAGCAAACGCCGCTTATTTCGGGAGCCATCGATTTCGATACCCAGCTCCAACCGGCGGGCTTCGATGTGACAGTGCAGAGGATCGTACGCGTGTCCGGACGGGGTCGAATGAACACAGACTTCTCGTCTGAACTTCCTGCGGAAGAGGAAATTTCAATGCGCGATGGTGTGTATCACCTCACGTCCGGACCATATCTGTTCTATCTAAACGAGATCATCGCTTTGCCTTTGAACATAGCCGGTCTCGTGGTGCCACGGTCGTCCCTAATCCGTTGTGGGGCTATCCTGTCAAGCGGTCTATGGGACCCGGGATTTCACGGAAGGGGGCGGCTCGGCATTAGCGTCGTCAATGAGTCGGGCATTCTGATCGAGGGAAACGCGCCCTTGGCTCAGATGATCTTTTTCAAGAACGACGAAGCGGCTCAGGGGTTTCGTTGGAACGCCTACTATGAGCGATGAAAAGAGCTTCTCAATCTCTGGTGACGAGGTCGATCAAAGTTATGACCTAGACGAGATCGCTCACCTTCTGGATCGCAACGGCGTTCCTTTCACTGCCAAGACGCGAGACGGCCAGTCAGTGAAAGCTGTTGGCGACGCGCTCGCATACATCGTTGTGACGGTCACGGCGTTACGCGCGGCTTCTCCGACCGTAATACATGCCATCGTTACATGGCTTCACCGCCCGGGTGATCGGTCAATAAAAATCCAGGACACGGGTACAGACGGAAACCCTACAGTCAGGGAAGTTCGAGCAACAGGGTTGACACCGGAGCAATTTAAGGAGGTAGTGATCAGCTTGCAGCAGGAAATCGCCGAGGTGGAGGGCGATGAAACTTAACCAGGAGGGAGACGTGAGTGGATCGAGTTAGAGCACTTCTTATTGGTTGCGACACCTATGACGACCCTGGCTTGCCGGATCTCGATACTTGCATTAATGACGCGCAAGGTATCGCGGCACATCTTCAATCTATTGCTACCTCTCTCGCGTACCTCGAAGTAAAAGTGTTACGTTCGCCCTCCCGTAGTGAAGTGAGTGAAGCTTTAGAGTGGCTTTATCGCTCGAAGGATCTCGCGCTCAACCTCCTATTTCTCAGTGGGCACGGTTATCGTTCGCCAAACGGGCGCACCAGTTTTGCATGCCGAGACAGCTCTCCGGCTCGTTTGGAAAGCATGGTCAGCAGCGACCATCTGTATGAAATGGCGTCGTGGTCGCCAGCGTTCTCTCCGCACTTATGGATATTTGACTTCTGCTTTTCAGAAGGGCTCATATTAGGTGCTACTTCTTCAAGCCTCTCTATGTTAGATCTTACCGCGTTAGCCAGCAGCGCGGCGGATAAAGCGGTACCCGTGGGAACGCACGCCTTCAGATCTGTCGCAACGCCATTCTCGAGTATGAGCTTCTTTTCGAGGTCTGTATTGCTTGCGCTACGAGGAGTGGGCGCGACCGCTCTGCTATCAGAGAAGGCCAGTCTTGCCGACATCGGTGATCTCGTCGTCATGGAAAGCCTCCGAGTAGGTGCTCCCATACCCGCCACAGTCAGGCGCGGCCCTGGAGGAGGACCGCATATCCCGTTTCTTGAGTCTCCTCAGCCTCAGTCCTTCGGCCCCATATTGTTTAGGCCACCTAGCGACAAGGGACCCGCTTCATTTGTCGTCGGTACGGACGGGGTTCGTTCTCTGGCCATCGCCTCCAGCATGTCGAAACACGGTAGAGTCGCCATTGCCGATGGTCGGAGCCCGACGCAGTTGGATATCAGTGTTCGACTATTCTCACAGTCCAGCCAAAAGATGCCTATGATATTTGAGGGCGTCGCCGAGAGCGAGGTGCTGGAGAACGTCGGCCGTTTACTGGCCGGACGAGAGGATGCTGCGGCCATCGTATCCCCTAGTCTTCAATTACCGGAGGACACGGAATTCTCGGTCATTGCAGTCTCGCCGGTGAGCGAAACTGAAGTAGTCGACTGGATTCGTCGTTACGAATCTTTCGAGGACTTCGGGCGTCGAGAAGAGGACGGCGCTGTTCTTGAATACGCGTTGAGAAACTCAGGGGACTCGATCGAGGTAGCCTCTGCGTTAATCGCAAGGAGAAGGAGCGCTGGCTTCGGCGCCGAAAATGTCGATCAACTTGAGATACCTTTCGCTGAAGAGGGGGCAGGTGCGATCTCGAGGGCGATCCTGTCGTTCCTTCTCGTAGCTCCCGGTGTCTTCATGCCACTCAAGTCTATCTTGGACTCTGCTACGAGAATCACAGGTGCGCCAGCTGCTAGAGTTACTGATTCAATAACCGAACTTCGCCGAAAGATGCTCGTTGAAGTAGTTGGGCAATGGTGTCGTATAACTGCTCCAGTTGCTGGATTGTTGCCTCCAGATTGGAAATCTGAAGGCGAATCTGGGTTCTTCTCATATGCGCTACAGCATCTCGATCACATGCGGGACATGGGGCGCCTTCAAATACTACGAGCTATTAGCTCGATAACCCATAGCGGCATTCGTCGCAAGAGCGTTAGCGACGATCTAGTTGCGTTGCTTTCGCATGCAGGGTTCGATCTAACTCAGGTTGCCGGAGCGCACGCCTTTGCTCGGATAGCGTCGAGCGTGACGGAGATCAGAAATGGCGACGTGCCAGCTAAGCTGGCAGTTTACCACGGTCATGCGCTGCGCCTTGCTGATCGATATGATGACGCGTCAAATGTGCTTCGGAAAGCGGAGAAATTGGCGACGACGGATGCTGATCGGCTGAGTGTAGCGGTAGGCCGTGTCGCGGCTCTCAAGAACGCTGTGGAGCGTCGAGAGGAGTTGATGTCGCTGCGTGAATCGCTATCTTCCTTGTACAGTAGCGACGCTCGGCACGTCGATCCTGCATCGAGCCGAGAGGTAGCGAATTCGTATTTCCAGCAAGCCAACGTTTCGTTCTCTTCATCGTTGTGGGATGAGTCGGAATCGAAGTACAATCGGGCATTGAGTTACTTAGATGTTGACCAACCTCAGCACCACTCGTTGATAGTAGATGTTCTAAAAGGACTAGGCGACATCTCCCTCTTGCAGGATAGGCGGAATGTCTCTATAAGCCTTGCTACGGCGATGTTGGATGTTTGCGGATACGGCGCGTTGCCACTCCTTGAACCCAAGTGCCACGCAAAAGCAATGCAATACGTAGGTGATCTGCACAGACGGCTAACCTTGAGTGCCTCTTCGAGTTCGCTTGATCGGAAGCATCACAGATCAGCTGAGATGTGGCTCAATAAGGCGCTGATCTTGTATAGATCGAACGGTTTGCAGTTAGGTGAGTACATGAGTGCTTTCAAGCTCGCGCAATGCGCTGCACTAGAAGGACGACTGGAACACGCGGTGGGCGTATTTAGTCAGGCGACTTCGGGATTCGAAGCTCTTAATAACCCTTTATGGCAGTATAGATCTTCTGTTCAATCGCTGTTAGCTATTGGCTTACTTGGTCGACTCGACACACGTGTCGGGAGGTCAATGCTCGAGGCAGTACGGGAACGCGCGTCGAATGGGTCGTTATCTCCGTATCACATTGCATGGGGCAAGCTGGCTGTAAGTGTTGCGTCTAATGGCCCGATCGCCAGTTCGGTGGGAGCATTCGAGGATTTGGAGATGTCCCATCTCTCCGTGAGGCTGAGTCGAGATGGTGTTGGCGTATGGCTATTCTCCTTCTATTAGGACTCGTGTCGTCGGTAATCCTCAACGTTCTCAGTGTGGCCGCCGCGACGAATCCGTATTGGCTTGGGTTTATCGCTTCTATACCTCTGCTGGCCACGTAGTGTAGGAGCCGTCAAACATCGAGCTATCGTCAAGACCTGTGGATCAAGTTTCTTAGGCGGCTTCCTCGTCGGGTCGTTCGACCAGGACGCCGTTGACGAAGGTGGCGCCGGCTCGGACGAGTGCGACGAGGCGGGGTGCGTTGACCGCGCGCCAGCGGGCCTGGGCGGACTCGATGAGCTTGAACGCCATCGCCAGTCCGGCCGCACGCGAGCCCGGTCCCTTGGTCACCTTGGTGCGGTGCCGCACGGTGGCGAAGGTGGACTCGATCGGGTTGGTGGTGCGCAGGTGGATCCAGTGTTCGGCCGGGTGGTCGTAGAACGCGAGCAGGACCTCGACGTCGTCGGTGATCTTCGCGACGGCCTTGGGGAACTTCGCCCCGTAGGCGGACTGGAACGCGGCCACCGCGTCCAGGGCGTGCCGGCGGTCCTCGGCGTTCCAGATCTCCGCCAACGCCTTCCTCGCCCCCGGATGCGCGGATTTCGGCAGCGCGGCCAGGACATTGCCGATCTTGTGGAACCAGCACCTCTGCTCCCGCGCCTCGGGGAACACCTCGCGCAACGCGCCCCAGAACCCGAGCGCACCGTCGCCCACGGCCAACACCGGCGCCCTCATCCCGCGTCGCCGGCAGTCGCGTAACAGGTCGGCCCAGGACTCGGCCGACTCGCGGTAACCGTCGGCCAGGGCGACGAGCTCCTTGCGGCCGTCAGCGCGGACGCCGATCATCACCAGCAGGCAGAGCCTGTGCTCCTCCAAGCGGATGTTGACGTGGATGCCGTCGGCCCACAGGTACACGTAGTCCACATCGGACAGATCGCGTTCGGCGAAGACGCGTTGTTCGGTCTTCCACTGCTCGGTCAAGCTGGTGATCACCGGGGCGGACAGGCCCTTGTCGCTGCCGAGGAACTGCCCCAGGGCGGGAACGAAGTCATCTGAGGACAGGCCGTGCAGGTACAGCAGCGGCAGCACCTCGGTGATCCTCGGGGTCTTGCACGCCCAGGCGGGCAGGATCGCCGAGGCGAACCGCTTCCGCTCACCGGTGTCCAGGTCGGTACGCCTGTCGTTGACCCGCGGCGCGGTCACCTCCACCGCGCCCGGTGTCTGATGCTTCTAGTGAAGGGGGTTCGCGAGCGGAGGAAGGGTGGAAGTCTAGGGCGCTTGGTATCCTCTTAGTCAGCTCCTTTAACTCCCCTGTCCGTCCCGGTTACTATCAGCGCGGTTCACCGCCAAGTCACCCTCTATTCAACCCGGAGGCGTAAAGGCTGCACCGCGGTACCGGGCCGGTGTCCTGTTAGGCTCGGTACTGGTGCCCGTTCGAGTGCTCTTGATCATTTGCACTACGTGGCGCATACTAGAACTATATGACGGACGAACAATTCGAAGATCTAAAGCAACTCATAGAAGCACGGGCCTCGGCAACCGAGAAGTACCTTGAGCAGCGCATGGTGACCAAGGGCGACCTCGAGGAAGTGCGCGCTGAGGTCAAAGGGCTCGAAGAGCGTATAGGTGCCAAGGTTGATACTGTACTTGATGCCGTTTGGTGAACGCTTCGAAGCAGTGGAAGGAACCATCGAGGCTCAACAATTCAAGGCTCTTGAGCATCGAATTACTTTTCTCGAACAGCTTGCTAAGCTTGCGTGACTTTGACGGCTACAGCACCTAACATCCACTGCACCTCAGCACGTTTTACGGACCTTCGCGTCCCTGTAATCCTGGCCTGCATGCTGTCCTTGTTGCCCGTCGCCCTGGTCAAGCTTCGACTTAATTCACGCCTTGCTTCATAGTGTATTGATCGCGCATCGCAAAGCTATCACCATCGAGCGCCCTAGTCTTCCGCAAAAAGCCGGTCGGGCTCTTGCCCGCCTCAAGCGCAACCTTGACCTAGTGCAGCAGGTTCGTGCACGAACAGGGCAAGGAGTTCTCAGGCGCGGGGGAAATGCGGAACTGCCCGTTACTGTCTAGCCCCTTGTGAATCCCGAGATGGACGTGAAGCGGCTGGCAAGAGCCCTCATGGCACTAGCAGAGCATCAGCTCAAAGGCCGGAGAGCGCAGGCCGAGGAGACCGAAGCCCAAAAACCCGCTACCTAGTCTTCCGTCCCTCCACCCACTCCGCGTTCGTCGCTGGTCGCATCCGTACCCCCGCAGCCTTCAACTTCCGCCACACCGTCCCGTCGTTGACGCCGTACGGTTTGGCGATCTTCGCTAGTGACCAGCCCTGCTCGTACAACTCGATTGCTGTCTTGATCTGCGTGGCTGTCAGCGCCGAGGGAGTCGTGTCGATACCGCGGCTACGCAAGTAGCGGCCCACGGTCGCTCGGTGCACCCCGAACCGCTTGGCGAGCGTCTTCACGCCTGCACCTGCCTCATACGCCTCAATCAGAGCGTCGATCTCCTCAGGACGAAGCGGCCGCAAGGTGCGGTACGGCGCGAGGGTGCCCACGTCGTCTCGTGCTTCCGGCCATGCCTCGGCCAGCGCCAACAGACGTCGTGCCGCCCGACAGGGGTGTGCAAGGGCCTCGACGACGCCCACTGTGCTGGTGCGGGGGTGCAACCCCCGCGCCCCGCCCGGCGGGCTCCGCCCCCGGACCCCCGCCGGGGCTCCTCGCCCCTGGTCCCCCACGTTGGCGGGCTCCGCTTCAGCGCTTCGCGCCTTCGCTGCGCCCTTCTGGTCGTCGGTTCGGCTGCGTGCTTCGGGTCCCGTCGAGCCAGACGACGTGTGCTCGGCGCACTCCGGCCGATCGGGAGCTGATCTCGAACAGGGTTCGTGCGTGTTCGGGGCTGTCGGGGGCGAGCCGGAAGTCGCCCTCGACGGCGTTGACGTCGACCCGGTTGTCGTAGGCCAAGCCGTAGCCCGCGACGCGGATGTCCTCCGGGTCGTCGTACTGCTCGACGAGGTCTTCACCCGGACACTACTTGAATAACGCTCATTTTTTGTGCGGCAATTCATCGTGGAAAAAGGCTCGTGCGTTACATGATCGGCGTCGGGATAACGGTCTGGCGCGCGTTGTAACGCTGGTCCTGGAGTTCGCGATTCTCCGGCGTACATCGATTTCGAGGAAGTGCGCCGTGGAACAACAGCAGACCTCTTACCCGCAGCCGTACCCCCAGCAGGTTCTGACAAAGCCGACCAGGTTCGGAGGGCTTGCGTGGGCAGCCCTGATCCTCGGTATCGTCGGCGTCGTCGGCTCGCCCGTCATCATCCTCAACAACCTGACGGCCGTCGTCGCCGGTGTCGGGTTCGTGCTCGGGTGCGTCGCGCTCTTCGGCACCAGGAAAATCATCGCCGTGATCGGCGTCGTGCTCTGCGTGCTGGGCATCGTCTTCACCGTCATGGCGCAGGAAGCGGCGGTGGACAAGCTCGACGAGATCATCAACGGCACGACCAACCAGGGCCAGGTCAGCGGGGGCACAGACAACGCCGCGCCCGTCGAGCAGAAGCCCGAGGCCTCGAAGGCGCCGCCCACTTGGGGGCAGCGCTACACCTGGGCCAACGGGTTGGCCGTCGAGGTCTCCGCACCCGTGCCGTGCACTCCCAGCCAGCACGCGGCCCCATCGAACATCACCCGCGCGGTGAAAATCACCGTTACCGTCACCAACGGCACCGACAAGCCCTTCGACGCCGGGCTGCTCTCGTTCGGCAGCGACGCGCAGTTCGACGGTCGGAAGGCGGAAACGGTGTTCGACTCCAGTGGTGAATGCGGGAGTGGTGGATTGGAGAACGCCACGGTGCTCCCCGGCAAGACCTACACGTACGAGACGGCTTTCTCCGTCGGCGCGCAGCCCGGAGAACTCCAGCTCGCCCTGCAGCCCGACTTCGGGTCCGACAAGGCGGTGTTCGCCGGTCAGGGGTGAGCACGACCCCGAACCGGCTACGAGTTGATCGCGTTCACGGCCACACCGGAGAGGTCGGATTCGGAGCGTCCGAGGGTGCCCAGGATGTCGCCGACGGTGAGGCGGCCCGGTTGGAGGACGGCGTACTTGGCGCCGAACGCGACGCCGCCGGGAGTGCGGCGGTAGGTGGCGAGGGTGCGCAGGGGCTCGGGGCCGAGGCGGTTGCCGGACAGTTGGTCGACCGTCGTGACGACGCACCGGGTCGCGGGTTTGGCGTAGGCCAGTTCGGCACCACCGACGGTGAGGCGGAGGACGTGGTCCTCCTCGTGCGGTTCCCAGCCGTCGACCACGATGTTCGGGCGGAACCTGCTCGACGGCAGCGGTTGGCCGCCGTTGGCGGTGATGCGGGCGTTCAGTTCGCGCAACGAGGTCAGGGACAGCAGGTGGACCGGGCAGCTGTCGGCGTACCCGGACGTGCCGGGGGTGAGGCCGTCGGTGACGCGGTGGTGTTCCGGTGGTGCGAGGACGAGCCTGCTCGGCTTGCCCAGGACGGCGGTGAGCCAGGTCGCGACGTCCTCCCCCTGGTCGATGCCGGTGTACGGCGAGCCGAACAGGGTGATCGGACGCCTCGGGGCCGCCGTGTCGATCGGCACGTGGACGGTGCCCGCGCCGGGTGCGGACAGGGCGAGGTGATCGTCGTCGACGGCCGGTTGGACCGTGGCCAGCAGAGGGTCGCGGCGCTGGGACCGGAAGGTGCCGGCGAGGTCGATTACCAGGAAGCGGCGGTCGTGTTCCAGGCCCGCGCGGCCGAGTTCGCCGGACGGCACGCGGATGCCGGCGCAGCCCTTCACCGGGTAGTGGTGCAGCTCGGAGATCGTCGCCATGTCGGCAACACTAGCCAGGAACCAGGGCAATTCGATTGCCGATAATTGTCCAGCACGATCCACTTCGGCAATAATCCGGTGTGGATCGCGTCGACCGGGCAATAATCGAGCACCTCCGCGAGGACGCCCGGCTGACCAACACCGAACTCGCCGACCGGGTGGGCCTGACCCCGGCGCCCTGCCTGCGCCGGGTGCGCCGGCTCGAGCAGGACGGCGTGATCACCGGCTACCACGCCCGGGTCGACCCGGTCCGGGTCGGCCGCGCGTTCGAGGTGGTCGTGAACGTCGACCTCGCCGTCAAGGACCGCGCCACGGTCGCCCGGTTCGAGGAACTGGTCGCCGGCTACGACGAGGTCGTGGAGTTCCGCCGGATGTTCGGCCTGCCCGACTACTTCCTCCGCGTCGCGACCGCGGACCTGGAATCGTTCGAGCGGTTCGTCACCGAGCGGCTCGAGAACACGCCCGGCATCGGCCGCGTCGACTCCCACCTGACCATGAAGACCATCAAGCACGAGCCGTGACGCGGTCAGGCGCGTCGACGAGGTGCGCGGTGAAGAAGTCGGCCAGCTTGTCGACGGCCGGGTCGACGTACTGCCTGCGGTCGTACAGGTCGACGTGGCTCGCGCCCTCGATCCAGTGGAGCTCCTTGGGGCCCGTCGCACGCTGGTGGACCTCGACGGCCATCCAGGACGTGACGGCGCGGCTGCCGACGATCTGGAGCAGCGGTCGGGGCGCGATGAGGGGCACGGCGTGGAAGGCGTCGAAGAAGGCGAGCTTGTCGACGCTGGGCCAGGCGAGGGACTTCGCGGAGCGCTCGTGCTCGCCCCGAGGGGTGCAGTAGTACTCGAAGCCCTCGATGCCGTGCTCGCCGCCCAGCGCGCCTGCCTGTTCGGCGGTCCGCGGGAACATCGTCATCACGCTCGGGTCCTCGCCGCGGGCGGCGGTGGTCCGGGCCTGGGCGGCGGCGGCGAGCAGGCCTTGGAAGACGGCCGGGTCCTGGGTGCCGTCGGCGCCGAGGCGGAACTGGCGTGCGACGTCGACGCCGCACACGGTGGCGACGGCCTTGACGCGGTGGTCGCCGCCGGCGGCGGAGAGGGAGTAGCCGCCGGAGGCGCAGATGCCCAGCAGCCCGATGCGGTCGGCGTCGACGTCGGCGCGGGTGGTGAGGTAGGAGACGGCGGCCTTGAAGTCCTCCACGCGCTGGGCCGGGTCCTCCAGGCCGCGGGGCAGGCCACCGGACTCGCCCTGGTGGGCGGCGTCGAAGGCGAGCGTGACGAAACCGCGGTCCGCCATCAGCCGCGCGTACGTGCCGGAGGCCTGCTCCTTCACGCCGGTGCCGGGGTGACCGACCACGAGCGCGGGCCGCGTGTCCGCCGCCGGCGCGTCGGGGGCGTAGAGGTGACCGGCGAGCGGGATGCCGGCGCTGTCGAAGCTGACGGTGGTCCTGACCATGGGTGGACTCTCCTGGGACGGGGGTGGGGCCCTGTCGGGCGCACGACCCACGTTCCACCGGCTCACGCCGTCGCGGGAGAGTCAGGTTCCTGCCTGGGCAAGAACCTTCCCCCTCACCGTCCCGCCACCGACCCGGCGGCACGACACTGGTGCCATGAGTTCCGCCCCCGACCCGAAGGCGCTGGGAAACTTCCTCAAGGCCCGCCGGTCCCACCTGACACCGGGGGAGTGCGGCCTCACCGAGCCGGGGTCCGCCCGCAAGGTCGCCGGACTGCGCCGCGAGGAGGTGGCCCGGCTCGCCGCCATCAGCGTGGACTACTACACCCGGCTGGAACAGGGTCGCGTCCGGGCCTCCGCGCCCGTGCTCGCCACCCTGTCCCGTGCCCTGCGCCTGGACGACGACCAGCAGAAGTACCTCTACGAGCTGGCCGGCCGGACAGACGCGCGTCCCCGCCGCCGACCACCCGTCCAACAGCCGCGGCCCGCCATGCGGCGCCTGCTCGACCAGCTCACCCGGACCCCGGCGCTCGTCCTCGGCGAACGCCTGGACGTGCTGGCCTGGAACCCCGCCGCGGCGGCGCTCTTCACCGACTTCGCCGCCATCCCGCCCGACCGGCGCAACTACCTGCGGCTGCTGTTCACCGACCCGGTGGTCCGCGAGCTGCACCGGGACTGGGCCCACGACGCGCGGGAAGCCGTCGCCGCGCTGCGCATGGAGGTCGCGTCCCACCCCGACGACCCCGACCGCGCGCGGCTCGTCGGCGAGCTGTCCGCCCGGGACGCCGACTTCGGCGCCTGGTGGGCCGAGCACCACGTCAACGACGCGAGCTACGGCACCAAGCGCTACCGGCACCGGTTGGTGGGTGACCTCACCCTGGACTGCGACACCTGGGCCAGCCCCGACGGCTCCGGGCAGCGGCTGATGGTCCTGACCGCCGAACCCGGCAGCCCCTCCCACGACGCGCTGCTCCTGCTCACCCCGCGACCGGCCGCCGATCGGGCCGAGGACCTGTCGGGGTGACGCCGGTCAGGTCCCGCGGCGGGTGGTTCGGTGCCAGCGGCCCTCGCGCAGGTGGTAGGTGTGCTCGCCGAGCGCGGTGTCGAAGGTGATCCAGTGGTCCATCGGGATCGGGGTGGTGAGCAGTTGCTCGCGGTCCCGGTCGGCGCACGGGATCAGGCGGGACTGCTTGAGCTCGTCGGTCCGGGCGAACTCGGGGATCAGGGCGAAGCGGGCGGTGAGGGCGGTGACGTCCAGGGCCCGGCCCGGGGGGAACGGGCCGTAGCCGCCGACGTCGTTGCTGCGGAACGCGACCGTGGCGTGCGCCTGGTGGACGGCCGCGGAGGGCCAGCGCAGCGACAGGGGGCCGAAGCGCGTGGCGCCGCCCAGCGCCGCGGCCAGACGGCGTTCGAGGGTCGGCAGGACCGGGTCGTCCTCCGACAGCGGACGGGTGACCACGACGAGGTGCGAGGTCTCGCGGGTGGTGTTCACGACGGGCTGGAACTCCTTCGGCGGGCATCGTGGAAATGATTCGGAAGAGTTCGGCGCGCGGTGCCGACAATGGCGCACCGAAGGGTGAAACCGGTACCTGCGCCCAGGGGTGGTCGGTGAGCGGCGGTGGGGCTGAGTTCAGCGGCGGGGAGGGGTGGTGAGGTGCGAAGACTCCGGTTCGGGCACGCTGCGGGAGCGGGGTTGCGCGGAGTGGGTGGACGGCACCGAAGGCAAGTCGCTCGTTCGAGTGATTATCGAGTTTTTTGAGTGATCGCGATCGTCGGAATGGGCGGCGCGACGGCCATGGTGAATGGTTCGGCTGGTCGGGCTGGAGGGCGGCGGAACCGTTCGGCGCGCCAGGGCGCCCGCTTGCCCCCGGTGGGCCGGATGGTCCATTAGGGGGTGCTAACCGGGTCCCCGTATGTGACATCCCCCTATGCCCGGGCGTGTCGAAGACGTAACTTCCTCACATGTCGCCCAGGGCCGTCACCGCGGTGGTCGGTGTTGCGTTCTTCCTGGCCGGGTTGCTGATCATGCTGCTGCCTCTGTCCACCGACTCGCCCGCCGGCGTCGAGATCGCCTGCGGCAACAGCGTGGGCATGGGGTTCGACGAGGTCGCCGTCGAGGCGGAGGGCCCGGCGTTCCTGGAGATCTGCGGCCGGTTGCGGATGGAGCGGTTGGCGTGGGCCGTGCCCGTTGTCGTGATGGGGGCGTTGCTGGTGGTGGGGAGCATCGTGGTGCGGCGCGAGTCGTCCGCGTAGCTACCTGCGAGTAGCTTCTACCGCATGAGGTGGATGGTCTACGGCGCTTACGGGTACACCGGCACGCTCGTCGCGGAACTGGCGGTGCGGCGCGGGTTGCGGCCGGTGCTGGCCGGGCGTGACGCGGCGAAGGTCGGCCCCCTGGCCGAACGGCTGGGCCTGGAGCACCGGGTCTTCGGGCTCGACCGGGCGGCGCGGGAACTGCGGGACGTGGACGCGGTCGCCCACTGCGCCGGGCCGTTCTCCTCGACCTCGGGGCCGATGGTGGACGCGTGCCTCGACAGCAGGACGCACTACGTCGACATCACCGGCGAGATCGACGTCTTCGAGGCCGTCAGCCGACGCGATGAGGACGCCGAGCGGGCCGGCGTGGTGCTGCTGCCCGGCGCGGGCTTCGACGTCGTCCCCACCGACTGCCTCGCCGCCATGCTGCACGAAGCCCTGCCCACGGCCACGCACCTCGACCTCGCGTTCCTGGTCCAGGGCGGCGCGAGCGCTGGCACGGCGATGACGGCCGTCGAGGGTTCCGGCGGCGGCGGACGGGCGCGGGTGGACGGCGAGATCCGCGACGTCCGGCTGGGCCACCGGCGGCGCACGGCGTACTTCCGGGACCGGCCGAGGGAGGTCGGCGCCATCCCGTGGGGCGACGTGAGCACGGCCTACCGGTCGACCGGCATCCCGAACATCACCACGTTCACCACGATCCCGGGCGTGCTCGGCAGGCTCCAGCCGCTCACCGCGCCACTCCTGCGCACCACCGCGGCGCAGCGGCTGGGCCGGGCGCTGGCCAGGCGCATCGGCGGCCCGAACGGCACGACCAGGGCCAAGACCCGCTGCGAGGTGTTCGGCGAGGCCTGGGACGGCGACGGCAACCGGGTCCGCGCCGCGCTCACCGGGCCGAACGCCTACGACCTCACCGCCGACTCCGTGGTCGAGGCCGTCCAGCGCCTCGCCGGCACGACCCCGGGCGCGCACACGCCGTCCAGCGCCTTCGGCTCCGACTACGTCCGGGCGCTGGACGGCGTGGTGGTCAGCGAGCCGACAGCAGCGAGGTGATCTCCTGCGCCGCGCCACCGGCCTCGAGCAGGTGGCGCAGGTTCTCCGGCAGCACGTCGCCGCGCTTCTGCACGGCCTGCGCGTACAGCCGGCCGGCGCGGTAGGAGGACCGGACCAGGGGACCGGCCATGACGCCGGAGAAGCCGATCTCCTCGGCGGTCTCCTTGTGCGTCACGAACTCCTCCGGCTTGACCCACCGCTCCACCGGGTGGTGCCGGGGCGAGGGCCGCAGGTACTGCGTGATGGTGATGATCTCGCACCCCGCATCGTGCAGGTCGCTCAACGCCTCGGTGACCTCGTCCGGCGTCTCGCCCATGCCCAGGATCAGGTTGGACTTCGTCACCAGCCCCGCCTCGCGGGCCGCGGTGATGACCTCCAGCGACCGCTCGTAGCGGAACGCGGGCCGGATGCGCTTGAAGATCCGCGGCACGGTCTCCAGGTTGTGCGCCAGCACCTCGGGCCGCGACGAGAACACCTCGGCGAGCTGCTCGGGCACCGCGTTGAAGTCCGGGATCAGCAGCTCGACGCCGGTGCCGGGGTTCATCGCGTGGATCTGGCGGACGGTCTCGGCGTACAGCCACGCCCCGCCGTCGGACAGGTCGTCGCGCGCCACACCGGTCACGGTCGAGTAGCGCAGGCCCATGGCCTGCACCGACTCCGCCACCCGCCGCGGTTCATCGCGGTCGAGGTCGGCGGGCTTGCCGGTGTCGATCTGGCAGAAGTCGCAGCGACGGGTGCACTGCTCGCCACCGATCAGGAAGGTGGCCTCCCGGTCTTCCCAGCACTCGTAGATGTTGGGACAACCGGCCTCTTCGCACACCGTGTGCAGGCCCTCGCGTTTGACCAGGCCCTTGAGCTCCCGGTACTCGGGGCCCATCTTCGCCTTGGTCTTGATCCACGAGGGCTTCTTCTCGATGGGCGTTTGGCTGTTGCGGACTTCCAGCCGCAGCAGCTTCCGACCTTCAGGTACGACGGTCACGGCTTCAACCCTACGTCACGAGGGGTCGGGCGCGACGCCCGTGAGCTTGGCCGTCAAGTCCCACAACCGGCTGGCCGAGAGCTGGTCGCGGGCGGCCGTCGTGGACCCCGCCGGCGCCGGGTGGCCGCGCATACCGCGGAACCCGTCCGGCCCGTAGTAGCCGCCCGGCTCGACGTCCGGCGACGTCGCCGCGTAGAGCTGCGGCAACGCCCCCACCTCGACGGACTGCGAGAAGTAGTCGGTGACCCTGGCGCCCAGCCCGAGCAGCGGGTTGCCCTGCGCGCGGGCCATGTTGGCGCTCAGCTCGGTGGCGGTGATGCCGGGGTGGGCGGCGACGGACGTCACGTCCACGCCGGCGGCACGCGTGCGGCGGTCCAGCTCCCGGGCGAACAGCAGATTCGCCAGCTTGGACTGCCCGTACGCGCCCCACGCGGTGTACCGGCGCACCTCGTAGTTCGGGTCGGCCAGGTCGATGCGGCCCGCCTGGTGGGCCAGGCTGGACACGGTGACCACGCGCGCGCCCGGCCGGGTGCGCAACGCGGGCATCAGCAGCCACGTCAGCGCGGCGTGGCCGAGGTGGTTGGTGCCGAACTGGCGCTCGAAGCCGTCGGCGGTGCGCCCCAGCGGCACCGCCATCACGCCCGCGTTGTTGACCAGCACGTCCAGCGCGTCACCGGTGCGCTCGCGCACCAGCGCGGCGGCCGAGCGGACCGACGACAGGTCGGCCAGGTCCAGCGGCACCAGGTCGGCCTTGCCGCCGGTGGCGAGCACGCGCTCCAACGCACGCTGCCCGCGCTCGGGTGACCGGCAGGCCAGCAGGACGTGCGCGCCCCTGTCCGCCAGCACCTCGGCGGTGCGCAGGCCGAGGCCCGAGTTGGCCCCGGTGACCAGCGCGGTGCGCCCGCTCTGGTCCGGGATGTCCGCGATGTCCCACTTCCGGGCGTTCCACTTCGGCATGGGTCAATACCTACCAGGCGGTCACGCGCTCTTGGCGAGCCCGCGGTGCCTGCCCGCCACGACGGCGGGCCGCGTCCGGATCAGGTTCGCGAACGCCGCACCGACGCGGGCGATCTCCGCGCCCGGCTCGGACAGCTCGGCCAGGCCGGCGGTGAGCGCCAGCATCCGCTGCTCGCGCTCGATCGCCTCGGTGGACGTCAGGTGCGCGTCGAGCACCGCGCGCAGCACGGGCTGCTCGGCGGCCAGCGCGCGCCACGTGCGGGCGACGGTCTCGACCCGGTCGTCGTCGCTGTCCTCCAGGGCCGCGCCGAGCCGTCCGGTGAGCTGCTGCATCCAGCGGTAGTGCAGCGCCAGGAGCAGCTCGTCCCCGGTGGCGAACAGCTCGCGGTCGAACGTCAGGGGCGCCGCGGGATCCCCCGCCGCGGCGCGGAGCACGGCGTCCAGAGCGTCGCGCCGTCGGTAGAAGTCGGACCAACTCATGATCACGCCCTCCTCTCGTGGTGATCGGCGTCATACCCCAGGTCTTTGGCATACCGTCGGTATGGCCGATACGGCGAACATACCACGAGTACGTACCGTCGGTATGTCGTACGGTTGTGAACGTGGTGACAGTGCGGTCGAGGCGGTTGGACTACTCCGAGTCCACGAGGCAGGCCCTGGTGGACAGCGCGGTGGAGCTGTTCACCAAACGGGGGTACGCGGGCACGTCGCTGGACGAGGTGGCCAAGCGCGCGCGGCTCACGAAGGGCGCGCTCTACCACCACTTCAGCGGCAAGCAGGCGTTGTTCGAGGCCGCCTTCGACTCGGTCGAGACCAAGTTCATCGAGAAGCTCGGCGAGATCGTCAGCGCGCCCGGTGACCCGTGGGAGACCGCCATCGCGGGCCTGCGCGCGTACGTGCGGGTCTGCCTGGAGCCCGCCTACCAGCGGATCGTGATCCACGAGGCACCGGTGGTGATGGGCTGGGAGCGCTGGCGCGAGGCCGAGGAGCACTTCAGCTACGGCCTGCTGCGCTCCACGATCGAGGTCCTGGTCACCTCGGGCGAACTCGAGCAGCTGCCCGTGGAGACCATGAGCCGGCTGCTGTTCGGCGCGCTCTCGGCCGGCGCCAGCACCATCGCCGGCGCCTCGGACCCCCGCAAGGCCAGCGCCGAGGTGGAGCGCACCATCGTCCGCGTCGTGGAGGGCCTGCGGGTCCGCACCGACGCCCCGCCTGCCGACGACAAGCGCTCACGATCACGTCGCCGGTGAGGTCGCGGCCGACTAGCGTCGGGGCGGTGGAACTCCGCATCTTCACCGAGCCCCAGCAAGGGGCCTCCTACGACGACCTGCTGGCGGTGGCGCGCACCGCCGAGGCCGCGGGCTACGGCGCGTTCTTCCGCTCCGACCACTACCTCAAGATGGGTGACGTCGACGGCCTGCCCGGCCCGACCGACGCCTGGATCACGCTCGCCGGCCTCGCCCGCGACACCAGCACGATCCGGCTCGGCACGCTGATGACCGCCGCCACCTTCCGCCACCCCGGCCCGCTGGCCATCTCCGTGGCCCAGGTGGACCGGATGTCCGGCGGCCGGGTCGAGTTCGGCTTCGGCGCGGGCTGGTTCGAGGCCGAGCACACCGCCTACGGCCTGCCGTTCCCCGCCACCCGCGAGCGCTTCGAGCGGTACGAGGAGCAGTTGGAGATCATCACCGGTCTCTGGAACACCCCGCTCGGCCAGACCTACGACTTCACCGGCAAGCACTACACCCTGGCCGACTCGCCGGCGCTGCCCAAGCCCGTGGACCGGATCCCGGTGCTGGTCGGCGGCACGGGTCGCAAGCGCACCCCGGCCCTCGCGGCCAGGTTCGCCGACGAGTTCAACCTCCCGTTCCAGCCGGTGGCCGACGCCGTCGAGGTGCTGGCCCGGGTGGACGCGGCGTGCGCCGACATCGGCCGCGACCCGGAGGAGATCACCCGCTCCGCCGCCCTCGTGGTGTGCGTGGGTCGTGACGACGCCGAGGTCGCCCGCCGTGCCGCCGCCATCGGCCGCGACGTGGCCGAGCTGCGCGAGAACGGCCTGGCCGGCACGCCCGACGAGGTGGTCGACAAGCTCGGGTCGTGGCGCGAGCAGACCGGTATCAGCCGTGCCTACCTGCAGGTCCTCGACCTCGCCGACCTCGACCACGTGGAGCTGATCGCGGCCACCGTCGCGCCTCAGCTGCGCAGCTGACCGGCGACGTCCGACGCGGCGGTGAGCAGGACGAGCACGGGCACGGTCGCGGCCGGCCGCAGCCGGTAGCTCCCGCGCTTGTCCTGCTCCACCACGCCGGACGCCGTCAACGCCTTCAGGTGGTGGTACAGCTGACCGGTCGACCCGAGCCGGGCCGCCTCCTGCAACGCCGTCGCGGGCTGACCGCCCCGGGCGAGCAGGGTCCGCACGATCTCCACCCGCACCGGGTGCGCCAGCGCGGCCAGCACCTCGATCCGGGGCCTGTCCGGCAACGACAGCGCGCGCTCCGGCGTCACGTCGATCCGCCACGAGACCCGACCGTCGCCCACCGCGACCTGCCCGCCGTAGCCGACAGCGCCGCCGTCGTCCTCGGGCAGCGGGAGCGTCGCCCGCTCGTCGCCCTCCAGCGCGGCCACGCGCTGCTCCAGCTCGGCAAGTCGCTGCACCAGGTCCACCGCGGCCATCCTACGAGAGGCTGACGTGGAATTCCCGCAGGACAGCGGGCTCCGCCAGGGCCGTTCGGACCAACCGCGCGAGCTCGCCCACCCGGGTCGACCAGGCCTCGTCGACCTCCCGCGCCAACACCGCCGCACTGCCGACGCGACCGTCCTCCCACCGCACGCCGCAGCCCACCGTGACGACCCCCGCCGCCACGGCACGCCCGCGTTCGGCCAGCGCAACCCCGGCCAACGCCCGGTACGCCCGGCTCACCCCGGCCGCCGTCCCCCGCGCCCAGACCCCGCCCTTCGGCGCATCCGGCAACCGCCCGATCACCTCCAGCCGCACCCGCGGGTCCTCCAGGTACCGCGCGACGCTCACCTGCCGCCCGAGCACCAGGCGCAGCCCCTCGGCCAGGATCTCCGGCACGTCCAGCCCCAGCCTGGACCGCAGCACGTCCGCCGCCGCGTTGTCGCCGTGCTCCACCATCACCGCGACCAGGTCGTCCGGCGTCACGAACCGCCACGGCTCGTCCGCCGTGACGCCGTTGGAGAACGGGATGCCCAACGCCCGCAGCGCCGCCTGGTGCGCCCCGCCGTCCAAGCCGAGGTAGTACTGCTCCCACTCCCCGACGCGGACCTTCCCGTCGCCCCCGGCGTACGCGGCCAGGTGCTCGACCGCCCACGTCAACGGCTGCGGCTCATGGGCCCGGTGCGACACCCGTCCACCGCGACCGTCGTCCAGCACCACGGCCACGTGCTGCCGATGGGCGCGTAACCAGCCGAACCAGCCCTCCTCCGCCGCACCGGGCAGCAGCGCGGCGACCCCGCACGCTCGGAACAGCTGCCGTCGAGTCAGGAGCACGACGCCTCCAGTAGTCCGTAATTCCGGAGTACTAGAGACTGGCCGCCAGCGTGCGATCGGTCAACGGCAGATCGCCGTTCAACGCGTCCACGACCGCCCGGCGCGCCAGCGGCAGCACCTCCGCCACGGTCACGTCCCGCGCCAGCTCCAGCGACAACGACGTCACCCCGGCATCCCTGATGCCGCACGGGATGATGTCACCGAACGCCGCCAGGTCCGCATCGCAGTTGATCTCGAACCCGTGCATGGTGACGCCCCGCTGCACCCGGATCCCGATCGCCGCGACCTTGCGCTCCACACCCCTGTCATCGGCCGGGACCCACACTCCGCTACGGCCCTCGACCCGACCGGTCCGCACGCCGAGCTGATCGCACACGTGGATCAGCGCCTGCTCCAGCCTCCGCACGTACTGCACCACGTCCAACGGCTCGGCCAGCCCCACGATCGGGTAACCCACCAACTGCCCCGGCCCGTGCCAGGTGATCTTGCCGCCGCGGTCCACGTCGATGACCGGCACGTCGCCGCCCTTGGGCCGCTCGTCGGGCTCGGTGCGCCGTCCGCACGTGTAGACGGGCGGGTGCTCCAGCAGCAACAACGTGTCACCGATCGCGCGGTCCGCGCGTGCCTCGGCGAGCTCCCGTTGCAGGTCCCACGCGGCCAGGTAGTCGATGGTGCCCAGCTCGCGCACCTCGATCGGGTCCGTCGAGGCGCGGCAGGAAAGGTCAGGACTGCTCACGTCTCGACATTACGCCGACCGGCAGCAGCCGAAGGGCACGGGCGACGACGAGACCCACCCCCACCACGGCCAGCACCGCGCCGACCGTGTCGGTGAACCAGTGCAGCTCCAGCACGACCCGACTGGCCGCCGTCAACACCACCACCACGCACGCCACCACCACGGCCGGTCTCAGGTACCGGCGGGCCAGCCACGCGCACAGCACCACCCCGGTGAACGCGACCGCCGTCACCGCCGTCACGTGCCCGCTGGGATAGGCCCACTTCGGGAACTCGACCGGCCGGACCCGCTGGTACCAGTACCGGGCGAACAGCGTCGACCAGCAGACCGCCAGCAGCACCGCGCACCGCGCCAACAACGGGTCCTTCGCCAGGAACGCCCGCAGCGCCAACGACAGCAGCGCGATCGTCGCCAACCCCGGGCTGAGCACGAAGCTGACCACCGCCGCCGCGTGCACGAACCCGGGACCCAACTCCAACGCGCCCTGCTGGAGCCGTTGGTCCAACGCCGGCGGCTGGTGCCTGACCGTGAGCCCCAACACCATCGAGGCCAAGGCCAGCACGACGCCGACCACCACCGTCACCTCTCGACGGCCGCCGCCACGGCCGCGCCGAGCGCCGGGTGCAGGAACTGGAACCCGCGCTGCTCCAACACCCTGGGAACAGCCCTCTGACCGGCGAGGAGGCCTTCTTCGGCCATCTCGCCCAACACGGCCTTCAACGCGAACGCAGGCGCCACCCACGGCGTCGGCCGGTGCAACGCGTGCCCCACCGTCCGGGTGAACTCCGCGTTCGTGACCGGACTCGGCGCCGTGACGTTGACCGGCCCGGACACGTCGTGCTCCACCACGAACCGGATCGCCGCGACCGCGTCGTCCAACGACACCCACGGCATGTACTGCCGCCCGTCACCGAGCCGCCCACCCAGGAAGAACGTGAACAACGGCCTGATCTTCCCGAACAACCCACCGGCAGGGCTGATCACCAGCCCCGTCCGCAACCTCACCACCCGCGCCTGCGCCTCCGCGGCCCCCGTCGCGGCCTCCCACCGCCGGCACAACCCGGCCAGGAAACCCGTCCCCGACGGACTGGTCTCGTCCACGACCTCATCGCCGGTGTCGCCGTAGTACCCGATCGCACTGGCGTTGACCAGCACCGGAACCCCGTGCTCCGCCACCGCCCCCGCCAACACCTCGGTGGGCACCGTGCGACTGTCCAACAACACCTGCTTGCGCGCGTCACTCCACCGCTTGTCCGCCACCCCCGCGCCACACAGGTTCACCACCGCGTCGACACCGTCCAACGCCCCGACGTCGATCCGACCGGCCGGCGGATCCCACCCCCGCTCATCCGGCCCGGAAGGCCGCCGCCGAACCAACCGCAGCACCTCGTGCCCGCCACCGCGCAACGCGGCAACCACACTGCTGCCGATCAATCCCGACGACCCCGCGATGACAACCCGCATACCGTTGATCGTCTCGCAGCCGACCGCCCATTGCACAGCGGCGAACGTGTCACAACACCACCCACCACCTCCCCGCTTCTCCCACAGAAGGGCTTCGTGTCATCCCGCCGACCTGGCGCAGCCCTACCGCGCGTGTCAAGGGGGCACATCCATCCCAACCGCACCTTCAGGCTGGAACGGCCCCCTTGATACGCGTGGTAGCCCTTGTGGAGGTCGGCGGGGTGACACGAAACCCGACCCACGCCGGAACCGTCACCGACGGTGCCCTCCCCGTCATCCTGCTGATCTGCCCGTCCGGCGAGGACGCTTTCGTCTTTCCCCCCAAACCACAAGGCCGCCCCCCAACCCAGGGGAGCGGCCTTGTAGTCGAGAACCAACCTCTAGAGACCGAGATCAGCCTCGAACGAGCCCTCTTCCAACCGGTTCTTCACCGTCGTGAGGAACCGACCGGCGTCCGCGCCGTCAACCAACCGGTGGTCGTACGTGAGCGCCAGGTACGCCATGGACCGGATGGCGATGGTGTCGTCACCGTTCTCGTCCGTGATCACCACGGGCCGCTTCTTGACCACGCCGACACCCAGGATGCCGACCTGCGGCTGCTGGATGATGGGCGTGTCGAACAGCGCGCCGTTGCTGCCCAGGTTGGTCAGCGAGAACGTGCCGCCGGTCAGCTCGTCGGGCGTGAGCTTGTTGGCCCGGGCCCGCGCCGCCAGGTCGCCGATCTTGTGCGACAGGCCGGCCAGGTTCAGGTCGCCCGCGTTCGCGATGACCGCGTTCAGCAGGCCCCGCTCGGTGTCGATCGCGATACCCAGGTGCTCGGCACCGTGGTACACGACCTCCTTCTTCTCCTCGTCGATCGACGCGTTCAGCACCGGGTGCTGCTTGAGCGCCTCGACCGCCGCCTTGGCGAAGAACGGCAGGAACGTCAGCTTCGTGCCCTCGCGCTGCTCGAACGCGGCCTTGGCCTTGTTCCGCAGCCGGGCGATCTTGGTGACGTCCACTTCGAACACCTGGGTGAGCTGCGCCGAGACCTGAAGGGACTCACGCGTGCGCTGGGCGACGATCTGCCGCAGCCGGGGCAGCTTCTGCACCGTGCCGCGCTTGCCGCTGGTGTCGACCGGCGCGGAGGCGACCCGCTGGGCGGGAGCGGACGCGGCAGCGGGCTTCGGCGCTTCCTGCTTCGGGGCCTTCTTGGCCTCGACCGCCGCCAGCACGTCCTGCTTGCGGATGCGGCCGCCGACGCCGGTGCCCTTGAGCGTGCCGAGGTCGATGCCGTTCTCCGAGGCGAGCTTGCGCACCAGGGGCGTCACGTAGGGCGCACCGTTGGCGGACTCCTCCTCCTTCGGCTCCGGCTTCGGCGCTTCCTGCTTCGGCTCTTGCTTGGGCTCGGGCTTGGGCGCTTCCTGCTTGGGAGCCTCCTGCTTCGGGGCTTCCTGCTTCGGAGCCTCCTGCGCGGGAGCCGGCGCCGGCTTGGGCGCTTCCTGCGCCGCGGGCGCGGGCGAACCGGACCCGACCACCGCGAGCTGACCGCCGACCTCGACGGTCTCGTCCTCACCGGCGGTGATCTCCAGCAAGGTCCCCGCCACCGGCGACGGGATCTCGGTGTCGACCTTGTCGGTGGACACCTCCAGCAGCGGCTCGTCGACCTCGACCGAGTCGCCGACGGCCTTGAGCCACCGGGTCACGGTGCCCTCGGTGACGCTCTCGCCCAACGCGGGCATGGTCACCGGGGTGCCCTGCGCCGAACCACCGGCCGACGCGGGAGCCTCGGCCTGCGGCGCGGGCTCAGGCGCGGATTCGGGCTCGGCCTGGGGCGCGGACTGCGGCTCGGGCTGAGCCTCTTCGGCCGGCGCGGCGGCCTCACCGGCGGTCGAGTCGGACGAAGACGAGGCACCGGAGTCCGAGCCGTCGCCGATGACGGCGAGCTCAGCGCCGACCTCGACGGTCTCGTCCTCCTGGGCGACGATCTTCTGGAGCACGCCCGCCGCGGGCGACGGGATCTCGGTGTCGACCTTGTCGGTCGACACTTCCAGCAAGGGCTCGTCGACCTCGACGCGGTCACCCTCCTGCTTCAACCAACGGGTGACCGTGCCCTCGGTGACGCTCTCGCCGAGTGCGGGCATTTGGACGGAGAAGGCCATCGTTCGCTGACTCCTCGTGCGTGGGTCGGGGATCGGCTGACTGGGGTGCGACGGTCAGCCGTGCACGTGCAGCGGCTTGCCGGCCAGGGCGAGGAAAGCCTCGCCGAGGGCTTCTGTCTGGGTCGGGTGGGCGTGGATCAGCGGAGCCACGTCCTCGGGGTAGGCCTCCCAGCTGTAGATGAGCTGGGCCTCACCGATCAGCTCGCCGACCCGCTCGCCGACCATGGTGACACCGACCACCGGGCCGTCGGGCGCCTTCACGAGCTTGACACCGCCGGCGGTCTTCAGGATCTGGCTCTTGCCGTTGCCCGCGAGGTCGTAGACGAACGTCTCCGCGGAACCGTACTTCTCCTTGGCCGCGGCCTCGGACAGGCCGACCGAGGCGACCTCGGGCTTGCAGTAGGTGACGCGCGGGATGCCCGCCTCGTCGATGACCTTCGGGTTCTGCCCGGCGATGTCCTCGGCGACGAAGATGCCCTGCTGGAAGCCCCGGTGGGCGAGCTGCAGGCCGGGCACGATGTCGCCGACCGCGTACACGCCGGGAACGCTGGTGCGCAGCCGCTCGTCGGTGATGACGAAACCGCGCTCCATCTTCACGCCGGCTTCCTCGTAGCCGTGGCCGGCCGTGTTCGGGCCGCGGCCGACGGCCACCAGCAGCAGGTCGGCGTCCAGCACGTCGCCGGATTCGAGCGTGACCGACACGCCCGACTCGCTCTGCGTGGCGCCGGTGAACTTCACGCCGGTCTTGAACTTGATGCCGCGGCGGCGGAAGGCGCGCTCCAGCTGCTTGGACGCGTACTCGTCCTCGGCGGGGACCAGGCGGGGCAGGGCCTCCACGATGGTCACGTCCGCGCCGAACGAGGCCCACACGCTGGCGAACTCGACGCCGATGACGCCGCCGCCGAGCACGACGACCTTCTCCGGGATGAAGTCCAGGTTGAGGGCCTGGTCGCTGGTGATGACCCGGCCGCCGATCTCCAGGCCGGGCAGGCTGCGGGCGTACGAGCCGGTCGCCAGGACCACGTTCTTGCCGGTGTAGCGCTGCCCGTCCACCTCGACGGTGTTCGGGCCGACGAACGTGCCCGCGCCCTCGACCAAGGTCACCTTGTTGGCCTTGACCAGGCCCTGGAGTCCCTTGTAGAGCCGGCTGACCACGCCGTCCTTGTACGAGTTGACGCCCGCGATGTCGATGCCCTCCAGCGAGGACTTCACGCCGAACTGGTCACCCTCGCGGGCGTTGTCCGCGACCTCCGCCGCGTGCAGCAGCGCCTTGGTGGGGATGCAGCCGCGGTGCAGGCACGTGCCCCCCAGCTTGTCCTTCTCGACCAGGATGACGGACAGGCCGAGCTCGGCCGCGCGGAACGCGCAGGCGTAGCCGCCCGAGCCGCCACCGAGGATCACAAGGTCGGCGGAGGTGTCGGTCACGGATTCTCCCTGGAGAGCTTGATGCCTTACTCCGCGCGGGTGCGCGCGTGTAGTTGCCATCTTGTCACTACCGCGCGAACGCCCGCGACGCGGTGTCGGTCTTGGGGTGATTTGCCCCCACCTTCACACGCGCGCCGGCACCATGGTCGCCAGAGGTCCTTGCAGGAGGTGGCCCGGTGGGGCTGTTCGACCGTTTTCGCAGGAAGAAGCGGCCTGGAGTGCTGCGATCGGCCACGTCCACGGACACCGGCCACCTGGAGCAGTGGGCTGCCGCGCGCCGGGGCGTGGAGGCTTACGTCGAGCCGAAGACGACCGTGACGGACACCACGATCGTGCTCGTCGCGCACGACGGCGAGTGGACGCGCCGCCGGATCGACGGCACCGAGGGCGCGAAGCGGCTGGCCAAGAAGCTGGAGATCCCGATCTACGACGCCGGGATCGTGGGGTACCCGAAGCGGATGCGCGAGTACTCGCGGCGCAAGAGCCAGGGCGCCTGAGGGGCTGGGCCAGGGTGTCCGGGCCTCGACAGGCTCGACCCGGCCCGATCAGAGGCTCGACCCGGCCCGATCAGAGGCTCGACCCGGCCCGAGTGGGCTCAACTCCGCCCGAGCCCGTCCCACAACGTCCTGACCAGCGCTTCCGGATCGGCGGGCCGGTCCGAGAAGAACCCCAGGAACGCCTGGTAGTGGCACGCGCCCAGCAGCAGGTCCGCCGCTGACCCCGGGTCGACCCCCGCCGGCAACCTCCCCAGCGCCCGCTCCGCCCCCAGGTACCGGGCCAACGTCTCCGGCACGGTCGCGGGCCCCACCCCGTGCGTCTTGAGCGCCTCCCGGTGAGCCGCCAGCAACGCGGGCTCCGAGAAGATCGACGCGGCGATCGGGAACGTCTCCACGTAGAACGCGACCGCGGCCCGGGCGATCTCGGTCAACGTCTCCCGCACCTCGCCCCGGCCGGCCTCCAGCCCGGCCAGCAGCCCCGCCAGGTCGCTCGGCGCGCGTTCCCTCAGCACGGACAGGAACAGCTCGGTCTTGTCCGCGAAGTGCTTGTACAGCGCCGCTTCCGAGAAGCCCGCCGCCTTGGCGATCTCCTTGGTGGTCGTCCGCGCGAGCCCTTTGGTGCGCATGACGTGGGCCGCCGCGTCAAGCATGCGGTCGCGTGTGGACATGTGGTTATCCTAGTGGTTAGTGAGCACTCACCAACCACGCGGGGAGCGAAGCATGAAGATCACGGTTCTGGGGGCGAGCGGGGGCACCGGGACGAAGATCGTGGAGCTGGCCAGGGAAACCGGGCACGAGGTCACCGCGATCGTGCGCACGCGCAACGGCCGCGACACGGTGGCCGACGTGATGGACCCGGACTCGATCGGTCCGCACCTGGCCGGCGCGGACGCCGTCGTGTCGGCCATCGGCTCGCGGTCGGCTCGCAAACCGACGTCCGTGCAGACCGACAGCACGAGGTCGGTGGTCCTGGCGATGAAGGCGCACGGCGTGCGACGGCTGCTCGTGGTCAGCAACAGCGGCATGGTTACCGACGGTGACGACCCGTTCAGCCGCTACCTGGTCAAGCCGATCCTGCGGCAGGTGCTCAGGCATCCGTGGGGTGACATGGCACGGATGGAGGACGTCGTGCGGGCGAGCGGTCTGGAGTGGACGATCGTCCGACCGCCGCAGCTCACGGACGGGCCGCGCACGGACGCTTACCGCACGGCGGTGGACGTCAACGTGCGCGGGGGCATGCGGGTGTCCCGGGCTGACCTGGCAGCGCTGGTGCTGCACTGCCTGGCCGACCCGGGGACCGCGGGTAGGGCGATCAGCGTGGCGAACTGATCGGTTCTTGCAAGTGCACGAGCGGGCTTGAGGCCTCAAGATCCACGGTTGGGCCTCAAGACTCTCGCTTGGGCCTCAAGCCCCGCTCTTCGGCCTTAGACCCGCGCGTGGGCCTCAAGCCCGGCCAAAACCCGCAAGCCGAGAAGATCAGCCGTTCGCCGCGATGTCGGCGAGCACCGCCGCCAAGGTGCGCACCGGCACGCCGGTGCCGCCCTTGGTGGTGTACCCGTACGGCCCGCCGGTGTGGAACGAAGGCCCGGCCACGTCGATGTGCGCCCACGTCACGCCCTCGGCCACGAACTCCCGCAGGAACACGCCCGCCGCGAGCATCCCGCCGAACCGGTGCCCGGCCACGTTCGCGATGTCGGCCACCTTCGAGTCCAGGTCGCCGCGCAGCTCGTCCGGCAGCGGCATGGCCCACGCCTGCTCGCCCACCGCGCGCCCGATCGAGGCCACCCGGTCGCGGAACTCCTCGGTGCCCATGACGCCGGCGGTCCGCTTGCCCAGCGACACGACCTGCGCGCCGGTCAGGGTGGACGTCTCGATCAGGTAGTCGGGGCCGTCCTCGCAGGCGCGCACGATCGCGTCGGACAGGATCAGCCTGCCCTCGGCGTCGGTGTTGAGCACCTCGACGGTCTTGCCGCCGTACATGGTCAGCACGTCACCGGGCCGGTAGGCGGTGCCCGACGGCATGTTCTCCGCCATCGGCGCCCACGCGGTCACCTCCAGCGGGTACTTCAGCTTCGCGGCGAGCACCACGGTGGCGATCACGGCCGCCGCTCCGCCCATGTCCGAGGTCATCTCGTCCATGCCCGCGGCCGGCTTGATCGAGATGCCGCCGGTGTCGAAGGTGATGCCCTTGCCGACCAGCGCGACCTTCTTGCCCGCCTTCGGGCCGCGGTAGGTGATGCGCACCAGGCGCGGAGGACGGCTGGAGCCGCCGCCGACGCCGAGGATGCCGCCGAAGCCCTGCTTGCGCAGCGCCTTCTCGTCGAGGATCTCGACCTCGAGCCCTTCGGCCTTGGCCAGGGCGGCGGCCCGGTCCGCGAACGACGCCGGGAACAGGTCGTTCGGCGGGGTGTTGACGAGGTCGCGGGTCGCGGTGACGGCCTCGGCGATCGCGGTGGACGCCTTGAGCGTCGCCCGGTGCGCCCGGATGTTGCCCTCGGCCGGCGCGACGAGGTCGACGCGCGCGACCGGGCCGTCGCCCTTGTTCGACTTGTAGGCGGTGAACGAGTACGCGCCCAGCAGGGTGCCCTCGACGGCCGGGCCGAGGTGCAGGGCGGACAGCGTGGTGACGGCGCGCTTGCGGCCGGACAGCGCGCGGGCGGCGGCACCGGACGCGCGGCGCACCTGCTCCTCGGTGACGGAGCCGTCGTCGGCGGGCTTGCCCAGGCCCACGGCGAGCACGACGCGCGCGCCGAGCTTGCCCAGCGCGGGCACGGTGACGACCTCGTCGGCCTTGCCGCTCGCGCCGACGGCGTCGAGCACGTCCAGCAGCGCGCCGTCGAACGCGGCGTTCACCGCCTCGGAACCGGCGGCGAGGGCGAGGCCGTCCGGTCCCTGGACTGTGCCCACCACAACGGCGTCGGCGGTGGTGCTGCTCGGGTCACTGTCGGTGATGGCCAGCTTCGGCGCGGTCACTGCGGCTCCTTGACGGGGTCCTCCCGGCGCTTCCTGGTCGTGCGGCGGGATGGGGGTGGATCGTGACGAATGCTAAAGGTCCCGTTCACACACATGACCCCCGCACCTTCGATCGCAATGAGTAACAATTAACACGAACGGGGGTCGTCCATGCGGGCGTTAGTCGTCACCTGGTCGATATGGGACTGTGTACCGGTGACAATCACGCCCCGTGTCGGAGCCGTGGCGCTCGCTCTCGGCGCGATGGTGGGTGCCGGTGTCTTCACCGGTTTCGCCCCTGCCGCGGCGGTGGCGGGTCCGTGGTTCCTCCCCGGCCTGGTCTTAGCCGCGGTGACAGCGCTGTGCTGCGCGTTCTCGACCTCCGACCAGTACCGCGCGTACCCGGACGCGCCCGGCGGCTACGCCTACATCCGCAACCAGCTCGGGCCCTGGCCCGCGCGGATCGGGGCCAGCGCGCACCTGGTCGGCAGAGCGGGGATGGCCGCGGCGCTGGCCGGGATGTTCGGCGCGTACGTGGTGCCCGAGCACCGGGTGTCGGCGGCGGTCGGGTTGATCGCGGTGACGGCGGCGTTGGGCGCGGCCGGGATCCGGTGGAGCGCCGGGCTGAGCGTGGCGGCCGCGGGCGTGGTGCTCGGGGTGCTCGCGCTGGTGGTGCTGGTCTGCTTCTCGGTGGCGCCCCCGGAGAACCCGGTGGTGAGCGGGGACGGGCCGGGGTTCGACGGGATCATGGGCGCGTCGGTGCTGCTGTTCACGGCGTTCGTCGGGTTCGAGCGGGTGACCGCGCCGCGCGGGGGTGACCAGGTGTTCTCGGCCCGGGTGCTGCGGTTCGCGGTGCCCGTGGTGATCGGTGTGGTGCTGCTGGTGGGCATCGGCGTGGGCGCGGCCCTGCTGCGGCAGCTCGGGTCGGCGCGGTTGGCGCTGTCGTCCGCGCCGCTGCGGGACGCCTTGGTCGTGGCCGACGGGCGGTGGCTGCTGCCCGTGCTCGCGGTCGGCGCGGCGGTGGCGGCGGTGTCGTCGCTGTTCTTCGTGCTCGCGTCGGCGCGGCGGACGCTGGTCGGGCTGACCGAGACGGGCGACCTGCCGCCGATCCGGGCCGGGTGGCCGTTGGAGGTGGTCGGCGCGGCGCTGGCGGTGGGCGCGGTGGTGGCGCTGCCGCCCGCCACGGCGTTGGCGGTGGGCGCTTGCGGCACGGCGTTCTACTACGGCTTCACGAACGCGTCGGCGCGGGTGCTGCTCCAGGACGACCGGACGTGGCCGATGCGCACGGCGTGCCTGGGGTTGGGTTTGTCGGTCCTGCTGGCGATGAGCGCGCCCGCCGGCGCGTTGGCGATCACGGGGGTGGCGCTCGCGGTCGGTACCGGGTTGCTCGCGCTCGGTCGGGTGCGGCAAGCCGTCGGGTGAGACCGCTCGAAGTGGTCGGACGTCCGAGCATCGGGACAGCGATTTTCTGACGTCCCACCGGCGGCTATCGTGCTGTCATGACGACCGCGTTGCCTTTCACCCGGACCCCCAACCCGCAGCCGGCGACCCCGGAGCGCGTTGCGGAGGTACTTGCCAAGCCGGGCTTCGGGCAGCACTTCACCGACCACATGGTGACGATCCGCTGGAACCAGGAGCAGGGCTGGCACGACGCCGTCGTCGAGCCCTACCACTCGCTGGAGCTGGACCCGGCGGCCATGGTGCTGCACTACGGCCAAGCGATCTTCGAAGGGCTCAAGGCCTACCGCCAGCCCGACGGTTCGATCGCGTCCTTCCGCCCCGAGGCGAACGCCGAGCGCTTCCGCGCGTCGGCGCGCCGGTTGGCGATGCCCGAACTGCCCGACGAGCTGTTCCTGGCGTCGATCCGCGAGCTGCTGGCCGTGGACGAGCGCTGGGTGCCGGCGATCCCCGAGGAGTCGCTGTACCTGCGGCCGTACCTGTTCTCGACCGAGAAGGGGCTGGGCGTGCGGCCGGCGAAGGAGTACCTCTACGTGCTCATCGCGTCGCCCGCCGGGTCCTACTTCGCGGGTGGCCTGAAGCCGGTGACGGTGTGGTTGTCGACCGAGTACGTGCGCGCGGCCCCCGGCGGGACGGGTGCGGCGAAGTTCGCGGGCAACTACGCGGCGTCGTTGGTGGCGCAGGCGCAGGCCGCCGAGCAGGGTTGCGACCAGGTCGTGTGGCTGGACGCGGTGGAGCGGCGCTGGGTCGAGGAGATGGGCGGGATGAACCTGTTCTTCGTCCTCGGCGAGGGCGACGACGCGAGGGTCGTGACGCCGGAGTTGTCCGGTGCGTTGTTGCCGGGAATCACCCGGGATTCGCTGCTGCGGTTGGCCGCTGATTTCGGGTATGCGGTGGAAGAGCGGCGGTTCTCCACGGAGGAGTGGGAGAAGAAGGCCGAATCGGGGGAGTTGACCGAGGTGTTCGCGTGCGGGACGGCGGCGGTGATCACGCCGGTGGGGCACGTGAAGCACGCGGAGGGGGAGTTCTCGGTTTCGGGTGGCCGGACCGGGGATGTGACGATGAAGCTGCGCAACCACTTGACGGGGATTCAGCAGGGGTTGGTGGCGGATCCGCACGGGTGGATGGTGAAGATCAACTGAAGGTCGGGCCGCTCGGCTCGCTCGGCTCGCTCGGCTCGATCGGCTCGATCGAATCGAGTTCAGTGAGAGTGATGAGGGCTCGTTGAGTGAGTCCGGCTCGATTTGACATGGGGCCCTTACGGGCACTCCAGGCAGGCCAAAGCCGGCAGGCCCGGCGGGGAAGAGCGTCCCGCCAGGCCTGCCGGCTCTGACCAGCCTAAAGCACCCGAACCCATGTCAAATCGGGCCTCTGCGGTTTTCTAAAGGGCGTTGATGGCCAGGACGGTGATGGTGGCCGTTTCGCAGGCTGCGCCCAGGACGTCGCCGGTGATGCCGCCGAATCGTTTTCCGGTGTGGTGGGTCAGTGCGAGTACCAGGGCGGCGGCGAGGGCGATGGAGAGTGGGCCTTGCCAGGGGTGGATGAAGAAGGCGGCGGTGGCGAGGGTTGTCCACCATGCGGCCGCTAGCCAGGGTGGTTGGCTGCCCGCGACGAGCGCACCGAGGCCTTCTGGGCGGGCGGCGGGGGTGCCGCGCAGGCAGCAGAGGATGAATGCGGCGCGGCCGGTGGTCAGGGCGAGGAGGATTGTCGGCCAGTCGACGGTGGGGAATGCGGCGGCTTCTGCGCCGAGGACGACGATGAGTGCGACCACTGCGAAGGGGCCTGCGCCGCCGTCCTTCATCACGGCGAGGGCGCGTTCCGGTGGGCCGTAGCAGCCCAGGCCGTCGGCGGTGTCGGCCAGGCCGTCCAGGTGCATTCCGCGGGTGGCCAGGGCGAGGAAGCCGACGACCAGGAATCCCTTGACGAGGTCCGGTAGGGGGAGTTGCAGGAGGGCTGCGGCGGCGGCGCCCAGGAGGAGGCCGACGAACGGGGCGAAGGCGATGGCTCGCCGTGCTGCCCGCGCGTCGACCTCGCCGACGCGGACGGGCAGGACGGTCAGCCAGGACAGCGCCAGGCGCATCAGGCCGGTCCGGAGATGCCCGCGCTGTCGAAGGTGGCCATCTCGGCCAGGATGCGGGTTGCCATCACGACCAGGGGCAGGGCCGCCACGGCGCCGGAGCCCTCGCCCAGGCGCATCTGGAAGTCCAGCAGCGGTTCGAGGGTGAGGTGGCCTAGGGCCAGGGCGTGGGCGGGTTCGACCGAGCGGTGGCCGGCGACCCACCAGTCACGGGCGCCGGGGGCCAGTTCCTCGGCGACGACGGCCGCCGCGCCGACCACGACGCCGTCGAGGATGACCGGGGTCTTGCGCACGGCGGCCTGGGCGAGGAAACCGGCCGTGGCGGCGATGTCCGCGCCCGAGGAGGCGGCGAGCAGGGCCACCGGGTCGCTGATCACGGGGCGGGCGCGGCGGAGGGCGTCGCGGATGGCGGCGGTCTTGCGCATCCAGCCCTGGTCGTCGATGCCGGTGCCGCGGCCCACCACGGCGACCGGCTCCGAGCCCGTGAGCGCGGCGATGAGGACGGCGGCGGGGGTGGTGTTGCCGATGCCCATGTCGCCGGCGATCAGGAGGTCCGCGCCGCCGTCGACCTCGTCGTCCGCGATCTTGCGGCCGATCTCGATCGCCTTCTCGGCCTCTTCGAGGGTGAGGGCGTCCTCGCGGTCGATGGAGCCGGAGCCGCGGCGGACCTTGTGGTCGCCGACGGCGGTCTCGGAGTCGACGGCCAGGTCGACCACGCGGACGGTGGCGCCGGCGACGTTGGCCAGCACGTTCACCGCCGCGCCGCCGGACAGGAAGTTCGCCACCATCTGGCCCGTGACCTCGGGCGGGTAGGCCGAGACGCCGTGCTGGGCGATGCCGTGGTCGCCGGCGAAGACGACTACGCGAGGGCGGGTGAAGGGGCGGGGCGGGCACTCGCCCTGGCAGGCGGCCACCCAGGCACCGAGCTCTTCGAGCCTGCCGAGCGAGCCGACGGGCTTGGTGAGCACGCCGTGCCTGGCCAAGGCCTCGGTGCGGACGTGCTCGCTGGGCGGCTCGACGGACGGGAACTCGATGGTCACCGACTACCTCCGGGTTCGCGCAGTCGCAGTGGGATTCCGGCGACGACCAGCAGCACCTCGTCGCAGACCTCGGCCAGCCGCGCGTTGAGCGAGCCGAGGTGATCGCGGAAGAGCCTGCCAGAGTGCGTGCCGGGCACGACGCCGAGGCCGACCTCCGCCGTGACGAGGACCAACCGGGCGCGGGTGTTCGCGACCGCGCGGACCAGTGCGGCGCACTCGTCCTCGACCTGTCCCATGCCGTGGCCCTCCCACGCGCCCGCGTCGTCCAGCACGCCGTTGAGCCAGGTCGCCACGTCGTCCACCAGGATCGGCGGGTCGGCCTCGCTGGTGGCGGTGAGCAGGGCGATCAGGTCGTTCGGCGCGGGCGCCTCCACCGTGGTCCAGGTGGCGGGGCGGCGGGCCACGTGCTGGGCGATCCGCAGTTCCCAGTCGGCGTCGTCGGGGTAGCGGCGGGCGGTGGCGACGTAGGTGACGACGTCGTCCGCGAGCAGGCCCTCGGCGTGCGCGGACTTGCCCGAACGCGCACCGCCCAGCACCAGTGTCCGACGCGTCACACCGCACTCCAACCGCTCCGGGAGGACATAGCCTGAATGCCGAACGTTACCCGTATGGCGCAACGCGAGGAGGTCCGTCATGGAGTACCGGTGGCGGTACCAGGACGAGCAGGGGCACGAGGTCGACGGCCCGGCGGTCGCGTTCCCCGACCAGACCGCGGCCGAGGATTGGTTCGGCTCCGAGTGGGAGGGGTTGCGCGAGGCGGGCGTCGCCCAGGTGACGTTGCTGCGCAGCGAGTCCGAGGTCTACGGCCCGATGTCCCTCGCCCCGGCCGAGTAGCGATCGCGCTCGGCGAAGGGGCGCTCGACCGGATGTCGCAGCACGTGAGGTCGAACGACTGCTCGCCGTGTCCCAGTTGCCGAAGGTCCACTTCCGGCTCGTCTTCGACAACGCGTGGGAAGCGGGAGTCTCGGCAGAGCAGAGTCGGGCGATACTGGAAGCTCGGATCGCTGACCTCG
The DNA here is from genome assembly GCA_040689555.1 of Actinosynnema sp. NPDC051121. Taxonomy (GTDB): domain Bacteria; phylum Actinomycetota; class Actinomycetes; order Mycobacteriales; family Pseudonocardiaceae; genus Actinosynnema. The sequence continues at coordinate 141,914 of JBFBCZ010000018.1, read as the reverse complement.
ACCAAATCCAGGAGAACGGACCATGTCCAGCGAGGCCACCGCCGGCGTGGGTGTCCGGTGGCGCACGAGCAGCTACACCAACGGTGGGCAGGACGCGGAGTGCGTGGAGATCGGAGTCCCGTCCACCGGTGACCGACGGCTCGTCAGGGACACGAAGAACCGCGGGCCTGAGCTGAACTTTTCCGCAGGGGCCTTCTCGGCGTTCGTCGCCGAGCTCCGGGGCGAGTGACGACGACGGGCGAGGCATCTGTCCGATGCCTCGCCCGTGTCGGGATCACGTCAGGGGGTGATGGTGAGCCGCGGGTCGGTTTCGACGACGCCCTCGAGCACGGCGTCGATCTTGGCCAGCAGGTCCTCGTCCAGCTTCACGCCGGCGGCCTTGACGTTCTCGTGCACCTGCTCCGGGCGGGAGGCGCCGATGATCGCGCTGGCCACGTTCGGGTTCTGCAGGGTCCACGCGACCGCGAGCTGGGCAAGCGAGAGGCCTGCTTCGTCGGCGAGCGGCTTGAGCTGCTGGACCTTGGTCAGCACCTCGTCGTTGAGGAAGCGCTGGATGAACTTCGAGCCGGTCTCGTCGGTCGCCCGCGAGCCCTCGGGCAGCGGCTGACCCGGCTGGTACTTGCCGGTCAGCACGCCCTGGGCGATGGGCGACCAGACGATCTGGCTGATGCCCTCGCGCTCGGAGGTCGGCACGACCTGCGACTCGATGACGCGCCACAGCATCGAGTACTGGGGCTGGTTGGAGATGAACGGCACGTTCAGCTCACGCGCGAGCGCCGCGCCGCGGGCGATCTGGTCGGCGTTCCACTCGGACACGCCGATGTAGAGGGCCTTGCCGGAGCGCACGACGTCGGCGAAGGCGAGCATCGTCTCCTCCAGCGGCACCGACTTGTCGTACCGGTGCGCCTGGTAGAGGTCGACGTAGTCGGTCTGGAGCCGCTTGAGCGAGCCGTTGATCGACTCCAGGATGTGCTTGCGGCCCAGGCCCCTGTCGTTCGGGCCGCCGGGGCCGGTCGGCCAGAAGACCTTGGTGAAGATCTCCAGCGACTCGCGGCGCTGACCCGCCAGCGCACGGCCCAGCACCGACTCGGCCTTGGTGTTGGCGTAGACGTCGGCGGTGTCGAACGTGGTGATGCCCGCGTCGAGCGCGGCCCGGACGCAGGCCGTCGCCTGGTCCTCCTCGACCTGGGAACCGTGGGTGAGCCAGTTGCCGTACGAGATCTCGCTGATGTTCAGGCCACTGCGGCCGAGGCGTCGGAACTCCATGCGGCCAAGCCTAGTACCGGGTCCTTCGGGTTGCTAATGAACTCGGCGTCACGCGGGCGGCGCGGTAGAGCGACCCCCCAGCGCCAGGGGAGACGCCCGGGGGTCACGGCGGTCTGCGGCGCGCCGGCCGACCGCCACGCAGGAGTTCGAGGAGCCGGATCGCGTGTTGCCGACCCTCTTTGTCCGCTCTCAATGACCAGACAACCACGACCAGCTGCGTGAGGTACCTCAACGCCACCACCGCACCCACAACCCCACCCGCTTGCACGACCTCGTCGGCCATGGCGCCACCTCCACATCATGCGCACCGGACCGGCGCGCACACATGTGTGGCAGAGGGGCCCCCCGTGTGGCCCGCTAAGGCCTGAGGGGCCCCTCGCCTCCCCTGGGATCGGACGGTCGAACTACCCGTCCCGTGGGGGTGACGCATAAGCAAGGGTTGCGGACGTTTCCAGGATGCCCACGATCACGCCTGACGGCAACCGGCCGTCCGGGGACGTCGCCGGGCCCGGTGGTCAGACCTTGTCGCCGGGGCTGACGCGGGGCTTGGGCACGCGCAGGCGGCGCAGCTGGCTGGCGCGGATGAACGAGTACCAGCCGATGGACAGGCCGCGGGTGGTGTCGGAGGGGAACTTCAGCCGCACCCGCCGGATCACCATCCGGCCGAGCACGAAGCCCTCCACGATCATCGCCAGCAGCATGAACGTGGTCAGCAGCGTCGCGTACTGCTGGATGGCGGGCATCGGCACGAGCAGCGCCACGAACACCAGGATGGCCAGCGGCATGAACAGGCCCATGAGGTTGCGCCGCGAGTCGACCACGTCGCGGATGTAGGCCTTCACCGGGCCGCGGTCGCGGGGCAGGAGGTACTTGTCCTCGCCCGCCATCATCCGCTGCCGCCGCTCGACCGCCGCCGCGCGCCGCTCCTCCTTGGACACCTTGTTCCCGCGCGCCCGCTTCAACGCCTCGCGCTGCGTGCGGGGCGGTGGCGGCACGGGGCCGCGCCGCTTGCCCTCGGCCTCGCGTCGCTTCGGCGTGGGCCGCCCCTTGCCGGGCGTGCGCGACGGATCCGCCGGGGTCACCTCCGCGGCAGCGTCCTCGGCGGCGGTGGTCTCGGCGGTCTCGTCGGCGTTGCGGCGCAGGAACCTCACCGCACCAGAGTAGGAGATGCCCCGATAAGTACTGTTCGCCAGGTGCGAGTTGTTATTGCGCCGGACTGCTTCGGCGGAACGCTGACCGCGCGGGAGGTCGCCGAGGCGGTGGCCGACGGCTGGCGCCGCACCGCGCCGGACGACGAGGTGCGGCTGTGCCCCCTGGCCGACGGCGGACCGGGCTTCGTGGACGTCCTGCACGCCGCCCTGGGCGGCACGCGCCACGTGACGACCGTCACAGGGCCGCTGGGCACGCCCGTGGAGGCGGTGTGGCTGGAGCACGACGGCCGCGCGTACATCGAGTCGGCCCAGGCGTGCGGCCTGCACCTGGTGCCCGCCGACGAACGGGCGCGGGCCGCCGAGACCGCCACCACCAGGGGCGTCGGCGAGCTGGTCAACGCGGCCGGTGACGTCGGCGTTCACACGATCGTGGTCGGCTTGGGCGGTTCGGGCACCACGGACGGCGGTGCGGGGCTGCGCGAGACCGTCCGCCGCGTCACGGCCCGGCTGGTCGCCGCCGCCGACGTGGAGAACCCGCTGCTGGGCCCGCACGGCGCCGCGCGCACGTTCGGGCCGCAGAAGGGCGCGTCACCTGAAGCGGTGGAACGGCTGGAGGCGCGGCTGGCCGCGATGGACGAGCTGGCCGACGTCCGCGACCGGCCGGGCGCGGGTGCGGCGGGAGGCCTCGGAGCTGCGCTGATGGCACTCGGGGCGGTCGTGGAGTCGGGTGCGGGCATGGTCCGCGCGCTCACCCGGCTGGACGAGGCGCTGGACCACGCCGACCTGGCCGTGACCGGGGAGGGCAGCTTCGACTGGCAGTCGCTGCGCGGCAAGCTGGTGACCGCCGTGGCGGCAGGCGCGGCGGAACGCGGCCTGCCGTGCGTGGTGGTCGCGGGCCAGGTCACGGTGGGTAGGCGGGAGGCGTCGGCGGCGGGCGTGCAGGAGTCCTACGCGGTGGCCGAGCACGCGGGCTCCGTGGAGCGCAGCATGGCCGACCCGGCAGGCACCCTGGCCGACCTCGCCGCGCACGTGGCGAGGCAGTGGTCACACTCCCGGCGCTGACGTCTGTGCGACCATGGGGGTAGGAACAAAGCGGGTACTTCCCGTGTTGCCCGGAATAGATGCCCGCAAAGGACCTCTGAGGGAGAGCCATGACGACCGCTCAGGACGCAGTCACCTCGACTCCTGACGCCCCGCCCACCCACGGCGTGACGCTGACCGACGCGGCTGCCGTGAAGGCGAAGGCGCTGCTGGACCAGGAGGGGCGCGACGACATGCACCTGCGCATCGCCGTCCAGCCCGGTGGTTGCGCGGGGCTGCGTTACCAGCTGTTCTTCGACGAGCGCACGCTCGACGGTGACGCGCTGCGCGACTTCGGCGGCCTGAAGGTGGCCGTGGACCGCATGAGCGCCCCGTACGTCGAGGGCGCCGTGATCGACTTCGTCGACACGATCGAGAAGCAGGGTTTCACGATCGACAACCCGAACGCGGGCGGCTCGTGCGCCTGCGGCGACTCGTTCCACTGATCGACCCGCTGGACCGCAGTTCACCGGAGAGGCCCCCGCCACGGCGGGGGCCTCTCCCGTTGCGGGTGCTGGGACGCTGGAGCGCATGACGCACACGGACGTGCCCGACCTGGTGGGCCTGACCGTTCCCCTGGCGCGCAGGACGGGTGACGAAGCGGGCGTGGTGGTGACCTCGCGAGACGTCGACGGACCACCGCTGGGCGCGCTGACGTGGCCGGGCACGTGGGTCGTCACCGCTCAGGAGCCGCAGGCGGGGGCGCGGGTGCGGCGCGGCGCCGTGGTCATGATCGACTTCGAGCGCGTCCGCGACGGTCAGACGTAGGCGTCCAGGTCCGCGACCTGGGCGTAGTTGGCGTCGTCCACCTGCCACGGCGCCGCGGACCGCGGCTCGGGGTGGGACCTGTCCGCCGCGCCGCGCAACTCCTGCGGCAGCTCGGTGCAGTCCTCGATCAGCTGGGCCAGCGTGTCCGCCTCGGTGTTCCTCACCCGGCGACCGTATGCGCGACCAAGGGCTTGACAAAAGCCCTACCGGGCGGTAGTACCGCCCGGTAGGGCCATCTCACACGTGCGCGGCCAGCGGTGTGGTGGCGCCGGCCCTTGCCGGGCGGGCCGTCACCCTGCCGACCACCAGGGCCACCCCCACGCCGAGGATGGTCGACAAGCCGCCGACGGTCCCGACCCACCGCAGCCCGAGGCCGCTGGTCAGCACCACGCCGCCGAGCATCGGGCCCAGCGCCGCGGCCACGTTGAACGCGGAGATGTTCACCGAGGCGACCAGCCCGGCCGCCGAACCCGCCTGCCCCATCAGGTAGGTGTGGATCAGCGGACCGGCCGTGAACGCGCTCGCGCCCAGCACGAACACGCTCACCGCGGCCGCCACCTTGCTCTCCAGCACCAACCCCTGCGCCAGCAGCACCACGCCGAGCACGGCCAGCGGCACGGGCAGGACGCGGGCGATGCGGTCCGGCGGCACCTTGCCCGCCACCGTGCTGCCGACCAGCGTCCCCAGGCCGTACACCAGCAGCACGCCGGTCACCCAACCCGGCTCGAACCCGCTCACCTCGCGCAACGCCGGCGCGACGTACGTGAACGCGGTGATCAGCCCGGTGAACGACAGGACCGTCGTGGCCAGCCCCAGCAGCACGGTCCGCTTGCCGAACGCGAACAGGCTGGCCCGCACACCGGGGTCCGGCTCGTGCGCGACCTTCGGCGTGCCGAGCACGACCCCGGCCAGCCCGATCGCGGTCAGCGCGGCCACCAGCACGAACGATGCCCGCCAGCCGTAGTTCTGGCCGATCAGCGTGCCGAGCGGGATGCCGAGGATGGTCGAGAGCGCGACGCCGTTGACGACCTTGGCGATGGCCGCGGTCTGCTTCTCCGGCGGCACCGCGGCGATGGCGACCTGGGACGCCACCGCGAAGAACAGGCCCTGGGCGAGCGCGGCCACCATCCGGGCCACCATGAGCAGGGCGTAGTCGCCGGCCAGGGCGCTGCCGACGGACGCCACCAGGGCCAGGGCCATGACGGAGATCAGGAGCGTGCGGCGTGCGATGCGCCCGGTGAGCACGGTCAGCACCGGACCGCCCACGGCGACCGAGACGGCGTAGGCGGTCACCAGCAGGCCCGCGGTCGGCACGTCCACGCCGAGGTCGCCGGCGACCTCGGGCAGCACGCCGACGATGATGAACTCGGATGTCCCCACAGCGAAGGCGCTGAGCATCAGGATGAAGGCGATCACGGCGACGACGCTAAAGTGTGACACTGACGTCAGGGTCAAGGTTGCGTGATCGAGCGCTCTTTTCGACAGGGGTGGGAATACGTGCTGATCGGCGAGCTCGCGGAGAAGACCGGCGCCACCGTGCGCATGCTGCGCTACTACGACCAGCAGGGACTGCTGACGCCCCAGCGCACGGACTCCCGCTACCGCGTCTACGACGAGTCCGACGTCGAACGGGTCCGCAGCGTCCGCTGCCTCATCAGCTCCGGCCTGAACGTGCGCCTGGTGCGCCTGGTGCTCGCGCACGCGTTCGGCCAGGACGTGGAGCTGCCCGAGGACGAGGCGGGCTGCGTGCCCCTCCTGCGCATGCTCAACGACGAGCTGGCGTCCATCGACACCCGCATCGAGCAGCTGGCCCGCAGCAAGGCACACCTGAGCAGGCTGGTCGAGGACGTCGCCCGCATCATGGCCGACAAGGCCGGCGGGGCGTGCCAGGAGGAACCGGTGGAGAAGGCGGGCTGAGACGGCGAAGGCCCCCGGCACGCGCGTGCCGGGGGCCTTCGCCGCGGAGAGCTAGAGCTTGACGGGGTAGTGCGGCTCGGGGACGACCGGGCGGATCCGGCCCTCCACGAAGATCCCGTGCCAGATCATGAACACCAGCAGCGCCCAGATCCGGCGGCTGTGGTCCGCCACGCCCGACCGGTGCTCCTCGATGACCCGCAGCACCGCGCCCTTGTCGATGTACTGGTCGGTCTGCGACTGGCGCACGGTCTCCACCGCCCAGTCGTGCATCTCGTCCTTCAGCCAGTGCCGGATCGGCACCGGGAAGCCCAGCTTGCGCCGGTTGAGCACGTGCGCGGGCACGATGTCGCGGATCGCCCGCCGCAACGCGTGCTTCGTCGTCTCCCTGGTGAGCTTCAGCTCCGACGGCACCTGCGACGCGATCCGGAACACCTCGGGGTCCAGGAACGGCACCCGCAGCTCCAGCGAGTTCGCCATCGTCATCTTGTCGGCCTTGACCAGGATGTCGCCGCGCAGCCACGTGAACAGGTCCACGTGCTGCATCCGCGTCACCGGGTCCCAGCCCTCCGACTCGCGGTACGGCTGCGCGGTCACGTCCTTGTGCGACACGTTCGGGTCGTACGTGCGCAGCACCTGCCGCAACTGGTCGTCCATGAAGATCCGGGCGTTGCCGTAGTAGCGCTCCTCCAGCGTGAGCGCGCCCCGGCGCAGCAGGTCCTTGCCCCGCACGCCCTGCGGGATCTTGGTGGACACCTTGCCCATGGCCTTGCGCAACGCGCCCGGCACCTTCTCGAACGGCGCCAGCGACAGCGGCTCGCGGTAGATCGTGTAGCCGCCGAACAGCTCGTCCGCGCCCTCGCCCGACAGCACGACCTTCACGTGCTCCCGCGCCTCGCGCGCGATGAACCACAGGGGCACCAGCGCCGGGTCGGCCACCGGGTCGTCCAGGTACCACGTGATCAGCGGCAGCGCGTCCATCATCTCCTGCGCCGTCACCGCCCGCACCACGTGCTTGACCCCGATCGCGGCGGCCGACTCGGCGGCCACGTCGATCTCGGAGTAGCCCTGCCGCTCGAACCCCGTGGTGAACGTGATCAGGTCGGGGTTGTGCTCCTTGGCCAGCGCCGCGACCACGGTCGAGTCGATGCCGCCGGACAGGAACGAGCCGACCGTGACGTCCGCCCGCATGTGCTTGGCCACCGAGTCGCGCAACGCCTCGGTGATCTCGTCGTAGAGCCGGTTCTCGTCCGCCTCGCCGCGCACGGCGCGCGGCCGGAACGTGGCCGGGAAGTACCGCTCGACCACGGGCTTGCCGCCGGGCTTGAGCGTGAACGACGTGCCGGACTCGATCCGGTGAATCTCGCTCTGCAGCGACTCGGGCTCCGGCACGTACTGCAGGATCAGGTAGTGCTGGAGGGCCTTCTCGTCCACCTTCGGCGTGATGCCGATCGCGGGCGCCAGCTCCAGCACCGACTTCTTCTCGCTCGAGAACGCCACGCCACCCGGGCCTGCCGCGTAGTACAGCGGCTTGATGCCGAACGGGTCCCGGGCGCCGAACACGACCCGGCGCGCCTTGTCCCAGATCAGGAACGCGAACATGCCGCGCAACCGCGCCACCGCCGAGGGACCCCAGTAGTGGTAGGCCGCCACGATCGTCTCGGTGTCGCCGTCGGTGGCGAAGACCGCGCCGAACTGCTTGGTCAGCTCCGCGCGCAGCTCCACGTAGTTGTAGATCTCGCCGTTGAACAGGATCGCGTACCGACCCTGCTGGTCGTGCGGACCCCAGTGCAGGGGTTGGTGCGAGTGCTCGATGTCGATGATGGACAGGCGGTTGAAGCCGAAGACGACCTCACCGCCCTGCCAGGTGCCACTCTCGTCCGGGCCGCGGTGGCGCATGCAGCGCAATGCCCCCGCCACCGCCGAGCGCGCCCGCTGGGCGTCGTTCTCGTCAGGGCAAACCAGTCCTACCAGGCCGCACACGCCGTAAACACCCTTCGTGTCGTGTGGAGAAGACTCCAGTATGCCGGGGGGCCGGTGTGTGACCGAAACTGCACTCCACGGGGGCAGCCCCCGACGGGTGACGCGCCGTGCGCTGAGCTACGCTCCCGCATGATCCGGCATGGGGTGGAACACCATCCCTGCCTGCGAGCTTTTTGACGTTGAGTGGCGCGAGGAGGCGGCGAGCAGTGGGCCTGAAGGAGGGCACCAGGGCAGCCCGGCTGGCGAAGGTCGGCGGGCTGGTCGGCCTGGTCGGCGTCGGGGCCACGGGTTGCTCCACGGAAGAGGTGCTGCGCTTCGGTTGGCCGGTGGCCGTGACGCCGCAGGCCGAGGCGATGCGCGAGCTGTGGACCTGGTCGGTCGTCGCGGCACTCGCGGTCGGCGTGATCGTGTGGGGCCTCATCCTCTGGTCGGTGGCGTTCCACCGCAAGAAGAGCGAGGAACTGCCCCGCCAGGTCGCCTACAACCTGCCGCTGGAACTCGTGCTGCTGGTCGTGCCGACGATCATCGTCGCGGTCTTGTTCTACTTCACCGCCGTGACGCAGAACTACGTCACGGACAAGAGCAAGACGCCCGACGTCACGGTCGACGTGATCGCGTTCCAGTGGAACTGGGAGTTCCAGTACCCGCAGTACAAGACCGAGTCGGCCGACCTGCCGGTGAGCACCGTCGGCACGTCCGGCGAGATCCCGCTCCTGGTGGTGCCGCAGGGCAAGTCGATCCGCTTCAACCTGCGGTCGACCGACGTCATCCACTCGTTCTACGTGCCGGAGTTCCACTTCAAGCGGGACGTCTTCCCCGAGCCGGAGAAGAACAACCAGGACAACGCGTTCCAGATCGACCAGATCGACCGGACCGGGTCGTTCGTCGGCCGCTGCGCCGAGCTGTGCGGCGTCTACCACGCCGTGATGAACTTCGAGGTCAGGGCGCTGGAGCCGGGTGACTTCGACCGGTACATCGCGCTGCGGCAGGAGACCAACCCCGACACCGGGCAGCCGTACACCGCCGCCGAGGCGTTGACCGAGCTGAACTGCGGCGAGCTGTGCACGCCGCACGCCGTGACGACCAAGCCCTTCGACACCGACCGGACTGTCCGCGAGGCGTCCGACGGTGGGAAGTAGGAGGACGCTGCGATGAAGGTCGAAGCACGCATTTTTGACTTGGTGATGGCGTTCTCGTTCCTGATGGCCGTCGTGTACGGCTACTGGACCTGGGCGGACACCGGTTCCGTCGAGCCCGTCGGCGTGGTGGCGCTCGCGCTGACCGGCGGCCTGGCGCTGATCGTCGGCACGTACTTCCGGTTCGTCGCCCGCCGCATCGAGGTGCGGCCGGAGGACAACGCGGACGCCGAGGTCAGCGACGGCGCCGGTGAGCTGGGCTTCTTCAGCCCCGGCAGCTACTGGCCGATCGGCCTGGCGGCGGCCGCCGCGACGGCGGGCGTGGCGCTGGCGTTCTGGCACGTCTGGCTGCTGGTGATCGCCGTGGTGCTGCTGCTGATCGCGGTGGGCGGTCTGGTGTTCGAGTACCACACCGGTCCCAGCCACAACTGAGTGACGCGGACGTCAGGGGGCTGCCTCGCGGGGCAGCCCCCTTCGTCGTGTCCGGGGTGCGGGCCGTCAGGCCGCGGTGGCCGAGTTCTGGTAGCTGTCCACGTACTCCTGTTCGGACAGTTCCAGGATGCGGTAGACGATCTCGTCGGTGACCGAGCGCAGCACGGGCAGCGACTCCTGCATGCCCGCGTACCGGTCGAAGCGCAGCGGCTCGCCGAACCGGACCGTGATGGGGCGCACCCGCGGCAGCTTGCGGTCCACCGGCTGCACCCGGTCGGTGCCGATGAGCCCGACCGGGACGACCGGCGCGCCCGACTCCAGCGCCATCCGGGCCACGCCGGTGCGACCGCGGTGCAGCCGGCCGTCCAGCGAGCGCGTGCCCTCCGGGTAGATGGCGAACGCGCCGCCGTGGTCCAGGATGTCCTTGGCGGTGTCCAGCGACGCCCTGGCGGCCCGGCCGAGCCCCCTGCGCACGGGGACGTGGCCCAGGGAGCCGAAGAAGTAGCGCGACAGCGCCCCCTTGACGCCCTTGCCCTCGAAGTACTCCGCCTTGGCGAGGAACGAGACGCGGCGCGGCACCACCATGGGGATGACGATGCTGTCGATGAACGACAGGTGGTTCGGCGCGAGGATGACCGGACCGTCGGCGGGCACGTTCTCCAGCCCTTCGACCGTCGGCCGGTAGACCAGCCGCGCCGTGGGCGCCACCACTCGTTTCATCACCGTGTAGAGCATGGGAACAGCATGACTCGCCCCTGTTGCGCGGCGGTGAAAAGGTGGCCGTCATCTCGGTCGGGGTCAGGCGGGGTGCTCCGCGCACAGGCAGCCGACGCCCTTGCCGATCCACTCGCGACCGTCCCACTCGGGGTATCGCTCGAGCATCATGGCCTCGACCTCCTCGGCGATCGCCTCCTCGCCCATGGCCGAGTCGCGGCGCGCCCACGTCTCGTCGCGGAGCAGCCTGAGGTAGTCGCGGACCTCGGCGAGCAGCCGGGCGTCGCCGACCTCGCCGTGCCCCGGCACCACGGTCCGCGCGCCCGTCGCGGCGAGGCGTTCCAGCACGGCCAGCCACCCGGTGCCGGACACGTCGGTGTCGTGCGGCGGGAACCACGGGAAGATCGCGAACCCGCCCGCCTCCACCAGGTCGCCGGTGAACAGCACGCCCGCGTCCGGCACCCGGACGACCTGGTCGCCCCGGCTGTGCCCGCGGCCCGTCGCGTGCAGCTGCACCACCCGTCCACCGAGGTCCAGGTCGTGGTCGCGGTCGTGGACGAGGTCCGGCCGCACGAGCTCGACGTCGACGAGCCGCCGCGCCACCGACTCGGCCAGGCCCCGGAACATCTCCAGGTAGCCGGGGCCCTTGCGGGCCAGGTCGTCGGCCTGGTCGCGGTTGACCAGGTAGGTCGCCTCATCCGCGAAGACCTGCGCCCCGAACGCGTGCTCCGGGTGGAAGTGGGTCGTGGTGAGGTACAGCCTGCGGCCGCGGGCGTGCTCCAGCGCGAACTCCAGCACGGCCTCGGCGTTGCGGACGCCCAGTCCCGTCTCCACGACGAGGACGGAGTGCGTGCCGCCGATCACGCCGATGTTCGGCACGAGCGGCACGCCGCCGTCGGGGACGACCAGCAGGTCGCGGGCGAGCTCACGGGCGCCCGCCACCCGGACGGCGGGATCGGGCAGGGTGGGTTCGGTCATGCGACCAGTCCAGCCCGGACCGGGCGCGGGCGTCCAAGACCGATACCGCACCCCCGATACCGCACCGGTATCTTCGCTGGTGATGGACCTCCGCGAGCTGCGCTACTTCGTCGCCGTCGCCGAAGAACTCCACTTCGGACGGGCCGCGGCGCGGCTGCACATGACGCAGCCGCCGCTCAGCCGCGCGATCAAGCAGCTCGAAACCGATCTCGGTCACGTGCTGCTGCGCCGATCACCCCTCGGGGTGTCACTCACCGCGGCGGGGGCGTCGCTCTACGACGAGGCGCGCACGCTGCTGGCGCAGGCCGACCAGGTCCGCGCGAAGGTGGCGGCCGCGGCGGGCACGGCGAGCATCACGATCGGCACCCTGGCCGACGGCGCCGACCGGGAGGGCACCCGGCTGGCCGCCGCCTACCGCGCGCACCACCCCGGGGTGCACGTCCGGATCCGCGAGGCGGACTTCACCGACCCGACCGCCGGGCTGCGGGCGGGCCTGGTCGACGTGGCCCTCACCAGGGCGCCGTTCGACGACACCGGCATCGCCACGCACGTGCTGCGCAGCGACCCCGTCGGCGTGGTGCTGCGCGTGGACGACCCGCTGGCCGGCCGGGCGAGCCTGCGCACCGACGAGTTGGCCGACCGCCGGTGGTTCCGGCTGCCGGACGGCACCGACCCCGTCTGGCAGGCCTACTGGAACGGCGGGCGGCACCGCGACGGCCCGGTCGTGCGCACGGCTCACGAGTGTCAGCAGGCCGTGCTGTGGAACGGCACCGTCGGTCTGGCCCCGCTGGCCCACGCGCTGCCCGACGGGCTGACCTGCGTGCCGCTGGTCGACCTGCCGCCGAGCCGACTCGTGGTCGCCTGGGCGGGCGCCGACCCCGGCCCGCTGGTCCGCTCGTTCGCCCGGATCGCCGCCACCGTCTACGGCGGACAGGCGTCGCAAGAGGACCGCTGAGCGTGCCGGGGGACCGGTCAGCCGCGCGCGAGGGCCGTCTTCAGCTCCGACGACCGCGCCGCCCACCGCCGCAGCAGGTCCGCCGCCGCACCGGAGTCGATCGCCTCCGCGGCCCGGCCCATCGAGCCCGCCAGGTCCGCGTGCAGGTCGCCCGAGAGCCCGTGGTGCGTCGCGATCGCGCCCGCCGCGTTGAGCAGCACCGCGTCCCGCACCGCACCCGGCTTGCCTGCCACCAGGTCGCGCACCACCTCGGCGTTCACCGAGGCGTCGCCGCCCTTGAGGTCGTCGGCCAGCGCCGGCGCGATGCCCAGCGCCGACGGGTCGATCCGGTCGGTCCGCACCTGCCCGCCGTCGGCCACCCACACCGACGTCGTCGTGGTCGTGGTGATCTCGTCCATCCCGTCGTCACCGCGCACGACCAGCATGGTGTTGCCCCGGCGCGCGAAGACGCCCGCGATCAGCGGCGCGAACGCCACCCGCGCGCACCCCACCAGGCCGACCCCCGGCTGGGCCGGGTTGGTCAGCGGGCCGAGCAGGTTGAACGACGTCGGGATGCCGATCTCGCTGCGCGGCGGGCCCGCGTGCCGGAAACCGGGGTGGAACACCGGGGCGAAGCAGAACCCGATGCCCAGCTCCTCCACGGTCTGCTGCACGCCGAGCGGCGGCAGGTCGATGGCCACGCCCAGCGCTTCGAGCACGTCCGCCGTGCCGCACTTGGACGACGCCGCGCGGTTGCCGTGCTTGACCACCGGCACGCCCGCGGCGGACGTGACGATCGCCGCCATGGTCGAGATGTTCACCGAGCCGGAGCTGTCACCACCCGTGCCGACGATGTCCGCCGCGCGCACGTCCACGGTGAACCGCCGGGCGTGCCGCAGCATCATCGTGGCGATGCCGTCGACCTCCTCCGGCGTCTCGCCCTTGGCCCGCAGCGCCACCGCGAACGCGGCGATCTGCGCGGGCGTCGCCGCGCCGGACATCACTTGGTCCATCGCCCACGCCGTGTCGTCCTGCGACAGGTCGACCCGGTCGACGAGCTGGTTCAGCAGTAACGGCCAGGTGCGCTCCACGGCGACATCAGCCCCGGACCACGGGCAGCGCCGTCGAGCGCAGCACCTCGGCCACGGTCTCGGCGGCGGCCAGCGGGTCGAGCGGGTGCACCAGCACCGCGTCCGCCTGCGACCACGTCGCCAGCCACCGGTCGTCCTTGCGCCGCACGGCCACCACGATCGGGGGGCAGTCGGTGATCTCGTTCTTCAGCTGCCGGGACAGGCCCATGCCGCCGGTCGGCTGCGCCTCGCCGTCCAGGATCGCCAGGTCGACGCCGCCCTTGTCCATCTCGTACAGGACGTCGGCGATCGTGCCCACCTCGACGTACTCGACGCGGCCCAGGTCGGGCGCGGGACGGCGGCCCACCGCAGTGATGATCGTCTCACGCACCTCGGGGCGGTGGCTGAACACCAGGATCCTGGTCGTCTGCGTGCTCATCGGCGCGATCCTCCGGCGGGTCGGGGTGCCAGGTGAGCCAGAATGTTATCGGGCTGACGGTGCGTGACCTGAAGTGCGTCCCACCCGATCCAGTCGCCGCCGAGCCGCTGGGCCAGCCCCGCCATCCGGGCCCGCTCCTGAGCGCAGTGCAGCGCGTCCAGCCGCTGCACCCGCAGCGCGTGCCAGCGACCGTCGTGACGTAGCTCCCAGCCGTCCGGTGCGAGCAGCTCGCGCGCACGTTCTACCTGGTCAGACGGCAGTTCGAGGTGGTGGCGCAGCACCGCGGGCTCGTCCGGGCGCCAGCGGGGCGACCTGGCCAGCGCCGCCGAGTCGGCCTCGGCGATGTCGAACGCCTCCACCACGACCGACAGGCCGGGTGAATCGATCTCCAGTGCGGGTACACCCCGTCGCGCGCGTCGATCACGCCACCGGCTCAACAACCCCATGTCAGTCCTCACCGTGCGTGTGACCCAGATGACCTGCGTACGTGCCCCGGACCCGATGGGCGGGACGAAAACCTGCAAGCAATAATGCGTCGTGTGACAACGGCAGCGCCCTCAATCGGCCAGCGCGTGCACTCGCTGAACCGCCCGAACATGGTCAGCGTCGGCACGATCGTCTGGCTGTCCAGTGAGCTCATGTTCTTCGCGGGGCTCTTCGCCATGTTCTTCACGGTGAAGGCCCAGAACGAAGGGCACTGGCCACCAGAGCCGACCGAGCTGAACGTGCCCTACGCACTGTTCTTCACGATCATCCTGGTGGCGTCCTCGTTCACGTGCCAGTGGGGCGTGTTCGCGGCCGAGCGGGGTGACGTCTTCGGTCTGCGCCGCTGGTACATCGTGACGCTGATCATGGGCGCGATCTTCGTGGCCGGCCAGGCCGGTGAGTACATCAACCTCGTGCACGAGGGCACCACCATCCCCGGCTCGGCCTACGGCACCGTCTTCTACCTGACGACCGGCTTCCACGGCCTGCACGTGATCGGTGGCCTGATCGCGTTCGGCTACCTGCTGGTCCGCACGAAGCTGAGCAAGTTCACGCCCGCGCAGGCGACCTCCGCGATCGTCGTGTCGTACTACTGGCACTTCGTCGACGTCGTCTGGATCGGCTTGTTCGCCGTCATCTACATCGTGCCCTGACCAGCTCGAACCCCGAACTCACACCAGCAAGGGTTGCCGCACACATGACCACCAACACCACACGGGCCCGGAAGCGCAGCACCAAGCTGCGCAGGCGGATCTCGGGCCTGCTCGCGCTGGGCTTCGCGCTGCTGGCCGCGGGCTTCCTGTTCAGCGCCCTCGCGCCGCAGCCGCAGACCGCGCAGGCGCAGGACGACCCGGCGCAGGTGCGACTGGGCGAGCAGCTCTACAACAACACCTGCATCAGCTGCCACGGCAAGAACCTCGACGGCGTCGAGGACCGCGGCCCGAGCCTGATCGGCGTCGGCGAGGCCGCCGTCTACTTCCAGGTGTCGTCCGGCCGCATGCCGATGGCCCGCCAGGAGGCGCAGGCGCAGCGCAAGCCCGCCAAGTTCACGCCGGAGGAGGTGGACGCCATCGGCGCGTTCATCCAGTCCCGCGGCGGCGGCCCGCAGACCCCCGAGGAGCGCGGCGAGGCGCTGCGCGGCGAGGACCCGGCCCGCGGTGGCGAGCTGTTCCGGCTCAACTGCTCGGCGTGCCACAACTTCACCGGTCGCGGCGGGGCGCTGTCGTCCGGCAAGTTCGCGCCCGAGCTCGACGGCGTGACCGAAGAGCAGCTGTACACCGCGATGCTCACGGGCCCGCAGAACATGCCGAAGTTCTCCGACCGGCAGCTCACGCCGGAGGAGAAGAAGGACATCATCGCTTACATCAAGTCGGTGACCGACGGGAACAACAACCCCGGCGGCGCCCCCCTCGGCGGCCTCGGGCCGGTATCGGAGGGTCTGATCGCGTTCATCGTGGGTATCGCCGCACTGATCGGCGTGACCCTCTGGATCGGAGCCAAGGCATGAGCGGCGTGAAGCCGAACGAGCTGCCCGACGAGGCGGAACTCGCCGGGATGAGCCGGGACGAGCTGGTCAAGCTCGGCGCCGGGATGGACGGCGTCGAGATCGTCCACTACGAGGACCGCTGGCCCGTCAAGGGCACGCGCGCCGAGAAGCGCGCCGAGCGCCTGGTGGCCCTGTGGTTCACCATCGCCGCGCTGGCCGGCGTCGCGTTCCTGGTGGCGTTCATCTGGTGGCCGTGGAAGTACGAGGCTCCCAACACCGACCACCACCTCCTGTACAGCCTGTACACGCCAGTCATCGGCTTCACGCTGGGCCTGTCGATCCTCGGCCTCGGCGTCGGCGCGCTGCTGTACACGAAGAAGTTCATCCCGGAGGAGCTGTCGGTCCAGCAGCGCCACGAGGGCGGCTCGACCGAGGTCGACAAGGCCACGATCCTCGCCCAGCTGGCCGACGCGGGCGACCGGTCCACGATCGGGCGCCGGTCGCTCATCAAGCGCACCGCGGGCCTGGGCGCCGGCGTGTTCGGCCTCGGCGTGCTGGCCGTGCCGCTCGGCGGCCTGATCAGGAACCCGTGGGCGCACAGCGACTCCAAGGAGTCGCTCTGGCACACCGCGTGGAAGTCCGAGAACGGCGAGAAGGTCTACCTGCGCCGGCACACGGGCAATTTCCACGAGGTCGCGCTGATCCGTCCCGAGGACCTGGACGCCGGCGGTTTCGAAACGGTGTTCCCGTTCCGCGAGTCGGAGCGTGACGACGAAGAAGCCCTGGTCCACGCGTTGAAGCGGGCCGACAGCCCGGTCATGCTCATCCGCCTGCGCCCCGGCCAGTCGGTGGTCAAGCGCGCCGGCCAGGAGGACTTCAACTACGGCGACTTCTACGCGTACTCGAAGATCTGCACCCACCTCGGGTGCCCCACTTCGCTGTACGAGCAGCAGACCGGCTTGCTCCTGTGCCCCTGCCACCAGTCGCAGTTCGACGTCTTCCACTACGGCAAGCCCCGGTTCGGTCCGGCGACCCGCGCCCTGCCGCAGCTTCCGATCACGGTTGACGAGGACGGATACTTGATTGCCCGCGGCGACTTCATCGAGGCCGTGGGTCCGGCGTTCTGGGAGCGTAAGTCATGAGCGGCATCACCACGCCGACGAAACGGCAGGGTGCGGGCGCCCGCGTGGCGGGTGGCGCCGCCAAGTGGGCTGACGACCGGTTCCACATGGCTTCCGGCATGCGGAAGCAGTTGAACAAGGTCTTCCCGACGCACTGGTCGTTCCTGCTCGGCGAGATCGCGCTGTACAGCTTCATCGTCCTGCTGCTGTCGGGCACGTACCTGGCCCTGTTCTTCGACCCCTCCATGGAGGAGGTCGTCTACAACGGCAGCTTCGTCAACCTCCAGGGCATCGAGATGTCCCGGGCGTTCGAGTCGACCCTGCAGATCTCGTTCGAGGTGCGCGGCGGCCTGTTCGTCCGCCAGGTCCACCACTGGGCCGCGCTGCTGTTCATGGGCGCGATCGTGGTGCACATGTTCCGGATCTTCTTCACCGGCGCGTTCCGGCGCCCGCGTGAGATCAACTGGGTCATCGGCATCGTGCTGTTCATGCTGGGCGCGATCGAGGGCTTCCTCGGCTACTCGCTGCCCGACGACCTGCTGTCCGGCACCGGCCTGCGGGTGATGGCGGCGCTGCTGATCTCGTTCCCGGTGATCGGCACGTGGATCAACTGGCTCGCGTTCGGCGGGGAGTTCCCCGGCACGGAGATCATCCCGCGGCTCTACACGCTGCACATCCTGGTCATCCCGGGCATCATCCTGGCGCTGATCGCGGTGCACGTGGGCCTGGTCTGGTACCAGAAGCACACCCAGTTCCCGGGCGTGGGCCGCAAGGAGACCAACGTCGTCGGCGTGCGCATCATGCCGGTGTTCGCGGCCAAGGGCGGCGGGTTCTTCGCCGTGGTCGTGGCCGTGACGGCGATCATGGGCGGCATCTTCCAGATCAACCCGATCTGGAACTTCGGCCCGTACAACGCGGCGCAGGTGTCGGCGGGCGTGCAGCCCGACTGGTACATGGGCTGGACCGACGGCCTGATCCGGCTGTGGCCCGCGTGGGAGTTCTACCTGGGCAACTACACGATCCCGGCGCCGTTCCTGCCGTTCATGCTCGGCCTGCCGCTGCTGACCGGCCTCGCCGCGGTGTACCCGTGGATCGAGCGCAAGATGACCAAGGACTACGCGCACCACAACCTGCTTCAGCGGCCGCGCGACGTGCCGGTCCGGACGTCGCTGGGCGCCATGGCGATCTCGTACTTCATGGTGCTGCTGCTCTCGGGCGGCAACGACATCATCGCGATGAAGTTCGACATCTCGCTGAACGCGATGACGTGGATCGGCCGCATCGGCATGCTGCTGGTCCCGCCGGTGACGTACTTCATCACCTACCGGATCTGCATCGGGTTGCAGCGCGGTGACCGCGAGGTGCTGGAGCACGGTGTCGAGACCGGCATCATCAAGCGCCTGCCGCACGGCGAGTTCATCGAGGTCCACCAGCCGCTGGGCCCGGTGGACGACCACGGCCACCCGCTGCCCCTGGCCTACCAGGGCGCGTCGGTGCCGAAGAAGATGAACAAGCTGGGCTCGGCCGGGCACCCGGTGCCGGGCAGCTTCCTCACGCCCGACCCGCCGGAGGAGACCGCCGCCCTGTCCCGTGCGCGGGCCGAGCACGGTGTCGCGGCGGACGCCCTGACGGCCGAGAACAAGCCGGCGGGCGAACTGGCCGGGAAGCCGTCCCAGCCGGAGGACTGACCGTTCGACGCGAGAAGGCCCCGCACCGTGATCGGTGCGGGGCCTTCTCGCGTTCAGCCGTCGTGGTCGACGACCGTCCACTCCAGCGTGCGCGCGACGGTGTCCAACAGGCGGTGCTGCGCCTGCGTGGTGGCCTCGTCGGGCCACTGGGACGTGCGGTGCGAGTGCGGGCACCACACCGTGACGTCGAGGCTGACCACGAGGTCGTCGGGTGCGGTGGCGAACAGGCCGGAGCCGTCCACCTCCGCGTTGAGCATCATGTCGCCGGTCAGCCACGTGGCGGTGCGGTCGTGCTCCAGCCCGAGGCCGGCGAGCCGTGCCCCGACTTCCGCGAGGGGCAGCGCCCCGCCCTCGTCGGCCCGGATCGCGAAGTACTCGCACACGGGCGCGAGGTCGGTCAGGCGTCCTCGAGGCCGATGGCGAACGCCGCGTCCGTGTCCCGCTTCGAGTACGACCGGAACGAGATGTGCGTGTCCGTGTTCAGCACGCCGGGCACCTTGGAGATGTGGCCGGGCACCAGGTCGGCGAGGTCTTCGTGCCGGGCGACCTTGACCAGCGCGATCAGGTCGACGTCGCCTGCGCACGAGTAGACCTCGGTGACGCCCTCGATGTCGGCGATCGCCTGCGCCGCGTCCGGGATGGTCTCGGCGGCGGCCTGGATCAGCACGATCGCGGTGATCACAGCGGTCCTCCACAAGTCGTCGGGGTATCGACCGACCACATGCTAGTGGCCCGCGACCCGGTACTGGTCACGACCGGCCTCGGCGCGGGCCACCCACTCCCGCCACGCGCCGGCGGCGAACGCGGGTGACGTCCACGGGCGCTCGCAGTAGACGAGCCGCGTGCCCGGCCGGTCGATCCACCGCAGCACCACGCCGACCTCCTCGGCGGGCGCGCCGAACAGCGGCCCCTCGCCCGGGATCACCGTCTCCGCCGACGCCACCAGCGCGTCCACCACCGGCATCGGCCGCGTGCCCCGCCGCGCCACCCCGGCCGACGCCAGCCGCCCGTGCCGCACCACGGCGAACTCCCACCCGCCGGACCCGTCCGGGCGCGCGGCCACCACCTCGGGCAACGCCGCCAGGCCCGCGAGCCGCTGCGCCCTGTCCAGCGCGCGCACCAACGACGACATCCGGTCACGGCGGGTGGCCGCGTCCTCGAACCGGTGGGCGGCGGCGAGGGCGTCGATCTGCGCGGTGACGCCGTGCAGCGGGGTGACGTCCGCGCCGGCGACCAGCCGGCGGAAAGCCGAAGCGGCGGGGGAGTACTCGTCCACCGACTGCCGCCCCGCGCACGGCGCCTTGCACCGGCCCAGCTCGAACAGCGCGCACGGCGTGGCGGAGGCGTTGCGCGCCGGGATCCGGATCGAGCACGCCCGCAGCGGCACGGCCTCCAGCACCGCCTCCAGGGCCGTCTCGGCGAGCCGCCGGGACCGGAACGGGCCGAGCGCCCCCTCACGCGGCGTGCGGACCACGGAGAGGCGCGGAAACGCCTCCTCGGTCAGCACGAGCCACCACGCCTGCCCCTGGTTCTTGGAACGCCGGTTGTAGGCGGGCTTGTGCGCGGTCAGCAGCCGCAGCTCGCGGACCTCCGCCTCCAACGAGTGCGCGCACTCCACCGCGTCCACCCGGACGGCCAGCGCCACCATCTCGCGCAGCCGCTTGCGGCCCTCGCTCGCGGTGAAGTACTGCCGCACCCGCCGCCGCAGGTCGGACGCCGTGCCGACGTAGAGCACCTCCTCCGACGGCCCGCGGAACAGGTACACGCCGGGGGTGGACGGCAGGTGCGAGGCCAGGGTCCGCTTGCGCCGCTGCGCCGGCGTCACCTCGGGCAGGTAGGCGACCAGCTCCTCCAGCGAGTGCACCCCGACCGAACCGACGCGTTCCAGCAGGTGGTGCAGCACCTCGACGGTCGCGCGGGCGTCGATCAGGGCCCGGTGGTTCGGCTGCACGGACACGCCGAACAGCTGGGCCAGGGCCGACAGCCGGCAGCTCGGCGCCTCCTCCCGGCTCAGCACCCGGCGGGCCAGCTTCACCGTGCAGACGACCGTCGGCTTGGGCCAGGTGTACCCGTGCCGGGCGCAGGCGGCCTTCATGAAGCCGACGTCGAAGCCGGAGTTGTGCGCGACCAGCACCGCGCCGGCGGCGAACTCGAGGAACGCGGGCAGCACCGTGCCGAGCCTCGGCGCACCGGTCACCATCAGCTGGGTGATCCCGGTGAGCGCCACGACCTGCGGCGGAATGCCCCGCTCGGGGTCGACGAAGGTGCCGAACTCGCCGATCACCCGCCCGCCGCGCACCTTCACGGCACCGATCTCGGTGATCGCGTCCTCGTCCGCCCGGCCGCCGGTGGTCTCCAGGTCGAACACGACGAACGTGGTCTCGCGCAGCGGTGTGCCCAGTTCGTCGAACGTGAGCTGAGTAGTCATCGGCGCGCACCGTATCCGCCCCCACCGACAGTGTCGGATCACCGCTGCTCCGCAGACCTCGCCGCCGTCCGCGGAGCAGCGGCCATTAGCACGGCTAGCCTGTACGGGTGCAAGACCCGATCGAGCCACCCGAGGACGCGGGCGACCTGGAACCCGACCAGGCCGTCGAGTCCACTGTGGACTGGTCGGCCCTGCCCGAGCCGCTGCGCGCCCGGCTCGCGGAGTTGAGCGCGGACGCGTTGGGGGACATGGCGAAGGTCGACGTCCCGCAGTCCCTGCGCGCGGTCGCCCGGTTCGCGCCGACCAAGCGTGCCCGGTTGGGCGCGCACGCCCTCATCGGCGGGTTGAGGGCGTCGGCGAACTTCCGCGCGGCCGTGGTCGAGTGGTTGCGGCGCAACCGGCCGGCGGTGCTCGAGGTGACCTCGCCCGATCCGGTCGCGGCGGGCGCGGCGGCGATCCTGCAGGGCGAGGAGGTCGCGGCCCACTTCATCGAGCTGGTCGGCAGGCGCGCGGCGGACGCGGCGCTGCGCTCGGAGCGCGACCTGGCCGTGCAGCGGGCGGAGCGGTTCGAGGCCGAGCTGGAGCGGCTCAAGGCGGAACGGGCCGAGGCCGGCGGCGCGGTGGACAAGATCCGCGAGGCGGCCGAGGCCGAGTTGGAACGGCTGCGCAAACGGTTGCGCGAGCAGGGCGTGCGGTTGCGGGAGGCCAAGGACCGGGCCGAGTCGGCGGCGGCCGAGGTGGAACGGGTGCGCGCCGAGGCGGAGGCCGCGCTGCGCCGGTTGACCGCCGAACGGGACCGCGAACGGGAGCGCGCCGAGCACGAGCGCGCCAAGGCGCAGCGGGCCGAGTCGGACGCCGAGGTGGCCCGCCAGTCCGCGAAGGAAGCCCGCCAGGCCGACGAGGTGCGGCTGGCCCTGCTGGTCGAGACGCTGGACGGCGCGGTGAACGGCCTGCGGCGCGAGCTGGCCCTCGGGGGTGCGGGCCCCCGGCCGGCGGACCTCGTGCGCGGCGCGAGCGCGGCGCAGGGCGCGGTCGGCCGGGTGGAGGACCCGGCGGCGCTGGACCGGTTGCTGGCGCTGCCCGCCGTGCACCTGATCGTGGACGGCTACAACGTCACCAAGACGGGTTATCCGGAGCTGCCGCTGTCGGACCAGCGGGACCGGCTGGTGCACCAGTTGGCGGTGCTGGCGGCGCGCACCGGCGCGGAGGTGACGCTGGTGTTCGACGGCGCCGGCGTGGTGGCCGTGCCGTCGTCCGCGCCACGCGGGGTGCGGGTGCTGTTCAGCGATCCGGGCGTGCTGGCCGACGACGTGATCCGGGCGCTGGTGACCGCGGAGCCCGAGGGCCGTCCGGTGGTCGTGGTGACGTCCGACCGGGCGGTGGCCGATTCCGTCCGACGGCGGGGCGCGCACCCGGTGCCGTCGGCCGTGCTGTTGGCCCGCCTGGGCCGGGTGTGACGCAGATCGTGTTTTTAACACCACCGGCGGTCACACGACCAGGTCACAGCTAGGCCGATCGTGCGGCAAAGTGAACTCGCCGTGATTTCCATGCCCCGCTAGTGGACGCCGGGACTCACTTTTCGTAACCTAGCCGAGATCTCGCGGCGGGCTGTGGTCCATCCTGGGCCGCGACGCGGGTTCACCGCCGAATCGGCCTGTCGGGGAGCCGAGCCGGAACTCTCTCAGCAGAGGTGTGTCGGGTCGCGTCACGCGCCCGGCCGGCAGGCGGTTCAGACTGAAGGAGACACACGCGACTGTGGCGTCGCAACGACTCAAGCGCGGCCTGCGCGGGGCGATGGCGGCCACGGCGGTGGCCGCTGCCGCGGTGGGCGTCCTGCCCGTACCCGCCGGAGCCCAGCCGAACACCCCCGCGAACGCCTCCGAGGCGCTGAAGAAGTACAACGAGCTCGCCGAGCAGGCGACCAAGCTCAACGAAGAACTCCTGCGCGCCGAAGAGCAGCGCAACGCCAACCAGTCCGAGCTGGACAAGGCCAACGCCGACCTGGCGCAGGCGACCCAGGCGGGCGAGCAGGCCAAGACCGACGAGGAGACCTTCCGGGTCCAGGTCGACAAGCTGACCGAGGCGTCGTTCGAGGGCGCGCGGTTCAACCAGCTTTCGGCGCTGCTGGTGTCGGACTCCCAGCAGGACTTCCTGAACCGCATGTCCGCGCTCGGCGTGCTCGCGTCGGACAACAACGAATCCCTCGAACGGCTGTCCGGCGCGGTCGACGCGGCCGAGGACGCGCGGCAGAAGGCGGCGGACGCCCAGGCCCGCGCGCAGACCGCGACCGACGAGGCGATCAAGATCGCCGACGACATCAAGAAGCGGCAGACCGAGCTCCAGGGCCAGATCACCGAGGTCAAGAACCAGCTCGACCGGCTGACCGCGCAGGAGCGCAACACCCTGACCAGCGTCGGCGAGAGGGTCAGCACCAACGTGCCCGAGGGCGCGGCGGGCGTCGCGCTGCAGTTCGCGCTGGACCAGCAGGGCGACATGTACCTGTACGGCGCGACCGGCCCGGACCGCTGGGACTGCTCCGGCCTGACGTCGAAGGCCTACGCCTACGCGGGCGTGTCCATCCCGCGCACCGCGGGCGGCCAGGCGGGCGCCGGGCGGGCGATCACCCGCGGCGAGGTCAGGGCCGGTGACCTGATCATCTACAACGGCGGCAACCACGTGGGCATGGCGGTGGACAACGCGCGGATCGTGCACGCGTCCACCGACGGCGTCCCGGTCAAGGTCGTGCCGCTGGAGAACGGCGGCACCATCTACGCCATGCGCCGCATCGCCGGCTGACGATCGTCGTCCAGCAGGGCCATCCTCTGGTGAGGGTGGCCCTGCTGATGACTTTGGAGGCTCGTGAGCCGCTACCGGGTCGTGCTGGCCGTGCTGGTGGCCGTGACGTTCCTCGCCGGACTGGTCACGGCCGTCACGCCGACGACCCCGTCGACGCCCGCGGCGTCGGCTGCCACGTCCCGTGCCGACGCCGTCCGGGCGCTGCTCGACCGGCGCGCGCGGGCCGTGCTGGACCGCGACGAGTCGGCGTTCACCGCGGACCTCGACCCGCGGGCCGACTCCGGGTTCCGGCAGCGGCAGCGCGACCTGTTCCGCAACCTGGCCGCCGTGCCGCTGGCCGAGTGGGAGTACCTGGCCGAGTGGGGGTCGGGCGCCGAGGTCGACCTCGGCGCGCTCGACCTGCCCGCGGCGGACGAGGCCTGGGCGCCGGACGTGCGGCTGTCGTACCGGCTCGGCGGCGTGGACGTGGAGCCGAGCAGCCAGGCCATGGCCTACCTGTTCACCCGGCGCGACGGCCGCTGGTACCTCAACTCCGACACCGCGCTGGAGCCGCTGGGCAAGCGGACGTGGCGCGGGCCGTGGGACTTCGGGCCGTGCGTCGTGCACGCCGGCACCGGCGGGTTCGTGCTGAGCCACCCCGGCGGCGAGGCGCTGGCCGCCCGGGCGCTGGCCGAGCTGGACGGCGCCGTCACGGCCGTGACCGAGGTGTGGGGCCAGGCGTGGGCGCGCCAGGTGGCCGTGCTGGTCCCGGCGAGCCCGGACGAGATGGTCGCGCTGGTCGGGCCCGGCTTCGCCACGGGCGCGATCGCGGGCGTCGCGGTGGCCGACCGGGTCGACCCGGACACGCACACGGCACGCGGCCAGCGGGTGGTGCTGAACCCGGACAGCGCGGGCGCGTTGTCGCCGCTGGCGTTGCGGGTGCTGCTGCGGCACGAGATCACGCACGTCGCGACGCGCGGCGAGACCGTGGACGGCGCGCCGATGTGGGTGCTGGAGGGGTTCGCGGACTACGTGGGCTACCGGCGCAGCGACGTGCCGCCGGCGAAGGCCGCGCCGCTGCTGGCCGCGCAGGTGCGGCAGTCGCCGCCGACCGCGCTGCCGTCGGACGCCGACTTCCGCGGCGCCGCGATGGAGCTGGCCTACCAGCAGGCGTGGTCGGTGAACCTGTACCTGGCGTCCACGCTGGGCGAGCCGGGGCTGGTGGCGCTGTACCGGCGGCTGGCGCGGGTCCGGGCGTCCGAAGTGGACGGCGTGCTGCTCGGAGCCACCGGAGGGGACGCCGCGGCGCTGGTGCGCGGGTGGCAGGACTTCCTGCGGCGGTCGTTCCCGTAACGTGGTCGCGTGCGTCGGACCTTGCTGGTGACCAATGACTTCCCGCCACGGCCCGGCGGAATCCAGTCCTACCTGCACGCGTTGGCCGTGCGGCTGCCCGAGCTGGTGGTGTACGCGCCGTCGTGGCAGTCGTCGTCCGGCTCGCACCCCGAGTTCGACGCCGTGCAGCCGTTCGAGGTGGTGCGGCATCCGGGGACATTGATGCTGCCCACGCCGGACGTCGTGCGGCGGGCGTCGGACATCCTGCGTGGAGCGCGCTGTGACGCCGTGTGGTTCGGGGCGGCGGCTCCGTTGGCGTTGATGACGTCACGGCTGCGTGCCGCCGGTGCTTCGCGCGTGGTGGCGTCGACGCACGGGCACGAGGTCGGGTGGTCGATGCTGCCGGGCGCGCGGCAGGCGTTGCGGCGCATCGGGTCGGACGCGGACGTGGTGACGTTCGTGAGCCGGTACACGCGGTCCCGGTTCGCGGCGGCGTTCGGTCCGCTGGCGGCGTTGGAGCACCTGCCGTCCGGGGTGGACACGTCGGTGTTCGCGCCCTCGGCGGCGGCGCGGTCGGAGCTGCGCGCGCGGTACGGGTTGGGCGACCGGCCCGTGGTGGTGTGCGTGTCGCGGCTCGTGCCGCGCAAGGGGCAGGACGTGCTGGTGCGGGCGTTGCCGGAGATCCGGCGGCAGGTGCCGGACGCGGCGTTGCTGCTGGTGGGCGGTGGGCCGTACCGGGGGGCGCTGGAGCGGCTGGCGGCGTCGGTGGGCGTGTCGGAGCACGTGGTGCTGACCGGGTCGGTGCCGTGGGAGGAGCTGCCCGCGCACTACAACGCCGGTGACGTGTTCGCGATGCCGTGCCGGACGCGGGGGCGCGGGCTGGACGTCGAGGGTCTGGGGATCGTGTACCTGGAGGCGTCGGCCACCGGCCTGCCGGTCGTGGCGGGGCGTTCGGGTGGTGCGCCGGAGACCGTGCGCGACGGCGTGACGGGACGGGTGGTGGACGGGCGTGAGGTGGCGGAGGTGGCCGACGCCGTCGCCGCCCTGCTGGCCGACCCCGGCACCGCCGCGAAGATGGGTGCGGCGGGCCGCGAGTGGGTCACCGCGAACTGGCGCTGGGACGACCTGGCCACCCGCCTGGCCACCCTGATCAACTCCTGAGCGTTCAACTCGCCTGTTCTGAACGTAGGACACGCGCGCGTGTCGAACGTTCAGAACGCGCGTGTCGAACGTTCAGGTCGGGCGTGTCGAACGTTCAGGGCCCGTGTGTTCTGCGTTCAGGCGGGGTCGTCGAGCAGGGCGCGGTCGACGGCGGCCAGTTCGGTGCGGGCGGTGCGCTCGGTGACGCGCAGGCCCAGGCGGGACGTCAGCGTCACGGCCTGGGTGGCCAGGGCCTTGGCCTCGGCCACCTGGCCCAGCAGCCTGCGCACGCCGGCCAGGCCGACCAGGGCACGGGCCTCGCCCGGCAGGTAGCCGATCCGCCGCGCCTTGGTCAGGGCCTGCTGGAACTGCTCGTCGGCCGTGCGCAGCGAGCCGAGGCCGCGGTTCGCCGACGCCATCACCACCAGCACGTTCGTCGTGATCCGCTGGTCACCGTCCTCGCGTAACTCGGCCAGCGCCCGGTCGGCCAGCTCCAGCGCCTCGGCGTGCTCGCCCAGGTCCAGCCGCACCGACGCGGTGCTCTCCAGCACCCGCGCCGCGGCCTCGCGGAACCCCGCCTCCGTCGCCAGGCGCAACGCCTCGGTCAGGTGGGTGAGCGCGCGCTGCGGCTCACCCATGAGCTGCGACGCCACGCCCAAGAGCGTCAACGCGGTGATCTCGCTGCCGCGCAACCCGTGCTCCACGCTGATCGCCAGCGCCTCGCCCAGCAGGTCCACCGCCTCCGCCAGCTCACCGGTCTCGATCGCCAGCACGCCCAACCCGGTCAGCACGCCCGTCTCACCCGACCGCGGCCCGCCGGACTCGCGCTTCAGCGCCAGGCACGTCTCCAGGTCGTTGCGCGCCGACGCCAGGTCGCCCGCCTCCAGCCGCACCACGCCCAGGTTGCCGCGCACCTCCGCCTCCGACGCCAGGTCGCCGCGCATCCGGTGCAGCTCGACGGCACGCGTGTAGTGCGCGACGGAGGTGTCGAAGTCGCCGAGCCGCCAGTGCAGCGTGCCCAGGTTCTGGTGCATCGCGGCCTCGCCCGCCACGTCCCGCTGCTCGTGCGCGGCGTCCAGCCCGTACCGCGCGGTCGACAGCCACTCGGTGACGTGCTTGCCGATCCACAGGTAGCCGCGCAGCCCGTCGGCCAGCCGCCACGACATCGCGGCCGGACCGCGTTCGGCGGCCGACCGGATCGCCGCGGTCAGGTTCGCCCGCTCCGAGTCCAGCCACGCCCGCGCCTGCGCCGCCGTCTCGACCCGCGGCAGCCGCACCGCCCGCCCGGCCGGGGTCGGCAACCGCATCAGGTCCGGGTACAGCAGTTCGGCGCAGTGGTCCACCGCCCGCACGTAGAACTCCAGCAGCCGCACGCGTGCCGCGGCCACGTCCTCGTTCCCGGCCTCGGCCATCTCGGCGGCGAACCGCGCCAGCTCGTCGTGGAACGCGTACCGGCCGCCGTCGCCGCTCACCAGCCGCGCCCTGGCCAGCTGCCCGAGCAGCGCCGCGGCCTCCGGCACGGCCAGGTCGGCCGCGTCGGCCGCCGCCTCGGTCGTGAAGTCCGGCCCCGGCACCACGCTGAGCAGCGCGAACAGTCGCCGTGCGGCCGGCGTCAGGGCCGCGTGCGCCAGGTCGAGCGGACGGCGGTCGCCCAGCTTCTCCAGGTACCGGGGGATCGAACCGCCCGCAACGGACGCCGTCGCGATGTGCAGCGTCAACGGCAGGTGCCCGCACCGCCGCGCCAGCTCCTCGGCCGCCTCCCCGGTCCGGCGCAGCAGGGCGAGCGACTCGTGCGGCTCGAACACGTCCAGCCCGACCCGCCGCGCGCCGTCGACCGCGATCAGGCCGCGCAGGTCGTCCCGGCTCGTCACCAGCACCGGGCAGCTCGCCGCGCCGGGCAGCAGCGGGCGCACCTGGTCGGGCGCGGCGGCGTTGTCCAGCACCAGCAGCATCCGCCGCCCGGCCAGCAGCGACCGGAACAGCGTGCTCTGCTCGTCGGAGTCCACCGGGATCTGCTCCGGCGGCACGCCGAGCGCGCGCAGGAACCGGGTCAGCACCTCCATCACCGGCGTGGCCGGGCCCGCCGCGTACCCGCGCAGGTCCACGTACAGCCGACCGTCCGGGAACCGGTCCCGCAGCCGGTGCGCCACGTGCACCGCCAGCGCCGTCTTGCCCACCCCGGGCACGCCGGTCAGCGCCACGATCGGCACGGCGGTGCGCGGACCGTCCGGCGCGATCAGCCGCGAGATCCGCTCCACCAGCCCGGCCCGGCCCACGAACCCCGGCACGTCCGGCGGCAACTGGTCCGGCACGTCCGGGTCGGCGCGCTCGGGCGGCGCGGCCAAGCTCGGGTCGCCGACCAGGATCGCCTGGTGCAGCTCGCGCAGCGCCGGTCCGGGCTCGATCCCGAGCTGCTCGCCGAGCAGCCGGTCGACCAGCCGGAACGCCTCCAGCGCCTCGGCCTGCCTGCTGCCCCGGTACAGCGCCACCATCAGCTGCGCCCAGAACCTCTCCCGCAGCGGGTGGTCCGTGGTCAACGACCGCAGCACCGGCACCAGCCGCTCGTGGTTGCCCAGCGCCAGCTCGACGTCGTTGCGCTCCTCGTGCACCACCAGCAGCCGCTCGGCCAGCCGCGGCACCTCGTCGTCCCGCAACGCCTCCGACGGCACGTCCGACAGCGCCGGCCCGCGCCACAAGCCCAGCGCCTCGGCGTACAGCTCG
This sequence comes from Actinosynnema sp. NPDC051121, assembly GCA_040689555.1. Lineage (GTDB taxonomy): Bacteria > Actinomycetota > Actinomycetes > Mycobacteriales > Pseudonocardiaceae > Actinosynnema. Next base: position 112,872 of record JBFBCZ010000018.1, on the reverse strand, counting down.
GCGGCGTCGGCCAGGTGCCCGGACTGCGCCGCCTGCCGGGCCAGGCCCGCCGTGGTGGCGAACCGGTGCACGTCCACCTGCTCCGGCGGCACCACCAGCCGGTAGCCGTCCGAAGTGGTCCGGATCAGCGACGGGTCGCCGAGCAACTGCCGCAGCCGCATGACGTAGGTCTGCAACGTGCCGCGCGTGCGTGCCGGCGGGTCGCCGCCCCACAGGAAGGAGACCAGCTCGCCAATTGAGACGACCCGGCCGGCGCGCAGCGACAGCGCGGCCAGCAACGCCCGGTGCTTACCCGCCCGGACGGGCACCGCTCGACCCTGTATGCGCACTTCAAGCGGGCCGAGAAGGCCGAACCACGGCCCAGCGCCCATCCGTTTGCGTCCCCTCGTTCCGCCTTCCCGCGGCACAGCCTAGGTCGGGCGCTGACGGCACGAGTCATCGTCGCGTCAGCGATACGACAGCGCGCTCCGGCACTCTATGAAAAGTCCCGGTTGGGGGACCGGGACAACAGAACTTCTCGGGTCCGCGTCAGCGGATACGCGATCACTGGGGGTCGAGTGGCCCGCACTTCGGTGCGGGCCACTCGTCTTATTCTGTCCCGAATGGCCGGCCGGGGTGCGCCGGCACGCCGTCAGCCCGCGTAGATCGCTTCGATGTCCTGCTTGTAGGTCGAGGCCACCACGGAGCGGCGCAGCTTCAGGCTCGGCGTCATCTCGCCGCCCGCCTCGGTGAAGTCCACCGGCAGGATGCGGAACTTCTTGATCGCCTCCGCCTTGGACACGGCCTGGTTGGCCTCGTCCACGGCCGCCTGGATCTCGCCGCGCAGCGTCTCGTCGTCCACCAGCTCGGCCACGGTCGCGGACGCGGGCTTGCCGTTCTGGTCCTTCCAGGCCGGGAAGAACTCCGGGTCGATGGTGATCAGCGCGCCGATGAACGGCTGCGCGTCGCCGACGACCATGCACTGGCTGATCAGCGGGTGGGCCCGGAGGCGGTCCTCCAGCACGGCGGGCGAGACGTTCTTGCCACCGGCGGTGACGATGATCTCCTTCTTGCGGCCGGTGATCCGCAGGAAGCCGTCGGTGTCGAGCTCGCCGATGTCGCCGGTGTGGAACCAGCCGTCCTCCAGCGCCTCCGCCGTGGCCTGGTCGTTGTTCCAGTAGCTGCGGAACACGATGTCGCCCTTGATCAGGATCTCGCCGTCCTCGGCGATGCGCACCGAGGTGCCGATCACCGGACGCCCCACCGTGCCGACCCGGAACGCCGCCGCCGTGTTCACGCACGCCGCCGCGCTGGTCTCGGTGAGGCCGTAGCCCTCCAGCACCGGCACGCCGACGCCGCGGAAGAAGTGCGCCAGCCGTTCGCCCAGCGGCGCGCCGCCGGACACCGCCGCGGTGCACCGGCCGCCGAGGGCCGCCTGGAGCTTGCTGTAGACGAGCTTGGCGAACAGCGCGTGCTTGAGCTTGAGCCCGAGGCCGACGTTTCCGGTGTCCAGCGCCTGGCTGTACGCCACCGCGGTCGCCTCGGCGGCGTCGAAGATCTTGCCCTTGCCCGCCGCGTGCGCCTTCTGCTTCGCGCCGTTGTAGACCTTCTCGAACACGCGCGGCACGGCCACCACGAACGTGGGCCGGAACGACTGGAGGTCCTCGACCAGGTTCTTCACGTCGGCCGTGTGGCCCATGGTGACCCGCGTGTAGACACCGCACACCGCCAGGGCGCGGGCCAGGATGTGGGCCAGCGGCAGGAACACCAGCAGCGAGTTGCCCGCCTGCATGAGCTGCGGGAACGCGGTGATCCCGCCGCGCACCTCGGACAGCAGGTTGCGGTGGGTCAGCTCGCAGCCCTTGGGCCTGCCGGTGGTGCCGGAGGTGTAGACGATGGTCGCGGTGTCGTCCGCGCCGACCACCTTGCGCCGGGCCCGCGCGTCGTCGTCGGACACCGACGCGCCGAGGGCGGTCAGCTCGTCGATCGCGCCCGCCGCGTCACCGGACGGCCCGTCGATCTGCCACACGTGCCGAACCTCGGGCAGGCCCGCGACCACCGAGTCGACCATGGCGCGGTGCCCGGAGGTCTCCACGAACACGGCCTTGGCCGAGGAGTCGGACAGGATCCACTCGACCTGCTCGGCGGAGGAGGTCTCGTAGATCGGGACCACGACGCCGCCCGCGTGCCAGATGGCGAAGTCGAGCAGGGTCCACTCGTAGCGGGTCTTGGACATCAGGCCCACCCGCTCGCCTGGCTCCAACCCGGCCGCCACCAGGCCCTTGGCGACGGCGAGGACCTGCGCGGCGAAGTCGCGGGCGGTGACGTCGACCCACGTCCCGTCCACGCGGCGGCGGAAGCTGACGGCGTTGCCGAAGCGCTCCGCGTTCGCCCACACCATGTCGGTGAGGTTCTCCTCGGCAGCCACAGTGGCGGTGGCGGGGACGCTGAACTCGCGCACGTCGACCTCCGGACGATTGTTTGTTACCGGTGGGGAAACTTAGCCTGTGATTCCGGCGATACACCAGGCCGGCCCGTCTTTCCGTGACCGTGTCGTGGCACTCTTCCACCCCGTGCCCAGTGTCGACGTCGTGGACGAGACGTTCCTCGCAGTGCCTCCGACCGTGGTCGCCGCCGCCTTCGCGCCCCCCACCGCGTGGGCGGGGTTCTGGCCCGACCTGACCCTCGAGGTCTACGCCGATCGGGGGACTGAGGGGTTGCGCTGGACGGTCGGCGGCGCGCTGGTCGGAACGATGGAGGTGTGGCTGGAGCCGGTCCTGGACGGCACCCTCCTGCATTACTTCCTGCGTGCCGACTTGCCGGGCGGTGCGTCCGACAAGCGGACCCGCCGGGAGGTGCGCCGCCGCCAGTTGGCCGCCAAGCAGGTGTCACTCGGCCTCAAACTGATCTTGGAGGCCGGTCGGCCGCCTGGTGCGCCGCCCGCGCTGCCGTAGATTTGGGTCTCGTGCGGGTTCACGTCGTCTCGGATGTCCACGGCAACGCGGAGGCCCTCGCCCGCGCAGGTGACGGCGCCGACGCGCTGGTCGTGCTCGGCGACCTGGTCGACTTCGTCGACTACTACGACCACGGCAAGGGCATCCTCGGCCGGGTGTTCGGCGCGGAGAAGGTCGAGGTGTTCGCCCGGCTGCGGCGCGGCCGGTTCGGCGCCGAGACGGTCCGCTACATGCGGTCGCTCTGGGAGAGCCTGGACAACGCGGCGGACGTCGTCCAAGAGGCGATCATGGAGCAGTACGCCGCCATGTTCGGCGCGATGAGCGCGCCCACCTACGCCACGCCCGGCAACGTCGACAGCCCCGAGCTGTGGCCGATGTTCGCCCGCGACGGCGTGCACGTGCTGGACGGCGAGGTGGCCGAGATCGGCGGGCTGCGGTTCGGCTTCGCGGGCGGCGCGGTGCTGCACCCGGGTTTCGTGCCGAACCGGCGCGGACCGTGGCGGCCCTACCTGCGCACCGAGGAGGAGTTCGGCGCGGCCCTGGCCGGGCTGGGCGAGGTCGACGTGCTGTGCACCCACGTACCGCCGGCCGTGGCCGAGCTGACCTACGACGTGGTCGCCCGCCGGCCCGAGCTCGGCTCGACGTCGTTGCTGAAGGTGATCGAGCGCGACCGGCCACGGTGGTCGGTGTTCGGGCACGTGCACCAGCCGATGGCGCGCCGGGTGCGGGTCGGCTGGACCGAGTGCGTCAACGTCGGCCACTTCCAGCGCACCGGCACGCCCCACGTGTTGCGCTGGTGAGCCGAACCACCGGGTAGCCTCCCCGGCATGGCCGACGAGTCCACCCAGTCCATCGTCATCGACGCGACGCCCGAGGAGATCGCGGCGGTCATTGCCGACTTCGACGCCTACCCCGAGTGGGCCAACGGGGTGAAGCGCGCCGAGGTGCTGGAGACCGGGGCGGACGGCCGCGCGGCGCAGGTCAGGTTCAACATCGACCAGGGCCCGATCAAGGATGAGTACGTGCTGGCCTACGACGAGTGGTCGCCGGGCCGCATCTCGTGGCACCTGGTCAAGGGCCAGATGCAGAAGTCGCAGGAGGGCAGCTACCGGCTGACACCCCGGGGCGGCTCCACCGAGGTCACCTACACGCTGTCGGTGCAGCTGATCGTCCCCATGATCGGCCTGTTCCGGCGCAAGGCCGAGAAGATGATCATGGACACCGCGCTCAAGGAGCTCAAGCGCCGGGTGGAAAAAGCTGGATGAGCGCCCGCCTGCTGCTGTTCACCGGTAAGGGCGGGGTCGGCAAGACGACCTTGGCCGCCGCCACCGCCACCGCGCTCGCCGCGGGAGGTCGCAAGGCGCTGGTCGTGTCCACCGACCCGGCCCACTCGCTGGGCGACGCGCTCGGCGTGCCGCTGTCCGGGCACGTCAGCGAGCTCGACGGCGGCCTGCACGCCGCCCAGATCGACCCCCGCGCGCTGGTCGACGACGCGTGGCGCGACCTGCGCGGGCACCTGCGGACCGTGCTCGCCGGCGCGGGCGTGGACGAGCTGGACGCCGAGGAGCTGACCGTCCTGCCCGGCGTGGAGGAGCTGCTCGCGCTGTCCGAGGTGCAGCGGCTGGCCCGCGGCGGACCGTGGGACGTGGTGGTCGTCGACTGCGGCCCGACCGCCGAGACCCTGCGCCTGCTGGCGCTGCCCGAGGCGTTCGCGTCCTACCTGGAACGGCTGTTCCCGACCCACCGGCGGGTGGTGCGCGGGCTGCTGGCCGGTGTCGCGGGCAGCGGCACGGTCGAGAAGTGGGACGCCACCGCCGACGCGCTCGGCAGGCTGGCGGAAGACCTGGACCAGTTGCGCGGCCTGCTGACCTCGTCCACGACCAGCGTGCGGCTCGTGCTGACCCCCGAACGGGTGGTCGCGGCCGAGACGCGGCGGACCGTGACGGCGCTGGCGCTGCAGGGCATCCGGGTCGACGGCGTGGTGGCCAACCGGGTGGTGCCCGACCCCGGCGCGGACCGCGGTCCGGCCGCCGGGTGGCTGCGCACCCGCCGGGCCGAGCAGGACGCGGTGCTCGCCGAGCTGACCGACCTCGGACCGGTGTCCACCGTGGAGCACCGGGCCGCCGAACCGGTCGGCACGGCCGCGTTGCTGGACGTCGCCGAAGGCCTCTACCGGGGACGCGACCCGCTGGACGGCGCGGCGACCGACGAACCGCTGCTCTCGGTCGAGCGGACCGGTGAGCTGGAGTACACGTTGCGCATCGCGCTGCCGGTGGGCGACTCGTCGCTCGACCTGGCGCGGGTGGGCGACGACCTGGCCGTCACCGTGGACGGCAGGCGCCGGCTGGTCGCGCTGCCGTCGCTGCTCAGGCGCTGCCTGGTGACCGGCGCGGAGCTGGACGACACCGGGTTGGCGGTGCGGTTCGCACCCGACCCCGATCTGTGGATGCGGTGAGGCCCGTGGACTCGAAGCTCGCCGAAGAGCTGCGCCTGCTGCTCGACGCCGCCGCCGAGCGGGCGCAGCCGTGGCTGCACCGGATGGCCGCCGAGGGTGAGCACGACACCAGGACGTGCGGCTGGTGCCCGTTGTGCAACGCGGTGGCGCTGGCCCGCGGCGACCGGTCGGAGCTGGCCGCGAAGGCGGCCGAGCACGTGGCCGGGCTGATCGCGGTGCTGCGGGCGGCGTTGGCCGAGCCCGCGCCACAGGCAGGCCCGGCGCAGGAGTCGCCGAGACCGGGGAAGCCGCGCGTCCAGCACATCCCGGTGGTGCGGCGCGACCAGGGGTCGCAGTGCTGACTGTCGGCGTCGACGTCGGCGGGACGAGCGTGCGCGCGGGCGTGGTCGACGGCGACGGCGCGGTGCTCGACACGGCGCGCGCGGCCACGCCCAGCGGTGAAGAGGCGCTGGAGGAGGCGATCGGCACGGCCGTCGCCGAGCTGGCGGCCCGGCACCGGATCTCGGGCGTCGGCCTGGCCGTGGCCGGGTTCGTGGCCTCGGACCGGCGCACGGTGCGGTTCGCGCCGCACCTCGCGTGGCGGCAGGCGCCGGTGGCGGACCGGATCTCGCGGCGCGTCGGCATGCCCGTGGTGCTGGAGCACGACGCGAACGCCGCCGCGCTGGCCGAGCACCGGTTCGGCGCGGCCCGCGGGGCGAAGATCGCCGCGCTGGTCGCGATCGGCACCGGCATCGGCGGCGCGCTGCTGGTCGACGGGCAGGTGTTCCGCGGCGCGTACGGCGTCGCGCCCGAGCTGGGGCACCTGCGGCTCGTGCCGGACGGCCGGCCGTGCCCGTGCGGCAAGAACGGCTGCTGGGAGCGGTACTGCAGCGGCACGGCGCTGAGCACGACGGCGGTCGAGCTGCTGGCCCGCTACCCCGGCCAGTCGACCGTGCTGGCGCGGGAGGCGCTGGGCGACTCGCGGGCGGTCACGGGGCGTCGGGTGGCAGGCGCGGCGCGTGACGGCGACCCGTTGGCGCAGCGCGCGATGGCGGACCTGGCCCGGTGGCTGGGGGAGGGGTTGGCGCTGGTCGCCGACGTGTACGACCCCGAGGTCGTGGTGATCGGCGGCGGCGTGTCGGAGTCCGCGCCGCTGTTCCTGGACGACGCGCGCGAGCGGTACGCGGCCGTGGTGACGGGGGCCGGGCACCGGCCGCTGGCCCGGATCCGGACCGCTCAGCTCGGTGACGACGCCGGCATCGTCGGGGTGGCCACGCTCGCGCGCGACGTGGCGACGAGCACAGCCCGCAACGGCCGCCACCGTTGACCTTCCGCGCCGCGTAGCATCGCGGGATGCGGACCTCCGTCACCCGGGGACCGCGCGACCACCACGTCCGCGAGTCCTGCGCAGACCCCGTGGTGCGCCGATGAGGACGGGTGCGGCGAACGGGCACGTCGGGTACTTCCACGAAACCGCGTTCTACGGCAGCGACGACGACTACCGGTCGGTCGTGGTGCCGTTCGTGGACGAGGGCGTCTCGGCGTGCGAGCCGGTGCTGGTGGCGTGCCGCGCGGAGAACGAGCGGCTGATCCGGGACGCGGTGGCCGACCCGTCCGGCGTGGTGTTCCTGCCCGGCGGCGACCAGTACGACCGGCCCACCGAGGCGATCCTGGGCTACCGGAAGCTGTTCGCCGAGTACGCGGGGGCGGCGCAGATCCGGGTGCTGGGCGACGTGCCACACCCCGGCGTCGGGGTGGCGTGGGACTGGTGGTCGCGGTACGAGGCGGCGGTGAACGAGGTGTTCGCCGAGTACCCGCTGTGGGGCCTGTGCCCGTACGACCTGCGCACCACGCCCGCGCGCGTGCTGGCGGACGTGTTCCGCACCCACCCGCGGGTGGCCGGGACGGACGGCTCGCACCTGCCCAACCCGCGGTACCGGTCGGCGTGGGCGTTGCCTTCCGCCGTGCCGACGGCGTTCGAGGCGGGTCGGCCGCTGGTCGAGCTGACCGACCCGACGCCCGCGGAGGCCAGGCGTGCGGTGACGACGGCGTGCTCGGGCGTGCGGCTGACCCGGGACGAGGTGGACGACATCGTGTACGCGGCGAGTGAGGCCGTGACCAACGCCCATGCGCACGGTCGGCCGCCCGTGCGGCTGCGGGCGTGGGCCGGGCCGTCGCACGTGCAGGTGGCCGTGACGGACCGGGGCGACGGCCCGTCGTCACCGCTGGCCGGCCTGGTGCCGACCGACCGCAGCGCGACGGCGGGCGTGGGCCTCTGGCTGACCCACCGCACGTGCCGCGACGTGACCATGAGCCGTGACGCCGAGGGCTACACCATCCGCCTGACCGCCGGCCCCTGACCTCCGCGTGTCGAACCTCCAGACCCCGCGTGTCGAACCTTCAGGTCCACCGTGTCGAACCTTCAGGCCCCCCGTGTTCCACACTCAGGCGCGCTCGGCGGATCCTCGCTCGTCCTGAGCGTTGAATTCGGGGGTCTTGAACGTTCGACACGCGGGACGCGAGTGTTCGACACGCGGGTCCTGAGTGTTCGACACGCCGGTCCTGAGGGTTCGACACGCGGTGGTCAGCAGCAGTGCGCGTCGTCCAAGGTCCCGATGGTCGCGGTGTTGTCGGTCCCGGCGTCCGTCGGTGCGGCCTGCGCTGCCCCGGCGAGCAGCGCGGTGAGCACCGCGGCGAGCGAGATGATCGCGGCGATCCGCGCGCGTGACGGCATCATGTGCAACCCCCTGGTGAACGCCCGCGCCCGGGTGGCGGCGCGGCCCTCGTCGACCCGCACATCATCGAAGGCGGCGCGCACACCCCGCCTGATCCGGCCCGAAGTTGCGCCATCCGCCCGCCCGTGAGTCCTACGTTCGTGCCACGCGTGTCCTACGTTCGGAACACCCGAGTTGAACGCTCAGAACAGTCGATCTTGTTCTGAGCGTTCAACTCGGGGTACGCGAACGTAGGACACGCGCGTTCCGGACGTAGGACACGCGGGGGTCAGAGGACGGCGCCGTCGTCCCAGCCCGAGTCGGGGGGTGGGGTGTTGCGCATGCGCAGGATCAGCCAGCCCGCGCCCGAGCAGATGACGATCAGGGCCAGCGGCGTGCCGATCGCGCCCGTCAGGCCGAACAGGCCGGGGAACAGGAGCACGACCACGCCCAGCAGGATCACCAGCAGGGCGGCGATCGTGCCCGGTCGCAACGCGGGCAGCGGCGGCGGGTCCGGCGGCACGTAGTGGTCGTTCCGGTCGTCCGGGTCCGGGTCCGGGTACGCGTCGGGGTCGTCGTCCGCCGTGGCCACGGCCGGCTGGCCCTCGGGCCGCACCGCGCGGACCGGCTCGGCCTCGTCGTCGTCCGGCTCGGCCTCGTCGAGGAAGGCCTGCTTGCCCACGCCTTCGCGTTCCAGACCCGCCACGATCTCGGCGAAGGTCGCGTCGACGTCCTCCGGGCCGTCGGTCGAGTCGCGTCGGGAGTTCATCGGCGTGCTCCAGCCCTCCGGGTCGTGAAGGCCAATCCTCTGCCAGGTTCCATCGTCCCACGAGCCGGTTGTGTTGCGGATTACGGCAGCCGGTGGACCTTGGGACCGTACCGCCTCGACGCGCAGGTTCGTTGTGCCTTTCGCCGTCGGCTCCGTAGGCTGGCGTCGGGGATCAAGCACGTCGAGGAGGCGCTCCCAGCGGTGCTCTACTGGTTGATGAAACACATCTTTCTCGGGCCGCTCCTGAAGCTGTTCTTCCGACCCCGGATCATCGAGGGCGCGGAGAACATCCCGAAGGAGGGCGGCGCCATCCTGGCGAGCAACCACCTCGCGGTCTCCGACTCGTTCTTCCTGCCGCTGAAGCTGTCCCGGCGGGTCACCTTCCCGGCCAAGATCGAGTACTTCACCGGCAAGGGCCTCAAGGGCCGGTTCCAGCGCTGGTTCTTCTACGGCGTCGGCCAGGTGCCGATCGACCGGTCCAGCGCGTCGGCCGCCCAGGGCGCGCTCGACACCGGCGTGCGGATCGTGCGCGAGGGCAAGCTGCTCGGCATCTACCCCGAGGGCACCCGCTCGCCCGACGGCCGGCTGTACAAGGGCAAGGTCGGCGTGGCCTGGATCGCGCTGGAGTCCGGCGCGCCGGTCATCCCCGTGGCGATGTTCGGCACCGACAAGGCCAACCCCATCGGCTCGAAGATGTGGAAGCCGTACCCGATCCGGATCAAGATCGGCAAGCCGCTGGACTTCTCCCGCTACGAGGGCCTGTCCGGCGACCGGTTCGTGCTGCGGTCCATCACCGACGAGATCATGTACGCCCTGATGGAGCTGTCCGGCCAGGAGTACGTCGACGTGTACGCGGCCAAGGCCAAGGAGGGGCAGGGCGACGAGAAGCAGGCGAAAGCCGTCGATCGGCTGCCCGAGGCGAAGGCGGGCTGATCGGCACCCCTAGGCTGGTGGGGTGCGGTTCTTCTACGACTGTGAGTTCATCGAGGACGGGGTCACGATCGACCTCGTCTCCATCGGAGTGGTCGACGAGGAAGGCCGCGAGTTCTACGCCGTGTCGACCGAGTTCGACCCGGCCAAGGCAGGCCCGTGGGTCCGGGCCAACGTGCTCAACCAGCTCCCGCCGCCCGCCGACCGGTCGTGGCGCAGCCGGGAGCGGATCCGCGCGGACCTGCTCGACTTCCTCGGCGGCCCCAAGGCCAACCGGGACGACATCGAGCTGTGGGCCTGGTTCGCCGCCTACGACCACGTGGCGTTGGCGCAGCTCTGGGGCCCGATGCCGGCCCTGCCCCGCTGCCTGCCCCGCTTCACCCGCGACCTGCGCCAGCGCTGGGAGGACGTGGGCAAGCCACGCCTGCCCCAGGCCCCCGCGGACGCGCACGACGCCCTGGCCGACGCGCGGCACAACCTCGCGCGGTGGAAGGTGATCGAGAGCGAACGGCTGCGGAAGGGTTTCGCGGTCCGGTAGGTGGACCCTCGCTTGCTGCACCGATCCAGCACGTGTCAGGCTTGGGTGACCCACGCCACGAGAAGAGATTGGCTAAGCAAATGCGCATTGGTGTGCTCACCGGCGGTGGCGACTGCCCCGGCCTCAACGCGGTCATCCGCGGTGTGGTCCGCAAGGGCATCGAGGCCCACGGCTGGGAGATCGTGGGGTTCCGGAACGGGTGGCAGGGTCCGATCGAGAACCTGACCAAGCCGATCGGGCTCGATGACGTCGAGGACATCCTCACCAGGGGCGGCACCATCCTCGGCTCGTCGCGCACCAACCCGTACAAGGTCGACGGCGGTGTCGACCGGATCCGCGAGACCCTCGCGGCGAACAAGGTCGACGCCCTGATCGCCATCGGCGGCGAGGACACCCTCGGCGTCGCCAAGCGGCTCACCGACGACGGCATCGGCGTCGTGGGCGTGCCGAAGACCATCGACAACGACCTCGGCGCGACCGACTACACGTTCGGCTTCGACACCGCCGTGCACATCGCCACCGAGGCGATCGACCGGCTGCGCACGACGGCCGAGTCGCACCACCGCGCGCTGGTGGTCGAGGTCATGGGCCGCCACGCGGGCTGGATCGCGCTGCACTCGGGCCTGGCCGGCGGCGCGAACGTGATCCTGGTGCCCGAGCGGCAGTTCAGCGTCGACAAGGTGGTCGAGTGGGTGGAGCGGCGCTTCGAGCGCCAGTTCGCCCCGATCATCGTGGTCGCCGAGGGCGCGATGCCCGAGGGCGGCGCCGAGGTGCTGCACTCCGGCGAGAAGGACGCGTTCGGCCACGTGCGGCTGGGCGGCATCGGCACCTGGCTGGCCGAGGAGATCGCCGAGCGGACCGGCAAGGAGTCCCGCGCGGTCGTGCTGGGCCACGTGCAGCGCGGCGGCATCCCGACCGCCTACGACCGCGTGCTCGCCACCCGGTTCGGCCTGCACGCGGTGGACGCCGTCGCCGAGGGCGACTTCGGCGTCATGGTCGCGCTGCGCGGCACGGACATCGTTCGGGTCAAGCTGGCCGAGGCCACCGCGGAGCTGAAGACCGTCCCGCTGGAGCGCTACCAGGAGGCCGAGGTCTTCTTCGGCTGATCGGCCGCCGGCTTGAGAGCCCCTGGTGTCCCCCGCGACGCCAGGGGCTCTGCTCACTCCGCGGCGTCGCCTCACTCCTTGGCGTAGTCGTTCAGGCCGGTGAAGTCGACCAGCACGCACGGCTCGTTGCCGACGACCCAGGCGTCGTGCCCCGGCTCCACCATCATCGCCTCACCCGGTCCGGCCTCGCCCTCCGAACCGTCGTCCATGACGACGTGGATCCGGCCGGACAGGACGTAGCCGGTGTGGGCGGCCTGGCAGGAGTCGGTGCCCGCGAGGGGCTTGACGTCCTGCGACCACCGCCAGCCCGGCTCGAACTCTGCTCTGCCGACCGTCGTGTCACCGACGGTGACCAGGTCGATGTGACCGTGCGGGAACTCCCGCACGTCTTCCGGTTCGGTGAAGCTCTTCGACGCAAGCACAGACATCTTCGTCACCTCTCGTCGTTCCTCAGCCCTGCACCACGGGGTAGATCTCGTCGGCCACGAGGCCGTGCGCCTCGCGGTGGACCCGGTGCGCCGTCTCCGCGTCCGGCGCGTCGACCAGGCAGAACACCTTGCCGTCCCGCTCGTCGACCCAGTAGTTGAGGTAGCGGACGCCGTACTGGTCCTGGGTGCGGAGATCCGCGGAGTGCGCTTCGGCCACGTCGTTGGCGCCGGCGCCCTCCGGGAGGTGGTTGTGCACGTCCATGAACAACATCGCGCCTCCTGTCTCGGTTGGTCGGGACACGCTAGGCGGCCCGGCGTTCCCAAACCGTTCCCGCAGGCGCTCACCCGAGGCCGGACGTAGGGTGCCGCCATGCCGGCCACCTGCCAGGTGCACGTGCTGGGTAGGTTCACCGTCTCGGTCGACGGCGAGCCCGTCCCCGGTGACGCGTGGCGCCACCGGCGCGCGGCCGACGTGGTGAAGCTGCTCGCCGTGGCGCCGGACCACCGGCTGCACCGCGAGCAGGTGATGGACCGGCTGTGGCCCGACCTGCCTGCCGACGCGGCCGGGGCGAACCTGCGCAAGGCGGTGTACTACGCGCGGCGCGCGCTGGGGCGTGCCGATGCCGTCCGGTGCGAGGGGCGGCTGTTGACGTTGTGGCCGGACGGCGTCCTCGACGTGGACCTGGACCGGTTCGAGCGGGCGGCCGACGCCGCGCTGGCCTCGGGTGACGCCGCCCAGTGCGCGCGGGCGGCGGCCGAGTACCGCGGCGGCCTGCTCGTGGACGACCGCTACGAGTGCTGGGTCGCGGAGCAGCACGAGAAGGTCGAGGGCCGGTACGTCGCGCTGCTGCGGGCCGCCGGCGACTGGGAACGGCTGCTGGAGCTGGACCAGACCGACGAGCAGGCGCACCGCGCGGTGATGCGGCGGCACCTGGCCGCGGGCCGCCGGAGTGAGGCGCTGCGCCAGTTCGACCGGCTGCGCCGCACGTTGCGGGAGCGGATCGGGGTCGGGCCGGACCCGGAGACCGTCGCGCTGTACGAGTCGGCGCTCACCCTCGGCGCGGCCGAGCCGCCGTCACCGGCGCAACTGGCGGCGGTGGCGCTGGCCAACGGCCTGGTCGCGTTCGGGCGGCGTCACCTCGCCGAAGCCGAACGGCTGGCCAGGCAGGCGCGCGTGCTGGCGCTGGACGCCGACCTCGGCCACGAGCTGGGGGAGGCCTCGACGCTGCTCGCCCTCGTCGCGCACGCCCGCGGCACGTGGCACCGGCTGTTCCGGGAGGAGTTCGCCGACTCCTTGCGCCACCCGCCCAGGCCCGAGGTCTACGACGCACACCTGTGCTTCCAGGAGTTCTACCTGTACGGGCCGGAGGGGCACGACGGCGCGGAGTCGTTCGGCCGCGACCTGCTCGGCATCGCGTCACGCGCGGGGTCCCCGGCGGGCCGGGCGCTGGCCTACCTGCTGCTGGGCGAGTTCGCGCTGCTGTCCGGGCACCTCGACACCGCGGTCGCCACGCTGGGGCGGTCCCTGGGCGAGGCCGAGCGGGCGGGCTGCGTCTCGGCCCGGTCCCTGGCGCTGGAACGGCGGGCCGAGGCCCACGCCCGCCGCGGCGACCGCGCCGCCGCCCACGCCGACCTCGACGAAGCGCTGCCGCTGGCCCGCTCGTCACGCATCCCGTCGCACCTGGTCATCCGGGTGCACGGCGTGCGCGTGCTGGCGGCCGACACCCTCGGCGGCCGGCTCAGCGCGATCCGCGAGGCGGAGCGGTGGCTCACCGGGGCGCCGCACGTGTGCGACCCCTGCTCCATGGGCTTCCGGATCGCGGCGGCGACGGCGTGCGCGAACGCGGGCAGCCCGAGCCGGGCCCGGCCGCACCTGGCGGAGGCCGAGCGGATCAGCGGCCTCTGGCAGGGCGGCCCGTGGACGGCGGCGCTGTGGGAGGTCCGCGCCCAGGTCCGGCGCGCGCAGGGGCAGCACGCGCAGGCGGCGGCGCTGTTCGTGGAAGCCGCCGAGGGGTTCGCGGCGATGCGCCGACCGCTGGAGGAGAGCCGGTGCCGTGACGCGGCCACCGCCTGCCTCATTGGTCCGTGACCGCGCCGAAGTCACACGGCACCGCGCCGCTCCGCGTCGAGCGCCGGCAGCCGTCATCACATCGGGTGTCGGGCGTGATCCACACGGGGCACAGGTCGGACCCGCGTCCGTCTCTCGATGTGGACAGCTATCTTTAACGTGTGAACTGGACCGTGGACGTGCCCGTGGACACGCTTCCCGAGCTTCCGCCCCTACCGCCCGAGCTGCGCGACCGACTGGACGACGCGCTCGCCCGGCCTGCCGCCCAGCAGCCGGAGTGGCCGGACGCCGAGCAGGTGCGCCGCGTGCGCGCCGTGCTGGAGAGCGTGCCGCCGATCACCGTGCCCGCCGAGATCGACCGGCTGCGCGACAACCTGGCCGAGGTCGCCCGCGGCGAGGCGTTTCTGCTGCAGGGCGGCGACTGCGCGGAGACGTTCGCGGACAACACCGAGCCGCACATCCGCGCGAACGTCCGGACCCTGCTGCAGATGGCCGTCGTGCTCACCTACGGCGCGAGCCTGCCGGTGGTGAAGATCGGCCGCATCGCGGGCCAGTACGCCAAGCCGCGCTCGTCGGGCATCGACGCGCTCGGCCTGCCGTCCTACCGCGGCGACATCGTGAACTCGCTGGTCGCGACGCCCGAGGCGCGCGTGCCGGACCCGTCGCGGATGATCCGCGCCTACGCCAACGCGGGCGCGGCGATGAACCTGCTGCGCGCCATGACCACCGCGGGCATGGCCGACCTGCACCGGCTGCACGACTGGAACAAGGACTTCGTCCGCCAGTCGCCCGCCGGCGAGCGGTACGAGGCGCTGGCCGGCGAGATCGACCGCGGCCTGCGGTTCATGTCGGCGTGCGGCGTGAACGACGCGTCGCTGCACACCACCGAGATCTTCGCCTCGCACGAGGCCCTGCTGCTGGACTACGAGCGGGCGTTGCTGCGCCTGGACACCAACGGCGACCAGCCGCGGCTGTACGACCTGTCGTCGCACTTCCTGTGGATCGGCGAGCGGACCAGGCAGCTCGACGGCGCGCACATCGCGTTCGCCGAGCTGCTGAGCAACCCGATCGGGTTGAAGATCGGCCCGTCGACCTCGCCGGAGATGGCCGTCGAGTACGTCGAGCGGCTCGACCCGCACAACCAGGCCGGCCGGCTGACCCTGATCAGCCGCATGGGCAACGGCAAGGTGCGCGACGTGCTGCCCCCGATCATCGAGAAGGTCACCGCCTCCGGCCACCAGGTCATCTGGCAGTGCGACCCGATGCACGGCAACACGCACGAGTCGTCCACCGGCTACAAGACGCGGCACTTCGACCGGATCGTGGACGAGGTGCAGGGCTTCTTCGAGGTGCACCGGCGCCTGGGCACCCACCCGGGCGGCATCCACATCGAGCTGACCGGCGAGGACGTCACCGAGTGCCTCGGCGGCGCCCAGGAGATCTCCGACCTCGACCTCGCGGGCCGCTACGAGACCGCCTGCGACCCGCGGCTGAACACGCAGCAGTCGCTGGAGCTGGCGTTCCTGGTGGCGGAAATGCTGCGCAGCTGAGCACGGCTCGACCGGACCGGTGGCCCCCGACTCCACGAGTCGGGGGCCACCGCCGTCCTACACGCCGATGATCGTGATCTTGGTGTCCTTCGGCACGCGCTGACCGGCCGGGATGGACTGGTTCACCACGCGGGCCCGGTCGCGGTTGTTGAACTGGACGTCGACCTTGAGGCCCGCTTCCTCCAGCATCTTCTTCGCGTCCTTGACCGACTTGCCCTCGACCTGCGGCACGGTCACCGAGTCCGCCGAGACGACGACGGTCACCCGCCGGTTGGTCGGGGGCAGGTTCGTGCCCGCCGGCGGGTCGGTGCGGATCACCCGGCCGCCGTCGACCTTGTCGGAGAACTCCGTCGGCCCGTCGACCGGCTCGAACCCGGCCGCGCTGAGCTCGGCGAACGCCTCGTCCTTCGTCTTGCCCGTGACGCTGGGCACCGGCTTGGGCTGCGAGCCCTTGCTCAGCACGATCGTCACCGTCGAGCCGATCGGCACCGGCGTGCCCGGCGCCGGGTCCAGCGTGACCACCTTGCCCTTGGGCACGCGGTCGCTGAACGCGTCCTTGGCGGGGTCGAGCTGCGACTTCAGCCCGACCGACGCGATCTCCTGCTCGGCCGCGGCCACTTCGACGCCCGCGTTGACCTGCGGCACCACCGGCTTGCCCGCGGACACCACCAGCCGCACCAGGTCGCCCTGGTTGGCCTTGGTCCCCGACGGCGGGTCGGTGCTGATGACCTGCCCGCTGGGCACGGTGTCGCTGTTCTCCCGGCTCACCGTCCTGGTCAGCGACGCCTCGTCCAGCAGCGCGGTGGCCACGGCCTCGTCCTTGCCGACCAGGTCGGGCACGGTGGTGACCCGGCCGATCACCAGCCACCAGCTCGTGACGCCGATCAGGACCGCGGCCACCGCGACCACGCTGATCCACGTGATGAACTGCCGCTTGCTGCGCGCCCGCATCTCCTCGTACAGCTGCTCGGGCGTCTTCTTCTTCGGTCTCTTGGGACGCGGGCGAGCCAGCGGCGCCTGCTGCGGCCCGACCGGCGGGGGCGCGGGCGGCGTGAGCAGTTCGGCGCGGGGGATGGCCCTGGTGCCCTGCGGGCCGGCCGACGGCGGCACGAGCGGGTTCGGCCGGTGCACCGGCACGGTGAGCTCGGCGAACGGCGCGCCCGCGCCCACCCGCACCGGCTCCACCCGCACGGTCTGCTCGGCCGGGCCGACCGGCGCGGGCACGTGCTCCGTGGCCTCTTCGGCGGGCACGGCGGCGACGGGCACCGGCACGTCCACCGCGGCGATGCCGAGCGCCGCCCGCGCGGTCTCCACCTCGGACAGGAACGACTCGGCGTCCGCGGGCCTCAGGAACGGCTCCTTGCGGGTCGCCCGGCGCACCAGCTCCGCGACCTCGGCCGGCACGCCCGGCACCGGCGGCACCTCGTCGTTCACGTGCCGGTAGGCCACCGAGATGGCGTTGTCGCCGACGTACGGCGGCGTGCCGGTCAGCATCTCGTACAGCAGCACGCCCGCCGAGTACACGTCGCTGCGCGCGTCCGTGGTGCCCGTGGTGACCTGTTCGGGTGACAGGTAGGCGACCGTGCCCAGGATCATGGTGTCGCTGGTCACGCCTGCCGTGGACACCGCGCGCACGAGCCCGAAATCGGCGACCTTCACCGTGCCGCCGGGCCCGATGAGCACGTTCTCCGGCTTCACGTCCCGGTGCACGAGGTCGGCGCGGTGCGCGGCGGCCAGCGGCGCGAGGACCTTCTCGATGACGGTGAGCGCCAGCGGCACGTCCAGCTTGCCCCGCGCGTTGAGCAGGTCGCGCAGCGTGCCGCCCTCGACCAGCTCCATGACCAGGTAGACCCGATCCTCGTCCACGCCCTGGTCGTGCACCTGCACCACGCCGGGGTGGTGCAGCTTGGCCGCGGCACGGGCCTCGCGCTCGAACCGCGCGACGAACTGCGGGTCCGCGGAGAACCTGGGGTCCATGACCTTGATGGCCACGGTCCGCTCCAGGCGCGTGTCCACACCGCGGTAGACGGTGGACATGCCGCCGCGCGCGACCAGGGCGCCTACCCGGTAGCGTTGTTCGAGCAGCCCGCCGATCACGTTCGTCGCCGACCTTTCCACAGCCGTGGATCGTACGGTGGGTGGTGCCGACCGATGCTGTCCGCTGGAGCATCCCACGCGCGCTTGTGGGATCCGCGTCAAAGTCGGGTTGAACAGGGGGTGGCGGCAAGCCGACCCATGGGTGTACGGCCACCACCCGGTTGGCGCAAGGCGTCGTTCACGTCGTTGTGGCATCGTGACGCACGTGAGTGCGATTCCTGCCGCTGCGGATGTGCTGGCTCCCGACCTGGAGGTCCTGCCCCTCCCCGAGGTCGCCGAGCGTCTCGACCTGCCGATCAACCGAGTCCACCAGTTGCTGCGCGACGGTCAACTGCTCGCCGAGCGCCGCAACGGTGTCCTCGTCGTCCCCGCCCAGTTCCTCGCCGCCGGAGGCGTGGTGAAGGGGCTGCCCGGCACCATCACGGTGCTGCGCGATTCCGGCTTCTCGACCGAAGAGATCCTCCGGTGGCTGTTCACCGAGGACGAGACCCTGCCCGGCACGCCCATCGAGGCGTTGCGCGGCGACCGCGGCCGTGAGGTGAAGCGGCGGGCACAGGCCTTGGGCTTCTGACGAGCACCGCACCACCCCAGACGACCGACCACGTCCGGGCGGCTCCCCAGCCGGGGAGTCGTCCGGACGTCGCGTTCCGGGGCCTAATGCCCCGTGACCCTCGCCACCACCGCGCGGGCCAGGCCGGGCAGGGCCACCGCCAGCCGCCTGGAGTTCGGCACGGCCACCCGTCGGTCCAGCACCTGGTAGTCGGCCGCCGCGATCTCGTCCAGGATCCCCTGGTACAGCGTGAGCGCGGTCCGCACGCACGGCCGTGACACGGGCCGCAGCATCGGCACGCCCGCCTCGGCGTCCCGGTACTCGGCCAGCGTCCGCGCGACCAGGTGCCCCATCACCCGCCGCACCCGCTGGTCCGGCTTCCCGGTCCGCCGGCACCACGCCAGCAGCTCCCGGTCCACGTCGTAGGCCGCCAGCACGTCCTGCGGCAGGTAGACCCGGCCCCGGTCGAGGTCCTCGCCGACGTCACGCAGGAAGTTCGTCAGCTGGAACGCCCTGCCCAGCGCGGCGGCGGGCGGCTCGGCCTCGGCGCGCGGCACCACGGTCCCGAACACCGGCAGGAGTTGCAGCCCGATCACCGCCGCCGAGCCGTGTACGTACCGGTCCAGCGCGGCGAAGTCCGGGTACGAGGTGACGGTCAGGTCCATCCGCATCGACGCCAGGAAGTCGACGAACAGCTCCTGGTCGATCGAGTAGCGGCGCACGGTGTCCACCAGGGCGGCGAGCACCGGGTGGCCGGTGGGCCGACCCGCCAGCTCGTCGGCGAGCTGGGCTTCCAGCAGCTTCAAGTCGCCGGCCGGGTCGGTGGACGTGCCGCTGTCCACGATCTCGTCGGCCCAGCGCGCGAAGCCGTACAGGGCGTGCACGGCGGGGCGCTGGGCGGGCGTGAGCAGGCGGGTGGCGAGGAAGAAGGTGCGGCCGTGCCGGGCGTTCAGCTCGCGGCACCGGGCGTAGGCCGCGGCCAGGTCGGTCACGCGTGCCCGCCGATCGGGTGGTCAGCCCGTGAGGGCGCTGGGCCGGGCGTAGGCCGTGACGGCGCTGGGCCGGGGGTAGCCCGCGACCGCACCGGGTCGACACGTGCGGCGCTCGATCGGGGGCGGGGTCGGGTCGCGGACATCGCGGCACCATCGTCGCACAACGCGCGAGGTCAGTGCCGGGTGTGGGCCTGCCGTGGTTGCGCCGGCCGCCGCGACCGCGCCGCGACCGGACCCGTGATCCGCTGGGCCGCCAGCCGGCCCGAGATCAGCACCGGCGGCACGCCGACGCCCGGCGTGGTGCCGCAGCCGGCCAGCACCGCGTTGTCCAGCACGAGGTTGCGCGGCCGGAACGGTCCCGTCTGGGCGAACGTGTGCGCGGCCGAGAAGGGCGTGCCCGCGGCCAGGCCGTTCTCGGCCCAGTCCTTCGGCGTGACCAGCCGCTCGACCTCGATCGCGTCGCCGAACCCGGTGAGCCCGCGCGCCTCCAGCACCCCGACCAGCTCGTCGCGGTAGGCCGGGCCGACGCGGTCCCAGTCGATCGGGCCGGTGCGCAGGTTCGGCACCGGTGCCAGCACGAACATCCCCTGCCCCGGCGGCGCGGTGACCAGCAGCGACGGGTCGCTCATCAACGTGCCCCGGCGGGTCAGCTCGTCGAACGTCCGGTCCCACTCCCGGCCGAAGAACAGCGTGTGGTGGGCCAGCTCCGGCCACGTCCGGTCCACGCCCGCGTGCAGCACGACCGCCGACGGCGACCACGTGACCGGCACCG
The DNA here is from genome assembly GCA_040689555.1 of Actinosynnema sp. NPDC051121. Lineage (GTDB taxonomy): Bacteria > Actinomycetota > Actinomycetes > Mycobacteriales > Pseudonocardiaceae > Actinosynnema. The sequence goes on along the minus strand of JBFBCZ010000018.1, from coordinate 92,991 downwards.
GGCGGCGCGGGCGGTGGCCCAGCAGGCGGTACGACATCGGCAGGTCCGGGGTGAGCACCACGGCGTCGCACGCGATGCGCTCGCCGTGCGCGGTGCGCACCGCCGTGACGCGGCCCCCGATGCGCTCCAGCCACGCCACCGGCGTCTGGAAGCGCAGGTCCGCGCCCGCGTCCCGAGCCGCCGCGGCCAACGCGTCCGGCAACGCCCGCATCCCGCCCTCGGGGTAGTGCACGCCCGCGACGGTGTCCATGTACGCGATCACGGCGTACGCGGCGAGGGCCTTGCGCGGCGGCACACCCGCGTACAGCGACTGGAACGAGAACACCCGCTGCAACCGCTCGTCGCGCACGAACCGCGCCACCGACGGCCCAAGCCTGCCGAACCCGCGCAACGCGGCCAGCTTCGCCAGCTCGGGCGTGAGCAGGGACAGCGGCGAGTCGAAGTTCGACCCGATGAACCGGTCGCGCTCCACCCGGTACAGCTCGGTCAGCCAGCGGCGCAGCGCCCGGTACCCGGCGGCCTCGCGCGGACCGGCGAACCGGCGCACCTCGGCCTCCATCGCCTCGGCGTCGGAGTGCACGTCCAGCGTGCTGCCGTCGGCGAAGCGGGCCCGGTAGGCGGGGTGCAGGGGCCGCAGGTCCAGCCGGTCGCGCAGCGAGTCGCCGACCGCGTTCAGCGCCTCGTCCACCAGCTCCGGCATGGTCAGCACGGTCGGCCCGGTGTCGAACCGGTAGCCGCCCAGGTCCAGCCGCCCGGCCCGGCCGCCCGGCACGGCGTCGCGCTCGACCACGGTGACGCGGCGACCCGCGCCGAGCAGGTGCAGCGCGGCCGACAGCCCCGCCAGCCCCGCGCCGACCACGACCACGTGGTCCGTGCGGCCGGTGACCGTGCGCATCGTCAGGAGGTCCGCTTCGTGGCGCTGATCGCGAGCTCCGCCAGTCGCTCACCGGCCGGTTCGGCGATCGGCGCGCGGTCGAGCGCCCGCAGCGCGGACTCGGTCAGCTCGGCGATCCGCTCCTCGACCGCGTCCACCGCGCCGACCTCGCACAGCCGCGCGCGCACCTGGTCGACCAGGGCCACGTCCAGGTCGGGCTTGCCCAGCGCCTCGTGCAGCACGTCCGCGCCGAACTCCATGCCCAGCGCCACCAGCAGCGTCCGCTTGCCCTCGCGCAGGTCGTCACCCGCGGGCTTGCCCGTCACCGCCGGGTCGCCGAACACGCCGAGCAGGTCGTCGCGCAGCTGGAACGCCACGCCGATGTCGGTGCCGAACGACCGCAGGCCGTCCACCAGCTCCGGCGACGCGCCGCCGATCGCCGCGCCCATGTGCAGCGGCCGTTCCACGGTGTAGGCGGCGGTCTTGAGGCGGTCGATGCGCAGCGCGGCGCCCGGCGAGCTGTCGCCGCGCGCCTGCGTGAGCACGTCCAGGTACTGGCCCGCGAGCATCTCGGTGCGCATGTCCCGCCACGGCAGGCTCAGCCGTTGCAGCGCGTCGGTGGGCAGGCCGGCGGCGAACAGCATGTCGTCCGCCCAGGCCAGCGCCACGTCCCCGATCAGCACGGACGCGGCCAGCCCGAACCGCTCGGGCTCGCCCAGCCAGCCCTCGGCGCGGTGCTTGCGGGCGAACCGGACGTGCACGGTCGGCATGCCGCGGCGGGTCTCGGAGGCGTCCATCAGGTCGTCGTGCACGAGCGCGCACGCCTGGATCAGCTCCAGCGAGCTGACCGCCGTGAGCACGGACGCGGCCAACTCGCCCTCCGGGTCGCCACCCGCGGCGCGCCAGCCCCACCACGCGAACGTGGGCCGGATCCGCTTGCCGCCGCCGAGGACGAAGTCGGCCAGCGCGTCGACGGCGCTGGTGAAGTTCTCCTCCATGCGCGCACCCAGTGCCCGGCGGTCGGCCAGGTAGGCGGCCAACGCTTCGTCGACGTGCTTGGGCAGTTCGAGGTCCAACGGGTGGGGCGGCACCCGTCTATGGTCACCTCTGCGGCTTCGGAGTGCCCAACCGGGGGGCTGGTCCCATCAGGTGACATACGTCTTCCACGCTTTGGACCTACCTCTAGGCTGTGTGGCATGACGTCGGTGGTCGAGCGCTTGCGCGGGGGATCCCCCGTGTTCTCCGTCGAGTTCTTCCCCCCGCGTGACGAGGCCGAGGAAACCGTCCTCTGGCGTGCCATCCGCGAGCTGGAGCCGTTCGACCCGGCGTTCGTGTCCATCACCTACGGCGCGGGCGGCTCGTCGCGGGACCGGACCATCCGCACCACCGGCCGGGTGGCGCAGGAGACGACCCTGCTGCCGATGGCGCACCTCACCCTGGTCAACCACTCCGTGGCCGAGCTGCGCAACGTGATCGGCTGGTACGCGGCCGTCGGCGTGCGCAACATCCTCGCCGTGCGCGGCGACCCGCCCGGCGACCCGAACGGCGAGTGGGTGGCCCACCCCGAGGGCCTGACCTACGCCGAGGAGCTGGTCCGGCTGTGCCGTGAGCTCGGCGACTTCTGCGTGGGCGTGGCGGCGTCGCCGTATGGCCACCCGCGGTCGGCGAACCTCGACACCGACACCGAGTACCTGGTGCGCAAGCTGCGCGCCGGCGCCGACTTCGCCATCGCGCAGCTGTTCTTCCAGCCGGAGGACTTCCTGCGCCTGCGCGACCGGGTGGCCGCGCGCGGCTGCGACACGGTGCTCATCCCGGGCCTGATGCCGTTGACCACGCCGCGGACGTTGGCGAAGACGATCGAGCTGTCGGGGTCGTCGGTGCCGGACAGCGTGGCGCGCCGCCTCGACCCGTACGCCGACGACCCGGCGGGCTTCCGCAAGGCCGGCATCGACCTGGTGACGGAGATGGGGGAGCGGCTGCTCGCCGAGGGCGTGCCGTGCCTGCACTTCTACACGTTCAACCGGTCGAAGGCGACGCGGGAGATCGTGGGCCGCCTCGGCCTGGTCCCGGCCCGCGCCGCCTAGCGCCGCCGCCCCTACCCCCGCCGCCCCGACCCGCGCCGCCTAGCGCTGCCGCCGCCCCGGCCCGCGCCGCCCCGCATCTACCGCTCGGCCTCTACCTTCGCCGCTACCTCGACCAGCCACGCGAGGTCGCGTCGATCGTTCGTGTCCTCATTTCCCGGCGATCACGCTTTTCGATCGTCGGGAAATCAGGGCGCGAGCGGTCGACTTCCAGGCGACCTCGCCGCCGTCTGCGGAGCAGCGGCAATCCAACACAGAGCAGCGGCCATCAAACACTATCCACCTGGTGGCGGCGGTGCGCGACGATCGCCAGGATCACCACGATCAGCGCCGCCCCGCCGGTCAACCCCGCCACCAGCATGGTCCAGCCGAAGTACGACACCGAGTTCGCGCCGGCGTAGCGGACCGTCGCGCTCAACATCGAGGCCTGACCGGGCTTCGGGGCCCACGAGATCGTCGCGTTGTCCTCCTCTTGCCCGTTCGTGTCGACGATTTCACCCGGAAAGCTGATCTTCACCTGGATGTCGGCGCGTTCCGGCGGCACCTGCGTCAGGTCGACCGAACCGGACAACGTGACCAGGTCGCCGGACCGGCGGAACGTCAGCTGGTACCGGCTGGACGACGCGCTGGTCGCGGTGGACAGCGACCGCACCTCGTCGAAGGTCAACCCGTTGAACGACAGCTGCGTTCCGACGTAGTCGTCCACCTTGTACGGCTTGGTGGTGACCCTGCCCGCCAGCTCCTCGGGCACCTTCAGCTGCGGGCCGGGGTCGTTGTCCTGCGTCGGCGGGGTCGCGGCGACGATCTCGCCGGACACGCGGTCGTCGGTGGACAACGCCATGGCGGCGTGCAGCCGGACGCACCCCGTCAGCGAGAACAGCGCGAGGAGGAGAACGGGCAGGAGGAGCGCGGAGGCCCTGGGCACGACGCCATCCTGCCGGCCACCGTCAAAAGTTGACCGCACGTACACGATCGTGAGCGTGGCTAATTACCTGTTGGGGTGACACGGGCCGCAGGTAACGTGCGGCGCATGTCAACCTCCTCCGCCGGCGTGCACGGCATCAGCAACCAGTTCGTGGCCGACTACGCGGCAGCGGACCCGTTGGCCGCGACGTTCATCGGCAAGCCCGGCCACGACGACCGGCTCACCGACTACTCGCCGGAAGGCCACGCCGCCCGCGCGGACCTCGCCCGCAAGGCGCTCGCCGCGATCACCGCCGCCGAGCCCGCGGACAAGTCGGAGGCCGATGCGAAGGCCGTGTTCCTGGAGCGCATCGGCCTCGAGGTGGAGCTGCACGAGGCCGGCGAGATGGAAGGCCAGCTCAACGTCATCGCGAGCCCCGTGCAGTCGATGCGCGAGGTGTTCGACCAGATGCCCACCGACACCGCCGACGACTGGGCCGTGATCGCCAAGCGGCTCACCGCCGTGCCGGACGCCGTGGCGAACCTCCGCGCGGGCCTGGCCCACGCCGCCGACAACGGGCACGTGTCCGCGTTGCGGCAGGTCAGCAAGGTCGCCGAGCAGTGCGACACGTGGGCGGGCCGGGCCGGCGGCAAGTCGTTCTTCGCCTCCCTGATCGCCGATGCCCCCGCCGACGGCGCGCTGCGCACCGAGCTGGAGGCGGGCGCGAGGGCCGCCGCCGAGGCGTACGGCGACCTGGCCGCGTTCCTGCGCGACGACCTCGCGCCCAAGGCGCCGAAGAAGGACGCCGTCGGCGAGGACGTCTACCGGCTGCACTCCCGCTACTTCACCGGCTCCCGCCTCGACCTGGCCGAGGCCTACGAGTGGGGCTGGGAGGAGTTCACCCGCATCGAGACCGAGATGAAGCAGGTCGCGAACCGGATCAAGCCGGGCTCGACGCTCGCCGAGGCCGCCGCCGCGCTGGACGCCAACCCCCGCTACCTGGTGCAGGGCAAGGACGGCCTGCAGTCGTGGATGCAGGACCTGTCGGACCGGGCGTTGCAGGACGTGCGCGGCGTGCACTTCGAGCTGCCGGACGAGCTGATGAAGCTGGAGTGCCGCATCGCGCCGCCCGGCGGTGGCGTCGGCGCCTACTACAGCGGTCCCACCCCGGACTTCTCCCGTCCCGGCCGCATGTGGTGGTCCGTGCCGGACGGCAAGGAGGAGTTCTCCACCTGGCGCGAGGTCTCGACCGTCTACCACGAGGGCGTGCCGGGTCACCACCTCCAGGTCGCCACGGCCGTCTACCAGGCCGAGACGCTCAACGAGTTCCAGCGCCTGCTGTGCTGGGTGTCCGGTCACGGCGAGGGCTGGGCGCTGTACGCGGAGCGCCTGATGCGCGAGCTCGGCTACCTCGAGGACGACGGCGACCTGCTGGGCATGCTCGACGCGCACCTGTTCCGCGCCGCCCGCGTGATCATCGACATCGGCATGCACCTGGAGCTGGAGATCCCCAAGGGCACCGGCTTCCACGAGGGCGAGCGCTGGACCCCCGACCTCGGCCTGGAGTTCATGCTCACCCGCACCATCACCGACCCGGCGCACGTGCGCGACGAGATCGACCGCTACCTGGGCTGGCCCGGCCAGGCCCCGTCGTACAAGCTGGGCGAACGGCTCTGGCTGGCCGCCCGCGACGACGCCCGCGCCCGGCACGGCTCCGCGTTCGACCTCAAGACGTTCCACCGCCAGGCCTTGGAGATGGGCGCCATGGGGTTGGACACTCTTCGTGAACGGCTCGCGGAACTCTGATCCCGTCCCGGTGACCTCGGTTTCACGCCGAGGTCACCGGTTCCGGTGTTGGATGGGTGGGCGAACGACCATAGGGGGGAACCTGATGACCGGACGTGCGATGCGGGCCGCGCTCGGCACGGTGCTGGTCGGCGCGCTGCTCGTCGGCGGGGCGCCGGCGTACGGCCAGGCGGAACCGCTCGGCGACCAGACCGAGTGGCGCATCCGGCAGGACATCGTGGACCACGCCCTCCGCGAGGTCGGCCAGCGTGAGGGCAACGGCAACTACTACCCGCAGCAGTACCAGCTCGAGGGCCAGGGCGTGCTGCGCCCGGCCGAGTGGTGCGGCGTGTTCGTCAACTGGGCGTGGACGACCGCCGGCGTGCCGGACAAGCCGTCGATGCGCCCGGCCCCCGGAGCGTCCGTGCTCGACCAGGGCCACTGGGCGACTTACTGGCAGAAGTGGGGCAAGGCCAACGGCCGGTGGAAGGACATCTCGGAGCGGGACGTCGAACCCGGTGACGCGGTGGTCTACGGCAACTACCCGGACATGCACGCGCACGTGGGTTTGGTCGTCGAGGTCAAGTACGACCGGACCGGTCGCAAGGCGACGCACGTGCGGACCGTCGAGGGAAACTTCGGTGACCGGGTCGTGTACTCGAAGCTGCGCAAGATCGAGGGCCTGAACGCGGGCAAGTACCTCCAGGCGTCCGGTTTCGTCTCGCCGTTCTAGCCGAATTCTCGAGGGTTCAGGTCGGTGGGATGACACGAACCCCTCGTTTGGGAGAAGGGCGATGGGTGACCGCATAGGGCGGTCCCGCGCCGTCTCGCCCCTGCCGGTCGGCTGACACTGCTTTTCTCTCAAAGAGAGGGGTTCGTGTCATCCCGCCGACCTGGCGCAGCCCTACCGCACGGGTCAAGGGGGGCGCTGTGCGTCCAATACCCGATCGGTGACTGTTGTCCGCGCCTCCCTTGACGCGTGTGGTAGCCCTTCGGGAGGTCGGTGGGATGGCACGTACCCCGGACCACAACGGACCCGCAGCATGACCGCCTTCCCGTCATCCTGCTGATCTGCCCGTCCGGCGAGGACATTCTTTTAGCTGACAACCATCACGTCATCGGGAGCGTGCGACCGAGCACGGCAAAAGGCCGGGGATCGCCGGTGAACTGGTAGTGCCGCAGCACGTCCACGAATCCCACCCGCCGGTACAGGCGCCAAGCCTTGCTCGGACCTTCGGGAGTCGACAGCAGCACCCGTGAGCTGGGCACGCCCTCCAGCAGGTTCCGCAGCAACTGCTCGCCGACCCCGCGCCCCTGGGCGCGCGGAAGCACGTGGAGTTCGGTCAGCTCGAAGTAGTCGCGCATCCACTCCTCGACCGCCTTCGGCCCGGACACCATGGTCAGCCCGTGCCGCACCTGCTCGTGCCACCACTGGCCGACCGAACCCCGGTAGCCGTAGCCGATGCCGATCAGCTCGTCCCGCTCGTCCAACGCCACCACGCACCGCCAGCCCTCGCGGAGCATGTGCGCCAACCACATGGGCGCGCGCTGCTCGGCGGTGCCGGGCGGGTACTCCATGGCGCTGACGTAGAGCGCGAGAGCCTCGTCCAGCCGGGAGTTCAGCTCCCGAGCGGACAACGCGACGATTCGCTGGGACGGCGCGGCGGTCACCGGGCGACCTCGGATCGGCCGGCTCCAGCCGCGGCGACCTCGGCGGGGGTGCCGCCGGTCAGGTCGAGCAGGCCCGCGTAAGTCGTCGGGTAGACGGCGTGCGGGTGTCCGGCCGCCGCCCACACCACCTCGTACTGCTCCAGCGCGACGTCCACGAACGTCGTGATCGGCGCCGGGTGCCCCACCGGCGAGACGCCGCCGATGACCTGGCCGGTGTGCTCGCGCACGAACGCGGGCGTGGCGCGTTCGATCGAGTCCGCGCCGGCCAGCACGGCGAGCTTCGCGGTGTCCGCGCGGTGCGCGCCGGAGGTGAGCACGAGCAGCGGGGAGGCGACGCCGTCGCGTACTGCGGCGAACAGCAGGCTGTTGGCGATCGCGCCGACCGGCACGCCCACCGCCTCGGCCGCCGCGGCGGCGGTGCGGACGGCGTCGGCCAACACGCGGATCCCGTTCGCTGCCCCGTGGTGGCCCGCCTCGGACAGTGCGGCGGCCACCTTGCGGATGCCGGGGTGGTCGAGTGCGCTCACCTGTTCATGAGACCACGGACGGTCGGGTTGAGGAGTTCCGGGCCGGCAGGATAGTCTGGTCTGGCTCGAACGTTTGTTCGAGCAATGCCTTGGTGGTGGGGCGGGGGAAGCGCCCCACCACCAAGTGCCGCCGTCTCCCCGCGGCGGTCGTCGCTGTCCCGACGCCGCGAGGAGGCCGCGAGATGACTCAGACCTTCCCCCGCCGCATTCCCCTCCCGCTACCACCGGCGTCGGCGGTGACCCTGCTCGGCCAGGCCCGCGAGTGCCTGGCCGAGGCCGAACGGGACCCGACGCCACCCACCCGCTTCGCCACGGCCTACCTGGCCGCGATGCGGGCGGCGGCGGCCGTGCTGGCCGCCAGGGGCCGACCCCACCGGGGCCGGGCCAAGCCGACCAGCGTGTGGGTCCTGCTGTCCTCCCTCGCGCCGGAACTGCGCGAGTGGGCCGCGTTCTTCGCCGAGTGCTCGGCGACGCGCGCGGCCGTGCTGGCGGGCATCACCAGGCAGGTCACCCAGCGCGCAGCCGACGACCTGGTGCGCCAAGCGGCGCAGTTCACCGAGTTGGTCGACGAGATCATGTACGAGGACGGACTGTGAGCAGGGGACTGGTCGCCTACGACCGCCTGATCGACGTAGTGGAGGCCGAAGCCGAGCGCCTGGCGGCGTCGGCCGAGGGACAGCGCCCGGAACGCCAGGTGCCCGCGTGCCCCGGGCTCAACCTCGGGGAGACGGCCCGGCACGTGGGCAGCACGTACCGGATGGTGTCGACGTGGCTGAGGGAAGGCAGCCAACCCCTGGTGTGGCAACAGGACCCGGAGCCGGGGCAGACGTTGTCGGAGTACGTGCGCGCGGGCGTGCGGCCGCTGGTGCGGGCGCTGCGGCCGCACGAGCCGGACGACCCGTGCGAGACGTGGTGGCCCGCCGAGCGCAACCACAACTTCTGGGCCCGGCGGCTGGCGCACGAGTCGACCGTGCACCGGATGGACGTGCAGGCGGCGGCCGGGCTGCCGGTCGACCCGGTGGACGACGACGTGGCCGAGGACGGCGTGGACGAGATCCTCACGCTGTGGCTGGGCCACCGGCTGGACATCCTCGGCGTGCGCGGCACGCGGGAGGGGACGGTGGCGATCCGCGCGGGCGCGAAGGTGTGGCTGGCCACCACCGGCCCGGACCCGGCGGTGGCCCGGCTCGTCACCGACGAGGAGGCCGCGTCGGCGAACGGCGAGGTGACCGGCACGCCGATGCAGGTCTACCGCTGGCTGTGGGGCCGGATCCCGGACCGCGACCTGCCGCCGACCACCGGTGACCACGACGCGATCGCCCAGCTGTGGGCGTTGCTGAGGCTGGCCACCAAGTAGCCGTTGAGGCCGGCCACCAAGTAGACGTGCGCCCGCCGCCGGACACCGACCCCCCTCCGGCGGCGGGCGCACCCCCGCCCGAACACCCAGAGCACCTCACCCCCGCGTCAAACCCGACCACCCAGCGCGCCTCACAGCGTCAAAGAGGTGGCCTCGCGCAAGCCGTCACCGGTCGCCGTCTCCAGCCGGAACCGGGCCTCGCGGCCGTCGATCTCCAGCACCCCCACCGAGTTGCCGAAGTGCGGGCCGCTGAGCTTGTGCCACGCCACCGGGTCCGGCGAGATGCCGCGCCGGTCGGCCCACCACCGCAGCACGCGCGCGATCGGCTTCGACCACGACAGCCGGAACGCGGGCCGGAACACCCACGGCGGGTCGTTGTGCACCGGCGAGCACACGAGCTGGTACACCTTCGCGTCCACCGACGCGGCGAACGTCGCCCGTGCCGCGTAGCTGTGGTGCACGTCCCCGGACAGCACGCACACCGTGCCGGGCGCGTCGTCGGACCGCGAGATCCGCTCCAGCAACCGGGCCAGCCGCTCGAACGACGCCCGGAACGCGGGCCAGTGCTCCAGGTCCGCGACCTGCCGCACCTTCTCGCCGACCCGGCCGCGCCACCCCGGCAGCCCGGCCATCCGTTCGTTCAGCGACTGGAAGTGGCTCAACCCGTGCGGCATCAGCCACGGCAGCGACGAGCCGATCAGCAGGTGGTCGAAGTCACCGACCGCGTTGGCCTCGATCCAGTCGAACTCGCCGTCACCGACCATCAGCCGCCGCGGCCCGGACAGGATGCGCCCGCTGCGCGTGTCGATCACCAGCAGCCGCACCCGGCCGAAGTCCCGCCGGTAGCTCCACCGCGTCGACTTGCCGCCGTCGACCTCGTGGTCGGCCTGCTCGGCGAAGTCCTCCAGCAACTGCTGCACGTCACCGCCCACCGACCGCACCTTGGCGTACAGCTCGTCGTCCGCCAGCTCCTGCGGGCTGAGGTTGCCCAGGTGCTGGTAGACCCAGTACGACGCGAGCCCGGCCCGGATGCGCTCCGGCCACCACCGCTTGGCCGCCATCTGCTCGCGCCACGTCCGCGAGGTGTTCCAGTCGTCGCGCACGTCGTGGTCGTCGAAGATCATCGACGTCGGCACCACCGACATCAACCAGCGGATCTCGGGGTCGGCCCACGACTCGTGGTACAGCTCGGCGTACTCGCGGAACGACACCACCTCGCCCGCCGGCTCCGGTCTGCGCTCGGCCAGCCACTTCGTGATCTTCTCCGTCGGCTCGTCGGCGTAGACCTGGTCGCCGAGCAGCACCAGCGCCTCCGGCCACTGCTGCGGCGGCTCGTCCTTCATCCGCAACGCGTACGCGTCCAGCGCGTCCGGCCCGAGCTTGTCCGGCGTGCCCTCGCCCTTGGCCGCGCGGCACGAGCCGAACAGGAGCCGGCGCACCGGCACGGTCCGGATCCTCGGCGGCGGGAACGGCGAGTCCGGCAGCGGCCACACCACGTCGCCGTCCAACCGCACGTCGTAGGGCGTGGTCGTGCCCGGCTCCAGCCCTTCCACCACCACCAGGGCGAAGTGCAGCTCGCCGACCTGGAACGTCCGCGCCCGGTGACCCGCGACGGCGACCTCGCACGGGGCGTCCGTCTCGACCCACACCGTCGCCGAAGTGGGGTCGACGTGCCGCAGCACCGGACCGAGAACCAGCTGAGCCATTGCGCAGACGTTACCTTCGGACCATGGCAACGAGGTGGCACGACGTCGTGGTCGATTCCGCGGACCCCGCCGCGCTGGCCCGGTTCTGGTCGGCCCTGCTGGACCGGCCGGTCACCGGCGAGAGCGCGGACGAGGTCGACGTGGCGCTCGGCGACGGGCAGGAGCTGGTGTTCGTGGCGGTGCGGGACCCGAAGGTGGTGAAGAACCGGGTCCACCTCGACCTGGCGTCGACGTCCCCGCAGGACCAGGCGGCGATCGTGGCGCGGGCGGTGGAGCTGGGCGCGAAGCCGGCCGACGTCGGGCAGGGCGACGTGCCGTGGGTCGTGCTGGCCGACCCGGAGGGCAACGAGTTCTGCGTGCTGGAGCAGCGTGACGAGTACTCCCACACCGGTCCCGTGGCGGCGGTCGTGGTGGACGCGCTCGACCCGCGGGCGCAGGCGGCGTTCTGGGCGGGGCTGACCGGCCTGCCGGTGACCGGCGAGCACGACGACTTCGCGTCGCTGGCGCAGGAGGCCGGGCCGTCGCTGGAGTTCGTGCGGGTGCCGGAGCCGAAGGCGGCGAAGAACCGCCTGCACCTCGACCTCGCCCCGCCCGCCGACGGCGACCTGCCGACCGAGGTGGCGCGGCTGGAGGCGTGGGGCGCGGTGCGGGCGGACGTGGGCCAGATCGACGTGCCGTGGGTGGTGCTGGCCGACCCCGAGGGCAACGAGTTCTGCGTGCTGACACCCCGTTGACCCGGTGGCGTGCCGGATAGGGTGAGCCATGGTCCCGTTGCTGGACGACGAGACGTTGGAGCGGTCCTCGGTCGTCGCGAACCGCACCATGAACCGGGAACGTCGGCTCACCGGCTCCAACGGGTACGGACGTGAACTGGGCATCGACGTCGTCGGCGTGATCACCGACCGGTTGTCCCGAGGTGCCGAGGCCTTCCACTGGCTCGACCTGTGCTGCGGCACGGGACGGGCGCTGCTGGAGTGCGCCCACCTGGTGGACGACCCGAGGCTGCGGATCACCGGTGTCGACCTCGTGGACTTCTACGCCGGACCGCCGCACCCCGCGGTGGAGTTCGTCACGGGCCCGGTGGGCTCCTTCACCCCGCGCGGCTCCTTCGACCTCGTGACCTGCGTCCACGGCCTGCACTACGTCGGCGACAAGCTCGACGTCCTCACCCGTGCGGCGTCCTGGCTGACCGAGGACGGCCTCTTCGTGGCGAACCTCGACCTCGCCGCCGTCGTGTCGGAGCAGGGCCGTCCGTGGGGGCGGCGGCTGACGGGGCCGCTGCGCGCGGCCGGGTTCGACTACGACTCACGCCGGCGCCGCGTCACGCGCACCGGCCGCCACCAGGCCGACCTGCCGTTCCGGTACCTCGGCGCCGACGACCAGGCCGGACCGAACTACACGGGCCAACCGGCGGTGGACTCGTACTACGCCGCCGCACAGCTCGGGTAGGGACTTCCCGATCGTTTCGCGGTGAGCACGCGCATCCACCGATCCGGCCTGCTCACGTCAACCGGGCCACAGGGCCCACTGCTCACCGTCGAGCCGTCGAGCCGTCGAGCCGTCGAGCCGTCGAGCCGGTGAGCAGGGCGAGGCGGTGGCGCGTGCGCGGTCGCGCCGCGCCGCTTCAGAACATCGAGGCCCAGGTGTCGGTGTGCATTTCGTGCTGGGAGTCGGTGAACGGCTGCTGCGGGCTCCAGACGTTGTCGCGCAGGCGGGACCACCACATGCGCGGGTCGCCCTGGATGCCTTTCCACACCATCACCACGTCACCCATGCCGATCGCCGCCAGCGCCGGGGTGGCGGAGGTGGCCCGGTCGGGGAGCGGCCGGCGGAAAAGCCACGGTCCACCGGCGCTCCACGCCCACCAGATGGTGCCGACGCCGGGTTCGCGCCACGCCATGTGCATCACGTTCCCGTCAGAGGTCAGCGCCGGCGTGGCGGCGACCACGGCGCCGTTCACGACAGCCGGGTCCCACCGCCCCTCACCCGAGTCGAACGACCTCTCCGTCATGACCGCGAAACGCGCCTCTCTCTGAAGGACCTCGGCGCCTTCGACGCCGGTGGCGACCTCCCAGGCGATGGCCGTGGCGTTCAAATGCGTGTACCAGGTCGCCGAAACGTTCTTGGCCCCCACGAATTCCAGCACCCTCAGGGTGGTGTCTTCCGGGTCGGGGTTCACCGGGTCGACCCAACGGCCGTTGGCGTACCTGGCCCACACCATCTGTCCCTGGGGCACGTCGTGCGGGGGCACGTCCCGGAAGAAAAGGAACGTGTTGTCGCGGTACCGCACCAGGGTCGGGGAGTGGTGCGTCTCGAACGGTGTCGGGTTCTGCGGGCCCCAGGTGCCCACCGCGGTGTCCCATTCGGAGAACCAGATCCGGGTGTCGCCGCCAGAGCCCTTCCACGCCATCAGGGCGCCTGGGCCACTGCCGGAGATCGTCGGGCTGCCGCTGGACCGCCTGTCCCGCAACACCCGGGGTTCAGGCCACCGCACCTCGGGGCCGACGACCGTCGTGCCGGGGGACCAGTAGATGAAATCGTCGTCGCCGTCATGACGGCACCAGGCCATCGCCGGCACCCGCGTGTGCATGATCTCGAGACCGGACATCAACGTTCCCCCTGCTGCTCACCGACATCTGAACTCCAGCGACACGCCACCGCGGCCGCCGGAATTGGGGTTGGAAACGAGGACCGAGAAGTACTTGCCGCTCTTGTTGTTCGCGGAGTTGTTCGGATCGAGCGTGCCGCCCACGTGCACGACGGTGCTCTGTCCCTCGTCGAGTTCACCTGAGGACGGACTCACCGTGACACCGGTGGCCCTGGAGTCGGCGAAACCGGCACCGCGTTTCGCTTCAGCGGTCCACTGCGCACGGCCACCACCGTTGGCCCTGACCGTGACGTCCGAGCTGATCGCGTCACAGTTCACCACCTCGGTGGCCTGGCCGCCGGCTCTCGTCGCGGTCACCGTTCCGGTCGGTTGTCTCGTCGAACTCGACGGTGGCACCGTCTTCGACGTGGACTCCGGCGACGGCACCGTCCTTTCGCGCGTGTCTGCGCCCGAGTTTTCGGAATTCATCGGGTGCTCGCAGCCGGTGGACGCCATTGCGACGACGGCAAGCACTGCGACAATGGCTTTCATTTGTTGTCTCCTGTTTCCGCGTGTCGCGCTGGACGGGGAGACGGGCACGAATTGGTCGGACATGACGACCCCCGAGGCGCGCGGCTCAGAAGCCGACGCGGGCGATGATCGCCACGACGAACGGCGCAGCGATGACGATCACCGCGACGACGATCAGCAGCGCGATGACGTTGCCGACGCCGCTCGACCGGCCGCGCCGGCGCTGTGCCAGACGAGCCGAGTCCTGGGTGGCTTGTCGTGCCCGCCGGGCTGATCCGGCCGCGTTCTGACCGGCGTTCTGCTGGGCCTGCCACGAGGAGAATCCGGGATGGGACATGACGTTCCCCTTCTTCGGACGAGTGCTGACGCTGCGAGGGAGCACACGCGGTGACGAGGTACTGGACGCAGGCGGGTCGATGAGTCGCCGATGACCCCCGGATCGCCCTGGCTGAACAGCTCTTCGGTGATCCCGCGGGCCCGCGGCCGGATCTCGTCGGGTGCCATGCCCCGATCCTGCGGCCCGCGCGTCGGGGGGACCACGACGTTGCCTTGACGTTTGCTCACCGTCGGCTTGACACATCCGCGATGTTCGCGACGATGGACAGCGGTGAGCTTTTCCGCCCGGCTCAAACGCCTCCGGCTGGTCGCCGGCCTCACCCAGGAGTCGCTCGCCGAGCGCGCCGGGGTGAGCCCGCGCGCCGTCAGCGACCTCGAACGCGACCCGCGCCGCATCCCGCGCCTGGAAACCGTCCGGCTGCTCGCCGACGCCTTGTCCCTCGACGAGTCGGAGCGCGCCGAGCTGCTCGCCGCCGCCAGACCGCCCGAGACACCGCCCGAGACACCGCCAGCGCCCCAGCCGGCCCTGCTGCCGCCGCTGATCGGCCGGGCAGGAGTGACCGCCGCGCTCCTCGAGCTGCTGGAACGCGGGGAGACGCGTCTGCTGACCCTCACCGGCCCCGGCGGTGTCGGCAAGACCCGGCTCGCGCTCGACCTGCTGGAGAAGCTGCGCCCGCGTTACCCGGACGCGGCGTTGTTCGTGGACCTCGCGCCGCTGCGCGAGCCGGGCCAGGTCGTCCCGGCGATCGCGCAGCAGGCCGGACTCGACGAACGCGGCCCCGTCCCGATCGCCGAGCGGCTCGCCGCGGCATTCCGCGACAAGCGCGTGGTCCTGCTGCTCGACAACTTCGAGCACGTCGTCGGTGCGGGTGCCGGCATCCTCACGCTGCTGACCGCCTGCCCGGCCATGACCGCTCTGGTGACCAGCCGTGTGCCGCTGCGGGTCCGCGCCGAGCGCGAGTACCGCATCACGCCCCTGGAATCGGGCCATGCCGACGCGCCCGCCGCGCGGTTGTTCGTCGAACGCGCCGCCGCCGCCGGCGTCACGCTGGAAGCCGACGACACGGTCGCGCAGATCTGCCGCCGCCTGGAGGGCCTCCCGCTGGCGATCGAGCTCGCGGCGGCGCGAACCAGGGTGCTGTCGCCGGACGTCCTGCTCCAGCGCCTGGACAAACGCCTGCCGATGCTGGTCGGCGGCCCACGCGACCTGCCGGACCGGCAACGCACCATGCGTGACGCGATCGGCTGGAGCTACCAGCTGCTCTCACCCGGGGCACAGGGGTTGTTCCGGAGGCTGTCGGTGTTCGTCGGCGGCTGCCCGCTCGCGGCGGTCGAGGACCTCGACGCGCTCACCGACCTGGTCGAAGCCAGCCTCGTCACCACCGGCGCGGGCGGCCGGCTCGGCATGCTGGAGACGATCCGCGAGTACGGGCTGGAACAACTCCGTGGCGCTGGTGAGGAAACCGCCGCGGTGACGAGGCACATCGAGTTCTTCGCCGACCTGGACGCGGCCGACGTCGAATCCGAGAAGGACGATCTCCGGGCCGCGCTGGACCGGGCCGTGGAGCGCGGCGACCAGGTGAACGCGCTCCGGCTCTTCGGCGCACTGTGCGGGTTCTGGGTGGAACACGGTCTGCTGCAGGAGGGCGTCCGCGTCGCGAAAGACGTGCTCGCGCTTCCGGGCGACACACCGGCCCGGTTCACCGCGCTGGCCGAAGCAGCCAAGATGGCCACCGAGATCTCCGCCTTCGACGAAGCCTCGGCGTGGTGCGAACAGCTTGTCGACCTCGCGCGCCACCAAGGCCACGACCTCGTCACCACGCTCAACATCCGTGGCGTGCTGCGACGGAAGCTCGACCGCTACGCCGAAGCCATCGCCGACCACGAGGAAGCGGAGGCATTGGCCGAGAACCCGGCGGGGCACGCGGCCGCGCTGATCGGGCAGGCATACGCGCACCTGTTCCTGGGGCACCTCGACGAAGCCATCGACCTCGCCGAGCGCGGCCTCGCCGAAACGCGCGCGGCCGGGTCCGACCGCGAGGTCGTGGACGCGCTCATCCTGCTCGCCTGGCAAGCGACGCAGACCGGGCTCTACGACCGCGCCCTCGAACTCGGCACCGAGGGCGTGGCGTCCGCGAGGGCGATCAACGACCGGAGCATGCTCGCCGAGGCCCTGCGGAACGTGGGCGCGAACCTCCAGTGCATGGGCCGTCATGCCGAGGCGAGGGAGGCACTGCGGGAGAGCGAACGGCTCAATCGCGAACGGGGAGACGACCGGATCGCCGACCAGTTGCTCGCGCATCTGGGCCACCTCGAGATGCTCACCGGCGACATCGATGCCGCCCGCGCGCTCAGCGTCGTCGCGCTCGAATCCGCGCGCCGATACGGGGATCTGTGGTCGATCGCGATGTCGACGACCCAGCTCGGGCACGTCGAACTCGCGGCCGGGGACGTCGAGCGGGCACGTCGGCTGTTCACCGAGTCCCGGACGGTGTTCGAGCGCATCGGCAACCCGATGTACCTGCAGTGGTGCCTGGAAGGACTCGTCACGATCGCCCTCGCAGACGGCGACAGGGACCTCGCGGCCCGCCTGCGCGCCGAGCGCGACGAGCTGATGACCCGACTCGACATGCGCCTGCCACCGATGAACCCGCCGGGCTACCAGGCGGTTCTCGACGCGCTGGAGGCTTCGGCGCAGGACGGCGCCGAAGGTTCGGCTGTCACCTCCACTGAGCCTGATCACGTCGACTGATCCAGGACAGGGACTTCCTGGTCATCTCGCGGACGACCGTCTACAGTGCGGCAGTATGCAATATATTAGTCGGGCCCTGTTCCGGGACCAGGCGCTGACCGCGATCCGCGAGGCGATCCTGGGCGGTGACCTGGCGCCCGGTGTGCCGATCAAGGACGTGGAGCTGGCCGAACGGCTGGGCCTGTCCCGGACGCCGGTGCGCGAGGCGTTGGCCCGGCTGACCGACGAGGGCTTGGTCGAGAGCAAGCCGCACAGCTACACCCGCGTCACCCCGTTGGACACGGCGGCGGTGCGTGATGCGCACGTCGTCGTGCAGGCCATGCACGCGTTGGCCGCACGGTTGGCCGCGTCACGGCTGGTCGAAGCCGACCTGGGCGCCATGCGGGCCGCGAACACGACGTTTGCGCACGCGCTGGCCGCCGGTGACGTGCCCGCCGCGCTCGCCGCGGACGACGAGTTCCACGCGGTGGCCGTGCGGCGGGCCGGCAACTTCGCCGTGACCGCCACGATCGAGCGCTACACACCCCTCGTCCGCCGCTTGGAACGGCTGCGGTTCGCCGCGCCGACCGGCCGCCACTCCGTGGCGATGCACGACGAGATCATCACCGCCTTCGCCGCGGCCGACGCCGATCTCGCGGCACGGCTGGTCGAGCGGAACTGGGCGACGTTGGCCGACCTGCTGTCGGTCCCGGTTGAGGAGAACTGACATGGCACTGGGCGATTTCGAGCGCTTCCCGCTGACCTTCGGCCCTTCTCCGGTGCACGAGCTGGAGCGGCTGACCAGGCACCTCGGCGGCGCGCGGGTGTGGGCGAAGCGGGAGGACTGCAACTCCGGGTTGGCCTACGGCGGCAACAAGACCCGCAAGCTGGAGTACCTGGTGGCCGAGGCGTTGGCGACGGGGTGCGACACGCTGGTGTCCATCGGCGGGGTGCAGTCCAACCACACGCGCCAGGTGGCCGCGGCGGCGGCGCGGGCCGGGCTGAAGTGCGTGCTGGTGCAGGAGAGCTGGGTCGACTGGCCGGACGCCGTGTACGACCGGGTGGGCAACATCCTGCTCAGCCGGTTGATGGGGGCCGAGGTGCGGCTGGTGGAGGCGGGCTTCGGCATCGGCGTGAAACCGGCCTGGGAGCAGGCGATCGAGGACGTGCGCGCGGCGGGCGGCAAGCCGTACGCCATCCCGGCGGGCGCGTCGGACCACCCGCTGGGCGGGCTCGGGTTCGCCGGCTGGGCGGCCGAGGTGGAGCGTCAGGAGGCCGAGCTGGGCGTGCGGTTCGACACGATCGTCGTGTGCTCGGTGACCGGCAGCACGCAGGCGGGCATGGTCGCCGGGTTCGCGGGCAGCGGCCGGAGGGTCATCGGCATCGACGCCTCCGCCGAGCCGTGCGACACGCGCGACCAGATCACGCGCATCGCCAAGAACACGGCGGGCCTGCTGGGCCTCGAGGTGGCCGACGAGGACGTCATCCTCGACGACCGGTTCCACGAAGGCATCTACGGCGTGCCGGGGGAGTCCACTCTGGACGCGATGAAGCTCGGGGCCCGGCTGGAGGGCATGATCACGGACCCGGTGTACGAGGGCAAGTCGTTGGCAGGCCTGGTGGAACTGGTCTCCACCGGCGAGATCCCGCGCGACTCCACGGTCCTGTACGCCCACCTGGGCGGCCAGCCGGCTCTCAACGCCTACAGCGCGCTGTTCCGCTGACCGCGGCGGTCGGTCACCCGAACCACCCGGGGGCGTCCACCCGGAACGCGGTGGCGGGCACGACGGCGCGCAGGGACGACTCGAGCTGCGCGAGCCGGTCCGCGCCGAGCTGGTCGACCCACTCGGCCCGCAGTTGGTCGAAGATCCGCGCCGACTGGGTCAGCGAGTCGATCCCGCGCGGGGTGAGCCGGATCAGCTTGCGCCGCGCGTCACCCGGGTCGTCGACGCGTTCCGCGTAACCGAGCGCCGCGAGCCGGTCGACGGTCTTGCCCGCGGCCTGCTTGGACACGCCGAGGCGGCGTCCCAGGTCGGCGGCGGTCGTGCCGTGCGCGCCGATCGCCTGCATCGCGAACCCGTGCACCGGCCGGACGTCGGGGTGCCCGCGTCGGGCGAGTTCGGCGTGCAGCCGGTCGATCAGCGTCCGGAACCCGGCGAACAGCAGCAGCGGCAGCTCGAAGCCCGGTGGGTCGGCGTCAGGCATTGGCAAACTCGACAACTTGGTTTACGGTTTCGACAACCACGTTGTCGAGTTTACCCGGAGGCCCTCGTGTTCGCCCAGCACACCCTCGAATCCGCACCTGCCGGCTCACGCCCGCTGATGGAGTCCACCGCGGCGCACCTCGGCCACCTACCGCCCGCTGTGGCCAAGCTGGCCGAGTCGCCGGAGTTGCTCGGCGGCTTCCTGCACGTCAGCGGCCTCTTCGAAGCCACCACGCTCGATCCGCTCGCCCGGGAGGTGGTGGTCATGACCATCGCGACCCGCAACGGCTGCCGGACCTGCGTCGCGATGCACACCGGACGGCTGCGGGCACTGGACGCCGGAGCCGCGCTGATCAAGGCCCTGCGGTCCGGGGAACCGCTGGACGAGCCGCGGCTGGAAGGACTGCGGCAGTTCGTCCTGCGCGTGCTGGCCACTGCGGGCGAGGTGCAGGAGGACGAGCTGACCGAGTTCCTGGCCGCCGGCTTCACCACCCGCAACGCGCTGGAGGTGGTGCTGGGCATCGGCACGTACACGATGTCGACGCTGGCCAACCGGCTGGTTCGAGCCTGACCGCACCCGGCGGACGTCAGGCGCGCAGGCGCAGTCCCTTGGGGGTGGCGCGGAAGCCCGCTTCCTGGAGGACGCCGGCCAGCCTGGAGCCCAGCGCCACCTCGCCGTCCGCCCGCTGCACGGCCAGCTGACCCAACCAGCCGTCGCGCACGGCCCGGCTCAGGGCTTGTGCGGCGGCACGGAGTGCGTCTTCCTCCTCGGTGAACGACAGCAGCGAACGGCCGCCGCGCTCCACGTAGAGCGTGGCCACCCCGTCCACCAGCACGACCAGCGCACCCGACTTGCGGCCCGGTCGGTGCTTGCCCTCGCCGGACAGCTCCGGCCACGCCAGCGCGGCGCCATAGGGTTGAGCCGGGTCGGCGGCGGCCAGGACGACGGCCTCCGGTGTACCGGCGTGCTCCTGGCCGGGTGGCCGGGACGACGCGCGCAGCCGGTCCACGGCACCCCGGGCGGCGAACTGCGCGGCGCCGAGCCCTTCGACCACGTACCCGCGCACGACCTGGCCGGACTCCTCCATCGCGCGCAGCACCCGGTACACACCGCTGAACCCGCCGGTCACCCGCTCGGTGTCCAGCGCACCGCGCGTCAGCACGCCGTGCCGCTCCAGGAACGCCTCGGCCCGTGCGTGCGCCCGTCGCGTGGCATCCGTCGCGGGCACCACGGCCAACGACCACCGGCCCGCCACCGTCGGCGGCCCGGTCCGGCTGGGCAGGTCGGGTCTGCCGGCACGCATCCGCGCGTACCGACCACGCGGAGCGGCCCGGCGGGGTTTGTGCGCGGTGCCGCCGCCCGCGACCAGCGCCCGCAGCGGCGCCAGCGTGTCGTTCGTGACCACGCCCGCCCACACCAGGTCCCACAGCGCGCCGACGACCTCGCCGTCCGTCGTCGGGCCCTGCAACGACACCCGGTCGACCAGTTGCCGGAAGAACAGCGCCCCGCCGCCCAACGCCTCGACCACGGCGGTGTGCAGCGACGAGTCCGGCATCGCCTCCGGCACCAGGTCCGGCAGCAGCAGGTCGGCCACGTCCGTCGGCGCCAACGCGATCCAGCCGTCACCGCCGGCCAGCGAGCCGCACCCCGT
The DNA here is from genome assembly GCA_040689555.1 of Actinosynnema sp. NPDC051121. Lineage (GTDB taxonomy): Bacteria > Actinomycetota > Actinomycetes > Mycobacteriales > Pseudonocardiaceae > Actinosynnema. The sequence goes on along the minus strand of JBFBCZ010000018.1, from coordinate 72,045 downwards.
CCACGTCACCTCGCCGGACGCGGTCAGCTCGTCCAGCAGCGCGGGGCTGTAGCCGGGCAGCCGCGCGGGCAGCACCAGCGACTCCACCGCGCTCGCGGGCAGCGGCGCGCCCGCGAGCTGCTCGACCACCGAGTACACGTCGTCCACGGTGGGCGCGGACCGCAGCCGCCGGCCCACCCCGTGCCAGCCGGGCAGGAACCGGCCCAGCGCGGCGGGTTCCACCGGCTCCACCTCGGCCCGCAGCCGGGCCAGCGACGCCCGCCGCAACCGCCGCAGCACGTCGGCGTCGCAGTACTCGGTGTGCGTGCCCCCCGGTCTGAGCTCGCCCCGCACCAGCCGCCCGGTGGCCGCCATCCGCTCCAGCACCCCGGTCACCACGGCCACGCCGAGCCCGAACCGCTCCGCCGCCTCCATCGCCGGGAACGGCCCGTGCGTGCGCGCGTAACGCGACAGCAGGTCGCCCAACGGGTCGGCGACCGGCTCGGTGAACACCTCCGGCACGCCCACCGGCAACGCCACGCCCAACGCGTCACGCACCCGGCCAGCGTCCTCGATGCCGATCACCCGGTCCTCGCCCGCGATGCGCACCCGGATCGCCCGCCGCTGCGCCACCAGGTCCGCCAGCCACTCCGGCCGCACGCCCCGGGCCAGCGCCTCGGCCTCGGACAGGTCGCCGAGGAACCGCAGCAGGTCCGCCGCGCCCTCCGCGTCCCGCGCGTGCCGGTCCGGCGCGAGGCGCTGGAGGTTGCGCTCGACCTCCTCGACCACCTCCGGGTCGAGCAGCTCCCGGATCGCCTCCGAACCCAGCAGCTCCGCCAGCAGCGCCGAGTCCAGCGACAACGCCGCCGCCCGCCGCTCGGCCAGCGGCGCGTCCGCCTCGTACAGGAACATCCCGACGTAGCCGAACAGCAGGCTGCGCGCGAACGGCGACGGCGACGGGGTCTCCACCTCGACCACGCGCACCCGCCGTGCCCGGATGTCGGTCATCAGCTCGCGCAGGCCCGGCACGTCGTACACGTCCTGCAGGACCTCGCGCATCGCCTCCAGCACGACCGGGAAGCTCTCGTACTTCGCCGCCACCGACAGCAGTTGCGCCGCCCGCTGCCGCTGCTGCCACAACGGCGAGCGCTTGCGCGGGTCGCGCCGGGGCAGCAGCAGCGACCGCGCCGCGCACTCCCGGAACCGGGCCGCGAACAACGCCGAGCCGCCCACCTCGGCCACCACGACCTGCTCGACCTCCTCCGGGTCGAGCAGCACGTCGTCCGCGCCCGCCACGACCTGCGCGCCGTCCAGGTCGACCGCGTCGGGCAGCCGGATCACGATCCCGTCGTCGGAGTGCGCCGCCTGCACCTCGATGCCGCGCCGCTCCCGCAGCCGGGCCGCGATCGACAGCGCCCACGGCGCGTTGACCTGCGCGCCGAACGGCGAGTGCACCACGAGCCGCCAGTCGCCCAGCTCGTCGCGGAACCGCTCCACCAGCACGACCCGGTCGTTGGGCACGTGCCTGGTCGCGTCACGCTGCTCGCCCAGGTAGGCCAGCAGGTTCGACGTCGCCCACGCGTCCAGCCCGGCCGACGCGGTCCGCTCCGCCGCCGCCGCGTCGTCCATCGTGGACACCTCGCGCAGGAACCTCCCCAGCGCCCGCCCCAGCTCCAGCGGGCGGCCCGGCGCGTCGCCCTTCCAGAACGGCATCCGCGCGGGCTGCCCCGGCGCGGGCACCACGATCACCCGGTCGTGGGTGATGTCCTCGACCCGCCACGACGACGTGCCCAGCAGGAACGTGTCGCCGACCCGCGACTCGTAGACCATCTCCTCGTCCAGCTCGCCGACCCGCGAGCCGGGACCGCGCTCGGACGGCGGCGTCATCACCGCGAACAGCCCCCGGTCGGGGATCGTGCCGCCCGAGGTCACCGCCAGCCGCTGCGAACCGGGCCTGCCGCGCAGCTCGCCGGTGATCCGGTCCCACGTGATCCGGGGCCGCAGCTCGCCGAACTCCTCGCTCGGGTACCGGCCCGCGAGCATGTCCAGCACCGCCTGCAGGGCCGACTCCGGCAGCGCGGCGAACGGCGCGGCCCGCCGCACCAGCCCGGACAGCGACTCGACCGTCCACGTCTCCATCGCCACCATCGCCACCACGTGCTGCGCCAGCACGTCCAGCGGGTTGCGCGGGTACCGCACGGCCTCGATCGCGCCGTCCCGCATCCGCTCCGCCACCACCGCGCACGACACCAGGTCGCCCCGGAACTTGGGGAACATCACCCCGCGCGACACCGCGCCCACCTGGTGCCCGGCCCGGCCGACGCGCTGCAAGCCCGACGCCACCGTGGGCGGTGCCTCCACCTGCACCACCAGGTCGACCGCGCCCATGTCGATGCCCAGCTCCAGCGACGACGTGGCCACCACGCACGGCAGCCGCCCGGACTTCAGCTCCTCCTCGACCACCACCCGCTGCTCGCGCGACATGGAGCCGTGGTGCGCGCGGGCGATCGCGGCCGAGCGCTGGGTCGTCACGCCGGACTGGCCGGGCGCCTCGGCCGGGAACCGCTCCAGCTCGGCCGCTTCCTCCGCGAGCTCGTTGAGCCGCGCGGTGAGCCGTTCGGCCAGCCGCCGCGAGTTGGCGAACACGATGGTCGACCGGTGCTGCCGGACCAGCTCCAGCACCCGCTGCTCCACCGACGGCCAGATCGACGCCCGCTGCTCCGCGCCCGCCGCCGAGCCCGACACCTCGCCGGTCGGCTCACCGAGCACCGACATGTCCTCGACCGGGACCTCGACCCGCACCTCGATCGTCTTGGCCGTCTTCGGCTGCACGACCCGCACCGGCCGCCCGCCCGCGAGGAACGCACCCACCTCCTCGACCGGCCGGACCGTCGCGGACAGCCCGATCCGCTGCGCGGGCCGCTCCAGCAGCGCGTCCAGCCGTTCGAGTGACAGCGCGAGGTGCGCGCCGCGCTTGGTGCCCGCCACCGCGTGCACCTCGTCGACGATCACGGTCTCGACACCGCGCAACGACTCCCGCGCGGCCGACGTGAGCACCAGGAACAGCGATTCCGGCGTGGTGACCAGCACGTCCGGCGGGGTCCGGGCGAACGCCCGCCGCGCGTCCGCGGGCGTGTCGCCGGTGCGCATCCCGACCGTGATGTCCGGCTCGGGCAGCGACAGCCGGTGCGAGGCCTGCCGGATGCCCGCCAGCGGCGCGCGGAGGTTGCGCTCCACGTCCACCGCCAGCGCCTTCAGCGGTGAGACGTACAGCACCCGGCAGCGCCGCTTGGGCTCGGCGGGCTTCGGCGTGGCCGCGAGCCGGTCCAGCGCCCAGAGGAACGCGGCCAACGTCTTGCCCGACCCGGTCGGCGCGATGACCAGCGCGTGCTCGCCCGCGGCCGCGGCCTCCCACGCGCCCGCCTGCGCCGCCGTGGGCGCGGCGAAGGCCCCGGCGAACCACTGCCGGGTGGCGGGGGAGAAGGCGGTCAGGACGTCCACCCCCACATACTGAACCAGGGGTCCGACATTGTGGGTTTGTGGCACGATCACCCCCGTTCGAACCGAAGGGGTGACCGTGCGCGTCCTGTCCGTCGACCTGGGCACTTCCAACACCGTCGCGGTGCTCGCCGCGCACGGCAGGCCGCCCCGGGTCGTGGAGGTCGACGGCTCGGCCACCATGCCCTCGGCCGTCTACTGCGAAGAGGACGGCACGCTGGTCGTCGGACGTGACGCCGAGCGCCGCGCCCGCCTCGACCCGGCCCGCTTCGAGCCCAACCCCAAGCGCCGGGTGGACGACGGCGTGCTGCTCCTGGGCGACAACGTGGTCCCGGTCACCGACGCGCTGGCCGCCGTGCTGCGCCGCGTGCTGGACGAGACCACCCGCCAGCTGGGCGGCGAGCCGCTGGACGAGGTCCGCCTCACCCACCCCGCGCAGTGGGGCCCGACGCGCCGCAACGTGCTGCTGTCCGCGGCCCGCCTCGCGGGCGTGACCGGCGAGATCGTGCTGGTCCCCGAGCCGGTCGCGGCCGCCTCCCACTACGCCTCGCTGTCGGTCGGCCAGGCGCTCGCGGTCTACGACCTGGGAGCGGGCACGTTCGACGTGGCCATCGTCGGCGCCACCCAGAGCGGCTTCACCGTGCTCGCCGAGGACGGCCTGCCGGACCTGGGCGGCCTGGACGTCGACCAGGCGCTGCTCGAGCACGTCGGCCGCCAGGTCTCGCACCGCGACCCGGCGGCCTGGCAGCGGCTGCTGCGCCCGGAGTCCACCGCCGACCGCCGGGCCCGCCGCACGCTCCAGGAGGACGTGCGGGCGGCCAAGGAGTCGTTGTCACGGCACGCGCACACCGAGGTGCCGATGCCGGAGCCGTTCGAGGACGTGCTGGTCAACCGCTCCGACCTGGAAGCGCTGGTCCGACCGAGCATGATGCGCAGCGTCGAGCTGCTGGAGTCGACGATCCGCTCCACCGGCATGGCGCCCAACCAGCTCGCGGGCATCTACCTGGTCGGCGGGGCGAGCCGGATCCCGCTGGTCGCGACCATGATCGCCGAGCAGGTGCGGATCGTGCCGACGAGCCTGGACCAGCCCGAGACCTCGGTCGCCCTGGGCGCGCACCACGTGCCCAAGAACGGCGTCACGCCGCGGTCCCAGGAGCCGACCAGGCCCAAGGAGCCCGACACGGTCGTCACGCACCCGGTGACGCCTCCCGGCGGGTCGTACCAGGCCAACCCGGCGGTCAGCGGCGCGCACCCGGTGAACCCCCACGCCAGCGGCCCCTACCAGGTCAACCCCAACGCCAGCGGTCCGTACCAGGTCAACCCGGGTACCAGCGGCGCGTACCAGGTCAACCCGGCGGTCAGCGGGCCGTACCAGGTCTACCCGCAGACCGGGCCGCAGCAGTTCAACTTCCCGACCGTCGGTACGCGCGCGCAGGCCGAACCGGAGAAGAAGCAGCCCGGTGGCCGCAAGACCCTGCTCATCGCCGCGGGCGCGGCCGTGGTGCTCGTGCTGGCCGTGGTCGGCGGGATCTTCGCGTTCAGCGGGCAGGACGTGCCCAGCGCGCAGGAGTGCAAGAACGACACCCAGCAGGACGCCAAGGGCTTCACCGAGTGCCTGCGCCTGCTCGCGGGCACGATCCCGGACACCAGCACGTGCAAGGCGGGCGGCACGCCGGGCGTGGGCGGCGTCGACGGCATCAAGGGCACCGTGGTCAGCTGCGAGGTGAAGGACGACTACTCGGTCCAGTACGTGCTCACCGAGACGGTGGTCGGCGCGCAGCACGGCGCGGAGGCCGTGGTGCGGTCGCTCAAGGCCGACATGGTCGAGGCGCGGTGGGCGGGCAACGGCCTCACCGGCAAGTACCGGGCCGCCGCGGACGGCGGGCTGGGGCTGCTCGTGTTCACCGCCGACGACCTGCCGCTGCTGGGCATCGTGACCAAGAGCGGCGGCGGCGATCTTACCGCCGACCAGGTCGCGGACTTCTTCGAAGCTGCGGTCCAACCGGGCACCTGAGACCCGGACGGTGGCTGGTCGGGCCTGGTCCGGCCTGGCACCCTCATGATCATGACCGTGGTCGACGTCGTGCAGCGCAGGGTCCTGCGGGTGCTGGCGGTGACCCAGGTCCTCGGCGCGGCCGGCATCGCCATCGGCCTGGCCGTGAGCACGCTCATCGCGGCCGTGCTCGCCGACTCCGACGCGGTCGGCGGGATGGCGCAGACCGCCGTGGTGGTCGGCGCGGCGGTGTTCGCGCTGCCCGCGGCCCGGTTGGCGGCCCGCAGCGGACGCCGTCCGGCGCTGGTGCTGGGCTACGGCGCGGGCGCGGCGGGCGCGGCGGTGGCGGCGTGCGCCGTGGTGCTCGGCTCGTGGCAGGTGCTGCTGGTCGCGCTCGTCCTGTTCGGCGCGGCGTCCAGCGCGAACCTCGCGGCCAGGTACGCGGGCGCGGACCTCGCCCATCCACACCGCAGAGCGCGCTCGGTGGCGTTGGTGGTGTGGGCGGCCACGGTGGGTGCGGTGGCCGGGCCGAACCTGGCCGACCCGGCGGGTCAGGCGGTCGTGCGGGTGGGGCTGCCGGTGGGCGCCGGGCCGTACCTGCTGTCGGCCGCGCTGTTCGGCGTCGCCGCCCTCGTGGTCCTGCGGTTCCTGCGTCCCGATCCCCTGACGCTGGCGAAGTCGGCCCTCGCGCCGGCGGTCGGCACCAAGAGGTCGATGGCGGTGTGGCGGTCCCTGCCCGCAGGCGGGAAGCTCGCGCTGGGCGGCGTGACGCTGTGCCACACCGCGATGGTGGGCCTGATGTCGATGACCCCGGTGCACATGGGGCACGCGGGCTCGTCGCTGCGCGTCGTGGGCGTGGTGATCAGCCTGCACGTCGCCGCGATGTACGCGGCCAGCCCGCTGTTCGGGTGGATGGCCGACCGGCTCGGCCGGGTGCCCGTGCTGGCGATCGGCGCGGCGCTCGTGGTCGCCGCGTCCGGCATCGCGGGCATGGCTCCCTCGCACGACGCGCCGCAACTGGCGGCCGGGCTGGCGCTGCTGGCGTTCGGCTGGTCGGCGGCCATGGTGGCGGGCTCGGCGTTGCTCACCGAGTCGGTGGGGGTGGTGGACCGGCCGGCCGCGCAGGGCCTGTCGGACCTGTGCATGAACGTCGGCGGCGCGCTCGGCGGCGTCACGGCGGGCATCGTGGTGACCGCCTGGTCCTACGCCGCGCTGGGCCTGGTCGTCGGCGTCACCGCGTTGCCGCTGCTGGTGACGTGCCTGTTCGCGTCGTTGCAGCGGGTGCGCTGATCAGCGCTTGCGGTTGTGCCAGAGCGCCCGCACGCCCACCACGATCGCCGCGACGAGCCCGCCGATCACCGCGACCGTGGCGATCGGTGACGACATGCCGGTGGGGTCTTCCTGCAACAGCAGCAGCACAGGTCGAGGTTAGCGCGCCGCCGCCGCGAACTCGCGCACACGGACCGTCTCGCCCGCCGTGCGCCAGACCAGGCCCCACGCCAGCCGCGGCGCGTCCACCAGCGGCAGGAACGCGATCCTCGGGCGGGCGAAGTAGCCGGCGGCGTGCGCGCCGAGCGGGCAGACGCCCTCGCCGTCGGCGATCGCGGTGAGCAGTTCCTGGAACGTGGTGACGTCCCGCCCGCGCGTGACCGGCGCGCCCTTGGGCGTCGTGTCGCGCCAGTAGGCGGCGCGGAAGACCGTGTCGCGGGCCAGGTCCTCCAAGGACACGGACTCCTGCCGCGTGAACGGGTGCGTGTCGGCCACGGCGAGCACCAAGGGCTCTTCGAGGACCACCGGACCCGCCGTCAGGTCCGGCTCGCCGACCGGGAACAACGTCACCAGCACGTCCACCTCGTCAGCCCTGAGCAGCGAGAACGGGTCGGTGAACGGCGCCTCGCGGACCCGCACCTCGCTGTCCGGGTGACGGGCGCGGTACCGGTCGAGGACGTCAGTGACGAGGTCGGCGACGGCAGGCGCCTCGAACCCGACGCGCAGCAGCGACGTGCCCCGGGCGGCCTCCGCGGCGCGCGCCAGGCCGTCCACGATCTGCCGGTAGGCCGGTGCCAGGTCGTCACGCAGGCGTCGGCCGATGGGCGTGAGCGCGACCCGCCGGCTGGTCCGCTCGAACAACGGCGCGCCGACGCGGCGTTCCAGCTGCTTGACGGACTGGCTGACGCGCGCCTGGGAGACGTGAAGGCGCTCGGCGGTGCGGCTGAAGTGCAGCTCCTCCGCCAGCGCCAGGAAGATCTCCAGGTCGCGTCGTTCCATAACCGTCAGGTTATCGTTCCATCCGAGCTCCGCCGTTGTTCGGGCCTCTCCCGGCGACGAGTCTCGACGTCATGGAGAACACCTCGCTCGTCCGCGCCGACCAGGCCGAGAAGCTCGTCGCCGACCCCGCCGCCGTCGTCACCCTCCTCGCCGACCTCGACGGCCTCACCGCCAACCGCTCCACCTTCCGCGACGGCTCGGACGGCGCGCCGCCGCACTTCCACACCCGCGCCTCGGAGCTGTTCTTCGTGCTCGACGGCACTCTCCAGGTGCTGCTGGACCAGGACGTCGTGACCTTGGAGCGCGGCGACTTCCTCGTCGTGCCGCCACGCGTGCCGCACGCGTTCGGGGCGCTCGAGGGCGCCGACGCGGACGTCCTGTTCGTCTTCACGCCCGGCATGGGCCGGTTCGACTACTACCGCCTGCTCGACCGCGTGCAGCGGGGTGAGGCGAGCCCTCAGGAGATCCGCGACTCGCAGGACCGGTTCGACAACCACTACGTCGACAGCCCGGCCTGGAAAGCGGCGCGCTAGCCTGGTCGCGATGCGCATCACGATGTTCCGCAAGCTGATGGCCAACGAGTTCGGCCAGGTCAGGGCGGAGATGGTGGCCCGGGACCACGTGCTGTCCGCCCTCGGCGGGCGGACTCCCGACCAGGCGTTGGAGGCGGGGCTGCCGGCCAAGGAGATCTGGCTGGCCGTCTGCGACGCGTTCGACGTGCCCGAACAGCGGCGGTGACCCGGTGTGTCGCCCAGGTGGTCGAACACCTGTTCGGCTACACTCCCCGACACGACCGGGTGACAACACCCCGCAGGTGACCTGGTCCCCGCCGAAAAATGTCGGACCCCACCCGTAACGTCGGCCCCGACATCGCACCGCGACCCCAAGACACTCCGAGGTGGACTCCAGATGGCACCCCAGGCACCCGACCGGGACAAGGCCCTCGAACTGGCCCTGGCCCAGATCGACAAGCAGTTCGGCAAGGGCTCGGTCATGCGGCTCGGCGAGGAAGCCCGCGCCCCGATCCAGGTGATCCCGACCGGCGCGATCGCGCTCGACGTCGCGCTCGGCATCGGCGGCCTGCCCCGCGGCCGCGTGGTCGAGATCTACGGCCCGGAGTCCTCCGGTAAGACGACGGTGGCGCTGCACTCCGTGGCCAACGCCCAGCGCAACGGCGGCATCGCGGCGTTCATCGACGCCGAGCACGCGCTCGACCCGGACTACGCGAAGAAGCTGGGCGTCGACACCGACGCGCTGCTGGTCTCGCAGCCCGACACCGGCGAGCAGGCGCTGGAGATCGCGGACATGCTGGTCCGCTCCGGCGCGCTCGACATCCTGGTCATCGACTCGGTGGCGGCCCTGGTGCCCCGCGCCGAGATCGAGGGCGAGATGGGCGACAACCACGTGGGTCTTCAGGCCCGCCTGATGAGCCAGGCGCTGCGCAAGATCACCGGCGCGCTGAGCTCGTCCAACACCACCGCGATCTTCATCAACCAGCTGCGCGAGAAGATCGGCGTGATGTTCGGCTCGCCCGAGACCACGACCGGTGGCAAGGCGCTGAAGTTCTACGCGTCGGTGCGGCTGGACGTGCGGCGCATCGAGACCCTGAAGGACGGCGGCGAGCCGGTCGGCAACCGCACCAGGGTCAAGGTCGTGAAGAACAAGGTGGCCCCGCCGTTCAAGCAGGCCGAGTTCGACATCCTCTACGGCGTGGGCATCAGCCGCGAGGGCTCGCTCATCGACATGGGCGTCGACCAGGGCATCCTGCGCAAGTCGGGCGCCTGGTACACCTACGAGGGCGACCAGCTCGGCCAGGGCAAGGAGAACGCGCGGAAGTTCCTGCGCGAGAACCCGGACGTGGCCAACGAGATCGAGAAGCGGATCAAGGACAAGCTGGGCATCGGCGCCACCCTCGACGCGGACGAGACCGCTCCGGCGCCGGTCGAGTTCTAAGCGGGCGTGGCAGGACGAGGTGGCCGTGGTCGCGGGCTGTCCCGCGACCCTTCGGCCGACGACACCGAGCCGCGCCCGGTCGACCCGGCGAAGGAGCAGCGCAAGGCGACGGACATCTGCTACGCGCTGCTCACCGCACGGGCCCGCACGCGGGTGGAGTTGAAGGACGCCTTGCTGCGCAAGGGCATCAGCGAGCAGACGGCCGAGCTGGTGCTGGCGAAGTTCGACCGGGCGGGCCTGATCGACGACGCCGCGTTCGCCGAGGTCTGGGTCCGGTCGCGGCACACCTACCAGGGCCTGGCGCGTCGGGCGCTGGCCATGGAGCTGCGCCGCAAGGGCGTGGCGGACGAGGTGGCGGCCGAGGCCGTCGCCGCGGTGGACGACGAGGCCGAGGAAGACCGGGCCCGCGACCTGGTGCGCAAGAAGCTGCGCGCGATGGCGGGACTGGACGACACCACCAAGATCCGCCGCCTGGTCGCCGCCCTGGCGCGCAAGGGGTACGGGGAGGGCTTGGCCTACCGCGTAGTCCGCGAGGAACTGCGCCGGGCGGGCGAGGAGACCTCGGCGCTGGACGACCTGACCCAGGACTGACCACCGGCCACTGCGGACCCAGGGCGACCGCCGCGCTCTCGCCGGTGGCCGCGGGTCCTGGCGGGGCGGCGCCAGTTGACCGCGGGCGGCCGGCGGGTTTCAGCCGCCACCGCCACCGCCACCGCACTGACCTGGGCCTCAGCCCGCCGATTTCAGGTCAGCGGGCGGGTCAGGCGCCAGTACTGGCGCTTCTTCTCCTCCCGCACGACGACGCCGAGCCTGCTCAACTCCTCCCGCAGCTCGGCCGCGTCCTCGCCGTCCTCCTTGCGCAACGCCTCGGCCCGCACCTTCAGCAACGCGTTCGCCCCCGGCGGGAGGTCCGGGGTCCCGTCGACCCACCGCCGGTAGTCCTCCCGGTACGGGTCGCCGTCCAGCCACTGGTAGCCGTGCCGCTGGAACGCCTCGGCCAGCACCTCCGGCTTCAGGTCGTGGGTCTCCCGCGCCAGCTCGCCGGTGTCCACGCCCAGCAGCACGAGCTTCTTGCCGTCCAGGAATACCCCGGACACCAGCGTCCGGTCGAAGCTGCGGTGCCTGCCGCCCCTCAGCAGCTCGACGCCCTCGTTGAACACCTCGACCACCAGCCGCTCGTGCGCCGCGATCCCGGCCACCAGCAACCCGAGCACCGCCCCGACGGCCACCGACCCGATCGTCGCCCACGGCTCCGGGATCGAGGCCACCAGCCGGAACGGCCCCTGCATCGGCGCCCACGACAGGTCGGCCACCCACCCGGCGATCGACTTCAACCCCCACACCACGGCCGCGCCCAGCACCGGGAACCCGACCGACACCAGTGCCACCTGCCCGCGCGGCTCGGCGACCACCGTGGTTCGTCGCGCGTCCATCCCCCACTACCTCCCCAGAAGTGAGCCCTCAACCTATCGCCGTAACCTGCGGGGGTGAGGATCAGGGCCGACCACGTCGTCTGGGACTGGAACGGCACCCTGTTCGCCGACAACGACGCCGTGCTCGCGGCGGTCAACCGGGTCTGCGCCGACTTCGGCCACGCGGCCGTCACGCTGGAGCACTGGCGCGAGGTGTTCAGCCGCCCGATCAAGGACTGCTACGAGCGGATGTTCGGCCGTCCGCTCACCGCCGCCGACTGGGCCCGCGTCGACCTCGTCTACCACGCCGAGTACCGGGCGGCGATGGACCGGTGCGGACTGGCCGCCGGCGTGCCCGACCACCTCGCCGCGCTGCGCCACAGCCAGTCGCTGCTGTCGATGTGGTTCCACGACGAGCTGGTGCCGCTGGTCACCCGCTTCGGCCTGGTCGAGCTGTTCAGCCGGGTGGACGGCCTCAAGGTCGCGGGCGACGGCGGCTCGAAGGCCGAGCACCTCGCCGAGCACCTCGACGCGCTCGGGCTGCACCCGCGCGACGTCGTGCTCATCGGCGACGTGGCCGACGACGCCGAGGCCGCCCGCCACGTGGGCGCGCAGGTCGTCCTGGTCGCCACCGGCACCAGCTCGCGCGCCGTGCTCGAACGGACCGGCGCGCCGGTCGCCGACTCGATCCCGGAAGCCCTCACCCACCTGGCCTGAACGAAGGGCGTCCCCGTCACCGGGAGACGCCCTCAGCCCGGGATCACAGCGCGGAGGCGGCCCGTGCCAGCTCCTCGATCCGCGTCCAGTCGCCCGAGGCCAGCGCGTCCTTGGGCGCGAGCCACGACCCGCCCACGCACCCGACGTTCGGCAGCGCCAGGTAGTTCGGCGCGGACGCGGGCGTGATGCCGCCGGTCGGGCAGAACCGCAGGCCGGGCAGCGGGCCGCCGATGGACTTCAGGTAGTCCACCCCGCCCGCGGCCTCGGCCGGGAAGAACTTCAGCGACGTCAGCCCGCGCTCGGCCAGCCGCATCGCCTCCGACACGGTCGCCGCGCCCGGCAGGAACGGCAGCCCGGTGTCCTCGGCCGCGTCCAGCACCCGGTCGGTCGACCCCGGCGTGACGAGGAACGCCGCACCGGCCTTGGCCGCCTGCTCGGCGTGCTCCGGCGCGGTCACGGTGCCCGCGCCGATCACGATGCCCGGGACCTCCGCCGCGACCCGCTCGATCGCGGCCAGCGCGGCGGGCGTGCGCAGCGTCAGCTCGATCACGCGGACGCCTCCGCGCAGCAACGCCTCCGCCAGCGGCACGGCGTGCTCGGCGTCGTCCACGACGACGACCGGGATGACGGGGGACAGCGCCAGCAGGTCCGCCGCCGTCGCATGAGCCGGAGCAGACCCCACTTCTGGGTGGGTCACCGGGACACCTCCTGGTTGAACTGGCCTTCGAAGTGCGAGGCCGCGATCGGTCCGAACACGCTCGCGCCGCGGTCGGCGGGCCCGACCGCACGGCGCAGCGCGGCGAACAGCTCCCGGCCCGTGCCGGTCCACGCCTGCGCGTCCGGCGGGAAGTCCACCAGATCGCGCGAGGCCAGCTCCGCCGGGTCCACGAACACCTCCAGCGTGCCGGTCTCGGCGTCCAGCCGCAGCACGTCGCCGTCACGCACCCGCGCCAGCGGGCCTCCCACGGCCGCCTCGGGGGTGACCTGGATGGCGGCCGGGATCTTGCCCGACGCGCCGGACATCCGGCCGTCGGTGACCAGCGCGACCTTGAAGCCCCGGTCCATCAGCACGCCCAGCGCGGGCGTCAGCTTGTGCAGCTCGGGCATCCCGTTGGCCTGCGGTCCCTGCTGCCGCACCACCACGACCACGTCCCGATCCAGCTCACCGGCCTGGAACGCGGCGCTGAACGCCTCCTGCGAGGTGAACACGCGCGCAGGGGCCTCGACGACCCGGTGCTCCGGCTTGACCGCCGACACCTTGATCACCGCACGTCCCAGGTTGCCCGACAGCATCCGCAGCCCGCCGTCGGCCGCGAACGGCTCCGACACGGGCCGCAGCACGTCGGTGTCCAGCGAGTGCGGCGGGCCCGGGCGCCACTGGAGCACGCCCTCGACCAGCACCGGCTCCTGCCGGTAGCGGTCCAGCCCGTCACCCGCGACGGTCTTCACGTCGGCGTGCAGCAGGCCCGCGTCCAGCAGCGTGGAGACGAGGAACTGCACGCCTCCCGCGGCCTGGAAGTGGTTGATGTCCGCCGAGCCGTTCGGGTAGACGCGGGCCAGCAGCGGCACCACCGAGGACAGCTCGGAGAAGTCGTCCCAGCTCAGCTCGATGCCCGCGGCCGACGCGATGGCGACCAGGTGCATGGTGTGGTTGGTCGACCCACCGGTGGCCAGCAGCGCGATCACGCCGTTGACCACGGACTTCACGTCCACCACGTGCCCGATCGGGGTGTAGTCCTCGCCCCGGCTGATCTCCACCGCGCGCCGCGCGGCCTCCTCGGTCAGCGCCTTGCGCAGCTTGGTGCCCGGCGGCACGAAGCTCGCGCCCGGCAGGTGCAGGCCCATGACCTCGACCACGAGCTGGTTGGAGTTCGCCGTGCCGTAGAACGTGCAGGTCCCGGGGCTGTGGTAGGACTGCGCCTCGGCTTCGAGGAGGTCCTCGCGGGTGGCCTTGTTCTCCGCGAACAACTGCCGCACCCGGGCCTTCTCCGAGTTCGGCAGGCCGGAGCTCATCGGGCCCGCGGGCACCAGGATCGCGGGCAGGTGCCCGAACGACAGCGCGCCGATCAGCAGGCCGGGCGTGATCTTGTCGCACACGCCGAGCAGCAGCGCCGCGTCGAACATCTCGTGCGACAGGGCGATGCCGGTGGCCATGGCGATGACCTCGCGGCTGAACAGCGAGAGCTCCATGCCCGCGCGGCCCTGCGTGATGCCGTCGCACATGGCGGGCACGCCGCCCGCGAACTGCGCCACGCCGCCGACGGCCCGGGCCGCGTCCTTGATCCACACCGGGTACTCGTGCATGGGCTGGTGGGCGGACAGCATGTCGTTGTACGCGGACACGATCGCCACGTTCGGGCGACGCAACGCACGAAGGAGGTCCTTGTCACCGCCCGTGATCCCGGCGAAGCCGTGCGCCAGGTTGCTGCACGCCATGTCGCGGCGGGCGGGGCCTTCCTGCTGCGCCTGGGCGACTCGTTCCAGGTAGGCGGACCGGCCGGCGGCGCTGCGGGCGGCGATGCGAGCCGTCACTTCGGCGACGACGGGATGCACGCTCATGGTTCGCTGTCTCCCGGTGGTGATCACGGGCCGTGGTGGGCCCGGTGGGACGGCAGCGCTGGCGTCGCACGTACGGACGTGACAGCAAGCACACTATGTCACGACACATGATCGTGACAAAAACGATTCAGATCCTGAGACGCAACTCGTGGACTTGTGGTGCTTGTCACAGCGCCCTCGACTTGGCAGAGTCGGCACACGGACCGACCCGAGGGAGGTGCTGGCCATGACGTCCTCCGAGATCGTCGAACTACGCCGGGCGCTGGGCCAACTGCGCCACTGCGTCGGCAGCTTGCGCGCGCGCTACGGCGACGTGGCCGCCGTGCAGAGGTTGGCCAACGACATCGAGCGCCTGGACATCGACGCGACCGAGCTGGTCGACCTGGACAGCACGCCCCGACCGCGGGAAGCGCCCCGGGTCGAGCGGGAAGTCGTCGTCGTCCCCGACACGCCGTACGACCCGCAGCTGTGGCACGACGCCGACGACGAAGGGCTCGGCGGCTACCGCAGCCATCGAACCTGACCCGAGGAGCAGACCGGCCCCCGCGTGCGAACGCGGGGGCCGCTCCCGTTTCAGGGCCGGTGATGTGTCCCAAACCACAATGTGTCCCGCACCACAAAGACGTGGAACGAGGTGAGGTATGAGGGCGCAGATCGCCCAGCGCACGTTGCGCACAGACCGGTGGTGGCTGCCGCCCCTGGCGACGTTCGCGGGCCTGCTCCTGATTTCGATCTACGCGGCCGTGCGGACCTTCATGGGCGACTACTACTGGGTGGACGACTACCGCTACCTGACGCCCATGTACTCGCCGTGCCTGACCGAGGAGTGCCTGCCCAACGCCGCGCACTTCGGCCGCCTGCTGCCCGCGCTGCCGGGGTTCCTCACCCCGCCGGTGATCATCATCCCGTTCCTGCTCGGGTTCCGGGTGACCTGCTACTACTACCGCAAGGCGTACTACCGGGCGGCGTGGATGTCCCCGCCCGCGTGCGCGGTGGCCGAGCCGCACGCCAAGTACACCGGTGAGACCCGGTTCCCGCTGATCGCCCAGAACCTGCACCGCTACTTCTTCTACGCGGCGTCGCTGCTCCTGCTGATCAACGTCTACGACGCGTTCTACGCGTTCAGCACCGGCATCGGCCTGGGCAACATCGTGCTGCTGGTCAACGTCGGCCTCCTGGGCGCGTACACGCTCTCGTGCCACTCGTGCCGGCACATCGCGGGCGGGCGGCTCAAGCACTTCTCCAAGCACCCGGTCCGGTACTGGGCGTGGACGCAGATCTCCAAGCTCAACGCCCGGCACATGCAGCTGGCGTGGGCCTCGCTCATCTTCGTCTGCGTCACGGACCTCTACGTCGCGCTGGTCGCCTCCGGGACGATCGCCGACCTCCGATTCGTCAACTGAGGAGTGGTTTTGCCCGAGCTGGAACGGCATTCGTTCGACGTGCTCGTGATCGGTGCCGGCGGTGCGGGGTTGCGCGCCGCGATCGAGGCCCGCGAACACGGGATGCGCACGGCGGTGCTGTGCAAGTCGTTGTTCGGCAAGGCGCACACGGTGATGGCCGAGGGCGGTATCGCGGCGGCCATGGGCAACGTGAACTCCAACGACAGCTGGCAGGTGCACTTCCGCGACACCATGCGCGGCGGGAAGTTCCTGAACAACTGGCGGATGGCGGAGCTGCACGCCAAGGAGGCGCCCGACCGGGTCTGGGAGCTGGAGACCTACGGCGCGTTGTTCGACCGCACCAAGGACGGCCGGATCAGCCAGCGCAACTTCGGCGGCCACGAGTACCCGCGCCTCGCGCACGTCGGCGACCGCACCGGGCTGGAGCTGATCCGCAGCCTCCAGCAGAAGGTCGTGTCGCTGCAGCAGGACGACTACGCCGAGACCGGCGACTACGAGTCGCGGCTGAAGGTGTTCCAGGAGTTCACCGTCACCGACCTGGTGCTCAGCCCGGGTGCGGGTGACCCGCAAGGAGACCGTGGCCGGGTGGCCGGCGCGTTCGGCTACTGGCGCGAGTCGGGCCGGTTCGTGCTGTTCGAGGCGCCCGCGGTGGTGCTCGCGACCGGCGGCATCGGCAAGTCGTTCAAGGTGACGTCGAACTCGTGGGAGTACACCGGCGACGGCCACGCGCTGGCCCTGCGCGCGGGCGCGTCCCTGATCAACATGGAGTTCGTGCAGTTCCACCCGACCGGCATGGTCTGGCCGCCGTCGGTGAAGGGGATCCTGGTCACCGAGTCGGTCCGCGGTGACGGCGGCGTGCTGCGCAACTCCGACGGCAAGCGGTTCATGTTCGACTACATCCCCGAGGTGTTCAAGGACAAGTACGCCGACAACGAGGCCGAGGCCGACCGCTGGTACGCCGACCCGGGCAACAACCGGCGGCCACCGGAGCTGCTGCCGCGCGACGAGGTGGCCCGCGCCATCAACTCCGAGGTCAAGGCGGGTCGTGGCTCCGAGCACGGCGGCGTGTTCCTGGACGTCTCGACGCGCCTGCCCGCCGAGGAGATCATGCGGCGGCTGCCGTCGATGCACCACCAGTTCAAGGAGCTGGCCGACGTCGACATCACCGCGCAGCCGATGGAGGTCGGGCCGACCTGCCACTACGTGATGGGCGGCGTGCAGGTCGACCCGGACACGGGCGCGTCGTCGGTGCCGGGCCTGTTCGCGGCGGGCGAGGTGTCCGGCGGGATGCACGGGTCGAACCGGCTGGGCGGCAACTCGTTGTCCGACCTGCTGGTGTTCGGCCGCCGTGCGGGCGCGGGCGCGTCGGACTACGTGGGCGGGCTGTCCGCCCGGCCGGTGTGCTCGGACGAGGCCGTGGCCGAGGCGGAGCGGACGGCCGTGGCGCCGTTCTCCGGGGCCGAGGGCGGCGGCGAGAACCCGTACACGCTGCACATGGAGTTGCAGCAGGCGATGAACGACCTGGTCGGCATCATCCGCAAGGCCGAGGAGATGGACCAGGCGATCCAGCGGCTGGAGGAGCTGAAGCGGCGGGCCGCGACCCTCGTGGTCGAGGGGCACCGGCAGTTCAACCCCGGCTGGCACCTGGCGCTGGACCTGCGGAACATGCTGCTGGTCAGCGAGTGCGTGGCGCGGGCCGCGCTGCTGCGCACGGAGAGCCGCGGCGGGCACACGCGTGACGACTACCCGGGCATGGACGCCGACTGGCGGCGCAAGCTGCTGGTCTGCTCGCTGTCCGGGTCGTCGGTCGAGGTGGTGGAGGAGCCGCAGATCCCGATCCGGCCGGACCTGCTGGCGTTGTTCGAGCACAGCGAGCTGCAGAAGTACCTGACCGCCGACGAGCTGGAGGGCTGACATGGGGTACCAGGGGCACTTCCGGGTGTGGCGCGGTTCGGACGAGGGCGGCGGCCTGGAGGACTTCACCGTCGAGGTCAACGAGGGCGAGGTCGTCCTCGACGTGATCCACCGGTTGCAGGCGACCCAGACGCCCGACCTGGCCGTGCGGTGGAACTGCAAGGCGGGCAAGTGCGGGTCGTGCTCGGCGGAGATCAACGGCAAGCCGAGGCTGCTGTGCATGACGCGGATGTCGGTGTTCGCGGAGGACGAGACGGTGACCGTGACGCCGATGCGCACGTTCCCGGTGATCCGCGACCTGGTCACCGACGTGTCGTACAACTACACGAAGGCGCGTGAGATCCCCGCCTTCAAGCCGCCGGCGGGTGTGGCGCCGGGGGAGTACCGGATGCAGCAGGTCGACGTGGAGCGCTCGCAGGAGTTCCGCAAGTGCATCGAGTGCTTCCTGTGCAACAACACGTGCCACGTCATCCGCGACCACGAGGAGAACAAGGAGTCGTTCGCCGGGCCCCGGTTCCTGATGCGGGTGGCGGAGCTGGAGATGCACCCGCTGGACGAGGCGGACCGGGTGCAGGAGGCGCAGTCGTCGCACGGCCTGGGGCTGTGCAACATCACCAAGTGCTGCACCGAGGTGTGCCCGGAGCACATCAAGATCACCGACAACGCGCTGATCCCGATGAAGGAACGCGTGGCCGACCGCCGCTACGACCCGCTGGTCTGGCTGGGCAACAAGCTGTTCCGCAACAAGTCCTGACGACGTGGACCCGCGTCGCGCCACCACGGCGACGCGACGCGGGTCGCGCGGTCAGACGACCCGGACGCGCTCGCTGACCAGCGGCCGGAACTGGTCGGTCAGACCGGGGTAGCGGGCGCGCCAGACGCCGGTCGGCTGGTTGGCGACCGTGGCCGAGAACGCGTACCCGCCGGAGCTGCTGTACTCGGCGTTCGGCACCGTCGCCACGGTGGTCCAGGTGTCCGTGCCGGCGGCGCGGAACTGGATGTCGACCGGGATCGTGGCGGGCGTCACGCTGCCGAACCGCAGCCGGCCGCTCGCGGTGACGGCGCCGGACGCGTCACGGGCGGCGGTGAAGGCGGTGAACTCCACGGGCTGGTAGACCACGACGTCCGCGGTGGCGGAACCGGTGCTGATGAAGATGTCTCCGAACGGGCTGCTCAGCTCGAACTTCCCGGTGCCGGGAGGCGTGGCCGGGAGCTGGAAGCGGCCGTCGGCGTCGGTGGTCGCGGTCCCCACGTAGCGCTGGCAGACGGTCTCGTACGACCGGCAGAACCAGACGTGCACGTCCTGGCCCGCCGCCGCCCGCCGTCCGTCCGGCGACTCCCAGGTGACCCGCCCGGACAGCGTGGTCTGCTCGCCCAGGTCGATCCGCCTCGGCTCCACCCGGGTGGTGATGGTCGACGGCGAGGGCGACGCGGTCACGTTGATCGAGAAGGTGCCCGCGCGCAGCAGGCCGTCGCCGCCGGGGAACGTGGCTTCGACGAACGCGTACTCCTCGTAGAACGCGTCCTGGTCCACGGGCACCGTGGCGGAGTACGACCCGTCGGCCCCGGTGGTCGCCTCGACGGTCGCGCCGCCGAACCCGTTGCCCAGGTCGATGGCGACGCCGACCACGGGCTTCACCTCGCGGGTCGCGGGCCAGCGGCCGGTCAGCACGCCGTGCACGTCGACCGACCGGCGCGCGTAGGTGGCGGTGGGATCGTCCGAGAGGAACGTGAGCGTCGTGGCGACGTAGTAGCTCAGCGACCCCTCTTGCGCGCGCGGGGCGACGACTCCGGCCGCGTCGGTGGCTTCCACGTCGACGCGGTAGCCGCCCAGGACGTCCAGCCGCAACGGCTGCGGCGTGCGCCAGACCCCGTCGGTGGTGGTGCCGGAGTGCAGGACGAAGTCGTCGACGACGGCCACGTCCTGCCCGGTCGCGTACGACACGACGTAGGCGCGCAACGAGGCGATGCCGGCGTCGGCGGCCGCGGACACCTCCAGGGTGCCGAGGTCGCCACTGGCGCTGGACGCCCACCGCACCGTCGGTCCGGCGGCGGCGTGGGCGGTGGCCGTGACGGGCAGCGCGGTCAGCACGAGCACGACGACTGCCAGGGCGGATCCTCGCATGGTCCCCCATTTCGTAGGGTGGCGCGGGACGGCCACAGCGGCGGAACTCTAGGTCGCGCGGCCGGGAACATCCGCCGTTTCGACGCGACTGCGGCCGTCCGGCCGAAAGCCCGACGTCCTACCGGACCGCCGCCGTGCGTCGGGGGCCAGGCTGACCAGGCCGAGCACCGCCAGCCCCGCGCCCAGCCACAGCGGCGCGCGCAGGCCGTGGTCGGCGATGAGCAGGCCGCCCAGCCACGACCCGATGATGATCCCGAACGTGATGAACGACCCATGCACGGTGTTGACCAGCGCTCCCGCGCCGCCGGTCCGCTGGACCCGGGTGACCAGCGCCGGGTTCATCGTGACGCCGACCAGGCCGATGCCGAGCAGGCACGTCACGGCCGCCGGGCCGACGTCGGCGAACAGGGCGAAGCCGGTGAGGAACACGGCGTTCAGGCCCAGCCCGACGACCAGCGCCGGCAGCGCGTGCCGGTCGGCGAACCGGCCCACCACGTGGTTGCCGACGAGCGTGGCGCCCCCGTAGGCGATCAGCAGCAACGGCACGGTCGACGTGGCGAAGCCGGTGACCTCGGTGAGGATCGGGTTGGCGTAGCTGAACGCGGCGAACGTGGCGCCGATGACGAACGTGCTGGTCGACAGCACCAGCCACAGCTTCGGCCGGGCGACGGACCGCAGCTCGGCGCGCACGCCTCCGCCACCGTCCACGCGCTCCAGCCGCGGCACGCCCGCGACCGTGCTCGCGGCGGCCACGACGGTCAGCACCGCGATGCCCCAGAACGCCGCCCGCCACCCGAGGTGCTCGCCGACGAACGTGGCCAGCGGCAGGCCGAGCAGCGTGCCCAGCATCAGCCCGTTGAGCACGGTCGCGGTGGCCCGGCCGCGCAGGTTCTCGGCGACCAGGGCGGACGTGACCGAGAGCGCCACGCCGAAGAACGCCTGCGACGCCGCGCCGGTGATGACGCGGGCGACGAGCACCACGCCGTAGTCGGTGGCCGTGGCGGCCAGTACGTTGCCGGCGAGGAAGACGGCGAACAACGCCATCAGCGCGGGTTTGGGGCGCAGCCGGAGCATGAGCACGGTCAGCAGCGGGCCACCGACGGCCATCGCGGCGGCGAACGCCGTGATCAGGTAGCCGATCTCGGGGATGGTGACGTGCAGGCCGGCGGCCATCTGCGGCATCAGGCCGGCGACGACGAACTCGCTGGTCACCATGGCGAAGATGCCGAGGGCGAGGAGGTGGACGACACGGGGCATTCCGGTGCTCCTGTTTTGTATTGATCTGTCTAAAACGCGCGCACGCGTCGGCACGAGCCCTTCACGTGCCCTTAGAGAGCTTCCAGGGCGGTGTCCGCGATCGACTTCAAGGTCGGGATGTCCGCGCCACCCTGCCCGGCGACCCGGATCCCGGCGATGACCGCGTTGACGAAGCGCGCCAGCTCCGCGGGCTCCTTGGGCGACGTGAACCCGCCGTCGCGCCGGCCGGCCCGGATCACCGCCTCCAGGGCGTCCAGCCTGCGCTGCTGGTCACGGGCGACCAGCTCGGCGGCCTCCGGGTCACGCGCGGCGAGCTCCACGGTGGTGTTGACGGTCAGGCAGCCGATCCCGCGATCGTCCCGCCGGTTCTCCGCCTCGCCCGCGATGATCGCGTCGAACAGGCCGCGCAGCCGTTCCGCCGCCGGCCGTGCCTCGTCTTCGAGCAGGGCGAGCTGGCTGGTGGTCATGAGCTCGGTGTAGCGGGCGAGGGCGCGCTTGAAGAGCTCGTGCTTGCTGGTGAACGTGTTGTAGATGCTGCTGCGCCCCAACCCGGTGGCGCGGCACAGGTCCTCGGTGGACGTGGCCTCGTAACCGTTCGCCCAGAACGTGCGCATGGCCGCGTCGAGCGCCTGCTCCTCGTCGAACTCCCTGGGACGTGGCACGGGTCGAGGGTAGCAGGTTTTGGACCGAACTATCCAGAACAGGCGGGCCTGCTCACCGGTCCCACTTCCGGCCGAACGCGGCCAGCTCGTCCCCGTGCTCGATGCGCTCGGCCCACTCCTCGGGCCACGCGTCGAAGCCGTGCGCCGCGCCCGCGAACGCACCCGTGAGGCACGCGATCGAGTCCGAGTCACCGGACGTCGTCGCCGCCCGGGACAGCGCCGCCACCGGTTCGTCGCGGAACAGCAGGAAGCAGTGCAGCGCGGTGGCCAGCGCCTCCTCCGCCACCCACCCCGCGCCCGTGGCCAGGCACGGGTCGGCGTCCCGGTCCGGTTCGGCGGCGGCCAGCACGTCGAGCGCGGCCGCGCACTCGTCCCACCGGCGGGCGATGAACTCCTCCGGCGCGGACACACCGGGCCGCGCCCACAGGTCGGCCAGCCACTCCTCGCGGTAGGTGGTCCGCTGCTCCGCGCACCGCTCGCGCAACGCGGCCGTGAGGTCGCCGGGGCTCATGCCGTCGACCAGCCACCGCGCCGCGAACGCCGTCAGCTCACTGGCCGCGAGCGCCGTCGGGTGGCCGTGCGTGAGGGCGGACTGGAGCTGGGCGACGCCCACGCGGTCGTCGTCGGACAGGCCGGGCACCAGGCCCACCGGCACGACCCGCATGTTCGCGCCGCAGCCCTTGGACGACGCGCCGGTGGCCTCCCGCCACGGCAACCCGGCCGCCAGCCGCTCGCACGCCTGCAAGCACGTCATGCCGGGCGCGCGGTTGTTGTCCGGCGATTCCCACCACCGCACGAAGTGGTCGCGCAACGCGTCGGCGATCCCGTCCAGCCCGCCGTCCAGCGCCCGTGCGACGGCCAGCGTCATCTGCGTGTCGTCCGTGACCAGGGCGGGGTCGCCCACGAGGTCGCGCGGGCCGCCGGGGCCGTAGCGGTGCTCGATCTCGGCGACGGTCATGAACTCGGTCGGCGCGCCCAGGGCGTCCCCGTACGCCAACCCCGACAACGCACCGCTCGCCCGCATCACGGCGACATCGTAGGTGCGGAGCGCTCCGGGAAGCGCCCGATAAACGGCTGTGCCGCGGTACGGCACCACCACCGCGCCGGGCATCGGGTTCGCAGTTCTCGGCGAACGCAAACGCCCGGACCGGGGCGTGAACCCCGGTCCGGGCGTCGGGTCGTGCGGTCCGTACTGGCGGAGTGCACTTATTCGTACCGTGCGCTATTCATCCGGTTGTCACTTGATCAGCTGTCCTCAGTCCAGTAGCGCTGAAGCCTGGCGACCGCTTCGTCCTTGCTCATCCCGGCCACCTCGGACTCGGCGAGGCCGACACGCGTGATCAGCATGTGCACGAGGTCGGCAGGCAGGGCTGCCGCCGGCGGCTCAGGGGTTCCGCGAGCAGGTTTGACGCCATCCTGCACACATGACCAGAACGCCGGTTCGTCGACGTCGAGTTGATCGCGGAGGATGTGCTTCCAGATGCTTTGCCCGTAGCCGGTGCGGTCCACCGGGTGCGAGATGCGGGTGCGCAGGACCCTGCCGTCGGCAAGATCGAGTTCGTAAGTGACGTGATGCGTTCCGGTTCGGCCACGGGCGTCGCGCACTCGGCGCCATTCCTCGACCTGGCAGAACGACTCGTGATCCTTGCGCGTTGGCTGCGGCCAGGAAGTCACCGCGCGGCACCGACGAGCCAGTCGCGTAGCTGCTCGTCGTCGCTGAGGCTGATCAGCTGCACCAATCCCCAGTTGTCACGATGGTTCGGAGCGTCGAGCAGGCGCTGCTGCCAGTCTTCTGCGTACTCGCGCAGAGCGTCGATCATCTCGGTGATCGCTTCGTCGAACGACGCGCCATCAACCGCCACTGGCAGCCCTGGGATGAACACCGACCAGCCGCCGGCCTCCGGGACGACCTGGGCCCGCGACGGAACGATCGATGCGAGGAAGTCGCGCAGCCGCTTGACATCCACGACGGCTGTCGTAGCCGAGTCACGTCGAACGGTGGCGACTCGCCCCTTCTCCGCCGCATCCAGCAGGTCCTTCAGATGTGCGCGAGCCTCGGTGTAGCTGTCGTAGTGAACAGCAGACATGCCAGCCTCCCGGGTGGTCCTCACGAGCATGCCTCTGGAGTTCAAGTACGTCAAGTACGTGACGTACTTGGGCGGTGTTCATCCGGTACAACCGTGAGCGGGTATGCCAGAGCCGGGGCGACGACCGTCGCCCCGGCTCTGACCAGGTGATTCACTTGCTCAAGGCGCTCAGGGTCAGCTGCAGCCCGAGGTGGAGCCGCAGCCCTCGCACAGGTAGCACGAGCCGGCCGGGCGCATCTTCGTGCCGCAGGTCATGCACAGCGGCGCGTCGGCGGCCTTGCCCAGGTGCAGTTCGAGCAGTTCCGTGGAGCTGCCGACCTTGATGTCCTGCGGCTTGGACTTCTTCTCCGCGGGAGCCGGTTCGGTGGTCGGGGTGGCGTCCACCGACGTGCGCAGGCCCTCCAGGTCCACGTCACCGTTGCCGTAGTCGGACGACACCTGCGCGGTGCGCTCGTCGGCGGTGAAGATGCCCAGCTGGGCGCGCTTCTCGAACGGCAGGTAGTCCAGTGCCAGGCGGCGGAACAGGTAGTCCAGGACGCTGGTCGCGATGCGGACGTCCGGGTCGTCGGTCATGCCCGCGGGCTCGAAGCGCAGGTTCTGGAACTTCGAGACGTAGAACTCCAGCGGGATGCCGTACTGCAGGCCCACCGAGATGGACATGGAGAAGGCGTCCATCACGCCGGCCAGCGTCGAGCCCTGCTTGCCCAGCTTGACGAAGATCTCGCCCAGGCCGTCGTCCGGGTACGACCCGGCGTGCAGGTAGCCCTCCGCGCCGCCGACCGTGAACGACACCGTCTGCGACGGGCGCTTCTTCGGCAGCCGCTTGCGCACCGGCCGGTACTCCACCACGGTCTCGGGCTTGGTCTCGGCGACGGCCGACGACTTGGCCGACTTGCCCGCGGACAGCGGCTGGCCGACCTTGCAGTTGTCGCGGTAGATCGCCAGCGCCTTCAGGCCCAGCTTCCAGCCCTGGTAGTAGATCTCCTCGACCTCCTCGACGGTCGCCGTCTCCGGCATGTTCACCGTCTTGGAGATCGCGCCGGAGATGAACGGCTGCACCGCGGCCATCATCCGCACGTGGCCCATCGGCGCGATCGAGCGGTCGCCCATCGCGCAGTCGAAGACCTCGTAGTGCTCGGGCCTGAGGCCCGGGGCGTCGACCACGTGGCCGTGCTCGCCGATGAACTCGACGATCGCCTCGATCTGCTCCTGCTGGTAGCCCAGCACCTCCAACGCGCGCGGCACCGTCTGGTTGACGATCTGCATCGAGCCGCCACCGACCAGCTTCTTGAACTTCACCAGCGCCAGGTCCGGCTCGATACCGGTGGTGTCGCAGTCCATCATCAGGCCGATGGTGCCGGTGGGGGCGATCACGCTGGCCTGCGCGTTGCGCCAGCCGTTGCGGGCGCCGATCTTCTGGCACTCCTGCCACGCCTTGGTCGCGACCTTCTGCACCGCGCCGTCGTTCGCGTGGTAGGTGCGCAGCATGTCGTTGGCGGCCGAGTGCTTGCGGATGACCCGCTGGTGCGCCTCGGCGTTGCGGGCGTAACCGTCGTACGGGCCGACGACACCCGCCAGCTCCGCCGACCGCTTGTACGCCACGGCCTGCATCAGGGACGTGATCGCGGCGGCCAGCGCGCGGCCACCCTCGGAGTCGTACGCGTGGCCGGTCGCCATCAGCAACGCACCCAGGTTCGCGTAACCGATCCCCAGCTGGCGGAACGCGCGGGTCGTCTCGCCGATCGCGGGGGTCGGGAAGTCCGCGAAGCAGATCGAGATGTCCATCGCCGTGATGATCAGCTCGACCGACTTCGCGAACAGCTCCGCGTTGAACGTGCCGTCCTCGGACAGGAACTTCATCAGGTTCAGCGACGCCAGGTTGCAGCTGGAGTTGTCCAGGTGCATGTACTCCGAACACGGGTTCGACGCCGTGATACGACCCGACTCCGGCGTGGTGTGCCAGTCGTTGATCGTGCCGTCGTACTGGATGCCCGGATCCGCGCACTCCCACGCCGCCTGCGCCAGCTTGCGGAACAGGTCCCTGGCATCGACGTGCTCGATGACCTCGCCGGTCTGGCGGGCACGCAGACCGAACCGGCCGCCGTTCTCGTAGGCGTGCATGAACTCGTCCGACACCCGGATCGAGTTGTTCGCGTTCTGGTACTGCACGGACACGATGTCCCTGCCGCCCAGATCCATGTCGAACCCGGCGTCGCGCAACGCGCGGACCTTGTCCTCCTCACGCGCCTTGGTCTGGATGAACTCCTCGACATCCGGGTGGTCCACGTCCAGCACGACCATCTTCGCCGCGCGGCGGGTCGCACCACCCGACTTGATGGTGCCCGCCGACGCGTCCGCACCGCGCATGAACGACACCGGGCCCGACGCCGTGCCACCCGAGGACAGCAGCTCCTTGGACGAACGGATCCGCGAGAGGTTCAGGCCCGCGCCGGAGCCGCCCTTGAAGATCAGACCTTCCTCGCGGTACCAGTTCAGGATCGACTCCATCGTGTCGTCCACCGACAGGATGAAACACGCACTGACCTGCTGCGGAGAACTCGTACCGACGTTGAACCACACCGGCGAGTTGAAGCTGAACACCTGGTGCAACAGCATCCAGGTCAGCTCGTGCTCGTAGATCTCGGCGTCGTCGTCGGTGGCGAAGTACCCGTGCTTGACGCCCGCCTCGACGTAGGTCTTCACCACGCGGTCGATGAGCTGGCGCAGGCTGTGCTCCCGCTGGGGCGTGCCCACCGCGCCGCGGAAGTACTTGCTGGTGACGATGTTGGTGGCGTTGACCGACCAGAAGTCGGGGAACTCGACGCCCCGCTGCTCGAAGTTCACCGAGCCGTCGCGCCAGTTCGTCATCACGACGTCGCGGTGCTCCCAGGTGACCTCGTCGTACGGGTGCCTGCCCGCGGTGGTGTAGACGCGCTCCACCTTCAACTTGGCGTTCTTGTCCCCCGCGCCGTTGCGGGTGGCCGTCTTCTTGCTGGAGCCACCGACGGTCTCCGTCATTCGGACTTCCTCATTCCGTTTCACGAGTTCTCGACGTTCGATGCGCGACCCACGTCCGGGCTCCCCCCGTCCGAGCCGGTCAGGCGCAGTTGTCTTGCGTCGCGGCCGCTCAGTCGTCAGTGCGCTGGGCGGTGCGAAGATCGGCGATCTCCTTCTCGAAGTCCTCGACGGACGAGAAGGAGCGGTAGACGGAGGCGAACCGCAGGTAGGCCACCTCGTCCAGGTCGCGCAGGGGGCCGAGGATGGCCAGGCCCACCTCGTGGCTCGGGATCTCGGCGTTGCCGCCCGAGCGGATGGACTCCTCGACGCGGTGCGCGAGCTGCTGGAGGGCGTCCTCGTCCACGGGGCGGCCCTGGCAGGCGCGGCGCACGCCGTTGACGACCTTGTCGCGGCTGAACGGCTCGGTGACGCCGGAGCGCTTGACCACCGCGAGCACGGCTTCCTCCACGGTGGTGAACCGGCGACCGCAGCTCGAGCACGAGCGCCGGCGGCGGATCACCTGGCCCTCGTCGACCTCGCGCGAGTCGACCACGCGAGAGTCGGCGTTGCGGCAGAACGGGCATCGCACGGCTGGTCTCCCCTTCTCCGCGCAGCATCCATCGCGTTAGCCCCCGTGGCGGGGAATACCCCAACCTGTGGACTAACTACAACGGTGTAACCACTAGATGTAGGGGTCAACCTATGCCCGAGCCCTACTCGCTCGCAAGTCGGACACACCGGTCGGCGTTCACCCGATGGGATGCCGAGCGCTCCGCTACCCGCCCGTCACGGACCGCTCCACTTCACATCCGCAAACGCGCGTGTCGAACGCTCGCGCCCACCGTGTCGAACGCTCAGGACCCCCGAGTTCACCGTTCGGAATCGTGGACCGAGGGGTCCTGAACGGTGAACTCGGGGGTCCTGGAGGTTCGACACGCGGGACCTGAGCGTTCGACACGCGCGGGGGTGGGGGAGAGGTCAGGGGGTGCTGTGGGGGACGACGAGGGATTGGCCGGGGACGACGTCGGTGTCGGGGAGGGAGTTCAGTTCGACGATGCGGGCGACGACGGCGTCGGGGTTGCTGGCGGGGGCGTTGCGCTCGGCGACGTCCCACAGGGTCTCGCCCACCTGGACGTGCACGACGTTGGTGCGTTCGGGGACGGTGGTGGCGCCGGAGACGTACAGGTAGAGCAGGCTCAGCAGGGCGGCGAACGACGCCGCGACGGCCGCGTACGCGACGAACTGGACGACCGGGTGGCGTTGCGGCCGGGCCTCGCAGGCGACCGGGTCGGGCGCGGTCCGGCGCACGGCGAGCGGGCGCGGGCGGGTCGACGGGCGGCGGTTGTCCTTATCGTGTACGTCGAACCG
Organism: Actinosynnema sp. NPDC051121; assembly: GCA_040689555.1. Taxonomy (GTDB): domain Bacteria; phylum Actinomycetota; class Actinomycetes; order Mycobacteriales; family Pseudonocardiaceae; genus Actinosynnema. The sequence continues at coordinate 43,853 of JBFBCZ010000018.1, read as the reverse complement.
GCGGAGGACCCGTGGTCCCGGTCGCAATCCCGTGCCGAGAGCGACATCCTCGACACCGGCGCCGTCCACCAGTTCGAAGCCGTCACGGGTGCCAATGACCACCGCCATGATGTCCTCCAACGCAGGTCATCCCATCATGATCGAACCTGTGTTCGATCGAACGTCCGTGCGAATGTCTACCACTTCGCCGGGCGAAATCGCCAGGACACGCCGAGGTTTACTTCGAACAGGTGTTTGATCTGGACAACGAACGCGACTACCGTCCACAAGTGAAGATCGTCGGAGAGCCGGCCTGGGCAATCGGGACCGGTGAGGAGGAAGCACCGTGGCACGCAAGACCAGCGAAGACCTGCGCACCGCCGATGTGCCCTCCGCGCCCGAACCGGCGGACATCGCGGGCAACGCCGGGCTCACCCTGCGCCAGCGCAAGGTGCTCGACGTGATCCGCGACTGGCTGGACCGGTTCGGCTACCCGCCCAGCGTGCGTGAGATCGGGGAGGCGGTCGGCCTGACCTCCACCTCCTCGGTCGCCCACCAGCTGCGCGCGCTGGAGCGGAAGGGGTACCTGCGCCGCGACCCGAACCGGCCGCGCGCGGTGGGCGTGCTGCCCGCGGAGATCGTGACCGGCCTCGACCCGGCGTCCAAGCCGACGCCCGCGTACGTGCCCATGCTGGGCCGCATCGCGGCCGGTGGGCCGATCCTGGCGGAGGAGGCCATCGAGGACGTGTTCCCGCTGCCGCGCGAGATCGTCGGCGAGGGCGACGTGTTCCTGCTGAAGGTCGTGGGTGACTCGATGGTGGACGCCGCCATCACCGACGGCGACTGGGTGGTCGTCCGCCAGCAGCCCACGGCGGACAACGGCGAGGTGGTGGCCGCGATGATCGACGGCGAGGCCACCGTGAAGACGTTCAAGCGCAAGGAAGACGGGCACGTGTGGCTGATGCCGCACAACGAGGCCTACCAGCCGATCCCCGGCGACGAGGCGTCGATCCTGGGCAAGGTCGTGGCGGTCCTGCGCCGCCTCTGACCGATCACCGCCGGCGGCGGCGCGACCGGCGCACCAGTGCTCCCACCAGCACCAACGCCACCGCGCCGCCACCCACCACCGGCCACGGCGACCGCGGGTCACCCGCCGGGGGAGCGGCGGCGTCGGAGGCTGCCGGTGCGTCGGTAGTGGTGGTCGTGGTGGCCGGCGGCGGCACGGCCAACGCCGCCGCACCCGCCACCGCGCGCACCGAGGACGAGGTGGCCCCGGCGTTGCCGAACTCGGACGCCGACAGCAGCGTGCCGTCCGGGTCGAACGCGATGGCCTCACCCTGCGCCTCACCGGGCAGCGGCACCCGCACCGGGTCCGACCCCAGCGCCTTGGCCAGGTCGCCGTCCGGCACCGGGAACAGGTAGGCGTCGGTGTAGGTCCGCAGCGCCGCTACGCGGCCGTCCCGCGCCATCGCGCCACCCGTGACCAGGCGCGTCACCACCGAGTTCCGCAACGGGCCGCCGACGGTGTCCGTGGTGCTGATCGACACCCGCGCGACCTGCTCCATCGGCGTCGGCGCGCCCTCGTTCAACGCGGCCGTCGGCCGGTACACCAACGCCGATCCGATCGTTTCCTTCGTGACGATGTGCGGAATACCGGAACCGTCGAGCAACAATGCTTCGGCGTCGTGCTTTCCGTCAGGATACGTAAGTCGGTACAAACGCGCGCTGCCGTCCGGTGAAACGGCATGCAATGCCACGGTTTCGCGTGACTTGCCGTTGTCGCCGGTGTCCGCCGCCCAGAGGGTTCCGTCAGGAGCCAAGGCGAGGTCTTCGACGTCGAACGGGTTGTTCGGCGCGGTGATCGTGTGGATGATCGAACACGTCCGGTCGAGCACCTGGATCCGCAATTGCCCGTCGTCGCTGTCGTTCACCGCGAACCACTGAGCGCCGTCCGACGCGAACCCCGACAGCTCCTCCAGCCGCTGGTCGGTCACCGCGCACACGTCGACGACGGCCGGCTCCGCCACAGCGGAACCGGCCGTCGACAACAGACCGAGCACTACCAGCAACGCGCGCAACGGCTCAGGCGCGGCTTCCGTTCACGGCGAACTTCTCCAGCACGCCCGCCAGGTCCGGCCGGACCCGCGCGGACAGCTCGGTGCCCTCCTCGGTGTGCCGCTCCTTGAGCACCTCGCCCTCGCGGTGCACGCGCGCGACCAGCTCGCCCCGCGCGTAAGGCACGAGGGCGTCGACCACGACCTCCGGCCGGGGCGTCATGGCCGCGATGCGCTCGCGCAGGTCCGCGATGCCCTCGCCGGTGTGCGCGGAGACGAACACCGCCGACGGGAACAGGTGCCGCAGCCGGGCCAGGCCCAGCTCGCCCACGGAGTCGATCTTGTTCACCACGAGCAGCTCGGTCGGCATCGGGTCGTCGCGCCGCGACGAGATCTCGCTGATCACCTCGCGCACCGCCTTGACCTGCTTCTCCGGCATCGCGTCGGACCCGTCGACCACGTGGACCAGCAGGTCCGCGTCGGCGACCTCCTCCAGCGTCGACCGGAACGCCTCGACGAGCTGGTGCGGCAGGTGCCGCACGAAGCCGACCGTGTCGGTCAACGTGTAGGGCAGGCCCTCGGGCGTCTCGGTGCGCCGAGTGGTCGGGTCGAGGGTGGCGAACAGGGCGTCCTGCACCAGCACCCCCGCGCCCGTCAGCGCGTTGAGCAGGCTGGACTTGCCCGCGTTCGTGTACCCCGCGATGGCCACGTTCGGCACCGCGTTGGCCACCCGGCGGTGCCGCTTGGTCTCGCGGATGACGCTCATCGCGGCGATCTCGCGGCGCAGCTTGGAGATGCGCGCGCGGATGCGCCTGCGGTCGGTCTCGAGCTTGGTCTCACCGGGACCGCGCAGGCCCACGCCGCCGTTGCCGCCACCGGCACGACCACCGGCCTGCCGGGACAGCGACTCACCCCAACCGCGCAGTCGCGGCAGCAGGTACTGCAGCTGGGCCATCTCGACCTGGGCCTTGCCCTCACGCGTGGACGCGTGCTGGGCGAAGATGTCGAGGATCAGCGCGGTGCGGTCGACGACCTTGACCTTGAGCTTCTCCTCCAGCTGCCGCAGCTGGCCGGGGGAGAGCTCGCCGTCGCAGATCACCGTGTCCGCGCCGGTCGCGATCACGATGTCGCGCAGCTCGTGGACCTTGCCGGAGCCGATGTAGGTGGCCGGGTCCGGCCGGTCGCGCCGCTGCACGAGGCCTTCCAGCACCTCGGAGCCCGCGGTCTCGGCGAGCAGGGCCAACTCCGCCAGGGACGCGTCCGAATCGGCCGCCGTGCCCTCGGTCCACACGCCGACCAGCACGACCCGCTCCAGCCGGAGCTGGCGGTACTCGACCTCGGTGACGTCCTCGAGCTCGGTGGACAACCCCGCTACGCGGCGCAGTGCGGCGCGCTCTTCGAGCGCCAGGTCGCCGGTGGACAGCTCGTCCTCGTGGTCGAGCCAGTCGTTGCTGTTGTACGTGTTTTCCGTCATTTGCCCTTCATCGTCCCACGGCACCCCTACCCGGACCGAGTGGTTAATCGCCTGGGTAGAGAGCCAGGTAGATGGCCACGCGTTCCCCGTCGGGGTGAGCCGGCTCGGTTGCCAGCTCATCGAACAACGAACGGAGGCGACGTTTTAGTTCCGCGCGGTCGGCCCGGACCACCAGGCGGACCTGGTCGAGGTTGGCCGGCCCGACCTCCGCGACCTCGCCCAGGAACGCCTGGAACACGGCCTCGCTGGTCTCGACCGCGTGCGCTGTGTCGTCCTTGGCGAGCCGCCAGGACAGGCCCGTCGACTTGTACGGGATCTCGCGCGCGCCCCGGTTGCCCGAACGGGGCGGCTGGGCCTCCAGGAAGCCCGTGGCGACGAGTTTGCGCACGTGGTGGAGGGTGGTGGCGGGATCTTTGCCGAGCCGCTCGGCGATCTCCTTGTTGGTCATCGCGCGGTCGTAGGTGAGCCGGATGATGCGCAGCCGCACCGCCGAGGCAAGGGCGGCGGCTTCGGCGTCGGTCGCCTGGCGTCTCTCCACCGGCGGGCGTCTCTCCACCGCCCCAGCTTAGACCGGCGCGCACAAGTGATTGACACTTTCCAATCACTCCCGCGAGACTTCCGGTCGTGTCCCTCTGGTCTCATCGCGACTTCCGCCTGCTGTGGGCAGGCGACACCGTCAGCCAGTTCGGCTCCACGATCGGCCGCACGGTGCTGCCGCTGCTCGCGGTGGGCGCGCTGGCCGCCACGCCGTTCGAGATGGGCGTGCTCTCGGCGGCGAGCACGGCGGCGTTCCTGCTGATCGGGCTGCCCGCCGGGGTGTGGGTGGACCGGTTGAGCAGGCGCCCGGTGATGCTGGTCGCCGACTTCACCCGCGCGGCGCTGCTGCTGTCCGTGCCGGTGGCGTGGTGGCTGGGCGTGCTCGCGCTGGCCCACCTCATCGTGGTCGCCCTGCTGGTGGGCGCGGCCACGGTCATGTTCGACATCGCCTACCAGTCGTACCTGCCCGCACTGGTCGGCCGGGAGCAGCTCGTCGAGGGCAACTCGAAGCTGGAGGCCAGCCGGGCCGTGGCGGAGGTGTCGGGCCCGGCCGCGGCGGGCGGCGTGGCGCAGGCGGTCGGCGCGGCCGTCGGCGTGCTGGCCACCGCGGTCGGCTACCTGGTGTCGGCGCTGTTCCTGCTGCGCATCCGCACGGTGGAGCCGCCGCCGCGGCAACCGGACAAGCCCGGCTTGGTCCACGAGATCGGCGAGGGCCTGCGGTTCGTCTTCGGGCACCGGTCGCTGCGCGCGATCGTCGGCTGCACGGGGACGGCCAACTTCTTCGGCGGCCTGGCAGGCGCCGTGCTGGTGCTGTTCCTGGTGCGCGACCTGGGCCTGTCCGAGGGCGTGGTCGGCCTGGTCCTCAGCTCGGCGGGCATCGGCGGCGTGCTGGGCGCGCTGACCGTGCCGCGGTGGACCGCCCGCTTCGGCCAGACCAAGGTGATCTGGCTGTCCGGCCTGGTCACGTGGCCGCTCGGGGCGCTCGTCCCGCTCGGCGCGGCGGACTGGCGGATCGTGTTCGTGGTCGTCGGCGAGGCGGCGGTGGCGTACGGGGCGACGGTCTACAACATCGCCCAGGTCAGCTACCGGCAGTCGCTGTGCCCGGACCACCTGCTCGGCCGGATGAACGCGAGCATCCGGTTCGTGGTGTGGGGCGCGCTGCCGCTGGGCGGCCTGGTCGGCGGCGTGCTCGGCGGCGGCATCGGGGTGACGGCCACGTTGGCGGTGGGCATGGTGTGCCAGGCGGCGTCGGTGCTGTGGGTGGTGCTGTCGCCGCTGCGGAGCCGGAGCGGCGATGCCGTTACCGCGTGACTTCCGGCTGTTCTGGGGCAGTGACGCGGCCAACCAGTTCGGCACGGCGGTCTACACGTTCGTGCTGCCGGTGGTGGCGATCGAGGCGCTGGACGCGTCGGCGTTCCAGGTGGGGCTGCTGACCGCCGCCGGCACGGCCGCGTTCCTGGTCATCGGGCTGCCCGTGGGCGTCTACGTGGACCGCACGCGCAAGCGGCCGGTGCTGGCGTGGAGCACGGTCGGGCGAGCGTTGTTGCTGGTCACGGTGCCGGTGGCGGGGTGGCTGGGCGGGGTGACGTACGCGCACCTGCTGCTGGTGGCGTCGGGCGCGGGTGTGCTGACGGTGTTCTTCGAGGTGGCGTCACAGGCGTACCTGCCGACGCTGGTCGACCGGGAAGGGCTGACCGGCGCGAACGGGCGGCTGGTGTCGACGCAGCAGGTGGCGAGGCTGTCGGGCCGTCCGGTGAGCGGGCCGCTGGTGCAGGTCCTGGGCGGCGTGAACGCCGTGCTCGCCATCGCGGTCTCGTTCCTGACCTCGGCGTTGTTGCTGTGGGGCATCCGCACGCCGGAACGGGCCGTGGAGTCGCGCGGGCGCGCGGTCCGGGTGGACATGGCGGAAGGGCTCCGGTTCGTGTTCGGGCACCCGCTGTTGCGGCCGGTGGTCCTGTGCACGACGTGCTTCAACCTCACCAACGCCATGTGGGGCGCGGTCAACGTGCTGTTCCTGCTGCGCGACCTGGCGTTGCCGACGACGGCCGCGGCGGTGCTGCTCGGGGTGGGGAGCGCCGGTGGCGCGGTGGCCGGCCTGGTCGCCGGACGGCTGGCGCGGCTCGGGCAGGTGCGGCTCGTGTGGCTGTCGTTGCTGGTCACACAGCCGGCGTGGGTGCTGGTGCCGCTGTCCGAGCCCGGCTGGGGGGTGGCGTTGTTCGCGGTCGGCACGCTGGTCACGTCCGCGGGCGTGGTGGTCTACAACGTCGCCCAGGTCAGCCTGCGGCAGGCGCTGTGCCCGGACCGGCTGCTCGGCCGGATGAACGCGAGCATCCGGTTCCTGACCTGGGGCGCGATGCCGGTCGGGGCGGTGGTGGCAGGCGCGCTGGCCGAGTGGGTCGGGGTCCGGGGCACGTTGTGGGTGGCGTCGGCGGGGATGGTCCTGTCCGTCCTTTGGGTGGTGCTGTCACCGCTGCGGTCGATGCGGGACGTGCCGGTGATCACTAGCCTCGACCGGCATGGTTGACACCACCGTGCTGCGCGAAGGTCTCCGGTTCGGCGAAGGTCCGCGGCAGGGGCCCGACGGGCGGCTGTGGTACTCGGACTTCTACGACCGCGAGGTCCGCGCGCTCGACCTGGGCACGGGTGAGCAGGAGGTCGTCTGCGAGGTGCCGCAGCAGCCGTCGGGGCTGGGCTGGCTGCCCGACGGGCGGCTGCTGGTGGTGTCGATGCGGGACCGGAAGGTGCTGCGGCTGGAGCCCGACGGCGGCGGGCTGGTCGAGCACGCCGACCTCGACGGTGTCGCCACGTTCCACGCCAACGACATGCTGGTCGACGCGCACGGCCGCGCGTACGTCGGCAACTTCGGGTTCGACCTGCACGCGGCCATCGCGGCGGGTGGCGAAGCGCCGCTGCTGGATCCGGGCTGGGTCGCGCCGAGTACGGCGTTGGCCCTGGTCAGGCCCGATGGTTCGGTCGAGGTGGCGGCGGAGGACCTGAAGTTCCCGAACGGGACGGGGCTGCTGCCGGACGGGCGGCTGGTGATCGCCGAGACGCTGGCGTTCGGGCTGACGGTGTTCGACGTGGCGCCGGACGGCGGGTTGTCCGGGCGGAGGGTGTTCGCGTCGTTGCGGGAGCACTTCATCGCGCCGGACGGGATCGCGGTGGACGCCGACGGCGGCGTGTGGGTCGCGCCGGCGCTCCAGCCGTTCGTCTTCCGGGTCGAGGAGGGCGGCGAGATCACCCGGAAGGTGGAGACCAGCCAGATCTGCTTCGCCGTCGCGATCGTGGACGACGCGCTGGTCTGCTGCACCGCGCCGTCGTCGCAGCCGGAGGTGGTGTCGCAGGCTCGGTCGGGGAAGCTCGAGGTGTTCGAGCTCTAGTCCTGGAGGGCGTCCCACCACGACTGGTCGAGGTCGCCGCGGGCCAGCAGCACGGCCGGGCCGGTGAGGGTGGAGCCCTCCTCCTCGATGACCACGGAGACCTGTCCACCCAGGACGTCCACAGTGGCCTTGCCCGTGCGCCGGCCGCTCCCGTAGAGCCACGACGCCACCGAGGCGACCGTGCCCGTGCCGCACGACCTGGTCTCGCCCACGCCGCGCTCGTGCACGCGCATCCGGAGCGCGCCGTCGTCGAGCACGTTGACGAACTCGACGTTCACGCCGTGCGGGAACTGCACCGGGTCGTGGCCGGGCGGCAGCTTCAGGTCCAGCTCGGCGACCGGCACCTCGGTCACGCACGCCAGGTGCGGGTTGCCGACGTCGACCGCGACGCCGCCGAACGCGCTGCCGCCGACCGTGGCCGTGCCCGTGCCGGTGACCAGCACGCGACCCATGTCCACGGTCACCGTGCCGTCGTCGTGCACGACGACGTGCCGCTCACCCGCGCGGGTGCCGATGGTGAACTCCCCCGCGGGCACCAACTCGGCCTCGACCAGGTACTTCGCGAACACGCGCACCCCGTTGCCGCACATCTCGGCGATCGAGCCGTCGGCGTTGCGGTAGTCCATGAACCACGGGCCGAAGTCCGGCCGCACGACCCGCAGCACGCCGTCCGCGCCCAGCCCGCGCCGCCGGTCGCACAGCGCGCGCACCCGCGACTCGGTCAGGTCCAGCACGCCGTCCGGGTCGGGCAGCACGACGAAGTCGTTCTCGGTGCCGTGGCCCTTCAGAAACTCGACTCCCACGCCCACCAGGCTACGGTGCGACCAGCTTGAGCACGTCGTCGGCCAGGTCGGGGGAGCCCGCGTCGAACCAGGTGACCCGCTGGTCGCGCCGGAACCAGGACCGCTGCTTGCGCACGAACCGGCGGGTGGCCTGCGCGGTCGTCGCCGCGGCCTCCTCGATCGAGCACTCGCCGTCGAACGCGGCCAGCACCTGCTGGTAGCCCAGCGCGCGGGACGCCGTGCGGCCGTCGCGCAGCCCGCGGGCTTCGAGCGCGCGCACCTCGTCCACCAGGCCCTGGTCGAACATGTGCCGGACGCGTGCGTCGACGCGCTCGTCCAGTTCGGACACCTCCCGGTCCAGGCCGACCAGCACGGTGCCGTAGCGGGCGGGGCCGGGCTTGGGCAGGGTCGCGGAGAACGGCCGGCCGGTCAGCTCGATCACTTCGAGGGCGCGGACCACCCGGCGGCCGTTGGTGGGCAGGATCGCCAGGGCGGCGGCCGGGTCGAGCTGGGCCAGCCGGCCGTGCAGGGTCTCCGCGCCGAAGATCGACAGCTCCTGCTCCAACTGGGTCCGGATCTTCTCGTCCGTGCCGGGGAACTCCAGGTCGTCCAGCACGGCCTGCACGTACAGGCCGGAGCCGCCGACCAGGACGGGGGTGCGGCCGGCGGCCAGCAGCGTTTCGATGACGTGACGGGCTTCGCGCTGGTAGGCGGCGACGGAGGCGGTCTCGGTGACGTCCAGCACGTCCAGGAGGTGGTGGGTGACGCCGTGCCGCTCGGGCTCGGTGATCTTGGCCGTGCCGATGTCCATGCCCCGGTAGAGCTGCATCGCGTCGGCGTTGACCACCTCGCCGCCCAGTTCGACGGCCAGCCGCACGGCCAGGTCGGACTTGCCGGTGGCGGTCGGTCCGACGACGGCGATGGGGGTGGGTCCGGCGGCGTTGGGGGTGGTCACGCGCTCAAGCCTCCCAGACGGCGACGTGGTAGCCGACGCCGAAGGGGGCGAGGAAGGTCGACCGGGTGCAGCGCCACGGGCCCGGGACGCCGGCGGCCACCTGCCAGGCGGCGCGGCCCTGCGCGCCGAGTTCGGCCGCGAGGGTGGGGTCGAGGGCGCGCAACGCGGTGGTGTCGGCGGTGGCCAGGGCCTTGCGGACGTCCTCGTCGAACGGCTCGGCGCGGTCGTCGGGGCGGCCCACGGCCAGCTCGCCGTGGCGGTGGGAGCCGTCGCCGAGCACGAGCAGCGCCTTGGCGTCGGCGAGTCGTTCGCCGAGGGCGACGCAGTCGGCGGTGGGCAGGTCGGGCGGGACGAGGTGGACGCGGACGGAGCGTGCGCCCGCGTGCTCGCGGAGCCAGGCGGCGGTGAGGACGGGGAGGGGGAGGTCTTCGGCGTCGGAGGACTGCTCTGGCAGGGAGACCCCAGCCTGCTTTGGCAGGGAGACCCCGGACTGCTCTGGCAGGGAGACCCCGGGCTGCTCTGGCAGGGAGACCCCGGCCTGCTCCGACAGGGAGACCCGCACGTCCACGCCGAAGCCGCGGAACGTGCCGGTAAGGCCCTCGACCACCCGTGGACCGGAGGGGTCGACCCCCACGGCCACCCAGTCCGGGGAGTGGGCGGCCAGTTCGCGGGCCGCGGCCAGGCACGCCGAGCGCACCGGTTCGGTGACGGCGACGGCCCCGGAGACCAGTTCGGGCACCAGCAGCGGGGGGTGCGGCACGACCACCAGGCGCGAGATCATGGCAGTCAACGCTACTCATCGGCCACCACCGGTACCGATGCGAGCCTTGACCTGTTTGAATGCGCGCGAGGTACTGGACACTCTGAAGGAGAGTCGCGGTACTCGGGTGCTGGGCCCCGCCGTCGTAGGCGGGGCGCCCGTGGTCGGCACGGGCACCACGAAGTGGGCAGGCGAGGAGGAAGCCGGCGATGACGGAGCACGAGACGACACCGGGAACCACTGGCGACAGTGGTGCGGGGGCGGTGGTCGAGGAGACCCGGGTGGAAGCGACGCCGGTCGTGGCACCACCGGCGGTCCCCGTGGCGTCGGACCACCCTGACCGCTGGGGGCGCGTGGACGCGGACGGCACCGTCTACGTCAAGACGGCCGAGGGCGAGCGGGTCGTCGGTTCCTGGCAGGCGGGCGAGCCCGCCGAGGGCCTGGCGCACTTCGCGCGCCGGTTCGACGACATCCGCACCGAGGTCGAGCTGCTGGTGACGCGGCTGACCTCCGGCGCGGGCGACCCCAAGCACGCGCTGACGAGCGCGAAGCACGTCCAGGAGAGCCTGGCCGACGCGGCGGTGGTCGGTGACCTCGCCGCCCTGGCCGCGCGCGTCGAGTACGTGCTGGTGCTGGCGGAGAAGGGCCTGGAGGCCGCGAAGGCGGCCAAGGACGAGGCCCGGGCCGCGGCGGGGGCGCGCAAGCAGGAGCTGGTCGAGGAAGCCGAGGTGTTGGCCAACGAGTCGACGCAGTGGAAGGCGGCGGGCGACCGGCTGCGCGCGATCCTGGACGAGTGGAAGACGATCAGGGGCGTCGACCGCAAGACCGACGAGCAGCTGTGGCGGCGGTTCTCCAAGGCGCGTGACGCGTTCAACCGCAGGCGCGGTTCGCACTTCGCGGACCTGGACCGGCAGCGCAGCGTGGCCAAGAACCGCAAGCAGGAGCTGGTCGAAGAGGCCGAGAAGCTCATCGAGTCCGACGACTGGGGTCCCACGGCCGGTCGGTACAAGGAGCTGATGGTCGAGTGGAAGGCCGCCGGGCGTGCGCCCAAGGAGGCCGACGACGCGTTGTGGCAGCGGTTCCGGGCCGCGCAGGACGCGTTCTTCGCCAAGCGGTCGGAGGCGTTCAGCGAGCGTGACGCCGAGTTCGCGGCCAACGCGAAGCTGAAGGAAGAGCTGCTGGCCGAGGCCGAGCGGATCGACCCTTCGGGGGACCTGGAGGCCGCGCGGCAGCAGCTGTACAAGATCCAGGAGCGGTGGGACGCGATCGGCAAGGTGCCCCGCGAGCGGGTCCGGGAGCTGGAAGGAAAGCTCCGGTCGATCGAGGAGCGGGTCCGGGGTGCGGTGGACGCGCAGTGGCGTCGGTCGGACCCGGAGGCCGAGGCCCGGGTCGCGCAGTTCCGCGAGCGGGTGGAGCAGTTCGAGGCCCAGGCGGCGAAGGCGCGGTCGTCCGGCGACAAGCGGCGGGCCGAGCAGGCGGAGGCGCAGGCTCAGCAGTGGCGTGAGTGGCTGGCGGCGGCTGAGCAGGCGGTGGCTAGTCGGTAGGTGGGGTTGGGTTGAGCTGGGGTGTCAGCTCAAGCCCGGCTCGATTTGACATGGGGCCCTTACGGGCACCCCAGGCAGGCCAAAGCCGGGCAGGCATGGCGGGATGAAGCGTTCCGCCAAGCCTGCCCGGCTTCGTCCAGCCTATGGCACCCGAACCCATGTCAAATCGGGCCTCGGTGGGGGTGTGGCGGGTCCGAGTCGGTCGGTTTGGGGTGTGGGGGGGTGTGAGGGGGTCAGAGGGGCCAGGAGGTGGTGTAGAGAAGGTCGGGGCCGTCTTCGCCGTTGCGGTCCAGGTGGGGTGTGCGGGACAGGCCGGCGTTGAGGGCGACGTGTTGGGACGCGGTGTTGGCGGGGCGGACCCTGGCGATGATGGGTAGGTCCGGCAGGTGTTCGCGGGCCCAGGTGACGACGGCGTGGGCCGTTTCGGTGGCGATGCCCTGGCCCCAGGTGGTGGGGTGGAAGCGGTAGAAGAGGTTCAGGGCGCGGTGGTCGTCCAGGATCGTGGACTTGACGCCGCAGAAGCCGAGGACGGTCGGGTCGTCGTGGTGGCGGACGACCCAGTAGCCGAAGCCGTAGGCGTGCCAGTGGTCCTGCCAGCGGTTCAGCAGGTGGGTTGCTTCGGCCGGGGTGTGCAGGGCGTCGGACGGGTTGTGCGCGCAGGCCGCGGGGTCGCGGTGGATGTCGAGCACGGCCGTCACGTCGGTCGGGACCGGCCGGCGCAGGGTCAGTCGGTCGGTGCGCAGTTCGGCGTGGTCGGTCACTGCAGGGGTGGTCGGGAGGCGGCCAGTTTCATCCAGGTGACGAGCAGGACCACGATGGCGACCACGGCCAGGACGAGGCCCGCGCCCGGTCCCGGGCCCGCTTGGTGGCCGGTGGTGGTCTGGGTGCTCCAGATGGACAGCACGCCCGCCACGGAGGCGGCGAAGGAGGCCAGGGCGCAGATCCAGGCCAGCGCCCAGCGGCGGACGGTCAGCGTCAGGGCGGGGAGCAGGACGCCCACGAGCACGGCGGCGTAGGAGAAGACCTCGGGCAGTCCTCCGCCTTGGCCGAGCAGGAGGCTGAGGCCCTGGATGTCGTCGGTCCACGGCAGGATCAGCGACACCAGGATCGCCAGGGCCGCGACGGCGATCGTGAGGGCGCCGGCGCCGGGGTCGAACCGCCTGGCCGCCGAGCGCCCCACCCGGTCGATCTCCTCGCGGAGGCCGGCCAGGTCGTCCGGTTCCTCGCTCATCCGACCGCGCACCCGCTGGTGGCGGCGGGCAGGGGAGCGGGCTTGCCGAACGACGGCAGGCCCAGCGTCACGCCCGGTGTCTTCGGCTTCAGGCCCGCCTCGGAGCGGTCGCCTGCCAGGGTGCGGCGGTGCGACAGGAGGGGGCCGTCGGCGATCAGGTTGTGCGGCGCGCCGTAGGTCACCACGGTCTCCACGACGTCTCCGGGACGCACGGGGGCGTCGCCGGGGGTGAAGTGGACCAGGCGGCCGTCGCGGGCGCGGCCGGTCATGCGGTGCGTCTCGGCGTCCTTGCGGCCCTCGCCGGAGGCGACCAGCAGTTCGACCTTGCGGCCCACCTGCTCCTGGTTCAGCTCGTGGGCGATCTCGTTGACGAGGGTGACCAGGCGGTCGTAGCGCTCCTGCACGACCTGCTTGGGCAGTTGGTCGGGCAGGTCGGCGGCGGGCGTGCCGGGGCGCTTGGAGTACTGGAAGGTGAACGCGGAGGAGAACCGGGCCTGGCGGACGACGTCCAAAGTGGCCTGGAAGTCCTCCTCGGTCTCGCCGGGGAAGCCCACGATGATGTCGGTGGTGATGGCGGCGTCGGGCATGGCGGCCCGCACGTCGTCCAGGATGGACAGGTACTTCGCGGTCCGGTACGAGCGGCGCATCTCCTTGAGCACGCGGTCCGAGCCCGACTGCAGCGGCATGTGCAGGGAGTGGCACACGGCGGGCGTCTCGGCCATGGCGGCGATGACGTCGCCGGTGAAGTCCTTCGGGTGCGGCGAGGTGAAGCGGACCCGTTCCAGGCCCTCGATGCCGCCGGTGGCCCGCAGGAGCTTGCCGAACGCGTAGCGGTCGCCGAACTCGACGCCGTAGGAGTTCACGTTCTGACCCAGGAGGGTGACCTCCAGCACGCCCTCGTCGACGAGCGCCTGGACCTCGGCCAGCACCTCGCCGGGGCGGCGGTCCTTCTCCTTGCCGCGCAGCGACGGGACGATGCAGAACGTGCACGTGTTGTTGCACCCGACGGACACCGACACCCAGCCGGAGTAGGCCGAGTCGCGGCGGGCGGGCAGCGTGGAGGGGAAGGTCTCCAGCGAGTCGAGGATCTCGACCTGGGCCTCGCGGTTGTGCCGGGCGCGTTCGAGCAGCACGGGCAGCGAACCGATGTTGTGCGTGCCGAAGACCACGTCGACCCACGGCGCGCGCTTGACGATCTCGCCCTGGTCCTTCTGCGCGAGGCAACCGCCAACGGCGATCTGCATGTCGGGGTTCGCGGACTTGGCGGGCGCGAGGTGACCGAGCGTGCCGTAGAGCTTGTTGTCGGCGTTCTCCCGCACGGCGCAGGTGTTGAACACGACGACGTCGGGCGTGACGTCGCCTTCGGCGGGCGTGTAGCCCGCGTCCTCCAACATGCCGGCCAGGCGCTCGGAGTCGTGCACGTTCATCTGGCAGCCGAACGTGCGGATCTGGTAACTGCGAGTCACTGCACCTAGTCCTTCCGTCGGGTCCAGCGTAGAGCGTGGACGTGCGACGATGCGCAGGTGTCGGGAACGCTCCTGCGGTTGCACGCGGTCGGGGCCGCATTGGCCCTGGCCACCCTGTCGTTGAGCGCGTGCGGTGACGACTTCGACCAGGTCAAGCTCACCATGGCGGCCGGCAGCCCGGCCGGGGTCTACCACCAGTTGAGCACGGTGCTGGCCGACGCGTGGGCCCGGGACCCGGGCATCCCCCGTCCGCAGGTGGCGAGCACCGCCGGGTCGGTGGACAACCTCGACCGGCTGCGGACGAACCAGGCGCAGGTGGGGTTCTCGGCCGCGGACGCCGCCGAGAACAAGCAGAAGGGCCCGGAGGGCCACAAGCTGTACGCGCTGGCCCGGATGCACGACGACTACTTCCAGGTGGTGGTGCGGGCCGATCTGCCGGTGACCAGGCTGGCCGACCTGAAGGGCCTGCGGGTGAGCGTGGGCGCGCGCGACTCGGGCGTGAAGCTGATCGGGGAGCGGCTGCTGGCGTCGGCGCACATCTCGCCGGAGCAGGACCTGAAGGTCCAGTACATGGACCTGGAGACCAGCACGGAGGCGATCCGCAACGACGCGTTGGACGCGTTCTTCTGGTCGGGCGGGGTGCCGACGAGCGCGGTCACCACGCTGGCCACGACGGTGCAGCTGAGGATGCTCGACCTGAGCGACGTGCTGCCGCAACTGCGCGAGGACTTCCCGGTGTACGGCTCGGCGACGCTGCCCGCGTCGGCCTACCGGTTGGAAGGCGGCCCGGTCGTCACGCTGGTGGTGCGCAACTTCCTCCTGGTGAACGACACGATGTCGGACGACGTGGCCGAGGCGCTGATCCGAGGCCTGTTCCGGGCACAGCCCGCCCTGGTCGCGGCGAATCCGGTGGCGAGGTCGATAGAGGTCCGCTCGGCGATAGAGACGACGCCGATCGAATTGCACCCCGGCGCGATGCGGTATTACCGCGACGTAAAAGTTTAATTCTCCGTTCGTCAGCCCCCCGGAGGAATCCTCCTGCCTGGTCGCTCGCCCGAGCGGGGGTTCACGGCGCGCTGCGGGTCGCTAGGCCGTTAGCGTGATGACCAGCGCGGGACAGCGACGGCCCGCGTGGTCCGAGAAACCGATACGGGGAGCTCATGTCCGTTAAGTCGGTACGCGCGCGCATTTACGCAGCGTCTTCATCAATTACCCGAACGAGTCGATGCTCACGAACGGGGATCGCCATCGCGGTGCTGGCCGTGGTCGCCTGCGCCGGTTTCGACGCCACACCCCGGTGGCCCACGCGCATCCAGGTCTTCGTGGCGAACAGCGGTTCCGACAACGTCACCGTGTACGACACGCGCCGCGGAATGGTGACGGCGACCATCGCGGTCGGCGACTACCCGACCGGCGTCGGCGCGCACCCCGCCGGCCACCGCGTCTACGTGGCCAACGAGTCGTCCGACACCGTGTCCGTGATCGACACCCGGACCCTCGCCGTGATCGCCACCGTGCCCGTCGGGGACAGCCCCTTCGGCGTGGCGGCCACGCCCACCCACGCCTACGTGACGAACTTCGGCTCGGCCTCCGTGACGGTCGTCGACACCGCGACGAACGCGCCGGTCAAGACCATCCCGGTCGGGCGGTTCCCGCACAGCGCGGTCGCGAGCCCCGACGGCTCCCGCGTGTACGTGACCAACAACGGCGGCGACAGCGTCACGGTCATCGACACCGCGTCGCAGGCGCCCGTGCAGACGATCCCGGTCGGGGTCTTCCCGTCCGGCATCGCCATCTCGATCGACGGCAAGCGGCTCTACGTGGCCAACACCGGCAGCGACACGGTGACCGTGATCGACACCGGCGGCAACCGCCCGATCGAGACCACCAAGGTCGGGGACGCGCCCCTCGGCGTCTCGGTCACGCCCGGCGGCCGGGTGCACGTGGCCAACACCGGGTCCGACACGGTCAGCATCCTCGGGCCCGGCGGCAAGCCCCTGGACACGTCAAGGTCCAGGACATGCCCGAGGGCTCCGCCGCCGCGCCCGACGACAGCTTCGTCTACATCACCAACACGGGGTCCGACAGCGTCTCCGTCATCGACGCCGACAGCGGCAAGCCCGCCGCCCCGTTCGCCGTGGGCAAGGAGCCCGAGGGCGTGGCCGTCACGTCCTGACCGGTTCAGGCGGCCGGGAACTCGACGGTCACGCGCAGGCCGCCACCCTCCGGCGACTCCAGCCGCACGGAGCCGTCCACCCGTTCCACGATCTGCCGGACGAGCGCCAGCCCCAGGCCGGAGCCCTGCACGTTCTGGTGCGCCGGGCTGCGCCAGAACCGGTCCGTGGCGCGCTCCAGCTCGTCCGGCGCGAGGCCGGGGCCCTCGTCCTGCACGGACAGCCGCACCACGCCGTCGCGCCGCCGCACGTCGACGTGCACCAGGGTGCCGTCGGAGGTGAACTTCAGCGCGTTGTCCAGCAGCGCGTCCAGCACGGTCTCGACGCCGCGCGGCGGCACGAGGGCCTTGCCGCCGGGCTCGCCGTCCAGCACCAGGTGCACCTCGCGGGCCGCGGCGGCGGGCTGCCACGCCGACAGCCGACCGGCCACCGCCCGGTCCACGTCCACCGGCACCGGGTCGACCGACGGCGCGCCCGCCCGCGCCATCGACAGCAGCTCGTCCAGGATCCGGTTGAGCCGGTTGGCCTCGTCCAGCGCTGCCGCCTGGTGCGCCGCGCCCTCGCCGACCACGTGGTCCTCCAGGTTGGACAGCCGCAGCTTCAGCGCGGTCAGCGGGTTGCGAAGCTGGTGGGAGGCGTCGGCGACGAACGCCCGCTGCGCCGCCAGCACGTCGCCCACGTTGGCCGCCATCTGGTCGAACGACCGCGAGAGCTGCCGCAGCTCGGGCGGGCCGTCGGACGAGCCCACCGGCTGCACGGGCTGGCCCGACACCACGGCGGCCAGCAGCCGCCCGGTCGCGTCGTCCAGCCGGCGCACGGGCCGCAACGTCCACCGGACCAGCGGCAACGCCACGAACACGCCGAGCGCGAGCACCAGCAGGCTGCCGCCGAGCAACACCGACCACCACAGCAGGACCTCGCCCCGCGTCTTCCACGTCGGCGAGAACGTCACCACCGCGCCCCGGACCTCGCCCGCCTCCAGCACCGGCTCGGCCAGCACCAGCTCGGTCGACTCCCACGGCATGACCAGCTCCGGCGCGACCGGCTGGCGGCCCGCCAGCGCGCCGCGCACCAGGTCGGCCACCTCCGGCCCGGACACGTCCACGTCGTCCGAGGACGACGCGACCACCTGCCCGTCCAGCCCGAGCAGGACCACCCGGATGCCGTACAGCTCGTGGTAGCGGCGCAGCTCGGGCTCGAGCACCTCCGGCTGGTCGTCGATGAACGGCCGCTGCGCCACCGACGCGAACCGGGTGGTGTCGGTGAGCCGGTCCAGGAACATCTCCTGCTGCTCGGCCTGGGCCATGCCCCGGCCCAGCGGGACGCCCAGGCCGAGCAGGACCAGCACGACCAGCGTCAACACGATGCCCAGCAGCCGCGACCGCACTCAGCCCCCGCTCAACCGGTACCCGACACCGCGCACCGTCTCCAGCAACGAAGGACGCCCGAGCTTGGTCCGCAACGTGGCCACGTGCACGTCCAGGGTCCGGTTGGCGCCCGCCCAGGTGCGTCCCCACACCTCGGCCAGGATGCGCTCCCGCGTGCACACCGCGCCACCCGCCGCCACGACCAGCGCCAGCACCTGGAACTCCTTGCGCGACAACGCCACCGGTTCACCCGCCACGGTGACCTCGTGCCGGGCCAGGTCGACCCGCACGTCGGCGACCTCGAACACCTCGGTACCGGTGCCGCCGACGCCGACCGGGTCGCCGCGCCGCCGCCGCACCGCGTGCACCCGCGCCACCAGCTCGCCCACGTCGTACGGCTTGACCAGGTAGTCGTCCGCCCCGGCGTGCAGGCCGAGGATGCGGTCGTCGATCTCGCCGCGCGCCGACACGACGATGATCGCCACGTCGCTCGCCGCCCGGATGTGCCGGCACAGCGTGACCCCGTCCACATCGGGCAGGCCCAGGTCGAGCAACACCACGTCGACACCCGTCAGCCGATCGAGCGTCCCCCGACCGGTGGCCTGCCGGTCTACCGTGAAACCACGCCGCGTCAGCGCCGGCACCAGCGCTTCTGCCACCCGGTCGTCGTCCTCGACCAACAGCACCCGCACCGTGGAGCCTCCCCGATAAGTGTCGCCACCCTGTGACAGAGTTGAGACCCTAAGTCTTGCTCAACCGCCTGGACTGGTGTGGTGATTCACACCTAGGTTTCCGCCATCGCTCAGGAACCCCTACTGGAGGACTGATGACCGCCGCCACTCCTGCTCCGCCGATGATCCGGATGGCGGGCGTGGACAAGTTCTTCGGACCCCTGCACGTGCTCAAGAACGTGTCGTTGGAGGTGCCGAAGGGGCAGGTCGTCGTGGTGCTGGGCCCGTCGGGTTCGGGCAAGTCCACGCTGTGCCGCACGATCAACCGGCTGGAGCCGATCGAGTCCGGTGTCATCGAGGTGGACGGCCAGCCGCTGCCCGCCGAGGGCAAGGAACTCGCCCGGCTGCGCGCCGACGTGGGCATGGTGTTCCAGTCGTTCAACCTGTTCGCCCACAAGAGCATCGTCGACAACGTGATGCTCGCGCCGCTGAAGGTCCGCAAGACCCCTGCGGCCCAGGCCCGCAAGACGGCCATGGAGCTGCTGGAGCGGGTCGGCATCGCGAACCAGGCGGAGAAGTACCCCGCCCAGCTGTCGGGCGGCCAGCAGCAGCGCGCGGCGATCGCCCGCGCCCTGGCGATGCGGCCCAAGGTGATGCTGTTCGACGAGCCGACCTCCGCGCTGGACCCCGAGATGGTCCAGGAGGTGCTGGACGTGATGACGACGCTGGCCAAGGAGGGCATGACCATGCTCGTGGTCACCCACGAGATGGGCTTCGCCCGCAAGGCCGCGGACCGGGTCATCTTCATGTCCGACGGCGAAGTCGTCGAGGACTCGACGCCGGAGGCGTTCTTCTCCGCGCCGAAGTCCAACCGCGCGAAGGACTTCCTTGGCAAGATCCTGACCCACTGAAGTCCCACGACCGCGGCGCTGAGCCTGGCGCCGCACTACCGAAGAAGAGCAGGAGAACGACGATGAGGGTTCGCACCCTTGCGGTGGTGCTGCTGGCCGGCGGCCTCGCCCTGTCCGCGTGCGGCAAGGAGGGCAGCCCCGGCGACACGGGCTCGGCCCCGCAGCAGGTCGCCACCGACGTGAAGGTCGACGGCTCGCCGACGTTCGACAAGATCAAGGCCCGTGGCCGGGTCGTCATCGGCGTCAAGGAGGACCAGCCCGGCCTGGGTTACAAGGACCCGACCAGCGGCAAGTTCACCGGCTTCGACATCGAGATCGCGAAGCTGGTCGCCGCCAAGCTCGGCTACGGCGACGACAAGATCGACTACAAGGCGATCCCGTCGGCCGGCCGCGAGCAGGCGCTGATCAACGGCGACGTGGACTACTACGTCGGCACCTACACGATCAACGCCAAGCGCAAGGAGCAGGTCGGCTTCGCGGGCCCGTACTTCACCGCGGGCCAGGACCTGCTGGTGAAGAAGGACGACAGCTCGATCACCGGCAAGGACGCCCTCAAGGGCAAGAAGGTCTGCTCGGTGACCGGCTCCACGCCGATCCAGAAGGTCAAGAACGAGGGCCTGACCGAGCCGGAGAACATCGTCGAGCTGCAGAACTACTCGCAGTGCGTCGAGCAGCTCGAGCAGGGCGCGGTCGACGCCGTCACCACCGACGACGCGATCCTGAAGGGCTACGCCTCGCAGTCGCCGACCACGCTGAAGGTCGTCGGCAAAACGTTCTCGAACGAGCCGTACGGCATCGGCCTGGCCAAGGACGACAAGGCGCTGCGCGACAAGGTCAACGACATCCTGCAGGCGGCGCTGGACGGCGGCGACTGGCAGAAGGCCTACGACGCCACCCTGGGCAAGTCGGGCTCCACGACCGACAAGCCCGTGATCGAGCGCTACTGACCCGCTTCGCACGGCCGGCCGTCGGTGCTCCGGCGGCCGGCCGCACCTTAACCGCACCCACCACCTAGCCGAGGAAGCCGATGGACGTCCTGCTCGACAACCTCGACCTGTACGGGCCCGGGTTCCTCAACACCGTCGAGCTGTTCCTGATCGCCGCGGTCGGGTCGCTGGTGTTGGGGACGATCCTGGCGATGCTGCGGGTCGCGCCGGTCCCCGTGATGCGGGCCATGGGCACCGCGTACGTCACGATCGTCCGCAACACCCCTCTCACGCTGGTGTTCTTCTTCTTCGCCTTCGCGTTCCCGCTGCTCAAGATCGTGGACACGGACACGTTCGGCGGCTCCGCGGCCAGCTACTACTTCACCGCCGCGCTCGCCGCGCTGATCCTCTACACGGCGGCGTTCGTGTGCGAGGTCGTGCGTGCGGGCATCAACACCGTGCCGGTCGGCCAGGCGGAGGCCTCGCGCGCGCTGGGCCTCACGTTCGGCCAGATGCTCGGGTCCGTGGTGCTGCCCCAGGCCACCCGCGCGGTCGTGCCGCCGATGATGAGCACGATGATCGCGCTGCTGAAGAACACCACCATCGCGGCGGGCTTCTCGGTCTTCCAGGCGGGTTCCATCAGCCTCAACCTCTCCGAGCGCGGCGAGAACCAGTTGGTCGGCCTGCTGTGGGTCGCCGCGTTCTTCGTGGTGCTCGTGATTCCCATGACCCTGCTGCAGCGCAGCCTCGAGAAGCGGTGGAGCGTCGCCCGATGAGCTCGGTCCTGTTCGACGTCCCCGGGCCGAAAGCCCGGCTGCGCCACCGCCTCTACGCGGTCCTCGGCATCGCCGTGCTGGTCGTCGGGATCGGTTTCGTGGTCTACCGGTTCGCCGAGAGCGGCCAGTTCGCCGGCGAGAAGTGGACCTGGATCCAGTACACGAAGGTGCAGACCGACCTGCTCGACGCGCTGCTGAACACGCTGCGGGCGTTCGGCGCGGGCGCGGTGCTGGCGCTGGTGTTCGGCGCGGTCTTCGCCGCCGGCCAGCTGTCCGACCACAAGGTCATCCGCGTGCCGTCGATGCTGGTGGTCGAGCTGTTCCGGGCCGTGCCGCTGGTCGTGCTGATCTTCGTGTTCCACTACGGCCTGTCGCTGGGCGCGCCGTTCTACTCGGTGGTGCTCGGCCTGACGCTCTACAACGGCTCGGTGCTGGCCGAGGTGTTCCGCGCGGGCGTGCTGTCCCTGCCGCGCGGGCAGAGCGAGGCGGCGTACGCGGTCGGCATGCGCAAGACGCAGGTGATGATCCACGTGCTGCTGCCGCAGGCGGTGCGGGCGATGCTGCCGGCGATCATCAGCCAGCTCGTCGTGCTGCTCAAGGACACCGCGCTCGGCTTCCTGATCACCTACAACGAGCTGCTGTACTACGCCCGCTACCTGGGCAGCATCTTCGAGTTCGGCCGGCCGCTGGTGCCCGTCACGATCGTGGTGGCCGCGATGTACATCGCGATGTGCCTGCTGCTCACGTGGCTGGCCACGTACCTGGAGAAGCGCAACCGGCGCAACAAGAAGGTGGTCGCGCTGGAGAAGAAGCCGGCCGAGGACGTCG
Organism: Actinosynnema sp. NPDC051121; assembly: GCA_040689555.1. Lineage (GTDB taxonomy): Bacteria > Actinomycetota > Actinomycetes > Mycobacteriales > Pseudonocardiaceae > Actinosynnema. The sequence continues at coordinate 22,038 of JBFBCZ010000018.1, read as the reverse complement.
TCGCGGCGGCGGTCTGACCCGTGGTGCTCGCGGCGTCCGGCGCGTTGTTCCTCGACGCGCTGGGCCGCGTGCTCCTGGTGGAACCGACGTACAAGGACCACTGGGAGATCCCCGGCGGCATGGTCGAGCCGGGGGAGACGCCGCGCGAGGCGTGCGCCCGCGAGGTGCTGGAGGAGCTGGGCCTGGCCGTGGAGCCGGGCCCGCTGCTCGTCGTGGACTGGGCGCCGTCCGGCGAGCAGGAGCGGATCCTGTTCGTGTTCGACGGCGGCTCGCTGGGCTCCGCCACGATCCGGCTACCGCCCGACGAGCTGCGCGGCCACCGGTACGTCGAGCCCGCCCGGGTGTCGGACCTGCTGATCCCGCGCCTGGCCAGGAGGGTCGCCGCCGCGCTCGACGCACGGGAGCGCGGCGTGACCCTCTACCTCGAACACGGGTTGTCAGTACCGCAGTAGCGCGCCGACGCCCTCGCGCAGCCCGGCGGCGTCCGTGACGACCACGTGCGCGCCCGTCACCGCCGCGGCCGTGCCCAGCGCCTCGTCGGCCCGGCGCTCGCCGACGCGCTCGACGCCCAGGCCGCGCAGCTCGTTCTCCCGCAGCGCGACCTGCGCCGGGTCGTCGCCGGACCACACGGTGCGGTCGCCCACCGCCGGGTCGGACACCAGCAGCGCGGCCACCTTCGCCTCGCGCAGCGCCTCGACCACCGGCGCCAGCCCCTGCACCGCGCGGCCGTCCGGGCGGCCCGCCTCGGCGGTGAACTCCTCCACCACGTCGTTGTCCAGGTCGAACTGGTACTGGGCCACCAGCGACCGCACGGCGTGGTCGAACGCGGCGTCGTCGCCGCCCTCGGCCAGGGTCGCGCCCTCGACCTCGATCAGCACGTCGCGGCACCGCACGCTCAGCTCCTCGCGCACATCGGCCCGCGCCCGCACCTCGCCGCCCAGCACCAGCAGCCGCGCGTCGAGCTGCGTCACCAGCCGGTCGACCTCGTCGGCGACCAGCGACGCGTTGCGCTTGGCCGTCTCCTCGACGGCCTGCTGGAGCCGCCGGTGCGACCAGCCGCCGCCGGGCACCTTGTGCAACGGGTGCTGGTCGCCGCGCACCTCGTCGTGCACCTCGCCCGCCCGCTCACCGTGCCCGTCGTACCCGTGCAAGTCCGCGCCCGCCCGGTCGACCAGCACGACGACGTGCGGCACGGCGGGTTCCATCCAGGTGGCCAGGGGCAGCAGCAGCGGCAGGTCCGACCAGCGCGCGGTCTCCACCGCGGGCGGGCGCGGCAGCACCCGGTCCAGCAGCAGCCTGCCGTGCGCCGCGATCAGCGCCCGGCCGGACTTGCCCGGCACCGGCGTCAGCACGGCCTCCTGCAAGGCGTCCAGGGTCGCGTCGTCCGCGCCCTGCCGGGCCAGTTCCCCGCGCACCGCGCGCCAGCGCAGCTCCATGGCCTTGGCCGCGTCCTCGGTGTCGTGCGAGGCGTCCAGGTAGACCGACGCGAACGGGCCGCGCTGCCTGACCAGCTCTCCCAACGAAGACATGTCCATTGGCCTCGGCTACCCGATCGCGCGCCGCGTAACCTCTGGGGCATGGTGGACGAACCGGGTGCGATCACCAGAGTGCAGCAGAACGCCGTCGACCACCTCCTCAGGGTGGGCATCAACGGGTTCGGACCGTTCAAGAGCGCGCGCCAGATGGCCGTGGAGGCGCTGGACAAGGGGCTGACGCCGGAGGAGGCGATCAAGCACCTGATCCGGACGCACGTGGCGGCGGCGGGCGTGCAGGGTTTCGCCACGAACATCGGCGGCCTGATCACCCTGCCGGTCACGCTGCCCGCGAACCTGACCGCGTCCTACCTGGTGCAGACGCACCTGATCGCGTCGATCGCGGCCGTGCACGGGCACGACCTGGAGAGCGACGAGGTGCAGACCGCGATCCTGGTGTGCCTGCTGGGCAACGCGGGGACCGAGCTGCTGAAGAAGGCGGGCATCAAGGTGGGTTCCAAGCTCACCATGAACCTGATCGAGCGCATCCCCGCGCAGCTCATCCGCGAGGTCAACAAGCGCGTCGGCTTCACCCTCCTGGCCAAGTACGGCACCACCAAGGCGACCGTCACCCTGGCCAAGGGCGTGCCGCTGGTGGGCGGCGTCATCGGCGGCACGTTCGACGCCGTCACGACCCGCGCCGTGGGCGCCTTCGCCTCCCGCTTCTTCACCGAGCGCGACGAGCCTCCGGCGGTCGTGGAGGGCACCGTGATCGAGGGCGAGATCGTGGACATCGCGGAGTGACGCCCGGGAGCTGATTGGCCCACTCTTCGGGCACTGGTTTGGCCCTTAGCGTGGGCCAATCGGGCACTTAGCGTGATGTCCATGAGGACGACGAAGGTGCTCGCGGTCGCCCAGGTGGCCAATTCGGTGGGTGACGGGGCGTTCTACGTGTGCTCCGCGCTGTACTTCACCCGGATCGTGGGCCTGTCGGCGACCCGGGTCGGGGTGGCGTTGACGGTGGCCTGGGCGGTCGGCGCGGTGGTCGGGGTGGGGTTGGGGCACCTCGCCGACCGGGTCGGGCCGAGGCGGGTGGCGGTCGGGTTGGCCGTCGTCACGGCGGGCGCGCTGGCGTCGTTCCTGGTGGTCCGGTCGTTCTGGGCGTTCGTGGTGGCCGCGTGCGTCTACACGTGCGGTCAGTGCGGGTTGGCCGCCGCGCGGCAGGCGTTGCTGGCGGGGCTGGTCGAGCCGGCGGCGCGGACGCGGGTGCGGGCCGTGCTGCAGTCCGCGGTCAACGGCGGATTGGCCGTGGGTGCGGGGTTGGGCGGGCTGGCGTTGCAGGTGGACACGGCGGTGGCCTACCTGGCGGTGTTCGCGCTGGACGCGGTCGGGTTCGTGGTCGCGGCGGCGGTGCTGCGCCGGGTGCCGGAAGTGGCGGCGGTCGCCCGGACGGGACGCCTCGGCGTGCTGAAGGACCGGCCGTACGCGGTGGTGGCGCTGCTGAACTCGGTCGTGCTGCTCTACATGCCGATGCTGAGCCTGGTCGTGCCGTTGTGGGTCGTCGAACGCACGTCCGCGCCCAAGTGGGTGGTCGGCCTGTTGTTCGTCTTGAACACGGTCGCGGTGGTGGTGGGACAGGTGCGGCTGGCGCGCGGCGTCACGGACCTGCGCACGGCGGCACGGTCGGTGCGGCGCGGCGGGGTGTTGTTGCTCGCCTCCTGCGCGGTGTTCGCCTTGGCCGCGGGTGTACCCGATCGGGTTGCGGTGGTGGTGCTCGTGGCCGCGGCGGGCGTCCAGGTCGTCGGCGAGATGCTGCACGGCGCGGGCTCGTGGGAGATCGGGTTCGGTCTCGCGCCGGCCGACAAGCAGGGCCAGTACCAGGGGTTCTACGGCACCGGCACGGCCGTCGCGCGCACCGTCGGCCCCTTGCTGCTCACCACCCTGGTGCTGGGCGGGGGAGCGGTGGGCTGGCTCGTGCTCGGCGCGCTGTTCCTGGCCGCCGCGCTGGCGACGACCCCCGCCGTGGCGTGGTGCGAGCGGTCGAGGTCCGGGCCGGTCGGGAAAAGGATTGGCGTGGCGGTGTGAAGCAGGCTAACGTCATGACCATGTTCTTCCAGATCTACCTCTGAGGACTTCTTCCTCCAGCGCCGCAGCGGCCTCGGGCCGTGCCGCGCCCTTCTCCTGGTGGCCCCAGCGGCTCTTCTCGCGACCCTGTCGAACCACGGGTCGTACTCTTTGCACGCCTCGAACACCGAGGAGGCGATCGCATGCCCACCATGCGCAACGAACCGCCACACGACGGTCAGCCGACCAACCGCGCCGCACGCCGCGGCGCCCGCTCGTCCGGCGCGGTGCACCCGCGCTTCGGCGGCGGCCGAGCTGTCGTCAACCCGCGCCAGTACGCCATGCGGCGTCGCTGACCAGCGACATCGCCACACCCAGGAGGCACAGATGACCGATCAGGACGTTCCGCAGGTCGACGACGGCGAGCAGGAGCAGCCGGAGCAGCCCGCCGTGCCGCTCAACCGCGCGGCCCGCCGCGGTCACGCCCAGAAGAACGACGGCGTGAACAAGGTCCCCGGCCGGCCGCAGCAGAACACGTTCGTGGGACGACGCGTGTTCCGCCGCACCAGCGGCGGCTGATCGCCGGACACCGCCCGATCGGTCTCCGGTGCGCACACCTGGTGAACCCGGAGCCGGTCGGGCGGCCGAACTCGAGCACCTCGCGGGCCCGTTGCACCACGCCCGCGAGGTGCTCTTCGGCATTGAGGCGGCGTTCGGGAAATCCCGGCTGCTCAACGATTTCACCGCCGGTCCCGATGCCGCGCGGAGAGCCGAAGTGCGATGCGGCCCGGCGACGTCGTGCCGGTTCAGTCCATTGTGGATGCTTGGTGGTGGTCGTGGGCGCGTGGTGATCGCGACGCGGTCCACCGGTGGCTGCTCCGAGCGGGTGATGATCCGTGGTGCGGTTGGAGGCACAGTGCTCCCCATCGGGCGCGTGCTCTGCCGATCACGTGCCCGGGGAACTAGCCTGAGCTGGGTAGCAACCGGGTCCGGCGGAGATCGGGAGGCGCCCATGAGGATCGCTGACGTGTTGCGCAACAAAGGCTCGGCCGTGGCCACGGTGGAGTCCAGAGCGTCGGTGGCGGAGCTCGTCGCCGCGCTGGCCGAGCACAACGTGGGCGCGATGGTCGTGCTCGGGTCCGAGGGGATCGTCGGGATCGTGTCCGAACGCGACGTCGTGCGCAGGCTGCACGACCGGGGCGGCGAGCTGCTGGCCGCGCCCGTGGCGGAGATCATGACGAGCGAGGTGTTCACCTGCACGCCGCGCGACTCGGTGGACAGCCTCACGGTGTTGATGACCGAACGGCGCATCCGGCACGTGCCTGTGGTCGACGATGGCCGGCTGGTCGGCATCGTCAGCATCGGCGACGTGGTGAAGAGCCGGATCAGCCAGTTGCAGGAAGACCACGACCAGTTGACCGCCTACATCGTGCAGGGCTGAACGCCGGCCGCGCGGGCGCTCGCGGGCGTCCGCGCGGTCCCGGCCTCAGCGGGCGCGGTGGTAGTGGCGGCTGACCCTGGCCCGGTTGCCGCACGACGGCTTGCACCACTCCTGCCGGGGGTGGGCCTTCACGAAGTACCGGACGCACCGGGGCGCGGGGCAGGCGCGCAGGTCGGCGCGGGAGCCGCCGGCCAGGAACTCGATCGCCGCCGTCGCCAGCGTGGCCAGCAGGCGGTCGCCCTCGTCGGCCGCGTCCACGTACCGCAGCCTCGGCTGCTCCTCCCACTCCAGCTGTGCGGCCCGTGGCACGCGTGCGGCCGTGCTGTTGACGATGTCCAGCGCGCGCTCGACGTCCATCAGGTGCGGTGTGTCCATGCGCTCGTCGGCCTGTGCCACGTGCGCGAACAGCGACCGCACGGCCCAGCGCAGCTCGACCGCCCGCAGCCGCAAAGCCTCGTCGGCTCGCACCCCGGTCCACGCGGTGAAGCCCTCGGGGGTGGCCAGGTCGTCCGCGAGCCCGCCGTGCCCGTCGTGCCGGACCGTGCCCGCGAACTCCAACGCCAGTGCCACCCCGACGAGTCTAGTGGTAGGTTCCTAACGCCTTTGAGTCGATGAACCATTAGGGGGAGCCGTGACGATCCAGGCGAACGCGCTGGACGCCCACCGCAGGCTGGCCGAGGTGATCGAGGACCTGACGGACGAGCAGGTCGCGCAGCCGTCGGTGCTGCCCGGCTGGACGCGCGGCCACGTGCTGGCCCACCTGGCGAACGTCACCGTCGGGCTGGCGGGCCAGGCCGAGAACGAGGGCACGAAGGTCGAGGTCTACCCCGGCGGGCGGGCCGAGCGTGACGCCGCGATCGAGGCGGCAGCCGGGCGGAGCGCGGCGGAGCACCGGGCCGCGATCGCCGACGCCGCCGCCCGGCTCGCCAAGGCGTGGGCGGGCGTGCGGGACTGGGACACCCCCGTCTTCTACCGCGACGGCACGCTCACCGGCACGGCCTACGCGATCTGGCGCGAGGTCGAGATCCACACCCGCGACCTGGACCTCGGGCCCGTCACGTGGTCGCCCGAGTTCTGCGACCACGTCGTCGACTTCCTGTCCGTGCGGGTCCCGGACGGCGTCCGGCTCACGCTACAGGCGCCGGAACGGCGGTGGACGCTCGGCGAGGGGGAGGACGTCACGCTGACCGGCTCGCTCACCGACCTGACCGCGTGGCTGGCCGGCCGCGAGCCGGCGGGGACGATCACCGGCGACGCTCCGGAGCTCAAGCCCTGGCCCTAGGCGGGCGTGGCCGCGGGCCTGCCGCGCGGATGGGTTCGAGGGATGCTGCGCGAGATCGCCGAGGCCACCGAGGACTTCCTCGTCCTGTTGGACGACGGGCAGCGGGCGGCGGCCGTGGGGAGCATGGCCGACGACCTGCGCACGCGGTGGGCGACCTGGTCGGGGGCTGGTCAATGGTCGCCTTGATCCCGCGCTGTCCCAGGTAGGCACGGTCGACTCCAACGCCACTACGCTCCACTCCGGCACCGCCCCGTCCTGCTCACGCCGCAGTGCACGACGTACTCGAACGCGCGGGAGACTCTCCGCGCGGCATCGGTCGAGTCCACTGCCCGGACGAAACGGAGTTCAGTTGGTGCAGCAGTACGAGTACTTCGCCATCGTCACGCCGGCCCGTCCACGGCCGGAGGACCCCGGGGTGATGGTCCGCCGGTGGGTGGACGAGAGCGGGCAGGTGCGCCAGGAGTCGTTCACGACCCGGCTGGCCTGGATGCCCAGCGCGGTGTTGACCAGCTCGAAGGTCAGCAGTTCCGACGTGTACCGGGTGGACGAGCAGGCAGCGGTGCGGTTCGAGGACGCGTTGCGCGACCGGCTCAGCCGGGATGAGACCTTCGACGGCCGGCCGTACTCCTACCTCGCCTGGCTGGACGGATCCACCGTGGACGATCCCAGTGGGGTGCTCCGCACGTGGACGACCGAGCACGGAGGGGAACTGGAGCAGCGGTACTTCCCGGGCACGGGCTGGCGGGACAGCTACGTCCGCGAGGACTGGCGGCGCGGGCGCTACGACGGCACGTTCGAGCCGATCGACAGTGCCACGGCCAAGCGGATCATCGAGCGCTGGGAAAGCCGGCTGTAGAGGCTCGCCGCCGGACCGCGTTCCAGCGGCGAAGTGATCGGCGGCGGGGCGGGCGACCTGACCGACGCGCGGTGGTCGCTCTACCCGTGGGTGCCAGGCCGGGTCGTCCTCGCACGGACGCCGAGGGGCCGATCGTGCGGGACGTGTCGGTCGGGCGAGGTGCGGGCCGCCAAGGCCTACCGCAGGTGAGCGGCCGCCGGCGTTCGACAAGGAGGTCGACAGGCAGCGTCACGCCGTCGAGTGCGGCGTCGACCTGCTCAAGCAGCACCGGGCGACCTGGGCGTGCGTGGCCGCAGGACTGCCGCGCGGATAGGTTCGAGGGATGCTGCGCGAGATCGCCGAAGCCACCCGGGGCTTCCTCGGCCTGTTGGACGACGGGCAGCGGGCGGCGGCCGTGGGGAGCATGGCCGACGACCTGCGCACGCGGTGGGCGTACACGCCGGGGCCGCGGCCGGGGGTCGTGTACGGCGACCTGACTCGTGACCAGCGCAAAGCGGTGCACCGGTTGCTGTCGTGCGTGCTCAGCCCGCACGCCTACGCCCAGACCACCGCGATCATGGCGCTGGAGGACGTGCTGGACGACCGCGAAGGCGGCACCCGCGACCGGCACCAGGGCGACTACTGGACCGTGCTGCTGGGCGAGCCCGGCGACGAGCCGTGGGGCTGGCGGATCGAGGGGCACCACCTCTCGGTGAGCGTGGTGGTGGCCGACGGGCACGTGTCGGCCACCCCGTTCTTCCTCGGCGCGCACCCGGCCCGCACCACGTACCGGGGCCGCACGGTGCTGGAGCCGTTGCGGCTGGAGGAGGAGCTGGCCCGCGAGCTGCTGGACCGGATGGGGCGCACGGCTCGCGGGTTGGCCGTGGTCGCCGGCACCCCACCGCCGGACCTGAAGACGGGCAACGCGCGGCGGGTCGGCGACCTGGAGCCGGTCGGCGTCACGCCCGCGCAGCTCGACCGGGCGTCACGGGGGCTGCTCGTCGGGCTGGTGCGGTACTACCTGGACCGGCTGCACAGCGACCTGGCCGACGAGGAGTTCGACGCGCTGGACCTCGACCGGCTGCACTTCTCGTGGGAGGGTTCGGACAAGCGGGGCGCGGGGCACTACTACCGGATCCAGGGGCCGGACTTGCTGATCGAGTACGACAACACCGACAACGACGCCAACCACGCGCACTCGGTGTGGCGGCGGCGCTCCGGCGACTTCGGCGAGGACCTGCTGGCGGCCCACCGCGCCGCGGTGAGGCACGAGTGACCCCCGAAGAGGCGATCGCCGAGCAGGAACGGCTGCGGCCGTCCGTGTCGACCGTGACCGATCCGGGATTGGTGGTGCGGCACGTCGCCGGGCTCGACGTGTCCTACGCCGACGACGACCGGCTGGCCGCGGCGGTCGTCGTGCTCGACGCGGAGTCGTTGGAGACGGTCGACTCCGCCGTGGTGACGGGCAAGGCCGATTTCCCGTACGTGCCGGGGCTGTTCGCGTTCCGGGAGCTGCCGTCGTTGCTGGAGGCGGTGGAGGAGCTGACCGTGACGCCGGACCTGCTGGTGTGCGACGGGCAGGGGTTGGCGCACCCCCGGCGGTTCGGGCTGGCCTGCCACCTCGGGGTGGTGACCGGTCTGCCGAGCGTCGGCGTGGCCAAGACGCCGATGGGCCGGTTCGACATGCCGGCCGACGCGCGTGGCGCGCACACGGACCTCGTGGACGACGGCGAGGTGGTGGGGCGGGCGCTGCGGACGCGGCAAGGCGTGAAGCCGGTGTTCGTGTCCGTGGGTCACCGCATCGACCTCGACCGGGCGTGCGCCGAGGTGCTGCGGCTGTGCGTGACGCGGTTGCCGGAGACCACCCGGCGTTCCGACGCGTTGGGGCGGGCTCAGCTCAGGTAGGCCAGCTCCGGGTGCCGGCGGACGTAGGTGTCCAGCAGGCTCTTGGCGGTGGCGACCGAGTCGACCAGCGGGTGCAGGGCGAACGCCTTGAGCGCGGCCGACCGGGTGCCTTCCATGACGAGCCGGTCCACGGCCTTGACCGACGTGACGAGACCGGCCGCGTGGTCGGGCAGCGGGCTCACCGGCAGGGGGCGCGCGCCCGTCGCGTCCACTTCGCACGGCACCTCGACGACGGCGCTGTCGTCCAGAGTGGACAGCGTGGAGTTGTTGGGCACGTTGAGGATCAGCGTCGCCGTCTCGTTGTCCGCGATGGCGCGCATGAGCGCCATGGCGACGTGCTCGTACCCGCCGCCTTCGAGGCTGTCGCGCTCACGCTCTTGAGCCATGTACGTCGCCTCACGCTCCAGCCGCGTGGTCTCCCAGTCCACGTCACCGTCGTAGAAGCGCTTCTGCTGGTCGAGCAGGAAAGCGCCGCGGTTGTCGCCCAACGCTTCCCGCGTCGAGTAGTAGTAGTGCAGGTACTCGTTGGGGATCACCCCCAGCGCCCGCAGCCACTCCGCGCCGAACAACCGGCCCTCCTCGAAGCTCGTCAACGCCTCGTCGTCGGCCAGCAGGGTGGGCAGCAGGTTCTCCGTGCCGACGTGGACGCCCTGCAACCAGCCCAGGTGGTTCAGGCCCGCGTAGTCGAACGTGGGGTCGTCCAGGTCCAGCGCCTTGGCCACGCGGCGGCACAGGCCCAACGGCGAGTCGCAGATCCCGATCACGCGTTCGCCCAGGTGGCGGGCCATCACCTCGGTGATCAGACCGGCCGGGTTGGTGAAGTTGACGACCCACGCGCGCGGGGCGAGCTCGGCGATGCGGCGGGCGATCCGGTCGGCCACGGGCGCGGTGCGCAGGCCGTAGGCGATGCCGCCCGCGCCGACGGTCTCCTGGCCGAGGACGCCGTGCGCGTGGGCGACCTCCTCGTCGATCGCGCGCCCGGCCAACCCTCCGACCCGGATCGCGGAGAACACGAAGTCCGCGCCGCGCAACGCCTCGTCCAGGTCCGTGGTGGCGGTGACCGGCGGGCCGTCGCGCAGCACGCGCCGGATCGCCTCCAGCCGGTGCGCGTCCACGTCGTGCAGCACGAGTTCGGTGATGTGCTCGTCCAGCGCCTTGTGCACGAGCGGCACGCGGAAGCCGCCGCCGCCCAGGATGACCAGCCTCATGCGTCCCATCCTGCCTCGGCGAGCAAGGCCACGAAGGCCGACGCGAGCGGGTCGGGTGTCTTGTGCGCGTACGCGACGAGCGTTCGGCGCACCGGGGGATCGGGGCGCAGCACCGCGCCGTCGAACGTCTCCGGCACGATGTTGCGCGGCACGAGCGCGGGTCCCAGCCCGGACGCGGCCAGCACGGGGGCCGCCGCGGTCTGCTCGGTGCGCACGGCCGCGCCCGGTTGGAAGCCCCGGGCCGCGCACGCCGCGTCGACCAGGTCGGCCAGCCCGTTGCCCGGCGCGTAGTGCACCCACCCGACGTCGGCGAGGTCCCGCAGGTCGATCGGCTCGCGGTGGTGCGTGTCGGGCGGCAGCACGACCACGAACTCCTCCACGCCGAGGACCTGCCGGAAGCCGGCCCAGTTCGCGGGCTCGGGGCCGAGCGCGAGGTCGGCCTGCCCGTCGGCCATCGCCTCGCGCAGCTCGTCGGCGTGGCGGTGCTCGAACAGGCGGATCCGTACGTCCGGGTGCTCCGCGCGCCAACACCTCAGCACGGACGGCAGCACGCCGAGGGTGAGCGAGTAGAGCGTGGCCACGCGCAGTTCACCGCACTCCAAGCCCGCCGTGCGCCGTGCGGCGGTGAGCGCGCGCTCCGCCTCGGCCAAGGCGGCACGGGCGTGGGGCAGCCAGGCGCGACCGGCGGGCGTGAGGCGGACGGCGCGGGGTAGCCGGTCGAGCAGCCGAGCGCCCACGGTCCGCTCCAGGGCCTGGATCTGGTGCGAGAGGGCGGGCTGGGTGACGTGCAGCAACTCGGCGGCGCGGGTGAAGGAGCCTTCGTCCACGACCGTGACCAGGTACTCGAACTGTCTCAACGACATGACATCAGTTTATGGGTTCGAGAAAGAACATGCCTTGGACTTATCGAGGTGAATGGTCGGATGATCGGCCCATGACAGTGAACGACCAGGCCCGCGCGGTGCTGGAGAAGCTGGCGGGCGCGCCCGCGTTGGAGAAGTCGACGGTCTTCGAGGCGCGGCAGGCGCAGTGGGGGTTCCTGGCGTTCCAGGGCGCGCCGGAGCCGGTGGCCCGGATCGCGCACCTCTTCGTGCCGGGCCCGACGGCCGACCTGCCCGCCCGGATCTACTACCCCGAGGGCGACGGGCCGTTCCCGGCGATCGTGTTCCTGCACGGCAGCGGCTGGGTGACGTGCAACCTCGACATCTACGACGTGGCGCTGCGCGCGCTGGCCAACGCCACCGGGCACGCGGTGTTCGCGGTGAACTACCAGAAGGCGCCGGAGCACCCGTTCCCCGTGCCGCTGGACGACTCGTGCGCGGCCACGGCGTGGCTGTTCGAGCACGCGGCGTCGGTGGACGTCGACCCGGCGCGGATCGGCGTGATGGGCGACAGCGCGGGCGGCAACCTCGCCGCGGCCGTGGCGCTGAAGGCCCGCGACCGGCTCGCGTTCCAGGTGCTGGTCGTCCCGGCGTTGGACGTCGACTTCACCACCCGGTCCTATGTGGACCACGCGAACGGCTACGCGCTGTCGACGGAGGCGATGAGGTGGTTCTGGGCGCACTACCTCGGTTCGTCGCCGGTCTCCGAGCTCGCCGCGCCGCTGCGCGCGGCGGTGGACGGGCTGCCGCCCGCGTTCGTGGCCATCGCCGGGCACGACCCGGTGCGTGACGACGGCGAGCGGTACGCGGCGAAGCTGGCGGCGGCCGGCGTGCCGGTGCGGCTGCGCGAGTTCGACGGCACGATTCACCCGTTCGTGTTGATGGACGGCGTGCTGGACGAGTACCGCGTGCTGCTGGGTGAACTGCGGACCTGGCTGGGTGAGCTGTGATGCCGCCCGCGTTGCTCGCGCTGGCCGTCGGCGCGTTCGGCATCGGGACCACGGAGTTCGTGGTCGTCGGCCTGTTGCCGCAGGTGGCGGGCGACCTCGGGGTGTCGATCCCGTCCGCCGGGCTGCTGGTCTCCGGCTACGCGCTCAGCGTCGTGGTCGGCGCGCCGCTGATCACGGCGGGCGGGTCGAGGCTGCCGCGCAAGCAGCTGCTGGTGGGCCTGATGGGGTTGTTCATCCTGGGCAACCTGGTGTGCGCGGTGGCCGACGACTACGCGCTGCTGATGGTGGGACGCGTGGTCGCCGCGCTGTGCCACGGCGCGTTCTTCGGCGTCGGGTCGGTGGTGGCGGCGGGACTGGTCGCGCCGGACCGGCGGGCGCGGGCGATCGCGATGATGTTCACCGGGCTGACCGCGGCGAACGTGCTGGGCGTGCCCGCCGGCACGGCGCTGGGACAGGAGTTCGGCTGGCGGTCGACGTTCTGGGCGGTGACCGCGCTGGGGGTGGCCGGGCTGGTGGGGATCGTGGCGCTGGTGCCGCCGCAACCCGCGTCGACCGGGTTGCGGGGCGAGTTGGCGGTGTTCCGGCGGCCGGGTGTGTGGCTGGCACTGGTGACGACGGCCCTCGGGTTCGGCGCGGTGTTCGCGTCGTTCACCTACGTCGCGCCGATGATGACCGAGGTGGCCGGGTTCTCGCCGGGCGCGGTGACGTGGTTGCTGGTGCTGTTCGGGGCGGGGCTGTGCGTGGGGAACGTGGTGGGCGGGCGCGCGGCGGACCGTCGCCTGATGCCCAGCCTGTACGCGTTCCTGGGCGCTCTCGCGGTGGTGCTGGCGGTGTTCGCGTTCACCGCGCAGTGGGCCGTGCCGGCGGCGGTGACGATCGCGGTGTTCGGCGTGTTCGGGTTCGCGACCGTGGCGCCGTTGCAGGCCAGGGTGCTGGAGCAGGCGTCGGGCGCGCCCGCGCTGGCGTCGGCGGCGAACATCGCCGCGTTCAACCTCGGCAACGCGGCGGGCGCGTGGCTGGGCGGCGTGGCGATCGACGCCGGGTTCGGCTACACCTCGCCCAACTGGGTCGGCGCGGCCATGGCGCTGGCCGCGCTCGGGGTGGCGGTGGCGAGCGGCGTCGGTGACCGGGCGCGTCGGTCCAGGCCGGCAGTGACCGCTTGAGCCCTCGGGTCGCACACGTCTCCGCCGCTGGTCAAGGGCCGATCGTCGGGTATTGGATCTCTGTCTACTGTGGACTTTGGGAACCCTTGACAGGGGTTGTGGGGCGCGGGAGGGTCAGCCGCAAACCTGTCCTACACATGATGGGGGTTCGGTCGTGAAGGGTGCACGGAGAGCCGCGGTGCTCGCCGCTCTGGTCGCGCTGGGGCTGACGCCCGCCGTGGCCGAGGGCGCGGCGGAGGGCCCGGTGTTCGTCGGCGGCGAGGCGCAACCCGTCTTCGACCCGCAGGACGTGGTGCGCGAGAGCGTGTGGGTCCGCGCGCCGGTCGACAGCGACCGCGACGGGCGTGACGACGAGGTCTACGCCGAGGTGGTGCGGCAGAAGGCGACCGACCGCGGGCTGAAGGTCCCGGTGGTGTTCTTCAACAGCCCCTACTTCTCCGGCGGCAACGACGTGGCCAACCACGACGTCGACGTGGAGCTCTACGTGCCGAACCGCCGCGGCGGGTACGACCGGCGCGACGGTTCGCTGCTCAAGGCCGAGGCGGACGAGCGGATCGCCGCCGCGGTCGGGCCCAACCCCGCGCCGATCCGGTCCGGGCGCTACGAGGACTACTTCCTCTCCCGCGGCTTCGCCATGGTCTACGCCGAGTCGCTGGGCACCGGCCAGTCGTCCGGCTGCCCCACCTCGGGCGGGCGCAACGAGACGATCGGCTCGAAGTCCGTGGTCGACTGGCTCAACGGCCGCACCACCGCGCGCGACGCGGCGGGCGCGCCGGTCGTGGCGGGCTGGACCACCGGCAAGGTCGGCATGATGGGCGTGTCGTACAACGGCACCCTGCCCAACGCCGTCGCCGCCACCGGGGTCGAGGGCCTGGAGGCCATCGTGCCCATCGCGGCCATCTCCAGTTGGTACGACTACTACCGGGCCGACGGCGCGGTGGTCGCTCCCGGCACGTTCCAGGGCGAGGACCTGGACGTGCTGGCGGAGTACGTCTACACGCGCGCGGACCGCGAGATCTGCAAGCCGGTGATCGCCGACGTGGCGGCGCGGCAGGACCGCGTGACGGGTGACTACAGCGGGTTCTGGGACGAGCGGAACTACGTCAAGGACGCGTCCAAGGTGCGTGCGGCGGTGCTGGCCGTGCACGGGCTGAGCGACTGGAACGTCAAGGTCAAGCACGTGGCGCAGTGGTACGAGGCGCTGCGGCGGCACGGCGTGGAGCACAAGATCTGGCTGCACCAGTCCGGGCACACCGACCCCGACACGCTGCGGTCGGTCGAGTGGCGGCGCACGGTCAACCGGTGGTTCAGCCACTACCTCTACGGCGTCGACAACGGCATCGAGCGCGAGCCCAAGGCGACGATCCAGCGCGAGGACAAGACCACCTGGGTGGACGAGGCCGACTGGCCCGCTCCCGGCACGTCGACCGCGCGCGTGTACCCGTGGGCGGGCGGCACGGCCAAGGGCGCGCTGCGGTTCGAGTCCGTGCCCGGCAGCGCCGTGGTGGAGTCGTTGCGCGACGACTCGTCGAAGCTCGCCGAGGACCTGGTGGACCTGCCGAGCTCCGGCAACCGGCTCGCGTACGCGACGCGGCCGACCACCGAGCCGGTCCGGTTCTCCGGCACGGCCCGGGTCGACCTGGCGATCTCGTTCGACCGGCCGGCGGCCAACGTGACCGCGTTGCTGGTGGACCGGGCTCCCGACGGCACGTCGCACGTGATCACGCGCGGGTGGACCGACCCGCAGAACCGGGTGTCGCCGTCGCTGACCCGGCCGGTCGAGCCGGGCAAGCAGTACCGGGTCGAGGTCGAGCTCCAGCCGAACGACTACGTGGTCCCGTCTGGTCACCGCGTCGAGTTCGTGCTGATCTCTTCTGACCACGACTACACGCTGCGGCCCGAGCCGGGCGCGGGTCTCTCGGTCGACCTGAGCCGGACGGTGGTGGAACTGCCCGTGGTCGGCGGCGTCACCGCGTTGCGCCGATCGGTGGGTTAGAAAGTAATTCACGAAGCGTCTACTTCGGGACTCTTCCACTTACGGGCACGGCTGTGGTCGGATCTGCGCCACAGTCGTCAAGGAGGTGGCAGATGAGCCGAACCCGGCGCGCTTTCGTCACGGCACTGGTCGCGCCGCTGGTCGGCCTCGCCCTCGTACAGGGCGAGGCCGTCGCGGCGCCCGCGTTCCAGATGCCGTTCCCGTGCGGCCAGGTCTGGGAGGGCCAGACCAGGACCGGCCACAGCCCGGCGAACGCGGTGGACCTCAACCGCGCCGACGACCTGGGCGACCCGGTCGTGGCCTCGGCGGCGGGCACCGTGACGCGGGTGGAGAACGAGGGCAGCACCAGCTACGGCCGGTGGATCGAGATCGGCCACGGCGGTGGGTGGCGCACCCGGTACGCGCACCTGTCCGTGCAGCGGGTGAGCGTCGGCCAGGCCGTGTCCAGGGGGCAGCGGATCGGCGACGTCGGCTCGACCGGCGGCTCGACCGGACCGCACCTGCACTTCGAGCAGCGGCTGGACGGCGTGGCGCAGAAGGTCGTGTTCAACGGCTCGCAGATCCTCTACTGGGGCTCGCGCAACTACACCAGTCGCAACTGCTGAGCGGGGTACGACTTGCTGCTCCGTTCGGATGGTTAGGAACTAATTCACCAACTCAACACCTGGTAAGTCTTCCACTAGACCGGCGCGCCGTGGTCGGATGATCACCCCCAGTCGTCAGTCGTCCAGGAGGTGGCAGATGAACCGACGTGTGTTCGTCACGGCCTTGGTGGCGCCGCTGATCGGCCTCGTCCTCACGCAGGGCGAGGCCGCGGCGGCGCCGAGCTTCCAGATGCCGTTCCCGTGCAACCAGGTGTGGGAAGGCCAGACCCGCACCAACCACAGCCCCGCCAACTCGGTCGACTTCAACCGGACGAACGACGACGGCGACCCGGTGGTCGCGTCGGCGGCGGGCACCGTCACGCGGGTCGCGAACGAGGGCAGCACCAGCTACGGGCGGTGGGTCGAGATCGACCACGGCTCCGGCTGGCGGACCCGGTACGCGCACCTGTCCGTGCAGAGCGTGTCCGTCGGGCAGTCCGTGCGGATCGGCCAGCGGATCGGCAACGTCGGGTCGACCGGTGGCTCGACCGGGCCGCACCTGCACTACGAGCAGAGGCTCAACGGTGTCGACGTGAAGATCACGTTCGGCGGGACGCAGATCTACTACTGGGGCACCCGCAGCTACACCAGCCGCAACTCGTGCACCACCACCGGCGTGACCGGCACGGTCGGGACCGACAGCGGCGCGTCGGTGACCATCCGCTCGGGTCCGGGGACGCAGTACGCGGCCGTGGGCTCGGTGGCCAACGGCGCGACGGTGACGATCAGCTGCCAGGCCAAGGGTGAGACGATCACCGGCAAGTACGGCACCACCAGCCTGTGGGACAAGATCGGGTCGGGTTACATCTCCGATGCGTACGTGTACACAGGTTCGGACGGTCAAGTAGCACCGAGCTGCTGAGTTTCCGCAGGTCGTAGGGCCGCCCCCGCTTCTGCTGGGGGCGGCCTTTCCGAGTTGTCCACAGTTCGGCGATCGCCGCCGGCCATCCCGACCGCCGTCCGCCATGGTCGTACCCATGACGAAGCTCCTGCCCCCGACCCGCCTGCGCGACCCGGGCGACCTGATCGCCGCCGTGCCCCACCTGCTGGGCTTCCACCCGTCCGATTCGGTCGTGCTGCTGGTGGTGCACGACCACGACGTGACGATGACGTTGCGGATGGACCTGCCGCCGCCGGGCGTGCCGCACCGGGTGACCGCCCGGTTGGTCGAGCCGCTGGCCAGGTGCCGCGGTGACGACGCGGTGCTCGTCGTGGTCGGCGGCGGTTCGAGCGACCCGCCCGAGCACCTGCCGCACGACGCGCTGGTGGACGAGCTGGACGACGCCCTGCACGAGGCCGACGTGCCGCTCCTGCTGGCGGTCTGGACGCGTGCGACGGCCAGGGGCGAGCGCTGGTTCGACTACCACGACGCGGGCACCACCGGAACGGTGCCGGACCCGTCGAGCACGGCGTTCGCCGCGTCCTCGGCGGCGGACGGTTACGTCACCTACCCGAGCCGCGCGGCGCTGGGCGGCCTCCTGGACCCCGACCCACCGGAATCCCTGTCCCGCCGGGCCGCCCTGCTCAACCGCCTGTGCGCCGACGACCCACGGCCGGACGACGCCACCGTGCCCGCGCGCCACCTGGAGCTGATCCACGCCGAGGTGCTGCGTGCCGCGACCCGCAAGCGCCCGTTGACCGACGAGGAGGTGGCCGACCTGGCCCACGCCCTGTCCAACCCGCTGACCAGGGACGCCAGCCTCGCCTACTGCATCGGCGACCACGCCCGGAGCGCCGAGGGCCTGTGGCTGGAACTGACCAGGTCCTGCCCCGCCCCGGAACGAGCCGAACCCGCCACGCTGCTCGCCTTCTCCGCCTACGTCAGGGGCAACGGGGCTCTCGCCTACCTGGCCCTGGACCGGGCCGAGGAATCACACCCGGGCCACCGCCTGACCGGCCTCCTCCGCGCGGCTTTGGACATGGGCCTACCACCAACCCAGATCCGCACCCTGGCCGAACACGCCGCCGCCACCGACTGGACCACCCCACCCGCCGACCTGACCCAACCCTGACCCTCCCACCCCTCTCCCCACCGGCCCGCACCGCACCTCACCGGCCGGCACCGCACCGGCCCGCACCCGACCAGCCCATCACTCGTCCCGGCCCACCACTCGGCCCCAACACGACCCGCCACTGTCCCTGCCGCTGCTCGGAACCTCGGGGTATCCACCCGCCCGATCTACCAGCACCTCGACCGCTCGCCTGCCGCCCAGACCGCCCACTCCACCAACGAACCGTCCGACCGCCGCCTGTCTGCCCACCCTTCACCCATCGGCCGCCCGACCTACCGACCGCCGACCCTCCAGACCGCCCGCTCCGCCCAACCGACTGCCCGCCCACCCCACCGACCTGCCCTGCACCAACCCGCATCCGACCATTCCGCCCAGGTGAATGCCCTGCCCGGCACAGGCCTCACCCGACTGCCGGACCATGCACCCGCGCCAACCTCCAGACCTTCCACCACCAGCACCACCACCGCAGCCGACCGCACCACCCAACCGAGCCCACCACGATGCCCAACCACCGAACCGACAGTTCGCCCGGCCGCCCGATGGCCCGGCGCCACCTCCGCATCGACCGCGACCTACCGCTACCACCACCCGCCGAAGCCGCCTACCCAGCCGCCCGCTCCTCGGCTGACCGCTCCTCGACTGACCGCTCGTCCCGGCCGGCGATGTCGGCTTCCGGGCACGCCCGCTGTCCCCGCCCGACATCACAGGGCGGGGACAGGGGAAAGGGCTCGCTAGATCAGTTCCGGGCGTTGCCAGGGTTCGCCGAGCACGTGCTCCGCCAAGAACGCGAAGACCGTCTCGTACCAGACCTTGGCGTTGCCCGGCGTCAGGATCCAGTGGTTCTCGCTCGGGAAGTACAGGAACTTCGCCGGCACGCCGTGCCGCACGAGGTCGAAGTACAGGCGCTGCCCCTCGCCGATCGGGACCCGGTAGTCCTTGTCGCCGTGGATCACCAGCATCGGCGTCTTGATGTCCGCCACCCGCAGGTGCGGCGAGTTCGCCCGCACGGTCTCCGACTGCCGCAGCGGGTCGCCCATCTCGCGGATCCAGTAGTACGAGTCGTCGGTGGTCCCGGTGAACGCGTCCAGGTGCCACAACGACGCGTGCGTCACGATCGCCTTGAACCGGTCGGTCTGGGTGGCGATCCAGTTCGCCATGTACCCGCCGAACGACCCGCCCATCGCCGCCGTGCGCGACTCGTCGATGTCCTCCCGCCGCACCGCGACATCGGTGATCGCCATGAGATCCGTGTACGGCTTGGCACCCCACGAAGCCCACCCGGCGCGCACGAAGTCGTGCCCGTACCCGGTCGACAGCGCCGGGTCCGGCAGCAGCACCGCGTACCCCCGCGCCGCCATCAGCCACGGGTTCCAGCGCCAGCTCCACCCGCTCCAACTCATCACCGGCCCACCGTGCACCCACAGCAACAGCGGCGCGGGCCGGGAGGTCGACGCGCCGGCCGGCAGCACCAGCCACGCCCGCACGGTCCGGCCGTCCTCGACCACCGTCTCGATCTCGGTCAACGTCCCCGGCACGGACTCGACCGCACCGGGCGCGGGCAGCGGCACGGCCTGCTGGTCCACACCGGACGCCGACAGGCGCACCGGGTGCGGCGGGTGGTCCCACGCGCTGCGCAACGCGTACACCGACGCGCCGTCCGGGCCGACCCGCACGTCGGTGTAAGCACCGAACGCGGTCAGCTTCACCACCGAGCCGGACGCCAGGTCGAGCTTCCAGATCGGCTGGTGCCCCCGGTGGCTGCTGGTGAAGTACACCGCGTCACCGGCCGGGCTCACCACCGGGTGGTCGGGTTCCTCGGCGAAGTCCGCCGCCAGCTCCTCGACGGACCCCGACTCCAGGTCGATGCGCACCAGCGTGTTCCGCCACGGCCGATCCGGCGTCGAGTCGAACCCCCGCACCGCGATCACACCGGACGAGTCCGGCAGGAACACCGGCTGCAGGAACGAGTGCCCGTCCTGGTCGGCGAGCACGCGGTCGGTCGCGCCGTCGGTCGAGGTCAGCCGCAGGCGGACCCGCTTGCCGTACGACGCGCTGACCGCGACGCCCTCGGTGTGCACGACCCACCGCCCGTCCGGGCTGATCGCGGGCGAGTCGTCCAGCCTCGACGTGGCGTTGGGCGTCAGGTCGACCAGGTCCGACGACTGGTCGACGCGCGCACGGTCCACGTCGACCGGCGACGTGGTCGCCAGCAGCCGGGGGAAGCTCGGGCCGAGGTCGGAGTCCCAGTACCGCACCGGGTACGACTCGTGCAGGATCGCCGTCACCCCGGCGTCCTCGCGGGCCTTGCGGTGCTCCTCGTCCTGCTCGCCGAACTCCGCGGTCGGGTGCGCGCCCGCCACGAGCAGCACCGTGCCCGCGTCCCGCGCCACCGCGAACTCCGACACCCCACCGGCGGGACGGCACAGCTCACGCGCCTCGCCCACGGGTGGCAGCAGCCACAGCGCGGTCTTGTCCTTCTTGTCCCGGTCGGCCGGCTTGGCCTCCTGGTCGGGCCGCGCCGAGAGGAACAGCAGCCCGCCGTCCGGCGTGAACGCGGGCGCGGACTCGCCCTTCGCGCCCCGCGTCAACCGCCGGGCGGGACGCTCGCCGGCGGGGTCGACCTCCCACAGCGCGCCCTGCCACGCCTTGCGGTCCGGCGAGAGCGTGGCCACCACGGTCACGAGCCGGGTGCCGTCCGGGGACAGCGCCAGCCCGGAGACCCGCGGCATCTCGGTGAACGAGGTCAGGTCCCCGAACCCGGCCTCGGTGATCTTGCCTTCCATCACGCCCCCTGTTGTGACCGGGTGAAGTCCCACGCGTCGCGCACGATGCCGACCAGGTCCACCCGCTCGGGCTTCCAGCCCAGTTCGGTGCGGGCCTTCTCGCTGGACGCCACCAGCACCGCCGGGTCACCCGCCCGGCGCGGCGCCACGTCGGCGGGGACCGGGTGGCCGGTCACCTCGCGGCACGCGTCGATGACCTGCTTGACCGAGAAGCCCAGCCCGTTGCCCAGGTTGTAGATGCGGTGCTCGCCCGCCGTCGCGTGCTCCAGCGCCCGCAGGTGCGCGTCGGCCAGGTCGACCACGTGGATGTAGTCGCGCACGCACGTGCCGTCGTCGGTCGGCCAGTCGTCGCCGTACACCTGCACCCGGTCACGACTGCCGGACGCGACCTGGAGCACGATCGGGATCAGGTGCGTCTCCACGCCGTGCCGCTCGCCGAACCGCCCGTACGCGCCCGCCACGTTGAAGTAGCGCAGCGACATCGCGGCCAGGCCGTGCGCGGCGGCGTAGGACGTGATCGCGTGGTCGATCGCCAGCTTCGTCGCGCCGTAGGTGTTGGTGGGCCGCGTCGGCGCGGTCTCCGCGATCGGCACCTGCTCCGGCTCGCCGTACGTGGCGGCGGTGGAGGAGAACACCAGGCGGGGCGTGCCGTGCTCGCGCATGGCGTCCAGCAGCCGCAGCGACGTCACCACGTTGCCGTGCCAGTACTTCGACGGCTCCTGCATGGACTCGCCGACCAGCGACTTGGCCGCGAAGTGCAGCACGCCGTCGAAGCCCTCCGCGAGGAGCCCGCCGATCGCCTCGTCGATGCCCGCCTCGACCAGCCGGACACCGTCCGGCACCGCGTCCGCGTGCCCGGTGGACAGGTCGTCCAGCACCACCACCTCGTGCCCGGATTCCACCAGCCTGGCCGCGCAGACGCTGCCCACGTACCCGGCACCGCCCGTGACGAGCAACTTCACCCTGGATCCCCGCTTTCGACTAGATCGTCATCGATCCCGGCCGGCGCCCGCGGAGGGCACCGCCGTGAACGTCCTGGGCGTCACCCAACCACGTCCCGCGAACGCCCCCAGCACCCCCCGCACCACCTCGTCGTGCCGCTCCACCGGCACCAACGCGATCGCCGACCCACCGAACCCCCCACCCACCATCCGCGCACCCAACGCCCCCGCCCCCTTCGCCGCCTCCACCGCCACGTCCAACTCGGGCGCGGACACCCGGTAGTCGTCGCGCAACGAGGCGTGCGAGGCGTCCAGCAACGGCCCCAGCTCCGCCAACCGGCCCTCCCGCAACAACTCCACCGACCGCAGCACCCGCTCGTTCTCCGTCACCACGTGCCGCACCAACGGCCGCAGCTCTTCGGGCACACGCGCCAGCGCGTCGTCCAGCCCGGCCACGTCCA
>JBFBCZ010000017.1:0-193511 GCA_040689555.1 Actinosynnema sp. NPDC051121 | reverse complement strand
TGACCGGTACTAATAGGCCGAGGACTTGCTACGAAGACGCTACGCATCCACTGTGCGGTTCTGAAAGAACCGAACCGGACCATCACACCTGGTCACCCTGTTGGGGTGGTGGGTGTGGTGCCTACGGGTTGGTAATTTCATAGTGTTTCGGTGGTCATAGCGGTTGGGGAACACCCGGTCCCATTCCGAACCCGGTAGTTAAGCCTTCCAGCGCCGATGGTACTGCACTCGTGAGGGTGTGGGAGAGTAGGACGCCGCCGAACAATCATTGGCCTTCAGGGCACCCGATCATACCGGGTGCCCTGAAGGT
Source organism: Actinosynnema sp. NPDC051121 (assembly GCA_040689555.1). Classification (GTDB taxonomy): domain Bacteria; phylum Actinomycetota; class Actinomycetes; order Mycobacteriales; family Pseudonocardiaceae; genus Actinosynnema. Next base: position 193,201 of record JBFBCZ010000017.1, on the reverse strand, counting down.
CTTTTTGCGTTTGGTGCAGGTTTCCACGTCACGGCGAACCGTCACTTTCCGGTGCCTTCCACCGCTATTCGGGGGGCGTGCCCCGCGCGACCGGGTGACGGGCAGTCGACCGCCCTTGATCCGTCCATACCGTAGCCGGCATGAGCAGCCGGGGGTGGACCAGGGAGGCGTCGGTGCCGTGGCGCGCACGCAGACAAATAAGAAGGAGGGGCAGGCACTCGCGTGCCCGCCCGTCCACGGACACACCGGTGTGGGCCTCGGTCGTCCTCGGCCTGGTGGTCTTCGTGTCCCTGATCTTGTTGTTGTTGACCTACGTCTAGCGTCCCGCCCAGGGCCTCATTCGACGGGTTTCAGGTCGCCGGTCGGGAAGCGCCGTTCGTTGCGGTCGATCTTGGCGAACGCGGCTTCGATCAGGTCCACGTCGAGCTTGTCGGCCAACCGCACCAGGTAGTGCATGACGTCCGCCAGCTCGTCGCGGACGTTCCAGGCCAGCTCGGGGTCGTCCATGGCGTGCGCGGCCTGTTCGGGCGTGAGCCACTGGAACAGGTCGGTCAGCTCGCCGACCTCCCCGGACAACGCCATCACGAGGTTCTTCGGGGTGTGGTAGTCGTCCCAGTCACGGGCGGCGGCGAAGCGGCGCAGCGCGTCCCGCAGGTCTTCAAGGTTCCTGCCCGCAGAGTTCATGCCCGCAGAGCTACCACACGGTGGTCGCTCGGCCGCACGCCGCGTACCCGTTTGAACGCCGTGCTGAACGTGAACCCGTCCGCGTAGCCGACCGCACGGGCCACGGACCCGACGGTGGCGTCCGGCCGGCGCAGGAGGTCCGCGGCGACCTCCATGCGCCACTCGGTCAGGTAGGTCAACGGCGGCACACCGACCAGCGCGGTGAACCGTCGCGCCAACGCCGCCCGTGACACCCCGGCGCGCGCTGCCAGTTCGGCGACGGTCCACGCGCGCTCGGGCTCGTCGTGCATCGCACGCAGAGCAGGTCCGACGGTCTCGTCGCCCAACGCCCGGTACCAGGCGGGCGTGCTCGCCTCGGGCCGGTCGAACCACTCCCGCAGCGCGTAGACCAGCAGCAGCTCCAGCAGCCGTTCGAGCACGATGTCCTGGCCGGCCTGGTCCTTCGCCACCTCCCCGGCCAGCACGTCCAGCGTCGGGCAGCGCTCGTCGTCGCACGGCACCACGAACGCCGCCGGCAGTGCGTTGAGCAACCGCGCCGCCGCGCCGCCGTCGACCGAGTAGCTGCCGATGATCACCAGTGTCTCGCCGTCGGGGTCGAGCCCGTACGTCCGGGTCCCCACCCGCCACTGCTCGCAATCGCCGTTGCCGACCTCGAGCTGCGGCGGCGTCGCGGGGTCGTCGGCCAGCACGAACCGCAGCGGTCCGCGGACCATCCCCAGGGTGCCCGGCCGCATCAGGTGCCGGGTGCCGTCCTCGACCAGGAGCCAGGTCTCGCCGCGCACCGCCATCACGAGCGTGAACGGCGCGGTTTCCGCGAACGCCAGCGACCACGGCGGTGAGTTGAACGAGCGGCACACGTCGGCACGGTCCGCGCGCACGCCGCGCAGGAGATCGGTGAGAGCGTCCACGTAGACGATTGAACATGCATTCGGGACGGTGGGCCATGTTCCGTCCAGCACGATCTTGATTGTCTTGGGGCATGACAATCCTGGTTCTCGGAGGCACCGGCAAGACCGGTCGCCGCGTCACGTCCGCCCTCGACGCCCTCGGCGTCGCCCACCGCCCCGTGTCCCGCCGCACGGACCTCCGCTTCGACTGGTCGGACCAGTCCACCTGGGCACCAGCGCTCGACGGTGCCACCGCCGTCTACCTCGTCGCGCCCGCGATGAACCTGGACGACGCCGAGGTGGCGGCGTTCGTGCCGCAGGCCGTCGAAGCGGGCGTGCGGCGGCTCGTGCTGCTGTCGGCGCGCGGCATCCCGTCGGACGACGGTCGTGAGCGTGCCGTGCGGGAGTCCGGTGTGGACTGGACGATCCTGCGGCCGACGTGGTTCTCGCAGAACTTCAGCGAGGACTACTTCCTGCCGGAGGTCCTGGCCGGCGAACTCGTCCTCCCGACGGGCGGTGACGGCGCGCACCCGTTCATCGACGCGCGGGACATCGCCGACGTGGCGGTGGCGGCGTTGACGCAGGACGGGCACGCAGGGGTCGCGTACGAGCTGTCGGGTCCGGAGGCGTTGACCTTCGGCGAGGCGGTGGCGCGGATCGGAGAGGTGTCGGGTCGCCCCGTCCGCATCAAGGAGGTGCCCGCGGCCGACTACACCGCGATGTTGGTCGGAGGCGGTGTCGAGGAGGCCTACGCGGAGGTGCTCACGATGTCGTTGACCGCGATCCGCGACGGCCACGACGCCGCGCTGTCCGACGGCGTGCCGTCCGTGCTCGGGCACGACGGGCGGCTGTTCGGCGACTACGTCAAGGAAGCGTCCGACGCCTGGGCCTGAGCGAGCACGAGCAGGTGCTCCTCGTCGGGCTGGCCCTCCCGGTCGGGGGAGAAGACGGTGCTGCGGGCCTCCAGCACCGTCAGGCCGGCCCGCTCGACCCGGCTGATCAGGTCGGGAGCCGAGAAGCTGGTCAGCCGCACGGTGTGGCCGAGGAACGGCACGTCCAGGCCCTCGACGTCCATCGGCACGGTGACCAGCGCCAGCACCCCGCCCGGCTTCAGCCAGCGGGCGATCCGGGCCAGCACGGCGACCACCTCGTCCCGGGTCATCTGCAGGAACGGGAAGAACGCGCACACCGCGTCCCAGCTCGCGTCCTCCGACTCCCACTCGCGGATGTCGGCGTGCACGAACGTCGCCCGCGGCACCTGCCGCCGGGCGATCTCCACCATGGCGGCCGACACGTCGACCCCGACCACCTCGTGCCCGGCCGCCACGAGCTCCTCCGCCACCGGCCTCCCCGTCCCGCTGCCGATGTCGAGCACCCTGGCGTGCGGCGGCAGCCGGTCCACCAACAACCCGACCGCCTCCTCCACGGCCGGGGGCCTGCCGAACGCCTCCTCATACCCCCGACCGACGGCGTCGAACAGCTCGGCAGCGGTGACGGGCCGCTGGTCCACGGTTACCTCCGGATGAGGGTGAGGTTCGGGCGGTGGGGGTTGATGGCGGTGCCTTGGCCGGGGAGGGCGGTGAGGACGAGGCCGAAGACCAGGCCGTTCAGCTCCTCCACGTCCAGCAGGAGTTCGCGGGCGATGGTGTGGGGTGTGGTGCCTTGGGCGCGCAGGGCGCGGAAGACCTTCGTGAGCAGTTGGGACGTTTCGCGGTGGGCCGGGGTGGTGGTGCGGCGGGCCAACTGGGCGCACACGGTGGCGTGTTGGGTGCGGCTGAGCAGGCCCAGGTCGCGCAGGCGGTGGGCCAGGGTCGGCGGGGAGACGTGCCAGGTGGCGCTGTGGGCGACGACGTGTTCGGTCAGCAGGCCTCGGGGGACGGCGGCCAGCACGCCCGCGCGGGGCAGCAGGAACGTGGTCGCGAACGTTTGCGGGTCCGGTGTGCCGGTCAGCCTGCCGAGCTCGCGGGCCACGTCGACGCGGGCCTGGTCCGGTGGCGCGGTCGGGTCCAGGAAGACGTACGGGGTGCCCGCGTGGCGGCACGAGAACGGGCCCGCCGCCGCGCAGTCCGGCGGCAGGGAGAACACGCGGACGCCGTGCGCTTCGAGCAGGTGGACCATGTTGGGCGCCGGCCGGTGCGGGATGCCCCAGCGGGCGCGCAGGACCTCGGCCGCGGTCTCGGGATCGTCGTGCTCCCACGTCGGCACGTCCGGCTCGGGGAACGTGAACGCGCGGGTCAGCCAGGCGTCGAAGCCGATGGCCAGCCGGGCGGCGCCGACCGCGGCGTCCCGTTGCCGCTTGGCCGCCGGACGGGTGAACGCCACGTCGATCTCGGGCACGTCCTCGGCTTCCAGGAACCCCGGCGGGAAGCCGAGGGCCTCGGTGAGCCTGGCCGTGGTGGCCGGTCGGGGTGAACGGCGGCCGTGCTCGTAGTCGCCGATGCTCGCCGCGCTCGTGCCCGCCTTGCGCGCCAGCTCCACCGCGGTGAGGCCGCGACGGGTCCGGGCGAGGACGAGGCGGGAGGGCGTGAGCATGATCGCGCCATTCTCGCACCCGCCTACCGGCGTGGCGTGACGGTGACGTCCACGTCGTCCGGGCCGTGCTCGCGCGGGGTGGGCAGCGGGCCGAACACCAAGGGTGGCAACGTGATGCGGTGCGCCCACCGGTCCACGACCTGGCCCTGCGGCGTGGGCTCCGGCTGCGCCACCTCGCGCAGCACGACCAGCCGGTCGCCTTCCTGCTGCGGGTAGGTGACCAGGAACCACAGCTTCCACTCGTGCGTGTGCAGCGAGTCGAAGAGGGTGAACTGGTCGTGGTCGTTGCCGCGCATCATGGCGGCGATGGCCGGTCCCTTGGCGTAGTCGCTGCGCAGGGGAGCGCCGGGCGTGCCGGTGTGGCGGTTGCCCTGGAGGGTGCCCAGCACGACCGGCTTGGACGGGTGCCGGACCAGGCCCGCGTTCCACTTGTCGAGCCGCGTCCAGCCCTCGGCGACGAGGACCTCCCGCAGCCTGCCCACCCGGTGGATCCAGTCCAGCAGGCCCGCGCCGTTGGTCGGCCCGAGCGGCGGCGCGGACGCCCGCGCGTCGACCCCGGCCCAGATCGCCTCGTCCAGGTGGTCGACGCGCAGGCCCAGCTCGGCCAGCTGGGCGTGGTGCTCGGCGGTCAGCTCGGTGGCGTTCGACATCCTCATGCCCGGCACGGTAGCGCCGACCACCGACAATCCGGCCGACTCGTGGACCTCCGCGAAGGTGACACGATGTGGGGGTGGTGGACGTGCGCGCGAGGAACAACGTGGTCGTGACCGGCAACGCCGACGGCCCCGCGCTCGTGCTCGCGCACGGCTTCGGGTGCGACCAGACCATGTGGCGGCTGGTGGTGCCCACGCTCGCCGAGACGTGCCGCGTCGTGCTGTTCGACCACGTGGGCGCGGGCCGGTCCGACCTGTCCGCGTGGGACGAGCGGCGTTATTCGACGCTCGGCGGGTACGCCTCCGACGTGCTGGACATCTGTCACGACCTGGACCTGCGCGACGCGGTGTTCGTCGGCCACTCGGTGTCGGCGATGGTCGGCGTGCTGGCCGCGATCGCCGAACCGGCGACGTTCGCCAAGCTCGTGCTGGTCACGCCGTCGCCGCGGTACATCGACGACGGCGACTACCGGGGCGGGTTCAGCGCCGCCGACATCGAGGAGCTGCTCGACTCGCTGGACAGCAACTACCTGGGCTGGTCGGCGGTGATGGCGCCGGTGATCATGGGCAACGCCGACCGGCCGGAGCTGGGCGCGGAGCTGACCAACAGCTTCTGCCGCACGGACCCCGAAGTGGCCCGGGTGTTCGCCCGCACGACGTTCCTGTCCGACAACCGGGCGGACCTCGCCGAGGTGACCGTGCCGACGCTGGTGCTGGAGTGCAGGCAGGACGTGATCGCGCCGCCCGAGGTGGGCGCCTACGTGCACGCGCGGATCCCCGGCAGCACGCTCGTCACGCTCGACGCCACGGGCCACTGCCCGCAGCTCAGTGCCCCGGAGGCGACCGCGGCGGCGATAGCGCGCTTCGTGGCGGATGGGGCGTGATGCGGGAGCGCGAGGCGTTTTCGGAACTGTTGGAGGACAGCGCGGAGGACCTGTACGAGAACGCGCCGTGCGGCTACCTGTCCACGATGCCGGACGGGCACATCGCGAAGGTGAACGGGACGCTGCTGAGGTGGCTGGGGTACGAGCGCGAGCAGCTCGTGGGCCGGCTGCGGTTCGCGGACCTGCTCAGCGTCGGCGGCAAGCTGTACCACGAGACGCACTTCGCGCCGTTGCTGCGGATGCAGGGCGAGGTCGGCGGGGTGGCGCTGGAGATGGTCGCGGCCGACGGCAGGCGGCTGCCGGTGCTGGTGAACTCCGTGGTCAAGACGAGCGGTGACGGCGAGCCGCTGCTGATCCGGACCACGGTGTTCGACGCGAGCGACCGCCGTGCGTACGAGCGGGAGCTGCTGCGCGCCCGGCAGCAGGCCGAGCGGGAGCGCGACGAGATCGGCCGGCTGGCCACGACGTTGCAGCGCACCCTGCTGCCGCCGGTGCTGCCCGCCGTGCCGGGTGTGGAGACCGCGACCCACTACCACCACGCCTCGCCGTTCGAGGTGGGCGGCGACTTCTACGACCTGTTCCCGCTGGCGGACGGACGGTGGGCGTTGTTCCTCGGCGACGTGTGCGGCAAGGGGGCGAACGCGGCGGCGGTGACGTCGCTGACGCGCTACACGCTGCGCTCGGCGGCTGTGTACGACCCGGACCCGGCCACCGTGCTGACCAACCTGAACACCGTGCTCGACCAGGAGGCGGGGACGCGGTTCTGCACGGTGACGTTCGGCGTGCTGACCGTCGAAGAGGACGGCTGCGCGCTCGCCCTGGCGGCCGGTGGCCACCCACCCGGCCTGCTGCTGCGCGCGGACGGCACGGCGTCGTACGTGACGATGCCGGGCGGTCAGCTGATCGGGATCCTGCCGGACGCGCGGATCGCCACCACGACCGTCCGCTTGGCCGCCGGCGACACGTTCGTGCTGTACACGGACGGCTTGGTCGAAGCCAGGACCGGTCCCGACACCCGGTACAGCGAGGAGGAGCTGCTGGCCCTCGCCGCCACCCTGCCGCCGGTCTCGGCCGCGGGCGCCGTCGACGCGCTCGTGGGCCTGCTGGACGGGCTGGGCGCGGGCGTCGAGGACGACACCGCCGTGCTGGCGATCGGCGTTCCCGCCGCGTAGAGGCTCCCAGCGGTCGACAGGGCGTCAGGCCCTGGTCGGACCGCTCACCGCGGCCGTCCGGCCCGGCAGGCCGAGCAGCCGCGTGCCCGTGATCAAGGCGATGGTGGTGAGGACCAGGGGCATCGCCAGCAGGAGCATGAGCGTCCACACCGACGGCCAGGAGATGGAGCGGGCGTCGCGGTTCAGCGGCGCCGACGACAGCCCGAGCGACAGGCCTGCGAAGGCGAACATGGTCATGAACAGCGACGACGTCCACGCCACGACGATCCCCGAGCGCAACTCGCCGAGTTTGAGGAGGTCGAGGTGCTCCGCCGACACGTGGCGGCGGGCGGTGAAGAGGAACGCACCCGCCAGGACCGCCATGATCATGCTGCTGCCGACGAGCGCCCAGCTGAAGACGCCGAGCGCCGGGTACACGGGAGGCAGTTGACCGCCGAGCAGGGCGAGGAGCGGTATCAGCACCAGGCAGGCGCTGATCAGCAGCAGGGCGACCCGTCGGCACGTCGTGCGGATCCGGTGCGCGTGCGGTGCCGGGACCCACAGGTACCGCGGTGGTAGGGGTGGTGGCGGGTAGCCCAAGGTTCTGCCAATCCGGACGCTGCGTGGTCGATCAGGTTCGATGGGTGGTGCCCGTCCGGGTCGGTTCAGGGCTCCCACACCTGGATGGCCCTCACGACGAAGGGGGCGTCGGGGACGTACGTGCCCTTGCCGGGATAGGTGGTGAACTCGGCCTCGGTCGAGCAGGTGGCGCCCTGGTAGACCGACACGTCCCGGTTCAGGCGGTTGGCGAACGAGCGCGCCACGAAGCCGTCGGGCAGGGGGATGCACTCGCGCGGGTTGGCCGATTCCAGGTCCAGGCGGTGGGCGCCACCGGTGTAGTCGACGCCGGACCACACGCAGAACTCGCCCCGGTCGCAGGTGGGGGCGGTCTGGTGCGCCACCGCGGTGCCGCTGGACGCCAGGGCTCCGGTGGTGAGGGTCAGGGCGGTCACGAGGCCGCGGGTCGTCATCCGGGTCACCTCCACCGGTCCAGGGTGCAGTGATCGGCGGCGGTGTGGGGGCGGGGCGGCCGCCGTTCACCTGATTGTGTGGGCGGAACGGGGTTTCGGCGCGGTGAGGCGTGCGGCGAGGCGGAGGGCGTCGTGCGGTGCGACGGCGTCGGTGTCGTTGTCGAAGTACACGTGGACGTCGTGGTCGGTCGCCCAGCCGCGGATCTTGGCGGACCACTCGTCCAGCTCGTCGTCGGTGTAGCTGCCGACGTAGAGGGCCTGGTTGCCGTGCAGCCGCACGTAGGCGAAGTCCGCCGTGACGTCCTCGAGGTACGGGAACCGGCCGGCGGAGTGGGAGACGACCAGCGCGATGCCGTGCGCGCGGAGCAGGTCGTGGAACTCCGGGACCAGGAACGTCGGGTGCCGGACCTCCAGCGCGTGGCGCAGGGGTCGGTCGGCGTCGGTGGTGGTCCAGGCGCGGTCCGGTGACAGCCGGTCGTCGTGCCGTTCGGCGAGCTCGGCGGCGGCGGTCGTGGTGCGGGGGAGGAGGTTGAAGAACGTGGTCAGGCGGTCCGGGTCGTAGGCCGTGGTCGGGGGCAGTTGCCACAGCACCGGGCCGAGCTTGGGGCCGAGCGCGAGCATCCCGGAGGCGAAGAAGTTGGCCAGCGGGACCTCGACGTCCCGCAACTGCTTGAGGTGGGTGATGAACCGACCGCCCTTGACCGCGAACAGGAAGTCGTCCGGCGTCTGCGCCGCCCACGCCTGGTAGCTGGACGGGCGTTGCAGGGAGTAGAACGAGCCGTTCAACTCGACCGACGTGAGCAGCCCGGAGATGTGCTCCAACTCCCGCCGCTGCACCAGGCCCTTCGGGTAGAACGCCCCGCGCCACGTCGGGTACACCCACCCCGACGTCCCGATCCGCACCTCACCCGTCACCTGCCGGGAGTACCCCGATGATCTCCGGCGTACCCCGCGCTTGACCTCCACCGCAGTCGAAGTTGCACGCTGGTGGGCGTGGACGACCGCACACTCGACGCATACCTGGCCAGGATCGGGGCGACGCGCGCGAGCACCCTGGTCGAGTTGCACGAGCTGCACCTCGCCTCGGTGCCGTTCGAGAACCTCGACATCCACCTCGGCGAGGAGATCGTGCTCGACGAGGACCGGCTGGTGGACAAGATCGTCAACCGGGGGCGCGGCGGGTTCTGCTACGAGCTCAACGGGGCGTTCGCGGCGTTGCTGAGGGCCTTGGGGCACGACGTGCGACTGCTGTCCGCCAAGGTGTTCAAGGACGGCGGGTTCGGGCCGCCGTTCGACCACTTGGCGCTGCGCGTGGGCGATCTCCTGGTCGACGTCGGGTTCGGGCGGTTCAGCTTGCGGCCGTTGGACCTCGTCAGCCGGGAGGAGCAGCACGACCCCGCCGGCGTGTTCCGGATGGTCGACACGCCGGAGGGGGACGTCGACGTGCTCTTCGACGGTGTTCCCCAGTACCGCCTCGAACCGCGGCCTCGTGCGCTGGACGAGTTCCGCGCCACGTGCTGGTACCAGCAGACGTGGCCGGGATCGCCGTTCCGGCGCGGTGCGGCGTGCTCGCTGCCCACGCCGACCGGCCGGATCACCATCGCCGGGAACGAGCTGATCACCACGAACGGCGACGGGAAGGTGGTCGAGGAGCTGGACGACGCCGCGCTGCTGGACGCCTACGCCAAGCACTTCGGCATCGTGCTGGACCGCGTGCCGCGGCTCAGCTGAGCCGGTCGGCGAGGGCGAGGGCGTCGAACGGCGCGGCGCCGTGCATCGTGTTGTCGAAGTACACGAACACGTCCCGCTCGGTCGACCACTCGCGCAACCGGGACGCCCACCGGTCGAGGGCCTCGTCGGAGTACGCGCTGACGTACAGCTCCTGGTCGCCGTGCAGCCGGGCGTAGACGAAGTCCGCGGTCGGCTCGCGCGGCTCGGGGAAGCGGCCGGCGGACTCGGCGGCGACGAGCGAGACGTTGTGCCGTGCCAGCGTCTCCACCAGCTCGGGCGTGTCCCAGCTCGGGTGCCGCACTTCGAGCGCGTGCCGGACGGGCGGGCCGGGGAGCAGGTCCAGGAACGCGGCCAGCCGCTCGGGTCGCCACGGCAGCGTCGGCGGAAGCTGCCACAGGATCGGCCCGAGCTTCGGCCCGAGGTCGAGGACTCCGGAGCCGAAGAACTCCTCCACGTTCTTGCCGACGTCGCGTAATCGCTTGTTGTGGGTGATCTCGCGATGTCCCTTGACGGCGAACACGAAATCGTCGGGTGTGCGCTCGAACCACGACTTGTAGTCCGTCGGCTTGCGCAGGCCGTAGAACGAGCCGTTGATCTCGACCGTGTCGAGCCGCCGTGACAGGAACTGCAATTCCAACCGCTGTTGCAACCCGCGCGGGTAGAACTCGCCACGCCACTCGGGATAACGCCAGCCGGACGTCCCGATTCGGATTTCACCCACGGTGACGATGTTGCCCATCGGTGTGACCACCCAAACGTGCCGATCTAGAAACCCGCGCCGTCCAGCGCCCCGCTCACCACGCGGTCGACCCTGGCCTGCTGCGGATCGCGCGCCAACGCCTCCGTGCACGGGCACCCGGCCAGATCGCTGCCGCACAGGTACACGCCAAGCACCCGCAGGCTGCGCGCCGTCTGCCGCAACCGCGCCGCGCCCCGCAACCGCACCTGCCCGTACACCGCCTTGGCCAACTGGTACGGCACACCGGGCCCGAGGTCGACGCACGCCTGGCTGTCCAACTCCTCCGCCACGTGCGCGATGGGCCGGCACCCGTGCGCCCGGGCCGACCGCACCAGCCTCTGGTCCAACCTGGACACGAGCCGCCTGGCCACCTCGTCCCGCCACGCCCGGTCGGCGCGCAGGTAGGCGACCAACTCCTCCACGCGGACGGGATCGGGCCGGGGACGGCGTGCGCGGGCTCTTCGTCGTTGCGAAGTCATGCACTCAAGATCGGGTGTCACCAACCATCGTGAGCACCCCTCACCCGGCTGCGCGGCCAGAGCACTCGCGCGCACTAGTACCTCGGACACCGAGAGGTACCGCCGCCTACCGTCAGCGGGTCATCTTCTCCAGGTACTCCTGCGTCTCCGGGTCGGTCGAGCAGACGCACACCCCACGCATCCCGCGTGTGAGCAACACCCGGTACGTGTTCCGGATCAGCTCGTGGAAGTTCGCGCCCTCCGCCTTCTTCACCGCCGGGTCACGCGAGTGCTCGGGGCGTGCCACCCACCGCCCGTCCCGCCGGACGAAGTCGGGACCGAAGATCACACCGGCCCAGTCGTACTCGAAGCCCTGGGCCGTGTAGACGCAGCCGACCTGGCCGAAGCCGCGTTCGTCGCTCGCCCAGTAGTGCGATTCCGGCGCGTCGGCGACCCGCTTGCCGGGTTTCGCGTTCCACGGGCGCTCCCAGTCACCGATCTGGACGTCGGGCACGAGCACCTTCGTGCCGTTCACCGTCACCGGGTCGCTCCACCGCCAGCAGTACCCGGCCGCGAGGCGCGCCGTGCCGCCGAACCGCCCCCGCTGCGCGAGCAACCACTCCTCGACCTCGTCCGGCGCGCGTGCGGCACGCACCACGAAGTCCTCGTCGTCACGGGTTACGAGGTCCGACCAGGCCGTCGCGCCCCGTCGACCGATGTCGAGCAGCCCCGCGCTCCAGGCGTCGAAGAACTCCGACCCGCCGCACCGGTACTGGCCCGCCAGGTGCACGACCTCCACATCGCAGCCGAGCGCCCGTGCGGCGGCCTCGATCTGCTGCCGGGAACCCATCTCTCCCGGGCGGACGATCTGGTGCTCGTCCAGCAGGAACACCGGCACCCACGCCGCGTCGATCAACTCGGTGACCTGCCGCCGGGCCCGCTGCCGGGCCTCGGCCTTGGTGTACCGGTTGACGCTGGTCTCGCGCACGCGGTGCGCTTCGTCGCAGATCAACACGTCGAGACCGCGTGGTTCGGCGTCCATGAAGCTGTTGAAGTACTTGAACATGCTCTGCACCCGCGGCGCGCGTCGGCCCGCCAGCCTGCGCAACGTGCTGGTGAAGGCGCTGGAGCCGGTGGCGTGGTAGACGCGGCGACCCAGCCGTGCCAGCTCGCCGAGGAGGCTGAGCGCGATGACGCTCTTGCCGGAGCCCGGCCCGCCGAGCACGATCACCACGGTCTGGGTGCGGCTCGTGCGGGCGCGCTCAACCGCCTGCATGACCGAGCTGTAAGCCACCTGTTGCTCGTCGAGCAGCACGAACTGCTCGCGGTCCTGGATCTCGCGGGCGGCTAGGTCGAGGAGCGGTTTGGACGGCGCGTGCCTCGCGTTCAGCAAGTCCTCGGCGGCGCGGCCGGCCGCGTCCCTGGTCGTCGGGTCAGGATCGAGCAACGCTTTCAAGCGGTCCGTCATCCGTGACCGGGTGTCCATCGTGTAGAGGTGGCCGTAGTCGTCCATCCCGTACTGGGTCAACCGCCAGACACCCGACTCCAACGCGTTGTGCAGGTACGCGAGACCGTGCACCGCTCCGGGCTGCTCCGCCAGCGAGGGGGTGGAATCGACGAGGTACTCGCAGTACCGGCGCACCTGCTCGACGGGGTGCAACACCGGCTCCGGGTAGTAAGGCACCTGCACCAGGTCGTCCCCCACGGACTCGGCGCTCGACCACTGCTTCAACTCGACCAGGACGTAGGACGGCGTCCCCCGCCGCGGGTGCGTGCCGCAGAGGATCACGTCGACCCGCTTGGGGTTGTGCGGGAGCTTGTGCTCCAGCAGCACCTCGACGTGGCCGAGACCGGCTTCGACCACGTCGGTCAGGAACGCCGGCAGGCTGTTCTGCCACGACCGCACCTCGGCTGCGCCGACACCTGACTCGAACTGGATGCGGGCCTGTTCCTCCAGCACGGTGTGCAACCGATCGGACATGTCGAGCAGGTTCTGAGCGCTGCGGCGCACGAGAGCCACCGGTTGATCCCCCACCTGGGCACGCGGAATACACGTGCGGGTGGGGGCAGCGACGAGCATGCGCTCGGTGCCCGGCGGGCCGCGGGGAAGAGGTTAGCGCGACCAGCGATCACTCGGCGTACCAGTGCAACCGCTGCGGTCCCGCGTCTGTTCGGGCGAACCATTGCGACGATCCGGTGACGGTCACGAGCACCTCGGGCACCGTCGCCGACGCAGTGGCGCGTCCCGGTTGCTGCTTCGTACGCTCCGACAAGCCGGTGAACCGGACCGGATCGGTTCGAAGGGGGCGCGGGGGTATCGACGGAGGCGCTGACCCACTCCTTCCTTGTTTACAGCGGCCTGCCGGCGGTGACGACGAACCTGGTCGGTTCGGCCAGAACCGCCGCCGCGCCGTCCACGTCGGCCAATCGGGCGGCCAACGTGGCCGTGGCCAGGGTGTGGGGAAGCGCCTCGCTGAACTTCAAGCCCTCCAGCGCCCGCTCGTCGACCTCCGGCAGGCACAAGCGCTCAGCCGCGTCGGCCAGCGCCGCGCGCCACATGTCCACCGTGACGTCAGTGCGAAGCCGGATCGACGCGTCGTCCACGCGTTGCTTGGCATTGGTCAGCTCGGACAGCGTCGAGGCGAGCGTCGCGTTCGCCCGATAACCGGCCCAGGTCCACCAGCGCACGTCAACGCCATCACGAGTCACGACCGTTCCACCGGGGTGCACGGCGCTGCTCGCGTCCTCACGTTCTTCGGCCAACGCGCGCTGGGCCCGCTGGGTCATCTTCACCGGCGGATCACTGCCCAGCAGCACATCCCGAACGGCACGGCTCAGCTGCAACGAGGCGCCACTCAACCCCGGGGTGTGCCAGCGGGCCTTGCCGCCACCGGTTGCCTCTTCCACGAAGCAGCGACGGCGTTTCCAGTCGATCCAACCGACCTTCCAGCTCCTCCCACCCAGGAGCAGCAGGCGAGGCCCCTCCACCTTCTCGGTGAGCAGCGCGGGGTCGGTGCGCCCGATCTCGCGGCGGCCGTTCAGGACGGTGAACTGAGGTGGCGCGGTGAACACCGCCGTCATGTCCATGAAGTGCCTGCGCCCGAAGCGCTGTTCCGCCGCAGGACCGATGAACAGCATGTCGCCGTCCCGGTCGAGGAAGCCGTTGTCCACCAGGTACCGCAGGATCGGCTCGGCGCCGCGGTCGAACGGCGCCAGGCCGTTCCACCCCTCGACCCACAGCCGGTCGCCGATGCGATTCTCCTGGAGCGCCAGCGCCAACAACTGCTGCGCGACGATGTGCCGCGGCTGCGGCGGCGCGATGACCGGCTCGACGAAACCCCTGCTCCACAGCAGGAGCAGCCCTGCCGTCCAGGGCACCTGGTCGCGTCTGATGGCGAGGAACAGGCAGTTGCGCACCGTGCCGGCCCGACGGCCGGTGCGCCCGAGGCGTTGCAGGAACGATGCCACCGAACCGGGCGCGTTGATCTGGATGACCCGGTCCAGATCGCCCACGTCGATGCCCAGCTCCAACGTGCTGGTGGAGACGATTACGCAGTCGCGGGCTTCGGCGAAGGCCAGTTCGGCTCGCCTTCGTTCGTCCACGGACAGTGACGCGTGGGAGAGGAACGTGGTGACACCGCGGCTGCGCAGCGCTTCGCCCAGCTCTTCCACCAGCTGTCGCGAGTCGCAGAACACCAGCCGCTTCTCACCCCGGTGCAGGGAGGAGATCACCGTGGCCGCGTTGGCCACCGAGCCCACGTAATCCAGCTCGATCTCGCCTAGCGAGGCGGGGGTCACGGCGGTGGCGGTGACACCCGGCGCGATCACCCGTGCCGGGTGCGTTCCCCGACCGGACCCCTGCAACCAGGCCAGCAGGTCGTGCGGGTTGCCGACCGTCGCGGACAGGCCGACGCGCTGAATACGTCGCCCGACCACTCGCGACAGGCGCTCCAGGACCGCAAGCAGGTGCCAGCCCCGGTCGTCGCCGGCGAAGGCGTGCACCTCGTCCACCACCACCGTGCGGAGACCGGCGAAGAACGTGCCGTGCTCCACCTTGACGCTGACGAGCATCGCCTCCAGGGACTCCGGCGTGGTCAGCAGGACGTCCGGCGGGTCGCGGAGGATCTTCTGGCGGGTGGCCTGGGTCGTGTCGCCGTGCCACAGGCCCACCCGCCGCCCCAGCCACGAGGCGTAGCCCTCCAGCCTGGGGTGCAGGTTGTTCAGCAGTGCCTTGAGCGGGCACACGTAGATGACCGACAACCCTGTCCACTTGTGCTGCTCCATCGCACTGAGCAGCGGGAAGCACGCGGCCTCCGTCTTGCCCCCGGCAGTGGGCGCCAGCAGGACCGCGTCATCACCGTCGACCAGTGGCCCCACCGCCTCCGCCTGCAACGGCCGCAGCGAACCCCACCCGAGGGTGTTCACGATGTGGTGCACCAGCACCGGGTGCAGGTCGTCGAGGCCAGTGGTCACGGCAGGTCCAGCTCGACGTCGTCCGCGGAGCGCGCCGCTGCGTTTCGCTCGACTTCCGTCAGCTCGGACTGCGTCAGGGTGAGGGCGTAGTGCTTGCGCGGGTCGAAGTCGTCGTGCTCGTCCACGCGGTCCAGCACGTCGGCGACCAGCTTGCGCAGGAAGATCCGCGGCGCCACCCCGACCTGACCGCCGAGACCACCCGTGACTGCGTCGGCGAGCTGGGCGATGTAGGAGTTGTCCACCACGGACGACACCCGGCCGGGGTCGCGAGCGACCTCCGCGTACAGGTCGCGCACCACTCGTCCCAGCGCGCCCAGCTTGACCAGGTCGAAGCCCGGCAGCCGGAGCTGCACGGCCCGAGGGGAGTCGAAACGGGGTTCGGTGGTGAAGTCCGTGGCGAGGCGCTGCGCCAGCGGTGGGAGCCGCTGCACGCCCTGCTGGCCGTCGAAGAACGCGGGCGTCCCCGTGATCACCAGGAACAGTCCGGGGAAGCGGCCCGCGTCGATCTCGTCCAGCAGTTGGCGCAGGGCGTTGAGCCCCTTCTCCCGCACGTCACCGCGCACCCGCTGCAGCGTCTCGATCTCGTCCAGCACCAGCAGCAAGCCGGGGTGCCCGCTGTCCCGCAACACAGTCAGCAGCCCTTGCAGGAAGCCCAGCGCGCCGAAGTGGTCGAGGTCACCGCGCACGTTGGCCGCGCGCCGCGCCGACGCGGCGACCGACTTCTGCCCGCCCAACCACGCCAGCAGCGCTTCCGCCGTAGCGGCGTCGCCGCCGACGCGAGCCTGCCGGTAGCCGCGCAGGGCAGCGGCGAAGGCGGGTGTCGTCCGCGCCACCTCGGCGAGCCGCTGCTCCAGCAGCACGTCCACCGCCGCCGACAACGCCTGCTCGTCGTCCTCGGCCACCTCGCCGCCGTCGAGGACTTCCTCCTCCAGCGTGTAGAACCACGAGTCGACCACCGGTCCGAGGGCGCTCGGCCGGTGCGTCGCGGTGCTGAGCCGCTCCGTCAGCCGCCGGTACACGGTTTCCAGCCGGTGCAGGGGAGTCTCGGTCTCGGAGACCTGCACCTCGGTCGCCGCGAGCCCGGCGCGCTTGGCGCGTTCGGCGAGCCACCGCGCGAAGAACGTCTTGCCCGAGCCGTACTCGCCGCGCACCGCGTGGAACGCCGCCCCGCCCTTGGCGACGGTGGCGATGTCGTCGTCCATCGCCACCACGAACCGCTCCAGACCCACGGCGAACAGGTCCAGCCCGGCCTGGGGCACGGTGCCGCGCCGCAGCGCGGCGATCACCTCGCGACGACGGGCTTCGCTGACCAAGGACGTCACGGCTTCCCCACCCCGAACTGCTCACGCAGCAGGTCGATGTCCAGCTTCAACGTCCGCCCGCCGTCGATCGGGGTCAGCACCGGGTAGCCCTCGACGTTGAGCAGGCGCTGCAGGACGCTCACCAGGAACTCGGGGCTGCGACCGGCCCGCCCGGCAGCGGTCGCGACGGCGACGACCGATCGAGTGCCGCCACCTTCGACCAGCACGTCGATCACCGCCGCCATCTGCGGCTTCTGGATGCCCTTGGGCACGAACTCCTTCTGCGCGTCGTACACCTTCGTGTCCACGACCCGGGCGCCCAGCGAAGTGCTGGGTGCCGTGAACAGCGGCTCGGACTCCGGCGTGGCCGGAGCCTTGGACGTCTTCCGACGCGATTGCGGGGCAGGTGCCACAGCCTCGGTCCGACGACCCCACCACTGCGGCGTGACGTCTTCCGGCGACAGCATCCGCCATCCCGAAGGTAGTGCTTGATCCGCGGCAGGCAGCAGCACCAGCACTGGAACGGTCATCTCGGCGAGGGCCGCTCCGCCGTGGTAACCCGCTCTGCGTTGCAGGTAGCGGATGTCCTCCTGCCACGGGACGACCACCTGGCCGCCACCGGCCAGCACGCGCGGCCCGGCCAGTTCGACCTCGCCGTCCTCCGCTGTCCCGAGCCGCCAGCGCACCGACTCGACACCGGCCGCGCCGGTCGGGGTGCGACCGTCGGTGGACCGGTCGAGCACGTGCCCATGGTCGGACACGAGGACCACCGGCCGCCCGTAGGCACGTGCGGCGTCGAGGAGTTCACGGAGGTAGGTCACATCCTCCACGCGCCAGCCGGTGCGGTTGCCCTCACGGCCGTGGTCGAGCGCGTCGTCGATCGTGTTGAGCACGACCGCGACCACTTCATCCCCTGCCAGCGCCGTCACCAGCGGCTCCGACAACCGCTGCCCGGCGTGCCCGCCGATCTCGCTCTTGTGGAACAGCACCGACTCGCGGCGGTGGCGCCGCCAGAACGCGGCGAACCCGTCACGCTCGACACCCTGCGCACCTGCCGTGGGGGATCCCGTGAGGAGGGCGGCCCGGCTGACGGTTGTCACGGACGGGATCGCCGCGACCGCGCCGAGGCGCCCGCCGTGCTCCAGCGACGCCTCGTGCCAGCCCCGCTCGGCGAGCTGCTCGCCGAGTTCGACCGCGACCGCGCTGCTCATCCCGTCCAGCACGAGCACCAGCGGCGCGTGATCCTTCGCCAGCGGCGCGACGACGCGCTCCAGCACGTCCTCGACCAACAGGCACCCGGCCGGGTTGAGCGTGGACGCTGTCGTGGTCCAAGCCGCCAGCCGCCGTGCGAACGCCTCGTCCAGCCGGTCCCGCCGTTCCCGGACGGCGTCGTGGACCTTCCGGTACGCCTGCCCCAGCACGGGGTCGTGGACCTCGTCACCGGCCCACAGCACGGCGAGCGCCCGGTCCACCCAGCCCCACTCGCCGAGGTGGGCGCGGATCGCGCTGGCGACAGACTCGACCTGCGGCTCTGGTTGTCCCAGCCAGCGGACCAGTCGCACGGCCATCGACGCGGTGGAGGTCTGCGCGGGGAACAGCTCCGCCAGCGCGTGCTCCTCCACGTCCCGCAGTGCCTTCTCGGCGGCGTCGTCGCGGCGCCGGGACAAGGCGGTCCCCAACGTCCGCAAGCGCGAGCGGAAGCCGCTGCGCAGGTAGCGGTTCCCGGCGAGCGCCTCGGTCAGCTCCGCGGACTCGGCCAGCTCGTCAGCCCGCGTCACCACGTCCAGCACCCGCCGCCGCGCGGCTTCACCACCGGCCTGGACCTCGGTGAGCCAGCGGTCCAGCGTGCCCGCGACCGCGTCGACGAACGCGGGCAGCTGGTTGCCCTTCGGCCGCACGCCCAGCAGTCCGCCGAACGCGACGGCGATCTCACCGGCCACGCCCTTGCCGGTGGCGACCGAGCCGAGGATGCCCAACGCCATCGCGTCGTCCGCGCGTCCCGCCGAAGCGAGGTCCATCAGCACCGCGGCGGCGTCACCGACGTTCTCCTCGAGCCAGGACACCAGGCCCTTGCGTTCCGCCTCCGGCAACGTGGCGAACCCGGTGGCAGCGGGCGTGCGGGACCAGGCCAGCAGCGCGGCGGCGTCGATGCCGCCTTCGGTCAGTTCGGCACCGCCCAACCGTGCGCCGATCAGGGCTCGCACGGCGGCGTCCCTGGTCAGCACCGTCCCCGGACGCCGCCAGCCGCCGGTGGGCTCGGCGTCGAGCAACGCGTCCACCAGCCACGGCTCGCGGCGGATGCGCGGGTCCACGTCCTTCGCGCCGAACCGCTGCTTGATGATCTCCGCCCGGTCCACCGTCTGCGTGGCCTTGCCGACGGCGTGGGCCCGAAGATCCCAGCCGAGCTGCCGGTCGTCCACGACGGTCGTGACCACCAGCACGTCGTCCCCACCGGTCGTCTGGTGGACCTGCCACGCTTCCACGATGCCAAGCACCGACGGCTGGTCGGTGACGGTGATCCGCCTGGCCTTGCCGCCGATGATCATCTTGAACTCGGTCGGCGACGGCCCGTCGAAGCGGCCGTGCACGAGCAGCAGCCGCCGGTCGCGCGGATCGGGGAGGTGGGCCTCCAGCAGCGTCTCCACGATCCGTCGGTTCACCTGGGGGGCAACGGCCATCAGGACCCGCTCTCCGGTTCGACCACGCGCAGCGTGATCTCGATCTCCGCGCCGGGGTGCTGCCGGGCGTAGTCGGCGACCTCGCGCCGCATCTCCTCCACCAGCCTGCCCAGCTCGGCCTCCACCGCAGTGGGCGCGACCCGGCGGGTGGCGCGCGACGCGCGCGGACCGGGTGGGGGAGTGGGAGGCACGGGATCGACCACCACTGGCCCGGGCCCAGTGGTGCCACCGGAACCCGACACGGGCGGGTCCCCGATGTCCGTCAGGGTGATGTCCCCGGCACCGTCCGCCGGACGTTCCTCGGGCCGCGTAGGGGGCTCCACCGGAGATCTGGTCGTCGCCAGTCGCGCGGCCTCCTTCATCACCGCGACGGCCCTCGACTGGACCGACCCCAGCACCGGCACCAGGTCCCGGACGAGCTGGTCGTCCTCGGCGGCCTGCCGCACGTCGTCCACCAGACGCGACGCCATCTCGCCCGCGCTGTCCGGATGTCCGGCGAACTCGCGCGCCGAGGCCAGCAGCGACCAGTCCACACCGTCCAACGCGGCCAGCACCTTCGGTGCCGAGGTCAGCGCTTTGCTCATCACCTGGTCGGTCGCCTGGTAGCTCACACCCGCCAGGGCACGCAGGAACTTCGTCGGCTCCTGCTCCCCGGACAGGACGGCCAGCACGTCCGCCGCGTCCCGTGCCGTTCTCGCACGTCCCTGCGCGGGGTCGATGTCGAGTTCCTCCGCGTGCCTCTGCAGTGACTTGTGCACGCCACCGACCGCAGGCTCCAGCTCGACGACCTTCTGCCGCACCTCACCCGCCAGCTTGGCCACGTTCCGAGCGAACCGCGCGTCCGGCACGTGCATGCCGAACAGCGCGCCCGCCTTCTCCCTCGCCGCCGCGAACTCGTCGGGCGTCGGCAACTCCTGCGCCCGCAGGCTGAAGCCGGGGCCGATGCGATCGAAGTCCGGCGGGTCGGTCGGGCCGCCGTTGTAGAGCCAGGCGCGGTCGGACAGCAACGCGTAGGTGGCGATGATCAGGTTCGCGACCGGCTTGTCCAGTCCTGTCCAGCCCATTGCGGCGATCCAGGACCGGATCTTCTCCACGTCGAAGTCACCGGTCACACCCTCGCGGGCGGCGTGCTGCTCGATCCGCTTGCGCCACTCCGTGGACAGATTCAGCGGCCCGTCGCTGACCTCGCCCAGCTCGAGCGGATGCGCGATCTTCCGGACCAGCGCGAGGTCCTTGCGTTCCACCACGACACGCTGGTTGCCGCTCTCCTGTGCCTCGGTGACCCACTTCAGCACGGTCCGCAGTTCGCCCGTGGTCACCGGCTTGCGGCTGCGGGTCACGTCGAAGTCGGGGTGCTTCGGGTACAGCACGTCGAAGGCGCTGTCGGCCAACGCCAGGAGGTTGTACTCGAAGGCCGCGCCGCCATGCAGGCGCGGCTTGTGCGACGGCAGCAGGGACAGCACGTGCCCGTCCTCGCCGACCTCCGCGCCGATCGTGCCCTCATCGCCGCCGGAGATGCCGTAGAGCTGCTGAAGGGCTGCCCTGAGCTGTGTGGTCAGGTTGTCTTTCTGCGCCTGCAACTGGTGCCGCACGCGAATCCGGTCGTCGGTGGACAGGTTCGCCGCGTGGTCGTCCAGCCGGTCCCGCTCCAGCAGGTAGTTGATCTTCAGTAAACGGCCGAGCTGCCCGGACTTCTGGCTGGACAGGAAGTGCGGCAACCACACCACGGTGGCGGCTTCCAGCCCCTCGCGCTTGAGCTTCTGCACCCGCCGCGCGTCGTCCACCGGCGGTGCGCCTGCCGCGTCGAACGGGTAGTCGAGCACGAACCGCACCCGGCCGTCGACGCTCGGCGTGAACTGCACGTCCGGCAGGTCGGAGTGGTCACGCACGTTGCCGAACACGAACTCGGCGACCCGCCGCGTGCCCCGCCAGACGACCTCGCGCTCGGACACGAACTCCTGCGAGTCCTTCACCCCGAGCGCCTGCCACAGCTGGTCCTTGATCCACACTCGGCGCGCGCCGAGGCTGTCCTGCTCGCCGACCTTCTCCAGCAGCGGCTCGATGTCGAGGTCGGACAGGTGCAGGCTGAACACCGGGTCCTCGTCGCCCTCGGAGCGCAGCTCACCGAACTCCGCCTGCAACGCCCGTAGCCGCTGCACCACCACCGACGCGGGCGTGCCCACTCGGGACCGGATCGACCCGTGGTTCAGCGCGGCCAGCCGTGCGCCGGTCAACCGGCTCAGCGCCGGCACGGCGGGGGCGAGCGAGGCCAGCAGCAGCGTCTTGACCAGCCGGTCGTCTTGCACGAACCGGGCGTCGCTCTCGCTGCCGTACTTCTCCAATAGGTGCGCGCGGACCTTCGAGTGGAAGCGGTGGGCCGCGTCCGCCTCGCGCTTGAGCTTGTCGGTGAACGCCTCGCCGGTGCCATCGGACAGCACGTCCCACAGGTCGCCGAGCGGGATCAGCTCACCCAGCTTCATGTCCGCACGGCGGCGGCGCAGCATCTCCTGCAACAGCTTCAGACCCGTGCGCTCCCGCTGCAATGCGCCCGACAGCGTCACCAGCACGTTGAGCAACGCGGGCGAGAGCGGGTAGACGTCGCGGAACTCGGCCCACGTCGCGCCGGTCACGCCCCCCGAGTCCAGCAGCACGTCCCGCGACAGCGCGTTGGCCGACTCGATCGTCGCGAACGCTTGGTCCAACGCCGTCCGCGCTTGCGGCGATGTCGGCTTGAGGACGCGTTCCTTGATGATCGCCGGGAGGTTGCGGTCCTCCAGTTCGACCACGTCGAACCGGCCCGCGAGGTAGTTGACCTGCGCTTCGAGGTTCTTCATCTCCGCGCCGGTGACGTCCTCGCCGACCAGCTTCGACAGGTCGCGCTGGCGGGAGATGAACGACACGATCGGCAGCACCCGGTCCGCGTCGCCGGACTCGATCAGCTTCACCAGCTTGCTGACCTGGTTGTTGACGAACCTCTGGTCCTTCATGTTCGCCTGCAACCACAGGATCATCTCGTCCAGGAACAGGATGAGCCCGTCATAGCCGAGGTCGCGCGCGTGCCGGCTGATCACCGCCAGCCCGTTCTCCAGCGGGATGAACGCCTGCTGATCACCGCTCGCGCCGCGCGTGTACGAGGACATGGGCCCGGACAGCAGCGCCGACTCCAGCGCGCTGCGCAGCGTGTCGCCCTGCGGCGCGGCGAACGCCTGGTCCAGCTTCGCGGTCGTCCAGCTCGACACCGAGTCGATGGGATCCAGATCGTCCTCGTCGCCGGACTCCTGCGGCGTGCCGCTCTCCAGCCACTGCGCGAACTTGCCGTCGTCGGCCAGGAACTCCCGCTGCCGCCGTGCGTCGGCCAGCATCGCGTCCGACCGGTACACCGCGGGCGTCGGCTTGTCCGGGTGCAGCTTCCGCGTGGTCGCCACGTACCCGCCGAGGATGGCCGAGTCGATGTCGGCGGCGCCCACCAGGTGGTAGGGCACCATCAGGAATTTCTTGCCGCCCAACCAGTCGTCGTTCTCCGCGATCACCGGCTGGAGGCCGGTCTTCTCGCGCGCGGACGGCTCGTTGTGGAGCACGGCGTGCAGGACGGTCAGGAAGTGGCTCTTACCGGAGCCGAACGACCCGTGCAGGTAGGCGGCGTGGGAGTTCCCGTCGCGCACCGCGGCCCGCACCACCGAGAGGGCCTTGCGGAACGCCGCCTGGAGCTGGTCGGTCACCACGTACTCGGAGACCCGGGCGTCCGTCTCGGTGAACCCACCGGACAGCTCGACCTTGAAGTCGCCCGCGTGCACCGACTCGGGGATGTGGATGACGTCCCGCAGGTACATCTCTGCCGTGCTCACAACTGATCAGTCCTTCTTCGCCGCGCGTCGTCCCCGCGTGGGCGCGGCAGGCCGCCACGCGCGCAGGTCGTCTTCGGTGAGCTGGTGCTTGGCCCGTTGCTCGGTCAGGTAGGCGTCGTACTCGTCCGCGGGGACGCCGCCCCACTCATCGTCGTACTCGCCGTGCCACTGCTTGACCCAGGGCAGCACTTCGAGCAGGCCGGCGAGCAGCGGGGTCAGCCGTTCGGCGGACCAGCCGGACTGCTCGGTGCGGTCGTTGACCGTGTTGACCAGCGCTTGCGCCTGGTCCTTGTGGTCCCAGCCGGCCCAGCCGAGCAGGAGCGCTGGGTCCGCGTCGGGGCTCGCATCCGGGTAGGAGATGAAGCGCTCCTTGGGAACGTCGAGCTTGCCGCGCTGGGACCAGTAGCTCGTTTTGCGGAAGTCGCCGCTGCCGTACTTCGGGGGCACCGGGATGTCCAGGCGCTTGCCGGTGCGGTCCTCTTCGCGCTGGAGTCCCCAGACCTCTTCCCACTGCTCGCGCTTGCGCAGGCCGGAGTCCTTGTAGCGGAGGGCGGCGAGGTAGGGGACGTGCTGGTCGGCGATGACCTGTTCAAGGATCTGGGCCAGGGTGAGGTCACGCTTCTTCAGGTGGTCGGTCGCGTAGAGCTGGGCGACGGAGTTCATGTCGGCGTCGTCACGGAACTGGTCGGCGAGCTGGCTGATCGTCAGCGTGCGCGGGTGCTTCATGCCGTCGCGCAGGGCGAACCACAACTCGGGCTTCTCACAGCGGTCCAGCAGCCAGTTGCGCAGGGCTTCAGCTTCGCGCTTCTCCCATGGCACTGTCGCCCAGCGGCGCTTGTACTCGGGACGCTCAATGAGCGCAATGTCGCGCCGCTTCTCGATGACATCGATGCGCGCCTGCACGATATTTTGGTACCACTGCGGCCAATGGCTGGGAATTTCGACGACTGGGGTGGAGCCGTGTCGTGCAAACCATACAGTTTCGGCTTCGCCGTTTGCTATCCTGCGTGCCAACGAAATTTCAAAAGCGCGCTCTCCAAGTTTCACATCGGGAACAGCGTCCATATCATCAGCAATAACCTGATCGGCCTCGTCGTAGGATAGAAGGTTATAGGACTTGTACGTCGTCCAATCCAACTCTTCTTGCAGTGCAACAAGCTTTCCGACGAGTTGATGACTCCCGGCGCGAGCGGCGTTCAATGCAGCTCGCGCCGGCGTCTGGGACTTAGCTAGTGTTGCGGGGGAAATTTGTGCAAGTTGCTGCGCCAATGAATCCAGCGCTTTCCCCAGACGGAGGGGAAGGGCTGCGGGCAGTGGAAACTCTTGAAGTTTGGTTCCCGTGAATTCGTAGAAGCGCTCCCATTCGTCATGCATGAAGCCGCCGGTACCGGACTGACTGCCTTTATCGTGACTTACTTGTTTAAGCCAGAAGCCTGCCGTAGAGGAATTCAGGATCCCCAGCAGTGCTAGATGATCGTCATCGTTGGAATCCGGATTGAGCTTGATGACAGGTGCGGTGCGATTAAACAGGCGTCCATGTCGGTCATAGGAAAAATGATTGTGGGTCGCAACAAAGGAGAATCCGATACCTTTAGACGTATTGAGCTTGCTGGGGTAGTTTTCTAGATGTGCATACCAGGGGTGACCATTCTCGACTATGCTTTTGCCGAATATAACTCGCTCGGTCAGTATGGATCGATAAAGCCAAAGCCCTCGGGTGGCTAGTGAGTTGGTGGGCTCTATGTACTCGCGTTGTTCGCGATCCTTGTACGGCGTACGCACCTGCACGGTAGCTTGAAAGCTGTAGTCTCTAATAGACTCTCCGACGGCAAGCTCGCGAACCTGGTCGGCTTCGTTCAGTCTCCGCGCGGTTTGTATGTCAGGAAGAAAGAATGCGTCGTCTGCGCCGGTCGCTGTGGTTCGGCCGATGCTTACGGCCTTATCCCTAAGCCGTGATGACTGTTTGTCGATAAGGGCAAATAGCGGTACTGCTTCTCCGCCGCTCAGCGACCATGGGTATATAGAAAATGTTTCCCGGCTGATCTCGGCCGTGGTGACCCAGTCTGATTCGCTGAACTTCTCTTCGGCTTGGTTGACGATCGCGCTCCAGACGAGGCCGTCTGCTGGGTTCTCTGGCAGAGTTGGCTCGCCTCGTACGCCGAGAACCGCCCGTACTGGTTCGGCGTGACGGCTGATGTGGTTGCGTCCAGCTATGATAACTGTGGGAGTTCCGTGTCCAGGGATATGCGCCCCGGACGTGTCAATGATTCGAGTTAGGTGAACGGTGGGAAAGAACTGCTCGATCAGTTTCTTGCCAAACTCGCGCTTCATGAACGAGTTCGCTGTGATCTGCGTGACGTAACCTGCGACTCTTTCATTGCCTGATGTACGTATTGCGAGGTGAAAGAATCTTTGTGCGAATGGCACAGATAGGGCGTACGTTCCCGAGCATGCCGTATATCCGCGTCGGTAATTCTCGTTCTCGCACTTATCTTTTACGGTGATGTAAGGTGGATTGCCGACTACAACGTGGTAGGAAGACATGCCGAGAATATCACATGATGCGTACTCGCGCACGTCTTCGGTTCGATAGACATGTGTGCTATCTGGGTCAAATAGACCGCCCTGCCAACCGGGGGCGCCGCGACCATGAATTAGTGAGTCGCCAACGGCGACATTGATAGGAAATATTGCTGCCTGATCAAGTTGGGGTTTCTTGGCTGCTCGCAAGGCGGCGACCAGGAGTCGGAACCTTGCAATTGATGCTGCAAACGGATTCTTGTCGCAACCGTGAATCGATTCCATTGAGCGGCGGATGAGGCTCCATGGGTCTGATCCTGGTTCAAGCAAGCTCCACTTGTTGAACAGTCTCTCAAACATTCCCAAAAGAAAGTGTCCCGACCCGCAGGTAGGGTCGATAGTGCGCAAGCCTTTCAGGCCGAACTCCTCGACCGCCGGTTCCAGCGTCAGGTCGAGGATAAACTCTTCCACGAACTCTGGCGTCTGTAGCAGCGCGTACGTCTTGCGTGCGTGTTCCGACAGGTCCTGGTAGAGGTCGCCGAGGAAACGGGTGTCCCAGTCGTCGTCGGTGAAGTCGTAGCGGATCTCGCCGTCGTCGCCGCGCCGACGCCAGAAGTTCAGCAGCGCCGTGGCCTGCTCGAACGATGGCGTGATCTCCCACAACGGGTTGTACCGCTTGTCGAACAGGCCCTCGACGGTCTTGTGCGACGACGCCAGGTGGTCGAACGCCGCAACGATCCAGTCCCGGTCGTTCTTCTCCGGGTGTTCCTTGAAGAACGCCTCGTGCCGCTCGACCGCGTCGGCCAGCCGATCACCCGGCCCCGCGATGAACGGCCACTCGATCAGGCCGTTGTCCTCGCAGAACCGCACGAACACCGTGCCCAGCACCCACGCCACCGCTACTTGCGTGACGCGCTCATCCCGCCACGCTCCATACGTCGCCGCAGTGCGCTCAGCCTTGCGCGCCTCGTCGTACTCGGTCTTCAGCGCACTGGCGAACGGCTCCTCGTCGCTGCGCTCCCGCAGGTCGTCCTCCAGCGCACTGACCTGCTTGCGCAGGTCCTTCACCAGCTCGGCGTGGTCAAACCCGCGAGTCGTCAAAGCTGCGTTCTCCTCCACAGACACACCCACCAACACTCAGGCCGCGCTACCGGCGTCGCCGCGCAACGCGGCCAGGAAGTTCTTCGACAGGGCCACCCGCTCCGAAGCGTCCAGCACCTCGACCGTCCGCCCGTCCAACTGCACCGACTCGCGCTCCGACTCACCGGGGCACAGCAGCCAGAAGCCGCGCGGCGCGTCGGCCGGTCTGCGCGCGGCGTTCTGCACGCGCGTCAGCACCTCGTGCCCACCCTCGGTGAAGTACCGGGCCAACAACCCCGCGTCGTGCACGAACAGCACGTCACCAGCCGACGACGGATCGAGCAGCCGTTCCTCGACGCGCGTCCACGCGGCCCGCACGTACGAGGCCAGCCCACGAGGCATCTCACGGGACTCGGTGAACCGGGCGTCGACACCGAGCACCTTGCGCCAGTCCTGCCCTCGTTCGGCGACCAACGCCCGGAACTCGGTCAGGAACGTCTGGTTCAGGTCGATCCGCCGCACCGGGTGGAGTCGGGCCAAAGCGTCGGCGGTGCCGGGCAACTGAGCACCGCGCAGCGTCAGAGCCAGGAACCCTCCGCGCTCGAACGCGGTCGCCAGTTTGCCCGCGATCACCGCGTGCGGGTCGCGCGCGCCGACAGGCAGCGCGTGGGCGCTGATCGACGTGCCGGTGGACGACGCCGCGCGCGGGTGCTCGGGCTGCGGCGGTCGGAAGCGGCGTCCGGCCAGGTCCCACTCCAACGGGATACCGGCCTCGCGCAGCGCCTCCTCCATGCGCACGTGCGTCGGCTCCGTGCGCCACTCCAGCTCCGGGAACCGCGCACGAACCCGCTGGCACAGTTCCTCGGTCGTGATGCCGGGTTCACGCCGCACGCCCGCGCCGGCCTGCGAGATCCGCAGCGCCCGCGCCAGGTCGAGATCCCTCGGGTACAGCTCCAGGCGTGGCGAGTCGGCCGCCCGCTGCGACACGGCCGCCGCCAGCTCGACCAGGCGCGTGTCCGCCAGCGGAGCCAAGCCCTCCGGCGCGGTCACGGCGCGCAGCTCGCGCAGCACGACACCGCGACCCGGCAACGGGTCCTGCCCGACCAGGTCGTCGGCGTGCTTGCCCAGCGCCACCGCGTAGTCGGCCAGCTCGATGGCGCTGGGGTCGTTCTGCCCTGCCAGCGACTCGCACGCGATCAGCACCCGTGTCCCGCGCCGCAGGACCAGCAGGCGCGGGCTGGCGTCCGGGTCGTCCGAGTGCAGCCCGGTCCACTCCTCGGCGTCCACCGCCGCCCGCACCACGGCGAGTGCCTTCGCCAGCGTCCGCTCGGGGGTGTCGTGGGCCGCGCCGTGCCGGACGCGCACCGCCTTCGCCAGCTCCCGCGCGGTCATCACCCGACCGGCGTCGGTGACGAGCTGCACCAGCTCGTCACGCAGCTCCGCCACCCACGGCTGCTCCACCCACTGCTCGATGGCCGCCCGATAGTGCCGGGACACCGTCGGCTGAGCGAGACCGACGACGCGGGCGACCTCGGACTGCTTCGCCCACAGCTCGGGCACGCCGCTCTCGTCGGGCAGTCCCAGCATCAGCCGGAGCACCTGCTCCTGCTTGGTCGCCTTGCCGGCGGGACGGGGAGCCAACCGATCCGCCATGTCGTCCACGCCGAGCTGGACCGCGGTCTCGCTCTCCTCCCGTTCGACGGGAGTGGGTTCGGCCGCGCCGCGCAGCCTGGCGGTCCACTGCTTGTGGCGGCGGTTCAGCTCCTTGCGGATCACCCGACCGGCGCCGCGGGCCTTGGCGATCTCGTAGAGCGGCACGTCCAGCAGCTCGCCGACCGTCGTCGCCCTGAACCCCTGCGCGACCGACACCGCACGCGGCGACAGCCCTGCCGCGTCGAGCGGGGTGTTCAGACCGGCGGCCTCGGCGTGCTTCTCCCTAGCGCCTTCCACGGTGGCCGCGTCGAGGCCGACGGTGGCGGGGGTGGTGGCCGGGCTCGCCGCGTCGGCTTGGGCGAACACCGCGCGCCAGGCGTCCTCCATCTGCCTCAGAGTGTCGAACCGCCGGTCGACGTCCCGGTGGAAGGCGCGCAGGAAGAACTCGGTGAGGCCGTCCTGAAGGGCGAGCTCGAAGGAGGCCGTCGCGAGAGTCGGCGTCTCGTCGGACGCGGTGCGCGGGTCGGTCAGTCCGTCGCCCCACACCGGCTTGTCGCCCGACGCCATCTCGTGCAGCGTCACGGCCGCCGCGTAGCGCTCGGCGTGGTCGTCGAACACCGGCCGGCGCGGCGTGTCCAGGAACGGGTCCAGGTAGGTCCGTGTTCCCGCCTTGACGTCCCGCTCGGACACGCCGTGCAGCGAGAAGTCGAACAGCATGAGCTGCCACGACCGGTCCTCACGCCGGTACAGGGCGAGGTTGTCCGGCTTGAGGTCGCGGTGCCGCACACCCTTCGCGGCGAGCTGGTCGAGCGCCGTGAACAGGTCTTTCCCGAACCGCTCCAGCTCGTGGTAGGTCAGCCGGCCCTCGGCGCGCAGCCGGGCGCCCAGCGTGCGGTCGCCCGCGAAGTCTAGGTCGAGCACGGTCCGGCCACCGAGCACGCGCGGGCCGTCCAGGAGCTTCACCACGACACCGCCGCCGACCAGGCGCAGCGCCTCGGCCTCGGCGCGCAGCCGGTCGGCCTTGTCCTCGTCCAGCGCGACCTTGAGCACCCGGCGCGTGACCGTCTCGGTGCCGTCGTCGTCCTCGTCGGTGCGGCGGACCAACAGCGCGCGTGCGGTCGCACCGGTGCCGAGCACCCGCTCGACCACCCACGGGCCGTCGACCGGCTGCCCGGGAGTCGCGTCGAGCGGGTCGACCTCGGCGGTGTGGGTCTCGGGCACGGCCGAGTCCCGCTCGACCCCGTCCAACGCGTCGAGGAACGCCTCCGCCGAGTCGAGCCGGTCGGCCACGTCCGCCTGAGTGGCGCGGAAGACCAACGAGTCCAGTGCCTCGGACACGCTGTCGCTCACCGCGTACGGGTGCAGGCCGCGCTCGCGGGCCAGCCGGTCCACCAGGCCGCTGCGCTGCGTGGCGGGCGGCTGCCCGGTGACGATCAGGTAGGCCAGCGCGCCCAGGCCGAACACGTCGAGGTCGACCGGGTCGGGGAACGGCTGGTCGAACTCGGGCGCGAGGTAGACGCCAGCCGCGTCGGGCAGGTGGCTGCCCGGCATCGACGTCATAATCGAGGACATACCGGTGGTGTCGAAGTCCCGCGCCGCGCTCTGCCAGTCGATCACCCGCAGCACGGGGGAGGATCCGTCCTCCTTGGCCGACACGTACACCGACCGCGCGGCCAGTGCCCGGTGGTAGAGCGAGCGGCTGTGCGCGTAGCGCAGAGCCTCGCCGAGCTGGCGGACCATGTCGAGGCGGGTCTCGGGGGTGAGCCGGTCCTCGTGCAATGCAAGATAGGAGTCCAGTCGCAGGTCCGTGCCGCGGTGCGCGAACCGGATCGCCGGGCCGCCCTGGTGCTCGCGGATTTCCATCGCCTGCGCGATGCCGCGGTGGGCGATGCCCTGCAACACCTGGTACTCGCGCCGAGCGGCCCGCTCGACCGACTGGCGCTGGTCGTCGGTCGCCTGCGCCTGGGTCAGGTAGATGCGGACCCGGCCCTCCTCGCGGACCGGCTGATCGCGTCGGGCGAGGCGGTCCTCCCAGGTCGGGCCCGCGTCGAGGACATCGGTGGTCAGCTTCCAGTCGTCACCGAACCGCAGGTGGGCGGTGGAGACCCGGATACCGATCTTGTCCAGCAGCCTCGGCAGCACGTGCCGGGAGAACTCGGGCGTGATCCGCTGCGACTCGCGCTGCGGTGGCGTCGCCAGCAGGTCGCGCCAGATCCACGGCAGCCCCTGCGAGGCGTCGTCACGACCGTAGACGCGGACGCGCTGCACGTCGTCCAGGCCCGACACCAGGCCGGGGGCCGACAGGAACACGGCCGGTTCCACGCGCGGCACCCGCTGGCTGATCTTGAGTTCCTTGGCCGCCCACTCCAGGCGGGACTTCAGCTCCTTGGACTTCAGGTCGGTCAGGTGCAGCGGGTTGCGCAGCGTACGGGGACGGGTGCGGCCGTCCTCGAAGAAGCTCCACGTGTCGCCGTTGTTGGCCACCCGGCCGGGGTGCGCTTTGAGTTCGACCAGGTAGAGGCCGCCGGGCACCGCGATCAGCAGGTCGCACTCGTTGATCCGGCCCGACGCGGCGGTGAACGAGAACGTCGCCCACGCGCGGTAGGGCTCGGCGTTCGGCATGAGGCGCTTGACGGCGTCGAGGCCGTCCTGCTCCCACGGGTAGGGCGAGGTGCGCTCCTGGAACCACCGCTGCACCGCCGGCGGAGGACCCGGCTTCGGCGTCGTGGGCCGTTCCGCTGAAGGCAAGGTCTTCCCCCCGAGCTGTCGTGCTGTGCTGAGGTCGCGATGCTACTGGCGACCGCCGGCGTACCCCAGTCGGAGCAGCCACCTGTGCGTCGCGGCGAGGGCTCGCCGCGTTACGGCGGGCAGGCAGTGCGGAGAGGCAATCGAATGATGCTCGCTTTGGCGGAATGCTGGGAAAGAGTGGTCAGTCGGCGGCAACCACCCTTCCTCGCGATCAGTCGGCCTTGACGACCTTCAAGAACGACCGGAACGCCCTGGAGCCGATCAGGAGTCGACCGCCCTCAGGGTTCTTCGAATCGCGAAGGCCGACCACGGTCGTTCGCAGTGCGACTCCGACGCAATTACTGTCGTTGCCGCTGTAGCTGCTTATCACGGCGTAGGCGTACTCCGGTGTCTGGGCGAGGCCGGGGATGAGCATCAGCTCGAAATCGAAGAAGTCCCGGAGCGCGTCGCGGACGGCTTCGTAGCGGGCCTTGAGGGCCGGGATCTGGCCCGGCTCGACCTGCATGGTGACCGGTCCGGCGGATGCCGGAGCGCCGGCTCCGCCGCCACTTGCCACGAACGGCGTGACTCCCCTTCTCCTGCCTTGAACACTGTCCACACGTGAACCGTCGCTGTGCGTGTCCAGGTTCGGGCGCGGCAAGGCTGGTGAGTGGTGGAACCAGACGACTCGGCCCACGGGCGAGTGAAGTATCCCGACCGGCGGCCCCGGAGACTGGGTGATGATCCATTCTTCCGGCGTGTCCACCCGCATGAAGTAATCATTCATGCGAGGAACCGTCGCCTCGGCGCCGGTTGAGCGCTGGTCGAACACCAAGTCGTGTCAGTCGACGCTGATCACGGGAAAGATCATTTGTTCGCCTTCCCACCGCTCGATCTCGGGCTGCGCGAGAGCCGCGATCGGACGGCTGTCGCCGCGCTCCCGGTCGAGCACCTTGCGCCACTCCGGCAGGGTGCCGGTGGCCACGAACGGCCCGATCGGAACTTCGAGCAGCTCGTCCTCGACCCGAACCGGGGTGCTCTCGCCGGCGATGACCAGGTCGCCGTCCACCCCTGCCTCGGCGGCAGCGACCACGTCCTCCAGGTCGACGGCGGACATCGTCCCCGACCACGTGCCGCTGTTCGTGCGTGCCCGTGCGAGCAGGACGTCGTCACCCGTCGCATTGTCGTACCACTCGAACTCGAGGACGGCGCCGGACAGCGGGTCGGTGGACTCGGACGCAGGGGAGAGCCACGCCGGCCGGAACCTCTCCAGCAGGTCGGTCATCGCGTCCGCCAGCAGGCGCCGCCGTGCGCTCAGGAACGAGCGGTAGCGGTCCGCGTCCCGCAGGGCCTCGTCCAAGGGGATGAGGTGGGCGGTCAGCTCTTGGTCGCCCAGCGTCGGGAAGTAGTCCCGCGGCGACCTGTGGCTGATCTTCCGGTTGGCCTTGCCGGAGATGAAGGCGAGGTTGGCCAGGTCGTTGATCTCGCCCTTGCTGTACTTGTCGGAGTGGTTCTTCAGCGTGGCCTGCGGGTGGATGTGGTGGTACTCCAGCGCCTGGCTGCCCTCGGCCGCCGCCGAGATGCCGATGCTGCCCCACCAGTCCTTGGCGCCCGCTTCCTTGGCGACCAGGAAGCTGAGGAAGAAGTACGGGCTGCCGACGGTCCGGCCCGCGAGGTCGTCCGGTCCGATCGACACGCCGCCGGTGACGCCCAGGTTGTCCAGCAGTCGGCGCACCGGGTCCTCCGTGCGGGCCGCCGGGATGTCCTGCCCGAGCCGGGTGTCGGTCGACCCGCTGTACCGGTTGCGGATCGTGGCGGCCAGGAACCAGAAGAGGATGGCGTCGGCCGTGCCGCCGTCCAGTTGTTCGTCCTTCCGCTCGCCGAGCAGGACGATCAGCGGCAGCAGGACGACCATCGACGGCAGCAGCTTGCTGTGCGAGGCGCCGAGGTTGTTCTGCAGCAAGGGCACGAGGTGCCGGAGCCCGCGCCGCACCGTGGCCCAGCCGCGGTCGAGTTCGTCGTCGGTCGCCGCCACCAGGCGTGCGTGCGACCAGGCGGAGAGGCCGCGTCCCAGCACCGCGCCGGTGAGGGCCCTGGTGAGGAACGTGACGTCGATGTCGCCGTAGCCGCGGTCGGCCCAGTGCTTGGCCTCCGCCTCCAACTTCTGGAGCACGCCGGGCCACCGCGCGGACAGGGTGGCGAGTGCCAGGTCCGAGGTCTTCAGCGAGCGGCCCCCGCTGTTCACGCGCACGAAGATCTGCGTGACCTCGTCGTAGGGGAAGTCCCGCAGGACCTCCATGTGGAACTTGTGACCAGGGATGGCGGCGAGTTTCTGCAGTCGCTTGCTGATCT
Source organism: Actinosynnema sp. NPDC051121 (assembly GCA_040689555.1). GTDB lineage: Bacteria > Actinomycetota > Actinomycetes > Mycobacteriales > Pseudonocardiaceae > Actinosynnema. The sequence goes on along the minus strand of JBFBCZ010000017.1, from coordinate 159,822 downwards.
CGCTCGGAGGGATGCCGGGATTGCGCTCGTGCAGTTCACCCACGAGCTGGTACTGATCCGCCTCGGGCTTGAGGACGTCGTAGACCTTGATCCACCGGGGGTCCTTGGCCGTCGCCGCGCTCTGGTTCTGGAACTTCTCGGTCTCGATGTTGAAGACGATGACGGCCTGCGGGTGGTCGGTGAACACCCGGTGCAGCGACGTCACGCGCTGTTGGCCGTCCAGGAGGTAGAGCGGTACGACTGCGGGCTTGCCCGCCGGGCCGCTGATCGCCGCTTCCCTGGTCTGCGGCGCCTCGTCGGTCTGCCAGAAGAGCAGAGAACCGGACGGGTAGCCGCGGTAGAGCGACTCGACCAGCTTGGCCACCTGGGTCGGCTTCCACACGTAGCCGCGCTGGATCTCCGGCAGCCTGATCTCGCCTTGTTCGATCTGGCTGACGAGAGTCCTGACCTCGCGTTCGGTCTTGTCAACAGGCATCCAGGCGGCTCCCGACGTGCGTCTCCGGCGATGAGAACGTCATCGCCGAACGGTATTGCACCGTTATCCGGTTGATCACGCCATCCACGATCAGATCATCGAGGTGTCGGCAACGAGGCACGTCCGGCGAAGAAGAGGATGCCCGCGACCATCGCCGGAGCGGTCAACAGCAGCAGGTAGGCCCATACCTCGCCGGTGAGCCCGACCGGCCTCGCGCCGCTGCGCGCCGTCATCACCAGCAGGAACCAGGACACGGGGACGAACAGGGCCGAACCCACCCAGCCGCCCGTCAACGCGCGCCTGGCCTGCCCCATCCGGAAGAGGTCGAACTGCTCGCCCCACGCGTAGGACCGGGCCATCCCGATGCTGACCGAGGACAGGAACGGCCCCATCACGGAGGCGCTTCCCGTGATCCAGACCAAGGCATTGATCGGGTGGTAGGCCGTCGGCAAGGCTCGCCCGAACCCCACGATCGCCGCCGCGAGCACCACGCAGGCCACCAGACCCACCGCCGCGAGGACGGCGCACCTGCCGCGGATCTCGCGTACACGGCCCGCAGGTATCCAGATGTACCGCGGCGGCGGTCCGGGGTGCGTCACGAGCCGGGTCGCCAGTCCGAGCCGTCCCCGTCGGTGACGCTCGCGTCCGCCATGTCAGCAGTGTTCGGCATGGCCCACGTCGAGCCGAGGTCGTGGATCTTCTGCTGGAGCGCGGACTGCTCGGTCTCGATCGTGTTGACATGCGACTCCAGCGCCGTGACCGTCGCGGCGATGAGGCTGATCCCCGCGGCCACCGATCCGATGATGAGCGTGATCGCCGCCGGGATGCCCACGAGCGTGCACGCGGCGACTACCGCGCTGACGATGCCGACGACCAAGCCGGCGAGCGCGAACCCCATCGCCATCCAGAACATGTCGATCGAGTTCGCCAGGCTGTTCAGGGACGAGCGCAGCTGGCCGGCGATGTCCTTCACCGAGTTCAGCCCGGCCGCCTGCGGTGGCACCGTCGCCTGGTAGGCGCGGGCGGCGCGTCCTTCCCACTCGATCGTGGTGCGGAGCTTGTCCAGCCCGATCGTCCCCGCGATGTCGCCGAGTACGTTGCCGACCTGCGACACCCACTGCTCGCCGACCTGCTTGAGGCGCTCCGAATCACCGGGCTGCTCCCACAGCAGCTTGATCCGGTCCCAGAGTTCCTGCATCTTCTCGTTGAGCAATTGCATGCCGCGGATGATCGGGTCGACGAGGTATTCGAGCGGCGAGGGAACCCAGCTCAGCACGCTGTTCACCTGGTCGAAGAACTTCTTGACGTTCTCCTCGATCTCCTGCGACTTCCGGTTCGCCTCCTGCACGAGCGGGTTCATCGGTCGCCGCCCTCGGTGTGGATGCTGTTCATGGCGTGCATGTTCGCTTCCTCTTCGGCTTCGTAGGTGTTCGCCGCCGCGTCGAGGGACTCGCTGAGGCTGCGGAACGCCTCGGTCGCCTGGGCGAGCATGTCCTCCAGGGCCAGGCGGGCGTCGTTGTAAGTGCGGTCCAAGCCGCGGTCGACCGCCCACAACGACACGTCGGCGCCGGTCAGGACCAGGCCGCCGATCGTGGACCGAGGACCGTCGAGGTTGTCGGCGGCGGTCGCCCACGCGGTGGCGTCGGACCGCATGGCTTCGAGCGCTACGCGAACATCGGTCATGGCAGCAACCCCACTCGGCGCAGCAGTGTGTCCGGATCGCTCACCAGGGCGGTGAGCTCGGTGATGGCGGGGCTCTGCGGGCCCTGCGCCAGGTCGGCGGGAACGCTCTGGGCACGCAGGTTCCGCAGCACTTCCAGGAACTCCTGCTGCATCTCCGACACGCGGGCCGTGTGCGCCCACGCGGGATCGACCTCCAGGTCGAGGACCTGTCCCCGGTGGATGGTGCCCCGGACGTGCCCGCCCCGACTCTCCACGGCCAGCGGGCGGTCCACGACCTCGGTCATCCGCTGCGTGAACCGCGCCAGGTCGGCGCTGACGGCGTCCATCAACCGCAACGCCTGCTCGGGCGTGATGCGTTCGTCGGACCGAGGTGGTGGCGCCTGTCGCGGTGACGGGGGTTCCGTCGGTCGTTCGACCTGCTTGGCCAACGCCGCCATGGTGGCCGCGTTCGCGGCCTGGGTCACCGTCGAGCCGAGGGCGCGGGGGTCGACCGACTGCCGCCAGTTCGCGGCGATGGTGACCGACCCGACGTCACCCAGGTCGTCCACCGCCACGGTGACCACGCCGTCCGGATCGCGTCCGATCAGGGCGTCCTGCTGTGGTTCCGGCTCGGGTGAGGGTCGAGCGCGCTGATCCTCCTCGCTGCCCTCTTCGAAGCCGAATCTGAATTCGCCGCCCACGTCTCCCCCTTGCGGTCGGTAACCGGCTGGATTCGAACCGTATCCGATGGCGGAAGCCGCTCGCAGGCGATTGACGTCCTCGGGAGCGTCGACTCAGGTGAACCAGTCGCCACCCACCCTGCGGTGCAGGCTGCGGTGTCTGGAGGACTGGTGGGGGTGTCCGATCGTGCGTCCGGCGGGCGCGTGTTACCCGCCGGACCGGCACGACGGGGTGAACGTCACGGCTTCACCAGGACCTTTGCCAGGCGTGAGAGGTAGTCGTTCACCTCGTCGGGGTCGAAGGCGGCCGGGTCGAAGTCGGCGGCGGAGTCCAGTTCCAGCCACTCCAGCCGTTCGGCGTGCTCGGGGTGATCGGGGTCGGCCAGCACGTCGCACAGGTCCGCGTAGCCCCAGATGCCGCCGCTGTCCTCCGGCGGAGCGGCACGGCGGCCGGTGAGGCAGCGGGGGTAGGCGACACCCGATTCGGCTTGGACGACGTCTTCCACCAGGACGTCGTGGTCCCAGGCGTCCCCGAAGTCGTACAGGTAGCCGATGCGGTCCTTCGGTCGCGACGCGACATCGGCCAGCGTCACGGTGGCGGCGTCACCGTGGCCCAGTTCCGGGTCGGGCATCCCGTACTCGCCCTCCCGCGTGTCGAAAACCCACAGGTGGTGGTCCTCCCAGGCGAAGGCGTCCTGGATGGCCTGGTGCAGTCGCACCAGCGGTGTGGAGGACGGCACCTCCAGTCGGCGCCAGATCGGCGGCTTCGACCCGCGCAGAGTGATCTTCAGCCGGTGCACGCTGGTGTCGAGGGCGGTCGGCGGGGCCTCCGGGAGCAGTTCCAGTCGCTGTTCGAGCAGCGCCAGGTTCGTCGTCACGTCTTCCACCTGGTCCGGCTCGACCGGGCACGGCTCGCGTTCGAGCGCGTCCGCCACGATCCCGCGCGCCTGTTCGGGCGTGTACTCCCGGAACGGAAAGCCCGATTCCCCGGCCGCGTGGACGTACCCGGCCCGGATCGCCTTCGGCTGGTCGCTGACGAAGCAGTCCTTCAGCCCGCCGAGGTCGTGGTCGATCAGCAGGACGAGGGTGTGGGACTTGCGACCGTACGAGAAGGTCAGCGCCAATCCCTCTTGGGTGCCGCGCGGGTCCGCGTAGCCGAAGCACGCGCCGACGGTCGGCTTGCCCACCGTGCGCGCCCACTTCGGATCGGGCAGCCCGGTCGCGACGAGGCGGTCGGCGGCCTGTGCCGCGAGCGGCCGCACCTCGGGCGGGGCGAGCACCGCGAACGACCTCGCCAGCGCGAGGGCTTCCGGCCGGCCCGTGGCCTCCGCGTCGGAGATCATGGCGGCCACCATCTGCGGGAAGTCCTCCGGGTCGACGCCGTCCCCCATCACGCCCAGGAATTCGGACGCGCACAGCTCGGCGTCCAACGGCCCGCAACCCTGTTGCAGCAGTGGCGTGAAGGCGTCGAGGAAGGCCATCGCGAGTTCGGCCGCCGGCTGGACGAAACCTGCCTCGGCCAGGCGCTCCACCGCATCGGGCACGTCCCGGGCGGCATCGACCAACCTCAAGGCCTGATCGGGGGCTCCTTGCTCAGCGAGCATCGCGCGGAGGTCGGACAGATCGGGCTGGGCATCGTTCGACACCCGCCCAATCGTGCCACCCACGGGAAAGCACCGCGCCCCGGCTGTCACGCGACAGCCGGGGCGCAGGGGTCTGGTAGGTCAGGCGGGGACGGAGGCGACGCCGGGCGGCAGGAAGCGCTTGCCCGTCACCTTCTCCGAGATGCCCGAACGGTCCAGGTAGGGGGTGATGCCGCCCAGCCAGAACGGCCAGCCGGCGCCCAGGATCATGCACAGGTCGATGTCCTGCGCCTCCGCCACCACGCCCTCGTCGAGCATGATCCGGATCTCCTCGGCCAGCGCCTCCAGCGCCCGCGCGAAGACCTCGTCACCGGTCAGCGGCCGGTCGCCGGACGACCACAGCGCCTGCACCTCGGGGTCGACGCTCTGCTTGCCCGTCGAGTCCCACTGGTACACGGCGGTCTTGCCGGCGGCGACGAACTGCTTCATGTTCTCCGACACGCCGAAGCGGTCCGGGAAGGCGGCGTGCATGGTCTCCGCCACGTGCAGCGCCACGGCGGGGCCGACGAGCTGCAGCAGGATCAGCGGCGACATGGGCAGGCCCAGCGGCTCGGTGGCCTTGTCCGCCACCTCGAACGGCGTGCCCTCGTCGATCGACTTCACGACCTCGCCCATGAACCGGGTCAGCAGCCGGTTCACCACGAACGCCGGGGCGTCCTTCACCAGCACGGACGACTTCTTCAGCTGCTTGCCCACCGCGAACGCGGTCGCCAGCGTCGCGTCGTCGGTCTGCCCGGCGCGCACGATCTCCAGCAGCGGCATGATCGCGACCGGGTTGAAGAAGTGGAAGCCCACGACCCGCTCGGGGTGCTTGAGGCCCGACGCCATCTCGGTGATCGACAGCGACGACGTGTTGGTCGCCAGCACGGCCTCCGGCGAGACGAACTCCTCGACCTCGGCGAACACCTTCTGCTTCACGCCCAGGTCCTCGAAAACGGCTTCGATGACGAAGTCCGCGTCCGAGAACGCCGCCTTGTCCAGCGACCCGCTCACCAGCGCCTTGAGCCGGTTCGCCTTGTCCGGCGACACGCGCTTCTTGCCCAGCAGCTTGTCGATCTCGCCGTGCACGTACCCGACGCCCTTGTCCACCCGCGCCTGGTCGATGTCGGTGAGCACCACCGGCACCTCCAGCCGCCGCGCGAACAGCAGCGCCATCTGCGAGGCCATCAGGCCCGCGCCGACGATGCCGACCTTGGTGACCTTGCGCGCCAACGACTTGTCCGGCGCGCCCGCCGGCCGCTTGGCCCGCTTCTGCACCAGGTTGAACGAGTACAGCCCGGCCCGCAGCTCGTCGCTCATCACGACGTCCGCCAGCGCCTCGGTCTCGGCCGCGTACCCGGCGTCCAGGTCGTTGGCCCGCGCCAGCTCCAGCAGCTGCAACGCCTTCAGCGCACCCGGCGCCGCGCCCTTGGTCTTGCCCTCGACGATCGCGCGAGCCCGCGCCACGGCGGCGTCCCAGCCCGCGCCGCGGTCGATCTCACGGCGCGCCGGTACGACGTCGCCGCGCACCACGGAAGCCAGCCACAGCAGCGACTGCTCCAGGTAGTCCGCCGAGTCGAACAGCACGTCCGCGATGCCCAGGTCCAGCGCCTGCTTCGGGTTGAGCATCTTGTTCTGGTTCAACGCGTTCTCGAAGATCACGGTGACCGCGGCGTCCGGGCCGATCAGGTTCGGCAGCAGCTGCGTGCCGCCCCAACCCGGGAACAGGCCGAGGAACACCTCGGGCAGCGCGATGGCCGCCGCGTTGGACGCCAGCGTCCGGTAGTGGCACGACAGCGCCAGCTCCAGGCCGCCGCCCATCACCGCGCCGTTGACGAACGCGAAGGTCGGCACGGTCGACTCGGTGAACTTGCGGAACACGTCGTGCCCGAGCTGTCCGATCGTCACGGCCTGCTCGCGCTTCGATGCGCCCTCGACGGCCGTCAGGTCCGCGCCCACGGCGAACACGAACGGCTTGCCGGTGACCGCGATCGCCGCCGGTGACGCCGCCGCGGCCTCGTCGAACGCCGCGCTGAGGCTCACCAGGGACTGCGGGCCGAACGTGGACGGCCGGGTGTGGTCGTGGCCGTTGTCGATGGTGATGAGGGCGACCTTGCCGTCCACCCCCGGCACCGAGATCAGCTTGGTGCGGGCGTGGGTCACGACCTCGTCGGGGAACAGGGCCTTGGCCTCGTCAGCGGTCAACGCGGTCACTTCGACTCTCCGTTCCAGTGCGGGTTCTCCCAGATGACGGTCCCGCCCATGCCGATGCCGATGCACATGGTGGTGATGCCGTAGCGCACGTCCGGCCGCTCGGCGAACTGCCGCGAGAGCTGGGTCATCAGGCGAACGCCCGAGGATGCCAGCGGGTGGCCGGTGGCGATCGCGCCGCCCCACTGGTTGACCCGCGGGTCGTCGTCGGCGATGCCGAAGTGGTCCAGGAAGGCGAGCACCTGCACGGCGAACGCCTCGTTGATCTCGAACAGGCCGATGTCGTCGATGGTCAGGCCGGCGCGCTTGAGGGCCTTCTCCGTGGCAGGCACCGGGCCGACGCCCATGACCTCGGGCTCGACGCCCATGAACGAGTAGCCCACCAGGCGCATGCCGACCGGCAGGCCGAGCTCGCGGGCGGTCTCCTCCTCGGCCAGGATGCAGCCGGTCGCGCCGTCGTTCAGGCCGGCCGCGTTGCCCGCGGTGACCCGGCCGTGCGGGCGGAACGGCGTCTTCAGCTTGGCCAGGTCCTCGACCGTGGTGCCGGGACGGGGCGGCTCGTCGACGGTGGCCAGGCCCCAGCCGTTCTCGGCGGACCTGGTGGCGACCGGCACGAACTCCGGGCCGATCTTGCCGTTCTTCACCGCGTCGGCGTACTTGGCCTGCGAGGCCGCCGCGAACGCGTCCGCGCGCTCCTTGGTCAGGTGCGGGAACCGGTCGTGCAGGTTCTCCGCCGTCGAGCCCATGACGAGCGCGGACGGGTCCACGATCTTGTCGGACAGGAACCGCGGGTTGGGGTCGACGCCCTCGCCCATCGGGTGGCGGCCCATGTGCTCGACGCCGCCCGCGATGACCACGTCGTACGCGCCGAACGCGATGCCGCTGGCCGACGTCGTGACGGCCGTCATCGCGCCCGCGCACATGCGGTCGACGGCGTAGCCGGGCACCGACTTGGGCAGGCCCGCGAGCAGCGCCGCGGTCCGGCCGATGGTCAGGCCCTGGTCGCCGATCTGCGTGGTGGCCGCGATGGCCACCTCGTCGACCCGCTCCGGCGGCAGTTCGGGGTGGCGGCGCAGCAGCTCGCGGATCACCTTGACGACCAGGTCGTCGGCACGGGTCTCCGCGAAGATTCCCTTGGGGCCGGCCTTGCCGAACGGCGTGCGCACGCCGTCCACGAAGACCACGTTTCGAACGCGTGCCGGCGCTACTGGTGCGGCCACGGCGTCTCCTCCGCTTGTGGTGACGATTCGCCCGAGCGGTCGGGCGCGACTCCTACCGATCGGTAACACAACTCTAGCCCCTGTTACTGACCGGTAACCACCGTGGTCGCCCTGTCTGCTCGGTCACAGAACGCCCGGATGGCCAGGAACAGCCCGAACCCGAACGGGGACAGGACGATCGTGAGCACCAGCAGCGGGCCCATGAGCAGCGGGTGCAGCCCCAGGCGGCGGCTCTCCCGGTACATCCACGCCCCGATCAGCAGGTCCCACGCGATCACCTGTGCCCAGATCGCCGAGGCGCCCCAGGCGGTGGCCAGGAACTCCCTGAGCGCGTCCAGGTCCGGACTGCTCATCGTCGCCCACAACCGCGGCAGGTGCGCGGCGACCAGGACGGTGTAGACGACCAGCGGCGGCACCGCGATCAACGGCGACGAGGCGACCCGGGCCGTCAGCGAGGACGTCGGCGCGAAGATCATCAGGCCCCAGAACGGGACGGTCAGCCAGAACGTGAGCTGGAACAGCAAGCCGGTCATGCGCGCACGACCTCCTTCGCGTCGTCGGTGGTGCGCAGGGTCCGCGCGATCACGGCGACGGTCCACGTCGTCACGACCAGCGCGCCCAGCGCGGTGGGCAGGTCCGGGCGCAGCAGCGGCTGCCCGCGCAGCGCCTGCCACGTGACCAGCGCCATCAGGCCCGCGTAGCCGATCGTGACGCCCCAGGCGAGCCTCGGGGTCGCGCGGCGGCCGAACAGCAGCACGGCCAGCGGGATCACCTGGAGCGCGTGGATGCCGACGAAGTGGGGGACGCGCAGGTCGCCGCCCTCCGTGCTCCAGCCCGTCAGCGCCATGTACGGGCCGCCGTCGCGCACCCCGACGCTGTGCGCGCCCACGATCCCGGCGGCCACGTCGTCCTCGTTCCGGTTGTTGGTCATCAGGATGCCGAGGGCGAGGCCGATCAGGGAGAGGACCAGGCCGAGCCGGATCGCGAGGCCTGCGGCCCGGTTCTCGAACCGGGTGAGGGTCAGCGCCACCGCGATCACCGCGTGCATGATCCAGAGTGTGAGGATGCTGTAGGTCATGACGTCCCAGAGCAGGTCGTCGAACGGCGTGGCGACGTTGAAGTGGCTGCGCCGGCCGCGCACGACCTGTCCCACGATGACCACCATCTCCGCGGTGCCCGCGAGCGCGATGACCGTGCCCGCCCACCGGCCGACGCGGCGCAGGCGGGTGGTGAGGGTGAGCATCCAGGCGAGCGTGACGCCGTACAGGGCGAGCGAGACGCCGAACTTGAACGGCTTGAACCAGATCGGGGACCCGGCCAGAATCCGGTCGTCGACGATCAGACCGCCGAGCGAGACCACCGCGAGGGCGGCCATGAGCAGGGAGAACAGCATCAGGGGTGGGTGCGGGCGGAGGAAGCGGGTCATGGACGGCTCCTAGAATGGATAGCAGCACTTTCTACTATCGGATAGCTAGAGTATCCATACTTCGGACCGTCTCCGGAAGGGGCCCTGCCCGATGCGCATCGCCGAGTTGAGCCGTCGCAGCGGCGTGCCCGTGCCGACGATCAAGTACTACCTGCGGGAAGGTCTGCTGCCCGCCGGTGAGCTGACCAGCCCGAACCAGGCCAGGTACTCCGAGGACCACCTGCACCGGCTGCGGCTCGTGCGGGCGATGGTCGAGCTGGGCGGGCTGTCGATCGCGGCCGTGCGGGAGGTGCTGGGGGCGTTGGACGACCCGGAGAAGTCCCTGCACAAGGCGATGGGCACGATCTCGGCCGCAGTGGCGTCACCGGACCTCGGCAGCGACGACGAGGTCGCGCACGAGCAGGTCAAGGCGTTCCTGGAGCGGCAGGGGTGGGGGTGCCGCCCGACGTCGTACGCGTACAAGGCGCTGGTGGGCGTGCTGGCGACGGCGCGGGAGGTGGGGCACGAGCGGTTCGCGGAGATGCTGGACGGTTTCGCCGACGCCGCCCGCCCACTGGCCGAGGCCGACCTGGCCTACGTGCTCGCCGGTGGCTCGAAGGACGAGGCTCTGGAGGGCGTCGTCGTGGGCACCGTGCTGGGTGACGCGGCCATGGCCGCCGTCCGCGCCCTGGCCCGCCGCGAACTGTCCGGCACCCTCCAACCCGACGCCCCACCACCCCCCTGACCCCCGCGTGTCCTACCCCCAGAACGCGCGTGTCCTACGTCCAGAACGCGCGTGTCCTACGTCCAGAACGCGAGAGTCCTACGTTCAGAACGCGAGAGTCCTACGTTCAGAAGACCCGAGTTGAACGCTCAGCGCAGGCGATCTTGTTCTGAGCGTTCAACTCGGGGTGCGCGAACGTAGGACACGCGCGTCCCGAACGTAGGACACACGCGTTCTGAACGTAGGACTCGCGCGGGGTTAGGGCTCGGGTGGTGGGGTCAGGGCGGTGGAGAGGGGGTGGGCGGTCAGGGTGACCTGCCAGTTGCGGGCGCCGCCGTCGCGCAGGGTGGCGGCAACGGACTCCGGGGAGGTGTCCGCCGGGGGTTGCCAGCACGTGCGCCGCACGAGGTCGGGCAGCAGCAGGTTCTCGACCGGGAGGTTGTTGGCCTCGGCGACGGCCGTCAACGCCGTCCTGGCAGCCGCCAGGCGGGCCGCGGCGGCCGGGTCCTTGTCCGCCCACCGGTTGGCCGGCGGCGGGCCGTCGTGCTGCTGTGACGGCTCCGGCAGCTCGGCGCGCGGCAGTGCGGCGGCTCGTTGCAACGCGCCCAGCCACACGCCGACCATGCGCCGTTGCGCCCGGCCGCGGAACACCGGCAGCGCCGACAGCGCCGCCTCGTCCGCCGGGTTGCGCACGGCGGCCTCGACCAGCGCCGAGTCCGGCAGCACCCGGCCCGGCGCGATGTCACGCTCACGGGCCAGCGCGTCACGCGCCTCCCACAGCGCCCGCACCGCGGCCAGCTGCCGGGGACTGCGGATGCGGTGGATGCCCGACGTGCGGCGCCACGGTTCGGCGCGCGGACGCGGCAGGGGGGCCAGGCGGGCCGCCTCGAACTCCTCGAGCGCCCACTCCAGCTTCCCCTGCCGCTTGAGCTCCTGCTCGAGCACGTCACGCAGCTCGACCAGCAGTTCGACGTCGAGGGCGGCGTAGTTCAGCCAATCGGCGGGAAGGGGGCGGCGCGACCAGTCGGCCGCACCGTGCCCCTTCTCCAACCGGTAGCCCAACAGCCGCTCGACGAGCGTGCCCAGCGCCACCCGCTCGAACCCGGCCAGCCTGCCCGCCAGCTCGGTGTCGAACAGCACGCTCGGACGCAGGCCGAGTTCGGCGAGGCACGGCAGGTCTTGCGACGCCGCGTGCAACACCCACTCGGTCCCGTCCAGCGCCTCGACCAGCGGATCGAGCCGACCGCCGAGGGCGATCGGGTCGACCAGCACGGTCCCGGCGCCTTCCCGGCGCAGTTGCACCAGGTAAGCGCGTTGCGAGTAGCGGTATCCCGAGGCTCGCTCGGTGTCCACCGCAACCGGACCCGTCGCTCCGGCGAGCGCATCAGCGGCACGCCGGAGCGACGGTGCGTCGGCGACGACAGGCGGAACACCGTCAGCGGGTTCCACCAGCGGCACCGGATCAGCACCGGTTGGTTCGGTTGGCTCGTCGGAGGGTACGTCCACGGCGGAAGACCCTACGACGAACGCACCACTCGCGGGTGTGTTCGGCCGGTTCAGTGTGCCGACCTGGCTAGCGGATCACGCCGGCACGCATGGCCAGCGCGACCATCTGAGCCCGATCCCCGGTGCCCAGCTTGCGCCCGATCCGCGACAGGTGAGACTTCACCGTCAGCGCGGAAAGGCTGAGCGCTTCGCCGATTTCCTTGTTGCTCTGGCCATCGGCGACCAGCTGGAGGACCTCGACCTCACGCGCGGAGAGCTCCCGCGGCGTGTTGTCGGTGCCCGGCACCCTCGTGCCCGCGGCGAGCACGGGCGCAACGCTCGGATCTGCGTAGACGCCGCCGTCGAGGACCCTGCGCACCCCGTCGGTGACCACCATCGGAGAGGCGGACTTCAGCAGGTACGCCTGGGCGCCTGCCTGGAAGGCCGACCTGACCGCGTAGGGGTCGTCGGAGGACGCGAGGACCACGATGCGGGGCCAGCCCTGGGCACGGAGTTCCGTGACCAGGTCGATGCCGGTGCCATCCGGCAGACCCAGATCGAGGATCGCGAGGTCGCACGGTCCGGTAGCGAGTGCCCGCGCCCGAGCCTCCGCAACCGAAGCCGCCTCATGCACTGTCCCGGCTCCCATCTGGGTGAGCCGAGCCGATATCGCCTCCCTCAGCAGTGGGTGGTCGTCGACCACCAGCACTGAAAAAAGCTCCTCCCGCGGGTGCGGGACCATGTTCGCCGGCAACGTGCCGGCTGGCGTGGTACGAACGGCCTGACCTAAGCCGACGGCAGCCACGTCACTACCTCCCTGGAGTCGGTCGTGCCCCCCGACCGGCACCGGGACTTTCGTCCAATCAGCCGCGCCACTGATCGACCGAAAGTGGTGTCGTCTGGGGCAGCGTAGCCGCCCAAGCGGGTCTACGGGACGATCAATCGGGTATCTATCCCGAATGAGTTGTCACTGTTGGGCCCTCCTGTCACACGATCGGCTGACAACTCGATCGGGGACGTAACGCGAGCGGTTCTCACGACGACATCAAGGAGTTACGGGTGGCGAGCACCACAGGCCGAGGCCGGGCCGAGGAACTGCTGGCCCGGGTGCCCCTCGTCGACGGGCACAACGACCTGCCGTGGGCGCTGCGCGACCTCGCCGCCGCCGGGCAATTCGGTGAAAAGTCAACGGCCGGCGACCCGGTCTCGTCCGTCTCAACCGCGGACCTGACCGTTCGGCAGCCCGATCTCCAGACCGACCTGGCGCGTGCCCGCGAGGGCCGGTTGGGCATGCAGTTCTGGTCCGTCTGGGTCCCCTGCCGGCTGGCGGGCGACGCAGCCGTGACCGCCGTGCTGGAGCAGGTCGACCTGGTGCACGACCTCGCCGCGCGCTACCCGGACCACCTGCGCATCGCGACCACCGCCGACGAGGCCGAACGGGCCTTCCGGGACGGGCGGATAGCCTCGCTGATCGGCGCGGAGGGCGGACACAGCATCAACGGCTCGTTGGGCGTGCTGCGCGCGCTGCGGCGGCTCGGCGTGCGGTACATGACGCTCACCCACAACGAGAACACGCCGTGGGCGGACTCGGCGACGGACGTGCCCGAGCACGGCGGGCTGACCGACTTCGGGCGGGACGTGGTGCGGGAGATGAACCGCATCGGGATGCTGGTCGACCTGTCGCACGTGGCGCCGTCCACCATGCGCGACGCCCTGGAGGTCACGTCACGGCCGGTCGTGTTCAGCCACTCGTCGTGCCGCGCGGTGGCCGACCACCCGCGCAACGTGCCGGACGACGTGCTGGCGGTGCTCCGGGACAACGACGGGGTCTGCATGGTGACGTTCGTGCCGCACTTCCTGTCGCAGGCCTACGTCGAGTGGGACGCCGCGCTGAAGGTCGCGATGGAGGCGGCGGGGGAGAACCACAACGACCTCGACTCGCGGCACCGCTTCACCGACTCGTGGCGGGAGGGCGGCCCCACGCCGCGGGTGACGATGGACGACGTGGTCGCGCACCTGGAGCACGCCCGCGAGGTGGCCGGCATCGACCACATCGGCCTCGGCGGCGACTACGACGGCACGCGCGCCCTTCCGGAGGGCATGGAGGACGTCTCGTGCTACCCGGACCTGATCGGGGTCCTGCTGGAGCGCGGGTGGAGCGAGGACGACTGCGCCAAGCTCGCCGGCCTCAACGCCCTGCGAGTGCTCCGCGCCAACGACTGACGGGTGTCACCGCAGGGTCGAGACGCCCACCGGGGGCAGGCCCACGGCGGTGGCCATGACGTCGAAGAACGCGGTGCCGTGGGCGGCCAGTTCGGCGGTCCGGGCGGTCCAGGAGGCGCGCAGTTCCAGGTCGTCCGTGCGAGCCGGGCCGGCGATGTCGCCGAACCTCGCCGACGACGTCTGGGTGACGGTGCCGCCCAGCGCCAGGAACTCCGCCCCCGACACCTCCAGCGCCTCCACCAGCCACGACCAGCCGACCTCGGGCAGCAGCGGGTCGGCGGCCAGTTCCGCGTCCAGCTCCACCCGCACGTACGCGACCAGCCGAAACACGCCCGACCACGCCTCGACCCCGTCCGGGTCGTGCAGCAGCACGAGCCGTCCCGTGGACAGCTCGTCGGCGGGCCCGGTCACCTCCGCGGTCAGCGCGAAGGCCCAAGGCGCAAGCCGCTGCGGCGGGCGCACCTCGGTCAACTCCAGCTCGGGGCGGGTTCGCACCGACCGGAGCGTCGCCACCGCCCGCTGGAACAGTTCGGGCTCCGTCACACCACGGACTGTAGGCCCCGGGACCTCGGAACGTGAGCGCGGCACGCCGGGTCCGCGGACCGCCGCCCGAAGACGCCCTCCGCCCAGCCCGTGGGACGATGGACGGCGAGATGAACGACATCACCGAAGCCCCGTTGCTCGTCGCCGCGCGCGGCGGCAGGCCGTCACGCACGCCGGTCTGGTTCATGCGCCAGGCGGGCCGTTCCCTGCCGGAGTACCGCAAGCTGCGCGAAGGCACCGCGATGCTGGACGCCTGCATGGACCCGGAGATGGTCTGCGAGATCACCCTCCAGCCGGTGCGCCGCCACGACGTGGACGGCGCGATCCTGTTCTCCGACATCGTCGTGCCGCTCAAGGCCGCGGGCGTCGACCTGGACATCGTGCCGGGCACCGGGCCGGTGGTGGCCAAGCCGATCTCCACCGAGTCCGACGTCAAGGCCATCCCCGAGCTGCACGAGGAGCAGGTGCGGCCGGTGGTGGACGCGATCGGGCTGCTCAACGGCAAGCTCGGGGACGTGCCGCTGATCGGGTTCGCCGGCGCGCCGTTCACGCTGGCCTCGTACCTGGTCGAGGGCGGCCCGAGCAAGCACCACGAGCGCACCAAGGCGCTCATGCACGGCGACCCGGGCCTGTGGCACGCGCTGCTGGACCGGCTGACGGGCATCACGGCCGAGTTCCTGCGGGTGCAGGTGCGCGCGGGCGTGAAGGCGGTCCAGCTGTTCGACTCGTGGGCGGGCGCGCTGTCCGAGCGCGACTACCGCGAGTTCGTCCTCCCGCACTCGACCAGGGTGCTGGAGAGCGTCGAGGGCGTGCCGCGCATCCACTTCGGCGTCGGCACGGGCGAGCTGCTGCCCGCCATGCGCGAGGCGGGAGCGGACGTGGTCGGCGTCGACTGGCGCACGCCGCTGGACGTGGCCGTGGAGCGACTGGAGCGGGCCGCGCCGGAGCTGCCCAAGCCGGTGGTCCAGGGCAACCTCGACCCGGCGCTGCTGTTCGCGGGCCTGCCCGCGCTGGAACGCGAGATCGAGCGGATCAAGCGCGAGGGCCGGGCCGCCGCGGGGCACATCTTCAACCTCGGCCACGGCGTGCTGCCCGACACCGACCCGGACGTCATCACCCGGGCCGTCGAGCTGGTGCACCGGACCGCATGAGAGCGCCGCGAGTGGCGGTGGTCGGTGGCGGGATCTCCGGTCTCGCCGCCGCGCACCGACTGCGCCGACTGCTCGGGCCGCAGGCCGTGATCACCGTGGTCGAGCAGTCCGACCGGCTGGGCGGCAAGCTGCGCACCGCCGAGGTCGGCGGGCGCTCCTACGACGTGGGCGCGGAAGCGTTCCTGCACCGCCGCCCCGAGGCCGTCGACCTCGTCGTCGAACTCGGCCTGGCCGAGCAGGTGGTCCACCCCACGAAGGCCCCGGCGAGCATCCACGCCGCCGGCGACACTCGGCCGATCCCCGCGCACACCCTGATGGGTGTCCCCGCGTCGGTCGACGCCGTGCGCCACGTGTTGTCGGACGACGGTTTGCGCCGGGTCGCCGCCGAACCGGGGCTGCCGCCGATCCGGCTGGACGGCGCGGACGTGTCCGTGGGCGCGCTGCTGCGCGAGCGGTTCGGCCCCGAGGTGGGCGACCGCCTGGTCGGGCCGCTGCTCGGCGGCGTCTACGCGGGCCGCACGGACGTGCTCGGGCTGCGCGCGACCATGCCGCAACTGGCCACCGCGCTGGACTCGGGCGCCGGCTCGCTGCTGGCCGCCGCCGCGACGACGGTGCCCGCACCGCCCCGGGCGGGGGTCGCCCGACCGCCGGTCTTCGGCACGCTGAGCGACGGCCTGTCGACCGTGGTGCACCGGCTGGCGCGGTCGGCCGGGATCAGGCTCGGCCTGCCGGTGCGCGCCCTGGTCCGCCGAGCGCACGGCTGGCGGCTGGAGATCGGCTCCGCCGCCGCGCCGGAGCACCTGGACGTGGACGCCGTGGTGCTCGCCGTGCCCGCGCCCGCCGCCCGCAAGCTGCTCGCCGACGTCGCGCCCGCCGCGTCCCGCCGCTACGCCGAGGTCGAGGTGGCGTCCATGGCGGTGGTGGCGCTGGCCCTGCCGCCCGGCACCGAGCTGCCCGAGCGCTCCGGCGTGCTGCTGGCCGAGGGGGAGAGGGCCGCGGACGGCGTGCCGTTCACCGCGAAGGCGTTCACCTTCTCCAGCCGCAAGTGGGCGCACCTGGCCGGCGAGCCGGTGCTGGTGCGCGGCAGCGTCGGCAGGCACGGCGAGGCGCACCTGTTGCAGCGCGACGACGACGAGCTGGTCGCCGCGGTCCGGCACGACCTGCGCGAGCTGACCGGCGTCACGGCCGAGCCGATCGACACCCTGGTCACCCGCTGGGGCGGCGGCCTGCCGCAGTACGGCGTCGGCCACCTGGACGTCGTGCGTGACATCGAGGACGCCGTCGCGGCCGTCCCGGGCCTGGCCGTCGCGGGCGCGACGCTGCACGGCGTCGGCATCCCCGCGTGCATCGCCACGGGTGACGCCGCCGCGGCTCGTGTCGCCGCTCACGTCCTCGGCCCCGGTCCGCTGGACGAGCGCAGTGAGAGGATGGGGTCATGGCCCGCCTGAACTACAACGAGCTCAACGACACCATCCGCTACACCATGTGGTCGGTCTTCCGGGTGGAACCCGGCCGCCTGCCCGACGACCGCGGCCCGGCCGCCTCCGAGGCGCAGGAGTACCTGGACGGCCTGGAGTCCAAGGGCGTCGTGGTGCGCGGCGTGTACGACGTGGCGGGCCTGCGCGCGGACGCCGACTACATGATCTGGTGGCACGCCGAGGAGATCGAGCAGGTCCAGCAGGCCTACACCGGGTTCCGCCGCACCGCCGTGGGCCGGGTGTCCGTCCCGGTGTGGAGCCAGGTCGCGCTGCACCGGCCGGCCGAGTTCAACCGCAGCCACATCCCGGCGTTCCTGGCGGGCGAGGAAGCGCGCAAGTACGTGTGCGTGTACCCGTTCGTGCGGTCCTACGAGTGGTACCTGCTGCCGGAGGAGGACCGCCGCCGCATGCTCGCCGACCACGGCAAGGAGGCGCGGGACTACCCGGACGTGCGGGCGAACACGGTCGCGTCGTTCGCGCTGGGCGACTACGAGTGGATGCTGGCGTTCGAGGCCGACGAGCTGCACCGCATCGTCGACCTCATGCGGCACCTGCGCGGCACCGAGGCCCGTCGCCACGTGCGCGAGGAGGTGCCGTTCTACACCGGCACCCGCGTCCCGGCCGCCGAGCTGGTCACGAACCTGCCGTAAGGGCGGCGACGACGCGCTTGGCGGGCGCGCTGCCGACGTGCGCGCCGAACGTGCCGAGCACGATCCACGAGCCGTCCCGGAACACCAGGCCGAACCGTCCCCGCGCGACCAGCCGGGGACGGCGCCTGGCGGCCACCACGGCGTCACGCGGCGCCGCCCACCGCACGGTCATCCGGTCGTCGGCGTTGACCAGCGCGACGACCCGCTGCGCCGTCACGGCGAAGAAGCTGTGCCCGGTGACCGCGGCCTCCAGTTGCCTGGCCACCGAGCCGACCGGGCCGGAGCACGTGCGCCCGCCGATCCAGCTCTCCGGGAACTCGCTCGGCAGGTCCAGCGACGGTGACGCGAACGCCACCCCGCCGACACCGGCCAGCGCCTTGCCGACCCAGCCCTTCGGCTCCGGCACGGCCCGGCTCACCCGGTCGACGGCACGGCCCGCGGGCGTGGTCCAGAAATCCGGTTCGGCCCCGCCGCGCGCGCCGTAGGCCACGCCTACGGACGTGATCGCGAGCAGGGCCTCACCGGGGGCCAACGCGCGCCGCGCGTCGTCCCCCCACACCTCCAGGTCGTCCACCAGCGGCATCAGTCGTCGGTGGCGTAGTTGTAGACGTCCTTGCCCATGTTGAACACGCCGCCCGCGGGCCCGCCCGGCACCGACTCGCCCAGCACCTTGCCCAGCGGGATGCGCACCGGCGCGGTGTAGATCGACTTCGCCACGCCGAGCGCGATGCCTTCCTTGCTGAACGTGCCCGCGGCCTTCTTCAGCGCCTTGATCGCCTTCAGCCCCTGCTTGTACGCCTTGGCGGCCTCGGCGAGCTTGCGCAGCAGCTGCGAGAGCTTCATCAGCAGGTCGGCGAGCTTCTTCACGATCTTGAAGACCTTGCCGAGGGTGGCGGCGGCCTTGGCGGCGGCCGCGGCGGCTCCGGCGGCCAGCGACGCGCCGAAGCTGACCACCGAGAGCGCGAGGCTCACCAGCAGGTCGGTCACCAGCATCATGATCAGGTCGATGACGAGGTCGATGATCAGGTTCGCCGAGTCGACGCAGCCCTTGGCGGCCTCCACCAGCATCCCGGACGTGTCCTGCACGTTCTGGGCGAGCTGCTCGACCTGCTCCTCGATCTCGGTCAGCCTGCCGTTGAACTTGTCCGCGGCCGGGCCCTGCCACACACCGGTGACGGCCTGCCGGGCGCTCGCCTCGTCGGACACGATCGCGCGGATGTCGGTGGCCGCCTTCTCCCACGCGTCGGCCGCGCGGATCAGGTCGTCCGGGTCGCCCGCGACCCAGTCGATGGCCTCCAGGAACGGCGTGAGCAACGGCCGGATGATGCCCTGGATCGGCCCGGGGCAGCCGTTGAGGAAGGTCTCGATCTTGTTGTTGACCTCGACGGTCGTGCTGGGGCTCATCCGCCCACCTTCGGGATGCTCAGGCCTTCCAGGCCCTGGACGATGTCGGTGAGGATCCCGCCGATCCCGCCGTCGACGCCCTGGTAGTCGTCGGCGGTGTCGCGCATCGACTCGGCGATGTCGCGCATGGCCTCGGCGCACTCCTTGAGATCGTTCATCGTCGAGGTCACGCGCTCCTCGTAGGCCGCGTAGACGTCGCCGCTGGACGGCATCTTGCCGAACGACTCGCGGCCGACCTTCGCGGCCTCCAGAGCAGCCATGACCTGGTCGAACCGATCACCCCGGCGGACCGACGAGCCCGCGAACTCCAGGATGCCGTCGAGTTTGACGTCGAACTTCGCCGTCATCGCGCCACCTCCCCAAGAACCGACCACTCCGACGGGCGCGGTCGCGCTCTGGTTCCACCGGATCGCGAATTCGCGCGGCCGTTCGGTGCACTAGCCTGCGCCAGACAGTAGTACAGCGGATCGAGGGCGCGATGCGAGAAGACCTGGAAGAGAAGCTGGCGCGGATCACCCAGCTCGCCGAGCAGAAGCAGCAGCAGGCCGACGAGCTGCAGGGGCAGCTGGCCGGGCTGCGGGTGACCCGGAAGTCCGGGGACGGGCTGCTGACCGCGACCGTGACGGCGAACGGCCAACTGGTCGACCTGCGCATCGACGACCGGGCGCTGCGCAACGGCCGGGAGCTGGCGGCGAACCTGCTGAACCTGGTGTTCCAGGCGTCGGCGGAGGCGTCCCAGCAGGTCCAGGCGCTGGCCGCGCCGCTGCTGGAGGACAGCTCGATCGACCCGACCCAGCTCGGTCTCGGCCCGACGCCGCCCGTGACGCCGGGACCGCCGGCGGGCCCGGGCGGGCCGCAGCAGTACCAGCAGCAACAGCAGCCGCCGCAGACGTTCCAGCAGCCGGTGCGCAACTACCCGCAGCCGCCGCCCCCGCAGCCGTTCCAGCAGCAGCCGCCGCCGCCTCCCGCGCGCCGCGCGCCCGTGGAGGACGACCCGGACGAGGGCGGCTCGATCTTCCGCCGGGACACCTGGTGACCCGGTAGGAGGGACGCCCCCGCCGGGACGTCCCTCCTCCCGCGGTCTACTCCGTGACCCGGTAGGCCCGGATCACGGTGTTCTCGAACGTGTTGCCCTTGCTGTCCGATCCCTTGGCGCGCAACGAGGCGAAGCCCGCGTGGTCGGTGTTGCGCACGAGTGCCGTGCCGCCGGCCACCGGGACCTCGGACCACGTCTTGCCGTCGTCGAACGACACCTCGACCTCGACCCGGCCGACCCGGCCGTTGGCCGCGCCCTGCTGCTGCTCGACCACCAGCGGCACGCGCAGCACCCGGCCCGCGGGTGCGGCGCCGTTCGCGTCGAGCGCCGGGGTGAACCGGACCGCGGTCAGCGGCAGCGGGGTCAACCGGTCGTCCGCGGTCGTGTCCGAGCGGAACGTCCACGCGCCGCTGACCGCGGTGGTGAGCTCCGAGACGCCCGGAGCCCGCACGGCTTCGGCCTCGACGCGGAAGTCCGCCGCGCCGGGCGGCACGGGGAACCGGCCGACCGGCTCGGCCGACTCGCCCACCACGATCCCGTCGCGCAGCACCGCGGTCCGCGCCGACGACGTCACCGACCTGCCTGCGTTGCCGTCCCGGTCCCCGAACAGGGGCAGGAAGAAGTCGACCAGGTCACCGGTCCTGCTCACGTACGGCGTCGGGCTCGCGGGCAGGCCGGGGCCGAACACCGGGCGGTTGAACCGCTCGTGGTACGCGCGGCCCGGCCGGTGCACGCGCAGCGGCGTGTCGAGCTGCGCCTCGATCGCGTCGCCCTGGAACTGCGCGAGCGACCACGACCACCGCACGTCCGGCTCGGTGGTGGCGTAGTCGAGGGACCGGCCGGGCGCGGTCACCGCGGCGTCCACGCCGAAGCCGCCCAGGCTGTCGCCGAGCACGGGGAAGCCGGCGAACCCGTACCGCTTGCCCGCCGGTCCCGGGGCGAACTCCGACCGGATCTCGGCGAGCTCGCGCTTGGCGGGCGCGCGGACGAGGCCGGTGGGCATCCTGCCGTGAGCCGCCCACGCGAACCGGTAGGTCACCGGGACGTCGCCGACCGGTGTGCCGGCGGCCTGCGTGCTCACCAGCACGGAGAAGTCCTCGGCGGGCAGCTCGGGGCCGAGGTGCCCGATGGACACGTTGCCGAAGCCGCCGGCGTACAGCCCGCCGATGGCGCCCACGAGCTTGCCGCCGCGGCTGCGGGCGATCAGCAGGTCACCGGCCGCCGGCGCGGCCTTCGGGTCCGGGAAGGTGACGGAGATCGGTTTCGCCTGCCGGGCGTCGGCGACGACCGGGGCGGTGTCGCGGCCGACGCGCAGGCTCGGCTGCGGCAGCACGGCGGTCTTCGTCCCGTCGGTCACCACCTCGGTGATGACGAGGTACTCGCCCACGGGCAGCCGGGCGGTCGTCTTGCCCGCGCCACCGCCGAGGAACTGGACCTTCGCGTTGTCCAGGCCGATGACGAGCCCGAAGTAGTCGACCGCCGGCAGGCCCTTGGCGTCCACGAACTCGAACGCGACGTCGTGGCTCTCGACCTCGCGGTTCAGGCCGACCGGCACGCGCAGCCGCACGTCGCCGCCGGACGCGACGACCGCGCCGCTGTACGCGCCGTCCGAGGTCGCCGCCTTCGGGTCGGCGGTGACGGTGGCCTTGGCCTCGCCTCCCGCCGGCACGGTGATCGTGGCGGGGCTGACGGTGAACAAGCCGGCCGGCGCGGGCGTGCCGCCGGGGCCCCGGGCCTCGATCGCGAGGTCGAGCGTGACCGGCTGCGCGCCCGCGTTGCGGACCGCGAACTCCTTCGCGGTCGGGGTGTCGTCGTCGTGCGGCCACTCGTGCAGGCCGAGCGCGAGCGACGGCGGGTCGGCGGTCACCGCGGTGGTGATGGCCTTGACCAGGTCGACGCGCCCGGTGCCCTGGTCGAACGCGGTGAGCGCGGGGTTGTGCTTGGCCGACGCCATGAGCGCGGCCTTGAGCTGCGCGCCGTTCCAGTTCGGGTGCTGCTGGGCGATCAACGCCGCCGCGCCCGCGACGTGGGGCGTGGCCATGGACGTGCCGGACACGGCCACGTGGTCGTCGCCCACCGGAGTGCCGATCCGGCCGGTGCTGGACTTGGCCGCCACGATGTCCACGCCGGGCGCGGTGATGTCCGGCCTGGGTGCGCCGTCGCCGACGCGCGGGCCGCGGCTGGAGAAGTCCGCGATGCTGTCGTCCCGGTTCACCGCGCCGACGGCGAGCGCCGCGTCCGCGCTGGCGGGCGAGCTCAGCGTCTCGGGCGCGCCGGAGTTGCCCGCCGCCACCACGAACAGCGTGCCGGTCCGCGCCGACAGCGTCTCGATCGCCTGCTCCAGCGGGTCGACGTCAGGGGTGTCCGTGCCGCCCAGGCTCATGTTGATCACGTCCGCGCCCTGGTCGGCGGCCCACTGCATGCCGTCGACGATCCAGGACTCGGAGCAGTTCAGCGAGCACACCTTGCCGTCGAGGATCTGCGCGTCCGGCGCGACACCCCGGTACTTCGGGCCCGCGCTGGCGATCGTGGCGGCGACGTGCGTGCCGTGGCCGACCAGGTCGCTGTTGTCCGGGTCCTCGGTGAAGTTGCGCTCGAGGACCTCGCGGCCTGCCAGGTCGGGGTGCGTCTGGTCCACGCCGCTGTCGAGGACGGCGACCTTGACGCCCTTGCCGGTGTACCCGGCCTGCCAGGCCGTGGGCGCGCCGATCTGCGCCACCGAGCGGTCCAGGCTGGGTTTGCGGATGCCGTCCAACCAGATCTTCTTCACGCCCGGGTCGCGCACCAGGGCCTGGTACGCGCCGGCGGTCCCGGTTTTCGGGGTCCGCGCGGCCACCGAGCCGATCGTCGGCAGCGCGCGGGTGATCTCGAGGCCCCCGGCGCGCGGCTGGTCACCGGTGACGATCAGCGGCACGGTGTCGCGCTCCGCGTCGTCGTAGCCCGCCTCCACCAGGCCGGTGACGTCGAACAGGCGCAGGTCCAGCTTGCCGTCGGCGAGCGGCCGGGCGGCGTCGCGCGGGACGACGTGCAGCCGGCCGTCGCGCAGGAACCGGTGGAACGTGGTGCCGTCGCGGTCCGGGCCCGGCGTGGCGGAGAGCAGCGCCTGCCCGGCGACGACGACCCGGTCGCCGGTGATCAGGGTGACGGTGTGCCGCTCGCCGGCGTCGGCACGGCCCGGTGGTGGTGCGGGTGACGCGGTCGCCGTCGCGGTGCCGGCGACCAGTGCCGCCGCCAGCAACGCCGCCCCCCTGGCAATCCCACGTGATCTCGAATTCAACGCAGATACCTCCCGAATCTGGTTGAGCGCGCTGTGGAACGCGCCTGCGGGAGGCGAAGAGGAATGCGGTGGAACGAGAAAAAAAGTGACGTCGCCCCCCGGCGCTTCCGACGCTATCGGAGGCGGGGGACCGGGTTCAGCGGCTCAACGCGGTAGGCGCGGGCGGCCGGGCAGCCCAACGGGCGTTGCTCGCCGAAAGGGGCGCCCGCCGGTCGCGGACGCCCCTCCCTCCGGGGAATCAAGCGATCTTGTAAGCCCGGATCACGGTGTGCTCCAAGGCGTTGCCGTTGCTGTCGGTCGCCCGCACCCGCACCGAGCCGTACCCGGCCGCGTTCGGGTTGGCGATGGTGGCGACGTTCGCCGACACCGGCGCCGCGGTCCACGTCGTGCCGTCGTCGAACGACACCTCGACCTCGACCCGGTCGATCCGGCCGTTGGCCGCGCCTTCCTGCTGCTGCACGCTCAACGGCACGCGCAGCGCCCGCCCCTTCGGCGCCGCGCCGCTCTCGTCCAGCTCGGGCGTGAACCGCACCACCGACAACGGCAGCGGCACGAACTCGTCACCCGACGCGGTGTCCGAGCGGAACGTCCACGCGGCGCTCACCTGCGTGGCGAACTCCGACGTGCCGCTGGCCCGCACCGCCTCGGTCTCCACCCGGTAGGCCGCCGCGCCCGCGGGCACCTCGAACAGCCCGTTCGCCGCGTACGCCGTCTCGCCGACCTTGGTCCCGTTGCGCAGCAACGTGGTCCGGGCCGACGACACCGCCGCGTTGCCGCCGTTGCCCGCGCGGTCGGTGAACAGCGGCACCGCGAAGCTGATCTCGTCGCCGCTGCGCGCCAGGTACGGCGAGCGCGATTCCGGCAGCGCGGGGGAGAACACCGGGTCGTTGAACCGCTCGTCGTGCGTGCCGCCGCGCTGGTAGGCGCGTTCCGGCGAGGTGAGCGTCGCCTCGACCGCGCCGTCCGCGCCGAACTGGAGGAAGCCCCAGGACCACGCCAGGTCCGTGGTGACCCGGTCGACCGCCTCACCCGGCGCGGCCACGTCCGGCATCCACGCCCAGCCGCCCACGCCGCCCGCGGTGATCGGGTTGCCGCCGTGCCCGTACCGGCGGCCCGACGGCCCGGGACCGAACTTCGTGCGCACCTCGGCCAACTCGGACGCGGCCACGTCGCGCACGAACCCGACGGGCATCCTCCCCTGCTGCGTCCAGGCGAACCGGTAGGTCACCGGCTTGTCGCCGTCGGGCGTGCCGCGGAACTGCGCGCCCAGCACCGCGGTCAGGTCGCCGGCCGCCAGCTCCGGCCCCAAGTGCGCGATGGACACGTCCGGGCCGAACCCGCCGAGGAACGCCGTGCTGACGCTGGCCTGGCGGTCGCCGAACGCGCGCACCATCGTGACGTCGCCCAACGCCTCCTGCGCGCCCGCGTCCGGCGCGGTGATCCTCAGCGGCTCGGCCGTGCGGGCGTCCAGCGTCACCGTCGCGTCGGAGGTGACGCTCAGGCCGGGCCGGGGGAGCAGCGCCAGCCGCGTGTCGTCGGTCCGCACGTCGGAGTTGGTGAAGTACTCGCCCTTCGGCAGCCGCAGCGTGAACGAGCCGTCGGCGTCGTAGGGGAAGGTGAACGTGCCGTTGCTCAGCCCGATGATCGACGTGTAGTAGTCGGCCGCCGGCGCGCCCGAGCCGTCCACGAAGGCGAAGTCGACGTCGTAGCTCTCCACCTCCCGGTTCACGCTGAACGCGGTGCGCAGCGGCGCCGGGCCGCCGGTCGCCACCACCGACCCCACGTACATGCCGTCCTGCGTGCCCTGCCGAGTGTCGGCGGTGACGGTGGCCGTCGCCTCGCCGCCCGCCGGCACGGTCACCTTCGCCGGCGACACGCCGACCAGGCCGGCCGGTGCGGCGCTCCCGTCGGGTCCCTTCACCTCGGTGGCCAGCGCCAGCGTGAGCGGCGCGGTGCCCTCGTTGCGGTAGGTGACGGTCTTAGCGATCGGGGTGTCGTCGCCGTGCGGCCACTTCTGCAGGCCCATGGCCAGGCTCGCGGGCTCGGCGGTGACCGTGGTCGTGACGGCCTTGGCCAGGTCCACCCGGCCCGCGCCCTGGTCGAACGCGGTGAGCGCCGGGTTGTTCTTCGCCGACGCGACCAGCGCCGCCTTGATCTGCGCGCCGGTCCAGTCCGGGTGCTGCTGCGCCACCACCGCCGCCGCGCCCGCCACGTGCGGTGTCGCCATCGACGTGCCGGACATGGCCACGTACCCGTCGCCCGCCGGCGTGCCGATCGTGCCGCTGCTCGACCTCGCGGCCACGATGTCCACGCCCGGAGCGGTGATGTCGGGCTTGACCGCGCCGTCGCCGACGCGCGGGCCCCGGCTGGAGAACGGCGCGATGCCGTCCTCCCGGTCCACCGCGCCCACCGTCAACGCGGCGTCGGCGCTGCCGGGCGAGCTGATCGTCTCCGGGCGGGAGTTGTTGCCCGCCGCCACCACGAACAGCACGCCGGTCTGCGCGGACAGCGTGTTCACCGCCTCCTCCAGCGGGTCGAGGTCGGCCGTGTCACCGCCGCCCACGCTGAGGTTGACGATGTCCGCGCCCTGCTCGGCGGCCCACTGCATGCCCGCCACGATCGCCGACTCCTGGCAGCCGGACAGCACGCACACCTTGCCGTCCAACAGGTCCGCGTCCGGCGCGACGCCCTTGTACTTCGCGCCCGAGCTCGCGATCGTCGCGGCCACGTGCGTGCCGTGGCCGACGCCGTCGGTGTTGTCCGGGTCGTCGGTGAAGTTGCGCTCCGCCACCTCGTGGCCGGCCAGGTCCGGGTGGTCCTGGTCGACCCCGGTGTCCAGCACGGCCACCTTCACGCCCTTGCCGGTGTACCCGGCCCGCCACGCGGTCGGCGCGCCGATCTGCGCGGTGGAGCGGTCCAGGCTCGGTTGGCGCACCCCGTCCAACCACACCTTGCGCACGCTCGCCCTCGACACGAGCGTGCGCCAGGTGTCCGACGCCTCGGACTTGACCACCTGCGCGGCGTACGAGCCGACCGCGGGCAGCGGGTGGCCGACGCGCAGCCCGGCGGTCGCCGGTTCCTGCTCGCCGGTCACGATCAGGGGCACGGTGTCCCGGCTCCGGTCGTCGTAGCCGGCCTCGACCAGGCCCGTGACGTCGAACAGCCTCGGGTCCAGCTTGCCCTGCGAGACGGCCCTGGCCGCGTCGCGCGGCACGACGTGCAGGTGCCCGTCGCGCCGGTAGCTGTGGAACACCGCGCGCTCCCGGCCCGGCGCCGCGACCAGGGCGCTGACCTCGTCGCCGAGCAGCACGACCTTGTCGCCGGTGATCAGGGTGACCTCGTGGTGCTCGCCGGTCGGGAGCGGGGCGTCCTGCGCGCCCGACACCCCCGGACCGGCCGCCGTGAGGCCCGCCGCGACGAGCACGGCCCCCCACGTCATGCCACGCCAACGTTTGCTCTGCACTGTCTCGAACCTCCCGGTGAGGTGCCGCGCATGGCGGGACGCGGCCGGAAGGGCTGGCTACCCGCGGTGGCGGCGGAGTTACCGGGAGCGACGTCGCCCTTGACGTCATCGACGCTAGAGGGTTCCGGAAAGGCGGACAGCCGCTGATTGGTCGGTATCTTCTTGACCAATTCAGCCGAGTAAGCGGTTACCTACCGCTCGGTGACTGAGCCGTCGGCACCAACTGAGATGCCTGCCTGCGGACCACCCGCTGGGCAGTCCGGACCGTTGGGGTAGACCATTTCGGGGGTCAGTGTGATATGCCGCTCGACCAGGGAAGATCCGGATTGGTCCAGCAGGCGCAGGGTCGCCGTGACCGGCTTCGCGGGTAGCTGCGGGAGGTCGGCGAACCCGTTCCTGCCTCCCGTCGGCTCGGAGCGCGCGCTGCACGAGTCGTCCGGCGACGTGCCGGTGCAGGTCGTCCCGGCGACCCGGCTCGACGGGTACAGCTCCAGCGCGGGGGTTGCACAGGATCCGTCCCAGCAAACCTCGATCGTCCCGGAAACCACGTCGGGGTGCGCCACGTCCACGGCCACGCCGACGCGCGCGCCGATCGCCGTGCACTGCACGCCGCCGCCCGCGTCGACCACGCCGCACGCCGTGGCCAGCAACAACACGCCCAGGGGCCAGGTCCGTCTCCACATGCCCCTGGGACGGAACGCGGCGGTGATCAGGTTGCGCGCCGCCACCAGCGCTTCTTCCTGGGCGGCTGGAGCTCGCCGCGCGCGGTGGCCCACTCGGCGAACCGCGCGGCGTCGTCCAGGAAGCGCGTGCCGGCCTCTTTCGGGTGCTCCGCGGCGTAGGCGTCGAACAGGGGCCGGAACCGGTCGCCCAGCTCGGCGGCCACGTCGGGCCGGATCATCTCCACGATCCCGCGGCGCTTGTTGAGCAGCGCGCGCTTCTCGACGCGCACCCGATGCGCGTCGAACCCCTCGGGCACGGCGCCGTCGGCCAGCAACGCCCGCAGCAGCTCGGCCTGGGCCGCCGCCAACCGCTCGCGCTGCGGCTGCGTCACCCGAGCACCGCCCGGATCGCGGCCAGTTCGGCGGCCAGCTCGGCGTCGGCGGGGTAGTCGTCGTCGCGTTCGAGCAGGACGCCGGGCGGGTCGACGCGGGCGCGCAGCTGGGCCAGCACGTCCAGCACCTCGGGCAGCACGGCGTGGGCGTGCGTGTCGTGGTAGACGCCCTGGTGCTCCTCGCCGCCCGCGACGTGCACGTAGGCGAGGCGTTCCAGCGGGATCTCGTCCAGGAAGCGGGCGACGTCGGTGCCGAGGTTGCGGGCGTTCGCGTAGAGGTTCGCGACGTCGACCAGCAGGTGGCAGTCGGTGCGGTCGACCAGCTCGGCCAGGAACTGGCCCTCGGTCAGCTCGCCGTCCGGCCACTCGAGCAGCGCGGCGACGTTCTCCAGGGCCAGCGGCACCGGCAGGTCCTGCTGGGCCGCCTTGACGTTGGCCACGAGGACGTCCAGCGCGTCACGGGTGCGGGGGAGCGGCATGAGGTGGCCCGAGTCCAGGCCGCCCGCGCGCACGAAGCAGACGTGATCGCTGACCAGCGGCGCGTCGAGCGCTTCGGCGAGGGCGCCCAGGTGCGCCACCCGTCGGGCGTCCACGGGTTCCGCGCCGCCGAGCGAGAGCGACACCGCGTGCGGCAGCACGGGAACGCCCCGCTCACGCAGCAGGAGCACCGACTCGGGCAGGTGCCCGACGTGCAGGTTCTCCGCCACCACCTCGACGAAGTCGACGCCGGGCAGGCGTTCGACGGTGAGGTCGATCTCCGGCCGCCACCCGATGCCCACACCCAGCTTCTCCACGAGCCACCTGCCTCTCGCCGTCGACGGCCGACCGGTCAGTCGCCGCCACCGCCACCACAGCCGCCACCACCGCACGACGAGCCACCGCTGTCGGAGCCACCGCCGCAACTGCTGCCACCACAACTGCTGCCGCTGCCACAACTGCTGCTGGAGCAACTGCCGCACCCGCCGCCGCACGACGCGCCACCGTCCGACCCGCTCCCGCGCGACCGCCGCCGCAGCGTCGCCGCCGCGGCGGGCGAGATGCCGAGCACCTCCCACACGTGGTGACGCTCGACCTTGCCCAGCAGGCCGTAGCAGGCGACCAGCGCGATCCGGTTCGGTGACACCGCCAGCGGCTTGAGCCGCTTCACCACGTCCCGTCCGCGCGAGGTCAGCGGACGTCCCGCCCGCCCGAGCGCGATCGCGCCCACGACCCCGACCAGCACCGCGCCGAGGGCGAGCCAGAACGGCAACTCCAGCACGATCGTCGCGACCACGGTCGCCACCGCGGCGGCGATCAGCAGGCGGCGTGCCGTGCGCACCCCCTGTCGCCGTCCCGGCGGCGTGACCAGGCCGGAGCCCACCAGGTAGTGCCGCAGCGACTGCGCCTCGGCGCTCGACGCCGTCGCGATGATCACGTCACCCAGCGACATCGGCAGCCTGCGCAGTACGGCCGTGCCCAGCGGGCTCGTACCGGCACGCGGCCGTCCCACCGCGCTGACCAGGCCTTCCCGCGAGATCCGCAGCGCGCCCGCCTCGACCAGCGCCACCACCGCGACCTCGGCCGCCCGACCCGGGCCGCCGACCAGGAAGCCCTGCTCCTCCCACCCCGGCTCAGGTGTCGAACCCGCCGAACCCGCCGAACCCGCCGAAGTCGGCGTCCACTGAGTCGCCACCGTCATCGCCCTCCAACCACTGCGCGGCCAACCACCCACCCGCGAACCACCCGCCTGCCGCCAGCAAGCCGTTGCGCCGTTGCCAGCGCTGCGGTTCGACCACCACGGCACGCCTGCGCCGCGGGAGCGGTGCCTGGGACGTGTGCGCAGGTGCGATCGGTTCCGCCCGTTCGCCGTCGAACACCGCCGTCTCCGACCGCGCCGACCCCTCACGCGGCGCGGGCGGGACGACGGTGCGCGACGCGGTGCGCACCAGGCCGTAACGGGCGGTCACCTCGGCCGGGTCGACCGGGGCGAGGCCCGCCGTGGCCTCCTCGTACGCCCGCGCGCCCCTCTTCGTGAGGACGGGCGGCGGACCCAACAACAGCAGGACACCGAGCGCGCCGGCGACCGACAGCGCGGTGACCGCCACCCACCCACCCGGACCCGCGAACACGGCGACCACCGCGAGCGCCGCCACCGGCACCACCGCCAGCACCGCCCGCCCCAGCCGCCGCCGCGGCGACACCAGCAGCCCGCCCGCGACCAGGCGTTGCCCGATCTGCCGGGCCGGACCGCTGGTGGCCGCGCCGACCACCAGCTCGTCCAGATCGGACGGTCGTGCGAGCCGGGAGAGCACGACCGCCTGCAACGCGGTGGCCGGTTGCTCCTCGCCGGGCACCGCCGCGGCCACCGAACCGGACACCCTCGCCCGGTTCTCGGCCACCAACCCCGCCAACGCCACCTCGACCGCCCGCACCGGGCCACCGCCGAGGTAGCCGATCTCCTCGAACGACAGCGGCCGGTCGGGCACGGCGCCGCGGACCCGCTTCCACCGCAGGCCCACGACCACCGCGGCGACGAGCGCCGGGCCGTACCACCACAGGAACGTCATGGCCGCCACCCTAGGAGCCGTCAGGCCAGACCCGACCCGGTTCGCGGAATCGTAAGAACCACGTCAGCCGCCGCCACCGCCGCAGCCGCCACCCCCGCCGCCACAGCTGCTGCCGCTGCTCCCACCGCAACTGCTCCCGCTGCTGCTGCCACAACTGCTGCCGCTCGACGTGTACGTGCCCGCCACGAAAGCCCCACCCGACGCCGTACGAGACCGAGGGCGTGGCCGCGCCGCGGCACGCAGGGTGATGTTCGGATGGCCGCTGAAACCGTTGAGGGCGACCGACTCGGCGGCGTTCGCCGAGCCGGTCGCGCCCGACCCCCTGGTGAACTCGCCCGTGCGAGCCTTCCGCACCGCGTCACGGCCGCTCGCGGTGCGCGTGACGGGAGCCGCTTGGAGCAGGACCCAGATCAGGACGCCCGTCAGCACGAGTTGCAGCGTCAGGAACCACACCGGCGCGCTGATCACCAGACCGTTGACCCAGCGCACGACACCGACGGCGAACAGCACCGCCATCGGCACGACACCGATCCGCAGCCACCGCCTCACGGCGTCCGGCGCGACCAGGTAGCCGAGCTCGACCAGCCGGCGGCCGACCGCGCGCGGCGCGTCCTGCTCCGACACCGACGTGATGAGCAGCGTCAACGTCCGGTAGCGGTACCGGGTGGCGTCGGCGAGCACGGCCTGGTCGACCGGGTGGTCGGCGACCGCGGACCCGGCCAGCCGCACGGCGCCGTTGCGGGCGGGCACCAGGGTTCCTGCGTCGATGAGACCGGCGACGGACGTCTCGACGACCCGTCGGGGCCCGCCGGTCAGGAAAGCGATGTCCAGCAAGCCGAGCGCACCCGCGGGGGCGCCTCCCCGCGTCCCCCGCAGGCGCACTCGGACGAAGATCGCGAAGACCAGCGACACGGCCAGTGCGATCCAGTACAGCTCAAGGAATTCAGGGCCAGAAAGCCCCCACGGTCGCTCCACGGTCCACCCCCTGTGGGCCTCGGTGGAACCAGGTCCACCAGCGCTAGGAGGCAATCGTGTGCGCCAGGCCACACCCCGACAAGAGGGCTTTAGCAAGCCTTAGGGTTGCGACCGGGTGACGTGCGCGCGCTCGTCAGGAGGACGACGCGCCGTCGACGCCGCCGGAGCCCTCGCCGTCAGTGCCCTTGAAGATCCGCATGATTTCCTCCCTGGGTGTGTCGGACGTCATCCGCCCGTGGCGACCTCAGTCTGCTGGACCGCCCGTGCTTTCGACCAGACGCAGGCTCACCGAGTTGATGCAGTAGCGCTGATCGGTGGGGGTGTCGTAACCCTCGCCCTCGAACACGTGCCCGAGGTGGCTGTGGCAGGTGGCGCACAGCACCTCCGTGCGGACCATCCCGTGGGCCCGGTCCTCGCGCAGGATCACCGCCTCACCGGCCAGCGGCGAGAAGAACGACGGCCAGCCGCAGTGCGAGTCGAACTTGGTGTCGCTGCGGAACAGCTCCGCGCCGCACGCGCGGCACTCGTAGACGCCCTCGGTCTTGGTGTCGGTGTACTCGCCGACCCACGCGGGCTCGGTGCCGGCGTCGCGCAGCACCGCGTACTCCTTGGGGGTCAGGACCGCCCGCCACTCGGACTCGGAGCGGACCACCTTCGGGGTGGCGCCGACGACAGGTTCCATGCCTCCACGTTAGACGAAGCCGCGGTGGTGCCGACGTCGGCGCGGATCAGTAGAAGAACACCCAGACGAGGGTGCCCAGGTAGTACCAGACGCTGATCAGCACGCCCAGCAGGATCAGGCCGACCACGACGACCGCGGTGAGCCTGCGCAGGCCTCCCGCGCGGTTCGCCGAGTCCGCGAACTGGCCCACGCCCGCGACCGTGCCCTCGATGGTGAAGCTGGGCGGCTGCTGCTGCATCCGGCCGAGGTGCTCGGCGAACGCCCTGGTCTCGGGGTCGTCGGGGTCGAGTCCGATCAGCTCGTCGTCGATGCCGCCCTGCGGGCGATCGTCCGGTGCGTCGGCGGCTCTGGCGCTGGCCATGCGCCCCAGCGTATCGGGCATCTCAAGCCGCTGGGCGGCTCAACTCGCCAGGGCGGGTGACGGCCGGACCGCGCCGACGGGCCTGCCGTGGCCGAGCACGGGGAAGGTGGCCAGCTCGTCCGGCGCGGCCACGCCGAGCTTGCGCAGCGCGGCCACGAGCACCACCGCCCTGGCGCGGCTGGAGCCGTCCGCGATCTTGCACGCCACGGCTTCGCCGGTCGGCAGGCCGATCGCGTACACGCCCTCCGCCCCGTCCTTGGCGACCGCGCCCGGGATCGCCCGCATCAGCTTCGTGACGTCGCGGCCCGTGCCGCCGACCCACTCCGGGTGGCGGTTCATGGCCTGCGCGATCCGCTGTTCCGGGCCGTCCTGGGCGCGGGCCAGCGCGCCGAACGCCTTGGCCAGGCCGGTGAGGCTGATGCCGAGCAGCGGCGCGCCGCAGCCGTCCACGCCCTCCGCGCCGATGCGCTCGCCCGCCAGTTCCTCCAGGGTGACGCGGATGGCCTGCTGGAGGGGGTGGGCGAAGTCCAGGTAGTCGTGGGTCGACCAGCCGTTGACGACGCAGGTCGCGAGCATGGCGGCGTGCTTGCCCGAGCAGTTCATGTACACCGGGGCCTGGGACCGGCCCGCCCGGAGGTGGGCCTTGAGGGCGTCCTCGCCGATCGGCAGGTCCGGGGTGCACTGGAGGTCGGCCTCGGTCAGGCCGTGCGCGTGCAGGACGCGGCGGACGCCGTCGACGTGGAAGTCCTCGCCGGAGTGGCTGGCGCAGGCGAGCGCGAGCAGTTCGTCCTCCAGGCCGAGGCCGTGGCGGAGCATGGCCAGCGCCTGGACCGGCTTGTTGGACGAGCGCGGGTAGGTGGTGTCGTGCGGGCGGCCGACGGCGAGCGCGGCGCGGCCCGTGCGGTCGAGCGCGATCACCGAGCCGTGGTGCACGGACTCCAGGAACTCGCCACGCCAGACCTCGGCGACCAGTTCGTGCGCCATTCGTCCCTCCACCGGTGCTCTGTCGACTGTCGACAGTTAACATCGCGGGTGACCTCGCGCGCTAGGAGACGTTCGTGACACCTCCCCTGCACATGAGCTTGGCCGGCCAGGCCGTGGACGTGCTCCGCGAGCTGGTGCTGACGGGCGACATCCCGCCGGGCGCGCGGGTGAACGAGGTCGAGCTGGCCCAGCGGCTGGGCATCTCGCGCGGGCCGCTGCGCGAGGCGATCCGGCACCTGGCGTCCGAGGGCCTGCTGGTGCTCGCGCCCCACCGCGGCGCTTCCGTGCCCACGGCCGACGCCGCCGACGTGCAGGCGCTGTTCGAGCTGCGGACGGCGCTGGAGTGCGCGGCGGCCGAGCTGGCGGCGTCACGGCGCAGCGAGGCGGACGTGGTGCGGCTGCGCGCGGTCTGCGACGAGTCGCGGCGGGCGTACTCGGCGGGCGAGCGCTTCCCGTACCGGCTGGACCTGGCGTTCCACCAGGCGTTGCTGGACGCGGCGCGCAGCCCCCGGATCGCCGAGCAGGTGCGGCTGGTGCAGCAGCGGGTGGTGCTGCTGCGCAGCGGCCTGCGCGACGACCCACCGCACCAGCACGCGTCGCTGGACGACCACGACGCCCTGGTGGCCGCCATCGCAGGCGCCGACCCGTCCCGCGCGTCGGACGTGATGCGCAGGCACCTGGCCCGGGTCTGCGCCCAGATGCTCACCAGCCTGACCCAGCGGCCTCAGTAGGTCGCCAGGTGGTCGAGCAGGTGCAGCGTCGTCTGCTCCGCCGCCTCCTCCGGCACGAAGTGGCCCACGCCCGTCAGCACCTCGAACCAGTACGGCCCGGTCGTCCACTCGGCCGTGTCCTGCGCCGTGCCGGGCGAGACCACCTCGTCGTCCTCACCCCACAGGTAGCGGGTCGGCACGGACACCGGGCGGAACGCGTCCTCGGCGAAGTCGTTGGCCCGGTACCAGTTCAGCGCCGCGGTCAGCGCGCCCGGCTCGGTCAGCTTCCGCACGTACTGCGCCACCCGCTCCGGCGGGATCACGGCCGGCCAGCCCTCGCGCAGCCTCGCGCCGTCGTCGGCCAGCAGGGCGCGTTCCGCGACGCCCGGCTCCCGCAGGTGGTCCAGGTGCGCCCACCGGCGCCGCTGGTCCGGGTCGGTGCGCAACGCCCGCGCCAGCGCGCCGGGGTGCGGCGCGGACACGGCCGTCAGCGTGCGCACCCGCAGCGGGAACCGCGCCGCCGCCACCCACGCCGCGATCGCGCCCCAGTCGTGCCCGACCAGGTCGAACCTCGTCCACCCGAGCGCGTCCGCGATCTCGACCACGTCTTGCACGACGTGGTCCAGCCCGTACGCGCTCACCCGGCGCGGGCGCACGCCCGGCGAGTAGCCGCGCAGGTCCGGCGCGACCGCCCGGTACCCGTGCGCCGCCAGCGCCCGCAGTTGGTGGCGCCACTCGATCCCGCACTCCGGCACGCCGTGCAGCAGCAGCACCTTGCGGCCGGTGGCCGGGCCGGTCGCGATGGCGTCGAACGTGCCCGCGGGCGTCGTGATGCGCTGGCGCGTCAGGTCGGATTCGAAGAGCACCGGTCGTGATCGCATGCACCCATCGTGCTGGCGTGATCGCGGTCAGTCCCTGGGGCGCGCTCCCGGAGGCCTGGTGGGGTCAGCCCTACCTCTGTCGGGGCACGGCGGAGCCGGTCGCGCGACTCCGCCGAAGCCCAGGTCAGCCCAGCGTCCCCGTCACCTTCGCGTGGCCCTTGAGCAGGTTGCGGGCGATCGTGCGGCGCTGGATCTCGTCCGTGCCTTCGTAGATGCGCAGCAGCCGCAGCTCCCGGTACCAGCGCTCGATCGGCAGCTCGCGCGTGTAGCCCATGCCGCCGTGGATCTGGAGCACCCGGTCCACGATCTCGTTGGCCTTGATGCCGCCGTACAGCTTCGCCATCGACTGCGCCTGCCGTGAATCGGCACCTTGGTCGACCAGCCACGCGGCGTGCAGCACGAGCCAGCGCAGCGCCTCGATCTCCACCGCCGAGTCCGCGATCATCCACTGGATGGCCTGGTACTCCGCGATCGGCTGACCGAACGTGACGCGGGTCTTGGCCTGCTCGATGGCCATCTCGACCAGCCGCTCGCACGAGCCGAGCGCCCGCGCGGGCAGCAGGTAGCGGCCCTGGCCGATCCACTGCATGGCCAGGTTGAAGCCGCGGCCGACCTCACCGAGCACGTTCTCCTCGGGCACGCGGACGTTGTCGAACACCAGCGCGGCCGGACCCCACTGGCCCATGGTCGGGATCGGCTCGGACTTCCAGCCCATGTCCCGGTCGACCAGGAAGCACGTGACGCCGCCGTCCGCGCCCTTCTCCCGGTCGGTCACCGCGAACACCATCACGAAGTCGGCCTCGTTGCCCTGCGTGATGAACGTCTTCTCGCCGTTGATCACCCACTCGTCGCCCTCCTTGCGGGCGGACGTGCGGATGGCCTTGGCGTCCGAGCCCGCGCCCGGCTCGGTGATCGCGAAGCAGGACACGCGCTCGCCGGAGATCGTGGGCAGCAGGTAGCGCTGCTTCTGCTCCTCGTTGCCGTGGAACAGGATGTTGTCGGCGTACCCGCCGAACCGGAACGGCACGAACGTGCGGCCGAGCTCGGCCTCCAGCAGCGCCGTCATGAGCGCGCCGAGGCCCATGCCGCCGTACTCCTGGGGCGTGAGCACGCCGAAGAACCCGGCCGCCTTGGCCTTGTCCTGCAACTCCTTCAGCTCGTCCCGGGTCAGACCGGGCTGACCGAGGCGTTCGCGGCGCAGCACCTCCGGCTCCAGCGGCGCCACCTCCTTGCGCACGAAGGTCCGCACCCAGTCGCGGATCTCCTTCTGCTCCTCGTCGAGCGTGAAGTCCATGCCGTCCTCCCTCTACCGTCTACGCGAACGCGTTGATGCCGGTCAGCGCCCGGCCGATGAGCAATTTCTGGATCTGGCTGGTGCCCTCGTAGAGGGTCGTGACACGGGTGTCGCGCAAGTACTTGCCGACCGGGTACTCGTCGACGTAGCCGTACCCGCCGAAGACCTGGATGGCGTTGTTCGCCACCCGCACGGCGGCCTCGCTGGCGTACAGCTTCGCCATGGACGCCTCGGTGCCGAACGGCTCGCCGCGGTCGGCGAGGTCCGCGCACCGCCACGTCAGCAGGCGTGCCGCGTCGGTCTCGACCGCCATGTCGGCCAGCAGTTCCTGCACGAGCTGGAAGCCGGCGATGGGCTTGCCGAACTGCTCGCGCTCCTTGGCGTACTCGACGCTGACCTCCAGCGCGCCGCGGGCCGCGCCCACGCACCCGGCGGCGACGGACATCCGGCCCCGGTCGAGTGCGGCCATGGCCAGCTTGAAGCCCGCGCCCTCGTCGCCGAGGCGGTGGGCGTCGGGGACCCGGACCCGGTCGAGGGCCAGCTCGGCGGTGGCCTGGCCGCGCATCCCGAGCTTGCCGCGGATCTCGGTGGCGGTGAAGCCGGGTGAGTCGGTCGGCACCAGGAACGCGGTGATCCCCTTCGGACCGGGACCACCCGTTC
Organism: Actinosynnema sp. NPDC051121; assembly: GCA_040689555.1. Lineage (GTDB taxonomy): Bacteria > Actinomycetota > Actinomycetes > Mycobacteriales > Pseudonocardiaceae > Actinosynnema. The sequence goes on along the minus strand of JBFBCZ010000017.1, from coordinate 122,966 downwards.
GAGCGAAGATCAGGGCCACGTCCGCCCACGTGCCGTTGGTGATGAACACCTTGCGGCCGGTGATCAGCCAGTCGTCGCCGTCCCGGACGGCCTTGGTGGCCAGCGACGCGGCGTCGGAGCCGGTGCCCGGCTCGGTCAGGCCGAAGCAGCCCAGCTCACGTCCCGAGCACAGGCCGGGCAGCCACCGCTGCTTCTGCTCCTCGGTGCCGTGCTTGACCAGCGTCTTGCCGACCAGGCCCAGGGAGACGGAGATGATGCCGCGCACGGCCGAGTCGCCGCGGGCGATCTCCTCCAGCACCAGGCAGTACGCCAGGTGATCGCCGCCCGACCCGCCGTAGGCTTCGTCGATGCCGAGGCCGAGGAACCCCACGTCGCCCAGGGCGGGCACCAGGTCCCGGTCGATGGCCTCGTCCCGGTCCCAGCGCGTGGCGTGCGGGACGATCCGCTCCTCGGTGAACCTGTGTGCCAGCTCCTTGAGCTGCCGGTGTTCGTCGGAGATGCGCAGATCCACCGGGGTGACCTCCTAACCGAACGGTGTTAGGTTATCTAACCTAGGCGCGGAATCGACCACAGGCAAGGGGAGCGGACATGCCGAGGAGCCCGATCCTGAGTGCCTCGCGCATCCGGACCGCCGCACTGCACATCATCGACCGCGACGGCCTCGACGGCCTCTCGATGCGCAAACTGGCCTCTGAGCTGGGCGTTCAGGCCGCGTCGCTGTACGGGCACGTGAGCACGAAGGACGACCTGCTGCACGAGGTGGCCGCCGAGATCCTGGAGCGGGTCGACGTGTCCGGGTTCGAGGGCGGCGACTGGCGGCACGGCCTGCGCAGCTGCGCACGCTCCTACCGGGCGGCGCTGGCGGCGCACCCCAACATCGTGCCGTTCCTGGCGTACGGGCCTGCGCACCGCGAGGCGTCGTTGCGCCGGCTGGACGTGGTGCACGGCGGGCTGGTCGCGGCGGGCTGGTCACGGCGCGAGGCGACGATGATCGCGGCGTCGTTGATGTACCTGGTGTTCGGCGCGGCGCTGAGCTCGTTCTCCAGCGGGTTCTCCGAGGACCAGACGTTCTACCGGGACCGGTACCCGAACCTGGACAAGGCCCACCTGCTGCCGGCCGTGGCGCGGGAACTGGACCACGACAGCTTCGAGCTGGCGCTGGAGGCGTTCGTCACCGGGCTGGGGGCGCGAGCGCACGGCTGAGCCCGGCGACCAGGCCGGCGTGGTCCGCGGGCGCGACGGTGATCCAGTCGGAGCCGGTGCTCGCGTACCGGCCGCGTTCGGTGTCGAACCAGGTGATCGGGTGCTCCGCGCCGTCGACGGCGAAGTGGCCGGTGCCCGTGACGGCGCCGGCCAGCATCGCATGCACCGCCTTGACGTCGGGGTTGCCGGACTGGCGGACGGCCCGCGTGAAGCCCTGCGGTTCGTCGGGCGTGAGGTCCTTCGCCGCGACCGTCACCGGCTTGCCCGGACCGGCCGGCAACGGCGGCACCACCTCGACCGCCGCCTCCGCCGGGCTGCGCACCACGTCGAGCAGCACGAAGCCGCCGTCCTGCACGGCGCGGACCGCGTAACCGCCGCGCGCCACCACCACGGCCCTGAGGAGCGCGTCGGCGTGGACGTCCGGCATGCCCAGGACGGTGATCCGGGTGGCCGGGCGGTGCAGGAGGCGCAGCGCGTCCTCCAGGTCGGCCTCCGGCCGGCCGCGCCGGGTGAGGCCGCGGCGGTCCAGGTCGGCGTGCACGGCCCGCCGGATGCGCCGCCGCTCGTCGGAGGTCTCGCCGACGGACGGCAGGTCGAGGGGGTAGGGGAGGGTGCCCGCGTCGAGGTCGTCCCAGAGGATCTCGAAGGCGGGTAGCGAGAGCGCGGCGACCCGTCTCATCCGCCGATGGTCTCCGGGGCGACCATGCGCTTGTCGTCGAAGTACTCGTCGGTGGGGATCAGGTACTTCGTCCGGTGCTCCTGGTCCTCATCGCCCTGCCCGCCCGCCGGCGTCCCCGCTGCCGCTCCCGGCCCGACCGGCGTCGTCCGCCGTGCCGCGTCACCCTGGCTGCCCGTGGGGCCGAACGGCGTGCCGCCGGTCGTGCCGGTCGGTCCGAAGCTCGGCGTGCGCGCCTGCCCCGCTCCACCGCCCACCGGCATCCCGGCGCCCGGTCTGGCGTTCCCGCTCCGGCCGCCTCCGCCGGGCGACCTCAGTGGCACGCGGGCGGTTCCCGGCGGCGTGGACCCGACCGGCCTCCGGCCAGGCGGCATCACGCCCGGTGGCGGCACCGGCGGCGTTGTCGGCGGCTGGTGGTGGGCGGGCGGCGCCTGCGGTGGCGTCTGCGGCGGTGGTGTCGTGACGGTCGGCGGGGTCCACGAGGTCCGCGTCGTGCCGCTGGTGTCCGCCACTCCCGTCGTGCCCATCGGGCTCGCCGTGGTCGTGGTTTCGGTACCTGCCCGACCGACCGGGTCCACCGTGCGGGTGACCGCCGACGAGGTGTGCGACGCCGTGGTGGTGACGCCCTGTTCCTGCGTGACCTTCGGCGGCTCGGCCAGCGCGGGCATGCCGAGCGTCGCGGAGTACAAGGCGTCGTCCCGCGCGTACAGGACGTCGACCGCCTCGGCCCTTGCCGCGTCCGCCTTGGCCTTCTGCGCCGGGATGGCGAACGGCAGCGCCATCACGTCGAGAAGGTTTCCGCTCCGCACGGCGTCGGAGAACATCTTCTGCGGGTCGAAGTCGACCGGCGGTGGCATTTTCGTTTTGGCCTCGCCGGCGGCGTCCGCCTGCTCCCGCACCGCTTCGCTGGTGCGGATGAAGTGGTCACCGGTCGTGTCGCTGAACTCGCCCACCTTGAGCAGCGCGTTCCGCGCCCCTTCGGCCGCGCTCCCCGTCCAGCCGTCCTTCGAGCCCGTGATGATGACCGAGAAATCCACCGCGAGTTCGGTCAGCGCCTCGCCGATGGTCTTCCAGTCATCGGCGATCCGATGCGCGATCTCGGGCTTGAAATTCTGCTCGACCACCTGCGCCAATTCGGTGTGCCGATATGCCTCGTAACGGGCGGAGGGCAGGTTGAGCGTGGGCTTCGACGTCATCTGTCCATCCTCACGGCCTTCAGGGCAGCTTGGGCGCGATCAACTCTGCGGTTTTCGTGGCGCGCTCGCACGCCGCCGCCGTGTCGGTCGAGGTCGCGTCGATGGTGGCGATCACCTGCACGCTCGACGACTCGGTCACCGATATCACGACGTGGCAGATGTACTTGGCGTCCAAAGGGGCCTCGACGCGGGTGGCCGGGTATTTGCCGATTGTCGTCGGCACGGTGCGGTCGCCGGCGTAGTCGAGGTCGCCGATTCCTTGTTCGGGGCGGATCGCGGCGCTGGCGTTCCCGTTGCCGCGCACCTTCCACAGGCACGTGTCGGCGCCGCCCACCTGGTCCTCCTCGCCGGGGTGCGTCAGCCCGAGTTGGCCGACTTCGGCCGGGGTGAGCAGGTCGCAGGGCTTCAGGTCGGCGAGCGCGCTGTGCCCGCGGCCGGTCGACGGGGTCGGGGAGGTGCGCTCCATGCTGCTGGTGGTCGACGCGGGACCGGCCGAGCCCGTCGTGCCCGCTGCGGCGCAGGCGGTCGTCAAGAGCGCCAGCCCGGCGGTGATCGCCAGGCGAGTGGTCGGGTGGCTCACGGTTGAATACGTCCTCGGAGGTTGTCCATGGTGTCGGCGTGCGCGAGGTCCACGTTCCGGTAGGACGCCCGGCTCTTGTCGATTTCCGCTTCCAGGTCCTTGATGGCCTGGCTCAACTCCGGGATGACCTGGTTGAGCACCTCGCGGCCGATTTCCTCGTTGACGCGGCCCACCTGCTCCGCGTAGCCGCCGCCCAGCGGGGTGGAACTCTCGATCTGGCTGGCCCTGGTCGCGGCCGTGGTGAGCTGATCGCGCATCCCGGCGAGTTTGGCGAGCATCGAGTCGACGGCGTGCGGGTCGATCGACAGCGCGTGCGCCTCGGTCGCCGCCGCGATCGCCCTCGTGGCGGCCCGGATGTTGACGAGTCCGAGGTCCCACCACCCTGCTCCCGATTCCCGGCTGAGCTTTTCCAGGGCGAATTCACCGGCATTGTCGATCGGTGCGCCGCCGTCCTCGACCACAGGGCATACCCCTCCCCGATGCGCCTTGCATGTCGATCAAGGACTGTAGCGCAGCACCATGCCGGAGACGGGTCCCACGTCCTACGTCATCCGAATGGTGTACTTCGGTGCCGCAGTTTTCGTGGTTCATTCACGTGACGATTTCTCGGCTTATCGGCCACTGTTGGTGACGGCGGTGCTGGGTGGGGCGGCCTGTTCGTTGTTACCCTCACCCGTATGGCCCAGGCTGTGGAACTGACCGTCGGCGAGCGCGTGGTGCGGGTGTCCAACCCGGGCAAGGTCTACTTCCCCGAGCGCGGGTTCACCAAGATCCAGGTGGTCGAGTACTACCTGTCCGTCGCCGAGCCGCTGCTGCGCGTGCTGCGCGACCGCCCGACGACGCTGAAGCGCTACGTCGACGGCGTGACCGGCGAGGCGTTCTACCAGAAGCGGCTGCCCAAGGGCGCGCCCGAGTGGGTCGAGACGGCGCGCATCAAGTTCCCGTCCGGCCGGCCCGCCGACGAGGTGTGCCCGACGGAGCCCGCCGTGCTGGCGTGGGCGGCGAACCTGGGCACGTTCGACTTCCACCCCTGGCCGGTGCGCCGCTCGGACACCGACCGCCCGGACGAGCTGCGCGTCGACCTCGACCCGCAGCCGGGCACCGACTTCCGCGACGCGGTCGAGGTCGCGACGGTGCTGCGCGAGGTGCTGGACGAGCTGGGCTTCACGGGGTACCCGAAGACCTCCGGCGGCCGCGGCATCCACGTCGCCGTCCGCATCCGGCCCGAGTGGGACTTCGTGGACGTGCGGCACGCCGTGATCGCGCTGGCCCGCGAGGTGGAACGCCGCGTGCCGGACAAGGCGACCACGTCGTGGTGGAAGGAGGAACGCGGCGAGAAGGTCTTCCTGGACTTCAACCAAGCCGCCCGCGACCGCACCATCGCCTCCGCCTGGTCCGTCCGCGGCACCCCGCGCGCCACCGTCTCGACCCCCGTCACCTGGGATCATCTGTCCACTGTGGACCCTGACGACTTCGACATCCTCACCGTGCCGAAGTACCTGGCCGACCGCGGCGACCCGCACGCGTCCCTGGACGACGAGGCGTTCGGCATCGAGCGCCTGCTGGAGTGGTACGAGTCCGACCCCAGGGGCGAAATGCCCTACCCCCCGGACTACCCGAAGATGCCCGGCGAGCCGCCGCGCGTCCAGCCGTCGCGCAAGCGGAACTAGAAGTACGAGCTGGTGCCAGTGGGGGTGGTGACCGGCCGGCGTCGCGGTCGGGTCGCCCGACCGAGTGGTGTCGTGCCCGCGTGGCGGTACCGGTGGGGAAATCGGCGGGATCGGGGGCTGGGCGAGCGCGCAGGTCACCGCGTCCGACGGTGGCGGCGGCGTCAGACCACCGGTCTTCCCGGCACGGATGGGGGTCTCGTGCGGCCGACGGCGCGGCGGCATGGTGGCCGCATGAACCCACGACGCCTCGAAGTGCTCCTGCCCGCCGACGTCTCCGCCCACGACTACGCGGTCGTCACGCATTCCATCTGGGCGGTGCTCGACGTGGTCGGCCTCGACGAGGGCTGCTCGTTGCGAGCGGACGGGGAGGTCGACGGGGAGGTCGACGGCGAGCCGGTCGCGCAGCCCGAGGACGACCGGTAGGCCGTCAGGAGCGACGAACGGCTGTGGTCGGCTTCGCGGCAGGCGCGGGGCGGCGATCACGGCCTTCGGCCGACCGGCTGTTTCCGACAGCGGTTCAGCCGCGATCCGGCTGGTCCTCTCGTACCATGGACGGCAACGCCGAAGAGAGGGAGGCAAGCCGATGACCCAGGCGTACGTGGTGCGGTTCGTCGGTGGGCCCCTCGACGGCAGGGTGGACTCGCACTCCAGGCCGCCCGAGGCCCCGAAGCAGACCGTCACGCACGTCCACCTGCACGGCGGCCCCAAGATCGTGCACCACTACGACCTCCAGTACGCCGTCGAGTACGGCTGCGAGTACCGCCTCCGCGTCGAGGACTAGCACCCCCCGCGGCGGTTCTTGACAGGGTCAGAAGCGGCCAACCGTAGACACGCGCCTCACCAGCGGTTTACCGTTTGCTGTGAGAGCGCTCTCACAAAGTTGTGAGTCCCTGCTGGAGGTCCCTGTGCGTTCAATCCGCCCCCACCTGGCGGCCCTGGCGGTCGCCGTGGCCGCGGCTGCCGCGATCCCCCTCGCCCTACCCGCGACGGCCAACGCCGTCACGGTCGGCGCGGGCAGCTACGCCACCACCCGCCCGGCGGGCGCGGTCGGCCCGTCCGACGCCAACGGCGCACCCTTGACGCCGAAGGTCACCGCCCGGATGGCCGGCCGCCCGGTCCCGACCAACGACTGGTGGTCGTCCCTGGCCTTCCAGCGCTACCCCGGCAACCCCTACTCCGAGAACATGTACGCGCACCCGCTGACCTTCCACGCGGCGGCGCAGGGCCTGGGCGTCGGCTCCCCGAACACGCCCAACATCACCTCCGACGGCCGCTTCTACGAGTTCATGCACCAGGACGACCTGTTCGTCGGCGTCAGCGGCCTCAACGCGCCGCGCACCGCGGTCGACGGGTGGTCCGACTGGACCGTCACTCCACTGTGGACAGACGGGACGCGCACCCTCCGCACCACCATCGGCCACGGCTCGCCGTACGTGTACGCGGAGGCCACCGGCGGCACGGCCAGGGTCGGCTTCAACGGCGCCACCACCATCTGGAGCAACACCGGCGCCACGCTCGGCGTCACGGTCAACGGCCGCGACTACGCGGTGTTCTCGCCGAGCACCTGGAACGTCGTCGGCACCGCCGAGGCCACCTCGTCGGCCGCCTTCTTCTCCGTGGCCGCGCTGCCGAGCCGCGACGCGCTGTCCCTGTTCCAGCGCTACGCGTTCTCCTTCGTCACCGACACCAAGGTCACCTGGACCTACAACTCGGCGAACGCCCAGCTCACGTCCACCTACACGGCCACGACCACGGCCCGCCAGGGCACCCAGACCGGCACCCTCCAGGCCCTCTACCGGCACCAGTGGCTCAACTCCACCGACGCCGTCACCTCCTACCGCTACACCTCGCCGCGCGGCGAGATGCGGCTGCGCGAGGGCTCGTCGTTCACCACCCGCAGCACGTTCAACGGCGTCCTGCCCGCGTTGCCCCTGTCCTCGACCGCCGACAAGAACCGCCTGCGCGCCGAGATCGACCAGGAGCTCAACGCCGCCGACCCGTGGAAGGGCGCGGGCGACACCTACTGGACCGGCAAGGCGCTGTGGCGCCTGGCGGCACTGGCCCGGGTCGCCAACCAGATCGGCTACACCGAGGGCCGCGACCGCCTGCTGGGCATGGTCCGCGACCGGCTCACCGACTGGCTCACCGCGACACCGGGCGAGGCGGGCAACCACTTCGCCTACGACGCCACCTGGGGCACGCTGATCGGCTACAAGGCGTCCTACGGCACCGACGCCGAGCTGAACGACCACCACTTCCACTACGGCTACTACGTGCTGGCCGCCGCGATCCTCGCCCAGCACGATCCAACGTGGGCGTCCGACTCCCGGTACGGCGGCATGGTGAAGCTGCTGGTCAAGGACGCCAACAACTACGACCGCGGCGAGACGCGCTTCCCGTTCCTGCGCAACTTCGACGCCTACGCGGGCCACGGCTGGGCGTCCGGCCACGCCGGCTTCGCGCACGGCAACAACGAGGAATCCTCGTCCGAGGCGATGATGTTCGCCACCGCCGCGGTGCTGTTCGGCCAGGCCACCGGCGACACCGCGTTGCGCGACGCGGGCATCTACCTGCACACCACGCAGGAGACCGCGATCGGCCAGTACTGGTTCGACAAGGACGACGCCGTGTTCCCGGCCGCCTTCCAGCACGGCACGGTCGGCATGGTGTGGGGCGCGGGCGCCAGCTACAGCACGTGGTGGACGGCCAACCCGGAGGAGATCCACGGCATCAACATGCTGCCGATCACCGGCGGCTCGCTCTACCACGCCGACTACAAGGCCGACATCCTCCAGAACATCGCCGAGCTGCGCGCGAACAACGGCGGCACCGAGGTCGAGTGGAAGGACGTCATCACCCAGTTCCTGGCGCTCGCCGACCCGGCCCAGGCGCTGGCGAACTACGGTTCCGGCCTGTCGCCGGAGGACGGCGACTCGCGGGCCCACGCCTACCACTGGCTCACGTCGCTGGACACCTACGGCACGCCGGACACGTCCGTCACCGCGAACGTGCCGACGCACGCCGTGCTGAGCAAGAACGGCGCGCGCACGTACGTGGCCTACAACCCGGGCACGACGACGGCCACGGTGACGTTCTCCGACGGGCAGACCCTGTCCGTGCCGGCGTCGTCCACCGCGTGGCGCGGGCCGGCCGGCAGCGGCGTCGACTCCGGCTCCGGCGGCGTGAACCCGACCACGACCACGACCACCAGCACTACAACGACCACGACGACCACCACGACTGCGACCACCACGACTACGACCACCACGACCGCTCCGCCGGTCAGCCGTGACGCCTTCGGCACGATCCAGGCCGAGTCCTACGACCAGCAGCAGGGCGTGTTCAAGGAGACGACCACCGACACCGGCGGCGGCCAGAACATCGCCGGCATCGCCAACGGCGAGTGGGTGCTGTTCCGGGGCGTCGACTTCGGCACCCGCACCGGGCAGCAGTTCATCGCCCGGGTCGCCAGCGGCGCGGCGGGCGGCGTCAGCGGCCTGGTCGAGGTCCGCGTCGGCAGCCCCACGGCCACGCCGCTCGGCAGCTTCGCCATCGCCAACACCGGCGGCTGGCAGAGCTGGCGCACCGTGCCGGCCAACATGACCGGCCTGACCGGCAAGCAGGACGTCTACCTGACCTTCACCAGCGGCCAGCCGGCCGACTTCGTCAACGTCAACTGGATCACGTTCGGCTCCTAGACCTGCCGCCGCATCCCGCTCCACCCTGAGGAGATCGGATGAACGCGAGATTGAGAGGTGTCATCGGCGCCGCGTCCGTCGCGCTGGCACTGGCCCTGATCGGGTCGGTGGTCGCGTACCAGCCGGCGGGCGCGGGCTCGAACCACGGAAACCACCCGGCCGCACCGGACGCGCACCAGGCCGCGGCCATCGAGCAGCAAGCCGGCATCCAGGCCGCGTCGGAGTTCCGCGCCAACTGCCGCGCGAGCCACCGGTCCGGCGACGACCCGATCGTCTACCCCAACCAGGCCGGCGTGTCGCACGTGCACGAGTTCTTCGGCAACCGGTCGACCACCGCGTCCTCCACGTACACGTCGCTCAAGGCGGCGGGCACCACGTGCGACCCGGTGGTCGACCTGTCCGCCTACTGGGTGCCCACCCTGTACAAGAACGGGCAGCCGGTCGCGCCGGAGAGCGTCACCGTCTACTACCAGGGCATCCACGACATGCAACGCGCCGTCCCGTATCCGCCGAACATGCGGTACGTCGTCGGCAACGCCCGGGCGACCAGCCCCGACCAGAACCCGTCCGCGCGGTGGTCGTGCACCACGCAGTCGCCGTCGAGCCGGGACTTCATGAACTGCCCGGCGGGCACCAAGCTGGAGACCTACCTCGACTTCCCGACCTGCTGGAACGGCCGGGACCTCGACAGCGCCAACCACAAGGACCACATCGTGTTCTGGAACGGGTCGTGCCCGTCCACGCACAACGTGGTCCTGCCGCGGCTGGAGTTCCTGATCACCTACCCGGTCAACGGCGGCGGGCTGTCGCTGGGCGGGACGGTGAACGGGGTCAACGTCACCACCGCGCCGGGGTACACCTTCCACGGTGACTTCGTCAACGCGTGGGACCAGCCGGAACTGGAACGACGGGTGCGCAACTGCGTGAACGCGGGCCGCATCTGCGGCACCGACGGCAACCCGATCTGAGGGCTGCGCGGGCGGCGGGGGCATCGGTCCCCGCCGCCCGTCCTCTGTGGACCGATGCGGACCGCGGCCCGTCGGTGGCAGGATCTGCGGGATGGAGCCCAGGGACCGGCTGCCGGTCACCCTCGCGGTACTGGTCGTAGTGGCGGTCGCGGTGTCGGCCATCCGGCCCAAGAGCTACGGCACCTGGCTGCTGGAGGTCGCGCCGATCCTGATCGCGCTGCCGCTGCTGGCGTGGACCCGCCGCCGCTTCCCGCTGACCCGGCTCGCGTACTGGCTGATCTTCGGGCACGCCCTGGTGCTCGCGCTCGGCGGCCACTACACCTACGCCGAGGTGCCGTTCGGCGACCTCTGGACCGACCGGAACCACTACGACCGGTTCGCCCACTTCGTGCAGGGTTTCGTGCCGGCGGTGCTGGTGCGGGAGATCCTGCTGCGGCGGACCCCGCTGCGACCGGGGCGGTGGACGTTCTTCCTGGTGTCGGCGACGTGCCTGGCGATCAGCGCCGGCTACGAGTTCGTGGAGTGGGCCGGGGCGGTGGTCGGCGGTGAGTCGGCGACGGACTTCCTTGGCACGCAAGGGGACGTGTGGGACACGCACTGGGACATGCTCCTCGCGCTCGTGGGTTCGGTGGTCTCGCAGTGGGCGCTCGGACGTGCGCACGACCGGCAGCTCGCGGAATTGTCGGTGGCATAGGGCAAGCTGCACCCCGACGGATCTTGTGCAAGTCGTGGAGGTTGGTAGGCGATGGCGAAGGCGAAGCAGAGCTCGTTGTCCCCGCAGGACATCGACCACCTGCGCGCGGAGTTGGCCGCGGGCCGCCCGCCCGCGGTCTGGTTCACCTCCGCCGCGGTGGGGGTGGAGGCCGGGCGGTCGGGGAAGGTGATGGCGTTCAGCGAGCCGGCGGAGGGTGATTTTATCCAGGTGCGGCCGACGGGGGAGAAGGACGACCTGTCGTTCTCGCCGGGGGAGTTGACCGTGGAGAAGCCGGCTCCGCGCAAGCGCACGCCCGCGGAACCCGCGGCTGTCGCCCCGACGGCGGCTCCGGCTCCGGTCGAGCACATCTACACGCCGGCTCCGGCACCTGCGCCTCCCAAGCCGAAGCCCGCGCCCGCTCCTGCGCCCGCACCGGCCGCCGCCGAACGCCGCCCGGCCGCGCGCAAGCAGGTGAAGCCGGCGGAGGTGACGGTGACGCTCACGTCGACCGCGGACGGCGAGTGGACGGTGGACGTGCAGTGGGGTGCGAAGCGCACGTTGAAGGCCGCGCCGGTGGCCGCGTCGGCGGTGTCCCAGGCGGCGAAGCTGCTGCCCGCGGAGGTCGACGAGGCGGTCGAGAGCGTGCTCAGCGCGGCCCGTGAACGCCACCAGGCCCGGGTCGAGCAGTTGCGCGCGGAGCTGGAGGCGGCGCAGCGGGCGTTGGACGAGCTGACGGGGTGACGGGGAGGCGGACGGCGGGTTGACCTGGCAAGAACACGTATTGCAACGTCTTGATGATTGCCGTTCCGCGATCGGGTGAGGGTACTTCCCCTGGCCGGCGGTAGGGGCGGACCGTGGGGTCGAAATACCTTCGGTCGCACGAAGTCCCTCGACGCCGCGGAGGCACAAGATGGTTGTTGAGATCACGACAGCGGAGCACGAAGCACAGCTCGGCAGCTGCGGCTGCTGCACCGGCTGCACCGGCCCGGGCTGCGGGTGTTGCTCCAGCTGCTAGTCCCACCAGTCCCACCGAAGCACACCAACCCGAGCCCCGGCCGCCCCAGCGCGCCGGGGCTCAGGGCCAACCACACCACCCGCCACACCCAACCGGCCCGCCACAACCACCACCCGCACCTCTCGCGCCGGCCACCCACACCTCGCACCAGGCCGCTATACCCCCGCAGCCTCTCTCGTCGCCGGCCGCCCACACCCCGCTTCCGTTCCGCGCGGCCACCTCCACCTCACCACTCGCAGCCTCACCACCCGGCCGCGTCCCCACCCGTTCCGCCGCCGCCGCCAGCCGCCGCCAGCCGCCAGCCGCCGCCGCCCGCCTGCCGCCTGGCCCGCCGCTGACGGTCGCTGCCGATCTTCCTGGCTGCGGCGACCATCCCTGGCTTCGCCACCCGCCTGGCCGCGCATCGACTCGCGCCGCATGGAATCCCCACCCGCTCGGGCCCAACGGCCTGGCTGCGTGATTCCCCTTTGGCCGCACAACAACTCCTGCCCTCAACGGCTTCCGGCCCCAACGGCTTCCGCCCCCAACGATTCCCAGTCCCAACGATTCCCCGCCGGGTACCGACTCCGGCAGCAGTTCGACATTCGTGTCCGCTGGAACCGGCTGGTCTGCCGCGCAACGACTCGCGGCGGTGCATCGGCGTCAGCCCGCCCGCCCGCCCGCGCGGCGCGGGCGCGCGAGCACGCGATATCCGCACTCCCTGGCGTGACGGCTCGAGGCTGGTCGGGCCGGACTCGCGGCGAGGGGCGGAGGCGTGGGGTGGGGCGGGGTGCTGGCGGGGTGGGGTGCTGGCGGGGGCGTGTGGGTTCGGAGGGCTTGCGGGTTCGGAGGGCTTGGGGGTTCGGAGGGCTTGGGGGTTCGGAGGGCTTGCGGTGCGGGGGTCGGTCAGGGGTGGGGTGGGTGGTTTCGGCGGTCCGCTGGTTTTCAACCGAGGTGGCGTAACGGTGTTTCCGTACATTTTCGGGCCAGGTTCACCCGATTGTGTTCAGGGCCGGTCCTCACGGTGGGCACACAGTGCCGCTCGACGGCACCTTGGCGTCCACCAGGAACTCCTCCGCCACCCGAGTCGCACACGCCGACTGCCCCAGCGCACCGTGCCCACCACCCTGCCACCCGACCACGACCCCGGCTGGCAGGGCCTGAGCCGCACGCTCACTCCCCTCACGCGGCGTCACGGGATCGCTGGCCGTCGTCAGCACCAACACCGGCGGAGCGCCGACCAGCCTCGGCACCTTCACCTGCTGCGGCACGGGGAAGGGACCGCAGGCCAGCAGCTCGCGGGCGAAGTGGGCGCCGAAGAGCGGGTGCTTGGTGCGCCAGTCCTCCGTCAAGCCTGTTACCCGTTCGGGCGGCACGCGGGTCGTCGTGTCGTTGCAGCCGGTGATGATGGCGGCGTCGATGCGTGGCGGGTCCTCGTCCCGCCCCAGCAGCAGCGGCTCGATGAACGCGCGCAGCTTGGCACCGTCCCCACCTTCCGCCGCCACCAGGGCGTCCGCCAGCGCGGCCCACTGCGAACGGTCCGCCAGGCCGGCCAGCACAGCCGCGGTGGCGGTACCCGGCGTCAGGTCGAAGTCACCACCGCGCAACGGCTTGTCCCGCAACGACTCCAGCAACGCCTTGAACCGGTCCGTCGCACCCGCGCCCAACGGGCACGCCCGGATCACGCAGTCCTTCTGGAACGCCGCGAACGTCTCCTCCGCCGCCACCGCCCGCGTCTGCGCCACGGCCGTCGGGTCGAGCGTCGGGTCCGGCGCGCCGTCGAACACCATCCGCCCGATCCGGTCCGGGAACCGCGACGCGTACAGCGTCAGCACCCGCGACCCCTCGCCGAACCCGATCGCGTTCAGGTGCGGCACGTGCAACGCCTCGCGCAGCTGCTCCAGGTCCGCCGACGCCCGCCACGAGTCCACCGCGGGCAACCGGTTCTCCATGTCGAGCACGCACTCGCGGCTCGCCAGCGTGTACGCGTCGGCCAGTTCCTCGTGCGACTCGGCGCCCGGGTCGGCCTCCGCGATCCCCACCCGCGCCGCGTCCGGCACGCACTGCACCGGGTCCGACTCGCCGGTGCCCCGCCGGTCGACGCCGATCAGCGTGAACGTGCTCAGCACCGTCGCGGGCAACCGTGCCGCCAGCCGTGCCGCCAGCAACGTCCCCGGCTCGCCACCGGCCTCACCGACCACCACCAGCGGGCTGCCGCCGGTGCCCACGCGCAGCAGCGACATGCCCAGGCTGCCCCGACCGGGACGGCTCGGCACGTCCAACCGCACGGTGACCTGCGTGCACTCGTACTCCCACGTGCCCGCCGGCGCCGACGAGCCCATCCGCGAGCGCGCCGAGTCCGTGCACGGCGTCCAGGACATGCCCGGCGACTCGAAGCTCTCCAGCGGCGGGACGTCGCGCGGACCGGACGGCACGGCGACCGACGAGGGCTCGCCACCGTCACCGTGCACGGCGATCACGGGCCGGGTCGACGGCCCGGCGCTGCACGCGGCCAGCGCGCTCAGAGCCACCAGCATCGAAGTGGCGTGACGCCGACGCGGCACAGCGATCCCCTCGCTCTCTCCCACGGCGTTGGTCTCCCGATGGGGTTGGTGCAGAGCCTCACACAGTCCAGGTGAGACTTCGGTGAGTGGGCTGGGGGAGGATGTCGGCGTGGTCACGGTGCACATCGAAGGCGTCCCCGGACGCAAGCTCGGCCGCTCAGGCCCGATCACGCTCGCCGCCAGGGCGTTCGGCGCGATCCCGCCGCCCGCCCTGGTGCTCCTGGGCGTGGTCAGCGTGCAGGTCGGCGCGGCCGTGGCCAAGCAGTTGTTCACCCAGGCGGGCGCGGCGGGCACGGTCACGCTGCGGCTCGTGCTGGCCGCCGCGATCCTGCTGTTGGTGTGGCGCCCGTCGCTGCGGCTGGACCGGCGGACCTACGCGGTGATCGTCGGCTACGGGCTGGTGCTCGGCGCGATGAACCTGAGCTTCTACCAGGCGATCAAGCACATCCCGCTGGGTGCGGCGGTCACCATCGAGTTCCTGGGACCGCTGGCGGTGGCCGTGCTGGGCTCGCGGCGCTGGCTGGACGGGCTGTGGGCGCTGCTCGCGGCGGCCGGTGTGCTGCTGCTGACCAGGGTCGACGGCGGCCTGGCGCTGCCGGGGGTGCTGTTCGCGGCGGGCGCGGGCGCGTGCTGGGCCGGGTACATCCTGCTGACCGCGGCGCTGGGCAGCCGCACGTCCGACGGCAAGGGCCTGGCGCTGGCGATGGCGGTCGGCGCGGTGATGGCGCTGCCGTTCGGCGTGGCGGAGGCGGGCGCGGTCCTGCTCGACCCGATGGTGCTCGTCGCGGGCGCGGCGGTGGCGCTGCTGTCGTCGGTGGTGCCGTACTCGCTGGAACTGGAGGCGCTGCGCAGCATCCCGCCGCGCGTGTTCGGCATCCTGATGAGCCTGGAGCCCGCGGTCGCGGCGCTGGCCGGGCTGGTCCTGCTGCACGAGGCGCTGCACCCGGCGCAGTGGGTCGCGGTGTTCTGCGTGGTGCTGGCGTCGGTCGGGGCGACCCGGACCGCCCGACCGGACGTCTGAGCCGGTCGTCACACCTTGGTGCGCGCCGGCTCCCGCGTCGGCTCCCGCGTCGGCTCGTCGACGCTGAGCCGCCCGTCGATCAGCTCACCGCCGCGTTCCTCGAAGATCGTCGCGTAGGTCGCCGAGTACCGGCGGTAGACGGCCAGCACCTCGCCCTCCACGGCCGCGGCCACGTCGGCGCGGAAGTCGTCGCGCAGGCGCCGCATGGTGTTCACGTCGCTGCGCCGCTTCAGGCTGTGCAGGTAGGGCCGGAACGTCACGTTCAGCCCGCCCACCACCGCCGCGGTGAGCAGCAGCACCTTGCCCAGCACCGTCTCCGACGAGGTGAAGCCCACCGCCAGCACGGCCGGCACGAAGATCAGCACGACGGTGTAGCAGAGCCCGGTCGTGCGGTGCACGACCCGCCACATCGACAGCCGCCGGCAGTCGTGCTGCATGCGGTCGTCCAGTTCCCGGATGAGCGTGTCCACGTCAGCCACTTCAGCCACGACTCGTCACGGTACTCACCCGAGCCGTCACGCGGGGCGAACTTCGCCCCTCAGCACGGATTCCACGTCGTAGCGCGCGGGCTGGTCGAGCTGGTCGTAGCGGCACGACGCCGGCTCGCGGTCGGGCCGCCACCGGCGGAACTGGCCGTTGTGCCGCAGCCGCGCCGGCGCCGCGCCCTCGGTCTGCGCGTACGAGATCTCCAGCACGCGCTCGGGCCGCAACGGCACCCACTCGGCCTGCTTGCCGCGCCACCGGTTGATCTCGCCCGGCAGCCGGCGGCCGTCCGGCTCCACCAGCCACGGGTGCTCGCCCGTCGTGATCAGGTCCTTCAGCTCCTCGGCCAGCGCACGCCGCTCGGCCGCCTTGAACGAGCCCACCACGCCGACGTGGTGCAGCACGCCCGCGTCGTCGTGCAGGCCGAGCAGCAGCGAGCCGACCGCCGTCCCCGGCTCGGTGTCCTTGTGCCAGCGCAGCCCGGCCACCACGCACTCGGCGGTGCGGGCGTGCTTGACCTTGATCATGCTCCGCTTGCCGGGCGTGTACTCGCCGGCGGCGGGCTTGCCGATCACGCCGTCCAGGCCCGCGCCCTCGAACAGCTCGAACCACTGCGCGGCCAGGGCGCCGTCGGTGGTCGCGGGCGTGAGGTAGAGGCCGTCGCCGGGCGTGATCAGGCCCTCCAGCGTCGCCCGCCGCTCCGTGCACGGCCGCTCCAGCAGCACGTCGTCGCCCACGGCCAGCACGTCGAACGCCACGAAGCTGGCCGGCGTCCGCTCCGCCAGCAGCCGCACGCGGCTCTCCGCCGGGTGGATGCGCTCGGACAGCGCGTCGAAGTCCAGCCTGTCGTCCTTGGCCACGACCAGCTCGCCGTCCACCACGATCCGGGGCGGCAGGGTGCGCAGCAACGCGGCCTGCGCCTCCGGGAAGTACCGGTTGAGCGGCTTGCCGCTGCGGGACTGGAGGAAGACCTCGTCGCCGTCGCGGAACACCAGGCAGCGGTAGCCGTCCCACTTCGGCTCGAACACCAGGTCCGCGCCGGTCGGGATCTCGTCCACCGCGGTGGCCAGCATCGGCTGCACGGGAGGGGTCAACGGGAGCGCCACCCGGCCATCCTGCCTGGTGGAACGGCCTGGCGCACGCGTTGGCGCTCCCTCTTGGCCAGATCGAGCCGCACCGCGGCCGGCAGCACGTCCACGCCGAGCGCGTCACGTGCCCGCGACAGCACCCGGCCGTCCAGCTCACGCCACACCCGGGCCAGGTCCGCGCCGTGCCGCAGGGTGAGCCGCAGCCGCAACGCGGGCGTGCCCACGACCGACACCCTCGCCCCGTCCACGCCGTCGACCTGCTCGGCGTCGGCCCGCACCGCCGCCGCCAGCGCCCTGGCGGTCACGACGACGTCGTCCAGCCGCACGTCGGGGTGCCGTTCCGGGCGGATCGCGCGCCACGCCCACAGCAGGCCCAGGAGCACCGCGAGCAGGCCGAGCGCGAGCAGCCCGACCCGGACCGGCAGCAGGTGCCCGCGGGCCCAGTCGAGCACGACGGGGTCCAGCACCGGCCGGTCCACGGCGAAGCGGTGCAGCACCACGGCGGCGCCGCCGACCAGCAGGGCGAGCGCGCCGAGCACGGTCGCCAGCACCCGTTCGGTGCGGTTGGAGCGGTTCACGGGCGGTCCTTCGGCGAGAGGACGACGACGGACACCTTCGGCCGCGCGGGCATCGGCAGGTCGGCCAGCGCCGCCCGCGCCACCTCCAGCAGCCGGGGCCGCAACGTCGCCTCGTCGTGCAGCCGGCTGGTCGCCCGGACCCGCACCCGGCGCCGCGACGCGGTGACCGACGCGTCCGCCACGCCGTCCTCCGCCCGCACCCGGTGCCCGACCACGCGGGCCAGGGACGCGGGCGTGGTGACCACGCGGACGCCGTCGGCCGGGTCGTCCAGCGGCACCTGCGACACCCCGGACCGCGCCGCGACGACCAGCAGCACCAGGCCGCCGACCGCCAGGCACGCGCCGACCACCAGCACCGGCCGGTCCACCCAGGACCAGTCCGGCCAGGTCGGCCAGGGCCGCCCGGCCCAGTGGCGGGCGACCGCGAACACCACCAGCGCCCCGGCGGCGGCCAGCGCCACCCCGAGCAGCGGCGACAACACCCGCAGCAGGACCCGCACCTACACCACCCGCGGCCGGGTCTCGGCGCGCAGCGCGGACACCGTCACGGCGACCGACCGGACCCGGTAGCCGGTGATCCGCTCGACCTCCTCGGTGACGCGCCGCCGGACGGCCGCGGCGGCCGGGCGCACGGGCAGCGGGTAGCGCAGCGCGAGCTTCACCGCGAGCTCCAGGTCACCGCCCGTCTCGCCCACCTTCACGGTCGCGCTGGGCTCCGCGCCGGGCACGAGGCGGACGGCGTGCGCGGCCACCTTCCGCACCACGGTCGGGTGAATCTCCAGCGAGCCGTCGCCGCCGTCCGGGCCGGTCACTTGTCGCGGCCCCGGCCGAGCAGGTCGCCCAGGTCGAGCCGGCCGTCGAGGACCCGGCCCGCCACCAGCCCGATCACGCCGACGGCCAGCGTCACCAGGAACGCGGTGAACCCGCTCGTCGCGGCCAGGCCGAGGACCAGGCCCGCGAGCAGGCCCGTCTGCGTCGCGCTCATCAGCTCTCCACCTCCAGGTCGGCCACGACGACGTCCACGGGTGCGGCGCCGGCCACCCCCGCCACGCGGTCCCGCAGCTCCGGCACCACCTCGCCGATCGGCCGCCCGGACCGCAGCACCACCGCCACCTCGACCCGGTCGCCGAGCCGGACACCGTCCACCCGCCGCCCCGGCAGGTAGGAGGCGACCGCGCCGTCCAGCCGCGCCACGTCCGGGTGGGCGAGCAACGCCGCCTCGACGTCCTCCGCGAGGTCCGTCACTCGACCCGGGACCCCGTGGCCGGCCCGGACTCCTCGTCGTCCTCGGGCAGGTGGATGTCGTTGACCGCGATGTTGACCTCGATGACCTCCAGCCCGGTCATCCGCTCGACCTGGCCGATCACGTTGCGCCGCACGGCCCGCGCCAGGTCCACGATGCTCGCGCCGTACTCCACGATGATGTCCAGGTCGACCGCGGCCTGCTTCTCGCCGACCTCGACGGCCACGCCCGCGGTGCTCGCGGTGCCCGCGCCGGGGATGCGCTCGCGCAACGCGCCGAACGCCCGCGACACGCCGCCGCCCACGGCGTGCACGCCGGAGATCTCCCGTGCCGCGATGCCCGCGACCTTCTGCACGACCGACGACGCGATCGTGGTCCTGCCCTGCTCGGTGTCGTCGGCCGAGCGCGCGGTCGCGGTGTCCGAACGCGCGGTGCCGGTGTCCGGCTTGACGGCGGTGCTCTGAGCCACGGCGGATCCCTCCGAATCGGTGCGTGCCCGTTCGGATGCGGACGGTATCGCCGATCAGGCCGGTCAGGTGCCCGGCGTCACCGGATCAGGCGTCACCTTCCGGTACCGCAGGAGGAGTGCGCTGTCGTGGTGCAGCACCGAGTCCAGCTCCAGCGACCGGGGTGACGGCGGCAGCGGCCCGTTGGCGATCCGCCCCGCGTCACCGCCCGCGAGCAGCGGGGAGAACGTCACGCACAGCACGTCCACCAGGTCCGCGTCGATCAACGCACCGAGCACGTGCGGCCCGCCCTCGCAGTCGACCCGGCGCAGCCCCCGCTCGTCCAGGGCCTGCAACGCCAGGTCCATGGCCACGGTCTCCTCACCGGCCACGACGACGTCCGCGCCCGCCGCCGCCAGCGCGTCCCGCCGCTCCTCGGGCGCGGCCCGCGTGGTGAGGATGATCGGCGGCACGGCCGTGCTGGTCAGCAGCGTGGAGGTCGGCGGGATCGAGCACCGCCCGCTCACCACGGCGATCGGCGGCACCGGCGCGAGCCCCAGCCTGGCCCGCCGGGACGCGCGGACCTCGCCCGCCTTGACCCCGTGGTAGCCCTCGACCAGGGCCGTGCCCGCGCCGACGAGCACCACGTCGCACAGGTCGCGGCCGAGCATGAACACCTTGCGGTCGGCGTCGTTGCCCAGCCCCGCGGACCGCCCGGCCACCGACACCGCACCGTCCACGCTGGACACGAAGTTCACCTGCACCCAGGGCCGGTCGAGGCCGTCGGGGTAGTCGTAGAGCCGCTCCAACTCGTCGTCGGTGATCTCGCCGTCACGTGGTGGCCACAACATCCGCACCGCCACATCCCAGCACGCCGTTACGATCCGGGCATGTCCGCCCCGCCCCGCCTGTCCGACCGCACCCCGCACGTCGCCGCGGACGAGTTGGTGGGCGCGATGGTGCCGCCGCCGCGCTTCGACGGGGTCCGCTTCGACACCTACCTGCCCAACCCGGACGAGCCGAGCCAGGCGGCGGCCGTGCGGGCCTGCCGGGAGTTCGCCGAGCGCGTCTCCGAGGGCGGCAGCCGGAGCGTGCTCGGCCGGCTGTTCAAGCGGTCGGGCGGGGACGACGCCAAGCCGGGCCTCTACCTCGACGGCGGGTTCGGCGTCGGCAAGACCCACCTGCTCGCCTCGCTGTGGCACGCCGTGCCCGGCCCCAAGTCTTACGGCACATTCGTGGAGCTGACCAACCTGGTCGGCGCGCTCGGCTTCGGCGAGACCGTGCGCCGGCTGTCGTCGCACAAGCTGCTCGCGATCGACGAGTTCGAGCTGGACGACCCGGGCGACACGATGCTGGTCACCCGCCTGATCAAGGAGCTGACCGCGGCGGGCGTGTCGGTCGCGGCCACGTCGAACACGCTGCCGGACAAGCTGGGCGAGGGCCGGTTCGCCGCCGCCGACTTCCTGCGCGAGATCCAGTCGATGTCGGCGAAGTTCACCGTGGTCCGGGTCGACGGCCCCGACTACCGCCACCGCGGCCTGCCCGACGCGCCGCCGCCGATGGCCGACGAGGACCTGGTGGCCAAGGCGCACAGCACGCCCGGCAGCACGCTGGACGACTTCGCCGAGCTGTGCGACGCGCTGGCCCGGATCCACCCGTCGAGCTACGGCAGGCTGGTGGACGGCGTCACCGCCGTGCACCTGCGCCACGTCCGGCCCGCGCCCGACCAGGCGGTCGCGCTGCGGCTGGTGGCGCTCGGCGACCGGCTCTACGACCGGGACATCCCGGTGGCGGTGTCCGGGGAGCCGCTGTCGGAGCTCTTCACCGCTGAAATGCTGCGTGGCGGCTACCGCAAGAAGTACCTGCGGGCGGTATCGCGGCTGGTCGCCCTCTCCAGGTGATCTTGCCTGCTCAGACCCCCGTTCGGAGTGGTTTTGGGGGTGGGGCGCCGGGTATCCCTGGCCCGTGATGAGCGAAGCGGAACGCCGCACCCTGAGTGAGATCGAAACCAGACTCGCGGACGAGGAGCCGGGCCTCGCCTCGGCGCTCGTCGCCGGGAAGCCCCGGCACCCGGTGCTCAGCTACGCCCTCGTGGCCACGTTCGCGGCCCTCGGCGTGCTGCTGCTGTTCCTCGGCGCGTTCGGCCCCGCCCTGGCGTCACTGGGGTTCGGCGCGCTGGTCCTGCTGATGCGCGGCTACACGTGGCGGTGAGCGTGCTCCTGGACGGCCCGAGGTGCTACGGCACCAGGTTCACCCGGGCCGTGCAGCTGCCCTCGCACGTCATCGCGTCGTAGTTCTCCCACCGTGCCGCCCCTTCCGCGGGGTCCTGCACGAGCAGCCCGGCGAAGCCGGCGCCCATCAGCCGCAGCGAGCTCATCCGCGTGTAGCCGGTGACCACCCTGGCGTGACCGGGCACGAAGCTGATGGACGGCCGCTCCTCCCGCACCTCGGCCAGGTGCTCGGTGAACGTCGGCGCGGTCGACACCGCCGCCGACAGGGCCTTGCCGGTCAGCCCCTCCACCACCAGCGCCACGTCACGCCACGTGCCGCGCACCGGCGAGTCCTCGGTGCCCAGCCCCAGCTCCGACGCCAGCCGCTCCTGGTCGTAGCGGTAGCGGTAGAAGTCCAGCAGCACCTGCACGCACGCGGCCAGCGCCCACTCGTCGGTCTCCTGCCGCGGCGGTCGCACGCACGGCGGCAGCGTCCGGGTGTCCACCTTGGGTCGCAGCACCTCCTCGACCAGCGCCCGGTCGAACCGCCGCACCACCGGCTCGTCCAGCCCGACCACCTGCGCCAGGTGGGTGAGGTCGTGCACCCGCTGCCGGTACCGCTCGGCCGCGTCCTCCCGCGGGTCGCCGACCGGCCACGGCCGCCGCACCACCGCCTGCGTCACGCGCCCCTCCGGCACGAACGCCACCAGCGGCGCGCCCCAGCACGGCCGGGCCGCCACGTCCACGTACCCGCGGCCCACCTGGTGCCGCCACAGCACCACCTCGCCGGAGTCGCACCGCACCGGCACCGGCTCGCCGACGGGCACGCCGTCCTCCGCGCACGGCAGCGCGCCCACCGTGGCCAGCACGCCCAGTTGCGCCGCGACCAGCCGCGCCATGTCGACCGAACCCATCCCGAGGCCTCCCCGTGCACCGCTCGTGCTTTAGGGAGTCGCGTCACAGTTCGCAGATACGGCGGAATCCGCTGGCCATGAGCAACGCCTATGGCCGACCATGCGCGGGTGGGATTCCTGGACGCGAACGGCCTCGCCTTCCGCCTGCCCGACGGCCGCGAGCTGTTCCGCGACGTGTCGTTCAAGGTGGGCACGAACAGCGTGGTCGCCCTGGTCGGCGCCAACGGCGTCGGCAAGACGACGCTGCTGCGGATCCTGTCGAACGAGCTGACACCGACCGCGGGCAGCGTCCGCGTGCAGGGCGGCCTGGGCGTGATGCCGCAGTTCGTCGGGTCGGTCCGCGACGAGAGCACCGTGCGCGACCTGCTGCTGGCCGCGTCACCGGCGCCGCTGAGGGCCGCCGCGAAGGCGCTGGACGAGGTCGAGCTCCAGCTCATGGAGACCGATGACGAGCCGACCCAGATGCGCTACGCCGACGCGATCACCGCGTGGGGCGAGGTCGGCGGCTACGACGCCGAGGTGCTGTGGGACACCGTCACGGTCGCCGCGCTGGGCGTGCCGTTCGACCGGGCCCGGTTCCGCGAGGTCCGCACGCTGTCCGGCGGCGAGCAGAAGCGGCTGGTGCTCGAAGCGCTGCTGCGCGGGCCGGAGCAGGTGCTCCTGCTCGACGAGCCGGACAACTACCTCGACGTGCCGGGCAAGCGGTGGCTGGAGGACCGGTTGCGCGAGACCGGCAAGGCCGTGCTGCTGGTCAGCCACGACCGGGAGCTGCTCGACGTGGCCGCGACGCACGTGGTCACGGTGGAGGCGCACTCGGCGTGGACGCACCCCGGCTCGTTCGGCACCTGGCACGCCGCCCGCGCGTCCCGGATCGAACGCCTCGCCGAGCTGCACCGCCGCTGGAACGAGGAGCACGACCACCTCGAGGAGCTGGTCCGCACGCTCCAGATCCAGGCGCGCATCAGCGAGGTGATGGCGGCGAAGTACCGGGTCATGCGGGCCAAGCTGGAGCGGTTCGAGGAGGCGGGCCCGCCGCCGGAGCTGCCGACGGACGAGAAGGTGGCGCCGCGGCTGCGCGGCGGACGCACCGGCGTGCGAGCCATCACGTGCGAGGATCTGGAGCTGACCGGGCTGATGAAGCCGTTCGGCGTGGAGATCTTCTTCGAGGACCGGGTGGCGGTGCTCGGCTCGAACGGCTCGGGCAAGAGCCACTTCCTGCGGCTGCTCGGCGGCGGCGACGTCGCGCACACGGGCGTGTGCAGGCTGGGGGCACGCGTGGTGCCGGGACTGTTCGCGCAGACCCACCAGCACCCGGAGTGGATCGGCCGCACGCTGGTCGACGTGCTGTGGCACGGCGAGGGCGGACGCAAGGGCCTCGACCGGGGCGCGGCGATGGCGGTGCTGAGCCGCTACGGCCTGGGCAAGCAGGGCGACCAGCGGTTCGAGACGCTGTCCGGCGGCCAGCAGGCGCGGTTCCAGGTGCTGCTGCTGGAGCTGTCCGGCGCGACCCTGCTGCTGCTGGACGAGCCGACCGACAACCTCGACCTGAACTCGGCGGAGGCGTTGCAGGACGCCCTGGAGGGCTTCACCGGCACGGTCGTCGCGGTCACGCACGACCGCTGGTTCGCCCGCGGGTTCGACCGGTTCCTGCTGTTCCGGTCCGACGGCGAGGTGGTCGAGGTGGACGAGCCGGTGTGGGACGAGACGCGGGTGAAACGGGCCCGGTAGCGCGATCTACGCTGCCGGACGTGAACGCTGTGCGGCTCGACGTCCGCCGGTCCGCCCGCTCGGCGGCCGTCGCGGCGCTGGTGGCCAACGTGCTGATCGTGCTCACCGGCGCGCTGGTGCGGCTGACCGGCTCCGGGCTGGGCTGCCCGACGTGGCCGAGCTGCACCGGCGACTCGTTCGTGACCACGCCGGAGATGGGCGGGCACGGGGTGGTCGAGTTCGGCAACCGGGTGCTCGGCATCGTCGTCGGGCTGATCACCCTGGCCCTCGTGGTGGCGGTGGCCCGCGATCGCGACCGCCCGCCGAAGACGCTGCCGCTGGCCGTCGCCGTGCTGGTCGGGGTGGGGGCGCAGGGCCTGATCGGCGGCCTCAGCGTGCGCTACGAGCTCGCGCCCGCGATCGTCGCCGCGCACTTCCTGAGCAGCATGGTCCTGGTCGCCGCGCTCGTCGTGCTGGTCGACCTGCTGGGCCGGGACGCCGGGCCGCGCGCGCCGGCGGACGCCCGGACCAGGTGGGTCGTGGGCGCGCTGCCGGTGGCGCTGAGCGCCGTGATGGTCCTCGGCTCCCTGGTGACGGGCGCCGGCCCGCACGCGGGCGACGAGAACGCGCTCCGGTTCGGCTTCGACCCCGCCGTCGTGACCTCGGCCCACGCGGCGGCCGTGGTGGTCATGGTCGTGCTCCAGGTCGCGGCGGTCGTGCTGGTGCGCAACTCGGCCGCGGTCGTGCTGCTCGCGGTGTCGGTCGCGCAGGGTGCGATCGGGTCGGCGCAGGAGGCGTTGGCGCTGCCGGTGCCGCTGGTGGCGGCGCACGTGGTCACCGGCGCGCTGGTCGTCGCGGCCACCACGAACCTCGTCGTGCG
Organism: Actinosynnema sp. NPDC051121; assembly: GCA_040689555.1. Lineage (GTDB taxonomy): Bacteria > Actinomycetota > Actinomycetes > Mycobacteriales > Pseudonocardiaceae > Actinosynnema. The sequence goes on along the minus strand of JBFBCZ010000017.1, from coordinate 98,153 downwards.
GACGTTGCGGGTCTAGCGGGTGCTCGGCTCGGGCGCGCGGGTCGCTGCGTCCGCGGACTCGGTCGGCTCGACGCCCTGCTCGACCAGGTGACCGGTCTCGAACTCCCGTTCCAGCACCCACAGGCCGTCCTCGCGCCGCCACGACGTCACCGAGGCGTTGGGCACCGCGGTGTTGCGCGCGAACGCCGCCAGGTCCGGTTCGGGCAGGCACTCCAGCAGGTAGCGCAGCAGGTAGGCCTGCAACTCGTGACCGAACAGCAGCACCCGCCGCCCGTCCAGGTCGCGCAGCAGCGACCGCAGCCGCAACGCCACGTCCGCCCACGACTCCCCGCCCGGCGGCCGGTGGTAGAACTTGCCCAGCCGCCGCTCGCGCACCCGCTCGTCCGGGAACCGCCGCGCCACGCCGTGGCTGGTCAGCAGGTCCAGCACGCCCAGTTCGCGGTCGCGCAGCCGTTCGTCGACGCGGGTGCGCGGGTGGTGCCCGCCCATGGTCAGCCGAGCGGTGTCGATGGCCCGCCGGTACGGCGAGCACACCACCAGGTCCGGCCACTGCTCGCGCGGCAGCGAGGCGAACCACCGGCCCAACGCGCGGCCCTGCTGCTCGCCCCTCGCCGACAGCGGCACGTCCGCGTCGCGCTCGGGGATGTCGATGGCCTCGTCGCCGGCCGACTCCGCCGCCTCCCGCGCCGCGTTGCCCGTGCTCTCGCCGTGCCTGATCAGCCCGATCCAGTCCACCCCAAGGGAGTCCACCTGAGCCAACTTAGCGCCAGGGAGCCGCACCGGCACGCCCTGGCGCCGAGCCCGCGCGTTATTCGCGTTCGGCCGGCAACCGACCGGACTTGACCGCCGCGACGAGCGCCTCGTGGTCGGCGCAGGTCCGGTCGGCGTAGTCCAGCGCGTACCGGGCGATCGCGGAGTCCAGCTCCTCACCGTCCGCGCAGTACCCGGCCAGCAGGCGCGGGTCGACCGAACGACTATGCGCGCGGGCCAGCAGCGCGCCCGCGAGCCTGCCGTAGTCGTCCAGGTCGTCCCGCTTCAACGTGGTCGCGTCGATCTCGCCCTTGCGGTTGCGGAACTGCCGGACGATGTAGTGCCGTCCCTCGATCGTGGTCCAGCCGAGCAGGATGTCGGTCTCCGCCTGCACGAGCCGCGCGCCGTGCACGATCCGCTTGCCCTCGTGCTTGACGGGCGCCGCGTCGAGGAACGGCGCCAGCGCCGACGGCCGCGCCTCCTTCGCCTGGAGCACCAGCGCCTCCTCGCCGTTGCCGTGCAACAGGATCAGGTAGTTGCGCCAACCGACGCTGCCGGTGCCGACGACGCGGAACGCCACGTCCGACACGCTGTAGCGCATGATCAGGTTGTACCGCGACTCGCGCAAAGTGTCCACATAGGACGGCAGTGCGTCCACGACGGACCGCGCCGCTTCCTCGGAGATGCGGGACAGCACGGGCGGGTCCGGGACGAACCGGATGTGCTCGCCCTCGCGCCGGGTCCACTTCGCCGCCACCCGGGCGCTGGTGTTCTTGCGCGCCTTGGACGCGGCCTTGGTGAAGTCGTCCAGCAGGTCGTCGGCCTTCGACTTGGACAACGCCGACTCGTCGCCCAGCGCGCTCCACGACTCCATGAACGGGAGCTCGGCCAGGTGCCGCGCCGCGCCCCGGTAGGCGCGCACCGCGTCGGACGCCGCGTCGCGGCAGCCCTTCTCCGACACGCCGCCCTCCCGGCCCGCCAGCACCAGCGACGTCGCCAGCCGCTTGAGGTCCCACTCCCACGGGCCGGGCAGCGTCTCGTCGAAGTCGTTGATGTCCATCACGATCCGGCCCTCGGGCGTGCCGTAGAGGCCGAAGTTGGCCGCGTGCGCGTCGCCGCACAGCTGCGCGTCCAGCCCGCTGCGCGCGCCGACGGCCAGGTCGCCCGCCATCAGCCCGGCGCTGCCCCGGAAGAACGCGAACGGCGAGGCCAGCATCCGGCCGATCCGCAGCGGCACCAGGTGCGGCAGCCGTCCCTCGTTCGAGGCGTCCACGAACTCGACCACGGACGGCCGGTCCGGCGCGAGCGGCATCTTGCGGTGCGCCTCGTGGCTCACCGCCGCCCGTAGCTCGCGGCCGCGCGCCAGGACCTCTTCCGGTTCGACCCACTGTCCCAGCGCGACGGCCGCCTGAGCCCGCTTGCGTTCACCCATGGAGGTAAGGATGGGGGTCGGGGCCGGCAAATACACCGGCCTCGACACGTCTGTGACCTGCGATATCAGGCGGATCGTGCAAACCGGGCACGAGTCAGCGGCGCGTGGTCAGAACCTCGCCGATCGCGTCCACGCCGCGGTCCAACTCCTCCCGCGTGATCACGAGCGGGGGAGCGACGCGCAGGGTGGTGTCCTGGGTCTCCTTGCACAGCACGCCGAGCCCGGCCAGCGCCTCCGAGGCCGCACGGCCGCGCGGCCCGCCGGGTGCGATCTCGACACCGGCCCACAGCCCGCGCCCGCGCACCTCGGCCACCCCGTGCCCGACCAGCTCGCCCAGCCGCGCGTGCAGGTGGGTGCCCAGCTCCCGCGACCGCTGCTGGAACTCGCCGGTCGCCAGCAGCCGCACCACGGCCCGCCCGACCGCGCACGCCAGCGGGTTGCCGCCGAACGTCGACCCGTGCTCGCCGGGCCGCAGCACGCCCAGCACCGCGCGGCTGCCGACCACCGCCGACACCGGCACGATCCCGCCACCCAGCGCCTTGCCCAGCGTGTACAGGTCGGCCCGCACGCCCTCGTGGTCCAGCGCCAGCAGGTCGCCGGTGCGGCCAAGGCCCGACTGGATCTCGTCCGCGATCAGCAGCACGTCGTGCTCGTCGCACAGCGCCCGCGCGCCCGCCAGGTAGCCCGCGGGCGGCACGACCACGCCCGCCTCGCCCTGGATCGGCTCCAGCAGCACGGCGGCCGTCCGCTCGGTGACCGCCTCGCGCAACGCGTCCAGCGACCCGTACTCGACCACCTTGAAGCCCGGCGTGAACGGCCCGAAGTCCTCGCGCGCGGTGTCGTCGGTGGAGAACGAGACGATCGTGGTGGTGCGGCCGTGGAAGTTCGACCCGGCGACCACGATCTCGGCCGTGCCCGCCGGCACGCCCTTCACCCGGTACGCCCACTTGCGGGCGACCTTGATCGCCGACTCGACGGCCTCCGCGCCCGAGTTCATCGCGAGCACCATCTCGGTGCCGGTCAGCTCGGCCAGCTCGCGGCAGAACAGGCCGAACTGGTCGTGGTGGAACGCGCGGCTGGTGAGCGTGACGCGGCCCAGCTGCTCGACCGCCGCGGCGACCAGGTCGGGGTGGCGGTGGCCGAAGTTCAGCGACGAGTAGCCGGACAGGAAGTCCAGGTAGCGGCGTCCCTCGACGTCGGTGACCCACGCGCCCTCGCCGTGCGAGATCACGACCGGCAGCGGGTGGTAGTTGTGCGTGCTCCATTCCTCGTCGAGCGCGATGAAGTGCGAAGAGCTCAGTGCTGCGGCCATGGCGGTCATGTCACCACAGTAAGGGGCCTGCGCCAGCGATTTCATCCGTGAGCCGTTGCGCGTTCATCATGTTCGTTGCGCAATCGGGCCGTTTCACGGCGATCCGTTGCGCAATGGGCACGGCCAAGATCGGCGGGTTACCCTCCGACGATGGCCAACAAGTCCGCGCAGGTCCAGTCGATATCCGACACCTTCCGGGTGAACCCCGAGGACTTCGACCTGGCCAAGGTCGACCCGGCCGCGACGCCGGTCGGCCCGAGGTCGAAGTCGGAGGCCGCCGCCGACATGGCCGTGATCGGCCAGGAGCTGGACCGGCTCCAGGAAGCCCTGTACGCCGAGGGCACGGGCGGCGGCGACCGGCGGGTGCTGCTGGTGCTCCAGGGCATGGACACCTCCGGCAAGGGCGGCACGATCCGGCACGTCGCGGGCCTGGTCAACCCGCAGGGCCTGCGCATCGCGTCGTTCAAGAAGCCCACCCGCACCGAGTCGCGCCACGACTTCCTCTGGCGCATCCGCCGCCAGGTGCCGCAGCCGGGCTACATCGGCGTGTTCGACCGCTCGCACTACGAGGACGTGCTGGTCGCGCGGGTGGACAACCTCGTGCCGTCGACCGAGTGGCGGCGCCGGTACCGGCAGATCAACGCGTTCGAGGCGGAACTGGCCGACCAGGGCGTGACCACGGTCAAGTGCTTCCTGCACATCTCGCCGCAACGGCAGCGCGAACGGCTCATCGCGCGCCTGGAGGACCCGCTCAAGCGCTGGAAGTACAACCCGGGCGACCTGGAGGTGCGGGCCAAGTTCTCGCGCTACCAGCTCGCCTACTCCGACGCGCTGGTCAAGTGCTCGACTCCGGTCGCGCCCTGGTACGCCGTGCCCTCGGACCGCAAGTGGTACCGCAACTGGGTCGTGGCGCGGCTGCTGCTGGAGGCGCTGCGCGGCCTCGCGCCCGAGTACCCGCAACCCTCGTACGATCCGGCCGTCGAGTTGGCACGGCTCCGGGAAGCCGACCCGTTGCGCTAGACGCAATCTTCGTTGCGCCTCTTGCTTGGTCGCAGTGGTCCAGGCCACTGTGGGAACCGCCGCGGGCGGTTCGAGCGGAGGTTCGGCGTGGTGGTGGACAGGCGGCGGTTCCTGGGTGCCGTTGGCGTGGGAGCGGGGTTGCTGATGACCGAGGGTGTGGCGCGAGCGGACGGGTCCGACGGGGTCCACGGCCGGAAGGAGGTCCGCGCCTACCTGGGCACCTACACGTCCTGGGCGGGCGGCGGCACGGGCCTCGGGCTCGGCGCGTACGACCCGGCGACGGGCGGGCTGCGCGTCACCGGCGTGGTGCCGGACGTGCCGAACCCGTCGTTCGTGATCGACGCGGGCCGCCGGGTGTACGTGGTCAACGAGAAGTCGGACGGCGAGGTGACCGCGCTGGCGGTCGGCGCGGACGGCGTGCCGAAGGTGCTCGGCAGCCGGTCCACCGGCGGCGCGGACCCGTGCCACCTGGCGCTGCACCGCGGTTTCCTGCTGTCGGCCAACTACAGCTCCGGCAGCGTGGCCGTGCACCCGGTGCTGGACGACGGCGCGTTGGGCGAGCGCACCGACCTGGTCGTGCACTCCGGCGCGGGACCGGACCCGGACCGGCAGGAAGGTCCGCACGCGCACCAGGTGCTGCCCGACCCGACCGGCGAGTTCGTGCTCGCGGTCGACCTGGGCACCGACTCGGTGTACAGCTACCGGCTCGGTGACGAGGGGAAGCTGACCGCGGTCGGGCAGGCGCGCCTGCACCCCGGCGCGGGGCCGCGGCACCTGGCGTTCCACCCGTCGGGCAGGTACGCGTACATCGCCAACGAGCTCGACTCCACGGTCGTGGTCGCGGCGTACGACCGGGGCGTGCTCACGCCAGGGCTGAAGGTGAGCACGCTGCCCGCGGGCGCGCCCACCTCCCCGCGCAACTACCCGGCCGAGGTCGTGGTGTCGGCGGACGGGCGGTTCGCCTACCTGTCCAACCGGGGCCACGACAGCGTGGCGGTGTTCGCGGTGGAGCGTGACGGGGCGGCGCTGCGGATGGTCGAGGCCACGCCGGTGGGCGGGAAGTTCCCCCGCCACATCGTGCTGGACGCGTCCGGCCGGTTCCTGCTGGCGGCCAACCAGAACTCGGACAGCGTCACCGCGTTCGCCGTGGACCGGACCACCGGGAAGCTGCGGCAGACGGGCACGACGGCGTCCCCGATCCCGGTCTGCGTCGCACTGACGAGGTAACTCCCGACGGGTTAACTTCGGCCGGCGCGACTGTCCACAGTGGTAGGCCGAGGGCATGAAGATGCTCGCGGTCGCGCTGCTGATGTCCCTGGTACCCGCCCCGGTCGCGCCGGAGCTCGTCGCGTTGGGTGACTCCTACGCGGCGGGCCTCGGCGCGGGCGACGAGTCGTCCGACGACTGCCGGCAGAGCCCGCACGCGTACCCGAAGCTGTGGGCGCAGCGCAACGGCGCGTCGCTGGTGTTCGCCGCGTGCGCCGGCGCGAAGACCGGCGAGGTGGCCGGGCAGGCGGAGCGGATCACGCCGTCGGCCACGCTGGTGACCGTCACGGCGGGCGGCAACGACGCCGAGTTCAGTGACGTGATGACGACGTGCACGCTGGGCAAGGACGACGAGTGCGCGCAGCGGGTGGAGGTGGCCGTGCGGTTCATCCGGGACGAGCTGCCGGGCCGGTTGGACGTGCTGTACGGCGCGGTGCGCGCCCGGACGTCGGCCGAGGTCGTCGTGCTGGGCTACCCGCGGCTGTTCTCGTTCCGGACGTGGTGCCTGATGAGCACCCCCAAGCGGGAGGCGGTGAACAAGGCGGCCGACGCGCTGGCCGAGGTGACCGGGGACCGGGCGCGGGCGGCCGGGTTCGCGTTCGCCGACGTGCGGCAGGCGTTCGGCGACCACGGCGTGTGCGCCGACGAGGCGTGGATGAACGGCCTGGTCCTGGTCCCCGTCGACCGGTCCTACCACCCGAACCGCGCGGGCCAGGAGTCCGGCTACCTCCCGGCCCTGACCGCGGCCGCGTCCGGTAACCGGTTGGCGGTGCACACCTCCGATTGACCATGATGCCGGGCGTGAACCCCACGAACGGGCTGCGCCAGGTCGCGGCCACCCGCTACGTCACGCCCTTCCGGGAGGGCGGTTCGCTGCCCGGCCTGGTCGAAGCCGACGACCTCGGCATGTACGTGCTCAAGTTCCGCGGCGCGGGCCAGGGCGTGAAGGCGCTGATCGCCGAGATCGTGGTCGGCGAGCTGGCCCGCCGGCTCGGCTTCCGGGTGCCCGAGATCGTCCTGGTCGAGCTGGACCCCGAGCTGGGCCGGGCCGAGCCCGACCAGGAGGTGCAGGAGCTGCTGAAGGCCAGCGGCGGGCTCAACCTGGGGCTCGACTACCTGCCCGGTTCGTTCGATTACAACCCGGTGGTGCGCGAGCCGTCCACCGACACCGCGACCCGGCTGCTCTGGCTGGACGCGCTCACCCTCAACGTCGACCGGAGCTGGCGCAACCCGAACACCCTGCTGTGGCACCGGGAGCTGTGGCTGATCGACCACGGCGCGTCGCTGTACTTCCACCACTCGTGGCGGCCGGAGAGGTTCCCGGCGGCCACCTACCGGTTCGACGCGGCCGACCACCTGATGCTGCCGTTCGCGGGCGACCTGGCCGAGGTCGACGCCGAGCTGACCGCCCGCGTCACGCCCGACCTCGTGCGCGAGGTGCTCGCGCTGGTGCCCGACGCGTGGCTCGCGCAGGACGAGGCGTTCGGCACACCGGACGCCGTGCGCGAGGCTTACGAGACGTTCTTCGCCGCCCGCCTGGCCGCGCCGCGGACCTGGGTCGACGCACTGGAGGCCGCCCGTGCCGCACGTGTTTGAGTACGCGCTGCTGCGCGCCGTGCCGAGGCAGGAGCGCGGCGAGTTCGTCAACGTCGGCGTGCTGGTCTACTGCAAGGACCTGGACTTCCTGGGCGCGCGCGTGCACGTGGACGAGCGCCGGGTGCTGGCGCTGGACCCGTTCCTGGACGTGGAGGTGCTGCGCGCCACCCTGGACCACCTCGGGCTGTCGTGCGACGGCGTGCCGACGGCGGGACCGGTGTCGCGCACCACGGCCGGTCAGCGGTTCCGCTGGCTGACCGCGCCGCGCAGCACCATCGTCCAGACCTCGCCCGCGCACACCGGCCTCACCGACGACCCGGAGGCCGAGCTGGACCGCCTGCTGGCCGCGCTCGTGCTGCCACCCGACCACTAGGGTGGCAACCTCTTGCCGCGCACCGCGTCTTTAGGTGCGAGCAGTGACCGACAGACGGACGGGGCGCTTGATGAACGCCGGATACCAGCAGGGCGGGTATCAGCAGGGCGGATACCGACAGGGCCAGCCGCGGCAGCGCGGGCCGCAAGGCAGGCCGCCGCAGGGCGGGTACGGGCAGCAGGGCGGGTACGGGCAGCAGGCGGCCTACCAGGCGGCACGCCCCGCGCCACGCCGCCGCAAGCCGAGGATCGGGCGGATCATCGGGGTCGTGCTGGTGCTGCTGCTGGCACTGGGGATCGGCCTGTGGTTCTACGTCGACGGGTCGTTGCGCCGGATCGACGCGCTGGCCGACTACCCGGACCGCCCCGCCGACACCCCGGGCACCAACTGGCTGCTCGTCGGGTCGGACGCGCGTGACGACCTGACCGAGGAGCAGAAGGCCGCGCTGTCCACGGGTGACGCGGGCGGGCGGCGCACGGACACCATCATGCTGCTGCACATCCCGGAGGGTTCCGGGAAGTCCACGCTGGTGAGCGTCCCCCGTGACTCCTATGTGGACATTCCGGGCAACGGCAAGAACAAGATCAACGCGGCGTTCGCGTTCGGCGGGCCGTCGTTGCTGGTGCAGACCGTCGAAGGCGCGACGGGCATCCACGTCGACCACTACATGGAGATCGGCTTCGGCGGGTTCGCCGGGATCGTGGACGCGGTCGGCGGCGTGGACATGTGCATCGAGGAGCCGATGAAGGACCCGTTGGCGGGCCTGGACCTCCAGCCCGGCTGCCAGGAGCTCGACGGCACGCAGGCGCTGGGCTTCGTCCGCACCCGGGCGTTCGCCACGGCCGACCTCCAGCGGGTGGAGAACCAGCGCAAGTTCCTCGCCGCGCTGACGGACAAGGCGACGAGCTTCGGCACGCTGGCCAACCCGTTCCGCGCCTTCCCGCTGCTGTTCGCGGGCACGGACTCCATCTCGGTGAACTCCGACGACCACCTGCACCACCTCGCGGGCATGGCGTTCGCCATGGGCGGGGGAGTGGACACGGTCACCGTGCCGGTGGGCGCCACGCCGACGGTGCCGGGCGCGGGCTCGGTCGTGCAGTGGGACCGGGAGAACGCGCTGCGCCTGTTCGGCGCGCTGGAGAAGGACGAGCCGGTCCCCGCCGACCTGCTGCCGCAGCCGAAGTAGCGCCGCGCTGATCGGATCGGGCCGCCGGGCACCCGCCCGGCGGCCCCACCCGTTTCCGGGTCGGCGAGACGCGCTCGACCGCTCCGGAGCCGGCCGGCGGAACTCCGAAGCGGTCGCACCCGTCGACGCCCAGGCCCGCGTCGAAGTCGTGAAAGACCTGGTCAGCCCTGGTCCGGGGTAGGCTCGTCGGCCTGCTCCGCGGTGGCCGCGACGGTGGGCGCGGCGGTCTGGACCGCTTCGGCGGCCTCGCTGACGAGGATGATCCCCTCGAACTCGCGCAGCAGGTCGTCATAGATCGGCGTGAGTGACACTTCGTAACCCCCAAGACGTCGTTCGTCCCCCGAACGGGCCAAAGCAGCCTACCTACGGACGCCGCCCGCTTCACCCTGTATGTGACAACAGGATCATTTCCCCGCTAACTGTCGGCTAAACACATGCACCGCCACGACGTTGTGGGGCTTGGTCACATGTCCGGGGAACCGCAGGTCACCTAGCGTTTCGGGCCATGACGAGTGTCCCCGGTCACAGCGACGACCTGTCCGGTCGCACCGCCCTGGTCACCGGCGCCGGCAGCGGCATCGGGCGGGCCTGCGCGGTCGCCCTCGCCCGCGCCGGGGCGAAGGTGCACCTGGTCGACCGCGACGCCGAGTCGGTCGTCGAGGCGGCCCGCGAGACCGGCGGCACCGAGCACGTGGTCGACCTCGCCGCCGACGACCCCGCCCGCGACCTGCCCACCGAGGTCGACATCCTGGTCAACAACGCGGGCTTCCAGCACGTCGCGCCGATCCACGAGTTCCCGCCGGACCGGTTCGCGCTGCTCCAGCGGGTCATGGTCACCGCGCCGTTCCTGCTGGCCAGGCACGTGCTGCCGCACATGTACCAACGGGGCTGGGGCCGGGTGGTCAACATCTCCAGCGTCCACGGCACGCGGGCCAGCGCGTTCAAGTCCGCCTACGTCGCCGCCAAGCACGGCCTCGAAGGGCTGAGCAAGGTCATCGCGCTGGAAGGCGCACCGCACGGCGTCACCAGCAACTGCGTCAGCCCCGGCTACGTGCGCACCCCGCTGGTGGAGAACCAGGTCGCCGACCAGGCCCGGGCGCACGGGATCGAGCCCGATCAGGTGCTCTCCGACGTGATGCTCACCCGGCACGCCATCAAGCAGCTCGTCGAACCGGCCGAGGTGGCCTCCGTCGTGCTGTGGCTGTGCGGCGCGCACTCCGGTCACATCACCGGCTCGTCGTTCCCGATCGACGGCGGCTGGACCGCCCAGTAACCCCCCCGTTCCGCCCCCAACCCCAACGAAGTGGTGACCGACATGACGAACGCCGCCCCTCCGCAGCCGAAGAAATCCTTCACCAAGGTCGTCATAGCCAGCCTGATCGGCACGACCATCGAGTGGTACGACTTCTTCCTGTACGGCTCCGCCGCCGCCCTGGTGTTCAACAAGCTGTTCTTCCCCACGGCGAACCCGCTCAACGGCACGCTGCTCGCGTTCACCACCTACGCGATCGGCTTCCTGGCCCGCCCGCTCGGCGGCCTGGTGTTCGGCCACTTCGGCGACAAGGTCGGCCGCAAGAAGCTGCTCGTGCTCAGCCTGGTGCTGATGGGCGGCGCGACGTTCGCCATGGGCCTGCTGCCCACCTACGCCGCGATCGGCGTCGGCGCGCCCCTGCTGCTGACGCTGCTGCGGCTGGTCCAGGGCTTCGCGCTCGGCGGCGAGTGGGGCGGCGCGGTGCTCATCGTGTCCGAGCACGGCAGCGCGGAGCGGCGTGGGTTCTGGGCGTCCTGGCCGCAGGCGGGCGTGCCGATGGGCAACCTGCTGGCCACCGCGGTGCTCGCGGTGCTGGCCGCCGTGCAGACCGACGAGGCGTTCCTGTCGTGGGGCTGGCGGGTGCCGTTCCTGCTGTCGGGCGTGCTCGTCCTGATCGGACTGTGGATCCGGCTCAGCGTCTCGGAGTCGCCGGTGTTCCTGGAGGCCCAGGCCAAGGTCGAGGCGGGCAAGCTCGCGGAGAAGCCGCCGATCGTGGCCGTCGTGCGCGACCACTGGCGCGAGGTGCTGATCGCGATGGGCGCGCGCATGGCCGAGAACGTGTCGTACTACGTGATCACCGCGTTCATCCTGGTCTACATCACCTCGGAACTCGGGATGCCGCGCTCGGCCGGGTTGAACGCGGTGCTGATCGCCTCGTTCGTGCACCTGGTGACGATCCCGCTGTGGGGCGCGCTGTCGGACCGCATCGGCCGCCGCACCACGTACCTGATCGGCACGGTCGGCATCGGCGCGTGGATGTTCGCGTTCTTCGCGCTGCTGGACACGAAGTCGTTCGTCCCGATGACGCTCGCGGTCACCATCGGCCTGTTCCTGCACGGCGCGATGTACGGCCCGCAGGCCGCGTTCTTCTCCGAGCTGTTCGGCACGAAGGTGCGCTACTCGGGCGCGTCCATCGGCTACCAGCTCGCGTCGATCGCGGCGGGCGCGGTGGCGCCCCTCATCGCGACCGCGCTGCTCGCCGCCTACGACAGCTCGTTCCCGATCGTGCTGTACGTGCTCGGCATGTGCGTGCTGACCGTGATCGCCGTGGTCGTGGCGAAGGAGACGAAGGGCAGCTCCCTGAACCGGGCCGACACCGAACCGGCGTCGGTGCGAGCATGACGGTATGAGCGAGGCGGACGCGGTGGAGCACCTGGTGGAGCTGCTCGGACTGCTCGCGACGGACGCGGGCAGCGAGCGGCTGGCGGCGGTGCTCCCCGCGGCCCGCGCGGCGGGCGTGCCGGACCACGAGCTGGACCGCATCGCCCGCGCCGCGGAATGGGCGCTGAGGATCCGCCGCACGCTCACCGCGCACCGCCGCCGTGAAGCCGAGCTGGAAGCGCTGTTCGACACGGCGAACGACCTGGCCGGGGTGCGCGACCCGGACGCCGTGCTGCGGTCCATCGTGCGACGCGCCCGGCTGTTGCTCGGCGCGGACATCGCGTACCTGAGCATGAACGACTCCGGCGAGCGCGGCACGTACATGAGGGTCACCGACGGCTCGATCTCGGCGCTGTTCCAGCAGGTCCGGCTCGGAATGGGCGAAGGGCTCGGCGGGCTGGTGGCGCAGACCGCGCAGCCGTACGTGACCGCCGACTACTTCGCCGACGACCGGTTCAACCACACCGGCCCGATCGACGCGGCCGTGCGCGACGAGGGCCTGGTCGCGATCCTGGGCGTGCCGCTCAAGCTCGACCGCCGGGTCATCGGCGTGCTCTACGCGGCCAACCGCTCGCCGCGCCGGTTCCCGCCCGACGAGGTCGCGCTGCTGTCGTCACTGGCCGACCACGCCGCGATCGCGCTGGACACCGCGCACCTGCTGGAGGAGACCCGGGCCGCGGGGGAGACGATCCGCGCGCACAACGAGGCCATGCGCCGCGCCGAGGACGCCCACGACCGGCTCACCGACCTGGTGCTGCGCGGCGCGGACGTGCCGGAGGTGGCCGCCGCCGTGGCCAAGGTGCTCGACGGCGGGATCGTGGTGCACGACAGCGACGGCGCGGAGCTGGCCCGCATCGGCACCAGCCGCGCCCTCACGCCCCGCGCGGCGGTCAACGCCTCCCGCGCCAGCGGCCGGGCCATCCCGCAGGACGGCACGTGGGTGTGCGCCGTGCTGGCGGGCCGCGAGCTGCTGGGCAGCATCACGCTCACCGACCGCCCGGACCTCGGTGACGCGGACCGCAGGCTGTTCGAGCGCGCGGGCGTCGTCACCGCCCTGCTGCTCCTGCTGCGCCGCACGGTCGCCGAGGCGGAGAACAAGGTGCGCGGCGAGCTGATCACCGACCTGCTGACCTCGGCGGTGGACTCGGTCGCGCTGCGCGCCCGTGCCCGCCGGGTCGGCGTGGAGCTGGCGGCCGACCACGTGGTGCTGGTCGCGGACGGCCCGCGCGACCGGCTCCTGGCGGCGGCCGCGCACCACGCGTCGGCGTGCCGCGGCCTGGCGGGCGCCCACGGCGAGCACGTGGTGCTGGTGCTGCCGGGCGCGGACCTGGCGTGCGCGGCGCAGGAGGCGGCACGGGTGCTGGGCAAGGCGGTCGGCCTGCCGGTGACCGTCGGGTCCGGCGGTCCGGCGCACGGCCCGGAAGGCGTGGCCGCCGCGCACGCCGAGGCGGTGCGGTGCCTGAAGGCGCTGGTGCAACTCGGCCGCGAGGGCACCGGCGGCACGCTCGCGGACCTCGGTTTCGTCGGCGTGCTGCTGGGCGACCGGGCCGACATCGCCGGGTACGTGCGGTCCACCCTCGGCCCCCTGCTGGACTACGACGCGAGCCGCGGCACCGAGCTGGTCCGCACCGTCACGGCCTACTTCGCGTGCGGCGCCAACCTCAGCCGCGCCAAGGACGAACTGCACGTCCACGTGAACACGGTGGTGCAGCGGCTGGACCGGGTGGCGAGCCTGCTGGGCGAGGACTGGCAGTCGCCGGAACGGGTGCTCGAAGTCCAGCTCGCGCTGAAGCTGATGAAGGTGCTGGGCTCCTGACGGCCGCCGTCACGTCGTGGTGGTGTCGGCGGCCGGCGGGGAAGACCGACCATGCTCAACGACCGAAGCCGTCGCGATGTCGCACCCGCACGTCACGCGGTCAGCCGGTCGACAGGCCCGTGAGCACGACGTCGATGGCGCGGTCGAGGGTGTCGGGGTCGGGGTGGGTGGTGGCGGAGGCCTGGGCCAGGCCGCGGATGAGCAGGTAGACCTCCTCGACCGTCACGGGTGCGCGCACCGCGCCGACGTCCTGCGCCCGGCGGAGGGCGTCGCTCACCGCGGCCTTCAACCGGGTCGCCGCGGCGGCGGCGCTGTCGGGGAAGCCCCGGCCGTCGGTCAGGACCGAGATCAGGGCCAGCTTCGTGGCGCCGCTCTCGATCATCGCCCGCACCAGGACGCGCCACGCCACGGCGGGGTCGGCCTCGGCGGCGAGCGCGTGGGCACGTGCGGTGAGCTGGTCGAAGTGCCGCAGCAGCGCGGCCTCGATCAACCCGCCCTTGGTCGGGAAGTGGCGGAAGACCGTGCCGATACCGACGCCGGCACGCCGCGCCACCTCCTCGGTCGACCCGGTGGCGCCGTGCGCGCCGAAGACCTCCTCGGCGGCGGCCAGGATCCGCTCCCGGTTCTCCCGCGCGTCCTGCCGCATCCGGACCTCCTGAAGAGTCGGGTCGTGGGAGGACTGTATCCGGAGTCTCTACTCCGGTACTTTAACCGGAGTCGAGACTCCGATTCCGTGGGGGAAGCCATGCCGTCACCAGCCGAGGTGGTCCGCGCCGTCGCCACCGGGGTCAGCCGCCTGATCGCGGGCGACCTCACCGGGGCGGAGCGCGAGGCGCTGCTCGACCACCTGGCCGGCTTGTACGCCGAGCAGACCGATGTCCGGCACCCGTTCTCGCCGCTGGGCGACACGCCCCTGCGCACGCGCGCCGAGCTGCGCCGGCACTTCGCCGACGGACCGGGCCGGGCGCGGGGAGCCGACCGGTTCGAGGCCGTCGGTGTCGTCCGCGAGACCGAGGACCCCGAGCTCGTGGTGTTCGAGTTCGACTACGTCGGCTCGGTGGGCGGCTCGTCCTTCGCGGTGCCGTGCGTCTTCGTGACCCGCGTGCGCGACGGCGTCATCGTCGAATCGCGGGACTACGTCGACCACGTGGGCATGGCCCGCGCCTTCGGCCGCCTGGACGACCTGGCCGCCGCCCTCACCGCGGCACGCTGAAACCCGCCGCTCGGCCGCCCCCAGCAGCAGCCGAGCGGCGGGAGGTCACGCGAGGGCGCACTCCGTCGCGTTCACGGTCGCCGGCCGGGCGACGGTGGTCGAGGCGGGCGGTCGCGTGCCCGCCAGCCAGGACTCCAGCGCCGCGAACGCGGTGCGGTGGCACGGCGTCAGCGGGCGCAGGCGGTCCGGGAACGCGTCGAACAGCGAGTCCACGTGGGTGCCGCCCTCGATCCGGTAGTAGCGGAACAACTCGCCCCGACCCGCCTGGCGCACCATGTCCGCGTAGACGTCCGAGTCCCGGGAGATGGGCAGCAGCACGTCCAGCGTGCCGTGCAGGGTCAGCAGCGGCTTGCCGATCCGACCGGTGAGCGCGATGCGTTCGACGGCCCGCTGAGCCTGCGGGCGTGACGCGTAGTCGTAGTCCGCGTCGCACAGGGGTGTGCCGGGCGCGCAGAACGGCGTGCCCGCCTCCGCGTCACCGTCCCAGGCCGGGTCCAGCTCCTCCCGGTAGATGCGCTGGGTCAGGTCCCAGTAGTACTGGTGGTGGAACGGCCACAGGAACTCCGACTCGGCCGGGAAACCCGCCGCCACCACCGCCGACTTGTCGCCGGTGGCGTACCCCTTCAGCGCGGGCGGCAGGAACGTGAGCAGGTTCGGGCCCCGGGTGGTCCAGAGGGTGCCCTCCCAGTCCACGCCGCCGTCGTACAGCTCGGGGCGGTTCTCCAGCTGCCAGCGCACGAGGTAGCCGCCGTTGGAGAGGCCGGTCGCCAGCGTGCGCGACGGCGGGCGGCAGTACCGCTGCGCCACCACGGCCTTCGCGGCCCTGGTCAGCTGCGTGACCCGGTGGTTCCACTCGGCGATCGCGTCACCCGGTCGGGCGCCGTCCCGGTAGAACGCCACGCCGGTGTTGCCCTTGTCGGTCGACGCGAACGCGTACCCGCGGGCCAGCACGAAGTCGCTGATCGCGCGGTCGTTGGCGTACTGCTCCCGCACGCCCGGCGAGCCGGCCACGACCAGGCCGCCGTTCCAGCGCTCCGGCAGCCGGATCACGAACTGCGAGTCGTGCGCCCAGCCGTGGTTGGTGTTGCCGGTGGAGGAGTCGGGGAAGTAGCCGTCCACCTGCGTGCCCGCCACCGGCGTCGGCGCGGGCAGGCCCGCCGGGGTCAGCCCGGCCCAGTCGGCGGGATCGGTGCGGCCCCCGGCGGTGGACAGGTCGGCGAGGTGGGTCAGTTCCTGGTGCTCGGCACCGGGAACGCGCAGGGGCCCGCATCCGTGGGCGGACGCGGGAACGGCCTGCGCCGTCGTCGCGAGGAGCGCTGCGATCAGCGGAACGGCGATGTTCACCCGAGGCACGGTAAAACGGCCGCCGGACGCGCGTAATGGGTCGGGCCGCCATGGCCGGCGGGGCGGATGTGGTGTGCGCAGCCATCGGCGACACACCTGCGAGTGACCCTCAAGCCGGGGGTTGCGTCCACCACGCGTCACGAACGGCGGTCACCGGACGGTTCACTGCTTCGGGTGACGTCGATCGGTGCATGGGCGGACGGTGATCGGCCCCTGCGACCGCCCGAACGGCCGTGTCCTGGACGTCCACGCCTGCGTGGCGTTGTGTCTCGCTCGGCGGTGGAACCTTGAGTACCACGATCGGAGCGTTTCGAGCGCCCTGGCAGGGGTAGCTGAGTTGACCCAGCGAAGTTCGCACTGCCAGGTGATTTACGTTCACCCGGCGTGAGGTGTCTGCTTCCGGGGTGACTGAGCAACGGCGCTCTACGCGCACAGACCAGGAGTGGGACCTGATCCGGCGCATCCAGAACCTGGCCCACCGGGCCGAACGCACCGCGTTCGACCACTCGAACTTCGTCGGCCCGCCGCCGTCCCAGCAGCACCTGGACATCCTGGCGGAGATCCGCGCCCTCACCGAGCAGGCGGTGGCGCAGCGGATGCCGAGACCGGCCGCGCTGCCGCGGCAGGCGCCGCCGGTCGTCGAGCAGAAGCTCTCCGCCCCCGTTCGCTGACGGCCGCGGCGCGGGTCGGGCCTGACTCCCGGCCCGCGCCGCGGACACCGTTGGCGGGATCGCAGTCCCCCCACCGCGCCCACTGCCGCGGGATCGCCGTCCTTCCACCGCGCGCCCACTGCCGCGGGTTGGGCGCCAGTAGCGGTTTTCCGCGGTCAGGGGTGGACGATCGCCGCACCCGCGAGCCCCCTCCACCGCCGCGACGCCAGGCCACTGTCCCGGCGCGCGCCGCGGGCTCGTGCGGCCGACCGCAGGCCGTGCCGGCCGCTTCGGCCCGTCCCTCCGACGTTTTCCCCTTGACCGCCCGCCGACGATGGTGGGCATGACCGACTTGCGCATCAGCACCGCCGACCCCCAAGAGCTCCGATCGCTGCTCGACTGGCTCCGCAGCGAGGACGACTTGCGCGGCAAGGTCCGGTTCGTCGCCGGGGAGCCCTCGGCGTCCGAGCTCGGCGCCATGGACGCGCTGGCGGTCGCCCTCGGGTCCGGCGGGGCCGGGGCCGTGCTCGCCCGCAGCCTCACCACGTGGCTCACCACGCGGCGCGCCGACCTCGACGTCACGGTCACCGGGCCGTCGGGCACGGAGGTCCGCCTGAAGGCCAACCGCGTCGCCGACCCCGCCGCGCTGCTCAACGAGATCCCCAAGCTCCTCGACCAGCAGCGGCCATGACCACGATCCGGCCACCTCGCCACCGGCACAGGCGCCGCTGTGCCAGCATGGAAGACAGCGGCACCACCTGGTGGGAGGGACGAGGTTGGCCGGCACGATCGTGGGTCGACCCGCGCGTCTGTGCGATTCCGGGCGCTCTTGGGCGCTGCTCATCGGCAACGCCCACCACCGCTCGGACGCCCTGCCCGACATCCCCGCCGTGCCCAACAACCTCCGCGACCTGAAGGACGCGTTGACCCGGCGCGGCGGGTTCGCGGCCGACCGCTGCACCACGCTGGACGACTTCGACGTGCGCGACGCGGGCGCGGCGCTGGCCGACGCCGCCGAGAACGCCGAGGACGTGCTGTTCGTCTACTTCGCCGGGCACGGTCTGCTCGACCAGCGCGGCGACTTGCTGCTGGCCGGACGCGACACCGAACCCTCCCGCAGCCGCTACACGGCGCTGCCGTTCGACTGGATCCGCCAGGCGATGCTGGACACCGCCGCGACCACCCGCGTCCTGGTGCTCGACTGCTGCTTCTCCGGGCGGGCCATCGAGGCGATGGGCGCGGCCGACGGGCAGATCGACATCTCCGGCGCTTACACGCTCACCTCGTCCTCCGCCACCCAGACCTCGCACGCCCCGGCCGGCGCGCGGCACACCGGTTTCACCGGGGAGCTGTTGCGCCTGGCCGGGAACGGCGTCACGGGAGGACCCGAGCTGATCACCATGCTGGAGGTCTACCGGCACCTGTCGCACGCGCTGCCGGCCCGCGGCCTGCCCAAACCGCAGCAGCGCGGTACCGCCGCGGCCGACTCGTTCGCCTTGTTCCGCAACGCCGCCCACGGCCGAACGGCGCCCCGCCGCGGGCTCAGCGCCGAGGATTTCGACGACCTGCGAGAGCGCGCGGTCCGGCTCGACGACGCCGGGCGCCACCGCGAGGCCGTCCGCCTGTTCCAGGAGCTGATCGGCTCGGGCCGGTTCCGCGTCGAGGAACGCGAAACGCTGGAGCTGCGCCGCCTCCAGGCCGAGGCGGTGGGGCGGGCGGGACGGTTGGAGGAGTGCCTGCGCCAGCTCGGCGACCTGGAGGCGGACACCGAGGACGCCCTCGGCCCGGACGACCCGGCCGCGCTCGCCGTGCGGTGCGCGCTGGCCGAGTTCGAGCTGGAGTCCGGTGGCGCGCAGGCCGCCGTCACCGCGCTGGAGGAGCTGGCACCGCGGGTGCGGGGAACCGCGCTGGCGCACCGCGTCCGGCACGCGCTGGGTCGCGCCCTGGCGAGCGCGGAACGGGCCGACGACGCGAGGACCCTGCTGGCCGAGCTGCTGGCGGCGATCGAGGAGTCGGTGGGGCCCGACCACCTCGACGCGCTCGCCGTCCGCGCCTCGCACGCCGCGACGCTGCCGCCGGACCAGGCCGTGCCGGCACTGCGCGACCTGTCCGACCGGGCGGTCCGCGCGCTGGGACCGCGCCACCCGCTTGCGCTGGCGATCCGGCACCGCCACGCGACCTCCGTGGCCCAGCGCGCGCCGCGCCGTGCGCTCGGGCTGCTGCACCCGGTGCGCGCCGACGCCGAGCAGGCCCTCGGCGCGGACCACCCGACGGCGCTGGCGGTGCGCCACAGCTACGGCGCCCTGCTCGGCCGGACCGGCGACTCCGCGGGCGCGGCGCGCGAGCTGCTCCGCGTGGCCGCGGACCGCGAACGCGTGCTCGGCGCCAACCACCCGGACTCCCGGCGCACCCGACGGGACCTGCGCCGCTACCTCGACCAACGGTGAGTCCGCCGTTCGGAGGGCTCGCGGTGATCATGCGCGGCTACGATTCCGTCGGACGAGAGGGGACCGGCACATGAGCCCGAACCGCCGCCTGCCCGCCGAGCTGGTCGACCAGTTCGCCCTGGGCAACGGGGTGGTCTTCGTCGGCGAGGAGGCGGCGCGGCAGTCCGGCCTGCCGGGCCGTGACGCGACGCTGCGGGAGCTGGCGGACGCGTTCGACGAGGTGCCCGCCCGCGCCACCGGCGAAGACCTGGCCTGGTACTACGAGATCGAGCACGGCCGCGGCCCGCTGGTGGGCCGGGTGCGCGACCGCCTCGACGCCGACCGCGCGGAACCAGGCTCGATCCACCGCGCCGTGGTCGCGGCGAACGCCTCCGTGATCGTCTCCACAACTCATGACGACCTCGTAGAACGGGCGTTGCGCGACGCCCGGACCCGGTTCGCGACCATCGTGCGCGGCCCGCAGGCGGAGGTCCGGCTGACCGACCGGCTGCCGGTCGTGAAGCTGTTCGGCGACTTCTCCCAGCCCGCCGACATGGTGCTGACCTCCCGCGACCGCGAGCGGTTCCGGTACGACCGGTCGCCGGTCAACCAGCTCGTCGAGCTGATGCTGCGGACCAGGACCGCGTTGTTCGTCGGCTACCGCGCGGACGACCCGGAACTGCGCATGGTGCTCAACGAGGCCTACGGCGAGCAGGGCCGGAGCTGGAACAACGTCTACTGCGTGGTCGCGGAGAACGCGCCCCTGCCCATCCGCGACCTGGAACGGCGGGGCATGGGTGTGATCCACGTGGCCGACCGGGACGGCTACGACCACGAGGCGGTCGCGGACTGGCTGACCGAGCTGGGCGACGTGGTGCGGTCACGCCGCCAACCCGCCGTCGAGGTGGGGGGCAGGCCCGACCCCGACACCCGCTCCCAGCTGTTCGCACAGGTGTCCGGTCTGCTGCAGACGATGGGCCACACGCTGAGCCAGGTACGGCGCGACCGCAGCGGTGGCGAATTCGTGGCCGAGATGAGGTCGGCGGGCATCCGCCGCCGGTTCCGGTGCGTGGAGAGCAGCCTCAACTCCGCGGACGTGCGCGCGATGGCGGCGCTGGTGGAGCGCGAGGAGGGCACCGAGGGCTGGCTCGTCACCTACCGCCGGGGCGTGATCACGGCCCAGGCGCACGCCGAGGCGGCGAAGCACCCGGCCGTGCGGGTCATGTCCGTGGCCGAGTTCCACCTCGCCGTGCTCAACCTCGACGCCTACCTGCGCCGGCTCATCGAGAACTACGAGAGCAGCGAGGTGAGCCGCTACTGGGTGGACCTCGCGTGCGAGGTGCCGCTGCACGACCGGCGCGAGTCGGCCCACCTGCGGACCGACAGCTTCGACAGCGTCGAGGAGTTCCTCGACACGTGGATCGACACGCCCGGCCGCAACCACATCTCGGTGCTCGGCGACTTCGGCATGGGCAAGACCTGGCTGTGCCACCACTACGCCGCCACGCTGGCCAAGCGCTACCTGAGGGACCCGGAGCACAGCCGGGTGCCGTTCGTGATCTCCCTGCGCAACGCCCAGCGCTCGTCCAACCTGCGGGAAATGATCATGAACGTGCTGGTGGACGAGTTCGACCTCGACCTGCCCGGCGGCTACCGGACGTTCGAGTTCCTCAACCACCACGACAGCATGGTCCTCATCTTCGACGGCTTCGACGAGATGCAGGTGCAGGTCGACGCGCGCAAGGTCGAGGAGAACTTCGAGGAGCTGGCCCGCGTCGTCGTGCCCGAGGCGAACTCCAAGGTGATCCTCACCTGCCGCACCGGCTACTTCCGCACCGACATCGAGGGCCGCGGCCTGCTCGCGGGCGAGGGCATCCGGCGCATCCGCCTGCGCGAGCGCCCGAACTTCGAGATCCTCTCCCTGCGCCGGCTCGACGAGCAGCGCATCCGCGACATCCTGCGGCTGCGCGTGCCAGGCGACTGGGAGCGCCACCTCGACCTGATCGCCCGCACCTACGACCTGCCCGACCTCGCGCACCGCCCGATCATGCTGTCCATGATCACGACGACGTTGCCGAGGCTGGTCGACCAGGAGCACATCACGCCGGCGGGCCTGTACCAGGCCTACACCGACGAGTGGATCCAGAAGAACGTCGACGAGAACCGGACGTTCGTCGACACCGAGCGCAAGTCCTACTTCATGCAGGAGCTGGCGTGGGAGATGTGGCAGCGGGAGACGCTGTCCATCCACTACACCGAGT
Organism: Actinosynnema sp. NPDC051121; assembly: GCA_040689555.1. Classification (GTDB taxonomy): domain Bacteria; phylum Actinomycetota; class Actinomycetes; order Mycobacteriales; family Pseudonocardiaceae; genus Actinosynnema. The sequence continues at coordinate 76,816 of JBFBCZ010000017.1, read as the reverse complement.
TCCCCCAGCGGGTGCGCGACCACTTCGACCTCGACGACGACACCGTCGACTACTTCGAGCACGACGTCCGCACGCAGACGTTCCTCCAGCGCGACAACCGCGGCTACTACATGTTCGCGCACAAGTCGTTCATGGAGTTCTTCATCGCCCAGAAGATCCACCAGCGGATCCGCGCGGGCGACAGCACCCTGCTCGCCCAGGCGCAGACCAGCCACGAGACCGACCAGTTCATCAAGGACTTCCTGATCCAGGAGCCCGAGCACGTGCCGACGCTGGTCGAGTGGATGCGCTCCGGCGAGGACGAGCTGCTGCGGGTCAACGCCGCCGGAGTCCTGGCCAAGGTGGGCGACCCCGCGACCACGGACCAGGTGATCGCGGCCTTGGAGGTGGACGACGCGACCCGCGACCTCTACCTGACCGCGGTGCTGTTCCGCGTGCTGGAGATTCAGTGGGACGCCGCGTCACGCCTGGCCGCGCGCGGTGACGCCACGTTCGCGGGCGTGGCGCGGCTGCCCGCCGACCAGCTGCCCAAGGTGGTGGAGCGGTTCTGCGCCGAGCTGCACAACCACCGCGACGGCGTGGCGAGGTGGTTCAGCGCCGGCCTGCTGGCCAGGGTGCGCGACGTGGCGCCGACCTTGGTCGACGTGGCGTTCCGCGAGGCGCTGACCGCCGAGCGGACCACCGCGACGCTGACCCTGCTGCGCCGCGTGCTCGCCCGGAGCTGACGGCTCGCGTCAGGCCGTCGAGGCGGGCAGCACGAACACGTCCACGAACCAGGTCCCGACGCGGGCCCAGTGCAGGTGCCCGGCGACGGCCTCGTTGTGCTCCCGCCCGGCGACGAGGTGGATGTGCGGCGTCCCGTCGGTCACCGCGCCCGTGCCGGTGACCTCCAACGGCTCGGCGTACTCCACGACCACGTCGCGCCGCGCGTCGGACTTGGGCATGTAGCTGATCGCGCAGTGGTCCACCCCGCCGATCACCGACACGATGGCGCCGTCGCGGACACCCGCCTCGGCCAGCCGCCGGGTGACCGTCTCCAGGACCTCTTCGCCCGGCGACACACGGATCGACAGCACGTTCCCGCCCCTCAGTATCCGGCCGAACCGTCGACCAGGCCGTCCAGCGGCTCCCCGCGCCGGAACCGCCCCACGTTCTCCCGCACCCGCGCCGCGAGCTGGTCGGTGACGAACTCGAACGAGTCCGCGCAGTGCGATGTGACGAGCACGTTGTCCAAGTCCCACAACGGGTGCCCGTCCGGCAGCGGCTCCGGCTCGGTCACGTCCAGCGCCGCGCCGGCGATCGTGCCGTTGGCGAGAGCCTTGGTCAGCGCGTCCGTGTCGACGTGCGCGCCACGCGCCACGTTCACCAGCACCGCCGACGGCGGCAGCAGCGCCAGCTCGGCGGCACCGACGACCCCGCGGGTCTCCGCCGTCAGCGCCAGCGCCAGCACCAGCACGTCTGTCTCGGGCAGCACCGCGTGCAGCGCGGACATGGGCAGCGTCTCGGTGTCGCCGAGCTGCGCGCCGGAGCGCCGCAGCACCCGGACGCGGCAGCCGAACGGTACGAGCAGCCTGATCAGCGCTTGCGCCGTGCCACCCGCGCCGAGCACCGTCACCCGCTTGCGGAACAAGGAGATCGGTTCGATCTCGGTCCAGCCGCGGGTGCGCGCCTGCGGCACGAAGTGCCGGTACAGGGCCAGGACCTGAGCCAGCGCGTGCTCGCCGACCTGCTCGGCGAAAGAGGCCTTCGCGCACGTGAAGGTCACCGGCCGGTCGAAGACGCCGGCCGCGGCGAAGTTCTCCACCCCGGCCCACGGCAGCTGGACCCACTCGATGCCGGGGTGCTCGTCGAGGTAGGCCGCCAGCGGTGCGGGATCGCCGACCGAGAGCCAGACGAGCGCGTTGGCCTCCGTCGCGGTGGTGAGCACGCCGCCCGCGGCCGTCACCGCGGCCTCGATCGCGGCGGCACGGCGGGCCGAAGCGCTCTCGTCGGCGCGGGGCATGAGGGCGGCGCTGCGCGGCTCGATTGCGACTCGTGCGCTCATGAGCCGTCACCCTAGCTTACGGACCGGGCGTCGCCGCGTGATCGGACGAGCGCCCGGCCGTCGTGCCGGCGGGGCCGTTCAGCGGCGTCGGACGAGCTTGACCAGCCCCTTGAACGTCTCCTCCAGGCCGGAGGAGAACGGGTTGTCGTTGACCAGGTAGGTCCAGGTGGTGTTCGGGCGCTGCACGCCCGCCTCGGCCAGGTGCGCGCCGTCGGCGTCGATCGTCACCTTCGCGAAGGTCTCCTCCGCCTCGTCCCACGCATCGGGGATGATCTTGTGGTAGGCCGGGATCGCCTCCCGGTGGAACTCGTCCAGCGGGTTCTGCCGCGCCAGCGCCCGCAGGTGGATGCCCTCCCGCAGGTCGGTCAGGAACGTCAGGTGGTCGCTCCACCGCTGGTCGAGGTGGTGCAGCCCGATCAACCGGGCCGCGGTGACCTTGACCTCCTCGTCCAGGTCCTTGATCTCGTGCGCCTTGTCCGGCTTGCGCTCGGACAGCTCCTCCCAGGCCAGGTCGGTGCGCAGCAGCTTGTCCCGGTACTCCAGCAGGAGCTGGCGCTGGTGCTCGATCAGCTTGTTGTACCGCCAGGTGTTGCGGTGGATCTCCAGGTGCACGCCCTCGGCGACGCGCTGCGCGTGCTCGACGGTGTGCAGCGTGCCGGCGTCGGTGATGCGGCCGTCCTCGTCCACCTCGGCCGGCTCGTCGTGGTCGGGCACGTACTGGGTGACCAGGTCGTCCTGCAACGAGGAGAAGAACACCGACCCGCCCGGGTCGCCCTGCCGGCCCGCGCGACCGCGCAGCTGGCCGTCCAACCGGCTGCTGGAGTGCCGACCGGTGCCGATCACGTACAGGCCGCCGAGCTCGGCGATGCGCTCCCGGTCGGTCGAGTCGTGGCCGCCGAGCCGGATGTCCGTGCCGCGGCCCGCCATCTGGGTGGACACGGTGACCCGCTGGAACGAGCCCGCGTCGGCGATGATCGAGGCTTCCTCGGCGTCGTTCTTCGCGTTGAGGACCACGCACTCCAGGCCGGCCTCGGAAAGCTTGCGCGACAGCCGCTCGGACTCGGCCACGTCCAGCGTGCCGACCAGGATCGGGCGGCCGGTCTCGTGCACCTTCTTGATCTCGGCGACGATCGCGGCTTCCTTCTGCTCCAGCGTCGCGTACAGCCGGGGCGCCTCGTCCTCCCGGATCGTCTCCACGTTCGGCGGGATGACCAGCACTTCCAGCTGGTAGAAGTCGCGCAGCTGCTCGGCGACGGCCACCGCGGTGCCGGTCATGCCGCACACGGTCGGGTAGCGGCTGAGCAGCGCCTGGACCGTGATGGAGTCCAGCACCTCGCCCGCGTCCGTGGTGGCCACGTTCTCCTTGGCCTCGACCGCGGCCTGGAGGCCGTCGGGCCAGCGCTGGAGCTTCGCGATCCGGCCCCGGGTGTCGTTGATCAGGTGCACCTTGCCGTCGCGGACGATGTAGTCCACGTCCCGGTGCAGCAGGACCTGCGCGTGCAGGGCCACGTTGACCTTGCTCAGCGTGGTCGAGACGTGCTCGTCGGAGTACAGGTCGATGCCGCCGAGCGCCCGTTCGACCAGCTCGCTGCCCGCGCCGGTGAGGTAGACGTTGCGCTCTTCGTCGTCGATCTCGAAGTGCAGGTCGCGGCGCAGCCGCTTGACCAGGTCGGCCAGCGCCGGGTCGACCGCCGGGCCCGCCGTGGAGCCCGCCAGGACCAGCGGCACGCGCGCCTCGTCCACCAGCACCGAGTCCGCCTCGTCCACGAGGGCGACGCGCGGCTTGGGCACGATGATGTGGTCCACGTCGGTGGCCAGCCGGTCGCGCAGCACGTCGAAGCCGATCTCCGAGACCGAGGCGTACATGACCTCGGACTGGTAGGCGGCGCGGCGCTCCTCGGGCTTGGAGCTCTGGTTGATCCAGCCCACGCTCACGCCCATGAGCTCGTACAGCGGGCCCATCCACTCGGCGTCGCGCTGGGCCAGGTAGTCGTTGACCGAGACCACGTGCACCTGGTCGCCGCGCAGCGCGAAGCCCGCCGCGGCGATGGCGCCGGAGAGCGTCTTGCCCTCACCGGTGGCCATCTCGACCACGTGGCCCTCCAGGAGGCCGAGCGCACCGAGGATCTGCACGTCGAACGGGCGCAGGCCGAGGGCGCGGTCGGCGGCCTCGCGGCCGAGGGCGCAGACCTCCACCAGCTCGGAGCGGCCGAAGTCGGATTTGTCGCGCAGTGCGGCCGCCGCGGCGGTCAGTTCCTCGTCGCTGAGCTTCTTCACGCGCTCGGCCTGCTCGTTGACCTCTTCGAGCAGCTTCCGGTAGGGCGTGAGGTCGGCGGAGCCGGGCTTCTGCGCGAACCGACGCAGCCGCTGCTTGAACCGTCCCAGGAGAGTGGTCACGGCACCGCAACGTACGGCAAGCCCGCAACGTTCCGCACGTCACCCGGTTGACAGTTCACTCGGCGGGTGCGTCGAACCGGCTGGTCCAGCGTGGTGTCACGTTCCGTAGAAGTGCGGGTGATGCTGCCGCCGACCGGGGTAACTCATTCGGTTCTACGCGGCGGGTGCGGTGAGCGTGCTCCCCTTTTCGACTACTGCCCGATACTCTCCGACTCCCAGGCGTGACCGCGTCTCGTAGGGGGCCGACGTGCTGAAGCGATTCGTCAAGTGGCTCGACGGTCTTTTGGTCGACGAAGGATCGGCGACCGTGGTGAAAGCGGTCGTAGGCATCATGTCGTTCGCGGTGCTGTTGGGCGCGGTGCTCGGGAACGCAGCGGTCAAGGCGGGAGCTCTCGTGGCGGCCATCCTGCTGGTGCTTTCCGCAGCATTACTCCTATTGGCCGACCGGCGCGAGTTGGTTCGAGAGGTCGAGTCGTATCGAGCCATCGTGTCCCAGTTGGCCCAGGTGGCGTCCGGAGATCGAAACCCGGCGTACCGGATATCGGACTGGGATGAGTTCGTCGCCATTGAGCCGAACGGAGACGGGCGCAGGCGGATCACGATCCGCGCTGAGGTGTCGAGCAATGACCTTTGGGTCGTGCCACTGATACAGGGTTGCGGTTGGCCTCAACCCGCCAAGTTCCGGAACCAGGTGCGGGTGGCGGTGCGCAGGCTGCTGAGCGGCGATGCGCCCGGAGTGAGCCTGACTACCACCTCGACCTGGGTCGCCGATGGCAAGTCAGTCCTGATCATCCACTTCCCGGAGCCGCTGCAGTCGGGCACCGAGATCACCATCGCGGTGGAGGTGTTCTGGCCGGGTATGTGCGCGCCTCTCATGCGCGACCAGAGTCCGGACAAGTTCACGCTCAGGTTCGCCACCCCGGTAGCCCACGCGCGATACAGGGTCCTGCTGCCGCGCGGCTTCGATGCATACTCTGAGCCGATCGGGTTCGAATCAGGGAACGACGACCTCGTTCTCGGCGCCTCAGTGGTCGGGAACGGGCAGCCGATCTTCGTGTTCGAGGGCGGTGACTTGCCCATGCGTCACGATATCGGCATGCGTCTTGAATTAAAAAGGAAGGGCTCTTCCTCTTGAGGGAGCCCTTCCCGATGTGGTTCAGCGGTCGTTGCCGCTTTCGCCTCCGACTCCTGTCAAGGGTTCTCCTTCGCTCACTCTGCAAGCGTGGAGGATATTTCCCCTTCAAGTGGGAATACAATTTGGTGTAATCGGCTCGTGTTAGACCTTGTGCGTCTCCCTCAAGCCGAGCACCGATGCCAGCGTCACCACGCCCATGACCAGCAGGAACGCGGACACCGACAGTGACGTGCCGGTCGCCGCCAACAACGCCGTCATGATCACCGGGGTGCCGCCGCTGACCAGGATCGACGCCAGTTGGTAGGCCAGCGACGCGCCCGAGTACCGCACCTGCGGCTCGAACAGCTCCGCCAGGTACGCCGCCACCGGCCCGTAGACCAGGCTCGACGCGACACCCGCCACGGCCAGCGCGACGAAGATCAGGCCCAGCGACGCGGTGTCGACCAGCCAGAAGTACGGGAACGCCCACACGATCATCGCGACCGAACCCGCCACGATCAGCGGACGCCTGCCGTGCCGGTCCGACCAACGCCCGGCCAGCAGGATCACCGGCACGCTGAGCAGCGACGACAGCAGCGTCACTACCAGCACCGAGTTGCGCGTCAACGCCAGCTCGCGGGTCGCGTAGTCGAGCACGCCCGCGATGCTCACGTAGAAGATCGCGTTGGACGCGAACATCAGCCCCGCGCCCAGCAGCACCGGCCGCCGGTGCGCCCGCAGCACCTCGCCCAGCGGCGCGGGCGCGGGACCGTCACCACGCCGTTCCTTGATCTCCCGGAACACCGGGCTGTCCTCCACCGTCAGCTGGATGAACAGCACCACGGGGAACAGCAGCGCGCTCGCCAGGAACGGCACCCGCCAGCCCCAGGTGGCGAACGACTCGGCCGGCACCAGCGCCCCGACCAGCAGGAACGCCACGTTGCCCAGGATCACCCCGAGCGGCACGCCCGCCTGACCGAACGTCCCCGCGAACCCGCGCCGCCCCGGCCCGGCCGTCTCGGTCAGCAGCAGCACGACCCCGCCCCACTGCCCGCCCACCGCGACGCCCTGGAGGAACCGCAGCAGCACCAGCAGCACCGGAGCCAGCACGCCCAGCGTCGCGCTGGTGGGCAGCAACCCGATCAGGAACGTCGCCGCGGCCATCACCGCCAGGCACGTCACCAGCGCGGGCTTGCGGCCGAACCGGTCGCCGACGTGCCCGAACACCAGCCCGCCGACCGGCCGGGCGACGAACCCGGCCCAGAACGTGCTGAACGACAGCAGCAGCCCGACCAGAGGCGACGCCTCGGGGAAGAACAGCTTCGGGAACACCAGCGCGGCGGCCGTCGCGTAGATGAAGAAGTCGTACCACTCGAGCGACGAGCCGACGAGGCCGGCGGCCATGAGCCTGCGCAGCGTGCGCCGCTGCGGGGGAGCGGTCGTGACCATGTGCTGTTCCCTTTCACCAGGTGTCCACGAACGGGCGTTTCTTGCCGGTCCGCACCGGGGCGGGGTCGGGACCGGTGAGCAGGGTGGTGATCCAGCGCCGCGTGTCCGCCGGGTCGATCACGTCGTCGATCTCGTACGCGGACGCCACGTTGAGCGCCTTGCCGTGCTCGTAGGCGGCCGAGACCATCGCCTCGAACATCTCCTTGCGCTGCGCCGGGTCGTCGATCGCGTCCAGCTCGCGCCGGTACCCGAGCCGCACCGCGCCCTCCAGCCCCATCGGGCCGAACTCGCCGCTGGGCCACGACACCGCGAACAGCGGCACCTTCAAGCTGCCCGCCGCCATCGCCTGCGCGCCCAGCCCGTAGGCCTTGCGCAGCGCCACGAACCCGAACGGCACGTCGAGGTTCGCGCCGGCCACGAGCATCCGGGTCAGGTGCCGCACGGTCGCGGTGCGCTCGGCGTCCGGCCCCACCATGAACCCCGGCGTGTCGCACAACGACACCACCGGCAGGTCGAACGCGTCGCACAGGCGCAGGAACCGGGCGGCCTTGTCGGCGGCGTCGGCGTCGATCGCGCCGCCGAGGTGGCCGGGGTCGTTCGCGATCAGCCCGAGCGGCCTGCCCTCGACCCGGACCAGCGCGGTGACGATGCCGCGCCCGAACTCCGGCCGCAGCTCCAGCACCGAGCCGGTGTCGGCGATGGTGTCCACCACGGACCGCACGTCGTAGGCGCGGACCCGGTTCTCCGGCACGAGGTGGCGCAGCAGCCGCTGGTCGGCGCACTCCCAGGAGTCGGTTCGCGTCCCATCGGCGTGGCCCTGGAAGTACGACAGGTACTTCCTGGCCACCGCGACGGCCTCGGCCTCGTCGGCCACCAGCACGTCGATCACGCCGTTGGGCACCTGCACGTCGACCGGCCCGACCTCCTCCGGCCGGAACACGCCGAGCCCGCCGCCCTCGATCATCGCCGGGCCGCCCATGCCGATGGTCGCGTCACGGGTCGCGATCACCACGTCGCACGTGCCCAGCAGCACGGCATTGCCGGCGAAGCAGCGGCCGGATGCGATGCCGACCAGCGGCACCAGCCCGGACAGCTTGGCGAACAGGTGGAACGCCAGGCAGTCCAGCCCGCTGACGCCGCCGTGGTCGGTGTCGCCCGGCCGCCCGCCGCCGCCCTCGGCGAACAGCACCACGGGCAGCCGCCGCTGCTCGGCCAGCGCGAACATCCGGTCCTTCTTCGCGTGGTTGCGCAAGCCCTGCGTGCCCGCCATGACCGTGTAGTCGTAGGACATCGCGACGACCTGGCCGCCGTTGACCGTGCCGACGCCCGCCACCAGCCCGTCCGCCGGCGTGCGCTCGACCAGCTCGTCCAACGACCGGCGACGGCGTTGCGCGGCGATGGCCAGCCCGCCGTACTCCACGAACTCCTCGCACAGGTCGGCGATGTTCTCCCGGACCGTGCGGCGGCCGGCCGCGTGCCGCTTCGCCTCCGCCTCGGGACGCGAGAAGTCGTGCCGCGCCAGCGTTTCCGCGAGATCGGGTCGCACGTCGTCCAGGTCGACCTCGACGGCCTTCTCCTCGACGGCCACGTCCACGCCCTCGGCCAGCAACGCGCCTTCCGCGACCGTGTCGCCGACCTCGACCAGCACCCGCGCGTCGCCGATCGGCACGACGTGCTGCATCTTCATCGCTTCCACGACGACCGCGCCGTCCTCGATCGCGACGACGGTCCCCTGCACTGGAGCGCGCGCTCCGGTGTCCTCACGGGGCAGCGAGTCGACCAGGCCGGTGTGCGCCTTCAGGACGTCCGGGTGGTCCAGCAGCCCGCGCAGGAAGCCGATGTTCGTCCTGGCACCGTCCACGGTGAACTCGTCCAGCGCGCGGCGGGCACGGCGCAGCGCGGTGTCCTGGTCGTCGGCGTGCACCACGACCTTGGCCAGCAGCGGGTCGAAGCCCAGGCCCGCCCGGTAGCCGACAGACGCGTGCGTGTCGACCCGCACGCCCGGCCCGGTCGGCGGGACGAACGCCGACAGCCGCCCCGTGGACGTCAGGCTCACCCGCAGTTGCAGCGCGCTGCCGCGTGGCGCGTGGGTCAGGTCCGGCTCGACCTCGGTCGCCAGCAGCAACTGGGCGCGCACCAGGTCCAGCCCGGTGACCTGCTCGGTGACGGTGTGCTCGACCTGGAGCCTCGGGTTGGCCTCCAGGAACGCGAACCGGCCGTCCGGCGCGACCAGGAACTCCACCGTGCCCAGCCCGGTGTAGCGGACGGCGCGCGCGATCGTCGTCGCCGCCTCGTGCAGCGCGGACCGCAGGTCGGGGGAGAGGTCCGGCGCGGGCGCGATCTCGACCAGCTTCTGGTGCCGCGCCTGCAACGAGCAGTCCCGGTCGCCGAGGACCGTCGTGCCGACCAGCTGCACCTCGACGTGCCGCGCCGGTTCCAGCAGCTCCTCGACGAACACGGTGCCGTCGCCGAACGCGGCCAGCGCCTCGGCGCGGCACCGCTCGACGGCTGCGGCGAGGTCGGCGAGCCGCCGCACCACCCGCACGCCCTTGCCGCCACCACCGGAAACGGCCTTCACGACCACCGCGCCGTGCGCGCGGAAGAAGTCCTCGAACCCGTCCTGCGCGCCCGCCAGCACCGGCACGCCCACCTCGGCGGCCAGGGCGCGGGCCCGGCTCTTGTCGCCGAGCAGCTCCAGCACCTCCGGCGGCGGCCCGACGAACGTCAGCCCGGCCTCGGCGCACCGGCGGGCGAATCGTGCGTTCTCCGCCAGGAACCCGTAACCGGGGTGCACCAGGTCGCACCCGTCTGCGGCGGCGAGCACCGCGTCGACGTCCAGGTAGGAGCCTTGCAACCGGACCGCGCGGTCGGCGAACCGGCCGTGCGCGTCATCGGAGTCGGTGACCAGGGCGACGGTCCGCCAGCCGAGGTCGGCGGCGGCGCGCAGCACCCGGACGGCGATCTCTCCCCGGTTGGCGACGAGCAGCGTGGGCACGTGAACCTCCTGAGCGACCGCTTAGTATGTGACCGCCGTCGCATACTGGCACCTGCGCTTAGCGTTCGTCCAGAGGGAACCGATGCACCTGTCGAGGCGTCCTTGGAGCAACCCAGCTCAAGGGCGTGACACACAGCAGGCCAGGAGGCACCCACCGTGGTTTTCAAGAGGATGTTGCGCGCGTTCGGAGTCGGCGGTCCTTCGGTGGACACGGTGCTGGCCAACCCGAACGTCCGGCCGGGCGAGCTGCTCACCGGCGAGGTGCGCATCGCGGGCGGTGACCACGCCGCCGACATCGACCAGGTCAAGCTGTCGCTCGTCACCCGCGTGGAGGTGGAGAGCGGCGACAACGAGCACAACCGCAACGTCGAGTTCGCCCGCGTGGTGGTCGGTCAGCGGATCACCGTCGGACCGGGGCAGCACCTCGTGCTTCCGTTCCAGTTCCCCGTGCCGCTGGAGACGCCGCTGACCGTCGTGCACGGCCAGCACCTGCACGGCATGACGATGGGCCTGCGCACGGAGCTGGAGGTGCGCGGCGCGGTCGACCCCGGCGACCTCGACCCGGTGGCCGTTCACCCGATCCGGTCGCAGGAGCACGTGCTGAACGCATTCGGCGCGCTCGGGTTCCGCTTCCAGCGCGCGGACAACGAGTCCGGGCGCATCCACGGCGTGCCGCAGCAGCTGCCGTTCTACCAGGAGATCGAGTTCCTGCCGCCGGGCCAGTTCCTCGGCAAGATCAGCCAGCTCGAGCTGACCTTCGTGACCGACCCGCACGCGTTGTACGTGGTGCTGGAGGCGGACCGGCGCGGCGGGCTGTTCCGGGCGGGCGGTGACACGTTCGGGCACTTCGCGATGTCCCACGATGAGGTGATCCGCACGGACTGGGCGGCGCTGCTGCACCAGTGGATGGACCAGGTCGCGGGCAGGCGATCTTCCGGCGGTTACGGGATGCACGGCGGTCACGGCGGCCACCACGGGGGTCACCACGGCGGTCACCACGGTGGGGGAATCGGGGCAGGTGGCGTCGTCGCTGGCGCTGCGGCCGGCGTATTCGGTGGGATGATGATTGGCGAGGCCCTCGACGAGATCGGGGACTTCTTCGAAGGCGACTAACCCGCAGGAGGCATCGTGGGCATCGGCGGTGTGATCAGCGCTCTGATCGTGGGTCTCATCCTCGGCTTGCTCGGCAAGCTCGTCGCGCCGGGCAAGCAGGCCATCCCCATCTGGCTGACGATCATCGTCGGCATCGTGGCGGCGTTCATCGGCACCTTCATCGCCCGGGCGCTCGGCGTCGAGGACACACCCGGCATCGACTGGATCGAGATCATCGTGCAGGTGATCATCGCCGCCATCGGCGTCAGCCTCGTCGCGGGGTTCTACGGCAAGAAATCCGTGCGGTAGCCCCGGGCTGGTGACCACGGACCGCCAGGGCCTCCCGGAACGCTCCGGGAGGCCCTGGCGTCACGACGTGAGGGTGCCGAGGAACCTGCGCCACTGGTCGGTGTTGAACGACAGCGTCGGCCCGGTGGGGTTCTTGGAGTCGCGCGCGGCGAACCCTTCGCCCACCGGCGCGACTTCCACGCAGGACGGCCCTTCGCCGCTGAAGCTGCTCTTGCGCCAAGCCGCGCCCGACAGATCCCCTTGCTGCATGCTGCGCGAACCTCCGTCGTACCTAGCCGGTGGCGATCTCGGCGATCGACTTCACCGAGTCGTCCGGGCTCTTGGCCACCGCCACGAGGTGGTCGAACCCATCGCGGAAGCGCTTGATGTCAGCCTCCGATTCCAAGAATATCTCGCCCGCCTGCCCATCGACGTGGATCAGGTCGGCGTCCAACGAGTCCTCGAACTCCATGACCACGAATTCGCCCGGCATCCCGAGGTGAGCGCCCGAACTCAGCGGGATCACCTGGAGGGTCACGTTCGGGGCCTTGGCCGCTTCCACCAAGTGCTCCAGTTGCGCCCGCATGACCTCCGGCCCGCCGACCTCGCGGCGCAGTGACGCCTCGTCGATGACGGCCCAGAGCTTGAGCGGGTGCTCCCCGGCCAGCAGGACCTGTCGCTCCATCCTCGTGCGGACGAGGTCTTCGACCCGCTCATCGGTCGCGTCGTGGAGGACACCCCGGATCACTGCCCGGGCGTAGTCCTCGGTTTGCAGCAAGCCCGGGACGAACATCCCCGAGTAGTGGCGAAGGGTCTGCGCGTCACGCTCGAAGCTGATGTAGGCGGTGTACTCCTCGCGCAGATCCTGGTGCCAGGGCTGGATCCAGCCCTGGTCGGCGGACTGCTTGTAGAGGGCCTTCAGCCGCTCCTTCTCCTCGAACGGGACGTCGTAGAGCCGGAGCAGGGTGTCCAGGGTCCGGTACTGGGGACGGGTCCGGGCGGTTTCGATGCGGTACAGGGTGACGGCGTTGATGCTGGTGCGCTGCTGCACGTCCTCCCGGCGCAAGCCCTTCTCGTCGCGGAGCCGTTCGAGCTGCCCCGCCAACCTGCGCAGCCGGATGGTCGGCGTGCTCTTCTTCGCGGCCACGATCGCTGATCCTCCTATTGCACACGCAGGGCTTCACTTTGCTTTCTTTGCATTTAGGGCCGTTCGGGGGCACGCTCGCATGTGAGAAGAGTAGCGAATGATCGACGGACTGTAACCACCGTGGACCAGTGGGGCGAGGCCGCGTCGGTCGTCAACCGAAAGTGGGGATGCGCAATGCCGAGCAGTCGGCCGGACCTCCGGCACACCACGTTGCGGGCCGCCCTGGACTACGCCGCGCTGGGGTGGCCGGTGGTACCGGGAGCCGTCTGGCGCGACGGGCACTTCGCCGACCCGGTCGACGGGAAGCCCTTCCTCAGCCCCGTCCTGCGCCCGATCGGGGAAGCGACCACGGACCCCGCCAAGGTCCGCGAGTGGTGGTCGGTCCCCGGCCTGTTCCCGCCGAACGTCCTGACCCCGACCGGCGCGGCCCTGGGCGCGTTCACGGTCTCCGCCGACCTGACCGAGGCGATCATCGGTCATCCGTGGTTCGGGGCCACCCCGACGCCGGTGCTGGCGATCCAGGACATGCCGCTGGCCTACTTCCTGGTCCGCCCACCGCTCCCGGCGGTCCTGCTGAGCGACGGGGCGCGGGTGCTCGACGCGGGTGTGCCGTTGCCCTTGCCGCCCACCGCGATCGGTGACGTCGAGGTGATCTGGCTGGTCACCCCCGAGCAGGCGAACGGCGTCGTGGCCGCCGACGAGCTGGCCGACATCATCCAGTCCGCGGGGAGGAAGATCGCGTGAACGACATCGACTTCACGGCCCTGCTGCACGAAACGGCACACCGGGAAGCGCCCAGGGTGTTCGCCCTCGTGGAGGAGTACGAGCGGCAGGAGGTGAGGGTGGCCGGGTACGGCCTGGCCTACGGCGACCGCGCCGAGTCGAACTCGGTGGAGGGCGACTTCCGGCTCCTCTCGGACTGCCCGGACAACGCCCGGGCGCTGTACGAGGCGAGTGGCCGGGGTGTCCGCCGGGTCCACCTGGTGTGGCTGGCTACCCGCACACCCGACGAACACCCCTGACCGTCACCCCAGGGCGGCCCGCTGCGCCGTCAGCTCCGCCGCCCGCTCGACATAACCCCGGCGTTCCGCCTCGAAGTCGGGACCGTCGTCCACGTCCGACTCGTCGAGTGACGCTTCCCTCCCGGCCTCCGCCGCCCGCGATCGCATGACGGCCTCGTAAGCGCTGACGGCGGTGTCGACGTCGTCCGAGCGCACGAGGGCGCGGGCGAGGTCGGCGCCGTCCAGCATGGCCAGGTTCGCGCCGTGACCCCCGAACGGCGACATCACGTGGGCCGCGTCGCCCAGCAGCGTCAGGCCCGCCCTGGGCTCCCACGTGTGCGGCACGGGCAGCGCGTACAGCGGGCGGTGGGCGTAGGGCCCGTCCGCCTCGGTGATCAGGCGCAGGAAGCGGGGGTCCCAGTCGGCGAAGGCCGTCACCAGGTGGTCGCGGACGGCGGCGGTGTCGGCGAGGTCGAGGCCCGCGGTGACGTGCCAGTCGAGGTCGGCGCGCAGGCAGACGTGCGCGTCGACCGCGCCGTTGCTCAGCCGGTGCGCCATGAAGCCGGTGAAGTCGGTCAACGCGCCCATCCCGCCCTCGCCGACGAGTTCCGCGATCTCGGGGTGGCGTTCGTCGACGTCGTGCAGCAGCACGTCCAGGAACGTGACGCCGGTGTAGCCGGGCACGGCGTCCGACAGCAGCGGCCGGACCTTCGACCACGTGCCGTCCGCGCCGACGACCAGGTCGAAGTCGGCGGTCCCGCCGTCGGCGAACCGCAGCCGGTGCACGCCGTTGCCGCGGGGGTCGACGGCCCGCACCTTCCTGCCCCACCGGACGGTGCCCGGCGCGAGCGAGTCGAGCAGGAGGGCGCGCAACTGCCCGCGGTCGATCTCGGGGCAGCTCATCTCGCCCGGCGCCGGCGTCACCTGCCGGAGCACGCGCCCGGTCGGGTCCAGCATCCGCATCGCCTGGGCCTCGGGACGGCACAGCGCGAAGAACCGGTCAAGCAACCCGGCCTCGCGCAAGGCGATCTGGCCGCTGTCGGCGTGCAGGTCCAGCGAACCGCCCTGGGAGCGGGCGTCCGGCGACGCGTCCCGGTCGAACACGGTGACGGCGATCCCCGCGTTCTGCAGGATCCGCGCGCAGGTCAGGCCGCCGGGTCCGGCGCCGACGACGGCGATGCGAACGGTCGAGTCGATCACTGCAAGGTCCCCCTTCGTGGTGGTGCGGCCAGAAAAGCACACTCGGTGAAAAAGTGCAACGAGTCAACTTTTTGTCCGAGTCAACCCACGTCCGGTACGGTCGGCGCATGAGCTCGCCGCCGGTCGGTCGCCGGGAACGCAAGAAGGCCGCCACTCGCCAGGCCCTGGCCGACGCCGCGCTGCGGCTGTTCCTCGAACGCGGCTACGACGGGGTGTCGATCAAGGACATCGCGGAGGCCGCCGACGTCTCCACCACCACGCTGTTCAAGCACTTCAGCGGCAAGGAAGCGCTGGTGTTCGACCGGGAGTCCGAGCAGGAGGCCGCGCTGGTCGCCGCGGTCCGCGACCGGCCGCCCGGCCGGTCCGTCCCCGCCGCGCTCCGGGACCACCTGCTCGATCGCCGCCGGGTCGCCGAAGAGCCTGGTTTCGCGGCCTTCTCGAAGCTCGTGGACACGACCCCGGCCCTGCGCGACCACGCCGACCGCACGTGGATGCGCTACCGCACCACGCTCGCCGCCGCCATCGCCGCCGACGCAGGCGTGCCCGAGGACGACCCCGCGTGCCACGCGCTGGCCCACTTCGCGTTGCAGGCGCTCAGCCTGGCCCGTGACGCCGAGGACCCCGTCCGGGCGCTGCACGCCGCGTTCTCCTTGCTGGAGAACGGCTGGAACGCCACCGGTCCCGCGACCTGAGGGGGCGTCAGCCGGCCGCGCCCACCATCCGCAGCACCAGGTCGGCGTAGAGGTCGCCGATCTCGGCCGGCGTGCGGTGGCCCGTCGGCCGGTACCAGCGGGCCACGTCGATGCACAGCGACAGCACCGCCAGGGTCGCGCCACGCACGTCCGGCACGTCGAACGCGCCCGCGGCCACGCCGTCGGCGACCATGTCCCGCACGGCGGCCTCGATCCGCCGTCGCAGCACCACCACCTCGGCCAGGTGCTCCGGCGTCAACGCGCTCAACTCGTACTGCACGACCCGTGCCGTCGTGTGGTACTCCGCGTGCCACGACGCGAACGCCCGCACGGCCGACGCCAGCCGCGCCGCCGGGTCCACCTCGGACACCCCGGTCAGCACCGACAGCGAGGTCGCGTGCCCGATCCGGGAGATGTGGAACAGCAGTTCCTCTTTGGACCGGTAGTGGATGTAGACCGCGGCCGGTGACATGCCGGCCTGCGCCGCGATGTCACGGGTCGTCGTCGCGTGGTACCCGCGCACCGAGAACGCGGCGGCGGCGGCGATCAGCATCCGCCGGGCCGCGGGCGGCGTCACCGAGGACCACGTCTCGTCCAGGAGCGCGAACTCACCACTGGTCGTCGTCACAGCCGGCCCTCCTTGACACGAACCCGAACGATACCGCACGCTAAGCAGACGCTTAGACCTAAGCAACCGCTTAGTATGGAGGATCCGAGAGTGCGCCGCACGCTGTTCGAACCCGATCACGAAGCGTTCCGCGAGACCGCGCAGGCGTTCTGCGACCGCACCCTCAGGCCGAACTACGAGCGGTTCGTCGAGCAGCGCCACATCGACCGCGACGTGTGGCTGGAAGCGGGCAAGCAGGGCCTGCTGGGCCTGGAGGTCCCCGAGGAGTACGGCGGCAGCGGCGCGAACGACTACCGGTTCAACGCCGTGCTCGGCGAGGAGCTGTCGAAGGTCAGCGCCGGCATGTCGTCCTGCCTGGGCATCCACGGCGACGTCGTCGCGCCCTACCTGGTCGACCTGTGCACCGAGGAGCAGAAGCAGCGCTGGCTGCCGCGGTTCTGCTCGGGCGAGATGACGACCGGCATCGGCATGACCGAGCCCTCCGGCGGCTCCGACCTGGCGGCGCTCAAGAGCAACGCCGTCCGCGACGGCAGCGACTGGATCCTCAACGGCTCCAAGACGTTCATCACCAACGGCTTCTCCGCCGACATGATCGTGGTCGCCGCGCGCACCAGCCCGGAGAAGAAGGCCAAGGGCATCACCCTGTTCGCGGTCGAGACGGGCATGAAGGGCTTCGAGCGCGGGCGCAAGCTGGACAAGGTCGGCCAGCCCGAGTCCGACACCGCCGAGCTGTTCTTCGAGGACGTGCGCGTGCCGGCCGAGAACGTGATCGGCGAGGTCGACCGGGGCTTCATCTACATGATGGAACGCCTGCCGCAGGAACGCCTCGGCGGCGCGATCTCCAACCTGGCCCACGCCAAGCAGATCCTGCTGGAGACGATCGAGTACGCCAAGGAGCGCAAGGCGTTCGGCCAGGCGATCGGGTCGTTCCAGCACAACAAGTTCACCCTGGCCGAGCTCGTCACGAAGATCGACGTGACGCAGGCGTTCCTGGACCAGTGCACCGACGCGCACACCCGGCGCGAGCTGACCGCCGTGGACGCGGCCAAGGCCAAGTGGTGGAGCGCGGACGTGCAGAACGACGTGATCGACGCGTGCGTGCAGCTGCACGGCGGCTACGGCTACATGACCGAGTACCGCGTGGCCCGGGCCTGGATGGACGCCCGCGTGACCCGGATCTGGGCCGGCTCCAACGAGATCATGAAGGAACTCATCGGCCGCGACCTCGGCCTCTAGACGCAGGAGACACCGCCATGCCCGAGGCTGTCATCGTCGCCACCTCGCGTTCGCCGATCGGCCGGGCGCGCAAGGGGTCGCTGGTCGACCTGCGCCCGGACGACCTGGCCGCGCAGGTCGTCGCCGCCGCGCTGGACCAGGTGCCGGAACTGGACCGCGCCGAGATCACCGACCTGCACCTGGGGTGCGCCGAGCCGCAGGACGAGCACGGCCAGAACGTGGCCCGCCGCATCGCCGTGCAGCTCGGCCTGGACACCCTGCCCGGCACCACGGTCAACCGGTTCTGCGCGTCGTCGGTGCAGACCGCGCGGATGGCCTTCCACGCCATCAAGGCCGGCGAGGGCCACGCGTTCATCAGCGCCGGCGTGGAGTGCGTGTCCCGCTACCGGCACGGCGACCCGCACTTCAACCCGCTGTTCGACGTGGCCCGTGACCGTACCCGGCGCACGGCCGAGACCAACGAGCCGTGGCACGACCCGCGCGAGGACGGCGAGCTGCCGGACTACTACATCTCGATGGGCCAGACCGCCGAGAACGTCGCCACCGCCCTTGGCATCAGCCGTCGAGACCAGGACGAGTTCGGCGTCCGCTCGCACAACCTGGCGGAGAAGGCCATCGCGGACGGCTTCTACGCCCGCGAGATCACCCCGGTCACCCTCCCGGACGGCACGGTCGTCGCCACCGACGACGGCCCGCGCAAGGGCGTCACCTACGAGGCCGTGGCGGCGCTGAACCCGTCCTTCCGTCCACAAGGGACCGTGACGCCCGGCAACTGCTGCCCGCTCAACGACGGCGCGGCGGCCGTGGTCGTGATGAGCGACGTGCGGGCGAAGGAACTGGGCCTGACCCCGTTGGCGCGCATCGTGTCCACCGGCGTGTCCGGCCTCTCGCCGGAGATCATGGGCCTCGGCCCGGTCGACGCCACCAGGCAGGCGCTCGCGCACGCGAACCTCACCATCGACGACATCGACCTGGTCGAGATCAACGAGGCGTTCGCGGTGCAGGTGCTGGGCAGCCAGCGCGCGCTCGGCATCGACATGGACAAGCTGAACGTGCACGGCGGCGCGATCGCGCTGGGCCACCCGTTCGGCTCCACCGGCGCCCGCATCATGACGACCCTGATCAACGGGATGCGCGCCCGCGACGCGCGGTTCGGGCTGGAGACGATGTGCGTCGGCGGCGGTCAGGGCATGGCGATCATCCTGGAGAGGTTGAGCTGAATGGGAATCCTGGACAAGTTCCGGCTGGACGGCCAGGTCGCGATCGTCACCGGCGCGTCCTCCGGCCTGGGCGTGGCGTTCGCCAAGGGCCTCGCGGAGGCGGGCGCGGACGTCGTGCTCGCCGCCCGGCGGGTGGACCGGCTCAAGGACACCGCGAAGCTGGTGGAGGACGCCGGCCGGCGCGCGCTGATCGTGCAGGCGGACGTGGCACAGCCGGACGACTGCCGTGAGGTGGCGCGTGCGGCGGCGGAGTTCGGCCCGGTGCGCGTGCTGGTGAACAACGCGGGCGTGGCGTCGGCGGTGCCCGCGTCCCGGGAGACGCCCGAGCAGTTCCTCGGCGTCATGGACGTCAACCTCAACGGCGCGTACTGGATGGCGCAGGCGGCGGCGGCCGTGATGACCGACGGCGGCTCGATCGTCAACGTCTCCAGCGTGCTCGGCCTGGTCTCCGGCGGCCTGCCGCAGGCGGCGTACTCGGCGTCGAAGGCGGGCCTGCTCGGCCTGACCCGCGACCTGGCGCAGCAGTGGACCGGCCGCAAGGGCATCCGGGTCAACGCGCTGGCGCCCGGCTACTTCGCCTCCGAGATGACCGACCAGTACCCCGAGGGCTACCTCGAATCGCACATCTCGCGGCTGCCGCTGGGCCGGGTGGGCGATCCGGAGGAACTGGCGGCGGCCGTCGTGTTCCTCGCGTCGCCGGCCGGCGGCTACACCACGGGCGCGACCTTCGTGGTGGACGGCGGCGTGACGCTCGGCGGCTGACTTGTAACCCACCCCGGCGGCACGGCGATCTAGCCTCGTAGGCAGGGGAGATCGCCGTCCGCACGGGGGGCCGTTCCGTGGTGGTGAAGAGCTCGACCGAAGAACCCGCGTTAGCCATCCTCGACCCGCCCAGGTCGGTGTTCCGGCGCAAGCGCTTCCTGCTGCCGTTCGGCGTGTCGGCGGGCATCGCGCTGGCCGGCGTCATCGCGCTGTTCGCGTCCGGCACGGTGACGCTGCCGTTCCGGAAACCCGTCGTGGTACGCGCCATGATGGCGTCCAAGCTGGTGTACTTCCAGGATCCCGAGGTGCGCCGGATCTTCCTGGCCAACGGCATCGACATGCAGGTCACCGACTCGGGCGGCTCGCGGGAGATCATCAAGGACCGGCAGAACCGGGTGGGCGAGTTCGACTTCGTCGTGCCGTCCGGGCAGGCGTCGGGTGAGCTGATCCGCGGCCGGTTCGGCGGTCGGACCTACTTCCCGTTCTCCAGCCCGCTGGTGCTGGGCGCGTTCAAGGAGTACGCGGCTGCCCTGGTGAACGCGGGGGTGGCGGAGGAACAGGAAGGCAGCGGAGGGCTCTACTACACCCTCAAGATGGACTCCTTCGTCAAGTTGTCCCTGCCTGACGCGGGCAGACCGGTGCCGACCTGGGCGGACCTGGACACCAGGGTCGACAACCGCAACCAGATCGTCGCGCAGACCCCGAACCCGTGCGACTCCTACTCGGGTTCGGCCTGGCTGGGTCTGGTCGCCTTCGCCGAGAACGGCTTCGTCGTGCCGAACGAGCAGACCGCGCTGGAGGTGGCGCGGCGGATCAAGCCGGTGTTCGAGATCGAAGGGCTGCACGCCTCGGCGATCGGCCAGACGTTCTTCCACCCGGACGGTCGCACCGCCGCTCCGGTCGGCGTGATGTACGAGCACCAGTACATGGCCTACCAGCTCGCCGCGGTGGCTCGAACCGGCGAGCCCGACGTCGAAAGGGTCCTGCTCTACCCCGACACGAACCACCGCACCGAGCCGTGGCTGATCGCGTTCAGCCCGGCCGGGGAACTGGTCGGCGACCTGGTCCGCAACGATCCGAACCTGCGCCGACGCGCCCTCGAACTCGGATTCCGACTGGACGACCAGAACTCGTCGGCGCTCACCGACCTGCTCGAACAACGCGGCTTACCGGAGCCGAGGCTGAGCAGCACGGAAGGGTTCCTGCCCACGCCGCCACAACTGGAGGCCATGATCAGGGAGATCGGCGGCTGCCCGGAGATCCGGATGCCGCTGTGAGGCCGGTCGTGCTCCTGCTGCTGGTGGCGGCCGTGCTGGCCGGCTGCACGTCCGGCACGCCCGAGCCCGTCACGCTGACCGTGCTGGCCAGTTCGGAGCTGGCCGACCTGGAGCCGGTGCTGGCGGACCTGCGCCGCGACACCGGGGTGGAGCTGAAGCTGGACCGGCGGGGCACGGTGCGGGCGAGCGCGGACCTGGCCGCGGGCGTGGACCACGACCTGGCGTGGCTGGCCACGAACCGGTACCTGAGGCTGGCCGGCGCGGACCTGCCGCTGTCCACCAGCACCATGCTGTCGCCGCTGGTCCTGGGCGTGAAGGCGGGCAAGGCGGACGTGCTGCGGGACGCGTCGTGGGCGGACGTGGCGAGCCGCGCGGCGGCGGGGGAGCTGCGGTTCGGGATGGCCGACCCGCGGGTGTCGGGCAGCGGGATGGCGGCGTTGATCGGCGTGGCCACGGCCGCCGCGGGCACCGGGGCCGCGTTGCGCGCCGAGGACGTGACGTGCGACAAGCTCCAGGGCTTCCTGACCGGCCGGGTCTTCGGCGCGTCCGGCGCGGCGGAGGTCGGCGAGGAGTACGTGGAGCGGCAGGACGAGGTGGACGCCGTGGTTGCCTACGAGTCGACGGTGCTGTCGCTGAACGCGTCCGGGCGGCTCCGCGAGCCGTTGCGGGTCGTGTACCCGCGGGACGGGATCGTGCTGTCCGACTACCCGCTGATGCTGCTGAAGCCGGACAAGCGGGCCGCGTACGACCGGGTCGTGGAGTGGCTGCGCGCGCCGTCGGCCCAGCGGTCGATCATGGAACGCACCTACCGCAGGCCGGTCGACCCGCAGGTCGAGCGCGTGGACGGGCTGCGCGAGCCGATCGGCACCGGGCTGTACTTCCCCGGCACGCAGGAGGTCGTGGACACCCTGCTCGCCGCCTACGACCGGGCGGGCAGGCAGGCGCGGGTGGTGTTCGTGCTGGACCACTCGACGTCCATGGCGGGCGCGCGGATCGCCGGGCTGCGGGAGGCGTTCGCGGTGCTGAGCCGGGCGGGCGGGTTCGACCGGTTCCGGGTGGGGGAGACGGTCGTGCTGATCCGGTTCGCGGGGACCGTGATGGAGGAGCGCAGCGTCGTCGTGCGGGGCGGCGCGGACCTGGAGGCGCTGGCCGGGGCGCTGGCGTCGGCGGACCTGGCCGACGACGGCACCGCGATCTGGTCGGCGCTCGACCACGCCTACCGGGTCGTCGGCGACGGCACGGTGGTGCTGATGACCGACGGCGAGAACAACGCGGGGATGAGCGCGGACGAGTTCCTGGCCGCGTGGCCGGACCCGCCGGCGCGCACGTACGCGATCCGGTTCGGCGAGGCCGACCCGGTGGAGCTGGACCGGGTGGCGCGGGCGACCGGCGGGCGCGTGGTGGACGCGGGCTCCGGGTCGCTCCTGGACGCGGTGAAGGAGATCCGTGGCTGTCGATAGGACGCTGTGGTGGTCGGTGTGGTGGCCGTGGGTGGTGGTGTGGGTGGTGACCGCGCTGGCGATCGCCGTCGCCGTCGGGGTCGCCGTGTGGGCGTGGCGGTCGCGGGGCCGGTTCACGCCGTCGCGCGAGGTGCCCGGGCTGACCATCTACCTGCACGAGAAGTCCGTGATGGACCTCTACCAGGTCGGCCGGTACGGCGACGCGATGGCCAAGGAGGTGGTGGACCGGGTCGGCGTCACCAAGGACGGCAAGATCGCGTTGAAGGGGCTTGACCTGGGCGTGGAGGGCGCGCGGACGTCCGGCCGCGAGGTGGTGAAGACCTACATCGAGCAGTACGAGCCGATCGCGGTGGTCGGCGTGCTGCTGGACGCGCTGGAGTCCGCGGCCGGTGTCGTGCACGTCGACCTGCACAAGCTGACCGTGCGGCGCAACACGGCGTTGGAACAGCACCTGGAGCAGCAGGTGGAACCGGCCGACGTGGTGCGGCTGCGGCGGATCGACTCGTACGTGTCGGTGAAGGGCGTGTTCCGGGTCGCGTCCGACGGCGGTGAGAAGACGGTGTTCCTGGCGCCGTTCGGCGACCCGGACGACCCCGAGGACGGGCCGCAGGTGCGGGTCGAGTGCCTGAACGCCGGCCTGCGGGACGACGCCGTGCCCGAGGGCGGGTTCCAGGCGCGCTGCCTGGGCAAGGTGCAGGCGTGGAAGGCGGACTCCCGGCAACTGGTCATCAAGCCGATCGCCATGTTCCAGTGATCCGGCGTGCGATGCTTGGCCCATGGCATCGGTACCGGAGCGGCTGATCGACGCCGCGACGCGGTTGTTCGCCGCCAAGGGCTTCGACCGGGTCGCGGTGCAGGACATCGTGGACCTGGCGGGCGTCACCAAGGGCGCCATGTACCACTACTTCGGGTCCAAGGACGACCTGCTGCACGAGATCTACGGCAGCCTGCTGCGGATGCAGACCGAGCGGCTGGACCACTTCGCGTCCGGGTCCGCGCCGGTCGCCGAGCGGCTGCACGCGGCGGCGGTCGACGTGGTGGTGACCTCGGTGGACAACTTCGACCAGGCGCGCGTGTACTTCCGGTCGGCCGACCACCTGGCCGAGGACAAGCGGCGGGAGATGCGGGCGGAACGGCGGCGCTACCACGAGCGGTTCCGGTCGCTGGTCGAGGAGGGGCAGGCCTCGGGCGTGTTCCGCACCGACGTGCCCGCCGACCTGACCGTGCACTACTTCTTCGGCACGGTCCACCACCTGGGCCAGTGGTACAACGCGGACGGGCCGTTGTCGGCCAAGCAGGTCGGCCGCCACTTCGCGGACCTGCTGCTGGCGTCCCTGCGCCCGATGTGAGGATCGCTCCCGTGAAATCAGATCTGCACCGCTACCTGCGGGCCGCGCGCGAGGCGATGTTGTGGAAGCTGGACGGCCTGTCGGAGTACGACGCGCGCCGACCGCTGACGCCGACCGGCACGAACCTGCTGGGCCTGGTCAAGCACCTGGCCGCGGTGGAGGTCGGCTACTTCGCCGACACGTTCGGCCGCCCGTTCGGCGAGCGGTACGAGTGGATGGGCGTGGACGCCGAGCCCAACGCGGACATGTGGGCCACGGCCGACGAGTCGCGTGAGGAGATCGTCGGGCTCTACGGGCGGGCCTGCGCGCACGCGGACGCGACGATCGAGGCCCTGGACCTGGACGCGCCGGGGTTCGTGCCGTGGTGGTCGGAGGAGCGCCGGGCGGTCACGCTGCACCTCGTGCTGATCCACATGATCGCGGAGACCAACCGGCACGCGGGTCACGCCGACATCGTGCGCGAGCTGGTCGACGGCGCGGCCGGCCTGCGCCCGAACAACGACAACATGCCGTCGGTGGACTGGCAGGCGTACCGCGCGAAGGTGGAGTCCGTCGCCCGGGAAGCCGGCCGTTAGGCCACGAATCGGCCATTGCGCCGTGACGGCCATCGGTCGAGACGACGGGCACGGCACTCGTCGGGGGGAGTGCCGTGCCCGTCGGGTCCGGGCGGGTGGTCGCCGGTCAGGTGGCCGGGACCAGCAATACCACGGTCTCGGCCACGCACGCGGGCTTCGGGTTGCCCTCGATCTCGACCGTCACCTTCACCACGGCCTGCTTGCCCTGCGCCACGTCGGTGATCTCGGCCAGCTCGGCCCCGGCCCGCACGCGTGAGCCGACGACGACCGGGCTCGGGAAGCGGACCTTGTTCAGGCCGTAGTTCACGCCCATCGACAGCCCCTGCACGGTGTAGATGTCCCGCACCAGCAGAGGGATCAGGGACAGCGTCAGGTAGCCGTGCGCGACCGGCGCGCCGAACGGGCCGGCGGCGGCCTTCTCCAGGTCCACGTGGATCCACTGGTGGTCGCCGGTGGCGTCGGCGAACAGGTCGATCTCCGCCTGCGTGATCTCGTGCCACTCGCCGTGGCCGAGGTGCTCGCCCTTGGCCGCCGCCAGCTCGTCGAGGTTCGCGAATACCCGCATCGTCAGTCCTTCGGTCCGCCGGCGACGTAGATGACCTGACCGGACACGAACCCGGCGCCCTCGCTGACGAGGAACGAAGCCGTGTGCGCGATGTCCTCGGGCGTGCCGACGCGCTGCACCGGGATCGCCGCCGCCGCGCCCTTCTTGAAGTCCTCGAAGTCGATGCCGACCCGGGCCGCCGTCGCGGCGGTCATGTCGGTCGCGATGAACCCCGGCGCGATCGCGTTCACGGTCACGTTGAACTTGCCCAGCTCGATCGCCAGCGTCTTGGTGAACCCCTGGAGGCCGGCCTTGGCCGCCGCGTAGTTCGCCTGACCCCGGTTGCCCAGCGCCGACGTGCTGGACAGGTTGACGATCCGGCCCCACTTCGCCGCCGTCTGGAACTTCTGCACCGCCCGGCTCATCAGGAACGACCCGCGCAGGTGGACGTTGATGACCGCGTCCCAGTCGTCGTCGGTCATCTTGAACAGCAGGTTGTCGCGCAGGATGCCGGCGTTGTTGACCAGGACGGTCGGCGCGCCGAGCTCGTCGGCGACCCGCTGCACGGCCGCGTCGACCGCCGCGCTGTCGCTGACGTCGACGCCCACCGCGATCGCGGTCCCGCCCGCGGCCTTGATCTTCTCCACGGCCTCGGCACAGCTGTCCTCGCTGAGGTCGAGCAGCGCGACGGCCATGCCGTCCTGCGCGAGCCGCGTGGCTACGGCGGCGCCGATGCCCCGTGCGGCACCGGTGACGATGGCCACCCGTGCGTCCGTCTCGGCCACGGTCAGTCCTCCTTGATCTGCGGGCCTAAGCAACCGCTTAGTAACCTACCGGCGACGTCGCCTTGACGCCAGAGCGTGTCAGGAGAACCATACCGACTGGTCGGAATGCCAGCCAGGGGTCGGCTGAGGTGAGAGCTCGGGCTGTTGGAGTTCGGGCCGGGGCTCGGGCTGAGGATCGAGCTAGGGATCGGGTAGAGGAGGCGCGGTGGAGTTCTCGGGCAAGGTCGCACTGGTCACCGGAGCCGCGAACGGCATCGGCGCGGGAGTGGCACGCCGCCTGGCCGCCGCCGGGGCGTCCGTCGTGGTCGCCGACGTGGACGACGTGCGGGGCGAAGCCGTGGCCGACGAGGTGGGCGGCGTGTTCGCGCACTGCGACGTGCGCGACCCCCGGCACAGCGAGGAGGCGGTCGCGACGGCCGTGCGGCGGTTCGGCGGGCTCGACATCGCGGTGCTGAACGCGGGCATCGCCACCGGCTTCGGGCTGGGCGACGACTTCGACGCCGAGCGGTACCGCGCGGTCATGGGGATCAACCTCGACGGTGTCGTGTTCGGCGTGCACGCGGCGTTGCCCGAGCTGAAGAAGCGGGGCGGGCGCATCGTCGCCACCGCCAGCATGGCCGGTCTCATGGCCATGCCCATGGACCCCCTGTACGGCGCGAACAAGGCCGCCGTGGTCGGGCTGGTGCGCGGCCTGGGCCCGGTGGCCGCTGCCGACGGCGTCACCGTCAACGCGGTGTGCCCGTCGTTCGCCGACACGGCCATCATCACCGGCTTCAAGTCGACCCTGGAAGCGGCGGGGATGCCGGTGATGAGCGTGGACGACGTGGTCGACGCGTTCGTCGCCGTGTTGCGCGACGGCGAACCCGGTGAATGCTGGTTCGTGCAGGCCGGACGTCCCAGCGCGCCGTTCACCTTCCCCAACCCGCCCGGCCCCCGCACCGCGACCGGCGAGCGCGTCCGGCTCGACCGCGATCCGATCGCTACGAAGGAGAACTGACACCCGTGCGCGCCATCCAGATCACCGAGTTCGGCGGACCCGAGGTCCTCAACGAGGTCGAGCTGCCCGATCCCGTCGCCGGTCCCGGCGAACTGCTCGTCGACGTCAGCCGCGCGGGCCTCAACTACGCCGACACCCACCAGGCCGAGAACTCCTACCTGTCGAAGATGGAGCTGCCGCTGGTGCCCGGCGGCGAGGTCGTCGGCAGGGCGGGTGAGCGGCGCGTGGTCGGCCTCACCAACTTCGGCGGGTACGCGGAGAAGGCCGTGGTGCCCGAGGCGACCGCGTTCGACGTGCCGGACGGCGTGGACGACCTGACCGCGTTGAGCCTGGTCGTGCAGGGTGCGACGGCCTGGTTGCTGCTGCGCCGCAGCGCGCACCTCGAAGAGGGGGAGAGCGTCGTCGTGCACGCGGCGGCGGGCGGGGTCGGGTCGCTGGCCGTGCAGCTCGCGAAGAAGTGGGGCGCGGGGCGCGTCATCGCCACCGCCAGCACCGAGGACAAGCGCAAGCTCGCGTTGGACCTGGGCGCGGACGTCGCGGTGGACTCGACCACCGAGGACATGACGGACGCGTTGCGCGAGGCGAACGGCGGGCGGCGGGTCGACGTCGTGCTCGACATGACCGGTGGCGCGGTGACCGATCAGAGCATCGCCGCGCTCGCGCCGTTCGGGCGGCTCGCGTTCTACGGCATGGCCAGCCGGGAGAAGCCGACGCCGGTCGACCCGGGACGGCTGCTGGTCGGGTCGAAGGCGATCGCGGGCATGTGGCTGCCGCACGCGTTCAAGCTGCCCGGCAGGGTCGTGCACCGGGCCATGGGCGAGCTGTTCGACCTGGTGCTGGCGGGTGACCTGCGGGCGGTGCCGGGTGGGGAGTACGGGCTGTCGGAGGTGCGCCGGGCGCACGAGGACCTGCGGGCGCGTCGCACGACCGGGAAGTTGGTGCTGGACCCGTCGCGGTGAGGTGACTGTGCGTTCGAGGGGGCGGGTGCCGTCGTCCGCGGTGGGCGGCGGCACCCGCCCTGGCTCAGTCGCTCAGCTCGGCCAGCGCGGCCTTGACCCTCGCCAGCTCGGCTTCCAGCTCTTCCATCCGCGTGCGGTGCTGCGCGCGGGCCGCCTCGATGACCTCGTCGATCCCGCCCGCGATGTCGTCGTGCAGCTCCTTGGCCGCCCGTGACACCGCCGCGGCGGAGATGGACAGGCCCTGCACGACCCGCTTGGTGCCGTGCACCAGGTCGGCCTGCCACTCGCCGTCGGCCGTTCCGGTGACGGTCAGCGTCAGCTCGACCGTGCGGGTCTTCTTGGCCGTCGACTTCGGCCGCTTGGCGGGCTTCGCCTCGGCGTCCTCGGGCTTGACCGCGGACTCGGCCTGCTTGGCCGCGGGCTCGGCCGGCTTGGCGGCCGGCTGTGCGTCGGCTGCGGGGTCCGCGGCCTTGGAGGGCTGTGCTGCCTGCTCTGCCTGCGCCACGGGTGCGACCTCCTGCTGCACGGGTGCGGCGGGCGCCTCGGCGTCCACCGTCTCTTCCTGCTCCACGAGCGTGTCCGCCTGCACGTTCTCGTTGTTCCTCTCTGCGCATCCGGCTCGACCCGGCGTGATCATAGAACACGTGTTCGATGGTGGGTCGATTGCCCCGCACAGCGTAGGGTGTCGGCCTTGTGAGCGGTTGGAGGGACTTCTCCGCTCGCCGGTTCTTGGACCGGTTGAGCGACGAACTCGGTATTGCGGCGGTGCTGGCGCCTGGCGTCCTGGCCCCCGGGGTGCTGGCGGCGGTCGACCAGCACGGTGCGGCGGTGCGCGACATCCTCGCGTTCGGCGTGCCTGCGGCGGCGGTTGCCGGTGCGGTGGCGGGCGCGGTGCTGCTGGCCGGGTATGCCAGGGGCGTGCTGGACGAGGCCAAGGCCCAGGGCTGGGAGCTGCCCGCGATCGTGGACTGGGCGAATGCGGACTGGTTGACGCTGAGACTCGTGGCGGTCTGCCACCTCGCTCGGCGTGACGAGCCGGCGCTCGAAGGCTGATCGCGGCCGAAGGCCGGGGCCAAGGGCCGAAGAAAGATCAAAAGCGTCCTCGCCGGACGGGCAGATCAGCAGGATGACGGGGAGGGCACCGTCGGTGACGGTTCCAGCGTGGTCGGGTTTCGTGTCATCCCGCCGACCTCCACAAGGGCTACCACGCGTATCAAGGGGGCCGTTCCAGCCCGAAGGTGCGGTTGGGGCGAGAGGTGCCCCCTTGACACGCGCGGTAGGGCTGCGCCAGGTCGGCGGGATGACACGAAGCCCTTACTTTGTTCGGCAGAGCGGGGTGGTGGTCAGCGCTGTTCGCCCGGCGGGTACTGGCCGGGATGGGGCTGGACCGGGCGGGGCGGCATCGGCTGGCCCACCGGCGGGGTCGGCATGGTGGCGGCGTGGGCCGGGGTTTCGGTGATGCGGGTGGTCTGCTCGGCCGGCGAGACGCCCTGGGTGGTGCGCTGGACGTCCTCACGGCCGCGCTGGTAGGCCTCGGCCTGCGCCTTGGCCTGCGGGGCCTCGGTCTCGGCCTTCGTCAGCCAGCCCTCCCAGCGCTGCTGCATCGGCTTGATCAGGCCGCCGCCGACGCCGACGACCGCGATACCGCCGACCGTGGCCAGGATGGTGATCAGGATCGGGGTGGTGACGGTGGTGGCGACGCCGATCTGGTTGAGGGCGGCGATGACGCCGAGCGCGATGATGAACCAGGACGCGACCTTGCCGACGGTCGGCCCGTAGGACAGGCCGCCGAGGGCACGGGTGGCGATGTCACGCACGGCCCGCGCGATGGCGAACGCGACCACGATGATGACGATCGCGACGATCGCGCGCGGCAGCCAGGCGACGATCTCGGTCAGCAGGTTGCTCACCGGGTTCGACCCGAACAGGCCGAACGCGATCTGGAGCGCGATCAGCAGCACCGCGTAGTACACGATCTGCGCGACCAGGCCCGAGGCGTCGAACTTGGACTTCGCCAGCGTCTCGCTGAGCCCGCCGCGCTGCACGGCGCGGTCGAAGTGGACGCGTTCCAGCACCTTGTTCACCGCCGTGCGCAGCAACCGGGCGACGATCCACCCGATGAGCAGCACGACCAGGAAACCGACGAGCTTGGGCAGGAATGTCACCACTGAGCGCAGGGCGTCACCGGTGGCGTCACCGATGCCTTGAGCCTGCGCCGTCTGCGCGGCGAGCAGGGCTTTCATCGTCTTCGACCTCCTCGGACGACCGGTTCGTCTCCCGCAACCGGTTACCCGAGGTGCCCGTGCCAAACCTTCGTCAATCGAACGGGTGACCACCGCGTGGGGTGACCGTGCGGTCGACCTCGACGTGCGAGACGCCGGGCACGGCACCGAGCCGGTCGCCCTCTCCCGAGGCGACCGACCCGGTGACCACGCCCAAGCCCTCCAGGACGTTGTCCACGACCATCCCGGCGTCACGCAGCGCCGCCACGACGGCGGGCAGGTCCGCCGGGCTGTCGACCGAGACCACGACCTTGTCCACGGGTGTCCTTAAGGAGCCTGCACCAAGCCCGCACCCACGTCGGTGGAGGGCAAGCCCAGCCGACGAGCCGTCTGGGACAGCCTCGCCCACAGCTCCCAGCCGCGCGCGTTGTACTTCTCCGCGACCAGCGCGGCGACGCCCGCGACGTGCGGCGTGGCCATGCTGGTGCCCTGGAGGCGCTTGTGCATGCCGAGGCCGCCGTCCTCCTTGTTCCAACTGGAGTAGACGTCCACGCCGGGGGCGACGATGTCGACCTGGCCGACGGTGTCGACCGTGCCGCAGGAGAAGAACGCGATCGCGCGGTTCACGTCCACCGCGCCCACGGCGAGGATGGACGGGCAGTTGGCCGGGTGGCCGACCGGCGCGATCGTGCCCGGCCGGTTGCTCTCGTTGCCCGCCGCGGCGACGATCAGCGTGCCCTTGGCCATCGCGCGCGTGGCGGCCTGCTCGAAGATCTGCGAGTGCGGCGTGCCCGGGCGGACCCGCGCGCCCAACGACATCGAGACGACCGCGCAGCCGTTGGCGATGGCCCACTCGATGCCGGCCAGGATGCCGCTGTCGCTGCCGCTGCCGCTGTTGGACAGCACCTTGCCCGCGTAGATCTCGGCCTCGTAGGCGACGCCGTAGCCCGGCCCGCCGCTGGCCGGCTTGCGCGGGCCCATCGAGGCGCCGACGCAGTGCGTGCCGTGGCCGTGCGCGTCGTCCACCGACTCACCGGTGATGAACGACTGCGTCATCACCGAACGGCCCGCGAAGTCGGGGTGCGCGACCGTGAAACCGGTGTCGAGCACGGCGAGCCGCACGCCCTTGCCGGTGGCGGAGCTGATGTTCGCGCCCACGGCCTGCAAGCCCCAGGTGAACACGGACTCGTCCACCGCCGCGGCCGCGTCCGTGTCGGGCGGGGCGGTGTAGGCGTGCACGACCCGTTCGGCCTCGACCACGGCGATCGGGCCCTGCGCCGCGGCGGCCCGCGTCAGCTGCGTGGCCTGGTCCGGCGTCGCGCTGACCACGGCGATGCCCAGCTCCTGGAAGATGA
Source organism: Actinosynnema sp. NPDC051121 (assembly GCA_040689555.1). Taxonomy (GTDB): domain Bacteria; phylum Actinomycetota; class Actinomycetes; order Mycobacteriales; family Pseudonocardiaceae; genus Actinosynnema. Next base: position 46,028 of record JBFBCZ010000017.1, on the reverse strand, counting down.
CGCCGTCGGCGGCGGAGAGGTCCGCTCTGGTGGCGGAGTCCGCGGTGCTGGCGGCGCGGATACCGGCGACCCGGTTCATCTCCCGCGCGCCGGCCGCGACCGACTTGTCATCGAGGAGCACGAGGTAACGGCCAGTGGTTTCGGTGCCCGTTGGTTGTGACATGACGACCCCCTTCGGGGTTGGACGGCAGTCAGGTGTAACCCCGGATCACGCCCGCGCTCAATCGGCCGTAAGAGTTGGCCAGTGCCGCGGACGTGGTCGTATGCCGTAGTGGAGTCGTCAGCACCGGAAGAGATACAGGTCAGGCGGTCGCGGGCGTCGTACCACGCTTTCGGGTGAACTTTTTGGCCAACGGCTCCACCACGCGTGCCGCGACCGGCCCCAGCACGGCCATCAGCAGCACGTAGGCCGTCGCCAGCGCCGCGAGCTGCGCGTCCACCGCGCCGGACGCCACCGTCAGCGACGCGATCACGATCGAGAACTCGCCGCGCGCCACCAGCGCCGCGCCCGCCCTCGCCCGGCCCATCCGCCCGATGCCCTGCCGCCGCGCCGCCCACCACCCGGTGGCCACCTTCGTCAGCGTCGTCACCACGGCCAGCGCCACCGCCAGCACCAGCACCGGCGGGATCGACGCGGGGTCGGTGTTCAGCCCGAACACGACGAAGAACATCGCCGCGAACAGGTCGCGCAGCGGCTCCAGCATCCGGGTCGCGTTCTCCGCGGTCGACCCGGAGATCGCGATGCCCAGCAGGAACGCGCCCACCGCCGCCGACACCTGCAGCTCCGACGCCACACCGGCCACCAGCAGGGCCGCCCCGAGCACCTTGAGCAGGAACACCTCCGGGTCGGGGCTGTCCACCAGCGCCGACACGTACCGGCCGAACTTCAGGGCGATGACCAGGACGACGGTGATCGCGGCCAGCGAGATGCCCACCGCGGTCAGCCCGCCGACGAAGCTCACGCCCGCCAGCACGGCGGTCAGGATCGGCAGGTACACCGCCATCGCCAGGTCCTCGAACACCAGCACCGACAGCACCACCGGCGTCTCCCGGTTGCCCAGCCGGCCCAGGTCGCCGAGCACCTTCGCGATGATCCCGGACGACGAGATGTAGGTGACGCCGCCCATCGCCAGCGCGCCCAGCGGGCCCCAGTCGAGGATCAACGCCGCGATCACGCCCGGCGTCGCGTTCAGCACGATGTCCATCAGGCCGGCCGTCCACGACCGCTTGAGCCCCGTCACCAGCTCGGCGGCCGAGTACTCCAGGCCGAGCAGGAGCAGCAGGAGGATGACGCCGATCTCGCTGGACAGGTGCGTGAAGGACTCGATGCCGTGCAACGGCACCAGGCCGCCCTGCCCGAAGGCCAGGCCGCCGATCAGGTAGAGCGGGATCGGGGAGATGCCGATCCGCCACGCCATCTTGCCGAGCAGGCCCAGCCCGAAGAAGACCGCGCCGAGCTGGATCAGTGCGAGTGCGGTGCTGTGCAAGGTGCTCAGCCACCGCCCAGCAGCTCGGACGCGGCGCCGAGGCCGTCCGCCGTGCCGACCACGACGACGAGGTCACCGCCCTCGAAGACGAAGTCCGGGCGCGGCGACGGGTGCACCGAACCCCGGCGCACGACCGCCACGATGGACGCGCCGGTGCGGGTGCGCAACTCGGTCTCGGCCAGGGGGCTGCCGTCGAACCGGGAGCCGGGCACGACCGGGAACTGCTTGGTGGAGATGCCCGCGACCTCGCGGTGCTGCTCTTGGAGGTGCGCGACGAGCTGCGGCGAGCCGAGCAGGCCCGCCAGCGTGCTCGCCTCCGCGGGGGTGAGGGGTATCGACGCGGTGCAGTCGTCCGGGTCGTCCAGGGACGACACGATCAGCTCGAACTTGCCGTCACGGTGCGTGATCACCCCGATCCGGCGGCCCGCGCGGATCATGAAGTCCTGACGGGTGCCGATCCCCGGAAGCGGCGTCACCTCGACGTTCACAGCATGTGATCCTAGACGAGTGAGTACACGCGTTCGGGCGATAAGTCGGGGATGGGTGGTTCGTGACCGGGTGCCCGGACCGGACGTGGACGAGTTCGCCGAACCGGAGCGGGTCATCGCCGCGCTGGCCCGCGCCCGTCCCGGCACGCTGCTCGCCGTCCAGCACCCCCACCGCACGCCCGCCGCGCTGGCCGCCGGGTCGTCGCTGCTCGACGCCCTGCCGCACGCCGTCGCCGAACTCGCCCACCTGCGCCGCACCGCCTACCGCGAGGTGCGCGACGTGGTCGCGCCGTACCGGGTGGACGGCCCGGACGGCACCGCGCACGGGCTGCTGTGCATGGTCGACCCGGCGGCGGTTGGCCACACCGAGGACGTGTACCCCGACGTGGTCGCCGAACGCGCCCGCGTGCTGTCCGGCCTGGGCTGCGTGACGAGCGCCGCGATGCTGGTGCCGGTGGCCCGCGAGGTGCGGCTGACCAGGCTGGTGGCGGAGGTGGACGAGGAGCCGGCCGTGTCCGTGGTCGACCCGGGCGGGCGGCGTCACTGGCTGTGGCTCGTCGGCCCCGGCGAACGCCAGGACGCCCTGCTGGACGCGGCGGGGGAGCACCCGCTGATGGTGGCCGACGGCAACCACCGGGTCGCGGCCTCGGCCGGGCTGTCCGGGCTGCTCGCCCTGATCACGGCCGGTCCGGACCTGCGGATCGGGCCGATCCACCGGGCCGTGGCGGGCAGCGGGCTGTCGCTGGCGGACATGGCGGTGGCGTGGCGTGCGCTCGGCCTGGCGGTGACGCCGGTCGACGCCTCGACCCGCCCGTCACCCGGCGTCGTGGTCGCGGTGGCCGGGTCGTCGGCGGTGCGGGTCGACCTGCCCGCCGACGGCGTCGACCACGCGTTCGTCGAGGACGTGCTGCTGGACAAGGCGCTCGGGCTGGACCCGGAGAGCCCGCACGTGCGCCCGGTGACCGGCGACGTGCCCGCCGAGGGCGTCGACGCCGTCCTGCTGATCGCGCCCGTGCCGCTGGCGGACGTGCTGGCGGTGCACGCCGCGGGCGGCCGGATGCCGCGCAAGAGCACCTACTTCACGCCGAAGCCGCGCAGCGGGCTGCTGCTGGCCGACCTGGACCGACAGGGCGAGTGGCACTCTTGATTTCCTCTTGAGTGGCTCTTCACTGATGCCACTTCGACAACCAGGCTGGTGGCGTGTACCTGCCCGATCACTTCGTCCCCGACGACGACGCCGTCCGCGACCTGCTCCGGCACCACGGCGCGGCCGACCTGATCACCGCGACCGCCGAGGGGTTGGTCGCCACCTTCCTGCCGTTCGTCTACGACGAGGACGCGGGAGTGCTGCGCGGCCACCTGGCCCGCAACAACGAGCAGTGGCGGCGTCCCGCGCTGGGCGAGGCGCTGGTCATCGTGCACGGGCCGGACGCCTACGTCTCGCCGTCGTGGTACCCGGGCAAGGCCGAGCACGGGCGCGTCGTGCCGACCTGGAACTACATCACCGCGCACGTCCACGGGCAGCTCACCGTCCACGACGACCACGCGTGGGTCGGGCGGTTGGTGCGGGACCTGACCGAGAAGCACGAAGCCGGGCGGGAGCGGCCGTGGGACGTGGACGACGCGCCCGCGAAGTTCATCGACGGGCAACTGCGCGCGGTGGTCGGCGTCGAGGTGGCCATCACCCGGGTCGAGGCCAAGTGGAAGCTCAGCCAGAACCGGTCACCGGCCGACGTGGACGGTGTCGTCGCCGGGCTGCGGGCCGAGGGCGACGAGGTCTCCGCCGCCGCCGTGGCGCGGGCGCGGCGCCGTCCGGCCACCTGATGCGGGTGTGACGGGCCGCACCAGGCACAATTGGAGGCCGACGACCGTCGTCGCGTTGAGGAGGAAAACCCCGTGGAACACGGTGAGCTGCGTGGCGTGGTGGCCCTCGACGGCCCCTCCGGCACCGGCAAGTCCTCCGCGGCGCGCCGGCTCGCGGCCGCCCTGGGCGCGCGCTACCTCGACACCGGGGCGATGTACCGCGCCGTCACGCTGGCCGTGCTGCGCGCCGGCGTCGACCTCGCGGACGCGGTCGAGGTCGCCGAGGTCGCGGGCGCCGCGATGGTCGTCCAGGGCACGGACCCCGACCACTCGACCACCTTCCTCGACGGTGACGACGTCGGCGCGGAGATCCGCGGCCCCGAGGTGACGCTGGCCGTGTCACCGGTGTCGGCGGTGCCCGCGGTGCGCGAACTCCTGGTCGCCGAGCAGCGCCGGATCATCGCGGCGGCGCTGGACGAAGCCGGCGGCATCGTGGTGGAAGGCCGGGACATCGGCACCGCCGTCGTGCCCGACGCGCCGCTCAAGGTCTACCTGACCGCCGACGCCGAGGCCCGCGCCCAGCGCCGCGTCAAGCAGGACAGCGCGTCCGGCCGCCAGTCCACCTTGGACGCCACGCTCGCCGACGTGCAGCGGCGTGACGCCTACGACTCGTCCCGCGCGGTGTCGCCGTTGCGCGCCGCCGAGGACGCCGTCGTGCTCGACACGACGTCGCTCGACCTGCCGGGCACGCTGGCCGCGTTGCTGGAACTCGTGGACGCCCACGGGCTGCTGGCCCAGCCGAGCGGACGGGTGCGCGGGTGACCGGTCAGCTCCCCGACGGCTCGGCGCCCTGGCTGCACGACGTCGGCCGGTGGATCTCGCGCGGACCCGTCGGGTCGATGTTCCGGGTCCGGGCGCGCGGCCTCTCGCGGATCCCGCTCGAAGGCCCCGTGGTCGTCGTGGCCAACCACAGCTCGATGGCGGACGGGCCGATCCTGTTCGGCGTCCTGCCCAGGCGCGTGGTTTTCTTGATCAAGCAGGAGATGTTCAAGGGCGTGGTGGGCACGCTGCTGCGCAAGATCGGCCAGCTGGCCGTGCGGCGCGGCGCGCCCGACCGGGCGCCCCTGCTCGCGGCCCAGAAGGTGCTGCGGGCCGGTGGCGTGGTGGGCGTGTTCCCCGAGGGCACCCGAGGCGCGGGCGACGTGGCCGAGGCGCAGGCGGGCGCGGCGTGGCTCGCCCGCTCGACCGGCGCGGTCGTCGTGCCCGTCGCGTGCCGGGGAACCATGCGCCCGCCCGGAACCCGACGGCGGTTCCGGCCCGTGGTGGACGTGCTCGTGGGTGAGCCGTTCGAGCTGCCGGGCGACAAGGGTCGCCAGGCGCTCGTGAAGGCCACCGAGCAGGTCCGCGACCGCTTGGCCACGCTGGTGGCCGAGCTCGACAGCCAGCGAGGAGAAGCAAGATGACGGACTTGGACGGCACCTGGGCGGACGAGTCCGACTGGACCGCGTTCGACGAGACGGTGGAGGGCGAGGAGGGCGGCACGCCGCCGATGCCCGTGCTCGCCGTGGTCGGCCGGCCGAACGTGGGCAAGTCGACCCTGGTCAACCGCATCATCGGCCGCCGTGAGGCGGTCGTGCAGGACGTGCCGGGCGTGACGCGTGACCGGGTCGCCTACGACGCGTTGTGGAACGGCCGCAAGTTCACCGTGGTCGACACCGGCGGCTGGGAGCCCGACGCCGTCGGCATGATGGCCGCCGTCGCCGCGCAGGCCGAACTGGCCATGGCCACCGCCGACGCGATCCTGTTCGTGGTCGACGCCACCGTCGGCGCGACCACCAACGACGAAGCCGCCGTCAAGCTGCTGCGCCGGTCCAAGCGGCCCGTGCTGCTGGTCGCGAACAAGGTCGACGACGAGCGGCTGATGTCCGAGGTCGCGTCGCTGTGGTCGCTCGGCCTCGGCGAGCCCATCCCGGTGTCCGGCCTGCACGGCCGCGGCTCCGGCGACATGCTCGACGCGATCCTCAAGGCCCTGCCCGAGACGCCCCGCGAGACCTACGAGGCCGTCCGCGGCGGCCCGCGCCGGGTCGCCCTGGTCGGCCGGCCCAACGTCGGCAAGTCGTCCCTGCTCAACCGCCTGACCGGGGAGAACCGGTCGGTCGTGCACGACGTCGCGGGCACCACCGTCGACCCGGTCGACTCGCTGGTCGAGCTGGACGACGAGCTGTGGCGGTTCGTGGACACCGCAGGCCTGCGCAAGCGGGTGAACTTCGCGTCCGGCGCCGAGTACTACGCGTCGCTGCGCACCAAGGCCGCGATCGAGTCCGCCGAGGTCGCGATCGTGCTGCTGGACGCGTCCGAGCCGATCAGCGAGCAGGACCTGCGGGTGCTGACCATGGTCGTCGAGTCCGGCCGGGCGTGCGTGCTGGCGTTCAACAAGTGGGACCTCGTGGACGAGGACCGGCGGCACGCGATGGTGCGCGAGCTGGAACGCGGGCTGGTCCGGGTGCCGTGGGCCGAGAAGGTGAACATCTCGGCGTTGACGGGACGCGCGGTGCGCAAGCTCGCGCCCGCGCTGCGCACGGCGCTGACCTCCTGGGACACCCGCGTGCCGACCGGGCAGCTGAACTCGTGGCTGACCGACCTGATCGCCGCCACCCCGCCGCCGGTGCGCAGCGGCAAGCAGCCCAAGGTGCTGTTCGCCACCCAGGCCAGCACCCGCCCGCCGACGTTCGTGCTGTTCACGACCGGTTTCCTGGAGGCGGGGTACCGGCGGTTCATCGAGCGCAGGCTGCGCGAGGAGTTCGGCTTCCAGGGCAGCCCGGTGCGCATCTCGGTGCGCGTGCGGGAGAAGCGCACGAAGAAGTGAGCCGGGCGCCTGCCGCGGCCCGTTCGTCGCGGCAGGTTGCTCCGGCAGGCCGAATGCGGTTGCCTGGCGTCGTGCCGGTGCGATTGGTCCTCGCCGACGACGAAGCGCTGCTCCGTCGAGGGCTGAAGGTGCTGCTCGAAGCAGACGGCCGGGTGGAGGTCGTGGCGGAAGCCGCGGACGGCGCCGGCCTGCTGGACGTCGTCCGCCGGTTCCGGCCCGACGTGGCGCTGGTCGACGTGCAGATGCCGGGCATGGACGGGCTGGCCGCGCTGCGCGCGGTGCTCGCCTGGCCCGACCCGCCCGCGCTGGCCGTGCTGACGACGTTCGACCTGGACGACTACGTCGCCACGGCGCTCGAGCTGGGAGCCCAGGGCTTCCTGCTCAAGGACGCCGAGCCCGACGCCCTGGTCCGCGCCGTGCTCGACCTGGCCGCCGGCGGCGCCGTGCTCGACCCCCGGATCACCGCCCGCCTGCTGCCCAGGATGCGTGCCGCCCGACTACGCAGGAACCCGCAGCTGGACGGCCTGAGCGCTCGCGAGCGGCAGGTGCTCGACCTGCTGGCGAGCGGGCAGCCGAACAGCGCCATCGCCGCGTCGCTCGGGCTCAGCGAGGCCACGGTGAAGAGCTACGTGTCGACCGTGCTCACCAAGCTCGGCGTCGAGAACCGCGTCCAGGCCGCCCTCGTCGCGCACCAGGTCGGCACGTGGTGATCCTCCTGGAGTTCCTGGCCGTCGTGGTGCCCGCCGCGATGGTCCTGCTCGCCGACCACGTCCCGTACGCGTGGTCGATCCCGACGGCGCTGGCGGCGTGCGCGCTGCTCCCGGTGCGCCGCTGGAAACCGTGGCTCGCCGCCCTGCTCTGCCTGCCCGGCCTGGTCGGAGGCCTGGGCTCGCCACCGACCGTCGTGGCGCTGTACCGCATCGGCCGCAAGTCCAGCGTGCCCGTGATGATCACCTGGGTGGCGCTGGCGACCGTGCTGCCGTCCACCCTGGTGGTCGCCACCCAGCGCCTGCCCCTCGGCCCCGCGCTCCTGACGTTCTCGTTCAGCCTGTTCCTGGCCGGCGCCCCCACCGCCCTGGGCGCGTTGATCACGACCAGGCGCGAGCTGACCGCGAGCCTGGCCGAGGCATCCCGGGCGCGGATCGCCGAGCTGGAGGCGCGCGAGGACGGGGCGCGTGCGGCGGAACGCGCCCGGATCGCGCGTGAGATCCACGACGCCGTGGGCCACCACGCCACCCTCATAGCCGTCGAGTCGGCCGCCCTGGCAGCCACCACCGAGGACCCCAAGACCCGCGACACCGCCCTCCGCCTGCGTGCGCTGGCCAAGGAAGCGCTGGCCGAGATGCGCGCCGCCCTCGGCCTCCTCAACACCGAGCCGACCCCCGGCTTCGAAGGCATACCGGCGCTGGTCGACCGAGCCAGATCCGCCGGCCTCACGGTGAAGTACGAAGATCGAAGCGGCCACCCCCCACCACCATCCACCGGCCGAGCCGCATATCGCGTGGTGCAAGAGGCATTGACCAACGCCACCAAACACGCCCCCACCGCCACCGTCCACGTGCGACTGTCGGAAAAGGACGGAGTCCTGCGCGTCACGGTGGCCAACGGCCCCCCGACCCACCGCTCACAGCCGCCGGACCAAGGCGGCCACGGCCTGCACGGCCTGAGGGAACGAGTGACCCAAGCCGGTGGCACCCTGACCACCACCACCGCCCCGACCGGCGCCTTCACCCTGACCGCGACCCTACCGGCCAGTGCGTCGAAAGTTGACGCAGATGACTCGACTTTCGGCGGTAGTGCACGAAACCCCGCAAACGCATAGTGGTCGTCGAGGCGCCGATCCGGGGGGAGCAGGCGACCGAGGGGATCAGGGGCCCGCGCCAACCGCGGGCCCCTGCCGTTTTCCCAGGTAGATCCCCTGGTGCGCGGAACGAGGGGGGTGTGTCAGGTGCCTGTCGCGAGTGCGCTAAGCTATCCGCGCACCCCACAACGGGGGGTGCGGCCGGGACGTGGCGCAGCTTGGTAGCGCACTTGACTGGGGGTCAAGGGGTCGCAGGTTCAAATCCTGTCGTCCCGACGGCCAAGAGGGTCTTCGCAGGTCAGACACTGCGAAGGCCCTCTTTTTATGATTTTGGTTCGTTCTTCGAGGTCGAGCACGTCGCTCAGCGACACCTTGACTCGGAGGGACCACCGCGATGCCCCTGCTGGACCTGGACAAGATCACTACCGGCCTGTCGAAAACCTGGGCCGGCTACCTGCGGGACTGGGACCGGACCCTGCGTTCGGCCAACCACCCGGAGACGACCCGCTACAACTATCTTCTCGCCGCCGCCCAACTGGCCCGGTACCTGGCCGAGCACTCGCCCGACCCGGACGCCGACGACGCGGCCGACGACCCGTGCGAGGTGACCAAGGGCCACGTCGAGGCGTTCCAGGCGTGGATGATCGACACCCGCTCGGCGGCCACCGCGCTGAACAAGCACAAGGGCCTGCAGCAGTTCTTCAAGTGGCTCGTGGTCGACGAGGAGGACATCGACCGCTCGCCGATGGAACGGGTCAAGCAGCCCAAGCCGACCAAGAAGCTCATCCCTGTCATCCGCGACGACGACACCAAGAAGGTCCTGGGCACCTGCAAGGGCAAGGACTTCGTCCAACTGCGCGACGAGGCGATCATCCGCCTCTACTACAACACCGGCGCCCGCCTGTCCGAGGTCGGCAACCTGACCCTGGCCGACCTGGACATGAACACCGACTCGGCGCACTACCACGGCAAGGGCAACAAGGACCGACGCGTCCGCTTCGGCCCCAAGACCGCCCGCGCCCTGAGCCGCTATCTGCGCGCCCGCGCCAAGCACAAGGGAGCCGACCTGCCCGACCTGTGGCTGGCCGACCGCGGCGCCCGCCGCCTGGCACCCAACGGCATCAAGATCATGCTCAAGCGGCGCGGCCTGGCCGCCGGCCTGACCGGCGTCCACGCCCACCGCTGGCGCCACAACTTCGCCCATGAGTGGAAGAAGGCCGGCGGAGACACCGGCGACCTCATGCTCCTGCTCGGCTGGACCTCCGAGGACATGCCGCGCCACTACGGAGCCAGCGCGGCAGCCGAGCGGGCTCAGGAGACGCAACTCCGGATGGGGATCGGCGAACATGTCTGATGTTCGAGATCGTCTCGCATGGATGCGCAGGTTCGAATCCCCGGCGGGAGTTCCGGAAGTCGGGGATCTTGGTGACGAAGGCTGGCTCCAGCCCGTGCACGTGGTCGGTGCAGTGGAACCGGTCGTAGGCGTCGATGTGGGTGTTCGGCGTGAACTCGCCTGCCCGGAGTGATGCTGGATTCGGTCCAGGCGGGCGCCGGTGGGGTCCTGGGCGAGGACGTGGCGGAGTGCGGTGGGGGCGGTAGCCGCGGACGCCGTGACCAAGTGAGCGCGGCGGTCACCACTGCACTGTTGACGCCGCATTGGTCCGCCAGCGCGCGACGACGCCGAACGCGTCGGTCGTCCACGGCTGGTTCGCGTGGTGGGGGATCAGCACCTGCAAGTTGCAGGGCGCCTTGAGACGTGAAACGTTGCCGGGCCCGACCACGATGACCCCGCTGGGAAAATCGGGCAGCCGGTGGAGCGGTGACCGGGGAGTGCACTACTTTGCCCAAGACGATCTGGTGTGCTGAGCACGCCCGATACGGACGCGAAGGAGACCGATGCCGGGACCAGATCTGCAGGGGTTCGCCGCCCGGTTGGCGAACGGGCCCGCGTTCCTGCTACTCGGTCGGTCTTCGGAGGAACCAGGGAAGCTTGCCGTCCAGTACCGGTGGAGCGGGGTCTACACAACGCGAACCGACGCAGCTGTCGCAGCTCTGTTCCGCGCCGACTGGCGCACCGTCGCGGCCGTCGGCGCAATGATATCGACCCCCTCGCGCAACCAGACCGATCTCGAGGTCCGCTATCTGCTGGGCGGGGAAGGCTTGCCCGAGTCGCAACAGCCGCCCTCCGACCCGCTGAGCATCGCGGACGCCAGGATGCGCTGCATACAGGAGCTGGCACGGCTGGCGACGGAAACGGTCACACCACGAGGTGTCGTGGTGATCGAGGGCTGGGCGCCGGACGACCCACTCTCGGTCTCGGAGCTTGTGCCTGCGCTACGTGCGCTCGGCTCCGGTCAACTGCATCTCTTCTCTGGGCGCCCCTGGGCCGCGGACCCGTTCGTGTTGAGTTTGGCGAGCACTGGCCAACTCGTGCTGCACACCGAGTCGCTCGACGACGCTCTCAGCAACCTTTCGGCGGCGGGTGCGTTCACCGCGATCGGTCAGCCCGCGCCGAATGTCGGCTCTGGGCACATCGTCCCGATCGGTGACGGCTTCGCGGAGATCGACATCCACACCTGGAACCAGATCCGGCGATCTGCGCGCCCTGTCGACCTCGACTTGCTGACACCGCCCGTGTTCAGCTCGGAGGCGGCACGATATCAGGAGTTCCGCGGGTTCACCGGTGCCACCGAGGGCGCGCCGCCATGGCGCGGGATCGCCGCCGGCATGAACATTCGCCGTGAGTTCGAGGATGAACTCGGACGCAAGGTAGCGGAAGCACTCGGCGGTCCGGAGCTGCCGGCGCCGATCATGCTCAAGGGTCCGACCGCGACTGGTAAGAGCGTCGCGCTGGCCGCGCTGGCGATGGATCTGGCACGCAGTGGTGAGTGGGCGGTGCTGCACCAGCCCCGGCGAACTGCGCGGCCGTCGCTCGACGACATCGACATGTACGCCATCTGGGCAGAGGAGCGGGGAGCGAAGGCCATCGTCTTGGTGTGGGACGGGATGGTCGATCCGGATGAATACGCGGTGCTATTCCGTCAGTTGCGCAACCGAGGGCGCAAAGTGCTCATCGTCGGCTCGGACTACGCCACCAAGGACAGCGAGGTCCTGAAGGTCGACGCCCCCGCAGAACTCACCGAAGGCGAACTGACGCAGCTCCTGGCTTTGCTGAAGTCATTCGGCGTCGAAGTCCACGCACCGAAGGCTGCGGTAGACACCAGTTTTCTGGCGTTCCTACACCATGCTCTGCCGGACTCCCGTTCCATGATCACCCGCGGTCTCGCGCACGAGCTGCGCGCCGCCGAGATCGGAATGGAGAAGCTGGTCCGGGAGCGGGGCAGACAAGCGACCCAGGGCGAGCGTCTCACCGCGTTGGCGGCGGCACTGCAGGCAGCAGGTTTCGTGTTGGAGGACATGCTCCCCGGTTCCGCTCCGGACGAGAAGCCGCTCGTCGAGCAGACCTTCGCCGAACGCCGCCCGATGCAGCGGGTGACGGCGCTGGTCCTGGTCGCCACCCGGCACGGGGTGCCTGTGCCTCTAGATCTCGCACTGCGCATCCTGGGAAGAGAAGGCGCGCAGAGCATCCTGGAAGTGCTCAACTCCTTCGACATCATCCGTGACATCGAAGACAACAACGGCGAGTACTTCCTGACGATCCGCTCTCATCTGGAAGCAGAGCTTCTAGCGCACCACGAGATCTCACTCGAGGCGGAGATCGAGGTCGTCACCGAAGTGATCCGGCAGATCCGGGTGAACGACGGCTACGACGGCATCACGGACGAGGTCCCGTTCGTGGTTTCACTGCTCGACCGGATCGGCCCGAAGTCCAAAGACTTCAGGTATCGACCGCACTACGGCGAAATCGCCGGTGCGCTCGCTGACCGGAGGTCCGAGACCGGACGCTTGCACCCCCGCCTCGTGCTGCAAGAATCGGCCTTCGTCCGCGACTTCGTCCACTGGCGACAGCAGAGGGGCGACGGCACGATGGACGATCGGATCGCCGATCTCGAGTACAACCGCGATCTGCTCGAGGAGATGCTGTCGGACGTCACGCTCAAGGGGCAGTTGCGTCTGCAGCTGGCGGTCGAGCTGGCCTCTACGCTAGGCGCGATCATCCATGAGGTCATCGATCAGCCCGAGACCGCGTGGACAATTGGAACCGCGGCACGGCTCGACGACATCCTCAAAGCGGTGTTGCAAGCACGTGCCATCGACCCGGAGAACCTCTATCCGATTGACGTGCTGGCGTGGTCCACCCGCGACGCCGTCAAAGCGAACGTCCTTTCCATGACCGAGCGTTTCGACCGTCTCATGTTCGCCGTCGCCACGCTGGACTCGGTCGACCGGGCACCGCTGAACGGCGAGCAGCTTGCCAACCTCGACCGGCGAACGGGGGAACTCAACCGCCTCTTGGGCGCGGATGAGGCGCTGTGGGAGAACCTCCAAAGTCTGGTGCAGAACGCCGATCCCGCTGCTGTTTACTTCCTCGCCAGGGCGGAAGCCGACGAGGGTCGGGAGGGTGAGGTCAAGGCGCTCAGCCGGCTGCGAGAGGCACCGCCCGCGACCCGCAGGGACTGGCGCTGCGCCCAGCTCTTCCTCGACCTGACGTGGAAGCAGATCACCGGTCAACGACTGCTGAGCGCTGACAGCGCCGTGATCCACCTGTCGCCTGACGACGTGGCGGTGCTGCTCGATCTCGCAGCTGACCTCGGTGACACGGACCTACCGGACCGGCACAGGATCACGTTCGTCAAGGCAATCGCGCTCTTCGTCGCCGGCGACTACTCCGAGGCCAGGCGGACGTTCCGGGAAGTCGAGGAGATGACCAGGCCCTTGTTCCGCCGCCTGCGCACCCAGGTTCTGCTCGGCGACGAGTCGGGTGCTCCAAGGATCTTCAGCGGCAGGGTCGAACGGGCTGACGCGCGAGGGGGTGAGGTCTGGGTCCCGGACCTCAACACGAAGGTCCACTTCGAACCTCGCCTCTTCTCGACCTCGCAGCAATTCGCGCGGCATCAGCCCTTGCCAGCCTTCGTGATCGGGTTCAAGTTCACTCGAGGCCCCGTGGCCGAACCTCGCACGCGCTATCGTGAATCGCGGCCGCGATGACCGATTCCTTCACTGCGATCGCGCACAACAAGCAGATCTGCACCGGTGTGGCGTTGAGCAGCGCGCCCCCGGTCCGTCCAAATCCGCTACCTCGCACCGAAGCCGCCTTCGACGCAATGGTGTCATCACACTACACGTTCTTCCGTGAGGAGTTCCGGAACGATGTCGCCTTCCTGAGAAAGGTCGAGGACGTGCGTTGCATCGGAACGTTCGACAAAACCGTGTACTTCCTGCGAACAGCGAAACAACATCAACCGGCCCTCAAGTACAAGATTTTCTATACGGAGTGGGCTCGTGGTCGCACCTGGGAGGAGGCTGCGGAGGCCTTCCTCGATCAATACACGAAGGCGTTGGAAGCGCTGGAGCGCGTCAGTCGGAAGGTCCGCCGTGACTTGCGGCTGAGCAAAGCCTGGAGCGACAACGCTTCGGTGGAGCCGGAGAGGGTTTTCCTGGAGGTGTGCGGTGACTTGAACGTGAGGTTCGATTACGGGACCATGCAGAGGTTAGTGCGAAACGTCAGCCATCGTCGTGATCGCCTGCCTGTCGGGACAGACGTGCATGCGGAAGTCGAACAGTTGTGCGTTCAGGAGATCGTTGCGCAGGATCTCAAGCTGCCGTTGCCACATCACGAGATCCTCGACAGCCTTGGGCTCCTTGGTAAGGTCGAAGCTCGCGCGGCGTTGCTCATGGCGTATGCGATCAGTGCGGCCACCAAGCTGACCGGCGAGGCATTCCTCGAGCGGGTGAAGGAAACGTGGGCGACGGGCAGTTGCTGAGCTGCAGAGGTCGACGGGGACTGATGCTAGACCACGTCGCCCCGCGTAATGACCTGGCCGACTGTCGGCGGCCAGCGAAAGAGGATCTGGCGCTGATTGCGTGATCAATGAGGTGCGTCGGGTCGGGAGGTGGTTAGGTTGGAAGCAGTGCCGCGCGGGCGTAACGCAGTACGGTCTTGTGATCCATACCCAGCAGCGCGGCGATCTTCGAGGTACCGACGCCCTTGTCGGACAGCTCGTGCACCGCGCAGTGCCGCTGCCGGGTGTTCTCCGCGCGCTTGCCTGTCGTGAGCGCCGCCGGCACCGCGTCCGCCGGCGGGTCGATCGGTGTCGCGGGCTGCCCGGCGGCAGCGGGAGCGGGCTCGGTCAGACAACCGCGATGGGCCACCACGCGCTTCTCCACCGCCTCGGCGAGGTTCTTCCACAAGTGGAACCGGTCGGCGACCTGGATCCCGTCGGGTGCGGCGGTGCGGACGGCCTCGGAGTAGGCGGTGGCACGGTCCCGACAGACGATCCGCGTGCCGGGATGCTCGCGCAACCGCGCGGCGAAGGTCTCGCTGGTGCGGTCGGGCAGCCGACGAATGCCATCGTCAGGCTTCCCTTCGCCGGTGGGCAGCTCGCTCGGTCGAGTGCTGGCTCTGGCGCTCAAGCTCCCGCCAGTTGGGCACGAGGGCGGACATCATGGCCTGGAAGCGCTTCCCGTGGGTCTTGTAGCGCAGGTGGAGGAGCTCGTGGACGATCACGTAGTCCTGGAAGGACTCGTCGGTCTCCGCCAACTCGTCGGCGAAGGTGACCACGCCGTCGCTCGTGCATGAGCCCCACTTCTTGGGCATGTCGGCAATCTCCACGCGCTCCGGGTTCACCTTGAGACGGAGCGCCCAGGACATGGCGCGGCGCTTGAGCTGCTGATCGGGGTAGAGGGAGGACATATCAGTCAGTCTCCGTCTGTTCGAGAACCTGCATGATCTGCTCCACGACAGACTTGCGCTGCTCATCCGGTAGTTTGATCACCGGCCTGTAGAGGTTGAGGCGAAGCCGTCGCTGCTCGTCGGGGTTCTCGACCCAGTTCGGGAACTTGCCGAGCAGCGTCTCGGCCTCGCGAGCCACGGCGAGGGTGTCGAGGCCGGCACTGGTAAGCGCCTCGTCGCGGCTGAGCTGCCAGTGGACCGCGAAGCCGACATCGCTCAGGCCACTGTCCTCGGCTGCCTTGCGCGCCTCCTCCTTCTCCACGACGAGGGCGGCGATCTCGTCCATCGCGGCCATACCAGTGATCTTGCGCTCCTCCAGGTTCTTGATCACCAGGTCGGCTCGCTCTTTGAGGGCACGCAACACCACAGCCTTGGCCGGGTCTTCGTCCATCTCCTTCCGGAGCCCTCGCAACAGGTTGTAGATCTTGCCCTCGTCGGGGCCGTCGTCGCCCTTGAGCTGCTCCAGGGTCGCAACGTCGAATGTGACCACCTTCGCGATGCGTCCGAGACCCTCCTGCACGGCACTGCTCTCGATGAGCCGGCGGGTCTTATACTCCAGGTCGCCGAGGAAGCTGCCTGTCTCCGAGAAGGCGTTGCGCACCGCGGCGTAGAGCTGGCTGAGACGCTTGTACGTCTGGACGTGGTCGCGAAGCTCCGCCGACGGGGACAGGATCTCCCACAATGCCTCGACGTCCTTGTAGTCGTCGAAGAACTGCTTGCGAGCACCCGGGTCGATGAAACGCCCGTAGACGACCTTCTCCAGCTGCTGGTCAGGGCTGTCGCCCGAGTCGACCTTCAGGTAGTTCTCGGCGGTCTCACCGATGCGGCGGTGGAGGTCGTCCATCATGGTGTCGAGGTCTTCGATGGCCCCGCCAATGTCGGCAGAGTCGAAGCGCAGCGCCTTCTGGAGCTCGCGCAGAACGCCGACGAAGTCGACCACTAGGCCGACCCGCTTCTGGACGCCCTGTGCGTCGACGTACGGCCGGTTCACCCGGGCGATCGCCTGCAGCAGCACGTGGTCACGCATCGGCTTATCCAGGTACATGGCGTAGAGCACCGGAGCGTCGTACCCCGTGAGCAGCTTGTCCGTGACGATCAGGATCTTGGGCTGCTCTGCGGGCTTCTTAAAGGACTTGCGTACCTCTTGCTCACGGTTCTCGCTGAGCTGGAGCTCTGCGACGTCCGGGCGGTCGACAGCATCCGACGGGTTGCTGCTGTAGACGACCTCTGACCACTCCGGCGGTAGGTTCCGGTCGAGCGCCTTCTTGTACTTGGCGCAGGTCGCGCGGTCGACCGCAACCAGGAAGGCCTTGTAGTGCAGCGGGTCGACGTTCTCCTTGAAGTGGTTCGCGACGAACTCGGCGACCTGCTCAACCCGGTGGTCAGCGCTGAGGAACGCGCGGATGCCGACAGCGCGATCGAGAACCCTGTTGAGCTCCTCGACGTCCGTGACGTCCTCGGCGTCCGCCAGGGCGAAGAACTCCTCGTCGAGCTGCTCGGTCGGGATGGTCATGTTCGACGGCGCCATCATGTATCGGATGGGAAGAGTGGTGCCGTCGTCGATGGATTCCCTGATGGAATACCTGTCGAGGTAGCCGTCCTCGTCCTGCGTACCGAAGATCTGGAACGAGCCGGAGCCACCCTTGGCGCTACCAACGGGTGTTCCAGTGAAGCCAATGATCGTGGCCTCGGGCAGCGCCGCCATAAGGTAGGTGCCCAGTTCCTTGGCTACCGACCGGTGCGCCTCGTCGATGAAGACGTAGATGTTGTCGCGGGCCGAGCTGTCCTTCTTGATCTCCTCGAACTTGTGGATCATCGAGATAATCAGGCCGCGAAAGTCCCCATCCAACAGCTGCTGGAGCTCGGCCTTCGAGTTGGCGCGGCGGACCGCGATGTCGTTGGCTTGCATCTCGCCGAGCAGCCGGTCGACCCACTCCCGGAGCTGTCCCTCCAGCTCCGTCCGGTCGACAACGAGGATGACGGTGCCGTTATTGAAGCGGTCCTTGTCGTCCAGGATTAGGCGCGCAGCCGTGAGCAGCGTGAATGTCTTGCCCGAGCCCTGGGTATGCCAGATCAGGCCACGGTTCTTGTCTGGGTCAGCACAGCGGCCGACAATCTTGTCGATTGCCCGTCGCTGGTGCTCGCGTAGGACAGACTTCCTGGTCTCGCCGTCCTCGACGTAGAAGAGGATCCAGTGTTCCAGGGTCCGCAGGAAGTCCGTCGGCTCGAAGAAGGCCTGGACTGCGAACCGGTATTCCTCGTCTGGCGTCTGCTTCCACCTCGAGATGAACCGGCGGTTGGCGTTCCACGTAACGCCGTACCAGTAGTCGAGCAGATGAGTGACGTTGAAGAGCTGCGGTGCGGCCAGTAGCTCGGGCGTCTCCTTCTCGTAGCGCCGCAGCTGCTTCACCGCGCGGGCGAGTGCGCCGCCGTCCTTAGGATTCTTATGCTCAACGACCGCCATCGGCAGTCCGTTGATGACGAACATGACGTCAGCTCGGTTGCCCTTGCGGGCGATCGGCTCGATCTTCCACTCCCAGGTTACGACGAAGTCGTTGTTTCTGGGCACTTCGAAGTCAACGACCTGGATCGGGCGGTGCCGCTTCTCTCCTTCGTCGTACCACTGGCGCTCGCCGCGGATCCATGACAGCACCTCTCGGTTGCCCTCGATGGTCGGCGGCAGGGCGTCGATGGTGTCCACGACGGCCCGCGCCTGGTCCTCATTTAGCCAGTGGTTGAACTCCAGCAGCTTTTCTTCGAGGTCGTTGCGAAACAGCATGTTCGCGCGGCCGTGGCGCTTGGCCTCCGCCTCGGCCTGGGTGAGCGGCGTCCAGCCGATCTCGACCGCATGCTTCACCATGGGGAACTGCACGGTGAAGGCTTCGTTGATCTTGAGCGTGGTCACTCGCCACCATCCTCGGCGGCACGCTCGATCGTCGGCGTCGGCAACACCGAGAGGTCGAACTCATCCACTGCCGTCGCCCCAGACAGCAGGCTGCGCAGCAGTGTGTCAAGCAGTGACTGGAAGGCGTTACCCTGCCGCAGATGGAGGCGCACTGCGGCCTGTAGCAGGTCGAGCACCTGCACGATCTGGGCCTGCTTGTCGATCGGGGGGACAGCGACCGGCATGGACTCGAGGACGGCGATGTTCACCCCACCCTTTAGCCGGTCACCCTTGTGCAGGTCAATGTGCGCCCAATACTCGTCGGTCTGCATGTAGAAGTACAGGTAGCGCGGCAGAATCTTTTCGGGCTTCGCCCGGAGGCGGATGAGATACGAGGCGAAGACTGCGTCGTCGGGGGTGGCATCGATGTAGAAGGATTTTCCGGTCGTTGCGCCGATACGAGCGACAACCACATCCCCCGGACGCAGCCTCTTACTGCGGAGAACATCCGGCGGACAGTTGCAATACGGCACAGACGGCCAGTCGACCTGGCCGTCCTGGATATCGGTGATGCGAAGGAACTTGGTACCGCTCGAGTCATCCGACGCGCTGTCGGTGAATCCGTAATCAGGACGCTCGACGTAGTCACCGAGCACGCCCGTCGTCCAGCCGGTCGGCAACTCAGTCTCACTCGTCTCGTCGTACACCAGCGTGGTCATCCCGAAACCTCCTCAAGCTTGGAGCCACTCGCGGCGAGTGGAGCCAACAGGGCGAAGAGTCGCTGGTCGAGTTGGCGACCCTCATCCGCGAGTGTGTATGCCTGCTGAATCAGCGTCGCGATTGGCACGGCAGCCCGAGCATTGGTCTGGGTTACCCACCGGCTGGGGCTCAGGTTGTAATCTGCGGCCACAGCCTCCTCTGTGTCGATGACGCGCACGATGCCCTCGACGTCGGTCCACGCGTGGTAGTGCTGCGCCAGAGTCGGCACGGCTGCGTGCGTGAGGTGGTTTTTGGGCTTGCCTTTGGTGAAGTGTCGGCTGGCGTTGAGCAGGAGAATCTTGTTCTTGCGGCTAGCTGGCTTGCGCTTGTTGAGAACGACGACCACCCCCTGCGCAGGGGTGTTGTAGAAGATGTTCTCGGGCAGGCCGATCACACCCTCGATAAGGTCGTGGTCGACGAACCACCGCCGGATGTTGCGTTCCTTATCCTCGTTCTTCGAACCGGACCCGCGCGTCACGGCACCGGTATCCAGAACGACCGCCGCACGTCCGCTGTCGTTCATGGTGGCCAAAGTGTGTTGCAGCCAGGCCCAGTCGCCCTTGCCAGAGGTCGCGCCACCAGCCTTGAGGAAGCGGTCGAAGGGGTCGTCTGTGAAGAGCTCTGCGTCGAAGGGCTGGTTCCACATTGGGTTGGCGACGACGACGTCGAATCGCATCAGGGAGCCAGTCGCATCGCGGAACTTCGGGTTGATCATGGTGTCGCCGCGCTCGAGGTCGACGTCCATATCATGGATGATCGTGTTCATCCGAGCCACGGCGTAGCTCTCGGCCTGGAGTTCCTGACCGTACATCTTGAGCGGCACCTTGCTGGTGGGGTCAAGCTCGCGGGCGACCAGCTGCAGTTTGATCAGCAGTCCACCGGATCCGCAGGCGTAGTCGTGGCAGGTTTCCCCAGGCTTCGGCCGGAGTATTTTGGCCATCAAGAATCCGACCTCGGTCGGCGTGAAGAATTCTCCTGCGCTCTGGCCCGAGCCCTCAGCGAACTTCCGGAGAAGGTACTCGTATGCCCGTCCGAGGAAGTCGGGCTGCACGTCGGCGAGGCCGAGACGGTAGCGAGGGTCGGAGAAGGTCTCAACGACGCCGCGCAGCTTCGCCGGGTTGATGTCCCGCTCGCCGTTGCGCTCGGCGGCGAAGTCAACGACGTCGATGACACCCGACAGCTCCGGGTTATGTCGCACGACGGCGCGTACGGCTTTCGTCAGGTGCTCCCCGATGTCTCGCGGGGCTGCCGACCGGCCACGGTCGTCGACAGGCCACTCGAAGGCGGTGCGGCCGGAGATGACTGCCCAACGTGCCTCGGGCGGGAGGTAGAAGCGGAGCAGACTGTGGTCGGACTCGGCGATCTCCAGCGCCACCTCTGCGTCACCGAATGCCTCGGAGATGCGGGCGATCTCGTCATCGAAGACGTCGGACAGCCGCTTCAGGAAAAGCAGAGGCAGCAAATAGTCCTTGAACTTGGGCGCGTCCTTCTCACCGCGGATGGAGCTGGCCGCGCCCCAGAGCATCTGCTCCATCGACTTCGTGCCGGGAGTGGCTGCAGCGCGGCCCCGCCGACGGGTCGGCGTCGGAGCACCTGTTGCCTCGATGTCGCCGACGTCTATCCCGGCCTCGGCTGCTACCTCGAGGATACGTGCCATCGGGCCGCGCTGAGGCTTGTTGCCGCCACCTTCCCAGCGGTTGACCGTCGCGAACGACACGCCAAGCTTCTCCGCCAGTTGAGCCTGGGTAAGGCCCAGAGTGGCCCTGATCGCCAGCAGCGTGGCGGGGACGTCGACAGGTGTCATGTTTGCGATATTTGCAATATTGCATCGCAAGATCAACCCAAGTCTCAGTATGTGGGAAAACCTGTCTGGGTGGGCCGCCTTGACGGGTGGCGATTCGGTCCTCTTTCCGAGCCGCTGGCCGCATCTTGCTCTCGACGACTCCCCCCTCGGGCCGGTGGGTCGGCCTGAGATCGGTCATACGGTGGGCGTCAGCCGCTGAGAACGAGCGGGGTGGTAGGGAGGCGGCCGTCGAGAACCTGCTGTAGCAGATCGGGTAGTTCGGAGGGGAGGAGTTTGTCGGTGCAGTGGGTGAGGTCGTCGAGGGTGCGCCAGCGGCGTTCGATGAGGCCGAGTTTCTCGTTCTCGGTCGGTTTGAGCGGGACCTGGGGTGTGGTCGTGGTGGTGTGGGC
Organism: Actinosynnema sp. NPDC051121; assembly: GCA_040689555.1. GTDB lineage: Bacteria > Actinomycetota > Actinomycetes > Mycobacteriales > Pseudonocardiaceae > Actinosynnema. The sequence continues at coordinate 24,894 of JBFBCZ010000017.1, read as the reverse complement.
GAGGTAGACGTGGTCGATGCGGTGGTGGTGTCGGCCGCGGTAGTGGAAGCGGCTTTCGCGGATCCAGAGTTTGGGGCCGAGGTCGATGTGGTGGATGCCGGTTTCCTCGGCGAGTTCGCGGCGGGCCGCGTCGGTGGGGGTTTCGTCGGGGTCGAGTCCGCCGCCGGGGAGTTCCCACCAGTGGTGGTCGGGTTGGTCGGGGTCGCGGGCGTGGATGAGCAGGACCCGGTCGGCGGGGTCGAGCAGGAGTACGCGGGCGCCGATGCGTGGGGTGGTGCTGGTGGTGCCGGCCATCCGTGCGGTGTCCCTCGGGGTGTGGCGGTCGGGGCATCGGTGGCCGGTGGGGCGGCTAGAAGAGGGTGAACTCGGGTTCGTCGTGCTGGGTGGCCACCGTGGTGGGGTCGGACGTTAGCAGCCTGGTGGCGGGGGCGAGGTTCAAGGTGACGGCGAGTCCGGAGTGGTCGGTGAGTCGGGTGCCGTCTGCCTGCGGTGTGCGGGTGTCGTGGACGTAGGCGCAGGTCAGGAGTTGGTCGGCCAGGTCGGGGGTGGCGTGGGCGTGGTCGTAGCGGTAGCCGAGTTCGGGGCGGCGGGCCCAGCTGTGTTCGATCCGGTCTGGGTGGTGGTGGCGGTAGAGGTCGAGCAGGCCGTGGCGGCGGGTGAGGTCGCGGTAGAAGTCGTACTCGAACGGCGCGAACTGGCCCCGGTGGGGTGGTTGGTGGTCGGGTTCGATGACGTTCAGGTCACCCAGCAGCAGGACCGGTGTGTCGGCGCGGGTGGCGTCGAGGGCAGCTTGGAAGCCGGTGATCCAGCGCTTCTTGCGTTCGGTCTTGTCCAGGGAGGCGTCGCGGGAGGGCACGTAGGCGCCGAGGATGCGGAGGGGGCCGTGCTCGGTGTCGATGACGGCACCGGTCGCTCGGGCCGGGAGGTAGTCGAGGTGGTCGGTGAGCGGGTCGGAGCGGGTGGCCGCCTTGCTGACGATCATGACGCCGAGTTCGCCGTCAGCGTGGTGGGGCATGGTCACCGCGTAGCCGGCCGCGGTAAAGCTGTCGGCCAGGTGCTTCGTGCCCGGGGTGGCTTTGGTCTCGGTGAGGACGAAGACGTCCTCGGGGCGGTCGGCGAGCCACCCGAGCTGGCGTCGGGCGCGGTCGAGGGAGGGGGCGCCGAGGTTGAGGGTGAGCAGGCTCAGGGGCATGCCGGGTTCTCCTCCGTGATCCCGTTGATCGGGTACGTGCGGGCCTGGGGTGGTCGGACAAGGTCGACGATCTGGTCGGCGATCTCGTAGGGGTGGGCCGTGGTCGTGTCGAGGGTGGTGACGGGCCACCCTCGTTCGCGAAGGTAGGTCGCGGCGCGGTGGTAGCCGAGGGACTCGTGGGTGCTGCTGTCTGTGGTGCGTTCGAAGCGGCTGTGTGCGCCGCGGCTGTGCAGTCGGTGTGCGATGACGTCGGGGTCGGCGTTGAGGATGACGGCGAGGTCGGGTCGGTAGACGCTGTCGTTGAGGTGCCAGACGGTGTCGAAGGTGAGGCCGTCGAGCCCTTGCAGAACGAGTGAGGAGGGCACGTACCGGTCGCTGACCACGATCCTGCGGTCGGTGAGGGCGGGCAGGATCTCGGCGGCGAGCTGGTGCAGACGGTCGCCCGCGCAGAGGTTGGCCAGCGCGAGCCCGCGGTAGGTGTCGGTGCCGTGGCGGATCAGCTCGCCCAGCGGGGTGCGTGACGGCTGGGTCGTGCCGTGGACGGTGGCGCCCGTGGCGGTGAGGAGCTCGATCACGCGGGCCGTGGTGGTGGACTTGCCGACACCACCAGGGCCGTCGATCGTGATCAGCGTTCCGGGCAGTCGCCGGGCTTCGGTGGTGGTCATGCGGGTGTCAGCGGCAGCAGCCGACGGCCCTCCGTGGAGACCGGGGCCGGGCATTGGTCGGTGTCGACGTCGCCGATGCGGCCTCCGTTGGCGATCACGGCGGCGGGGCACCCTTTGCCGCAGCCGTCGGTGAGTGCACATGAGCCGCAGGTTGGGTTGTCGCCGACGCGGTAGCGGTCGTGGAAGCGGTAGTCGTCCAGGCGGGTGGCGAGGTCGTCGTCGGTGAAGATGTTGCCCACGATGAACTCGGTGTCGGCGTGTTGCGAGGCCGGGGTTCGGGCGGCGAAGACGAGGTAGGGGCAGACGGTCACCTCGCCGGGGGTGAACACGTACAGGATGGTGCCTGCCTCGCAGCCCGACAGCGGCCTGCCCTCGGTGTTGGGGAAGCGGATGTGGGCGATGTCCAGGTCCGGCCCGTCGAACCCGATGGTCTGTTCGAAGATTTCTTGCATGTGCATCGTGGTCTTGGCCAACGCACGCTGGGACTTCACGCCGCGGCCCATGCTGCCCAGCGGGTTGAGCAGCACGTAGCGGGCGCCGTGCTCGCGGGCGAACGCGCACAACTCCGCGTACTCCTCGTTGTGAGCCAACGTGTTGGGCGTGCACAGCAGGCCCTGGAGCAGGTGCGCCTCGGCGAGTTTCCGCACCGTGGCGACGGTGACCTCGAACGAGGCACGGTCGCCACGGAAACGTCCGTGGGACTCGGCGGCGAACCCGTCCAGCGACACGTTGCAGTGCACCCCGCCGACTTCCGCCAGTTCCGCGATCCGGTCGTCGTCGAGGGTGGTGGCGTTGGTGCAGATCCCGACCTGCATACCCGCGTCGTGGAAGGCCCGCACGATCTCCATGAAGTCGGGGTGCAGCGTCGGTTCGCCGCCGGTCAGCGTCACGCGGGTGACCCGGCATTGCGCGAGTCGGGGGATCACCTTGTCGAGGACTTCCACCAGCGGCATGTGCTTGCCGACCTTCGTGGCCGAGACGAAGCAGTGCGCGCAGTGCAGGTTGCAGTCCTCGTTGATCTGCACCAGCGCCTTGCGGTGCGGTGCGTCGACCGTGGTCCGGAAGTAACACGACGCGGCCCGGTCGGGGCCGACGATGCTGCGGGCGCTCATGGCTCACCTCTCCACATCCCAGGCGACACGCGAAGACGTGCAAGCCTGAATAGATGTTCGGTCGAACAGTAATTGGTCTTAAGGTGTCCTGGTGGACATATTCTGGACAGTTCCGTTGTCATGGCGCGCAGTGACAACCCAGTTGTCCGAGCGGACAGCGAAGGCCATGGACAGGAGCGACCGGTGACCGAGCCTGCGGGCTCCGAGCACGACGCGGGGTTGCTCGCCGAGTTGTTGAACCTTCCGCCCCACGTGCTCGACATCAGCCTTGACCAACTGCGCACGCTCGCCATCGTCAAGATCACCGGCAGCGCGCAGCGTGCCGCCAAGGCCCTCGGGCGTGAGCAGTCCAGCGTGCAGAAGCAGCTGGACAACCTCAACGGGACCGCGGTCCGCCTGGTCGGCGAAGCGCTGGTGCTTAAGCAAGGGCGCGGCAAGGACCACGCCTTCACACCTTCGGGTGAAGAGGTCGTCGATCTCGCGGTCGAGCAGTTGCGCGGCTGGGGCGAGAGGTTGCACCACACCCGGCGCCGCGTCGGCTCCACCATCTCCGTCGGCACCACCGAATTCACGGTGCAGTTCCTCGGCACCATCTGGCCCGCCCTGCGTGCGGAGTTCGAGAGCCGGGGCGTCCAGCTCAAGATCGAGCACGTCCGCACCCGAGACCTGTGGGCCCGGCTGGACGCCAAGCACGTTGACGTTGTCCTCGGCAGTCTCGCCACCGAGTACGACCGGCCCGTGACCCTGGACTACGACTTCATCGAATGGCACCGCGAACGCGTCGCGCTGCTCACCAACCTCAGCCCCCGTGAATTGCCCGACAAGCCCGTCTCGTCGGAGACCTTGAGAGCCTTGCCGCTGCTGGTGCCCTCCGCAGGCCTGCTCGCGCAGTTCCTCGGCCGCTGGTACGGACCCGACTACCGAGGCGCCCTCAACGTCGTCGCCGACATCGACTCCCTGAACTACGGCCTCACGCTGCTCGACACGGAACTGCTCCACGGCTGCATGCTCACCACCGAACGAGTCGCCGACGCGGCCGTGACCGGCAAGCTGCCCGGCACCAACCTCCGTAACATCGCCTTGGCGCACGACTACGTTCCCGACCTCCAGATCGTGACCGGCATCTTCGCTCGCCCAGGCGAACGCGACCGCTACGCGCACGATCACCCCCTTAACCTCCTCTGGACCGCCTTCACGAAAGCGACGCCCGCACGACCGACGTCATCTCCTTGACGGGTCCGGACCATCGCGACCCGGTGACCCGACCGTGTGGACCCGCGTGATCAGGCCGTTGTCGCGAACGACCAGGGGCGGGACGGCGGCGTCGTGTTGCTGAATCGCCGGCGGCCGGGATTCGAGGTCGGTGCGCAGGTCGCGTACCCGTTGTGCCGCCGTGTCGTCCGTCCCGATGAGCAGCGCAAGCGCGCGGTTGAACTCTCTGTGGGCCTGGGCGGGGTTACCGGTTAGCCATAGCGCCCGACCGAGCTCGGGCAGACATCGTGCGCGTCCGACGGGATCGGCCAGATCCTCGAACAGCTTGTCCGCCCGGGACAGGTACTTGATCGCGGAGTCGTGCCGACCCAGCTCGATCATCAACGTGCCAAGGTTGACCAAGGCGTCGGCGACACCGGCCTGGTACTCGTGCAGCAGGTAGGTTTCCAGGATCTCGTCGGCGCACCCGACGACCTTGTGCAGCCGGCCCTGAGCGCGATAGGTCGTGGCCAGGTCCAGCAGGGCCTCCGCGGTGGCGGCGGGGTCGTCGTCACGTTGTCGCCGGATGGCGAGTTCCCGCATGCCGTGCAGGGCGGCGAGGCGCAACTGGTCGTGGGCGCGCAAGGTGCGGGCGGCGCGGCGGAAAGCCGCCGCCAACAGCAGGGACGTCGGCAGCACGGTCAGCATCCGGGCTCCGACATCGCTCAACCGGCGGATGAAGTCATGGTCCGCGCCGGGTGGGACAACGGGCCAGATCTCGGCCAGCAGGCTGGTCGCGGTCTCCGGCTCGTCCAGCACGCCGTGCAGCGTCGCGAGTACCCGATCGGCATCGAAGCCGTGGTCGAGCGCGGCCAGCTCGCGGCGCCGTCGGGAGGCTGCGTGCCTCGGAGCGTTCACTTCGATGTCCTGCTCGGGCCGGGGACCACCTCGAACAGGTCCTCGAACCGCATCGGGGCCAACGCCGTCAGCGCACCGGCGATGAACCGTGGTCCCGGTTGCAGCTCACCGGATCGGACCCGGGTGACAGTGGAGCGGTTCACTCCGAACGCCGTCGCGGCGCTGTAGTCGGAGCGGTAACCGGACAAAAACAGGGCCTTGGCGAAGGTCTCGGCCCGCAGTCTGATGGTGGGCGAGGAGGACATGGTTCTCTGGTGTCCGGCGTCGGGCGGCATCGTCACTGGGCTTCGCGGTCGTAGCGGTCGGCCCAGCTGGCGAAGAGGTCGTGGGATCGTGCGGGGCTCAGGGCCAGGGAGGCCAGCCGCCGCATCTTGGCCTCGTAACGTGTGACGGCGATCGGATCGTCGTGGAACACAGTCGCGGCGTCAGTTTCGGCGTAGACCAAGGGCGTAATCGGGGCGTCGAACGTGAGCAGCGTGGCCTGGTTCCGGATGACGGCGTCGGAGGACTGCGACATCGGGACCACCCTGGGCGTGAACTTGTCCCACCCGCACATCAGGGCCAAGTGCAGCAGTTGGTCGCGCATGACTGCCGGGTCGCCGACCGCAGTGCGCAAGGCGGCCTCGTGGACGAACACCGTCATCTCCGGACCATGGCCCTGTTGGCGCAGAACGTTCTTCCTCGTCATCCGGGCAAGCGTCACTGTCCGGTCACCAGTTAGTGCGTAGGCGTAGTCCTCGGTCTGAACGAGGCTGGGCACGGTGAGGGGCTCGTAGGTGGTGATGGTCAGGGCGAGTCGTTCATGCAGGGTGAGTGCGGTCAAGACGTCAGGGACCTGGTCGTGGAAGCGCAGGAAGCTGCCGTTGTCCGGTTCGCTGGCAATGGCCAGGATCCGGTCGCGGGTGGCTTTGTCCGCACCCAAGCGACCGATGAGGGTGGCGATTTCCCATGAGGTCGTGCCCCGGCTCCCGGTCTCCAGTTTGCTCAACTTGGCCAATGACCAGCCCATGCCCTCCGCCGTATTCGCCGCCGCCATGCGGGCGCGATGGCGGACACGGCGTAGTTCCTCGCCGAGTTCGCGGCTGTGGGCGTTGCTCAACCGTGGAGCGGTCCTCCTGCCATCGGTTTCCGGTGGCTGCGTGGCCGGGTGAGGTGCGGTGGGCGTGTTCACATGCTCTCCCGTACGGGGTGAGACCGGGACGGGATGAAGTTGACCATCGGGGCCGCGTCCGAGGCACCGGCCAGGAACCCTCCATCGCCCCTCCAACACCCCGCAGGCTCCAACATCCGTGTGTGCTGACAGCCCGGGCGGCGGGACTCACGGGGTGTCGGGCACGATGCCGGTACCGGAATCTGAAGGAGGACTGGAGAGTGGCGAAGATCGAAGCGGTCTTCTTCGACGTGGGAGAGATCCTGGTCGACGAGACGCGTGAGTACGGGACGTGGGCGGACTGGCTCGGCGTTCCCCGCCACACTTTCTCCGCCGTCTTCGGCGCGATCATCGCCCAGGGTAAGGACTACCGCGAGACGTTCCAGGCCTTCAGGCCGGGCTTCGACCTGACCGAGGAACGCGAGCGCCGTGCCGCGGCCGGGCAACCGGAGACCTTCGGCGAGGACAACCTGTACGCCGATGCCCGGCCTTGCTTCGAGCAGCTCCGGGAAGCCGGGTTGCGTGTGGGTCTGGCGGGCAACCAGACCAGTCGTGCGGAGCGCATCTTGAAAGCGCTGGACCTGCCGGTCGACGTGATCGGCACCTCCGACAGCTGGGGCGTGGAAAAGCCCTCGCCCGCCTTCTTCGACCGCGTGGTCCGTGAGGCGGGCGTTGCCGCGGAGTCGGTGCTCTACGTCGGCGATCGGCTGGACAACGACATCCGGCCAGCGCAACAAGTGGGCATCGCCACCGCGCTGATTCGCCGTGGCCCTTGGGGGCACATCCTGCGGATGCCGGAGGTGGAGGACCGGTGCCTGTTCACGCTCGACGGCCTGGCCACCCTCCCCGCGCGGGTGGCCGAGCACAACGCCCAGGCCGGGTGAGTCACACCGCGGTCAGCGAGCGAACCCGCTCGTCGAGCTCGGCCGCGTACGGGGTGTGGCGCAACGCCTGCCGAACGGCCGGAACGCGCTTGAGAGCGGTGGCGTAGAAGTCGCGATCGAGCACGTCACACGCCTCGCCGGCCGTGGCGAACGCCTGATCGGCATCGCGGGGAGCCTGTGCGACGGCCAGGTCGAACAGCAGCACGGCCCGTTGACGCTCGGCGCCATCGGCCAAGCCGTCCAAGGCGTCTCGCAACCGGTCTGCGGCGGCGTGGTGCCGGCCCGCCAAGAGCAGGGCGTTGCCGGCGAACCCGGCGAGCCGGGAGGCGTCGAAGAAGTCCAGCCACACGGGGTCGGTGCCGCTGCTGCCCAGCGCGTCCTCGGCGGACCTGATCCGGGCCACGCCGGTCTGAGGCTGTCCAGTGCGCGCCGATATCTCACCGTCGACGCAGTGCAACCACGACCGCAGCAGCGGCCCCGCGTCATACCGCGCGTGGGCGTGAGCCGCGTCCAAGAACGCTCGGGCGGGCTGTTCCTGCTGTGCGAAGCCCGGTACGAACGCGCGGTGCGCGAGCACCGCCACAGCCAGGCTGTGGTCCCGCGACGCCTCGACCGCGTCCTGTGCCAGCCGGAAGTACTGCTCGGCGATGTCGTCCCGTGCGAGGTCGAAGAACATCAGCCGCGCGGCAAGCAGCGCGCACTCGGCCACCGCGCCACCGAGCACGGGCAGCAGCACGTCGGTCGCAGACGCGTCCTTCATCATGGCCTCGCCGAGCTGGGCATGAGCGACCACCGACGGCAGCAGGGTGCTGGCCGGGCTGGTCCAGTAGAGATCACGGTGCGACGCGGCGATCGCCAGGTAGGCGTCGACCGAGCGACGGTCCAGCTTCGTACGGCGGGGGCCGGCCAAGGCTTCCATGTCCTCCGGGAGCATGGTCCCGTGCGCGAGCAGTGGTGCGACGCTGGCGCCGAGCAGCCCTTTCAGGAAGAGCTTCCGCCCGAACTCGCCCTCGACACCAAGCATGATCGACGTCACCTTCCTCACGACGGCCTCGAGGAAATCGTCCCGCACGATCCCGTGCGGCGCGACGGCCGACGCCGGGCGCAACGCGAGCTCGTTCGGGGACAGCAGACCCAACTCGTCGGCTGCCATGCCGAACACCAGCACCAAGTGCTTGCGGTATCGCGGCTCGGGCCTGCGGTCTCCGGACTCCCATCGACGCACTACTTCGTCGTCGAGGCCGGGTACCGCCTCGCCGGCAGCCTGCAAGCTGCGCTTGATCTGTTCGGCGAGTTCGTCACGACTCCACCCCCGCTGCAGACGCTGCCAGGTCAGGCGCGTGTTCGGCGGGTGCTTGGGCGGTGACTTGCGGCGTGCGCCCACCTCCTTCTCCCCCACGTGAACTAGGCGCCCGCGCTGCCGGTGAACTCGGCGAGCCGTTCGAAGAGGGTGTACGCCCCTAGTAGATGCTGCTCTTCGTCGGTGAAGTACGCCGCGTGCAAGTAGGCGTAGAGGACGACCGCCGGGCCTTCGGGCAGGACGAAGCGGGTGAGCGGTTGGTGGTCGATGCCGGGGTAGACGTCTCCGCCGTGCCGGATCGGGCGGAGGGTGACGTCGTTGCGGCTGACAGCGACCTCTTCCAACACGTAGGCTGTGCAACGGTCCTGGTCGAGCCGTTCAAGGGCCGGATGGATGCCGAGCGGTGCGAAGAGGTCGATCCGCTCCGCGTCACGGCACAACGTGTTGATCACGCTGATCGTGAGGGTGCCCCACGGGCACCACACACCCGCCTCTGGCTTGAACTCCGCTGTGTCAAGCCCGCACTCCAGTTGACGCACCGTGTCGGGCTCTTGGTTGGTGAGTGCGGCCAGTTCCGCGACGGTCAGCCCCGCGGCCTGGCGGAAACGGCGCAGTTCGGTGCCGAACAGGCGGCTCCGCAGCGTGGGCGTCGCGGTCGGTGGCTCGTCGTGCCTGGTCATGTCGGGCTTCTTTCGTGGTTCGACGGTCGAAGGCGCGGTGGGGCGGCAGGGTTCGGGGAGTCCTGCCGCCCCGGCGACCGGTCTGGTCCGGCGCTCAGCGCGCTGCACTCACGGGGAGGCGGCGTGAGCAGGTGCGCGCGAGCCGCGTGCGAACCGAGCCGGCTGGATCAGGGTGCGATGACAGCGTCCGGTGGTGGACCACCTCTCGGATCACGGCACCGCAGCAAGCGTGAAACCGTGCCGCTCAGCCCTCGCGAGTTCACGAGCCGGTGCCGCGGCTGGTGGGTGGCGGCATCCTCGCGGGCGAGCTGGAACTCCAGCAGCACCCGGCACGGCACGGGGACCCGGCGCCACCACCGCCCGCCTCGGCATTGCTGGCAGTGACCGTTCTCGTCGGGCACGTGCAGCGCGAGCAGGGCTTGCAGTCCGGCGATCAGGCCGGGCAGCTCACCACGCGTCACCACGGCGACGGTGTGATCGTCACCGCCGAGCACGACATCGCACATCGCATCCAGGTCCGCCCACAGACGCTCGCGGAGCGCGGCGAACACGACGTTGTTGTTCTGCGCCACCATCACGACCACCCTCCGCCTGTACTCGCGTTCGCCCGCATCGCCTGCTCCTCTCTCGCACCGCAGTCCTGGTCGTCTGCCGGCCACAGCGATGGCCAGCACGTGGAGCACCACGCCCAGTTGGGATCGGGGCGGTCGGTTGGCACGGAGACCGCGCCGCACACGGACAACCAGAACGTCAGCCCGTCGTGGCGGATGGTGTGGGCGGCGTCGTCCAGCCGGTGAACCAGGTCGCGGAAGATACCGGTGGCGGTGTTGTCGTCGACGCCGTTGTCGAGGATCGCGTCGCGTTGCTCGGTCACGGCGATCACCCGACATCCTCGACCGCGTCGTCGAGCAGACTGCCGGTGACCAGCACGGTCACGTCGGAGGTGCGCATCATCCGCCATTGGCGGGTCGTGTCGACCAAGACCGGGAACGTGCACGACGTCCAGCAACCCTCGTAGGGCTGGACGGTGCCGAGGTAGCCGTCGCGCATCAACACGCGCGTCCCCGGTCGGGGGCGTCCTCCCGTGCCCGTGTCGTGGTCGTCCCACCACCGCGACGCGCTGCCACCTATCCACGGAAGCCCGCTCATGGCCGCCACCCCGCTGTCGGTTCGGCGGGCACCGCTAGGCGCCGGATGCGGTGGGCGGCCCGCGCTGCTGTGGCCAAACAGCGGGCGCGGGCCACCGGGAAGGCGACGATCGACGACGACAGGAGGCTGGGCAAAGCCCAGGGCGCGGAAGCCTCCCCGCGGACCGTCGCGAAGTCCGAGACACGTTCGGTTATCGATCCGGGCATCGACGCGTCCTCTCGTGTGGTGCGCGGCAGCTGCCGCGCGGGCGGCGCACGGTCGCGACCAGGCAGAGCTGGTGATCATGGGCCGCACTTTGTCGCTGGCAGGAGTAGGGCAGGATGTTGCCGCTAGCATCAGGTCAACGCACGACCAATATTGGTGCAATGCGTGCCGAAGGTCCAGTACGCCGATCGGCGGACGATTGGACTACTGTCCGTGAACGATGGAGGTGCGTTGTGGACGAGCTTGAAGGCGTGAGCGCAACGCTCGCGGCAAGGCGTCTGGGTCTCAGGCTGCGGCAGCTGCGCGGACGGATCGACACCCTGCGCGTGATCGACGTCGCCAAGGTCGCGGGGTTGAGCCAGCCCACCTGGAGCCAGGTCGAGACCGGCGTGGCCATCCCGTCGGCCGAACACCTGGCCGCGGCGGCGAAGAAGCTCGAAGCCACCGACAGCGAGCTGTCCGAATTGATGGCGTTGCGTGAACGCGCCAAGCGGCGCGAGTGGTGGCACGACTACGACGACATCGCCTCACCCGCGTTGCTGAAGCTGATCGGCTATGAGACTTCCGCCTCCAAGATCCAGACATGCTCAAGCGGCTGGGTGCCCGGATTGCTCCAGACCGCCGACTGGGCGCGGGCTGCCATCAACCTGCCCGGTGCGATGACCCGGCCGGAGAACATCGAGCGCGCTGTCGAGTTGCGGATGCGGCGCAAGAGCCTGCTGGACAACCCGCGGGTGCACTTTCATGCCATCTGCGGCGAGGAGGCCGTCCGGTACAGGCCGGGTGGCCGAGACGTTCACGTCGCCCAGCTACGGCACCTGCTGGAGATGAGCGACGCCGACAACATCACCTTCCAGATCGTGCCGTTCACCGCCGGGCTGCACCTGGGACACTCGTCCCCGTACACCCTGCTGGAGTTCGCGGGCGACGACCCGCCCTTGTTCCAACACGAACATGCGGCGGACGCGACGCTGAGTGACAACCCCACGAATGTGCGCAGGTGGAAGTATGTATTCGGCGAGTTGGTGAAGATCGCGTTGCCTGTGGAAGACAGCCGGCGACTCGTCGAGTCGATCTTGAAGGAGTAGAGATGGAAGCTGTGCTGGCGACGTCGACCTGGCGGAAGTCGTCGCGGTCGACGCCCGACAACAACTGTGTCGAAGTCGCCCGACCTACCGCGGCGCGGAACGTCGTCGGGCTACGGGACTCGAAGAACCCGGCGGCCGGGCACATCACCGTGTCCGCAGCCGCGTTCACCGCGTTCCTGGACGGCGTCGTTCGCTGACCGCATCGCTCTCACCCGGCTACAGCGGTGCCCCGGCCTGACAAGTGGTCGGGGCACGGTTGCCCGGAGGCGCGGGCGACCGGGGCTGGTCAGTTCTCGATGTCACCGACGTAGGTCGTTCCGCCGCGTGCAGCGACTCGTTGTTGCAACGCCCGATTGCCGCCCAGCATCTTCGCCAGCGTGGTCGTGTCGTCCCGTGGCGCGGTGCGGAGCAGGGCGAACAGGAAAGCGGTCGGCGTGTCCGGGAGCCGGAACCGCGGTGTGGTGATGCGCCCACGAGGCACGGGATAGAGCAGCACGAGTCCGGTTTCTCCGATGTCCTTGGCCGTCAGGTCGGCCAAGGTCTCGGTCACGATGTCCTCGGCGGCGTGGTCGGGCAGGAACAGGTTGATCCACGGGTGCGGGTGTTGCCACGGGCCCAGCGTGCGTAGCAGAGCCATGTCCTCGGCTATGCGGTTCTGGAAGCCGTGATAGCTGAAGTCGGTGATCTCCCGGGCCTCGCGCTGGTCGCTCAGCCCGGCCAGCAGGTGTTCCTCGGATGGCTCCGTGAGCGGGGTGAAGTAGGTGACGCCGTCGAGGTACGGGACCCAGGTTCCGTCGACCGGCTTGACCTGGCCTTCCAGGTGGTTGAAGCGCCCCTCGGTCATCAGGGTGCGCTGGTCGGTCAGGAAGGCGCTGATGTCGTCGTAGCGCAGGCGGTGGAGGCGTGCGTGCGTGTGCGCGCCGACAAGGCGCAGAGTGGCGCGCACGATGACGCCGTGTCGGCCTCGTCCGGCGCGCAACGCGTCGAACAACCCTGGGTTCTGCGTGCGGGAGCAGGTGACGGGTGTGCCGTCGGGGGTGACGGCGTCGAGTTCGAGGACGTTGTCGGTCTGCAGGCCGTGGTGGTGGGTGGCGCCGCTGATGCCGCCCACGGACAGGGTGCCCCCGACCGACAGGTCGAGGTAGTCGGTGAGCACGGGCGGGGCCGTGCCCACGGGGAGCGTCGCCTCCAGCACGTCGCTCCACCGGGCACCGGCGTCGACGACCGCCTCGTGGCCGGTCACCTCGTGAACGGTGTTGAGGCCACGCATGTCGAGCACGAGCCCGCCGGGCGCCTGGGCCTGTCCGCCGGTGGAGTGGCCTTCGGCTCGCGGCACCACCGGGATGCCGTGCTCGTGAGCGAATCGGAGTACTGCCGCGACATCCTCGGCCGAGCGCGGACGCACGACGCCGAGCGGCAGGGGGTGGTTGGTGGTGCGGCCGAAGTCGTCCACCGCCCACGTCAACGCCGAGTCCGCCGTCGTCACGATGCCGTCGAGAGCGGGGAGCGGCACGCCGCCGGGCACCTGATGTTCGCTCAGCCGGTGACCGGCGGGATCGAGGTACCAGGCTGATCGGGGCACGAGCGGTCTCCTCAGGGCTGAGGCTCCCGGCGCGGTACCGGGACGAGATCGTGGTCCAGCGCTGCCAGGTGAGCCCGGATTCCCCGTGCTCGGGCGTCACCCAGTTCCTCGAACAGTTGTACCGCCTTCACCCAAGCCCGGCGGGCATCGTCGTTCTCGCCAAGCTCGTGGTGGACGTCGCCGAGCTTGCGCATGAACGTGGCCCGGCCCCACAGGTCGACCACGGACTCGCTGGCTGCCAGTGCTTGTTCGAGGTAGGCGACGGTGCTGCGCAGATCCCCCATGTCGCGGTGAACGTCGCCGATCCGGTCCAGCGCACAGCTCTCGGCCTGACGGTCACCCAATTCGCGCAGGACGGCGACGGACTTCTCGAAGCCATCGAGCGCGACGTCGTACTTGCCGAGCGCGCGGTAGGCGTCCGAGAGGTAGGAGTTCACCACGGCCCACGACCACCGCTCACCGAGGTCGTCAGCGAAGGTCAGCGCCTTGAGGTAATGCACGACTGCTTCCTCATGCTGTTCGTACGCCTGAAGGACTCGTCCGACGCCGACGTGCGACCACAGCTGGCCGTTGAGGTCATCGAGCCGTTGGCACACTTCCAGCGCCTCGGTGACGCACTGCATGGCCTCGACGAACTTGCCCTGGTTGATGTAGGCGTTGCCGAGGCTGCTCAGCAGGGACGCCTGCGCGGTGAGATCCCCGTGCCGCCGCGCCTGGTCCAGGCTCGCCTTCAACGGCCCCAGCCAGGTGCTCCAGGGGTTGCGCCAGTAGAGGTAGTCGGTCAGCACGAACGGCAGGCCGAAGGCGACGGTGTGCAGGTTGAGGGCAGTCGCCTGCAAGGTGGCCGCGGCCAGGTTCGGCAGCTCGGTCTCGCACCACCTCACGGCGTCCGCGGGCGTTGCGAAGTCGGGCGGGACGTGTCCGGTGTCTGTCGCATTGAGCTGGGCGAACGGACGATTGGGCGACATGGTGTGGCTCGCTGCGGTCGCCGCTTGGAGGTACCACTCCAGCAGGTGTCGCTGAGTGGAAGCGATGTCCTCGGGCGTCTCGGTGATCTCGACCTGCTCGGTCGCGTAGTCGCGCAGCAGATCGTGGAACCGGAAGCGGCGAGGGCCCACTTCTTGAAGCAGGTGTCCGCGCGCCAGGGTGTCGAGCAGGCGTGCCGTCTTGGCGGGCTCGCAGCGGGCGAGCACCGCGGCCGAGTCGACGCCGAACTCCCTGCCCGGGTGAAGGCTCAGCAGCCGGAACAGGCGAGCGGCGTCGGGTTCGAGCGCCCGGAAGGACCAGGAGAACACCGCGCGGACCGCCGCGTCGACATCGTCGGGTGAGAGCACGTCCAAGCGCTGGTCGACATCCGACAACTCTTCCGCGAGTCCGGCGAGGGTCAGGTGCCGGCTGGCTGCGATGCGTTCAGCCGCGACCCGTACCGCCAGCGGCAGACCACCGCAGAGCTTGACGATCTGCTGGGCGGCTTCCGGTTCCGCATCGACGCGGGCACCTCCCACGACGTCCCGCAACAAGGACTCGGCGTCGGCTCGGTCGAACGGGTCGACCGTCAAGCAGAAGGCGTCATGCCGCACCGCCAGGGTCGACAAGCGCTGCCTGCTCGTGACCAGGACCAGGCAACCGGGGGCTGCGGGGATCAGGGGCCGGACCTGGTCGGCGCGGCTCGCGTTGTCCAAGACCAGCAGGGTGCGGGTGCCGTCCAGTCGCGTCCGCAACAAGGCGGAACGACTCTCCGCGCTGGCTGGTACCGCCTCCGGCGGAACCCCTAGCACCTTGAGGATGTCCTCCAGCACGTCGGCGGCGTCGACCGGCTCGCCCTCCGGCGAGAAGCCGTGGAGATCGACGAAGAAGGCGCCATCGGGGAAGAGATGCTTCACCTCGTGCGCCCAAGCGACCGCCAACGAGGTCTTCCCGACTCCGGCCTGCCCGTCCAAGGCCACCACCGTGGCGGAGGTGGCGTGTCGACGGCGCTGGAGCTGTGCATCGAGTGCTCGGAGGACGTCGCTTCGACCGATCAGCTGAGGTGATGGTGGGAGCTGAGCAGGCCGCGGCACCTTCCCTTGGCTCGGGCGCTTCACAGTGGTCCTCGCCAGGGCCGTCAAAGTGCCGCCCGTGGCGAGCGCTGCGTCGCAGGCCTGAGCGAAGTCCTCGGTCGGGGGCTTGGTGCCGTTCTCGACGTTGCTGATGTGGCTGGGGCTGAAATGGACCAGCTCCGCCAACTCGCGAAGTGTCATCGTGCCCCGAAGCCTGCGCAACTCTGCACCGAATGAGCCCGCAGGGACTGGCGCGTGCGCTGTATTCGTTATTCCGTCCATCCGAATACACCTTCCCCCTTGTCCACCCCCAGGTCGCCCCGCCACCGTGGACACCGGCAGCGATGCCGCCGCTGGTGATCAATGGAGAACATGAGGATAGGCATGACGAGGGTGGACCTGCGGCCAAAGCGGTGCCACGACACCACTATCGAGTGAACGGGCATGCCACTCGATGTGTGCAGGTCACGGTCCGTGACGAGGGGAAGGTATGAGATGTCGGATCCTCTTACATGGTCGACTGTCGGGCTGATTTGCGGCCCAATGACTACCAGAAACCTGGTGGCAGCGATCCGGCGGAACGAACTGGGATGCGTGTTGCCAAGTGTACGGTGGGCCACTTTTCGAGGAGAAAGTCTCATGTCTGGAGTAGCCTTCGCGTTCGGTCTCGTCGTCCTCGATCACCGGTTCACCGATACCTCGCTCATGGTCGCGTCGGCATGGCTCGGGGTGGTCGGAGGGCAATTGATGTTGATCGACTGGGCGTGCCATCGACTGCCCACCCGGCTCACGACGGCGTTGTTCGGGGGCGGGTTGGCGATCTTCCTCGCCGCAGCGGTGCACACCGAGGATGCTTCCGCCCTCGTCAGGGCGGCTCTTGCGGCGGTGGTCGTGTTCGCTGCGGCGCTGGCGACCGCGCTCCTCGCTCCCGGAGAGCTCGGGGCGGGTGACGTCAGACTGCTCGGAGCGGTCGGGCTCTTCCTCGGATGGGCCGGGTGGTCACACGTGTTGCGTGGACTCGTTCTCGCCCTGTTTTTGGGAGCTGCGGTGGGCACAGTCCTCCTGCTCGCAAGGCGGATTTCTCCCAGTGAGCACCTCGCTTTCGGCCCCGCGATCGTGGGCGGAGCGCTCCTCTCGCTCGTCCTGCCGTGAACTCGTCAACCTTCTTGGACCACGACTTGAGGACCCAGCTCATGAAGACCTCATATCGATCCCTGGCAGCCCTCACGCTCGTCTCCGCGGTCGCGTGCGGCCCGTCGGACTCGGCAGTGCAATCGACCGCCCCCGGCGGCGGGAACACGTCCACAGGTTCACAGACGGTCGATCCGACACCGGATCCAGCCGATGAAGCCCAGAAGTCGGCGCTCGATGCCTATCGAGGGATGTGGCTCAACTACGCCGAGGCTGCCAAGACCTCGGACTGGCAGTCCCCGCGACTAGGCCAGTTCGCGACGGGGACAGCACTGTCCACGATGACTCGCGGACTGTACGGCGACCACTACAAGGGCGTGGTTTCCCGGGGCCAACCGGTTCTCAATCCCTCCGTCTCGTCGGCCGAGCCAAGTGACGCTCCGACCAAGATCGTCGTGACTGATTGCGGAGACTCGACCAACTGGACGAGGCATTACGCCGACACCGGGCAGCCAGCGGACGACGAACCCGACGGCAGGCGACGCATCGACGCCGTGGTGGAGAAGCAGGTCGACGGGTCCTGGAAGGTCGTCGAGTTCGGTGTCCAGGAGGTGTGGACATGCTGAAGCAGACGGCCGCACTCGTGGCGCTGGCACTCATTGGCAGTGCTCAGCCTGCCTACGCGGGCCCATGGGGAAACGTGGACTGCAGCCAGGCACCGGCGCCCGTGTGCGAACTCGGGGCCGGAAATAGTCAAAGGCCGCAACCAGGTTCGAACCCGGATCGCCCGACTGGCACAGACCAAGCTTCAGGCGATGGAGAGGACCCCTTCGCGGAGTGCAGCTACAGGCCAGTCGACTACCAAGCACCGGGTGAGCAACCGAGGGAGCCGGGTGGCTGGTTCATGGTCCTGTGTTCGCCGGACGGTAAGGACCCGCTGACCCACGGGCCGATCTGGGTGCCTAGCGGTGGTAGTGCTGAACCGGCGCTTTCACCGGAGCAGCTGGCCGCCATCGCGCGCAACCGCTTGCGGCTGCCGTCGGTAGCGATCTCGGCCAATCCCGGCGAAGTACAGCTGGTCAACCTGCCCACGTGGTTGTGGCTGAGTGGAGGGTGGCAGGAGGTGGCGGCAAGCGCATCGGTTCCAGGTGTGTCGGTGACGGCGGTTGCCACCCCGATGTCAGTGACGTGGGAGATGGGTGACGGTGTCACCGTCAAGTGCCCTGGTGCAGGGACGCCGTACAAGGCGGGCACACATCCCAAGGCGCCGTCGCCGGATTGCGGCCACGTCTACCGCCGATCCTCAGCGAGCCAGCCAGGACAGGCGTATCCGGTGACGGCGACCGTGCACTGGACGGTGACCTGGTCCGGTGCGGGTCAGGGCGGGACGTTCCCGGACATGACCACGACGGGCAATGTGACCTTCCGTGTGGCGGAGTCGCAGGCGCTCAACAACGGCGGCGGCTGACCGCCGCCACTGTCTCCTGGCGAGGCATCTCCGCATAGCCCACAACGCGATGACCACCTGTTCCGCTCGCTGACAACCCTCTGGCGACGCGGCGCACTACCCGCATGCCTTTTGGAGGTACCGGCGTGAGCACCGACACCACGATCCGGCCCGACACCGACCGAGCCACGAGCATGGCCAACGGTCCCTGGGTCAACGACGGCAAGAAGCCTTCCGCCTCGCGGTTGCGCGTCACAGGGCGGTGTCGCAGCGTGCCGTACCTGCTGCTCGGCGTGCTGCTCGTACTGGCCTGTGTGGGCGGTTTCGTGCTGATCTCGCTGAATTCCGGAGATCGGCAGGCCGTGCTCGCGCTGGCCCGCGGCGTGCCGGTGGGTCACGTGCTGACCACGCAGGACCTGCGGCAGGTCAACGTCGCGGTCGACCCCAGTGTCGCCGTCGTCGGCGCGGACCAGGCGGCCACCGTGGTCGGCAGGCCGATGGCCACCAGCTTGTCGGCCGGGGCGCTGCTCACCCCCGACGCCGTCGGCGGCGCCGTGCTGCCCACGGACGGGCAGGCCATCGCCGCCCTCGCGCTCAAACCCGGCCAGTTCCCCGCGGAGGTTGGTCCGGGAGCGCGGGTGTCGGTGGTGTTCGTGCCCGGTCAGGCCGGAACCGCGACCAGTCCGCCCGCCGATGGCGGCACGGTCTGGCCTGCGGTGGTGACCAGCGTGACCACTCCGGCGAACGACCAGAACACCGTGGTGTCGGTGCAGCTGTCCGAGGCCGCCGCCCGCCAGGTCGCCGCGGTGCCGACCGGTCAGTTGTCGATCGTGATGCTCTCCGCTGGAGGTCGCTGATGTTGATCTCGGTCCTGTCCCTGAAAGCCTCACCGGGCGCCACCACGCTGGCCGTGGCCCTGGCCGCCCGCTGGCCCGCTCCGGCACGCGCACTGGTGGTCGAGGCCGATCCTTCCGGTGGCGATCTCGGCCTGCGGTTCTCGCTGTCCTCGACACCGGGCCTGGTGAGCTTGGCCGCTGCGGCGCGGCGCAGCGGCGATACCGACCTGGTGTGGCGGCACACCCAGCAGCTTCCCGGCGGCCTGCCGGTGATCTCCGCCCCACCCGATGCCGACCAGGCCCGCGCGGCGCTGTCGGCCTTGGCTCCCGACCCGACCAGCGGGCTCGGCGTGCTGCGCGCAGCGGCCAACCAGCCGGGCACGGTGGTCATCGTCGACTGCGGACGCGTGGACCCCGGCTCGCCCGCGCTGCCGATCGTGCGCGCCTCCGACGCGGTCGTGCTGCTGTCTCGGGCTCACGCCGACGACCTCGCGCACCTCCCGCACCGGCTGCCCACCGTCGGCCGCTGGAGCCCGAACCCGGTACTGCTGCTGGTCGGCGAGGGCTACTCCACCGCCGAGGTCGCCCGCGAACTCGGCGTGCCGCCGCTGGGGCGCGTGCCCGACGACCCGAACGGCGCGGCCGTGCTCTGCGGACGGCCCAACAAGCTGCGCTGGGGGCGCAGCGGCCCCGCACATTCGGCGCTGGGCCGCTTCGCCCACCGCGTCGCCACCGAACTCGCCACCCGCGAGCACACACCGGCCGCCCGAACTCAGCCCCGGCCCGCTGAGCCGCTGACGCAGGTTCCGGTCCTGCGCTCGGTTCCGGGTGTGCCACTCGGCGCGGTCTCGTCCAACGGTGTCCGCGTCGCACCCAGCCCCGCAACCGCCCAACGCGACCAGCAGGGAGGGCAGGCGTCGTGACGTACCCGACCAACCAGTACCCGGCACCGGTGCCGCTGCGCCCCCACCAGCCGTCCGGCGCGGCCCCGTTCCGCAGCGCCGCACCTGGCCCCGACGCTGATGTGCCGCCGCTGGGCTGGAGCACCGACGAGGACACGGCTGACCTGTCGGCCGCCACCACGCGGCTGCGGCAGCACCTGCGGGAGCGGTTGAACGCCGAGCTTCCGCAGCGGGTTGCCGATCAGCAGGACCGCACCGGGACGACCGCGACCCGCGAGGCGCGTCGCGAGCTGGCGCGCGGCATTCTCGACGAGGCGCTGCGCGTGCACACCGAGAACGAGCTGGCCGCAGGCCGGCAGCTGCTGCCCCGCGAGGTCGAGCAGCGGGTCGTGGGCGAGGTCGTCAACGAGCTGTTCGGCATGGCCGGGCTCCAACCGCTGCTGGACGACCCGACCGTGGAAACGATCAACGCCAACCGCTACGACCGCGTCTTCGTCCAGTACAACGACGGCCGCCGCGCCCCGGTCGCCCCCATCGCGGGCTCCAACGAGGAACTGACCGACCTGGTCCGGCTGCTCGCCGCCCGCGCCAGCAGCCAGGAACGCCGCTTCGACCAAGGCTCCCCGGCGGTCAACCTCCAGCTCCCCGGCGGGGAGCGGCTGTTCGCGGTGATGGGCCTGACCGCTGGGGGCGTGACCGCGCTGTCGATCCGCCGCCACGGCTACCTCACCGTCACCCTCCCGGAGCTGCGCCGCCGAGGCACCCTCGACCCTGGCCTGGAGGCGTTCCTCCGGGCGCTCGTCAAGGCCCGCAGGAACGTCCTGATCACCGGCGGCACCGGCGCGGGCAAGACCACCCTGCTGCGTGCGCTGGCCTCCGAGATGGACCCGCTGGAGCGCATCGTCACCATCGAAGACGCCTTCGAGCTCGGCCTGGACCATGACCCGGACATTCACTCCGACGTGACGGCCTTCCAGGCGCGCGAAGCCAACGTCGAGGGCGAGGGCGCGATCAGCCAGGCCGAACTCGTGCGGTGGGGCCTGCGGATGAGCCCGGACCGGGTGATCGTGGGCGAGATTCGCGGTCCCGAGGTCATCCCGATGTGCAACGCCATGTCCCAGGGCAACGACGGCTCGATGGCCACCCTGCACGCCTCCAGCTCCCGGATCGCGTTCACCCGCCTGGCCTCCTACGCCGCCCAAGGCGTCGAGCGGCTCCCGCTGGAAGCCACGAACCTGCTGGTTGCCTCGGCGGTGCACTTCGTGGTGCACCTGGCCCGCGCTGAGGACCGGCGCACCCGTGTCGTGTCCTCGATCCGTGAGGTCGTCGGCGCCGACGGCCCGCAGGTGATCTCCAACGAGGTCTACCGCCCCGGCCCCGACCGCCGCGCCCGCCCCGTGGCCGGAGCGCTGCGCAGCGACACCCTCGACGACCTGGTCGACGTCGGCTTCGACCCCGGCGTGCTGGAGAACCCCGAGGGCTGGTGGGGACCGTGAACATCACCCTCAGCCCCACCACGGCCGCCGCAGCGCTGCTCGGCGTCGGCACCGGGGTCGGCCTGCTGCTGGTGGTCCTCGGCTGGCGCGGAACCGATCCCCATCGTCAGCGCCGCACCCGGACCCGCGCGGCCGGGAACGTGGGCCAGCACCGCGGCCTGCGGATGGCCCTCGCTGTGACCGCCGGGGTGGTGACCGGTCTGCTCACCGGCTGGGTCGTCGGCGCCGTCCTGGCCGGCCTCGCCGCCTGGGCGCTTCCGCGGGTGCTCGGCCGCGACCCCGAGCACGCCCGCCGAGTCGCGCGGATCGAGGCCATCGCCACCTGGACCGAGATGCTCCGCGACACCCTGTCGGCCGCAGCCGGGCTCGAGCAGGCCATCCTCGCCACGGCGCCGCTGGCGCCGACGGCCATCCGCGGCGAGGTCGGCGAGCTCGCCGCCGGGATCGAGAACGGAGACCGGCTCGCGCCCGCGCTGCGCCGTCTCGGCGAACGCCTGGACGACCCGGTCGGCGACCTGGTCATCGCCGCCCTGCTGCTGGCCGCCGAACAACAGACCCGCCAGCTCGCCGACCTGCTCGGTTCGCTTGCCGACGCCGCCCGCGGGCAAGCCTCGATGCGGATGCGCGTCGAAGCAGGACGCGCCCGCACCCGCACCTCGGTGCGCGTCATCGTCGGCACCACCCTGGCCTTCGCCGTCGCCGTGGTGCTGCTCAACCGCGACTACATGGGCGCCTACGACAGCGCCGCCGGTCAGATCGTGCTCCTGGGCATCGGAGCACTGTTCGCCGCAGGGTTCGCGTGGCTCAACCGCATCGCCCGCGTCGCCCAGCCCGACCGCTTCCTCTCCACCGCCGACCAGGACTCGGCGACCAGCCCGGCACGGGGTCTCGTCACCGCGAGGCAGGAGTGAACACCATGATCACCTACATCGCCCTGGGCATCGGATCCGGGATCGGCCTGTGGGCCTTGGCGGTCTACCTGTTCCCGCCACGACCGGCCCTTGGCGCGGTCCTGGCCCGCGCCACCGCCCCACCCGCTCCGGCACCCATCCTCGCCACCGACGACACCGGCTGGGCCGCCTGGCTCGGCCGACCCGCGGTCGCCCCACTGCGCGCGTTGGGGCTCCCCGGCCCGCGCCTGGCCAGGGACCTGGCGGTCACCGGCCGCTCGACCTCGACCCACCTGGCGGAGAAAGCCACCCTCACCGTCGCCGGGCTGCTGCTGCCCGTCCTGCTGACCGTGGTTCTCACCGTGGCCGGGCTCGGACCGGGCTTCGAGTTTCCGATCATCGCTGGCCTCGTCCTGGCGGCCGTCGGGTTCGTCCTGCCGGACCTGCAGGCCCATGCCGAAGCCGCGAAGCTGCGTACCGGGTTCCGCCACGCGCTTTCCGCCTACCTGGACCTGGTGTGGATCAGCCTGGCCGGCGGAGCTGGGGTCGACAGCGCGCTGGGTGACTCGGTCAACATCGGACGTGGGTGGGCGTTCGAGCAGATCCGCCGCGCCCTGGACACCGCCCGCCTCACCCGCACGACGCCGTGGGCGACGCTGCGCCGGCTCGGCGAGGAACTCGATGTGACCGAACTCGCCGAACTCGCGGCCTCGGTCAGCCTGGCCGGCACCGAAGGAGCCAAGGTCCGCACCTCCCTGGCCGCCAAGGCCACGGCACTGCGCACTCACCAGATCACCGAAGCCGAAGGCGACGCCCAAGCAGCCACCGAACGCATGAGCCTGCCGGTGATGGCTCTGTTTCTCGGGTTCCTGGCCTTCATCGCCTACCCCGCCCTTACGCAGGTCCTCAATGGACTATGACATCTCGCGCGGACAACGACCGAACGTGAACGACAAGGAAGGAGAACACGATGCGCACACAAGTGGAGGCATTGTGGACAGTGGTGCAAGCACGATGGGAGGAATTGCGCCGCCAGCCGGAGGCCGGGTACTCGACCGAAACCGTCCTGGTGACCGCTCTGCTGGTCGTGGCCGCGCTCGCGGTGATCGCAATCGTCATCGCGAAGGTCACCGAGAAGGCCAACGGCATCACCATGTGATTCCCATGAGCCACAAGCACAGCAAGCGGCCCCCAGCGAATCGCATCGGATGGTGCCGAGTCCGCCGAGCGCTGCGCGGTGATCGCGGCTCGGTCAGCGCGGAACTGGTCATCGCGACCCCGCTGTTGTTGCTGATGCTGCTGGCCATCGTGCAGTTCGCGCTCTGGTCACACGCCACCCACATCGCCCAAGCCGCCGCCTCGCAAGGGCTCGCCGTCGCACGATCCCAGAACGGGACCGCCGCGGCCGGCACGTCCAGCGCGCGGCAACTGCTCGACCAGCTCGCGAGCGGCCCGCTCACCGGCTCCACCGTCGCCTCCGATCGCAACGCCACCTCGGCCTCGGTGCGGGTCAGCGGGACCGCGACCTCGGTCGTGCCGTTCCTGAGCCTGCCGGTGCACGCCGAAGCCGTTGGGCCCGTCGAGCGCTTCGTCCCCAACGTTGACGGGTTCACGAATTCTGGAGCGGTCTCCGGCGGGAACCCGAGCGGTGGTGGTCGCTGATGAGGGTAGTCGACCGCTTCGGTTCACGAACTCGTGTTGTGGTGCCGACTGGCCGGGGCGAGCACCGTGGTGCTGGTGTGGGTGGGCAGTCGGACCGATCAGTGGTTGAGGTCGTGCTGTCGGGTCAGGTCGGGGTGGTCGAGGATCGCGGTGTAGCGAGCGGCGGCTTTGACGGACATTCCGAACAGGGCGCAGATGCGGCGCAGGTCGCCGTCGGTGGCGCGGACTTCGTCGAGGATGCGGTCGGTGCGGATGTCGCGGGCGGCGGTGCCCAGCACGAGTCCGGGCCAGCGGGGGCCGACGGGGTTGGTGCCCAGCGCGGTGCGGTGGTGGACGAACAGGTGCGGGTTGGCCGTGTGCGGCCAGCGCCGGGTGCGGTAGTCCAGGTAGACACTCAGCCGGGCGCGGACCGGCTCGGCGAGCAGGATGGTGCGGCCGTCGAGGTGCAGCCGGCCGTCGCGGATGTCGGTGAGCTGCAGGGTGCGCAGTTGTCCGGCGGCCAGGCCGTGGAAGGCCAGCAGGGCGGTCATCGCCGCGCGGGTCGGGTCCGGGGAGGTCAGCCCTTCCTGCATCAGGTCCAGGTCGGCGGGCAGCGGTTGCCGACGTTCGGGTGCTCCGAGCCGGAGCCGGGAGGTGGGGTCGGTGAAGACGGCCTTGTGTGCCTTGAGGACTGTGAAGATCGAGCGGAGTCCGGCACCGACGGTGTAGCGGTCGTTGCCGCCGGCGGGCAGCGCTGCGAGGACCTCGTCGCGGCCGATCTCCCGCAGCGACCCGACGCCGTGTTCGGCCCAGGCTCGCAGGATGGGCAGTGCCCATCGCAGTTTGATCTGCACGGTGTTGCGGGCTCGGGCGCGGCTGCGCGGTACGGTGTCGTGGCCGTGCCAGAGCACCGTCGACCACAAGCGCAGCTCGGTGATCATCTGCTCGGGCAGTCCGGCGACGTGGTTGTCGAACCAGGTCTCGATGGCGGGTGTGCGGTCGTCCTCGACCCATCCGTGCTCGGCCAGGAACTCGCGGGTCAGTTCGGTGGGCAGCCCGATGGTGGGCAGTTGATGAATCATGCTGGCCGTGATCGGTGCGCCGGGAGTGTCCTGCAGGCCGAGCACGATCTCGATCGCGCGGCGTGTCCGCTTGACGGTTTTGGCGCTCCAGCCGTGGCGGGTGGCGTGCTCGCGCATCCGGTCGAGCAGGTAGTCGGCGATCTCCGGATCGGCCGGTGGCGGGAATCCCGCGTGTTTGCCGGCGACGAGATCGCGTGGCGGGTCGACCAGTGTCAGCTGTCGGTGGGCGACCGGCCGAGGCGGTGTGAACGACGTGAGCCGGACGGCAGGTGGTCGCGGTGGGGCCGCGGGAGCGGCGCGTTTCCCGCGCTGGTG